>NZ_CP018016.1:0-1454409 GCF_000280495.2 Kosakonia radicincitans DSM 16656
GTGTCACTTTCGCTTTGGCAGCAGTGTCTTGCCCGATTGCAGGATGAGTTACCAGCCACAGAATTTAGTATGTGGATACGCCCGTTGCAGGCGGAACTGAGCGATAACACGCTGGCACTGTACGCGCCAAACCGTTTTGTGCTCGATTGGGTAAGAGACAAATATCTTAATAATATCAATGGACTGCTGAATGAGTTCTGCGGCCCGGATGCCCCGCAGCTGCGTTTTGAGGTGGGTTCCCGCCCGGTCAGCCAGTCGCTGAAAGAACCTGCGACAATCGCTGCGCCCGCACAAGCGGCGCAGGTCGTCGTTCAGCGTGCAGCGCCGGCAGCGCGTCCTGGCTGGGACAATGTTCCTGCGCCGGCAGAGCCGACCTATCGTTCCAATGTTAATGTGAAACATACCTTTGATAACTTTGTTGAAGGTAAATCCAACCAGCTGGCTCGCGCGGCGGCTCGCCAGGTTGCGGATAACCCCGGTGGTGCCTATAACCCGCTGTTTTTATATGGCGGTACAGGTCTGGGTAAAACGCACTTGCTGCATGCGGTGGGTAACGGCATTGTGGCGCGAAAGCCGAATGCCAAAGTGGTGTATATGCACTCCGAGCGCTTTGTCCAGGATATGGTAAAAGCCCTGCAAAACAATGCGATCGAAGAGTTTAAACGCTACTACCGCTCCGTTGATGCCCTGCTGATTGACGATATTCAATTCTTTGCCAATAAAGAACGATCCCAGGAAGAGTTTTTCCACACCTTTAACGCGTTGCTGGAAGGCAATCAGCAGATCATTCTTACATCGGATCGCTATCCGAAAGAGATCAATGGCGTTGAGGATCGTTTAAAATCTCGCTTTGGCTGGGGCTTAACGGTAGCGATCGAGCCGCCGGAACTGGAAACCCGCGTTGCGATCCTGATGAAAAAAGCAGATGAAAACGATATTCGTCTGCCGGGCGAAGTGGCCTTCTTTATTGCCAAGCGCCTGCGCTCGAACGTGCGTGAGCTGGAAGGGGCGCTGAACCGCGTGATTGCCAATGCTAACTTCACCGGTCGTGCGATCACTATCGATTTTGTCCGTGAAGCGTTGCGCGATCTGCTGGCGCTACAGGAAAAACTGGTCACCATTGATAATATTCAAAAGACAGTGGCCGAGTACTACAAGATCAAGGTTGCGGATCTTCTCTCCAAGCGTCGATCCCGTTCGGTAGCCCGTCCGCGCCAGATGGCGATGGCGCTGGCAAAGGAGCTGACTAACCATAGCCTGCCGGAAATCGGTGATGCTTTTGGTGGTCGCGACCATACTACCGTGCTGCATGCCTGCCGTAAGATTGAGCAGTTGCGTGAAGAAAGCCATGATATCAAAGAAGATTTTTCCAATTTAATCAGAACATTATCTTCGTGACGCTATGAAATTTACCGTTGAACGTGAACATTTATTAAAGCCGCTGCAACAGGTTAGCGGCCCATTGGGCGGTCGCCCGACGTTGCCTATTCTCGGTAATCTGCTGCTTCAGGTTACTGAAGGCGCGCTGTCGCTGACCGGCACCGATCTTGAAATGGAGATGGTGGCGCGCGTTGCGCTGGTTCAGCCGCATGAACAGGGCGCAACCACGGTACCGGCGCGTAAATTCTTCGACATCTGTCGCGGTCTGCCGGAAGGGGCGGAAATCGCCGTGCAGCTGGAAGGCGAGCGTATGCTGATCCGTTCCGGGCGCAGCCGTTTCTCGCTATCCACGCTGCCCGCTGCGGACTTCCCGAATCTGGACGACTGGCAAAGCGAAGTGGAGTTCACGCTGCCGCAGGCCACGATGAAGCGCCTGATCGAAGCGACACAGTTCTCCATGGCGCATCAGGACGTACGTTACTACTTAAACGGCATGCTGTTTGAAACCGAAGGCGAAGAGCTGCGTACCGTGGCCACTGACGGCCACCGTCTGGCGGTCTGTTCGATGCCAATTGGCGAATCATTGCCGAACCATTCGGTGATCGTGCCGCGTAAAGGCGTGATTGAGTTGATGCGTATGCTTGATGGTGGCGATACGCCGCTGCGCGTGCAGATTGGCAGCAACAATATTCGTGCGCACGTCGGTGATTTCATCTTCACTTCCAAACTGGTTGATGGCCGTTTTCCGGATTATCGTCGCGTTCTGCCGAAGAATCCTGACAAAACGCTGGAAGCTGGCTGCGATTCGCTCAAGCAGGCATTTGCCCGCGCGGCGATCCTCTCCAACGAGAAGTTCCGTGGTGTGCGTCTGTATGTCAGTGAGAACCAGATCAAAATCACCGCCAACAACCCGGAGCAGGAAGAAGCCGAAGAGTTTCTCGACGTCACCTACGCTGGCAGCGAAATGGAAATCGGCTTTAATGTCAGCTATGTGCTGGACGTACTGAATGCGCTGAAGTGCGAGAACGTACGTATTCTGCTGACGGATTCAGTTTCCAGCGTGCAGATTGAAGATGCGGCCAGTCAAAGCGCGGCCTATGTCGTCATGCCAATGCGTTTGTAGAAAAGTATCGGGCTATCTTACTTGTTATTCTGGCTCCGGGCAGTGCTCGCAATCCTCACGTACTTCAGTACGCTCCGGTTGCTGTGCGCTGGCCGTAACCAGACTAACTGCGACGATAACGCCCTGGTGATGAGTAAATCATGTCGCTAACCCGATTACTGATCAAAGATTTCCGTAATATTGAGAATGCAGATCTCGCATTATCTCCCGGCTTTAATTTCCTCGTCGGCGCCAACGGCAGTGGTAAAACCAGCGTGCTGGAAGCTATTTACACGCTCGGTCATGGCCGGGCGTTTCGCAGTTTGCAAATCGGCCGCGTTATTCGTCATGAGCAGGAATCCTTTGTTTTACATGGGCGATTGCAGGGCGAAGAGCGAGAAACCTCAATTGGTTTGACCAAAGATAAGCTCGGCGACAGCAAGGTGCGCATTGACGGCACCGACGGTCACAAAGTCGCTGAACTGGCTCTGCTGATGCCGATGCAGCTCATCACCCCTGAGGGGTTTACTTTGCTCAACGGCGGCCCCAAATATCGAAGAGCGTTCCTTGACTGGGGTTGTTTTCACAATGAGAGCGGTTTTTTTACCGCCTGGAGCAATCTCAAGCGCCTGCTGAAGCAGCGCAACGCCGCATTGCGCCAGGTGAGCCACTATGCGCAGCTTCGTCCGTGGGATAAAGAGTTGATCCCGCTGGCGGAACAGCTAAGCCGCTGGCGTGCCGAATACAGTGCCGCCATTGCGGAAGATATGGCAGATACCTGCCGCCAGTTTTTACCGGAGTTCTCCCTCACTTTTTCGTTTCAGCGCGGGTGGGAAAAGGAGACCGATTACAGTGAGGTGCTGGAGCGCAATTTTGAGCGCGACCGCATGCTGACTTACACCGCTCACGGTCCGCATAAAGCGGATTTCCGCATCAGGGCGGACGGTGCGCCGGTTGAAGATACGCTGTCTCGCGGGCAGTTAAAACTCCTGATGTGCGCGCTGCGTCTGGCGCAGGGCGAGTTTTTAACGCGTGAAAGCGGACGACGCTGTTTATACCTGATAGATGATTTTGCCTCCGAACTTGATGACGAGAAGCGCGGCCTGTTAGCCAGCCGGTTAAAAGCCACGCAGTCACAGGTTTTTGTCAGCGCGATCAGCGCCGAGCACGTAATGGACATGTCGGACAAAAATTCGAAGATGTTCACCGTGGAAAAGGGTAAAATAACGGATTAACCCAAGATAAAATGAGCGAGAAACGTTGATGTCGAATTCTTATGACTCCTCCAGTATCAAAGTCCTGAAAGGGCTGGATGCGGTGCGTAAGCGCCCGGGTATGTATATCGGCGATACGGATGACGGCACCGGTCTGCACCATATGGTATTCGAGGTGGTAGATAACGCTATCGACGAAGCGCTCGCAGGGTACTGTAAAGACATTGTCGTCACCATCCACAGCGATAACTCTGTCTCTGTACAGGATGACGGCCGTGGTATCCCGACCGGTATTCACCCGGAAGAGGGCGTTTCCGCAGCGGAAGTGATCATGACCGTTCTGCACGCAGGCGGTAAGTTCGACGATAACTCCTATAAAGTTTCCGGCGGTCTGCATGGCGTAGGTGTTTCCGTGGTTAACGCCCTGTCGCAGAAACTGGAGTTGGTGATCCAGCGCGACAACAAAGTCCACCGTCAGATTTATGAGCACGGCGTGCCGCAGGCTCCGCTGGCGGTCACCGGTGAAACCGAATCGACTGGTACGATGGTGCGTTTCTGGCCAAGCTATGAAACCTTCACCAACGTCACCGAATTCGAATATGAAATTCTGGCGAAACGCCTGCGTGAGTTGTCCTTCCTCAACTCCGGCGTTTCTATTCGCCTGCGCGACAAGCGCGACGGCAAAGAAGACCATTTCCACTATGAAGGCGGCATCAAGGCGTTTGTTGAGTATCTCAACAAGAATAAAACGCCGATCCACCCGAACATTTTCTACTTCTCCACGGAAAAAGACGGTATCGGTGTGGAAGTGGCATTGCAGTGGAATGACGGCTTCCAGGAAAACATCTACTGCTTTACCAACAACATTCCGCAGCGCGACGGCGGTACTCACCTTGCTGGCTTCCGCGCGGCGATGACTCGTACGCTGAATGCCTACATGGATAAAGAGGGCTACAGCAAGAAAGCCAAAGTCAGCGCCACCGGCGACGATGCCCGTGAAGGCCTGATTGCTGTGGTTTCGGTAAAAGTGCCGGATCCGAAATTCTCCTCGCAGACCAAAGATAAACTGGTCTCCTCTGAGGTGAAAACGGCGGTTGAACAGCAGATGAATGAACTGCTGGCTGAGTACCTGCTGGAAAACCCGTCCGACGCGAAAATCGTGGTCGGCAAGATTATTGATGCGGCGCGCGCCCGTGAAGCTGCGCGTAAAGCTCGTGAAATGACCCGCCGTAAAGGCGCGCTGGATCTGGCCGGTCTGCCGGGCAAACTGGCTGATTGCCAGGAGCGTGACCCGGCGCTGTCCGAGCTCTACTTAGTGGAAGGGGACTCGGCGGGCGGTTCTGCGAAGCAGGGCCGTAACCGTAAGAACCAGGCGATTCTGCCGCTGAAAGGTAAGATCCTCAACGTTGAGAAAGCACGCTTCGACAAGATGCTCTCTTCGCAGGAAGTGGCGACGCTTATCACTGCGCTGGGCTGCGGTATTGGCCGCGATGAGTACAACCCGGACAAACTGCGCTATCACAGCATCATCATCATGACCGATGCGGACGTCGATGGCTCGCACATCCGTACGCTGCTGTTGACCTTCTTCTACCGTCAGATGCCGGAAATCGTTGAGCGTGGTCACGTCTACATCGCTCAGCCGCCGCTGTACAAAGTGAAGAAAGGCAAACAGGAACAATACATTAAAGATGACGATGCGATGGATCAGTATCAAATCGCCATTGCGCTGGACGGCGCAACGCTGCACGCCAACGCCAGCGCACCAGCTCTGGCCGGAGAGCCGCTGGAAAAACTGGTTGCCGAGTATAACGCTGCACAGAAAATGATCGGTCGAATGGAGCGCCGCTTCCCGCGTACGCTGCTGAAAGCGCTGGTGTATCAGCCGACGCTGACGGAAGCCGATCTTTCCGACGAACAGAAAGTGTCTCGTTGGGTGAACGCGCTGGTTACCGAGCTGAATGAGAACGAACAGCACGGCAGCCAGTGGAAGTTTGATGTACGTGAAAACAGTGCGCTGAGTCACTTCGAGCCGATCATTCGCGTGCGTACGCACGGCGTCGATACCGACTATCCGCTGGATCACGAGTTTGTTACCGGTGGCGAATATCGTCGTCTGTGCACGCTGGGTGAAAAACTGCGCGGCCTGATTGAAGATGATGCCTTTATTGAACGCGGCGAGCGCCGTCAGCCGGTCACCAGCTTTGAGCAGGCTTTGGACTGGCTGGTGAAAGAGTCCCGCCGCGGTCTCGCTATCCAGCGTTATAAAGGTCTGGGCGAGATGAACCCGGAACAGCTGTGGGAAACGACCATGGATCCGGAAAGCCGCCGTATGCTGCGCGTGACCGTGAAAGACGCCATCGCTGCTGATCAGCTGTTCACCACACTGATGGGCGATGCCGTTGAGCCGCGTCGTGCGTTTATCGAAGAGAACGCCCTGAAAGCGGCGAATATCGATATTTAACGGCTTACAGGCCGAATTGTAGGCCGGGTAAACGCAGAGCCACCCGGCGAAAAGCGCCTGAGGCGCTGCGCTTATCAGGCCTGGAGGCTGAATCCTCCGTTTTATGGCGAAAAAGGGGAATCCCGGTTCCCCTTCCTGTCCCCCTTTTCACCCCGTCGCGCTGCTGTTTTTTGAGCGGAATCGCGTTAGCATGGGTCCTGAAAAATCTCATCTGGGGATCTCATGGCTATAAAACTTATTGCAATCGATATGGACGGCACGCTGCTGCTGCCGGATCACACCATCTCTCCCGCCGTTAAAAATGCTATCGCCGCTGCGCGCGAGCGCGGTATTAACGTGGTGCTGACCACGGGCCGACCCTATGCGGGCGTTCACAGCTACATGAAAGAGCTGCATATGGAGCGGGAAGGTGATTATTGCATCACCTACAACGGCGCACTGGTACAGAACGCCATTGACGGCAGCACGGTAGCGCAAACGACGTTGAGCTATGATGATTACCGCTACCTGGAGAAACTCTCCCGCGAAGTTGGTTCTCATTTCCACGCCCTTGATCGCAATACGCTTTACACCGCAAACCGGGACATCAGCTACTACACGGTGCACGAATCTTACGTGGCAACGATTCCGCTGGTGTTCTGCGAGGCAGAAAAGATGGATCCCGCAACGCAGTTCCTCAAAGTGATGATGATTGATGACCCGGTGATCCTCGATCAGGCTATTGCCCGCATCCCGCAGGAAGTGAAAGAGAAGTATACCGTGCTGAAAAGTGCGCCGTACTACCTCGAAATACTGGATAAACGAGTCAATAAAGGCACCGGTGTGAAATCCCTTGCCGAGGCGCTGAATATCAAGCAGGACGAGATCATGGCGATTGGCGATCAGGAAAACGACATCGCAATGATCGAATATGCTGGCGTGGGTGTGGCGATGGATAACGCCATTCCATCGGTGAAAGAAATCGCGAACTTTGTCACCAAATCCAACCTTGAAGACGGCGTTGCTTACGCCATCGAGAAATTTGCCCTGAACTAAGCGATTCTCGCAGGCAGGAGCGCATTGCTCTTGCTTGTGGCTTTCCGAATCGTAGTCATTTCCCCTCGGATCCATTACTCTGAAGCGCTTACTCCGCTTCCGGGTTTATCCGCTAATGAAACAACTCACCTTCGCTGCGCGTCACCATCAACTGACCAATATTCATAGCTGGACACCAGACAGCCAGTGGCTGGTTTTCGATGTTCGCCCCTCCGGCGCATCGTTTACCGGGAAAACCATTGAGCGTGTCAATGTGCACAGTGGTGAGGTTGAAGTGCTGTATACGGCAACGGACGGCGCGCATGTTGGTGTGGTGACGGTCAGCCCACAGGCGGAAAAATATGTTTTTATCCATGGCCCGGAAAACCCTGACGACAACTGGCAGTATGATTTTCACCATCGCCGGGGCGTTATTACGGAAAAGGGCGTAACGCGGAATCTGGATGCGCTGGATATCACCGCGCCTTACACGCCGGGCGCGCTGCGCGGCGGCACGCACGTGCATGTGTTCAGCCCGAATGGTGAAAACGTCAGCTTTACCTATAACGACCACGTTATGCATGCGCTTTCTCCGGCAAAAGATCTGCGTAATGTCGGCGTTGCGGTGCCGTTTGGCCCGGTAACGCCGCCCTGCACACATCCGCGTGAATATGGCGGCAGCCACTGGTGCGTACTGATCAGCCGCACAACATCCACGCCCGTGCCGGGCAGCGACGATATCAATCGTGCTTACGAAGAGGGATGGGTTGGCAACGACAGGCTGGCGTTCATCGGCGATACGCTTTCGACAGGCGGTGAAAAAGTGCCGGAGTTGTTTATTGTCGCGCTGCCTGGCGATGAACAAGGCTGGAAAACCGCAGGTGATGCGCCGCTGGCGGGCAGCGAACAAACTCTGCCCGCGCCGCCAAAAGGCGTGGTGCAAAAGCGTCTGACATTCACTCACCAACGCCGTTATCCTGGCTTAGTAAATGTGCCGCGCCACTGGGTGCGCAGCAATCCGCAGGCCACGCAGATTGCGTTTTTGATGCGTGATGAGCGCGGTATTGTGCAGTTGTGGTTGATAAGCCCGGACGGCGGTGAACCGCGCCAGTTAACTTTTACTGCCGGTGGTATCCAGTCGGCCTTTAACTGGCATCCCTCCGGCGAGGCGCTGGGATTTGTACTGGAAAACCGCATTGCGCTATGCGATGCCGGGCGCGGTGACATCACCTTTTTGACATCCGATCACGTAAATCCACCGTCTGCCGATGCCGTGGTGTTTTCACCAGACGGGAAGCTGATCGCCTGGATGGAAGAGGTGGAAGGCTTCCGCCAGCTGTGGATGACGGAAACCCGACTGTAAATCAGGGAGCAGGCATGGGCGCTGGCGGGATCACCGAGTTGGTCGCCAGGTTTGCCTGTTCGCTCTTTTCAACCCGTGATTTGATGGAATCATCCTTGCGGAAGAGATCCCACGGCAGCAGTAAGGTGTCCATGACAGCGGTAAAAGGCATATCCAGTACCACCAGCGACTTGGTGCCAATGCCAGTTTCATCATCGGAAAGCATGGCCGAACTGGCGCGCGTTCCAGGATAAACCCCTTCTTTGCCGCCCGTATGCGACATGACGCTTGAGCAACCTGACAACATCATTCCGTAGAGCAAAACAGAAACTATAAGCGTTGTTTTCATCATCGATTAATCATCGTTGTTTGTAGTTTGAATGCTACTCAGGCGGTTATAGCCTCCCTTTTGGGAAAGGGATAGCATTCGGGTTCCGCTCTGTGGCGGTACTCGCACTTTGTCCTTTTGTGCTGTGATCCCAGTCTATGCATTGCGCCAGAAAGTGCAAAAAAAAGTCGGTATTCCACCCTTGAAATCAGACCCGTCAGCCATATTTTAGGAATGTAACCAAGAAACACGCCGGAAGGGTGTTGGGTTACGGTAATGGCCTGTTCCTTGTGGAAGGCATGGAAAAATCTCGCTGATTTCAGGAGCTTTTAAGTATGCGTAATTTCGATCTCTCCCCGCTTTATCGTTCGGCTATTGGTTTTGACCGTCTGTTTAATCTGCTGGAAAACAACCAGAACCAGAGCAATGGCGGTTACCCTCCGTACAACGTTGAATTAGTGGATGAAAACCACTACCGCATCGCCATTGCTGTGGCCGGTTTCGCTGAGAGCGAACTGGAAATCACCGCGCAGGACAACCTGCTGGTGGTGAAAGGCTCCCACAGTGACGAGCAAAAAGAGCGTACTTACCTCTATCAGGGCATTGCTGAGCGCAACTTCGAACGCAAATTCCAGCTGGCGGAAAATATTCACGTCAATGGCGCCAACCTGGTGAACGGCCTGCTCTATATCGATCTGGAACGCGTGATCCCGGAAGAGAAAAAACCGCGTCGCATCGAAATTAACTAATTGTTCCGGGTTGCCACTGGCGGCCCGGTCCCGACATGCTCGCCGACAGGGGGCATATGTGAGCCATTGCGCTCGCAGGTATTCACTCGCTTCTTAGAAGGAGAAACACTCATGCGTAACTATGATTTATCCCCGATTTTTCGTCAGTGGATTGGCTTCGACAAACTGGCTAACGCCCTGCAAAGCACCACTGAACAGCAGTCTTTCCCTCCTTACAACATTGAGAAAGGCGACGATAACCACTACCGCATCACCCTTGCGCTGGCCGGTTTCCGCCAGGAAGAGCTGGATATTCAGCTGGAAAATAGCCGCCTGACCATTAAAGGCACGCCGGAAAAACCGGCCAACGAGCCGAAATGGTTGCATCAGGGGTTGGTGATACAGCCGTTCAGCCTGAGCTTTACGCTGGCCGACTTTATGGAAGTCTCCGGCGCGACCTTTGCCAACGGTTTGCTGCATATCGATCTACTGCGTAACGTGCCGGAAAGCGCGGCGCCGCAACGGATTGCCATCAGCAATCGACCGGCGTTAAATAGCTAACGGCTGCAGAACAAAAGGCTCCGCATACGGAGCCTTTATTGTTTATGCGTGAACGCGCTGCAAAAAACGCTGCCGCCAGGGTTTGAGCACGAAAAAGGCCAGCAGCGCGCAGAGAATATCAAGCGTGATGGCGCAGCCAAACACCAGATTCCAGCTTCCCGTTTGCTGATACATCAGCGCCGCCAGCGGCCCGCCAAAGATGGAACCAATCCCCTGCGAAATATAGAGCCAGCCGTAGTTCGCTGTCGCATGCTGCGTGCCGAAGGTATCGGTTAGCGTGGCGGGGAAAAGTGAAAAAATCTCGCCCCAGCCGAAAAAAACCACCCCGGAGAGCAAAACAAACAGCAGCGGATCGTCTTTGCACAACAACCACAACGCCATCGCACAGCCTTCCAGGCCAAAAGCGATAAACATCATATTTTCGCGACCGATGCGGTCAGAAATATAGCCGCACACCGGGCGCGTCAGCCCGTTCATAAAGCGGTCGATGGTCATCGCCAGCGGCAGCGCCGCCACGCCCATTACGGTCACTGCGGTAATACCGAAATCTTCGGCGAAAATCGCCATCTGTGAAGTGACCATCAGCCCGGAGGTGGACATCATGGTCATCATCACAAACATCAGCCAGAACAGCGGCTTGCGTAGCATCTCTCCTGGAGAAAAACTTTTATCACTCATCGCCAGGCTACTGTTGCTCTCCTGCGTGTTGAGTGTTTGCGGCGCGCGTAGCCCCTGGCTGGCAATAAAACCAATGACCGCCATGACCAGCCCGAACTGCCAGAGCGTGTTTTCCAACCCCTTCGCGGCCAGCGATTGTGTGACCGGAAAGGTGGTCAGAATCGCGCCCATGCCATAGCCCGCCGCCACCATCCCTGTGGCAAATCCGCGTTTTTCCGGGAACCAGCGCACCATCAGACCCACCACGCCGATGTAAACAATCCCGGTGCCAAGGCCGCCCAGCACGCCGTAATAGAGATAAAGTTCGCTCAGGCTACTGATGGTTGAGGTCAGCATCCAGCTTACGCCGCTCAGCACAGTACCAATGGCAATTAACCTGCGCGGGCCGAACTTATCGATCAATCGCCCCTGAAAAGGTGAGAAGAAGGTTTGCAAAATGATCAACAGGGAAAAGGTGAGCTGAATTTCCGCCAGCGGAACGTTCAGCTTTGCCATAAAAGGGCGCGTAAACAGCGCCCAGACATATTGCGGGCTGGAGATGGAGATCATACACAGCAAGCCCAGCGCTAACTGGGTCCACTTTTTCTGGCTGGTAACCACTACGTGAGTCAGTGTTGTATTTGTCATGCCGCCCCCTGTTTTTAACAAAAGTGGGCTTTTGCATTAACCATGCCATAACCTATTGTTGTGTCTGACATTCCCGGAATGCTTAGCAGGCGCTCGGTTTTTTCCGCCCGTGTCGGTAAAAGGGTGTGCTTTTGTTCAGGGCAACGGTTTTCTGCTGGTGCAATCTTCGCCACATTCTGAGGCAAATAAATTCCATACACTGTGTAAGGGGTAACCTATACAGCTATTACGGGTTCTGCCAAACTCCTTGCAGTCATCATGTACAGGGAAAAGATCATGAGTGATATTGCCTTAACGGTAAGCGTACTGGCGCTGGTGGCCGTTGTCGGATTGTGGATCGGCAATGTGAAGATCCGCGGTGTGGGTTTCGGTATTGGCGGTGTGCTGTTTGGCGGGATAATTGTCGGCCACCTTTTAGATAAACTGGGTATCACTATAAGCGGTCAGATACTGCTTTTTGTGCAGGAATTTGGCCTGATCCTGTTTGTTTATACCATCGGCATCCAGGTGGGCCCGGGGTTCTTCGCTTCTTTACGCGTTTCTGGCCTGCGCCTGAATCTGTTCGCTGTTTTAATCGTTGTTCTCGGCGGTCTTGTCACCACCATTCTGTATAAACTTTTTGCCATTCCGCTGCCAGTGGTGCTGGGGATTTTTTCCGGTGCGGTCACCAATACGCCAGCGCTTGGCGCTGGGCAGCAAATCCTGCGTGATTTAGGCATTCCTGGCCCGCAGCTCGACCAGATGGGGATGAGCTACGCCATGGCGTATCCGTTTGGTATTTGCGGTATTTTGCTCAGTATGTGGCTGCTACGCGTGTTGTTTCGCGTTAATGTCGATGAAGAGGCGCGACAGCACGACGCAACGCTCAGCAATGGCACTTCACTGATCCGCACCATCAATATCCGCGTGGAAAACCCGAATCTCAACAATATGGCGATTCAGGACGTTCCCATTCTTAACAGCGATAAAATCATCTGCTCGCGTCTCAAACGGAATGATTTACTGATGGTGCCCTCGCCGGGCACGCTGATTCAGTCCGGAGATTTGTTGCATCTGGTGGGGCTTCCGAAGGATCTGCATAACGCGCAGTTGGTGATAGGCAAAGAAGTTGATACCTCTTTGTCGACGCGCGGCACGGATTTGCGCGTCGAACGCGTGGTGGTAACCAACGAAAAAGTGCTGGGGAAAAAAATCCGCGATCTGCACTTCAAGGAGCGCTACGACGTCGTGATTTCCCGCCTGAACCGCGCCGGTGTGGAGCTGGTAGCCAGCAGCGATGCCAGCCTGCAATTCGGCGATATCCTTAATCTTGTCGGGCGTCCGGCGGCAATCGAAGCGGTGACTAACGAGGTCGGCAATGCCCAGCACAAGTTGCAGCAGGTACAAATGCTGCCGGTGTTT
This sequence comes from Kosakonia radicincitans DSM 16656, assembly GCF_000280495.2. NCBI lineage: Bacteria > Pseudomonadati > Pseudomonadota > Gammaproteobacteria > Enterobacterales > Enterobacteriaceae > Kosakonia > Kosakonia radicincitans. The sequence goes on from NZ_CP018016.1 coordinate 12,840, forward strand.
ATTGGTATTGGGCTTGGCGTTCTGCTGGGATCGTTGCCGTTGTATATACCAGGGTTTCCGGCAGCGCTGAAGCTGGGTCTCGCGGGCGGGCCGCTGATTATGGCGTTGATTCTTGGGCGAATTGGTACGATCGGCAAGTTGTACTGGTTTATGCCGCCCAGTGCGAACCTGGCGCTGCGAGAACTGGGCATTGTGCTGTTCTTGTCGGTGGTGGGGCTGAAATCGGGCGGTGATTTTATTGCCACGCTGACCCAGGGCGATGGGTTGAAATGGATGTGTTATGGCATTCTTATCACCGCCATTCCGCTGATCACCGTCGGTTTACTGGCGCGAATGCTGGCGAAGATGAACTATCTGACCCTCTGCGGCATGCTGGCCGGGTCGATGACCGATCCGCCGGCGCTGGCGTTTGCCAACGGCCTGCATGCCACCAGTGGCGCGGCGGCACTCTCGTATGCGACGGTTTATCCGCTGGTGATGTTTTTACGTATTATCACCCCACAGCTTCTGGCGGTACTGTTCTGGGGGATGGGTTAATGGCGTTCCGGCATGAACACGGCGCAGGTGGTAATCCACCTGATACTCGCTGGTGTTGCGGAACATCACTGAGTAGTTAAGAAATTCGCCGCTGTCGCTGTAGGAGAGTGAAGTAATACGCAGCAGCGGCGTTTGTTCCGCCACGTTCAGCAAGCTGGCCACCTGTTTATCGGCCAGCACCGGCGTCAGGCTCTCGTAGTTACCGCTGATGGTGATTCCGCACTCCTTCTCGATATAATCGAATTTCGACCCCTCCAGATGCCCCAGCGACAGCGTACGGAACAGCTTCACCGGCATATAGCTGTCTTCCAGCATCAGCGGCTTTCCCTCTACGTAGCGAACCCTCCGTGAGAAGTAGATCCGTTCGTTAATTTGTATGCGCAACTGGCTGGCAATGGCTGGCGGGGCCGGCATCACTTCGAACTGCAAAACCTGGCTCTGCACCTCTTTGCCCTGTCGGCGCAGCACTTCTACCAGCCCGGTCAGATTGGTGGTTTCATGGTGAACATCTTTGCGTGCGACAAATGTCCCGCTGCCGTGACGGCGTACCACTAATCCCCAGCCCACCAGCAGATCAACCGCCTTGCGAATCGTCATTCGCGCCACGCCAAACTCCAGCGCCAGCGCCTTTTCGCCCGGTAACGGGCTGCCGATATTGTAATCCGATGAATTGAGCCGCAGGCGTAATCGCTCAGCAATAGATTTGTAGATCACCTGTAGACCTCTCTGCCCCCGTCAGCGGGAACATTGCCTCTGAATATGTCCATTTTTTGCCTGAAAAGTAGACCTGAGCACGTGAAATAAAACCATGAAAGCGATCACGAATCGCAGCGGCGCGCCATGTTGGCGCGGCGGCGACTTCTTATGCTGCTCACAGGTCCACAAAAAACCAACAAGGCCTCTACCCCCTACAAGTTGTTACATGAGGATTCTATGATGCTCAGTCAAATACAACGCTTCGGCGGCGCTATGTTCACACCGGTGCTGCTCTTCCCGTTCGCCGGTATGGTGGTGGGTATTGCCATCATGCTGAGTAATCCCCTGTTTGTCGGTGCGACATTAACCGCACCCGACAATCTGTTTGCGCAATGTGTCCATATCATCGAAGAGGGCGGCTGGGCGGTGTTTCGCAATATGCCGCTGATTTTCGCCGTCGGTTTACCGATTGGGCTGGCAAAACAGGCGCAAGGGCGAGCCTGCCTGGCGGTGCTGATCAGTTTTCTGACCTGGAATTACTTCATTAACGCCATGGGAATGACCTGGGGTCACTTTTTTGGCGTCGATTTTAGCATTGAACCCACGGCGGGCAGCGGTTTAACGCTGATTGCCGGGATCAAAACTCTCGACACCAGCATTATCGGGGCGATTGCGATTTCCGGCATTGTCACCGCCATCCATAACCGCTTTTTCGACAAACCGCTGCCCGTGTTTCTCGGCATCTTCCAGGGCACCTCATTTGTGGTGATTATCGCCTTCCTGGTGATGATCCCCTGCGCCTGGCTGACGCTGTTGGGCTGGCCGAAAGTGCAGCTTGGCATTGAATCGTTGCAGACTTTTCTGCGCTCTGCCGGGGCGCTGGGCGTGTGGATTTACACTTTCCTGGAACGCATTCTGATCCCGACCGGGCTGCACCACTTTGTCTACGGCCCCTTTATCTTCGGCCCGGCGGCGGTGGAAGGCGGTATTCAGATGTACTGGGCGCAACATCTACAGGCATTCAGCCAGAGTACCGAACCACTAAAAGTTCTGTTCCCGGAAGGCGGCTTTGCCCTGCATGGTAACTCGAAAGTGTTTGGCTCCATCGGCATCGCGCTGGCGATTTGGTATACCGCCGCGCCGGAAAACCGCGTCAAAGTCGCGGGACTGCTGATCCCCGCAACGCTGACGGCTGTGCTGGTGGGCATTACTGAACCGCTGGAATTCACCTTCCTGTTTATATCCCCGCTGCTGTTTGCTGTTCACGCTGTACTGGCAGCGACGATGGCGACGGTAATGTATAGCTTTGGTGTGGTGGGCAATATGGGCGGTGGGCTGCTCGACCAGTTTCTGCCGCAAAACTGGATCCCGATGTTCCATAACCATGCTGCGACGGTTTTCACCCAGATTGCCATCGGCCTCTGTTTTACCGCGCTCTATTTCGTCGTTTTCCGCACGTTGATCGCCGTCTTAAACCTGAAAACGCCCGGCCGGGAAGAGAGTGAAATCAAACTCTACAGCAAGGCCGATTACAAAGCAGCGCGCGGACAAACCACGGCGGCAGCGAAAGACTCGCTGGGCCAGGCTGCGGGATTTTTGCAGGCGCTGGGCGGTGCGGCAAACATCGAAAGCGTCAATAACTGCGCGACGCGGCTGCGCATCACGCTGGTCGATACGGCGAAAACCCAAAGCGACGACGTCTTTAAAGCGCTGGGCGCGCACGGTGTTGTGCGACGCGGCAACGCCATCCAGGTGATTGTCGGCCTGCATGTTCCCCTGCTGCGCGACCAGCTTGAATCCCTGATGAAAACCCCTTTGACCAATGAACCATCCACCATGACGGAGGCAGTATCATGAAACAGTTTTCAGTGGTTATCGCCGGCGGCGGCAGCACGTTTACCCCCGGTATCGTTTTGATGTTGCTGGCAAACCGCGATCGCTTCCCGCTGCGGGCGCTGAAATTTTATGACAACGATGGCGCGCGCCAGGAAACCATCGCCGAAGCCTGCAAAATTATCCTGCAGGAGCAGGCGCCGGAGATTGAATTCAGCTACACCACCGACCCGCAAAAGGCCTTTACCGATGTCGATTTTGTGATGGCGCATATCCGCGTCGGTAAATACCCGATGCGTGAAAAAGATGAAAAAATCCCGCTGCGCCACGGTGTATTAGGCCAGGAAACCTGCGGGCCTGGCGGTATCGCCTACGGTATGCGTTCTATCGGCGGCGTTCTGGAGCTGGTTGATTATATGGAAAAATATTCACCCAATGCGTGGATGCTTAACTACTCCAACCCGGCAGCAATTGTCGCAGAAGCCACGCGTCGCCTGCGCCCGCAGGCCAAAATCCTTAACATCTGCGATATGCCTATCGGCATTGAAGGACGGATGGCGCAAATTGTCGGTCTGAAAGACCGCAAAGAGATGCGGGTACGCTACTATGGGCTTAACCACTTCGGCTGGTGGACATCAATTGAAGATCTGAACGGTAACGATTTGATGCCGAAATTGCGCGAATATGTGGCGAAACACGGTTATGTTCCGCCAGCGGATAACGCACATACCGAAGCAAGCTGGAACGATACGTTCGCCAAAGCGAAAGATGTGCAGGCGCTCGACCCGGATACCATGCCAAACACTTATCTGAAGTATTACTTCTTCCCGGATTACGTGGTTGCTCACAGTAACCCGGAACGTACGCGTGCCAATGAGGTGATGGATCATCGTGAGAAGCAGGTGTTTGGCGCTTGCCGGGCGATTATTGCTGCCGGGAAGTCTTCCGCCGGTGAGCTGGAGATTGACGAACATGCCTCTTACATTGTCGATCTGGCTACTGCCATTGCCTTCAACACCCAGGAGCGCATGCTGCTGATCGTGCCGAACAATGGCGCCATTCATAATTTTGATGCCGATGCGATGGTAGAAATTCCTTGTCTGGTGGGGAAAAACGGCCCGGAACCGCTGACGGTCGGTGATATTCCGCACTTCCAGAAAGGGTTGATGAGCCAGCAGGTGGCGGTGGAAAAACTGGTGGTTGATGCCTGGGAACAGCGCTCCTACCAGAAGTTGTGGCAGGCGATCACACTGTCGAAAACTGTGCCCAGTGCGACGGTGGCGAAAGCGATTCTCGACGATCTGCTGGAAGCGAACAAAGCGTACTGGCCGCCGCTGCATTAATTCTCCTGTCCGGCACCGTCAGGGTGCCGGCTTTCCATTGCGCGAAAGAGTCGAAAAGCGTCAGTTTATCCGCTACTTTGAAGGCCTGGCCGGAGCGGTTTTTCCCTTTACCGTTGCAAGAAGGGGTAATGCCGACAAGGTTATCAACGTGGAAGGAGAACAGATGAAAATTTCCCGCGTCGGTGAAGCGCCGGACTACCGCTTCTCGCTGGCGAATGAGCGCACGTTTCTTGCCTGGATCCGCACTGCTCTGGGGTTTCTCGCGGCGGGCGTTGGGCTGGACCAGTTAGCGCCGCAGTTTGCCACGCCGCTGATTCGTGAAGTGCTGGCGCTGCTGCTGTGTCTCTTCTCCGGCGCGCTGGCGCTCTATGGCTATCTGCGCTGGCTGCGCAATGAAAAAGCGATGCGCCTGAAAGAAGATCTGCCCTATACCCGCGTGCTGATGGTAATAAGCGTGGCGCTGCTGGCGGTTGCGCTGGTGGTGATGGTGCTGGTGTTCTATGCCGGATAACCGCAAAGCCCGGCGCGAAACGGATCCTGGTCTGCAACCGGAACGGACATCGCTGGCATGGTTGCGCACGCTGTTCGGCTACGGCGCGCTGATGGCGCTGGCCGTCAGGCATAACTGGCAACATTCGGGCATGCCTTTCTGGATCTCGCTCATCATTCTGGCGCTGGCAGCGTTACTGCTCTGGCGCTATACCCATAAGCGTATCTTAATGGACGTCAATAAAAGCGATTTCGCCTTACCCGGCGCAATACGTGACAAATTATTGATCTCCCTCGCGGTGCTTTCCCTCGCATTACTGTTTGCTGTAACGCATATCCGTCAGCTTATTCTTATCTTGTGAGGATGTTTGCATGCCAGGCTGCCACGTTATGGCTAAGCCCGCCAGTTCACGCTGCAACCTTAACTGCCGCTACTGTTTTTACCTCGAAAAACCGCAGCAAAATGTTATGGATGACACCACGCTGGAGGCATTTATTCGCCAGCAGATCGACGCCCAGCCGGGCGAAAAAGTGCCGTTTGCCTGGCAGGGCGGCGAACCGACGCTCTGCGGGCTGGAATTCTTTCAGCGCGTTGCTGCCCTGCAAAAAAAGCACGCCAATGGCAAACGTATTGAAAACGCCTTCCAGACGAATGGCATTCTGCTGAATGAGGAGTGGTGCCGTTTTTTTCATGACAACGGCTGGCTGGTGGGCGTTTCCATCGATGGCCCGGCGGATTTGCATGATGCTTACCGTGTGAACCGCAGCGGCAAACCATCACACCCGAAAGTCCTTAATGCCATTGCGACGCTGAATAAACATCAGGTCGAGTACAACCTGCTGTGCGTCGTCAATAATCTCAATAGCCAGCAGCCGCAGCGCCTGTATCGCTATTTACGTGCGCTTGGTACGCCGTTTTTGCAGTTTATTCCGTTGGTGGAGCTGGACGCGCAGGGGCGCTTGTCTGCCGAATCGGTCAGCGGCGAAGCCTGGGGAAACTTTCTTACCGCGATATTCGACTTGTGGGTGCGGGAAGATATTGGCCGCGTTTACGTGCAGTTATTTGACTCCACGCTCGGCGTCTGGAGCGGCTATCCGTCGCAAATGTGCAGCTTAGGCGAGACCTGCGGCCACGCTTTTGCGCTGGAAGCGAACGGCGATCTCTACCAGTGCGATCACTATGTCTCCCCGGATTACCGGCTGGGCAATCTGCATCAGATCCCGATTAAAACGCTCAACGCCAGCCATGAAGCAGCGGCTTTTGGGCAGAGTAAAAAAGCCAGCCTCAGCGAAGTCTGCCTGCGTTGTGACATGCTGCGTTTTTGCCGGGGCGACTGCCCGAAGCACCGCATCGTTGAGGGAAGAAGCGCGCTTTGCCACGGTTATCACCGCTTTTTCAGCCACAGCGCGCCGCATATGCGCGTGATGCGCGATCTGCTGCGCCAACGGCGCTCCCCTGTCGAACTGATGGCCTGGCTGCGCCGGAGCGGCTGATTTAGCGGGCTTTCGCCAGATAGTGCGCCATCTCATCGGCGGGCACCATTCCGCCGCCGGTGGCCCATACCAGGTGGGTGGCCTGCGCCAGTTGTTCAGGGCTAAAGCCGTGCAGTTGATGATAGCCGCTGTTGCTGCAAATCCGTTGCGGCCCGGACATTCCCGCCAGCGCTGACGGCTCCAGTTGAATGCCCTCTTCCTGCGCCAGCCAGCCGAGTTGCTGGTAAAGTGTGTTGTCATCAACGGTGTAGAAGCCGTCCAGCAGGCGCTCCATTGCCCGTCCGACAAAGCCGGAAGCGCGCCCGACCGCCAGACCATCGGCCGCCGTCTGGTTATCAATCCCCAGATCCTGCACCGCAATGCCGTCATGCAGCCCGGTATACACGCCCAGCAACATACAGGGAGAATGCGTTGGTTCGGCAAAAATACAGTGTACCGCGTCGCCAAACGCCAGCTTCAGACCAAAGGCGACACCGCCAGGCCCGCCGCCCACGCCGCACGGCAGATAGACAAACAGCGGATGCGCGTTATCCACCACTTTGCCAAGCCGTGTGAACTGATCTTTCAGGCGCTGTCCGGCGACGGCATAGCCCAGAAAGAGGGTGCGGGAGTTCTCATCATCAATGAAAAAGCAGTTCGCATCCGCTGCCGCCGCTTTGCGCCCTTGTTCAACGGCCACGCCGTAATCTTCGGCATACTCCACCACGTTTACGCCGTGGCTGCGCAGTAGCGCTTTTTTCCATGCCCGGGCATCGGCTGACATATGTACCGTGACGTGAAAACCAAGCCGCGCGCTGATAATCCCGATCGATAACCCCAGATTTCCCGTGGAGCCAACGGCGATGCTGTACTGGCTGAAGAAACGGGCAAATTCAGGCGACAACAGTTTGCTGTAATCGTCATCCGGCGTCAGTAATCCGGCGGCGAAAGCCAGTTTTTCCGCGTGGGTCAGTACTTCATAAATGCCGCCGCGCGCTTTAATAGAACCGGAAATCGGCAAATGGCTGTCTTTTTTCAGCCACAGCTCGCCGGTGATATCCGGACTGAGGCGGCGCTGCATTGCCGGAATCGGAACCACGTCAGATTCAATCATGCCGCGGCTTGCCGCCGTTTCCGGGAAAGCCTGCGCAATGAACGGTGCGAAGCGGGCAAGCCGCGCGTGGGCCTCGCTAACATCCTGTTGTGTCAGGCCAACATGCGGCAAAGCGCGTGCAACGGAGGTACTATTAGGGTTAAACCACTGCGTTTCTTTCAGCGCGATCAACTGCTCTATAAGCGGAAACTGCTGGATGAGTTTCTGAATGTCGGCGTTTTTCATCGGTTCGTTTTCGTAAGAATCGGAGCGTTAAAGAAAACAGGAATCCGCTAGCGGTGCAAGTGGGTCGCGGTTTTGAGAATTTATTACGTTTTGCTGCTACACGTGTAAACGCAAGCATGCTAAATACATGTATTCATCCCTGATTTTCACAAGGTCAACTGTGTTAAAACCACTGATTGCAGTTGTTATGCTGTTGGCGGGAACCTCTGTGTTTGCCGCTGATACTCCGCTGACGGCGGCGCAATATGCGCAAAAGCTGGGGGTGGGGATGGATGTCGACTGGGCGCGTACCGATCGGGGTATCCGCGAGTTCGACCCGCTGATTGTGCGTGATTTCTACGACGCTGGTATCCGCCATGTACGCATTCGCGTTGCCGATAATATGACGGAAGCGCGGCTGATCCACCTGCGTAAACTGGTGGAGGCATGCGAACAGTATGGGGTGATTCCGGTAATTGCCTATCAGGCAGACAGCTTCAAAGCCGATCCGGACGCCAAAAACGAAGCGCAACTGGTGGCGTGGTGGTCAACGGTAGCGAATTTTTTCGGTACCGGGCACCCTATGCTCGGTTTTGATGTGATTTATGAACCGGCTGACAAACTTAACCGCGATTTGCCCGCCCTGAATCGCGCTTATGAAAATGTCGTGCGCACCCTGCATGATATCGACGCTCAACGCATGATTTTTATTGCCCCGCGTATGCGCGCCGCGCCGGAAGATCTCTCCTCGTTGAAACTGCCGCCACACAGCCAGAACTATCTGTTGGCCGAGTGGCACATTTTCCCGTGGGGGCCACTGAAAAATAACGGTAAATATCCGTGGACATCGGGCACGGCGGCGGAAAAAGCCGCCATTCGCGCGCGGATTAATACAGCGGTGCGCTGGCAGCAGAAATCCGGGCATGCCAGCTGGGTTGGCGGCTGGGCGGTAGGCGAATCCATTAAAAATGCGCCCACCGAATCACAAATGGCTTTCGCCCGTTTTATGGCCTGCGAACTGAATAAGGTGAAAATTCCCTATGCGATCAATACCGATACGCAATTTTATGACGGCGAAGAGGGCGCATGGCGGCCAGGGCCGGAGCCGTTATTGAAAATGATGATTGCGCCGGAGTGCGACAAGCCCGACGCGAGGCCGGGCCATCATGAGGTTAAATCACCGGTTCATGGCGAGAAAAACGCGTCGCCAGCGGCAGCCAGCACAACAGAATTAAAAGCCCCGCCAGCGTCATCAGCATCCCAAGGCTAAACTGGCCGTTCTGCGGCAGTTGTGAAGAGAGCCACGCCAGGCCGCCAGAGCCGATGTTCTGCAACCCGCCAACCAGCGCGCCCGCGGTGCCCGCCAGAAACGGGAATGGCTCCATTGCGCCGCTGGTCGCCAGCGGGAACAGCATTCCGGCGCCGAAGAAAAACAGCGCGGCGGGCACGATCAGCGTCCAGATATTCATCACCCCGACAATGCCCGGGAGCCACATCATCAGACCGGCCGCCAGGCAGCAGATCACCGACTGCCACATCAACGAAGTAAAGCGCTTGTTCTGCCGCCCGGCAAACCACGCGCCGAAAAAGGCCGCTGGCACTGGCAGAATAAACAGGACGCTGACCGTCATGCTGTTCAGGCCCAGCACGCCGCCCATCAATACGCCCGAGCTGGCTTCAAAGACCGCAATCCCGGCCAGACCGCCAATCAACATCAGCAGGTAACAGTTAAATGCGCCGTTGCCGAACAGGGTTTTGTAGCTGGCCAGCAGGCGGATGCGCGGCGCGTCTTTTGGCCGGGTTTCCGGCATCCAGCGCGCCATACTCCAGGCGACGACCAGGCACAGCACCAGCAAAAAGATAAAACAGGCGCGCCAGCTAAACAGCGTATTCAGCACACCGCCGATCAGCGGCGCAAGCAGCGGACTAACCAAAATCCCCATATTCAACAAACTGTTGGCGTGACGCAGTTCCGTACCGGCATACAGATCGCGCGGCAGCGTTCGCGCCATCACGCCGCCCACGCCGGTGCCAATGCCCTGTAAGGCGCTGGCCAGAATTAACATCGACAGGCTGTGCGTGGTAATGGCGATCAGCGTCGCCAGCAAAAAGATGCTCATTCCGGCCAGGATCACCGGGCGGCGACCGACTCTGTCCGCCAGCGGGCCATAGAAGAGCTGAGAGACACCGTAAGTCAGCAGATATGCAGCCATGACGCTTTGTACCGCGCCTTCGCGAACATTCAGGGTGAGCGCCATATCCGCTATCGCCGGGATATAGATGGTTTGCGCCATCTGCCCGACAGCCACCAGAAGCACCAGCATCAATAACAAATTGACGTTTCTCTGCCTTTTCATGTCGATGATTACTTTTAAAAAATGGAGGATTAAAGAATATATGGCTGCAATACAGCCTTAATGCCGGAGAAATCTAGCACAGCCAGATGACAGAACCACAATTATCCGGTGCAAAGACAGGAGGGAGACAGGCAGGTTTTATAGACAACATTCGGCAACTTTTGTTGCCAGTAAGTTTCAGGAAAGGCGCAGCAGTATCGCACCGGCGGCAATGCCACAGGCGGCAACAATCCGCAGCCCGGCAACCTGCTCTTTGAGAAGAACAAACGCAATCAGAGCGCCGAACAGAATTGAGGTTTCGCGCAGCGCAGCGACGACCGCCAGCGGCGCTTGCGTCATCGCCCACAGCGCCAGGCCGTAAGAGCCCATGGTGCCGATGCCGCCGGGAATGCCCTTTTTCCAGTTGGCGACCAGATAACGCGTCACCTCTTGCCGCCGCGCCAGCATCGCCCACAACAACAGGCAAAAACCGTTAAGGAAGAAGGTCCATAATGTGTAGCCCAGCGCAGAACCGGCAAGACGAACGCCGGTGCCATCGACCAGCGTGTAACCCGCGATGAACCCCGAATTAATCAGCGCCAGCCAGATCCCTTTGCGTGACTGCGTGCGTCCGTTAAACGCCATCGCCAGTATCGACAGGCAGATCACGGCAATACCGCCCCACGCCACGCCAGAAAGCGAATCGCCGAGGATCAGTACGCTGATAAGCGCCACCAGCAGGGGCGCGGTGCCGCGCATCAGCGGATAGGTCTGGCTCATATCCGAAACCTGGTACGTTTTTGCCACCAGCACGGTGTAAACCACCTGCAACGCGCACGAGACGGCGAGATAAGGCACGCTGGCGAGCGTCGGCTGTGGCGAGAAAGGTAACAAAATCAGCGCGATCAGCGCGGCGGAACCGCTGACGGCAATTGCCGAATAGAGTTTGTCGCTGCCGGATTTCACAATGGCATTCCAGCTGGCATGAAGCAGAGCGGCAAATAGCAAAATGCAGAAAACGGAGAGTGTCATGGTGGCCCGGGCGAGTGAGTTGTCAACAAAATGTAACATGCCGCCCGCAGCGGATACCAGATTAGCGGTGTTAAAGAGGGGCGGTTGCCCGCCCCTCTTTGGTGCGGCTTGAACCTGAATTAACGCAGGAATTTCAGGACAGCTTCAAGCAGTTGCAACAAAGCAACAATGAGTTTCAGGATCAGAATAAACAGTTCCATTCCGCTCATACGCGTCTCCTCTGGTTCAGGAGCACCGGCTGGCTTACCTTTCCGCTGCCTGTTGTCAGCCGTGTTGTTGGCGTAACGCAGTGTGCTCGCTTAGGGGTTAAGGCGCTGACGGCACCACCCGTTTCAGCCAGGACTTGTTTGCGCCGTAGAATTGCGGCCCCTGCACACTGATTAGCAAGGTCAGTATATATTAACACTGTTTATATATACAGTATTTATTGGACGAAATTTTGACCTTGATCCATACTCAATGCGGGAAAAAACGCCTGAAAATTGCGCGGCGGCCTGTTTCCGCGTATAGTTCCACTGTTGACGTAACGCAGTGTGTTTGCGGCCACCAACCGCAAAAAACTGTATAAAAACCTCGCTCCGGCGGGGTTTTTTGTTTTCAGCGGCTGCATAACCAAACGTGATCCGCCGCGCAGTTTTCTGCGGGTGCGTAAAAAGCAGTTGTCGGCGACGAAATCCTGTGTTTGTATAAATCCTGTTAATTACATGACAGACAGGTCCCTAATGAACGCTTCCACAATGTCGATGAACCTACTAAAAACCGCGCATAACGCCGCGGTGGTCGTCGTGCGTGTGGTGGTGGTCGTCGGCAATGCGCCGTAGGGTCCGGAACAACACACGATTCCAAAACCCCGCCGGCGCAAACCGGCGGGGTTTTTCGTTTAACCCCCTCCGGAAAGCTGGCCCAGAAGAAAAGGACTGGAGCATGGCAAGTTCGGGCAGCACATCACAACCCACGCGCTACACTGGCGCGCAACTGATTGTTCATTTACTGGAACGACAGGGCATCACCACGGTAACCGGCATTCCTGGCGGTACGGTTCTGCCGCTGTACGACGCGCTCAGCCAGAGCAAACAGATTCGCCATGTGCTGGCGCGCCACGAGCAGGGCGCAGGTTTTATTGCGCAGGGCATGGCGCGTACGCAGGGTAAACCGGCGGTATGTCTGGCCTGTAGCGGGCCGGGTGCGACCAACCTGGTGACCGCCATCGCCGATGCGCGCCTCGACTCCATCCCGCTGGTTTGCATTACCGGCCAGGTACCCGCCTCGATGATCGGCACCGATGCGTTTCAGGAAGTGGACACTTACGGCATCTCTATCCCCATCACCAAACACAACTACCTGGTGCGTGACATCGCCGAACTGCCGCAGGTAATTTGCGATGCGTTTCGCATTGCGCAGTCCGGCCGCCCTGGCCCGGTGTGGATAGATATTCCTAAAGATGTGCAGACGGCGGAAATCACCCTGAGCGAACTGCCGGAACCTGGCTACAAAACCCCGGCCCCGGCCTGGAATGCGCAGGCGGTGCGCGAAGCCGCAGAGATGATCAATGCCGCGCAGCGTCCGGTGCTCTATCTCGGTGGCGGGGTAATCAATGCGCCGCAGCAGATTCGTCATCTGGCGGAGAAAGCCAACCTGCCGACCACCATGACGCTGATGGCGCTCGGCATGCTGCCGAAGCAACACCCGCTGTCGCTGGGCATGCTGGGGATGCATGGCGCACGCAGCACCAACTTTATCCTGCAAGAGGCGGATTTACTGGTGGTGCTTGGGGCGCGTTTTGATGACCGGGCAATTGGTAAAACAGAGCAGTTCTGCCCGAATGCCAAAATTATCCATGTCGATATCGACCGCGCGGAGCTGGGCAAAGTGAAGCAGGCGCATGTAGCGATCCAGGGCGATGTCGGCGAAGTGCTTGACGCGCTGATCCCGCACGTTGAGGCGCACTCCCGCCACGCCTGGCGTAACACGGTTGAGCAACTGCAACGCGAGTTTCCGGGCGCCATTCCGCAGGGCGGCGATCCGCTGAGCCACTACGGTCTGATCAACGCCGTTGCGGCTTGCGTTGATGATAACGCCATTATTACGACCGATGTGGGCCAGCACCAGATGTGGACGGCACAGGCGTACCCGCTTAACCGCCCGCGTCAGTGGCTGACTTCCGGCGGCCTGGGCACCATGGGTTTTGGTCTCCCTGCCGCCATTGGTGCCGCGCTGGCGAACCCGGATCGCAAAGTTATCTGCTTCTCCGGCGATGGCAGCCTGATGATGAACATTCAGGAAATGGCCACCGCCGCAGAGAATAACCTCGATGTGAAGATAGTGTTGATGAACAACGAAGCACTGGGGTTGGTTCACCAGCAGCAGAGCCTGTTTTATAAATCTGGCGTGTTTGCGGCAACCTATCCGGGGATGGTTAATTTTATGCAGATCGCCGCAGGTTTCGGCCTGCAAACGTGTGATTTAAACGCCGCAGCCGATCCGCAGGCCGCGTTGCAGGAGATCATCGCCCGTCCTGGCCCGGCGTTGATCCATGTCCGTATCGACCCGCAAGAAAAAGTTTATCCGATGGTACCGCCGGGCGCGGCAAATACAGAAATGGTGGGGGAATAAGCCATGCAAACAACTGATAACGTCATTCTCGAACTCACCGTGCGTAACCATCCGGGCGTCATGACGCATGTTTGCGGGCTGTTCGCGCGCCGAGCATTCAACGTGGAAGGTATTCTCTGTTTACCGCTACAAAATGGCGAACAGAGCCGCATCTGGCTACAGGTTGCCAACGACCAGCGGCTGGAGCAGATGATAAGCCAGATCGACAAACTGGAAGATGTGGTGCAAATCATCCGTCACCAGAGCGATCCGGGCGTGTTTAACAAACTGGGGCTGTTCTTCGAGTAATCGCGCTATTTATGCGAAGCGCCCGGTAAGCCGATAATTAACTGTCGGCTTACGGCTGTTTTTACGGCTGTGCGTCAGAGGGGATTTCCCCGTATGATGAGCCTCTTTTACGCACCGGGAGCAGGTATGATTTGGTTGATGTTGGCAACGCTGGTGGTTGTTTTTGTGATTGGCTTCAGAGTGTTAACCTCTGATTCCCGGCGGGCGATCCGCCGTCTCACCGACCGGCTTAACATTCAACCCGTTCCGGTGGAATCGATGATGGATCAGATGGGCAAAACGGCGGGCAATGAGTACTTAAGTTACCTGGCGCGCCCGGATGAAGCACATTTGCAAAATGCGGCGCAGGTGCTGCTGATCTGGCAGGTTTCCATTGTCGATAGCAGCGAACAGAACCTGCAATACTGGCACCGGCTGATGCAAAAAGCGCGGCTTGCCGCGCCGATAACCGATGCGCAGGTGCGTCTGGCACTCGGGTTTTTACGCGAGCTGGAGCCGGATACCATCGAACTGAACAACTTCCAACTGCGTTATAACGCCCAGTTTATCCCGCAAGAGGGCGTCCACTGGCTGCACTGATCCCCATCATAAAATGAGTTGCCGAATTGTTAATTGCGTCACAGATGATGAATGTTACACTGCGCGACCTTCACGACGAATAACTAAGCAGGTGACAAATGAGTGAGCAAACTGTGGCGCAACCGGACGCGGTAACCCGTCCTAACTGGTCAGCCGTTTTCGCGGTGGCTTTTTGCGTTGCCTGTCTGATCACCGTGGAGTTTTTACCGGTGAGCCTGCTGACGCCAATGGCGCTGGATTTGGGCGTTTCCGAAGGCGTGGCCGGGCAAACGGTCACGGTAACCGCGTTTGTGGCTATGTTTGCCAGCCTGTTTATTACGACGGTGATCCGCGCCGCCGACAGGCGTTATGTGGTGATCGCCTTTGCGGTACTGCTGACCCTCTCTTGCCTGCTGGTCTCCTTTGCTACTAACTTTACGCTGCTGCTGGCAGGCCGCGCCTGTCTGGGGCTGGCGCTCGGCGGTTTCTGGGCGATGTCGGCTTCGCTGACCATACGTCTGGTGCCGATGCGTACCGTGCCGAAAGCGTTGTCGGTGATTTTTGGCGCAGTGTCGATTGCGTTGGTGATCGCCGCGCCGCTGGGCAGTTTCCTCGGCGGCATTATCGGCTGGCGCAATGTCTTTAACGGTGCGGCGTTGATGGGAGCGATCTGCATTCTCTGGGTGTGGCGGGCGTTGCCGTCGCTGCCGGGCAAAACCGAACATCACGAGAATATGTTTGGCCTGCTCAAACGCCCTGGTGTACTGGCGGGCATGATCGCCATCTTTATGGTCTTCGCCGGGCAGTTCTCGTTCTTTACCTATATTCGTCCGGTATATATGAACCTGGCCGGGTTTAGCGTCGATGGCTTAACGCTGGTGCTGCTGAGCTTTGGTATCGCCAGCTTTGTCGGGACGTCCTTCTCTTCGGTGGTGATGAAGCGTTCGGTCAAAATGGCGCTCGCCCTTGCACCGCTGACGCTGGCTGTCAGTGCGCTGGTACTGATTTTGTGGGGCAGCGATAAAGTCGTTGCTGCGGGGATCGCCATCGTCTGGGGGCTGGGTTTTGCGCTGGTGCCGGTGGGTTGGTCAACCTGGATCACCCGCACGCTTGCCGATCAGGCGGAAAAAGCCGGTTCCATTCAGGTGGCGGTGATTCAGCTTGCCAATACCTGCGGTGCGGCGATTGGTGGTTTCGCGCTGGACCATTATGGTTTGCTGTCGCCGCTGGTGCTCTCTGGCAGCCTGATGCTGCTGACCGCGCTGCTGGTGGCGGCGAAGGTGCGGGTAAAAGCGTAAACGCCACAATTCGCCAGGTGGCGCTGCGCTTACCCGGTCAGAGTGTTCGCGTATTGCACAGCGCGTAGGCCTGATAAGGCGTTGCCGCCATCGGAGAATGTCACGCCGAGGCGCTGGCGAGCCGCATTTTGCGGCGCGAATCCCAGGAGATCAGCAGTACCGACGAGACAATCAACAGCGTGCCAAGCCAGTCCGGTAAAGAGAAAGCAACGCCAAGCAGTACCACCGAGAGCAGTGCGCTGCTCAGCGGTTCCGCGCAGCTCAGAATGCTGGCCTTCGAGCCGCCAATCATCTGCGCGCCTTTCAGATAGAGGCTAAAGGTGAGCGCCGTGCCGATCACCACCAGATAGAAGAACGCCATCAGCAGGTGCCCATCTACCGCCACACTTTCCGCTTGCCCGCCAAAAAACGGCGCCAGCATCAGCCCTGCCAGCAACATACTCCAGCCGACAATCGGCAGTGTGCCGTACCGGGCGATCAGCGCCGAGGGATAAGTGGTATAGAACGCGGCGGAAAACGCCGAAACGATCCCCCACAGCAGCGCTTGCGGTGAGATAGACAGCGACGTCAGATTGCCGTGCGTCACCAGCAGGAAAGTCCCCATCAGTGAGGTGAAAATCGCCGTAACAACCGGCGTGGTGGGGCGTGCTTTACGCACCAGCGCAAGCCAGGTCACGATGATCGTGGGCGATAAAAATTGCAGTACCGTGGCGGTAGCGGCGTTGGATTTTTCGATGGTCAGCAAAAAGGTCAGTTGTACGGTCAGCGCGCCAAACAGTGAGAAGATCAGCAGGCTGATGGCATCTTTACGGTTTTTCAGGATGGCGAAAATTTTATCGCCGTGCACAAAAGAGAGCGTAAGCAAAATGATGCCGGTAAACAGCAGCCGCGTCATGGTTAACCACGGTGACGGGATATGACTTTTCTCCATGATGTACTGCGCGCAAACCCCGGAACTGCCCCATAACACCGCGGCTGCCAGTACATAAAGCATCCCTTTTTTTGTGGAACCCATCTTTTAACCCAACTCTGTCATGCTGATTGCTTATTGATAAGGCGCGCATCATAACACATGTACAGAGATTAACCGGAGGCGGCTGAGGGTGACCGCCTCCGGTTTTACATCAGAACCAGGCTTCCCACATTGCGCCGACGTTAAACGAATCGAGCGTACTGTCGTCGGTGCCATTGACCCGCGCGGTACGTTTGTTATCCACTTCGCCGCCGGTTACGTAGAAGCGCAGCATCGGGCGGAATTCCGGCCCCATCGCAATTGAGATGTTCTGCGACAGCGTCAGTTTCCAGCCGTGGTTATCGCCGCCATTGTCATAGTCGACGCGCTGATAACCGGCTTCCAGCCAGGTTGAATGGACATCGTTCCACCAGTGCATCGGACGAATAATCGCGCCATAGTTGCGGCGGTTATCGGCTTTGTTGGCACTGTTATCGTAATCGTGGAAGGCCAGCAGGTATTCCACCTGGGTTTGCTGGCTGAACTTGTAGTTGCCTTCGAAGCTGGCGTAAATCGCTGTCAGATCGTCGGTTTTGTTGAATACGCTGTTGTCCGCGTTATCGGAATAACGGGCAATCACTTTGTTCACACCGTGGTCATAGGTGTGGCTCAGCACCACGCCGCCCTGCCAGGCGCGCAGGCGGTCTTCGCTTTCGATCGCTTTGGAATCAAAGCCGTAGTTGGCATAGATCTCCAGATCGAGCGGGCCGACCTTCATGCCGTGAATTTTCGAGGTGACGGCATAGTTACCCTTATCCCCAACGTTCGAACTGCCCGTACAGGTGATGCGTGATGGGTTGGCTTCATCCTCCAGTACTTCCGGGCTACAGGATTCCACGGCCGCCACGGCAGCTACGTCAAACTGTACGCCGCCAATATCGAAGTTTTTCACCCCGGCGCCCTGACCATCATGGTTCATCCAGAAGTAGTCGTTGATGCCCTGTTGCGGACGCTGGTGGAAGTCGCGCCCCGCCCAGAAGTAAGCATTCGGGTTCGAGGCCAGCAGGTTGGTTACCCCGGCATAGGCTTTTTTCAGGTTAACTTCATCACCCCAGTGATCGAACATGACGTTAACGTCCCAGATCGCGCCATTATCGCCTCTGAATGCCTTGGAGAGCTGGAACTCGCCGCCGTTGCCTTCGTTA
Organism: Kosakonia radicincitans DSM 16656; assembly: GCF_000280495.2. Taxonomy (NCBI): domain Bacteria; kingdom Pseudomonadati; phylum Pseudomonadota; class Gammaproteobacteria; order Enterobacterales; family Enterobacteriaceae; genus Kosakonia; species Kosakonia radicincitans. The sequence continues at coordinate 30,811 of NZ_CP018016.1, forward strand.
CCCAGACGACCAATGGCGGAGGCGCCATTATAGGAACCATCGACGCCGACATATTTCTGATCGCCAGACTGGAAGTGCGCGCCGTAGCGGGCATAGCCGCTGAATTTCACGCCGTAAGGAATGGCTTTATCCGGCTCCTGGGCGGTGGTTTGTGGTTCAACAATGACATCTGCTTTTTTATTGATGGCGGCATCCATTTTGGCCTGCCGTTCCGCCAGCGCTTTATCGACCGCTTTGGCGACAATGGCATCGATTTGCTCTTGCGTAAATTCTTGTGCGAAGGCGGAGCCAGAGCAAAGGGTGGCCGTAACCGCCAGCGCCACTGGAAGTATTTTATTTATTCTCATGGTTATCTCAATTTAGTAAGTTATTCGCAGACAATAGTTACCCTGCGCTGGCAGGGTAAAAATATTGCCATCACCAAAAACTAATATTTATTTTGTAGAGTCGGGTACAGATTAATTAAGATTTACCGTAATCAATTCTCCATTTATTACTGTCGATATAATGAATGCAGTTGAATAATTTCTTCAGATAATTCGCGGGCCAGTAATGACGTCATTAAATGATCCTGGGCATGCACCATAATTAACGTCATTGGCTGACGGCCTTCACCGGCATCCTGCTCAATCAATTGCGTCTGCATTTTGTGCGCCTGGCGCGAATAACCATCGGCCTCGCGCAGCAGGCTGCGGGCTTCTTCAATATTGCCCTCCCTGGCCGAGCGCAGTGCCTCAAAGCACAAGCTACGCGACTGTCCGGCGTTGACGATAATTTCCATTACCGCTTCTTCAAGTGCGACCATAATCATTATTCCTGAGTAAAACCATTAAGCGCGGCGGTGGCGGCAAACCACTCTCCACTTTTCTTAATAGTGCGTTGCTGAGTTGCCAGATCTAATTGCACAAAACCGTAGCGGTTTTTATATGCGTTACACCATGACCAGTTATCAATAAATGTCCACATATGGTAACCAAGACAATTACAGCCTTCGCTGATTCCTTTATGTAGCCATTTCAGGTGATCGCGAACAAAGGTAATACGATAACTATCGTTAATTTGTCCGTTTTCAATAAAGCGTTCTTCATTCTCGACGCCCATACCGTTTTCAGAAATAAAACAGCGTGGGTTGCCATAATTCAGACGCAGATTGGTGAGAATATCGTAAATACCTGGCTCGTAAATTTCCCACCCGCGATACGGGTTCATTTTACGGCCTGGCATTTCGTAATAATCAAACAACCACTCTGGCATAAATGGCGCATCGGGATTGACCGCACTGTCCCGGCACTTTACCCGCCGCGGCTGGTAATAGTTGATGCCGAGCAGGTCGATTTTCCCTTCTGCAATCAGCGAGATATCTTCCGGCTGGCAGGCGGGGAGCTGATCGTACTCTTTGAGCAGCGCCACCAGGTCAGCGGGATACTCGCCGCGCAGTACCGGGTCGAGAAAACTGCGGTTAAACAGCAAATCCGCGTGGTGTGCCGCTTTCACATCCGCAGGATGTTGCGAGCGCGGATAAGACGGCGTCAGGTTCAGCACAATGCCGATGTCGCCGGAGTGGTGCCCGGCGCGAAACGCTCTGACAGCGCTGGCATGAGCCAGTACCGTGTGGTACGCCACCGTCGCCGCGCGTTTGAAATCCACCACGTTCGGGTAATGGAAATCGTACAGATAGCCGCCTTCGACCGGAACGATCGGCTCGTTAAAGGTAAACCAGTGCTGCACCCGATCGCCGAACAGCTCAAAGCAGATTTGCGCGTAGCGGCTAAAAGCCTCAACCACTTCACGGCTTTCCCAGCCGCCTTTCTCCTGCATCACCATCGGCATGTCGAAGTGAAACAGCGTGATAAACGGCGTAATTCCCTGCGCCAGTAGTTCGTCGATGACGTCGTTGTACCAGGCGACAGCCTGCGGATTCACTTCACCGGTTCCATCCGGGATCAGGCGCGACCAGCTCAGCGAAGTACGAAAACTGTTGTGATTAAGCTGCTTCAACAGCGCGATATCTTGCCGCCAGTGGCGGTAAAACGTCGAGGTTTCCTGCGGCCCAACCTGCTGGTGAAAACGCCACGGTTCGCGAGCAAACCACGTATCCCAGGTAGTGGCGCTTTTACCGCCTTGCTGGCTTTCCCCTTCGGTTTGCAGTGCCGAGCAGGCGCTGCCCCACCAGAAGTTTGCGGGAAAAACGTATTTCATTACCGACTCCTTTTAGTTACTGCGGACGGTTTCCGTCATCGGTGCGCTGGTCTGCGCTTTTTGTTCTTCTGCTTTCATCAGCGAGTGTTCATACGCCCGCAGGAATGGCAGATACATCAGGGCAGACATCACCATACAAATCAGGCACATCACCACCGGGCTAAAGGCCCAGTTCGCCGCCCATGAGGCACCGATTGGCGCGGGTGTTGTCCACGGCGTCAGCGAAACCACCTGTGCCAGCAGGCCCATTTTGGTCGCGGTGTAAGCCAGCACGGCGTTAACCAACGGCACGCAGACAAACGGCACAAACAGCATCGGGTTCATGATGATGGGCGCACCGAAAAGAATCGGTTCGTTGATGTTGAAGAAGCTTGGCACAACGCCCATTTTGCCAATGGTGCGCAGATGTGCGACGCGGCTGCGCAGCAGCAGGAACGCCAACGGTAAGGTCGAACCCACGCCGCCAATCAGCAGATAGTGATCCCAGAAGCCTTGCAGATAGACGTGCGGCAGCGCAGCGCCCGCTGCCAGCGCGGCCTGGTTGGCAGAGAGGTTGGCCATCCAGAACGGGTTCATAATGCCGGTGACAATCAGCGAACCGTGAATACCGGCGAACCAGAAGATTTGGCACAGCAGCACGGAGAGCAGAATGGCGGGCAGGGAATCAGAGGCGGAAACCAGCGGCTCCAGCAGGTGCATAATCGCCTGCGGCAGGATCATCCCGGTTTGCGCTTCGATAAACAGGTTCAGCGGGTGCAGCGTACCAATGATCACCACCACCGGAATCAAAATCTCAAACGAACGCGCCACGCCGGTTGGAACCTCTTTCGGCAGGCGGATGGTGATGTTGTGCTGTTTGAGCCAGGCGTAAACGCGCGACGAGTAGATGGCGGTCAGCAAGGCGGTAAAAATGCCCTGGCCGGAGAGATACTGGGTGGAGATTTTGCCGTCCGCATACGGCGCGGCAACCAGCAGAAACGCCATAAACGCCAGCAGGCCGGTCATCACCGGGTCGAGGTTAAACTGGCGACCGAGGCTGGCGCCAACCCCAACGGAGATAAAAAACGTCATCACCCCCATGCTGAGGTTAAACGGCAGCATCAGTTGCGCGCGGTATTCGGTAGAGAAATCGAGCCAGGCGCGGGCGAAACCGACGGTGGTGTCGGCGGAAAACGGTGGGAAGATAAACACCAGCATAAAGGAGCCGATGATCATAAACGGCAGCGCAGCGGTAAAACCGTCGCGGATGGCGATAACGTACTTCTGCTGTCCAAGACGACCGGCCAGCGGCGTAATGGATTGCTCAATAATCGTAATCATTGATTGATATAAGGAACTCATAAGAACACCTTTTTAATGCGCCGCTTCAATCAGCGACAAAGCGTAGTCCAGTACCTCATTACCGCGTTGCATGCCGTAATCCATCGGATTGATGGGTTGAACCGGAATGCCGTGTGCGGCGGCCTTTTCTGACAGTGTATTTAACATGTACTTAACCTGCGGTCCGAGAAGCACGACCTGATAACGCGGAAATTGTGTGTCGAATTCCGCGACGCCGTACGCGTCGATCTCCACTGGCAGCTCCCGTTCCTTCGCCGCCTCAAGCATTTTTCTCACCAACAAGCTGGTGGACATCCCGGCAGAGCAGCACAACATAATCCTGAACATCGTTAACCATCCTCGAAGTGTAAAAAGTTATTGCGGGGATGATTGGATATCATATGGAAACCGGTTTCCATTTTTTCTCCACAGAAGTGTGATAGCTATCAACATCTGCTACCCATAAGGCTTTTTTATTGGATTTACATCACGGAATTTTGCGCTTCGTTGATAGCAAAAGAGGTGAAATGGAAAATCGGTTTCCATCAAAAAGGGAAACCGTTATACTGCGAGTGGTTATAGATTGAACCGATTTTGCAGGACGAATTTTCAGGCGCAGGCTACGCGCTGTTCAGGGGAGAAAGATTTCTACAATCAACGATGTATCACGTTTAGCTGGGGTCTCCAAAGCCACAGTCTCACGGGTGTTGAGTGGTTCGCGCGGCGTTAAGGAAGCCAGTCGCCTCGCGGTACTGAAAGCGGTCGAAGAGCTGAATTATCGGCCCAATGTTATCGCCCAGTCATTGCTCAGCCAGTCGACAGGCTGCATCGGGGTGATTTGCGCCCAGGAGAATATTAACCAGACCACCGGTTACCTGTATGCGCTGGAAAAACATCTCAGCCAGAATCAGAAACATTTGCTGTTGCGATTCGCCAATACCAAAGCCGGGGTGATGAGCGCGCTGGATGAACTGACCTGCGGGCTGTGCGACGATGTATTGATTATCGGCGCGCGTTTCCCTCTGAAAATTGAAGATGAAAATGTGATTCTGGTCGATTGCGAAGAGTCCATCGATTCCACGCCCAACAGCATTCAATTTGATCACGCTTTTGCGGCGGAAACCGCCTGCAACTACCTGATTAGCCAGGGCCGCCGACAAATTGCGCTTATCCATCCCGATACCGCTGCGGCCGAGCAGGTGTTGCACGGCTACAAGCTGGCGCTGGAAAACAATTTCCTGCCGTTTAACCGCAACCTGGTTTTTATGGATGACACCAGTTCATCGGTGGCGTTGCAGGTGCTGCTCAATAATGCCACCACGCTGAATTTTAACGCGCTACTGGTGGCTGACGAGCAGGAAGCGCAGCGCGTGATCCCGCAACTGCAAGCGTTTAATAAATCGGTGCCGGGCGACATTATGGTCTTCAGCCTTGCTGGCTCTTTGCATTTACCGGGGATCCCGACCATCCCGGCGATTGAATATTCAATGGATGCGATGGCGGCGCGCATTGTGGCATGGCTGAATGAGAAAACGCAGAGCGTGCTGGGTTCGTACCGCGTGCGCGGCGATTTAATTATTCCTGACGTCGGTAAGCGCTAATAAATAAAAAGCCTCCATGCGGAGGCTTTTTTAATGGCATTTCAGACGTTACGCAAGGCTATATTCTTTAACCAGCGTGTGAATATCCAGTTCATCCGAATAATCCACACCCGCCATGCCAAAGCCGTTCAGTTCGTGAAACTCCTGCAAATAACCGGCAAAATCGCCAATGACCATAAAGTTATCCGCAGTCACCTGTTTTCTGAGTAATTCCACCGCGTTTTGCACATCCGGGCGAAGTTCATAATCATCCATGCGAATCAACCGTTGAGCATCGGTAGTCACCTTGCCAAGAGGGGGATAAAGATGATCCAGCATCAGCCGGTGCATTTGCTCAATACAGGTTTCATGTAACCGTTTCTGTTTCATGACTTTATACAACAGGGTGATATACAGCGGAAACACAGGAATAAACGCGCTGGCCTTGGTGACCAGCGCTTTACAAATAACCGCATAAGCATTGCCGCTGATACGTTGCAACTGCGCATTAATTTCATCGGCGGTATTATGTAAATGCGCTTTTGCGGCACCCAAAGAGCCCTCTTTATAAAGCGGCCAGGTTGATTCCGGGCCAATATACGAATAGGCAACCGTTTTAAACCCTGCGGCTAATACATCAGCTTGTTCCAGCATGGTGATCCAGCGCTGCCAGTCTTCGCCACCCATCACTTTTACTGTATCGGCAAGCTGCTGTTCGGTAACAGGTTCCAGCGTCTGTTCTACCATGCGCTGACTTTCCAGTTCAAAACCAGGGCCGGAGAAAGCCTGGCCGCGAACGCCCAGCGTTGAGTGATAACGCGTACCGTCAGGATGAAGGCGTATGCCAGACGCAACGGAATACACCACCAGATCGATTTTCCCGCCAAATTCTTGCTGGATAAAATCAATCACGTTTTGCCGCGTGGTATCGGAAAAAGCATCGGCAATAAAATCTTTCGCGATCAGCCCTTTCTCACTCGCCCGTCGCTGAAACAGAACGTTGTTATACCAGCCCGCGCTGCCTGCGCCTTTTTCACCGGGACCCTTTTCAAACGAGACGCCAATGGTGTCGGCGCTGCCGCCAAAAGCCAGCGCAATACGAGAAGCCAGCCCATAACCGGAGGAGGCGCCAATCACCAGAACCTTTTTAGGCCCATAGATCTCGCCGTGTGATTCGACATAGGCAATCTGTTTATCAATGGCTTTCAGCAGCCCTTCCGGGTGGCAGTTTTTAGCCACATTACCCTGAATAATCGGTTTCATAATGTGTTATCTCCGGTCAGTGTTTTACGGCGGGAGATAACACAAGTGCTTCTCCTTTAATGACAACATCGCCATGCTGATTTGTGCAGGTGGTTTTCAGACTGACCCGTTTTTTCTCCGTATCAATAGCAATAATTTCCACGGTTGCTGTCACCGTATCGCCAATAAAAGTTGGTTTGGTAAATTTAAGATCCTGCGCCAAATAAATAGAGCCTTTACCGGGGAGTTTATTTGCAATAACTGCAGAAATTAAACCGCTTACCAGAATTCCGTGAACAACACGCTGGCCAAATATGCTTTTTTTACCCGCGGCATCGTCAAGATGCACTGGGTTCATGTCACCTGAGGCCTCTGCAAAATTCATCACGTCTTCTTCAGTGAGTTTTTTTGTAAATTGCGCTTTTTGCCCTGTTTGTAAACATTCGGCTCTTTCTGTCATTTTTAAAAACCTCCATTTAAATATATCATGTAAATATCCTTTTTTGAGCGGTGATAAGAATTATCAAATTTAAATACTATCGATCTTGAAACCGCCTTATTTATATAAAATTCATAGTAAGCATTGAATAAATTGTATGGGTCAGCTTTTACTCAAACATTGACATTAATCAAAGTACCCTTTCACCTAATTAGGATAAAAATTCTCGTAGTTTAATTAAGCGAAAGGCTAAAATAATGAAGGATACTGATATTGTTATACTTGGCGCAGCAAGGACAGCTATTGGCTCGCTTAATGGTTCCCTTGCCAATATATCCTCACCTAAACTGGGATCTATAGTGATTAAATCACTTCTTGAAAAGTCTCATATTCCGGTAAAAGAAGTGGATGAGGTTATCATTGGTCAGGTTTTAACGGCGGGGTGTGGGCAAAATCCAGCGCGACAAACATTAATTCATTCCGGTATTTCACAGGATGTTCCCGCGCTGACAATTAATAAAGTTTGTGGCTCAGGAATGAAAGCATTACAGCTTGCATATCAGTCATTAAAGTGCGGTGAAGCTGAGCTGATTATTGCGGGCGGGCAGGAAAATATGAGTCAGTCCCCGCATATTCTTCCTCACTCCCGTAATGGAATGAAAATGGGTAACTGGGAAATGCAGGACAGCATGGTTAATGATGGATTATGGGATGCATTCCATGATTATCACATGGGGATGACTGCGGAAAATATCGCGGAGAAATATGGTATTACGCGTGAAGAGCAGGATGAATTTGCGCTGGCCTCGCAACGTAAAGCCGCTGCTGCCCTTGAGGCTTCCCGTTTTGTCAGTGAGATTGTGCCGGTTGTTATTATCAAACCCGGTAAAGAGACCATCGTAGTTGAAAAAGATGAATTTCCGCGTCCACAAACCACGCGTGAAGGGCTGGCAAAACTACGCCCGGCTTTCAAGAAAGAGGGAACCGTAACCGCCGGCAACGCTTCCGGGGTAAATGATGGCGCGGCCATGGTTATTTTGGCTACCGCGAAAAAAGCCAGAGAACTGGGTATTACACCGCTTGGCCGAATCGTTGAATTTGCAACCTCAGGTGTTGCTCCGGAAATAATGGGAACCGGGCCGATTGAAGCTTCCCGAAATGTACTTAAAAAATCAAACTGGCAGGTCAGCAACCTTGATCTTATTGAAGCCAATGAAGCGTTTGCGGCGCAGGCTATCGCGGTTAACCGTGAAATGGGCTGGGATCTGACGAAAGTGAATGTTAATGGCGGCGCCATTGCTCTCGGTCACCCTATTGGCGCGTCTGGTGCCCGTATTTTTGTGTCGTTAATTCATGAAATGCAGCGCCGAAAAAGTAAAAAAGGTCTGGCGACATTATGCATTGGCGGCGGCATGGGCATTGCTGTCACGGTTGAGATGGATTAACGCGGCGATCCGGAATTTTATTTGATACAGGAAACAGGTCATGGAAGAAAAAATTGCACTGGTAACGGGCGGAATTCGGGGTATTGGTGAAAAAATTAGCCTGCGATTTCTTAAAGAAGGTTACCAGGTCGTTGCGTTTGATAATGATGCCAGTCGGCTGAACGACTGGGCGGAAACGCAAAAAGCAGCAGGCTTTGAAAAAATCGATACGGTTGTTTGTGATGTCAGTAATTATGAACAATGTCAGTCTGCCGTTGCCTCGGTATTGAATAAATACGGCCACATTGATGTGCTGGTCAATAATGCCGGTATTACCCGTGATGCAACATTCAAGAAAATGGATAAATCCCAGTGGGATGCAGTAATTCAGGTTAACCTGAATAGCATGTTTAATATGACCAAACCGGTGATTGACAATATGTTAGCCAATCAACGTGGTCGCATAATTAACATGTCATCCATTAACGGTCAGAAAGGGCAGTTTGGTCAGGCTAATTATTCTGCGGCTAAAGCAGGCGTTCACGGTTTTACCAAAGCGCTGGCGCAGGAAGTTGCGCGTAAAAACATTACCGTAAACACCATTTCTCCAGGATATATCAATACGGAAATGATGCAGGCGATTCCGGATGATGTGCTGGAAAGTATTAAAGCGCAAATTCCGGTTGGCCGTCTTGGTGAAGCCGATGAAATCGCAGAGCTTGTGTTATATCTCTGTGGTGATAAATCGGGTTATATCACCGGCTCTAATATTGCCATTAATGGCGGCCAGCATATGTGTTAACAGGTAAGTGATTGCCGAATTTCAGCAGGTATGATGGCTCATACCTGCTGAGCTTTTAGTGAGTATTCAGGATATTCCATTATGCTAAAGCAGCTAGATTCATTTTTAGAGTTAGCCAAAAGAAAAAGTCAGAAAACCATTGCAGTAGCTGCTGCGGAGGATGCTTTTGCACTCGATGCAATCAGGATGATCGTCGTGCAGGGGTTAGGTCGCGCTATTTTAGTCGGTTGCCGCGAAAAAATCGTCACCATTGCCGGGCGTCTGGATTTTGATATCAGAGAAGTTGAAGTCATTGATCTTCCCGATAAAACGCAAGCGTGTAATAAAGCTGTGGAGTTGGTGAAGTCAGGAAAGGCCGATATTTTAATGAAAGGCCTGGTCGACAGCCCTGTTTATCTGCGGGCAATCCTCAATAAGACCTTCGGGATTGCTGAATCCAGCCTGGTCACGCAGATGGCTTTTATTCAGAGTCCTTTTTATAGAAAATTATTCGCTATTACTGATGCCGGAATTAATATTTCCCCGACAAAACAGGATAAAAAAATCATGGTTACGCAGTCGGTGGATTTACTCCACCGGCTGGACATCAGTAATCCGAAGGTTGCCCTCATAGCTGCCGTGGAACATGCCACGCCTGCAATCCAGGCAACGATAGATGCAGCGGAATTAAGCGAAGAACATTTTGATAATTGCATCGTTGAAGGGCCGCTCTCTGTTGATCTGGCGTTTAGCCACGATTCCTGCCGGCATAAAGGGCTGGATACGCAGGTCGGCGGTGATGTTGATTTAATCGTGCTGCCCGATGTTAACAGCGCGAATGTCTTCTATAAGACCGTCATGCAGCTCGGCAGCGGTTCAAGCGCCAGCGTCCTGACCGGCACTTCGGCTCCCGTCGTATTTACTTCGCGTTCGGACACGGCCACCACGAAGTATTTTTCTATTGCCTGCGCGATAGCTCAGTGTAAGGACTAGTTATGTATATTCTGGTCATTAATCCTGGATCAACCTCAACCAAGCTGGCGATTTATAACAACAGAACGCAACTGGTTTGCCGGACATATAACCATAATGAAGCTGAGTTAGGTCCGTATTCAAATATCCTGGAACAAAAACAATTCCGCAAAGAAATTATTCTTGGCATGTTGCATGAACACGGTTTCAGAACCAAAGATATGGATCTGTTTGTCGGGCGCGGCGGGCTGGTCCGCTATCTTGAAAGTGGTGTTTACCGTATTAACGACGCCTATTTACATGATGCAAGCGTGGGTCTTAACGGTGAGCATGCTTCAAATCTCGGCGCTATTCTGGCCTGGGAACTGGCAAAAGACGCTGAGAAAGAGAATATGGCTTATACCGTTGATCCGGTGGTGGTGGATGAGTGTGATCCTGTTGCTAAAATCTCCGGCATGCCGGAAATATCGCGGGTCGGCGCTTTTCATGCCCTTAATCAGAAAGCGGTTGCTCATCGTTACGCCATTCAGGTGGAAAAACCTTATGCCAGCCTGAATTTAATTGTTGCGCACCTCGGCGGCGGTATCAGCGTCGGCGCTCATCGCGATGGCCGGATTGTTGATGTGAATTCCGCATTAGGCGGCGATGGACCGTTCTCGCCGGAACGCGTGGGTCGTCTCCCTTGCCTGGCTTTATTAAACCTCTGTTTTTCTGGTGAATATACCTATGATTCGCTGAAGAAAAAGCTCATTGGTGAAGGCGGTGTGTTTGGCTATTTAGGCACGAAAGACATTCGCGATGTTGAGCAGCTAATCAGCGATGGAAATCAAAAAGCGTTAGAGGTGCTTGAGGCGATGGCTTACCAGGTCGCAAAAGAGATCGCCTCATGCGCGGCTGTTCTCGCGGGCCGCGTCGATGCCATTATTCTCACCGGAGGCGTTGCCCGGAGCGGCAGAGTGATTAATGACATTCGTAAACGCATCGGCTTTATTACCCCTGAAATTATCGTTTACCCCGGCGAGGATGAATTATTTGCTCTGGTTGACGGAGCACTGTCGGCAATAGAAGGCCGAAGAGAATTACTGGAATATTAATAGGAGAATATTATGTTAGATAAAAGTAATACAACACTGACTCCTGACAGAACAACACTGGTCGAGTCAAATGGCTGTGTTTATCTTTCTTTCGCATTCAATGATAAGAAAGACAATATGTTAATTAAACTTGGTTTGTTTGAAGTTAATTATCTTGCCGATGAGTTTGATGAATTAAATCAAAGGATCCTTATTAGCTCTGAATATAATTAGCCAACACGCTAATCACAAAATTCTGTGCTACGGACGTTATTCCTCAGTAACGTAAATAAGCAGGCATGCAGCCACAGGCAAACAGGAAGCGCTTCTTTCTGTTTGCCTGTTTTTTCAGGCGCGCACTTTCATGGTGATAAAACGACCAGAGTTGTGGAAATCACGCCTTTACTACCGGGGATGGTTTTGACCGGGCTTTGCGGGTTCCTCAATTCGTCGGCACAATGCGGTTTGTAAGCTGCTTAGCAAACTTATGACATTGATTTGCCATAAATTTGCTAATGACAATTTGCTATAAGCCAGATTTTTTCGTTGTTAGACAGGGTGCGGTGCGGCTTTTATCGTTCGTCATGATTTGTAAATTCCACGCAATCATTTGATGAGGGAGCAATTTTGTCCAGCTTACTGAATAGCTTAAAAACAAAACCCACGCGCTTTACTCTGGCGCTGAAAATCGCGTTACTCAGCAGTGTGGTGGCTTTCTCTTCAGCCTCTTTCGCCGATGAACCCTTAAAAGAGGGTATTACGCCAGCCACTGATGCCAGCCAAATTCCGGCGGCGGCTAAGCTGCGTAAAGACACGGTGGTGGCAGGCATCTCTGAACCGCAGGGTATTTTTAACCCCTATTTCTTTGTTAACGGCTGGGACGAAAACGTCACCAACGTGATTTTCTCACGCCTGATCGACTGGGATAGCCACGGCAATCTGGTGCCTGGCCTGGCGGAAAGCTGGAGCGTCAGCCCGGACAACAAGGTCTACACCATTAAGCTGCGCCCGAACCTGACTTTCAGCGACGGTTCGCCGCTGACTGCCGAAGACGTGGCGTTTACCCTGACCGTGCTGTATGACCCGAAATATGATGGCGATACTGACATCACCCTCGCCAATATTGCGGGCGGCGCGGAGTATAAAGCCGGAAAAGCCGATAGCGTCAGCGGCCTGAAAGTGATCGACCCGCTGACCTTACAGGTCACCACCACGCAGCCAGGCGCGACTACGCTGGCGAAAATCGGCGGCCCGGTGCTGTCGAAAGCGTATTACGGTAAAGAGTATCAGCGCGGTAACCTCGATTATCTGCGCACGTTGCACGGTAAACCGCTGGGTAACGGGCCATATGTCTATGAAAAATACATTCCGGGCCAGGAGATTCGTTTCCACGCCAACACCCATTTCTACCGTGGCACACCGCCAACGCCGCGCTTTATCTATCGCGTAACCAACCCATCCACCAACTTCCAGTTGTTCCAGACCGGCGAAACCGATTACGACTCGTTCACTTCGCGCCCGGATGATATCGAACAACTGAAAATGCTGGGCTTCGCCAATATCAACCTGTTTGGCTCCAGCGACTACAGCAAAGTGGAGTTCAACGTGCGCCGCCCGGCGTTGCAGGACGTGAAAGTGCGCCAGGCGCTGATTTACGGCCTTGACCGCCAGAAGCTGATCGATGTGGTTTATCAGGGCTACGGCAAAGTGGCGATTGAACCTATTGCCCCGATTTCATGGGCGTATAACACCGACGGCGTGAACCCGTACAAATTCGACCCGGCACAGGCGAAGAAACTACTCGATGAAGCGGGCTGGAAACCGGGGCCGGATGGCATCCGCGTGAAAGACGGTAAACGTCTGGAGCTGACGCTGCTGGTGAGCAAGAAAGTGCTGAACGATGCGCTGATCCCCATTGCCAAAGAGAACTGGCAGCAGATTGGCGTGCTGCTGAAACCGCAGGTGGTGGATTTCAACGCCCTGATGGCGCAGCGTAAAGCGGGCAACTATGACCTGGCCTCTTTCAGCACCAGCACGCTCAACGATCCGCATGATGGCGTGTGGGATTACTACAGCACGGAAGCGAAAGAGTCCGGCTATAACAATCCGCAGGTTGATAAGCTGATCAACGAAGGTAATGCGGTGCTCGATGTGGAAAAACGCAAACCGATTTATCACCAGCTGTATAAAGTGCTGGCGGACGATCCACCGGCGATTCTGCTGGGTAACCGCGAGATTTTGTCGGCCAGCAGCGCCCGCGTCACCGGCTTTAAGCCGGATATTTACAACGGACTGACCGGTAGCCTGCCGGATGTGAAAATCGTCAAGTAACACCAACAACTGCCGGGGCTCCCCGGCAGTTGTCATGAGAAAGCTATGCGAAATTTTATCCTCAGGCGACTGCTGCAAACCCTGCCAATGCTGCTGCTCGCATCACTGATTATTTTTATGCTGTTCGCGAAAACGCCGGGCGACTTTATCGACGGTAACATTACCCTCACCGCCGCCCGCGCCGCCGAACTGAAAGCCATTTATGGCCTCGATCAACCGCTCTTCACCCGCTATCTGCACTGGCTCGGCCAGTTGCTGCGCGGCGATTTGGGGTTCTCGCTGCAATACCAAATCCCGGTGAGCCAGCTACTTAACCAGTACATCTGGAACTCGTTCCTGCTGGCAAGCGTTGCGCTGGTGTTTTACTGGGGCATCGGGCTGGCGGTGGGCATTGCCTCAGCGCTGAAACCCAATTCGCTGTTCGATCATCTGGTCAGCGTGGTGGTATTCGCCGCCATGTCATTCCCGACCTTTTTCCTCTGCCTGTTGCTGATTAAGTGGTTCGCGGTCGATCTGCACTGGTTGCCGGTGGGCGGCATGACCAACACCGGCAGCGACGATAGCGGCTGGGCGTGGGTGATGCAGGTTGCGGCGCATCTGGTGTTGCCGGTCATGGCGCTGGTGATGTTGCAGGCGGGCAGCCTGACGCGCTATTTCCGCGCCAGTATGCTGGACGTGGTGAAGATGGATTTTATCCGCACCGCGCGCGCCAAAGGTCTGCGCGAACGCACAGTGATCCTCAAACACGCGCTGCGCAATGCGCTACTGCCGATCATCACCCTGCTCGGTTTTGAGCTGCCAGGGTTGTTTTCCGGCGCGATCATCACCGAAAAGGTGTTTAACTGGCCGGGTGCGGGGCATATCCATATTGATTCGCTGGCCGCCCGAGATTATCCGGTGCTGATGGGGTTCACTCTGTTTCTGGCGGTATTAACCATTGTTGGCAACCTGATTGCCGATGTGCTGTACGCGTGGGCCGACCCGCGTATTCGCGTGAGGTCGTGATGTTCGGTTCCCTTTTCTCAACCAATCGCCGCCTGCGCAAGGCGGAAATTCCGGCGCTGGCGCAGGCCACGCCCTCTCCGTGGCGCCAGGCGTGGAAAGCGCTGCGCCACAATCATATCGCGATGCTGTGCCTGGTTCTGCTGGTGGTCATGACCATCTGGTGCGTGCTGGGGCCGGTGTGGTCGCCGTGGAAAGATGACGCCACCGACGCGCTGATGATCAACAAACCGCCTGGCGCAGAGCACTGGCTGGGCACCGATTTTCTTGGCCGCGACATCTATACCCGTCTGCTGCTTGCCGGGCGTATCTCGCTGATTATTGGCCTGCTGACCATGCTGCTTTCGGTGGCGCTGGGCTACCTGCTGGGCGCGATCTCCGGTTATGCCGGCGGCTGGACGGACAAACTGATTATGCGCCTCGCGGATCTGGTGATGACGATTCCCAGCCTGCCGCTGCTGATTGTCGCCGGAGCGATGTTGTCAGAGCTCGATTTCTCGTCCGATTCGCGCATCTATATGGTGGTGGTGATGCTCAGCCTGCTGGAGTGGCCGAAGCTGGCGCGACTGGTGCGCGGGCAAATCCTCTCGCTGCGCGAACGCGATTTTATGCTGGCGACCCAGGTATTGGGCCTCTCTTCGCGCCGCCGCCTGTTCGGCCATCTGTTGCCGAACACTATTCCCATTCTGGTGGTGATGGCGACGATGGCGGTGGCGAATGCCATCCTGATGGAATCTGCGCTCAGCTATCTCGGCCTTGGCGTCGTACCGCCAACGCCCTCATGGGGCAATATGATGGATGCGGCCAACAGCCTGATCGACTTTCAGCGTCGCCCGTGGCTATGGATGCCGCCGGGTATCGCCATTTTTCTGACCGTCATCGCCATTAACGTGCTGGGTGATGGCCTGCGCGATGCGCTGGATCCGAAAATGAAACGGAGCCTGAAATGAGCGAGCCGCTAATTACCTTTAATAACTTATCCATCTCCTTCGCCAGCGAGCAGGGGCGCGTGCGCGCTGTACAGGATGTCTCATTTGCCATTCAGGCCGGGCAAACTATTGGCGTGGTGGGTGAATCCGGCTGCGGCAAAAGCGTTACCGCCATGTCGCTGATGGGGCTGTTACCGCCGCAGGTTGCGCGTATCGACGGCGGAGAAATCCGCTTTCAGGGCACCGATCTGCTGCGCCTGAAGCCGTCAAAAATGGCCGATCTGCGTGGTAATCAGTTAGCGATGATCTTTCAGGAGCCGATGACGGCGCTCAACCCGGTGCTGACCATTGGCGAGCAGCTCTGTGAACCGCTGATTCGCCATCGTGGTGAAACGCCAAAAGCGGCCTGGGCGCATGCCACGCAATTGATCGCCGATGTCGGGCTGGCGCGGGCGGAGAGCCTGATGAGCAGCTATCCGCACCAGCTTTCCGGCGGTATGTTGCAGCGCATCATGATTGCCATGGCGCTAAGCTGCCAGCCGAAACTGCTGATTGCCGACGAGCCCACCACGGCGCTGGATGTCACCGTACAGGCGCAAATCCTGCGTTTACTGCGTGACCAGGCGCGGGCGCAGCAGATGGCGCTGATGCTGATCACCCATGATTTGGGCGTTATCGCGCAGATGGCGGAACACGTCGTGGTAATGTACGCCGGGCGCATCGTTGAGCACGGTCCGACCGCCGATGTGCTGCGCAACCCACTGCACCCTTATACCAAAGGGCTGATCGCGTCGCGCCCTGTTCCGGGCGAGCGCCGACGCCGCCTCTATTCCATTCCCGGCCAGGTGCCGGATCTGGCCGAGCTGCCGCCGTACTGCGCGTTCTTCGATCGCTGCGAACGTGCCACGGCGCAGTGCCGCGCGGGTATTCCGCCGCTGATCGGGCAAACGCGGCAAGCCGCATGTATTCACAGTGAGTTAGCGGAGCCGGTCGCATGAGCCAACAATATGTGATTGAAGTGGATGGTCTGAAAAAGCACTTCCCGCTGCGCGACGGGCTGTTTGGTCAGGAAACCGGACAGCTACGCGCCGTGGACGGCGTCAGTTTTAACATTCGACCCGGCACCATTTTTGGCCTGGTGGGCGAATCCGGCAGCGGTAAAACCACCGTCGGACGCACGCTGCTGGGGCTGTATGACAAAACGGCGGGTAGCGTGAAGTATCGCGGTCAGGAGTTGCAGGATCTGACGCCGAAACAGATGCGCGCGCTGCGCCCGAAAATCCAGCTGGTGTTTCAGGATCCTTACAGCTCGCTGAATCCGCGCATTCGCATTGGCGATGTGATTGGCGAAGCGATGCTGGAACACAAGCTGTGCAGCAAAGCGGAACTGCGCGATAAAGTGCTGGAGGTGATGAAAATCTGTGGCCTGGCCCCGCAGCATTACAATCGCTTTCCCCATGAGTTCTCCGGCGGCCAGCGCCAGCGTATCGGCATTGCCCGCGCGCTGATCCTCAACCCGGATTTTATTATTGCCGACGAACCCATCTCGGCGCTGGATGTCTCCATCCAGGCGCAAATCATTAATCTGTTCTCCGATTTGCGCGATGAGCATGGCGTCACCTTCCTGTTTATTTCTCACGATCTCGGTGTCGTGGAGCATTTGTGTGATGACGTGGCGGTGATGTATCTGGGGAAACTGGTGGAAACCGCTAGCCGCGATGCGTTGTTCAGCCAGCCGCTGCACCCTTACACCCAGGCGCTGCTGGCGGCGGTGCCAACGCTCGACCCGGAAAGCGAACCCGTGGCGGTGGTGCAGGGGGAAATCCCCGATCCGTCGCGCCCGCCTTCCGGCTGCCGCTTCTCTTCACGCTGCCCGCAGGCAACGGAACGCTGTCGTACTGAAATCCCGGAACTGCGTGAAGTGCGCCCCGGCCATCAGGTGGCGTGCCACTGGGTGGAGTCGTGGCAATAAAAAAGGGAGGCTTCCGCCTCCCGGATTGATCAATTCACTTTCGGAAAATCCACCACCGTATCATTGACGCGGTTAATCATATTGGTGAACAGAATCGCGCTG
This sequence comes from Kosakonia radicincitans DSM 16656, assembly GCF_000280495.2. Classification (NCBI taxonomy): domain Bacteria; kingdom Pseudomonadati; phylum Pseudomonadota; class Gammaproteobacteria; order Enterobacterales; family Enterobacteriaceae; genus Kosakonia; species Kosakonia radicincitans. Next base: position 48,177 of record NZ_CP018016.1, read on the forward strand.
ACGGCGCTGATGGTTTCCACCACCTGGCGATCGTCGAAACCGGCATTGCGAAAGGCGGCAACGGTATCGTCAGCCAGTGTGCCGCGCGTGGTGACCAGCGTTTGCACGAATTTCACCAGCGCATCAATGTGCGCATCCTGCGGGTATTCGCCGCGACGCAACTGCCGGGTCTGCTCTTCGCTGTAACCTGCACCTTTTGCTGCCAGTGTGTGGGCGGCCAGGCAATAATCACAGCCGCTTGCTTCGCTGACGGCAAGGTTAATGGCTTCACGCTCTTTGGCGCTCAGGCTGCTTTTCGTCAGCATGGCATTATGTTGCAGCGCCTGGCCCAGCGCCTCCGGCGAGTGGCTGCCGATAGTCAGATAAGCATTCGGCACTTTGCCCATTGCGCGTTTGATGGCAGTAAATAATTCTGCGGCTTTACCGGTGGCTTCTTCAGCCTGAATGTGGGTTAAACGGCTCATGATTTGCTCCTGTTCAGTGTTAAATGAGGGCCGCTGTGGCGGCGTTGGGCTTATGTTAGGCTGCGCGGACGGTGTAGAATGCGCCAAATCGTCTCTGTTTTTTGTCTTATCGTCTCAGGGGAAAGATGGATACTCTCAGCCAGATGCTCACCCTGCTTGCGCCGGTCTGTGCGGTGAATCTTCACTGCCGTTTCGCCGGGCGCTGGCAGGCCGATCACGTTCAACTTGCGCCCGGCGCGGTGCCCTGGCATGTGATCCTGAAAGGGGAAGCACGGCTGAATGTGGCGGGGAAAATCTATGATGTGCGCGCAGGAGATGTGCTGCTGCTGCCGCACGGCTCGCCGCATCTGTTGCAGGGGCTGATTGACTGGGGACACCTTGCGCCAGTGGCCAGCCAGTACAACGGCACGCTGACGGAGGTTGTGGCGGAAGGTGAAGGCAGCGCGGTGGAAGTGTTATGCGGCGAGTTCGATTTTGGCCCGCACAGCGGCTGGCTGTTTGCCCATGAAGTCGATGTTGTCCATTTGCATACCGACGGGCAGCAGGATTTTCCGGAGCTGCAAACCCTGCTGGCGATGCTGGTGCGTGAAAGCCTGAGTAACCAGCCCGGCGGGGCGAAGATGGTACAAAGCCTGGCGATGTCGTTTTTAACGATGCTGCTGCGCATTTTACTGGCTGCGCAGGAGCCGCCAGCCGGGCTGTTGCGGTTGATGAGCGATCCGCGCCTCGCGCCTGCGGTACTGGCGGTACTGGCCGAACCAGCGCAGCCGTGGACGCTGGAGACGCTGGCACAGCGTTGCTTTCTCTCCCGCGCAACTTTCGCCCGCCATTTTTCCCGCTGTTATCACCTGACGCCACAAAGTTGGCTGACGCAAATCCGCCTTGCGCAGGCCGCGCGTTTGTTGCACCAGCAGCGTGGTCTGACGGTCGATGTCATTGCAGAACGTTGCGGGTTTCTCTCCCTCTCTTCGTTTTCCCGTGCGTTTAAGCAACGTTACCAGCAAACACCTGCACAATACCGGCGAACATAGCTCACATATTCATGGCAGAAAAAGGTGAACAGGACGATGTGATGAAAATCATCATGGATGAACTGTTGGTGATTTCCGGGTTGTATTAAACCCGGTTTACGTTGCAGGCCCGGTAAGCGTCGCGCTACCGGGCATAGCGGGGTTAGATAAAGGTGAAGATTTCGTCGCGCGGCAGGCGGGATTTCGGCAGGGCGGCGTTGAAGTCTTTATCGCTGCGCACGCCGAGCGAGACCAGCACCACGCTGGTCAGCCCTTTTTCACGCAGGCCCAGCGACAGATCCAGCGCGCGCTGGTCAAAACCTTCCATTGGCGTGGCGTCAATGCCAAGCATTGCCGCGCCCAGCAGCAGGCCGCCTAACGCCAGGTACACCTGTTTCTCCATCCACTGCGGCAGATCGCGCAGTTCGTAGCGATGCATATCGACGTAAGAACGGCGGCTTTTATCCTGGCCCGCCTGCGCGCCTTCTGCGACAAAGCGGCCATCTTTCTGCTCCTGCGCGAGAACGTTTTGCAGGTGTTTGTCGTCAATATCACTGCGGATGCACAGCGCAATCACATGAGAGGCGTTCAGGACTTTCGGCTCGTTATAGGCAAAAGCGCCGGTGGTGGATTTAGCAATGGCTTCACGCCCTTGCGCCGTGGAGGCGACAACAAAGTGCCACGGCTGCGAGTTAACGGAGGAGGGGCTGTTTTGCAGCACGTTCAGCAGCGTTTCGATTTTATCCTGCGGCAGCGTCTGGCCGGGTTCGAATGCTTTTACGGTATGGCGGGCAACGACGGCATCATCAAGGGTCATTTTTTCTCTCCTGGTGAAAATATGAACAAATCAGGGACGGTACTGTTGATTGCAGCGAGCATAAACGCAAAACATAACCAGATAAATCGGTGTAAAAAGGCAGCACTTTCACTCGAGGAGTGAAAATAACATTTCCCGCCACAGGGTTTTCTGGCAAAACAGAAGGGTTTTTGCGCTACGGGAGCCACCATGATTCGCCTGGAAGATGTCACGCTGTTTGTTCGCTCGGCCATGCTGGGCAGTTTTTCCAATGCTGCGCGGGAAGCCGGATTACTGCCGGGCCAGGTCAGCGCCGCCGTCAACCGGCTAGAGCGCGATCTGGATAAGCGCCTGTTTGTGCGCTCAACGCGCAGCCTGCGTCTGACCGCGGAAGGAGAAAAATATCTGCCCTTCGCCCAGGAGATGCTGGAAGTGGTGCAGGCGGGCGCTGAAAGCTTGCACAGCGGCGATAACGAGATCCGTGGCGAATTGCGCGTTGCCGTTCCTTCGGACATTGGCCGCAATGTCTTGCTGCCGTTGATCACCCGTTTTTGCCAGCAGTACCCGAAAATTTCGCTGCGCCTGTCGCTTTCCGATCAGGTAAGCGATGTCTTTCGCGATCCGGTGGACATCGCCATTCGCTACGGCGTGCTGGATAACAGCAGCTATGTCGCGCTGCCGGTGGCCGAGGATAATCGACGGGTGCTGGCCGCTTCCCCTGATTATCTGGCACAACACGGTCGCCCCAAAACGCTGGATGAAGTGGTGAATCACCACTGTCTGTTATTCACCATGAACAACCAGGTGTATGACAAATGGAGCTTTCCGGAAAACGGCATGCGGCGTCAGCTTATTGTTAAAAGCCGTATGTTGTGTGATGACGCGGATATTGCCCGCCGCTGGGCGCTGGACGGAATGGGCATCGTCTATAAATCATGGATCGACATCAGCGCGGATGTGCTGGCAGGCCGGCTGGAGGTGTTGTTACCGCAACATGCTGGCGAAGCCGCGCCGCTGAATCTGGTGTGCCCGCACCGCAAACAGTTCAACCCGGCCATTCGCCACCTGCATAGCGTACTGCGCGAAAATCTGCGACCGATCACCGCGTTATTGCAGACGCATCCGGTGTTTAAACCGCACGGATGACCAAAAAACGCACGGCTCAGCAGGCCAGGATTAAAGTCTTTGCGTAAACAGATACGCTATTTCACGGAGGTATGAGCAAATGGCTTTACGTTCACTGGGTACAACTGGCTTGCAGATCCCCGCACTGGTTTTTGGCGGCAATGTTTTCGGCTGGACGGTAGATGAAAAGCAGAGCTTCAGCCTGCTGGACGCGCTTTTCGAACGCGGCTTTACCGCGATTGATACCGCGGATGTCTATTCGGCATGGGCACCGGGCAACAAAGGCGGCGAATCAGAAACCATTATCGGCAAATGGCTGGCGGCGCATCCGGGCGCGCGCGATAAAGTGACACTCTTTACCAAAGTGGGAGCCGATCTGCGCGAACCGGGTAAAAAAGGGCTTTCCGCCCGCTGGATAGCGCAGGCGGTTGAGGATTCACTGCGCCGTCTGCAAACCGACTATATCGATCTCTACTTTTCGCACTGGCCGGATAACGACACGCCGTATGAGGAAACCCTTGGCGCGTATGAGAAGCTGCTGAAAGCGGGGAAAATCCGCGCCGTCGGCGCGTCGAACCTCAATGCGGAGCAGCTGGCGGAATCGCTAAAAGTGGCGGATGCGAAAGGGTTGCCGCGCTACCAGGTGTTGCAACCGGAATACAACCTCTACGATCGTTCCGGTTTTGAAGGCGCGTTGCAGAACTTAACGGTGCGGGAGAATATCGGCGTGGTGACTTACTACAGTCTCGCTTCCGGTTTCCTCTCCGGGAAATACCGCAGCGAAAAAGATCTCAGCCAGAGCCAGCGCGGGCAGGGCATTGCCAAATACCTGAATCCACGCGGTTTCGCCATTATTGATGCGCTGGAAACCATTGCTGCAAAACATAACGTAAAACCGGCCGAAGTCGCGCTTGCCTGGCTGATTAACCAGCCGGGCGTCACCGCGCCGATCGCCAGCGCCACCAACGTTGCCCACGTTGAAAGCTTTGTCACTGCCGTAACGTTAAACCTCTCTGCTGATGAACTGGCAACCCTGACCAAAGCGGGTGACTGATCCTCAGAGGCCCGGCGATGGAAAGTGTGCCGGGCCGTGACCTCTTATCTCAAAGCTGATTCACCTGCGCCCGCCTACCCAGTGCCATACAGATCATCGGCAGCGGCAGCGTGACGATCAGCAGCAGCCACAGCAGGGTATAAACGGAATCGACGCCGTCGTTTTGCAGGTTGGTGTAGAGCTTGACCGGAATACCCTGCGGAAAGTAAGCGAAGATCATCACAATGCCGAACTCGCCAACCGCCCGCACCCAGGCCAGCGCAATAGCCGAGGCCAGCCCTGGCATCGCCATTGGCAGCGCCAGATAGCGAAAGCGCTGCCAGCCGCCCGCGCCAAGCGTCTGCCCGGCTTCAAGAATCGTTTTCGGTACGGTGCTGAAGGCGCTGCGCGCCACCACAATAAAGTAGGGAAGCGCGCCGTAAAGCTGTGCCAGCACAAAGGCGGCAGGATTGTTGACCAGCGTCATGCCGACCTGCGACAGCCACTGACCAAACAGGCCGTACGGCCCCCATGCGGAAACCAGCAGAATACCCATCGACAGCGGCGGCGTCAGCAGCGGAATCATTACCAGCAGCTCGGCGATCAGACGTTTGCGCCCGGTAGCTCGCGCCAGCCACCAGGCCACCGGCAGTCCGATCAGGATAATCAGGCACAGCGCCAGCAGCCCAAGGCCGAGCGACACGGCAATCGCATTGTCATCCCGCCAGGCAAGCCGGAAGTGGCCCCACGGCGTTTCATGCAGCAGGGTAACAAACGGAATGCACAACAGCAGCAATGCGGGAAGCGACAACCAGCCCGCCATACGCCCGGCCTGGCGCATCAGCGGTACAGCGCGTTGCCTTTCGGCGCGGCGTAACCATATTGATTCAAGATCTGCTGCCCCTGCGCGCTTTGCATAAATTCAACGAATTTCTTCGCCTGATCGGTGCCGTTTGGCGCGTTCTTCAGTACTGCCGCGTAAAACACCATCGGCTGCGTGTGCAGGGTTTGATCTTTGCCAGCGCTGTCTTTAATGGTGAAGCTGACAGTGTCATACCACTGTTTCGCCAGCGCCGGGTTACTCAGGTTGATCTCATCCGGCAGCGCAACATACGGCAGATGGGCGGAACGTACTTCGCTTTCGTAACCGGCTGCGGCATCAATCTGGCCGCTCTCGAGGCGCGCCAGCAGGCCGCCTTCCTGGTGAGTCTGTTCCGGGTTTTGCAGGTCGCCCAGCACTTTCTGCGCGATGCCCGGCTGGTGGTAATATTTTTCCGCCAGCAGAAGGGTAAAGACAATGTTCTGCCCTTTCGGATCGACATACGGATCGGTGCGGCCGAAGTGAATATCTTTCTGCGCCAGCAGCTTCAGCCAGCCGGCATCATGATGTTTACTGGAGTCGGCAAACTGCGCGGCATATTTCCCTTTCGGGCTGTACGCTATCACCATGCTGGTGCTGGCGACCGGGACGGCATCATCGATTAAGCCTGCATCTTTCAGGATCTGCATGGGGCCAGGGTTGATGGAGACAAACACGTCCGCCGTCAGTTTATGGCTCGCCAGCAAACGCGCCATCCCGTAAGCGCCCTGTCCCTGGCCCTGCCAGGCACCGTTTTCCGCTTTCGCAAACACCGGTCCCAGCCCCTGATCCATCACTTTGCCCATCGAACCGGCATAAGTGACGCGAATATCTTTTGCCAGAACGGGCGTAGCGCTCAACACTGCCAGCGCTATCACCGCTGCACACTTGCCTGTCATCGTTTTCATCATGCTTCTCGTTATATACCAAAGTAAATAACGATTATCTTTTCCGCACGGGGAATGAACAACGTAAGTGGCCGATTCGTTGATGTTTTGTTGAAGTTAGCGAAGCGGCAGGCGGCAATTACTGTACACTGACATCTCCTGTCAGCGAGGACGTTTATCTTTCCCTTAATAGAATCAGGGGATTGCATAGCACGCGGAAATTTCATTTTAGTTTTCCTGTTTTCTGCCGTTAATCCCTATGAACAAAAACAAGGTTTTACCTGAAACTTCGGGCCGTGGCGCGATGGTCAGGCTGTACTTTTAACGTCTTGTGAGACTTTATTCCGGAACCCGCAGCAATGAAGGAAAGTCACGACAGAAAACACGACCCGTTGATTGAGCGGCTGTGCGAAATTTTCGCTGCGCTCTATCAGGGCAAAACCATCGATAAGGCGTGGCTGTGCGATAAATTCGGCATAACGGAACGCACGGCTTACCGCGACCTTGCGCGGCTGGGACATATCCTCGATCAGGTTTCGCCAGGACGCTATAAACTCAGCGCCCACCTTCTTCCGACATTACACAGCGGTCATCTGGCGGAATTCGCTGACTTTACCGGCGTGGCGCATCTCTTTCCGCGCCAGGACGGACAATCGCTGCGTAACAGCATGAAACAGCGCAGCAATATCTCCTTTCACGCACCGAGCAGCCGGCAAAATCAGCAGCTCGAGCCGCTGCTTAACCAGTTAAATCAGGCCATTAGCCAGCGCACAGAAGTGGAATATCGCTACCGCGACAAAGCCCGGCGCGCGCAGCCTTACCGGCTGATTAACCAATACGGCTTGTGGTACCTGGCGGCCATAGAAAAAGGGCAGTTAAAGGCGTTCGAAGTGGCGCGTATTGAGCGGCTAACCAGCACCGACCAGCGCTTTGAGCTGCTCGCTGAGGTGGTCGCCGAGCTGGAAAATCATGTCGGTATTCGCTTTGGCTCGCGGGTGGAGACGGTACTGCGCGTATCGGCGCATGCCGCGGAGTATGTCACCCGCCGGGCGCTGTTCCCCGCGCAACGCATTATTGAACACCACGACGATGGCAGCCTGACGCTCTCTACGGCGATCAGCGATCCGCATACGCTTTTTCGCTGGCTGCGCTACTGGCTGCCGGACATCGGCATTCTTTCGCCCGCCTCGCTGCGCGAGCAATTTGAACAGGATTTACATACCCGTTTTCACGCCGTATAGCGGCCGCGACGTTATCAAGGACAGGGACTTATATGTTTGGTTCGCGTAAACCGAAACCGTTAACACAGAGAGGCGATAGTATGACATCCGGACGCATCAGCCCGCAGTTCTCCCGGCAACGGGAAAAAGCCGATGATGAGGATAAATCACTTTTCGCTCCAGCGATTGCGCCGCGTTTTACGCTGGAAAGCGATGTCGCCCTGGCGGCGGAAGTAATTGAACAATTGGATGAAGCGAAAGCCAAAATCGAGCACTACCAGCAGATCTACCTTGACTGGGGGTTCTCTGCCGTTGACCCGCAAGGAAAAGGTATTGTCCTTAATTTTTACGGCCCGCCAGGCACCGGAAAAACCCTGACCGCCGAGGCGCTGGCCGGTTCGCTGGCGCGCAATATCATGCTGGTGAGCATTACTGATCTGGAAAGCAAATTTATGGGCGAAACGGCGAAGAATATTGCTGCGCTTTTTCGCCAGGCCGAACGCGAAAATGCCGTGTTGTTCTTTGACGAAGCCGACACGCTGCTTGGTAAACGCCTCTCTTCTGTCACGCAGGGTATTGATAATGAGGTCAATGCCATGCGTTCCACCTTGCTTATCGAACTGGAAAAACACGCGGGTATCGTGATTTTCGCCACCAACTTTGTGAAAAATTACGATAGCGCCTTCCTGAGCCGCATCACCCATCATATCGGCTTTACCCTGCCCGGCGAGCCTGAGCGCCAGCGCATCTGGGCCAAACTGCTGGTGGCGACCATTCCTCTGGCGGACGACCGAGAAACCCTGATCGCGCAGGCGGTTGCCCTTTCCGATGGCCTTTCCGGGCGCGATATGCGCAATGCGATGCGGCTGGCATTGCCGAAAGCCGTTCGCAGCCCGCAACAACAACTGGCGCTGGCGCATATTGAAAGCGCGCTGACGCAGATCCGCGAAGCGTATCGCGCGATCGCCTCTTCTGCATCACACATACCTCCACACATTGACACAGCAAGAAAAATGCTCGGCGTGAGCTAAGGGATTAAAAATAATGGGTTGGTTAGATTCTGTATGCGATTTTGCTTCCTCTGTGGTTTCCTCGGTTGGCAGCTTTGTTTCGTCGGCGGTGAGCAAGGCGAAAGAGTACGTCAGTAGCGCCATTGGCTGGATGGCGGAAAAAGCGGAAGGTTTTGTCGGTAAAGTCAGCCAGATGTGGACGCGCATTAAACCGCACATCAGCAAAGGCCGCACCTTCCTGAAGATGGTAGGCGCGTACTTTACGCATCCCTGGGTCAAAACAGCGCTGGCATTGCTGGATAAAGGGCTGGCGTGGCTGGAGAAAGCCGATAAACACCCGCTGGTGCGTCGCGCGCAGAAAGCGATTCAATGGGTGATTGACTGGTGCAAAGGCGCGCGTCAGCAGCAGCTCGATAAAGCCGCGCTGGAAGAGGCTCGCCGCCATGCAGAAGCGCTGGCCGAAGCGGAACGTGAACTGCACGGTGAAGAGAAATCCGCCGTTTCCGCCATTGCGATGCTGAACAACTACATGATTGCCAAAGCGGAAGTGGACATCGCCCTTGAGCGCGACGATTTGCAGGACTTTGAATACTACCTGCGCCTGCGCGCGGTACAGAAACTGCTGGCGTTTTACGAAAGCCGTATGGAATCCGTTACCCGCGTGGAAGAGATTGATGATGACCTGCTGTTTATCATTTTCGCCGCTAACCGTCTGATTCAACAGGATGCGGAGTTCAGCGAAGAGCACACACTGCAACTGGATGCACTGACGACTCGTCAGTTCGGTAAGCCGATCATTCCGTTTATCTTCGAAGAGATGATCATCGCCTGGGAGAAAAGCCGTCAGTTACTGGAGGCGGACTGGGAACGCGATAGCAAGGTGCTCTCCCGCAGCCGCATGCTGCGCGATCGCCTGTTGCGCGCCCAGAACAATGAAACGCTGAGCGCGGAAGATATGGCTATGCTCAACGACTTGCAGATTTCCCTGCCGCGCGAAGAACAAGAATTGAATGCACTGGAAGATACCTTGCAGGCGCGTCGCTGTTACGTGAATGCGGCCGAAGGCTTCCTGCAAATGCTGGAAAAAGACGAACAGCAACTGATTGATGAAGGAAATGAATTTCTGCTGGAGCGCGGCGCGGAAGTGGGGCGTCTGCTGATTCAGTGTTCACAGGACAACCGCCCGTGGTCGGCGCTCTCGACGGAAGAACAGTATCTGATCAACGACTTTGCGCTCATCTTTGCCAACGATTGCGAGCAACGTACCGAAAAAGGGCTGATGGTTGAGGTGATGGCATGAACCTGCTGGCAGAGGTCGGCCATTTCCTGATTCCCGGTCTGGATGTGTTACAGCTTTTCTTCTTTTTGGTGATGGTAGCTGGCGTGGCGATGACTATTCGCAGCGTGAAACGTCGGGCGAAAGAGGCGAACTGGCAAACATTATGGGATGGTCAGACGCAGGGAAAAATGAATTCCGGGCTGGGTTCCGCCGCTGAACTTAGCCAGTCGGTGGCGACGAAAGCGGAGAAGATCGCCGCCATTATGCCGGGGATGCTGTTAATTGTCGGCCTGTTGGGCACGTTTCTTGGCCTTGGGCTGGCGCTGGATAAAGCCTCCGGCATTCTGCATAACACCGGCAACAGCATTGGCGCAATGGATAGCGCCATGGGCGATCTGATGAATATGATGCAGGGGCTGGGGGTGAAATTTAAAACCTCCACCTGGGGGATTATCGCCTTTATTGTCCTGAAGTGGTGGGAAACCCATAACGGCTATGAAGAGCGCCGCTTAAGCTGGTGCATGGCCCGGTTGCAGCAGGCGATTGATGAGAGCCGCGAAGCGGAAGAGGCCGCGCGCCGCGAGCAACTTCAACAACAGCAGCAGGCACAAATAACGGCGACTGACACGCTCGTTGCGGCATTCGCGCAGGAAACCCGAACGCTGCGCGATGCGTTTGTGCAGCAGGTAAAACAGGGCGAAGAAGCCGAAGCGCAGCGCCACGCGCAGCAACAGCAGGCGCAGATAACGGCCACCGAAAGTCTCGTCGCGGCGCTGACGCAGCAAACTCAGACATTACGCGATGAGTTTGTTCAGCAGGCGAAACGCGCCGAAGAGTACGAAACGCAGCGCCATACGCATCAACTGGCGACATTGACGGAAATTGCCGATATCAACGGGCAATCCCGCAGCCTGCTGGAGAGCTATACGCGCAGCAGCCAGCAGAACCTGGAGGCGCTGCAACAGGCGGCTGGCGCGATGAGTAACGCTTCGCAGAAAGTGGCGGATTCCGCGGAAAGCCTGCAAGGAGTTGTTTCCACGCTGGGCGAGGATTTAAGCAGCGTGATGAATGATATCCGCAGCGAGCTTTCTGCTGTGGTGACAGAGATGAACAGCGACTTTACCCGCAACGTACAGCAGATGAGCGAGATGCTGTCTGCTTCCACCCGCCAGCTAAGCGCCACCATGGAAACCATCGAACGCTCTCTCAAAGCGGCGATTGGCGAGATGGGCGATGCCTTCAGCAGCAATATGACGGAGATGGCCAGCCAGCTTACCTCGGCGACCTCCGTGATCAGCCTGTCGGTCGATACCATGTCGGCGCGTATTGATAGCACCATGACGGAGCTGAGCGAGAAAACCAATGAGGCGGCGAAAGTACAGAGCCGGGTGATGAACGACTTCTCCATCACCAGTGAAAACCTCAACATTGAAGTGCAGGAGATGACGCAATACATCAAGCGGGTCACCAAAGAGATCCAGACCAGCCTGATGGCCGTCTCCGTCAGCAACCAGCGGCTGGAGTCGCTGCCGAAGCGCTTTAATGACTCGCAAGCCGCGCTGGAAAACGCCTGTAAGGTCATCGTTACGCTGCATGAGAAGCTGGAAGACCTGTGTGACGTTACGACGAAACAGCTCGCCAGCCAGTTGCCATCGGCAGAAAAAGAGGCGCTTATTGCCGCGGTGATGGATATGCAGCGTAAGCTCGCGACATTGCTGACCGAAGCGCAACACTACAGGCTGAATCCGCTGCCTGAAAGCGCAGAGGCGTAAATCAGCCGATGAAAGATAAACCAAATGAGTGGGTCTCTATCTCGGATCTGATGGCGGGCGTGATGGCCGTGGTCATGCTGATGCTGGTGTTATCGGTGCTGCAAAATAAAGTGGCGGAAGTGAAGCGCGAGCAGGAGAAAAACAGCGGCCTGGCGGCAGCGCAGCAGAAGCTGAACACCCTGATGCACAGCATGCAAAAGGAGATGGCCGATCGTGGTGAAGAGATGCTGGTGGGGTTTGATATGGCCAGCGGCAAAATCACCCTGCGCGACAAAATCTTCGCCAAAGGCAGCGCCTGTATCACCGATCAGGCAAAAGATGCGCTGGCGCGCCTGGCCCCGCGGATTGCTGAGTTTGTTGGCAGCGCGGCGAATACCCAGGTGTTTGTGGAAGGGCATACCGACAACTTGCAGGTCAGCAATCCGGTCACCGATATTTCCCGTTTCTGTACCGTTTATGACGACAACTACACGCTCTCCGCCGCCCGTGCGCGGGAAGCGCGCAAGCTGCTGGTCACCTCGCTGGATGAACAACAATCGCGGCGCGTGATTGTCGCCGGTTTTGGCGATTCACAGCCGCTCAGCGGCATTTCGCCTGATGATGAGCGCAACCGCCGCGTTGAAGTGCAATTTCTCACCCATGCTGCCGCACGTCAGGACAGCACTACCACAGAGTCAATAACCGATGGCAAATAACTACAGGCAGGATACAGACCTGGAGCTTCTGCGCTATGCAGACCAGGAGATGCTGGGCGTACTGGTGAACTATTTAACCACCGACAAAGATGGTTCCACGCGCTACACCGAGTCATTAACCGGCGATGAGGCATTCAAGGCCGCAAACGGCGATTTTCGCCAGGTTTGGCAGCTTATTGGGGCTGAATTGCAGCATTTTGGCGGCGATTCTCTGATGAATTTCATTCGCCGCAACGGCGTGCCGTACAAAGAGATCCTGACCGATGTGTGTAAAAAAATCGGCGTGAAAACGGATTTCTCCGCCGACACGGTAGAAATCGAGAAAGCGATGCTGGCGAAATTGTTTGAGGATTCCTGGGAAAACATGAGTGAAGCCGAACGCGCCAGCGTGCGCGCGCAGTTGAAAATCAACGGCAATCTGGCGGGCGGCGCGGCGCTGTCCGCCATTATCGCGGCGATTCGCCTCGGCGGATTTATGTCTTACCAGGTGTCGTTGATTGTGGCCAATGCTGTCGCCAGAGCGCTGCTGGGACGCGGGCTGGCGCTGGCGGCCAATGCGGGACTGGTGCGGGCGATCGGTATTTTTGCCGGTCCAGTGGGGATGGCGATCTCCGCGCTGCTCACGCTACCGGCGCTGACCGGCCCGGCCTACCGCGTTACGTTGCCGGCGGTGGTACAAATTGCGGCGATGCGCCAGCAGCTTCTGAAACCTGAAGAGGACATTTTTTGATGGATACCATATTTACGTTTGACTGGCTTAAGGTCTATCCGGACGTACTGGAGGCGCTGCAAAACGGGAAAGCGGTGCTGCGCGACGGCGTGGCGTACTGGACGGAACTGGCGGAAAAATCAGGGATTGCGCAGCATATGCCGCTCAAACAGATCCCTTTTAACCCGGAATCCATCACCGAACTGAAACAGCTGGTACAGATGGCGCAAGCCACGCAACTGGCGGCGATCGGCCTTTCGACAGGCATTGTTGTCGGCGCAATTGTGGTGCAAACCCTGTATCTGGCGAAAAAAATCGACAAGCTACAGCAGAGCATTGACGTGATCTCCGCCGATATTCATGCGCAGAACGTCATCTTTTATATGGAAAAACTGTCGCGCTATTTTGGCGTGGTGGAATCGGCCCGCGTGCTGCTGCTGGATAAAGCGCTGGTGGAGGAGACCAAAGACGTAGCGGCAAGCCTGCTGGCGCAGTTGGCCTGCGAGCGTAATGAAGTGTTGTCGCTGATTGATAATCTGCTCTCGTTCGCCGATGAGCTGACCGATCGCCACCTTGAGCAGGTGCTGGATTTTATCACCCTGATGATGGATATCCTGCCGAAAGCGATCTACATCGAAAGTCAGCTTTGCGACCGCTACGGCAAATTCCGTCTGGCCGAACACCTGATGCGTGAGAATGCACAGCGCTACCGCGCCACGCTGGAAGAGTACCGCCAGTGGTGTAACCGTAAAGCGAAACAGGCGATCAGTGGTAAAGCGAACCCGGAAGCGCTGGCCTTCCATAACAAAAAAACGGAGCTTAGCGAGCTGTTTAACTCGCCGGATAACCCGCTGTTGCTGAGTGAGTTGCAGCGTTTTACGCCAGAATTGTTGCCACGTTAAACCGGCGCAGGCACGTCCTGCGCCACGGTTTTACAGCGCTTGTCGCGCCGGGCGGAAGAGAATTTCGTTGATATCCACATCGTCGGCGATCACCACCACGTTGTTTTCAACGCTATTCATGGCTTCTTCGTTAGCCGCGATATTGCTCGTCGGTAACCTGTTCAAGCCAGGTCACCGGGCTGCCATTTAACGACTCGGCGATGGCGATATGTGTCATCGCTGTATCCGCTGTCGCGCCGTGCCAGTGTTTAACATCCTCCGGGATCCAGACGATATCGCCCTGGTTCATCTCCTGAATGGCTTCGCCTTCGCACTGGATCCAGCCTTTACCGTGGGTGACGATCAACGTCTGGCCGAGCGGATGGGTATGCCACGCGGTGCGCGCGCCCGGTTCAAACGTCACCGTTGCGCCGCCCACACGGGCAGGTTCTTCGGCCTTAAACGGCGCGTCGATACGAACATGGCCAGTGAAATATTCCTTTGGGCCTTGCGCAGAAGGAACGGAAGCATTGCGGATGATCTTCATGGTCTTCTCCAGTGTGGGTCTTATCGTTAAGTTTACTCACCGGGCGGAAAATCGGTGGAGGCTGGCGTGACCGCTGCCCCGCACGTTTTCCGGGAACAGCGATCATAGCCCTGCCGATTACCTGCGACTATTGGGAGAAATCGGCATGAGCTTATGAGCCAGGGTCATGAATGGCGGCGCAGTACCATCGCCGCGCTGGCGAGCGTGAAGAGCGCCATGATCCACACCATTGTCCATGGCGTGCCGTCGCGAAACCACGTCAGCAGCAGTGATGAAATGATGCCGCTGCCGTACTGCAAGGAACCCATTAACGCGGCGGCTGACCCGGCAATGGCAGGCACCGCATCAAGCGCCGCAGCAGTAGAAGTCGCGGCGATGATGCCGTTCATTGAGAAGAACAGGAAGACACAGACAACGACCGCAGCAATGCCACCCAGTTGCAGCTTCACCACCAGCGCCAGCGCAACGGCTGCAACAGCGGCACCGGCTACGGCGATTTTCAGCAGTCTTTCCAGCGGATGGCGCTGCACCAGCCGCCGGTTCACCATACTCATCCCCATCAGCCCCACAATATTGATGGCGAACAGCCAGCCGTAATATTGCGGATCGATACCGTAATAGCGGATATAGACAAACGGCGACCCGGTAATAAACGCATACGCGGAAACGTAGAAAAAGGTCAGGCACAGCGTAAAACGCATAAAGGTACGATTGCGCAACAGCGAGAAATAGTTGGTAAATGCGCCCGCCAGCGAGGTGTTGACCCGTTTTTCCGGCGGCAGGGTTTCCGGCAGCGCATAGAGAGAGAAGAACATCAGCCCGCCAATCACCGCCAGCAGCCAGAAAATGGCGTGCCAACTGGTGATCTTAATGATTTGCCCACCCGTCAGCGGCCCGATAATCGGGGCGATAGCCATAATGATGGTCAGCGTCGAGAGCATCTGCGCGGCGCGGGTGCGGGCGAACAGATCGCGGATCATCGCCCGCGCCAGCATCGGCCCGGTACAGGCGCCAAAGGCCTGAAACACGCGCCAGAAGACAATTTGCTGAATGTCCGTCGACAGGGCGCAGCCAGCGGAACCGATAATAAACAGCAGCATACCGATAAACAGCGGTCGACGGCGGCCAATGGCGTCGCTGATCGGTCCCCATACCAGTTGTGCCAGCGCGAAGCCGATTAAAAAACCGGTAATGGTTAGTTCGATATCCCCTTGCAGCTCGCTGGCCATCAGCGGCATGGCGGGCAGATAGATATCTGTCGACAGAGAAGTAAAGGCCATCAGCGCGCTGAGGATCGCGAGGAACAGCGGCCCGTGTATCTTGTTGCTCATAGGATCCTGATTCAGTAACGAGGAGGGTGCCGACAAAGGCGGAACGTTATCTTAATCAGAGCGACACAAATGATGATGTCATTAAATCATAATGACGTTATGAGGGAGATTCATGAATGGCGCTCGCTGGCCGTCATGGTAAAGATCACCGGCTGCGCGCTGTCGTTGGCATAGTGGTGCGGGATATCCGTTTGCGCCACGGCGTGGTACCGGCCATTGACCCGGTGGTGGATCTCTACAACGCTATCAGCCTGCGCTACGCTGTTCCGGTTGGCGACGAAAACTAAGGTTCATCCTCAAGAGCCTGCCGGAAATGCCGCAGGCTGCATTATGTGAGGCAGGCGACGAACCGATCGCCGGATTGCAACGTATGATGCCAGGCTGTTGCTGTGAGAAAACAGCGCTGGGTTTCTGACTCTGAAGGGGGGTAAAGCATGGATTTCACTGGACTGAGCGCATTTCCGCTGACGCCGCTGGTTGATGAGCGGCTGGATGAAGCGGCATACGTTCGGCTGATCGAAAAACTTCGCGTGGCCGGGGTGGATTCGATTGGGGCGTTAGGATCGACGGGTTGCTATCCCTATTTCAGCCGTAATGAACGCGCTGCTGCGTTGCGTCTGGCGACGGAACACTCCGGCGCGGTGCCGGTGATCGCCGGGATTGGCGCACTGCGTACCCGCGATGTGCTGTGGCTGGCGGAAGATGCGCAAAAAGCGGGCGTTAGCGCGGTGTTGCTGGCGCCGGTTTCCTATCACGCGTTAACCGAAGATGAAGTGTTCGGCCTGTACGCGGCGGTGACACGCGAATTGTCGGTGCCGCTCTGCGTTTACGATAATCCCCGTGCGACGCATTTCACCTTCAGCGATGCGCTGCTTGCCCGCATCGCCCAGTTACCCAATGTCGGCTCGATCAAAATTCCTCCCATTGCCGCGCTGGAGCGGATTGCGGCGCTGCGGGCGCACATTCCGGCACATATTACGCTCGGCATCAGCGGCGATGCCATCGCAGTTGATGGTCTGAGCGTTGGCTGCGGGATCTGGTATTCGGTGCTCGGCGGACTCTTCCCGCAAGCGGCGCTGGCCATCTCCCGCGCGGCGCAGGCCGGTGACATGGCGCAGGCACGGGCGCATTCCGACGCGCTGGCACCGCTGTGGGATCTGTTCAACCGCTATGGCGGCAGCCTGCGCGTGATCGCAACTGCCGCCGAATTACTGGGCGTGGTGACGGCGCCGTGTCTGCCGCCGCCATTACAGACGCTGCAAGGCGACGCGCGCCGTGAAGTGGCTGGGGTGATCGAAAGGCTGCGTCTGGCTGTGGGGTGATTGTCGCCCCGGCATTGACGTTCCTGCCGGGGTTATGCTCCCAGCCTTTTCGCCACAAAGCGTGAGATCGCCGGGCCGGTGATCAGCACCAGAATAAAGCGCCCGGTCTGCATCGCCATCACAAACGAGATATCAACGTGACTTGAAGAGGCGATGATCGCCACCGTGTCTGCCCCGCCGGGGCTGGTGGCGAGATAGGCGGTGAGCGGATCGATACCGGCGAACTGCACCAGCAAAAATGCAAAGCCGCAGCACACGGCCACCAGTGTCAGCACCGACAGCAACACGCGCGGCAGTGCGCGGGCGGCGTACCAGACAATCTCCCGCGTAAAGCGCAGCCCAATGCTCCAGCCAATCACCGCGTAGGAGAGCGCCAGCAGCCACGGCGGCAATTCCAGTGACAACACCCCGGTATCTTCGATAATGGTTCCCAGAATTAACGTTATCAGCATCGGACCAGAGGGAAGTTTTACCCGCCGGGCGATCAGATAACCTGCCGCAATGACCAGCAACGTACCGACAAACGGCAGCCAGCGCACCGGGCCGAACAGGGTAAATGTCGCGACCGCGTGATCCGGGCTGGTCGCGCCCATCCACATGCGGGTTACCAGCACCGCAACCAGCGCCACAATCATCACCCGCAGATACTGCATAAACGCCACCAGGCGGACATCGGCACCGAAACTCTCGGCCATAATGGTCATGGCTGCCGCCGCGCCTGGCGATGAACCCCAGATCGCCGTGGAGCCAGGAAAAACCTGTAGCTTCGCCATAATCCAGCCGAGAATGGCACTGGCGAAAATCACCGAAACAATACAACTGATAAACAGCGGCCAGTCGGCAGCAATGCGACCGAACACCGAAGGGGGAATGGCATGGGCGATCATGGCGCCGACCACCGCCTGCGCAACGCCGAAACTGGTTTTGCTTACTACCACAGGCCGGTTAAGGATGGCGAGAATAATCCCGGCAAACATCGGACCCAGCAGGAGCGCCGCAGGCAAATGGACCAGCTCCATCATGGCAACAAAGAGCAGTGAGAGGATGAGAAGAGGCAACCAGTTACGCAGTTTGGGTATCGCCATCAGCAGCACTCCGGATGAGTGACAGTGATAACCGTGGGATCAGCGAAAAACATAACACTCCCCGAATAATAACAGTTTGAAAAGCAAGGCATGTCTTTCGAATGTAAGCGTTCTCTTCGGGCTGTGCAATCTTTCATCTGGCACTGTGTAGCACAGTTCGCTTTTGTATATTACATTAATATTACAGGTAAAATTTAAGAGGCAGGTTAACAACATCGTTTGTCAGCCCAGGATAAAAGGCAACTTGTTAATTAATTTCTTAATCACTCACTTGCCACATGAAAAATCCTAAAACATGATCGATATTCTTGCTATTAAGAAAAAGATAACTAATTTTAGTAGGTCGACTATTAGACAGGTAGCAAAAATTAGAAAATGAAATTTTCCCTTCATCCTTTTTTTCTTTTTTCATAATTAAGATATGTTAATCAACCTGTTAATACATACGGTGTTAAAAAATTCCGTATGAATAAACTTTTGGGCTCTCGTAGTGCATTTGGTTGATATATTCCAGTTCTTTTTTTTCGTTTTATGTTACCGATGAGCTTGCGAAGTTTTTAACGGAAATATAATGTATTGTTAACAACTCAGATGGTGCAGGCGAGCCGGCAGATAAGAATACCTGAGGACATTATTTATTAATAATACAATGGGTTGGAAAACTTTGTTTTTCAATGTGAAAGATAAACCCTGCGGCAAACGTTAACATTACTCTGACAAACGTATCAGTCATGTGGACGAGGCGAGAAATAACCTTATCGGGGGCTGAATATGTATATCATCTCACAGGACAGTTACTTTGTGATGGGCATGGATATACTGCTCAAAGCGATTAATCCTTGCGCAACGCATACATTGATTGCGTACGATCGTGGGGATGAACAAATATTATTCTTTAGTGTTGATAAACTCATTTTAATCCTGAGTGAAGAAAAAAGTTTTCCTTCATTTATATGTTCAAGATTCATAAAAGTGGACAAAGCTTCCTCTTTGTCTTTTCTGAAGCATGAGCTTAAGAAAATTCTTAAGCTATTGAAAGGAAAGGAAAAGTTTGATACTGCCCGGGAAATCCACCTGAATAAAACGGAACATAAGATTTTACTCCACCTGCTGGATTACCAGGCGGGTGATGAAATTGCGCAAGCGCTCGGTTTGGATAAGAAAATCGTCAGTAATTATAAAAATGCGATCCTGCGGAAACTCGGGTTAAACAGCGTCGCGGAACTGATCCAGATCTACAATAACTGGAATGACTGTTTTTGCTGTATTGCCGGTAAAGTTGTACCGGAGGCAACCTTTCAGGAGCGCAAAGACAGCAACGAGTTGAAAATGGTCAGATCCCCGACACGCTACACTCTTCCTGCTCCCCCTGGCCGACATTTGTTAACGCATATGCAATAAGCTTTCTTCGCAAAACGGTTCAGATTGCCTGGTGCAACGCCGCGGCAATATACCAGGAGATTCTGTTGGCACCTTCCATGATGTATTCACGTCAGAAGAGCTATCAGAAATCATAGGCATTGATGACCTTCATTAATTCCTCGTCGTTTTTATACTTTTCCCGTAACGTTTTGAGCTGAACCACGGCCTTACCGCAGGTAGCTTCAAGGTTGGCATCCAGTGCTTTTTGCTGTTGCTCATTGAGATCGCTGTCCTGTTCGCTGGCAAAATGTTCACACTGCTCGGCAAGCGCGCGGAAATCACTGACATCTTTTGGTAACGGCGCTGCGGCAAAAGTGGTGTTGAAGTAAAAAACGGTGATGACGATAAAAAGTGAGCGTTTCATCGGTTGTTGTCTGTCGGTGGTTATCTGTCGGTTTTTGGAGTGTCTATGTTACTCCTGAACATCCTGAGTGATAAATCGCAGTTGCGCCCGATATTGGTTGATTTATGCGCGGATAACGTTGGTGAGGTTTATGCAACAGGGTTCGTCTTTCTGGCCGGGCGCGTTTGGTGAATGCGGTAATATTTCCTTATCCTCCATTATTATCGTCACCCTTGCAAATACAGAGGGGCCCATTAGAGGTGAAGGGAAAATAGTGTATTGCATTGTTAATGCTGTTTGCGTTGCGTCTTAACGCAAATAACAAACCATCAAATAACAATCATTGTGTTAAATGCGTTAGTGTTTATTGTAATTCTTATTTAAAGCGTTTTTAGAAGATTCTTATAGTGCATGCTTATATAGTTTTCATCCATGCGATTCGATCTTAATGTGCTTTTTTAATGGATTAATAAGTTATAAAATTAAGGTGCAATGCAAATGACTGAAATATTAAATGGATTTGAGAAGTGCGTCGATATTTATAGGGATTATAATAATTATCTTGATAAGCATCAGCTTAATGGGATTTGCTTCGGTTCTTCTCTGTACTGGACTTCTGATGCGCTGCGAGAAATTGCCAATGATAAAAATACAGTTGGATTTGCCATTAATGACAAACAGCGTTTTTTTGATTTTGGTAACTATGTGCAAAATTCTGCCATAAAAATGCACAGAACAACAGAAGGGCGTATACAACTTCTGCAAACGCTAAACAGGCAGGAGGATTTATTGGCAAGGCGAGCCGGTTACAGATTACATTATGAGTTGGCGGGTGACACTGCTGCGAGATTCCACATGAAATGTATTCTGAACAATGTTCCTGCATATAATAATACTGCCATTGTTATATCCACGGCATTAAGCGAAAGGATCCTGCATCCCCTTGAGCATACGTATTCCAGCTTTTCACATTCTACGGCACTGTTAAATTGTGGCGGATCGGTTTATTTATTTGATGTTAACGAGGGGGTTTACAGGCTGAGAAAAAATAATGCCTGCTCATGCGAAGCTGTTTTTAATGTTATCGCTCATAACCTTGGTTTATCCGGTATCGGAAATATAAAATATGATCTGCGCTGGGATGGACATGTTTTTATGCGCTTGAAAAAAACAAGATCGTGATTATAAAAAACTGATGAACCATAACGTCTCGGGGGTATTTTATACCCCCGACTGACAATTAAGAGTATTATAAAAATTTTTATGATATATAAACGTCGATTTTATGCACTTTTTCACTTAACCCCATATTGGCTGACGAGCATCAGCCCGCTGATGAATAAGCTCAGCGGCGGTCAGGCCGGTACAGGCAAAATGTAATTTGTTCTGGATAGTCTGGAAAAATAGCGTCGTTTCTTTGAGTGACGGCTGGTAATCGGCGGATAACGCAAAGATCTCCCGAACCCGTAAATATACCCGGCGCTCACTGGCCCGAATATCGCGGATGCGTTCCAGCATCTCATCGAAATAATCAGGCACGGCAGAAGAACCGACTGGCGGGTTTTTCAGCCGCTCGTCGTCCATCACAAAACCTTTAATCAGGTATTCCTGGAGCGTCTGGGTTGCCCACTGACGGAACTGTGTGCCCCGGGTGGAGCGAACGCGGTAGCCGATGGCAAGTATGACTGGCAAACTGTAGTGAAGAGTGTTGCGACTTACCTGCCGTGTCCCTTCCTGTTGAACTTGTAAGTAAGGCTTACAGGTTGCGTTTTGTTCAAGTTCTCCCTCTTCATAAATGGCTTTGATATGTTGGGTTATTGCTTGCGGGGTGACTTGGTAAAGTGCGGCAATGGATGCCTGCGGGAGCCATAAGGTTTCATGCTCGAAGCGGCATGTAATGCGTACTTTCCCGTCACCGCTGGCGAACATGATAAATTCACCTGCCGGGGATTGGGTTAAGCGTTCATCTGCCATGCTGCCTCCGCGATATGCGTTCTGATTGCTGAATAAGCTATGCAGTATGCCAGATACTCATACTGCATTTCATTAGCGCAACCACTATGAAGATAAAGGAGAAAGGGCGCTCAGTTAGGCTTTGATTGCAGATAGGCGTTTTTCATGACGCTTTTCACTTCCCTGAGTTGCCTGCGGGTTTTATCCAGCTCGCTTGCCAGCCACTCTTCCTTCTCGCTGTGTTTGGTTAGCACAATGCAACCCTGCATCACCTTCACCAGCAGATGTTGCCCGGTATCAAACCCGGCATCGCGCAGCCACTTGCCGGAAAGCATAATGCACGGCGTACTGGTGTCGCCCTGATTCGGGCGATAGCGCACAATTACACTGTGCTCGGTTCCGGTGGGCGTAAAGTCTGGGGTAGAATGCGGATCAGCCATTATCAACTCCTTGATAGTTGGGGATGGTTAGACGCTCCGGTTGTGTTCCTGCACTTTCGGAGCGTTGCTATGATAGGAAGGATTGCTTTTAGGTGGCCTCCTATAAAGTGAGAATAGTTAAATAGGTGGCCCCATGTCAACCATATCACGCGAGAAAAAACCGAAAGGTGGCGGTCAATCACCGCAGTTCAAAATGCGTATTGATCCGGCGTTAAAGGAACAGCTTGATGCTGTGGCAGCTGAAGAAGGGGTAAGCCTCGCCAGTTGGTTAAAGGAACTAGCGAGGGAGGCTTTGCGGGAAAGGGGCATTGAACCAAAAGCTTAGACTGGTCTTAGTTTTTGTTCATCTCTTGGTTGTCGCCTTGAAAACTTTCACTTGGAGTATTAACCGGAATATTTGTTATATGCATAGGTAAAGGATTTTCACCAGAGAGAACTTTTTCAAGGCCTTTTAGAATATTTGCTTGTGTAGCTTCTTGATCGCCGTGGGCGATTGGGCTGTAGCAATCTCTTTGCAATTGTACTTTATCAAAGTCATAGTTCATGGCTTGTGAAAGCGCATATAGCAGATCAGTAAAGAGATCGTCTGATTTGGAAAACCATATATTAATATCAGGGTAATCCTGGAGCTTATTTAAATGGCTGTTATAACTTTTCCATGCATGTGTTACGGCTTGTTCCCTTTTAGTTTGATATTTAATTTTGAATAATGGAAATTTTCTTCCATAGAACTCTATATCAATCATGTTTAAGGCCTGAACATGTTCTCTATGCAATCTTTGTGCTCTGGTCGACATTAATATTCGAAAAATAGAAAGGCGTTGGTTTTTTCTTTCCCTGAATTGCTCTAATAATTTTTGTGTTTGCACAGCAAGTATTGGACCAATAATCACTGCGGCAGTCATAATAATATCTTTTGATTCCATTCCGAAAATTGCATTCATTGAACATTCCTAATCTATGAATTTAAAAAGGCATACTTCTCATGTTTGTATCAGTAATAATGAGGTTGGAAGTTATAGCAGAACAAAAAGACATTTTGGCGGAAGATCACAGGAGTCGAACCTGCCCGGGACCGCTGGCGGCCCCAACTGGATTTGAAGTCCAGCCACCTCACCGGAGATGACGATCTTCCGCGCCTGCATTGCTACATGGAGGCGGGGCGCATTATAGCTACTTTCAGTCATTTACCACATACCCTCATCAGAATTTTTCTCATTGTGCTGCCGGTAAAATCCTCGGTTTAAGATAAATCCCAATCTTTTCCATCGCTTAGCCGCTTCGCTTCGGTGAAAGGGGGTGCGATCACAGAAAAGAATAAACGTAAATTGATAACAAGAAATCGCAATACCCGGCTGAAAACCAATCGTTTACAACGTGTGAAACCGCTCTCTGTGCACTTTTCACGCGTAAAGGAAACAAAAATGGACAGTCAGATTATTTCTGTAAAAGAAAAAATTGGCTACGGGATGGGCGATGCCGCCAGCCATATCGTCTTCGATAACGTGATGCTGTACATGATGTTTTTCTATACCGATATTTTCGGTATTCCCGCCGGGTTTGCCGGCACCATGTTCCTGCTGGCGCGCGCGTTAGACGCCATTTCCGACCCGTGCATGGGGCTGCTTGCCGACCGCACGCGCAGCCGCTGGGGGAAATTCCGCCCGTGGATCATCTTCGGCGCGCTGCCGTTTGGCGTGGTCTGCGTGCTGGCCTACAGCACGCCGGATCTCAGCATGAGCGGCAAAATGATTTATGCCGCTGTAACTTATACGTTACTCACCCTGCTTTACACCGTGGTCAATATTCCCTATTGCGCGCTCGGCGGCGTTATCACTAATGACCCGACACAGCGCATCTCGCTGCAATCCTGGCGCTTCGTGCTCGCCACCGCAGGCGGCATGCTCTCCACGGTGCTGATGATGCCGCTGGTGAAATTAATTGGCGGCGAAGACAAAGTCGCTGGTTTCCAGGGCGGGATTGCGGTGCTCTCGGTGGTCGCCTTTATGATGCTGGCGTTCTGCTTCTTCACCACCAAAGAGCGTATCCAGGCACCGCCGAGCACCACCTCAATGCGTGAAGATCTGCGCGATATCTGGCAGAACGACCAGTGGCGCATCGTCGGCGTGCTGACCATCCTCAACATCCTCGCCGTCTGCGTGCGCGGCGGCGCGATGATGTATTACGTCACCTGGATCATGGGCGATGCCGCCATCTTTACCGCGTTCCTCACCACCTACTGTGTCGGCAACCTGATTGGCAGTGCGCTGGCGAAACCGCTGACTGACTGGAAATGCAAAGTCACCATCTTCTGGTGGACTAACGCCGCGCTCACCGTGCTGAGCATTGCCATGTTTTTCGTGCCGATCCAGGCCAGCGTCACCATGTTCATCTTTATCTTTGTCATCGGCGTGCTGCACCAGCTGGTAACGCCAATCCAGTGGGTGATGATGTCCGACACCGTCGATTACGGCGAATGGTGCAACGGTAAGCGCCTTACCGGCATCAGCTTTGCCGGTACGCTGTTTGTACTGAAACTCGGCCTTGCATTTGGCGGCGCGTTGATTGGCTGGGCGCTGGCCGGTGGCGGTTACGATGCCGCGGCTCACAGCCAGAACAGCACCACCATCAGCATCATTATTGCCTTGTTCACGCTGGTTCCGGCGCTTTGCTACCTGCTCAGCGCCATTATCGCCAAACGCTTTTACACGCTGAAAACCCCGTTCCTGAAAGCGATCATGGCGCAACTGGCGCGTGGCGAGCACCGCGGCAAGCAGGGGTTTGGCCATGTTTCAGCCCGGGAAGAATTACTGTAAGGAGTGACAGATGAAAATTAGTGATGGCAACTGGCTTATCCAGCCGGGGTTGACGTTAATCCAGCCGGTTCAGGTATTTGAAGTTGAACCGCAGGGCAATGAGATGGTGGTCTATGCCGCACCGCGCGATGTGCGTGAGCGCACCTGGCAACTGGATACTCCTTTGTTTACGCTGCGCTTTTTCTCGCCGCAGGAGGGGATTATCGGCGTGCGCATTGAGCACTTTCAGGGGGCGCTGGATAACGGCCCGCACTTCCCGCTTAACGTTGCGCAAAACGTCCACGTGGAGATACGCAACACGGAAGCGTTTGCCGAGCTGCAAAGCGGTTCGCTTAGCGTTCGCGTGGGGAAAGGCGACAACTGGGCGATAGATTTTCTGCACGATGGCGAACGCATCACCGGCAGCCAGTTGAAAAATAACGGCTATGTGCAGAATGGCAACAGCGGGCGCAACTACCTTTTTGAGCGGCTGGATCTCGGCGTGGGCGAAACGGTGTATGGTCTCGGCGAGCGCTTTACCGCGCTGGTGCGCAACGGCCTGGCGGTGGAAACCTGGAACCGCGATGGCGGCACCAGCACCGAGCAGTCGTACAAAAATATCCCCTTCTATCTGACCAATCATGGTTATGGCGTGCTGGTCAATCACCCGGAAGCCGTGGAATTTGAAATCGGTTCGGAGAAGGTCTCCAAAGTGCAGTTCAGCGTTGAAGGCGAATATCTGGAGTATTTCGTTATCGACGGGCCGACGCCGCAGGCGGTACTGGATCGCTATACCCGCTTTACTGGCCGTCCGGCGCTGCCGCCCGCGTGGTCATTCGGCCTGTGGCTGACCACTTCGTTCACCACCAACTACGACGAAACGACGGTGAACAGCTTTATCGATGGCATGGCCGAACGCCAGTTGCCGCTGCATGTGTTCCATTTTGACTGCTTCTGGATGAAGGCCTTCCAGTGGTGCGATTTCGAATGGGACCCGCTGACCTTCCCGGATCCGGCCGGCATGCTGAAGCGGTTGAAAGCGCGCGGGCTGAAAATCTGTGTCTGGATCAACCCCTATATCGGGCAAAAATCGCCCGTTTTCCGCGAGCTGAAAGAGAAGGGTTACCTGCTGAAACGCCCGGATGGCTCGCTATGGCAGTGGGACAAATGGCAGCCGGGGCTGGCGATTTATGACTTTACCAACCCGGAAGCCTGCCAGTGGTACGCCGATAAGCTCAAAGGCCTGGTGGCGATGGGTGTGGATTGCTTCAAAACCGATTTCGGCGAACGCATTCCGACCGATGTGGCCTGGCATAACGGCGCGTGCCCGCAGAAGATGCACAACCATTATGCGTACATCTACAACGAACTGGTGTGGAATGTGCTGAAAGAGACGCTTGGCGAGCAGGAAGCGGTGCTGTTTGCCCGCTCGGCTTCCGTGGGTGCGCAGCAGTTCCCGGTTCACTGGGGTGGCGACTGCTACGCCAACTACGAATCGATGGCCGAAAGCCTGCGCGGTGGGTTATCCATTGGACTTTCCGGTTTTGGCTTCTGGAGCCACGATATCGGCGGCTTCGAAAATACTGCGCCTGCGCATGTCTACAAACGCTGGTGCGCGTTCGGGCTGTTCTCCAGCCACAGCCGCCTGCATGGCAGCAAATCCTACCGCGTGCCGTGGGCGTACGATGAAGAGTCCTGCGATGTTGTACGCCACTTCACACAGTTGAAATGTCGCCTGATGCCGTACATTTATCGCCAGGCTGCGCAGGCGCATGAATCTGGCGTGCCGATGATGCGTGCCATGGTGCTGGCCTTCCCGGAAGATCCCGCCTGCGACTATCTCGACAGGCAGTATATGCTCGGCGATGCGCTACTGGTCGCGCCGGTGTTCAGTGAAGCGGGCGATGTGCAGTTTTATCTGCCGGAAGGACGCTGGACGCACCTGTGGCATAACGACGTCCAGATCGGCAGCCACTGGCATAAACAGCGCCACAACTTTATGAGCCTGCCGGTTTACGTACGTGACAATACGCTGCTGGCGCTGGGCAGTAACGATCAGCGGCCGGATTATGCCTGGCACGAGGACACGGCATTTCAGCTGTTTTCCCTGGATGACGGACGTGAAGCGTTGTGCGAAGTGCCGGATGCCCGCGGCGCGGTGATCTTCAGTCTGCGGGCGAAACGTGCACATGGCGTGATTACGATACAGGCTGACGGTGCAGGGCGTAACTGGACGCTGTGCCTGCGCAATATCGCACAGATTGCCGGGGTGCAGGGCGCAACGCAGTCCGGCAGCGAGCTGGGTGTGGTGATTACGCCGCAGGGTAGTGAAGTGCGTATTACGCTCTGATTTTGAGGGGTATTTCCCTCTCCTTGTCGGGAGAGGGAGCAATTACAGTAAACCCGGCACAATAATCGCAGCAAAGATCGCGATAATAACCAGGTATTTCAACGCATAGTAGAGCTTGCGGCTGCGTTTTTTAAGGCGCTGGCCGCCTTCTCGCAGGGCATAAATATATTTGAAGATCCGGTTGATGGCGCCGGTACGGTCGCCTTCGTCGTTCGGCGAACTGGCGGCAGACATCAGCGTGGCACCAACCCAATGGTTGATCGCCTGCGCCCATCGCCATTTCATTGGCCGTTCGATGTCGCAGAACAGAATAATGCGTGTCTGGTCCGTTTTGTTTTCCGCCCAGTGAACATATGTTTCGTCAAAAATCACGGCTTCTCCGTCGCGCCAGCTGTGGCGCTGGCGATCGACTTCGATAAAACAACGATTGTCGTTCGGCGTGGCTAAGCCTAAGTGGTAACGCACGGAACCGGCATACGGGTCGCGGTGTTTA
Organism: Kosakonia radicincitans DSM 16656; assembly: GCF_000280495.2. Classification (NCBI taxonomy): domain Bacteria; kingdom Pseudomonadati; phylum Pseudomonadota; class Gammaproteobacteria; order Enterobacterales; family Enterobacteriaceae; genus Kosakonia; species Kosakonia radicincitans. The sequence goes on from NZ_CP018016.1 coordinate 75,998, forward strand.
CCAAGATAAGCGCCCGGAGGAAGCTCGGCAAACATCGCCGCCTTAATGGAGGGGATCTGGTTAACCAGCCGGGTAGTGACCGGGCAGAGCGCCTGCGCCGAAGGATGGGCATCGTCGTACCATTTCAGATAAAAACGCTTCCAGCCGCGTTTAAAGAAGGTGTTAAAACCGGCGTCATTATTGGTCTGCGCTGCTTTGATGTGATCCTGCAAACGCAGCGCTTCTTCACGTATTACCTGCCAGTTATCAGTAATCTTTTGTAACTCGGGAAACGCGGCAGTATCAAAAAAAGGCTGCTTTGGCGGCAGGCGCGAAAAACCGGTCATAAACATATTGATCGGCGCCATAAACGTCGAATGATCAAACAGCTGGCGCGAAAGCTTTTGTTTCTCTATGCCGCGGGAATGCGCATAGAACACGCTGATAAGAAAAACGGCGAGAATGATAACGGCGGTCATCGTAACTGTCCTTCCTCAAAAATTGAGAAGAATCGTAGATCACCGTTAAAAAGCCTTCCACATTCTCACGGGGAAGGCGCAATTTTTGTTAAAGTAATGTTTCAGGGCTGGGCAGGGGCGGGCTGTGCGGGCGTCTCAGTTGCGGATGGCGCCACTACGCCGCCCGATACCACGCCGCCATGCATGCTCTGTTTTACCTGCTGTTTCTGTACGTTTACCGCAGATAACTCGCCGTTAACGCTGGGCTTCAGCGGGGCATCGGCGCGTATGCTGCCGCTGGCGGTCAGTTGCAGGTTGCCATCGCCGCTTATCGGTAATGCTGGCCAGCCCCACTCCTGGAGCACATTCAGCGGTACACCGCGTCCGTTCAGGCTGACATTGACGCTGCGATCCGGCGTTTGCGAGACCACGGCTTTCGCCTCCAGCAACCCTTTGTCGGTGAAGGCGCTCAGCTCGGTAATATTGACCATGTTGCCGTTGGCATTCAGCGCCAGCGACGGACGGCGCACGTCCACGCGGTTGAATGTTGCCGCTGCGGCATTTAGTTTTGCGCTACCGCTCCAGACGCCCCATTTTCCTTCGCGCACCAGTTGCAGATTGTCGCCATAACCATCCAGCGAGGTGAGCTGCCACGGGAACGTCGGATCGATATCAATCACCAGGTTGCGGCTGGCGCTGAATTTCTTCAGCGTTACCGTGTTCAGCCACGGCGGCAGATCGTCCATCCACAGTTGCTTCCAGTTTTCCGGCAGTGTGTACTCCAGCCCGGCGAATGCGGCGTCGTCGAGCACCAGCGCATGGCCCGCGCGATACCAGTTACCGGAGGTGCGCACCATGCCGTTTTCCCAGCGCGAGGTGAATTGCTGTAGCGCAATTCCCTGCGGAGAAAAGTTAGCATTCAGGATCGGGTCGAACAGGTGCAGCGAGCCGTAAATAAACTCGCTGGCGTTCATCGACAGCCTGCCGTCGTCGCTCTGCCAGTCACCCTTAATCAGCGTCAAATTGCTCAGGCTCAGATCGAGGTCGGTAACCGCCCAGCCCGGCCCCTGTAAACGCGCGTCCGTCACGTCGACACGGCCAATCTGTAATGACGGCAGTGTGGTGAGCGGGTTGAAGAAATCGAGCAGGGTTTTATCGCTTTGCAGGCGAATATCGTTCAGGCGCAGATTATTCACCACCCAGCCGCCATCGGCAGTGCGTTTCGCATCGCCGGTCAGCGAGCCGCGCGCCATGTCCGCGCCGATAGTCGTCAGGGTAACAACATCTTTGTCGATGCTGCCCTGAATGAGCACGTTGCTGGCCGGAACGCCGTTTAACGTCAGCGAACCGGCGCTCATCTGAATTTGCGTTTTACTGCCCAGCACATTGCCAGCCACCGGCTGCCAGGGCGAGACGCCGCCCATCACCCGTTGCGCGCTCAGATCCCAGCCCGTGGTCGGGCTATTGAACGCCATATTATTGAGTTGCAGGCGATCGGCCTGGAAGGGAAGCGGCGCGGCAGACGGGGAGAAATTGAGCGTGCCATCCTGCAATAAAATAGTGTCGGCGTGCAGCGGATCGGTCAACTGGCGGCTGCTCAGGCCAATATCCACGGTTTTAGCGACCAGTGTCGCCGGGTTGCCTTTGCGGCCGAAATTGACGTTTTTCAGTAATACATGGGAAGGCGAGGAGAAGCGGTGATCAATCACGTCGAAGGTGAGGTGATAGTCGCTGTTGTTATTCACCCAGTTGCTGACCTGTGTCGCACCCCAACGGGTTTGCAGCAGAAAATAAGCGGCCACTATCGCCAGTAGCAGGACGATAACGACAACTAAAAGCAGCTTTCCAAGAAATTTCATGATCTTCCATCCCCGAAGTGTCAATCAGGCAGTTATGCACGATTTATGCGCAATGCTCAAGGGCGGAATGATGAAAGGAGATGACAGCGGCAGCCGGTAAGCCCGGCTGCCGTGGCGCGGTCAGTTTTTCTCTGGCGGAAAAATCAGATTCAATACAATTGCGGTGATACCGCCTGCGGCGATACCGGAGGAGAGCAGGTTTTTCAGCCAGTCAGGCGCGAATTGCAGGATCTGCGGCTGCTGGGAAACGCCAAGGCCCACGGCCAGCGACAGCGCGATAATCATAATCGCGCGACGGTTCAGTGGCTCGCGGGAGACGATACGCACGCCGGAAGCGGCAATCGTACCGAACATCACCAGCGTTGCGCCGCCGAGCACCGGCTCAGGCAGCTGCTGAACGAAAGCGCTGACCGCCGGGAACAGACCCAGCACAACCAGCATCAGCGCCACGAAGAAACCGATATAGCGGCTGGCGACGCCGGTCAACTGAATCACGCCGTTGTTCTGGCCAAAGCAGGAGTTCGGGAAAGTGTTGAACACCGCCGAAACAAACGAGTTGATGCCGTTTGCCAGCACGCCGCCTTTCAGGCGCTTCATGTACACCGGGCCGGCGACGGGCTGCTCGGAAACGTCAGAGGTGGCGGTGATGTCGCCGATGGTTTCCAGCGAGGTGATCATAAATACCAGCATCAGCGGCAGCAGCAGGTTCCAGTCGATGCTCAGGCCGTAATAGAGCGGGGTTGGTACCATAAAGGCGTTCGCTGGCGCGCTATATTCCGGCAGCATGCCCATAAACAGCGCCAGCACATAACCGACCGCCATGGCAATCACCAGCGAAGCAATACGCAGGTACGGGTTACGCTGACGGTTGAGCAGAATAATGATGGCCAGCACCACGCCCGCCAGCAGCAGATTTTTCGGCGCGCCGAAGGTGTGGTTGCCCATTGCGGCAAAACCGCCGCCGACGGAAGTCAGGCCAACCTGGATCAGCGACAGGCCGATAATCATCACCACCACGCCGGAAACCAGCGGGGTAATAATGCGGCGTGCCAGCGGCAGAATGCGCGAGATAACCATTTCGGTACAGCTTGCCAGCATCAGGGTGCCGAACAGCGCAGCCATCATAGTTGGTACATCCGCACCGCCGGTTTTCAGCGCCGTGCCGCCCATAATCAGTGGCGCAACGAAGTTGAAGCTGGTGCCCTGAATCGATAGCAGACCGGAACCCACCGGGCCCCAGGCTTTAATCTGGATGATGGAAGCGACGCCGGAGGCGAACAGCGACATGCTGATGATGTGCTGAGTGTCCTGAGCCGGTAACCCCAGCGCCTGACAGATCAGCAGCGCGGGCGTAATCACGCCAACAAACATCGCCAGCAGGTGTTGCAGTGCAGCAAACAGGGTTTGCGGCAGCGGCGGGCGGTCTTCAAGGCGATAGATCAGCTCGCTGGGTTGAGTCTGCGCAACCGGTTGCGCACTTTCGGACTCGATGGTGTTTAAGGACATCTCAGACAATCCCCTGATGGAAAAGCGCTGATTTTATCGGACTGTTTGGTAAAAGCAAACGGTTGCTATGTTAAAAACACACTTTTCGAAGGGATGTTATTTCTACCGGCTAAAGTCCTGAAACTCAGGCGTTGGAGTAGCGTTCTGTTTCCGGCATCCAGCGTTCGATTAATGCCGCTGCAAGCTGCGGATAACGCTCGTGAATATGGCGGGCGACACGCTGAACTTCCGGGATCATCGCCTTGTCGCGCAGCAGGTCGGCGACTTTGAATTCCGCATTGCCGGTCTGGCGGGTTCCGAGCAGCTCGCCGGGACCGCGAATTTCCAGATCCTTTTGCGCAATGACAAAGCCGTCGTTGCTGTCGCGCAGCACCTGTAAGCGTTTTTGCGCTGTCTTTGAGAGCGGGGATTTGTAGAGCAAAACGCAGTGCGAGGCTACCGCGCCGCGCCCGACGCGCCCGCGTAGCTGGTGGAGTTGCGCAAGGCCGAGCCGCTCCGGGTTTTCGATAATCATCAGGCTGGAGTTGGGCACATCCACGCCGACTTCAATTACCGTGGTCGCGACCAGCAGATGCAGCTCACCCTGTTTGAACGCCTGCATGACTGCCTGTTTTTCCGCTGGCTTCATGCGGCCATGCACGAGCCCGACATTCAGCTCCGGTAGCGCGAGTTTCAGCTCTTCCCAGGTGGCTTCTGCCGCCTGCGCTTCCAGAAGATCGGACTCTTCAATCAGCGTACATACCCAGTACGCCTGACGGCCTTCATCGATGCAGGCATTGCGCACGCGATCGATAATCTCATTGCGGCGTGTATCCGGGATGGCAACCGTGGTGACTGGCGTACGGCCCGGCGGCAGTTCGTCGATAACCGACGTATCGAGATCGGCATAGGCGGTCATCGCCAGCGTGCGTGGAATCGGGGTGGCCGTCATGATTAACTGGTGAGGATGGAAACCCTGCTGCTGGCCTTTCTCCCACAGCGCCAGACGCTGGTGGACACCAAAGCGGTGTTGCTCATCGATAATCACCAGCGCGAGGCCGTTAAACTGCACCTGCTCCTGGAAAATAGCGTGCGTGCCGACCACCATCTGGACTTCGCCATTAGCAATGGCATCCTGCTGTGCCTGGCGCGCCTTCCCTTTTTGTTTTCCCGCCAGCCAGCCCACTTCGATACCGAGCGGCGCAAACCAGTTGCGGAAATTGTTGGCGTGCTGCTCAGCCAGCAGCTCGGTCGGTGCCATCATCGCCACCTGCTTACCGTTGGCGATCGCCCGTAATGCGGCCAGTGCGGCAACCAGCGTTTTACCGGAGCCGACATCGCCTTGTACCAGGCGCATCATCGGAATATCCAGCGCCATATCGCGCTCGATTTCCGCCACGACCCGCGCCTGTGCGCCGGTCGGTTTAAACGGTAGCGACGCCAGCAGGTCTTGCTTCAGCTCATCTTTGGCAACGAGCGGCTGCGCATGATAGCGCTGAGCCCCGGCGCGCAGCGCCAGCATACTCAGGTTATGCGCCAGTAATTCTTCAAGGATCAAACGGCGCTGTGCCGGATGCGTACCCGCTTCGAGTTCAGCCAGCTGCAATGACGGCGGTGGGCGATGCAGTGTGTGCAGCGCTTCCGGCAGGCTCATCATGCCCTGTGCCAGCTCAGGCGGCAGCAGTTCGCTGATGGCGCAGGTCGCCAGCAGTTCCAGCGCCTGGTCGGTCAGTTTACGCAATGTCGCCTGCTTAATCCCTTCGGTGGTGGGATAAACCGGCGTAAGCGTTTCCTGTAATTCGGGAGTACTGAGATCGCCCTGCACGCGGTATTCCGGGTGAATCATCTCCGCACCATACTTCCCGCGCTTTGCTTCGCCATAGGCCAGCACGCGGCGGCCAGTGGCGAGGCTGTTTTTCATTGCCGCGTTGAAGTTGAAAAAGCGCATGGTGAGGATGCCGGAACCGTCGCTGATCTGGCAGGTCATCATTCGGCGACCGCCGAAAGTGATATTGCAGTTCAGCACTTCGCCTTCCACCGTGGCGTAGATGCCCGGCAGCAGGTCGGCAATAGGGTAAAGTTGGGTGCGATCTTCGTAACGCAGCGGCAGGTGAAGCAGCAGATCCTGCACGGTGTGCAGGCCGATTTTCGCCAGTTTGCTGCTCTGCGCCGCGCCGACGCCGGTCAGCGAACTTAAGGGCACCGCGTCGAGCAGCTTACCTTTCATCGGTTATCCTGCCGCCTGCATAGTGGACCACCACATGGGGTCGGCTTCGATTTGGCCTTCCGAATTGACGTGCGGGTAAGGCAGCCCTTTACGTTTCGCGACTTTCGCCAGCACCGGGTAACCTCCTTCGAACAGCAAGCGCTGCTGCTCTTCATCCGGCAGCATGCTGTTTTCGCGCTGGTACATACCGGCGTTTTGCCGCTGACGCTGCGCTTCATACAGAATTAATGCTGAGGCCACGGAAACGTTGAGCGACTGCACCATGCCGATCATCGGAATGATGATGTCCTGATCCGCCAGATCCAGTGCTTCCTGAGTGATCCCGGTTTTCTCCTGACCCATCAGGATGCAGGTCGGGCGCGTGTAGTCGATCTCGCGAAAGTCGACCGCTTTGTCCGACAGATGCGTGGCGAGTACCTGCATGCCGCGCGCTTTCAGTACGCCGACAGCATCGCCAATGGTACGGTGTGTTTTCACCTCCACCCAGCTATTACTGCCTGCGGCGGAGGAGGCCATGGTGCGCATGCGGTTGCTTGGCCAGACAGCGTGGACTTCATGCACGCCGACGGCGTCTGCGGTGCGGATAATAGCAGAGACGTTATGGGGCTTGTGAACCTGCTCCATGCAAACTGTCAGATCGGGCTGACGTCTGGCGAGCATCTCGCGAATACGCGCATAACGTTGAGAATTCATACAATTAGTTTCTGTTACGGGTGACTTTAATCACATCCGGCATCACGCGGATTTTACGCATGATATTCGCCAGATGGACGCGATCGCGCGCCGTCAGTCGGATGAAAGCGCTGTACACGCGGCCATCTTTCTCTTCCGTATTCAGGCTCTGAATGTTGGATGAAGCCGTGTTAATTGCTGCCGTGAGGTTGGCCAGCGCTCCCTGATGGTTGAACATATCCACCTTGATTTCGGTGATAAATTCCTGCGCGGTCTCTTTATCCCACTCCACAGCCATAAATTTTTCTGGCTCTTTCTGGTAGCCACGAATATTACGGCAGGACTCATGGTGGATAACCAGCCCTTTACCGGGGCTGACATGGGCGACAATCGGGTCGCCGGGGATCGGACGGCAGCATTTGGCAAAGGTGATCAGCACGCCATCTGCGCCTTTAATCGGCAAATGACCGTTGCCGCTGGAGCTGGACGGCGTTGGTGCGGCTTGCACCGCTTCCCCTTGTTGCAGGTTTTTCGCGACCACGACGCTCATGGCGTTGCCAAGGCCGATTTCAGCCAAAAGATCGTCAAGCGTCGCCAGCTTCATACGCTCAAGCTCGCGCTGAATATGCTCCTGCGGAATTTCGGCCAGCTTGCGGCTGCCGCCCAACGCATGATTCAGCAGACGTCGACCGAGACTTACCGAGTCGTCGCGCTTGAGGTTTTTCAACATCTGACGGATTTTCGCGCGCGCTTTTGAGCTGACGACAAAGTTCAGCCATGCGGCATTCGGGCGGGCGCCCGGCGCGGTAATAATCTCTACCGTCTGGCCGCTGGCGAGTGATTGCGACAGCGGATACGGCTGGCGGTCAACACGTGCACCGACACAGGCGTGACCGATATCTGTGTGAACCGCGTAGGCAAAATCCACCGGCGTCGCACCAGCAGGTAGCTCGACAATACGGCCTTCCGGGGTGAAAACATAAATCTCATCGGGGAAGAGATCAGATTTAACGCTCTCGATAAATTCAAACGAGCTACCGGCGCTCTGTTGCAGCTCCAGCAGGCTTTGCATCCAGCGCTGGGCGCGGATTTGGGCAGTGGTGCTGCTCTCGCCGTGCTCTTTATAGGCCCAGTGCGCTGCAACCCCCATTTCCGCCATTTGATCCATATCTTCAGTACGGATTTGCACCTCTACCGGTACGCCATGTGGACCAATCATCGAGGTGTGCAGGGATTGATAGCCGTTCGCCTTCGGAATGGCGATGTAGTCTTTCACGCGACCGGGACGCGGTTTGTACAGGCTGTGCATCTGGCCCAGGACGCGGTAACAGGTATCCAGGTCATGAACGATAACGCGGAAAGCGTAAATATCCATGATCGAGTGAAAGCGTTGCTCTTTCAGCACCATCTTGCAATAGATGGAATAGAGGTGCTTTTCACGTCCGCTGACGCGGCAGGGAATGCCCGCTTCCTGTAAACGCCCTTCGATTTCCGAGAGGATTTTTTGGATCATCTCTTTGCGGTTGCCGCGTGCGGCTTTCACCACTTCTTTAATCACGCGATAGCGGTTCGGGTACAACGCCTCGAAACCCAGCTCTTCCAGCTCGGTTTTGATGTGGTGAATACCTAAACGGTGCGCCAACGGACTATAGATTTCGAGGGTTTCACGGGCGATGCGGCGACGCTTGTCCGGGCGAAGCGAGCCCAGCGTACGCATGTTATGGGTGCGGTCGGCCAGTTTGATCAGGATGACGCGGATATCCTGCACCATCGCCATGATCATCTTGCGAAAGTTTTCGGCCTGTGCTTCTTTTTTATCCTGAAACTTGAGCTTATCAAGTTTGGATACCCCTTCCACCAGCTCGGCAACGCTTTTGCCGAACAGTTGTTCCATATCCTGGTAAGTGGCCGGGGTATCTTCAATCACGTCATGCAGCAGCGCGGCCATCAGCGTTTCGTAGTCGAGTTTCATCTCGGCCAGAATACAGGCCACCGCTACCGGGTGCGTGATATAGGGTTCACCGCTTGAACGTGTCTGGCCCTCGTGAGCGTCACGTGCAACGAGATACGCCTGCCTGAGACGTTTAATTTGATCTTCAGGCAGATAGTTTTGAATCAGTTGATTCAGGCTTTCAAACAGATACAAGGGTGACCTGCAGGTTAATTAACGACGACCTTCAGCAATGGCGGTAACGGCCTGCAGTTCTGCGGCTTCCTGCTCTTGCTGTTCCTGGCGCTCACGCACGTCGAGGATCTGGTTGTTGATCAGACCTTCTTCGATTTCGCGCAGCGCGATAACGGTGGTTTTATCGTTTTCTTCCGGTACTAACGGATCTTTACCGCCAACCTGCATCTGACGAGCGCGACGCGCGGCGACCAGCACCAGGTCAAAACGGTTACCTACTTTCTCTACAGCGTCCTGAACAGTTACGCGTGCCATACTTAAAATGCTCCACAGGTGAAGAAATGACTGGGCATGATACTGAAACCAGGCTCAGTCTGCCAATAGTTTGCTGATTAAAGCGTCATGTCGCTGCTTCTGGCGGCTCATACGCAGGCGTTCAGCGCGAATAATGGTTTTCAAATCGCCCAGAGCGGTATCAAAATCATCATTCACAATCAGGTAATCATATTCTGCGTAATGGCTCATTTCCGCAACGGCCTGCGCCATCCGCTTTGCAATTACCTCTTCGCTGTCCTGACCGCGTCCACGCAGGCGGCGATCCAACTCCAGCTTTGACGGCGGCAGTATAAAGATGCTGCGCGCCTGCGGCATGCGGCTGCGAATTTGCTGCGCGCCCTGCCAGTCGATATCAAGGAACACATCCACGCCGGTCGCCAGTACTTGCTCAATGGCTGCGCGGGAGGTGCCGTAAAAGTTGCCAAATACTTCGGCATGCTCAAGAAACGCGTCATCATCAATCATGGCTTTAAATTCGTCATGATTAACAAAGAAATAGTGTTCGCCGTGCACTTCACCCGGGCGCGGTGCGCGCGTGGTGTGCGAAACAGAAACCTGAGTGTCGTATAACGGTTGGGTTTTCAGCAAAGCCTGGATGAGGCTTGATTTACCCGCGCCGCTGGGGGCGGAAACAATATATAGCGTGCCTTGAGCCATGAGAGTCTTTTGTATGTGAATTGCGAAAGGAAACTTACATACGTGCCTATTATACACATCAGCGCTACGTGACGTAGCATTTGTCACACTTTTTCCCTCTCAGTATGGCATTTTGCGGCCCGCTTTCCTGTTTTGTTTGCAAATTTTCACCGCCATCGCGAATCTCCGGAACCTGTCTCGCAACCGCTCTGTTTATTGATCGAAAACGGTTCCCTCCCGGCGTTATAACGATTGCGCTATCAAAAGGGAGAAATATCTATGTGGAGAAGAGCCGGAGCCGCAGTTTGTCTGTTGCTATGGAGCGTATTCAGCTTTGCAACTTGCCCTGTCTGGTCGCCTTCGCGGGCGCAGGAAGAAGTAAGCCGTTTGCAGCAGCAGCTCGCGCAGTGGAATGAGGCCTACTGGAAATCGGGAGCAAGCGATGTCAGCGATGATGTTTACGATAGACTAAACGCCCGGCTTGCCTATTGGCAGCGCTGCTTTTCGCTCGAAATATCCTTCAACTCATCAATACCGCCTGGCGGTAATACAACTCATCCGGTTGCGCATACCGGTGTGCGCAAGCTGGCGAATAAGCAGGCGCTGCAACAGTGGATGGCCGGGAAAAAAGATCTCTGGGTACAGCCAAAAGTGGATGGCGTAGCGCTCACGCTGGTCTACCGCCAGGGCAAGCTGGTACAGGCCATCAGCCGTGGAAATGGGCTGGCGGGCGAGGACTGGACGACAAAAGCCCTCGCGATCCCGGCGATTCCCAACAATGTTAGCGGCGAGCTGGCGAACAGCGTTTTGCAGGGCGAACTCTTTCTGCGCCGTGAAAACCATATCCAGAAACAATCGGGTGGCTTAAATGCCCGAGCCAGAGTTGCTGGTGCGATGATGCGCCGCGACGCACCAGACCTGCTTCGAGAAATGGGTTTTTTTGTCTGGGCATGGCCGGATGGCCCGGCAACGCTGGCACAACGGCTGGTTGCGCTGAGCAAGAGCGGATTTAGCGAGGTGCTCGATTACAGCGTGCCGGTCAATATTGTTCAGGACGTGGAGCGCTTACGTGCCCGCTGGTTTACCTCACCCTTACCCTTCGTGACAGACGGTATCGTCGTTCGCTCGGGCGCTGAACCTCAGGGCAAGGCGTGGTTGCCTGGGCACGGTGACTGGGTGGTGGCATGGAAATATGATCCGGTAGAGGAAGTCGCCAGCGTAAAAGATATTCAGTTTGCCGTTGGGCGTACCGGGAAAATTGCCGTCGTTGCACAGCTTGAACCCGTGCAACTGGATGATAAACGCGTCCAGAGGGTAAATCTTGGTTCTGTCCGGCGCTGGCAGGAACTGGATATTGCACCGGGCGATCAGGTTTCTGTGAGTCTTGCCGGGCAGGGTATTCCCCGTCTTAACCGTGTGGTCTGGCGCAGCCTTGTTCGTGAAAAACCGGTTCCACCGGCTCCACTTTTTTCATCGCTTAGCTGCTTTTATGCCACGGCAGAGTGCAATGAACAGTTTATTGCCAGGCTGGTATGGCTAAGTTCTGCAAAGGCTCTGGGGATCGAGGGGCTGGGAGAAAGTAGTTGGCGGATGTTGCATCAGGCACATCATTTCGAACATCTCTTTTCCTGGCTGGCATTAACAAAGGAGCAGTTGCAGGCGACGCCCGGCATTTCTCCCGCTCGCGGGCTAAAGCTTTGGCATCGTTTTAACGTGGTACGCCAATATCCTTTTATCCGTTGGGTTAACGCGTTAGGAATTCCTTTGCCTCAGTCTGCATTAAATGCACAGGGCATCAGCCTTTGGCAGGAACTTACCGGAAAGACGGAACAAGAATGGCTTGCGTTGCCAGGCGTGGGGGCAGAGCGTGTCCGGCAGATACAGCGCTGGTTGAGTCTGCCGGAAGTGACATCTCTGGCGGACTGGCTGGAGAAACAGAAAGTACGAGGATTTACCGTGGGCAGTGAATAATCATTCGATATTTCTGGAGGTAATCAATTGAACAGCATCACGTTAAATCTGGGCAATAATGCTGGTTTTTAATAAAAAGAGCCAGCAGTAGTAATGCGCTGGCTCTTCCTGTTAATTACAGGTTTTTTTATTCTTTAAAAAAGCTGCCAACGGCTGTAATTATTGCACTTACCAGGCCGTTATAACCATTGGTAATGTTTGCTTTGGCGTCAGTAAAATTCAGCGAGAATAATTGGCCGATACCTGTGCCAATCTGGCTGGTATAGCTGCCGAAATTAGTAGACAGACCAATTTTTGATGTGATGAAGTCGGCAAGATTTCCTGCCTGGAAACCTAAAAAGCTCCCAATGGAGGCAAGGCTGGCACCGGAAACTGCTGCAATTTCTTGAGTGTTTAATTCACGCATTTCTTTTCCCTTAAATAAATGTCCTGATGACGTTTTAATTTTATTTTTCACAAGAAAGACAAGTCAATGTTTATTCTTTTGATTTGGGTTTATCGAAGATGTTCTATTTTTTGATGAGGTGATTTATTTCTTAATATCAATAATTTAATTTCTGTTATTGTTTATAGTAATATGTCTTATGCAGAGCGCGAGAAAAATATGATTTTTTAGTTGTCGGGATAAAACAGGCTTGCCAGAGCTGTGACAATACAATTAGTATCGCCTTTGGTAAATAAAGGCGGACTGATTCTGAGGATTTTTCTTTTACAGTAATGAGTTATCGGAGTTTTAATGCGATTTGAGCATGGCCTGTTGTCACTTTATTTGTGAATGGAATTGTGAGTCGATGTTTATCGATAAATGAAGGAATAACCAGTGACAGGGAGTTCTGATGTTTACTGTGTTGTGTTATTAAATTCATTTTATTAGTGCTGTTATTAAACGAATAGCAACGGCATTTATCATCATGGCTTCAATTCTTCTTCCCGGACAAATACTGACTTATTTTTCTGGGTGTCAGCTCTTCTTTACTTACTGATTGGCAACAATTTCCGTATACAGCCACGCACAAATAACTAAAGATCATATTCGGAGGTTATAATGAAACAAAAGCGTTATTTAGTTAAAGTCACACCTATTGCTACTGCGGTTATTTTGTCATTACCGTTGGTTGTATACGCGGACATGATTAACAGTAATCGTGCAGCAGCGGCCAGAACTGTTAATAATGTATCGGTTATAGATATCAATAAAGCGAATGAAAATGGGCTCTCACATAATATCTATGACAAATTGAATGTGGGAAAGGAAGGGGCCATATTTAATAACAGCACCAATGGTGCTAATACGGCTCTCGCGGGTGTGATAAGCGGTAACAGCAATCTGACTTCCGGTAGCGCCAAAATTATTCTCAACGAAGTACGTTCAGGTCGTAGTAACCTGGCCGGTATGCTGGAAGTTGCGGGTAATGAAGCACATCTGATCATTGCTAACCCATCGGGTATCACCTGTTCGGGCTGCGGTTTTATTAATACGAATAAAGTGACGTTAACCTCCGGGACGCCTGACGTGCAGAATGGCGTGCTGAGAGGATACGCCGTTAATAGCGGTGATATTAGCGTTGAGGCTCAGTTGCTCAATGAGTCCCCAACGGAACTTATTACTCGTGCTGTAACGGTCAAGGGTTATGTCGGCGTAGCTAAAGATCTGACACTCATTCTGGGTAATAACTATGTTAATACGAACAATCAAATCACCGGCAGCGTGAGAGCTGAAGGTTTCCGTAAAAGCAATAGCCTCGACGTTGCGAAGCTGGGGGGAATGTATGCGGACAAAATCACGCTTATCAGTACAGAACAAGGAACTGGCGTAAATAATAGCGGTGTGATCGCCGCAGGCAAGGGTGGTTTTACCCTTGATGCCCAGGGTCAGTTACATAATAAAAATGCGTCGATTAAATCCAATGCCACTGTTCTGATGAAGTTGGCTGGCGATCTTAATAACTCTGGCGGCAGTATTGCCAGTGACGCGTCAGTGTACATCGATACTGCCAAAAATACGTTAGACAACTCTGGCCTTGGTAATATTCAGGCAGGTAAAGATATCGCAATCAGTAGCGGCTATCTGAACAACATGAACGGCAAAATGGCTTCGGCTGGGTTGCTGGCGATCAACACTAATGGCAATACACTGCGTAACGCTGGAACGGAAAAAACATATGGTCTGACCGGCGGAATCGTTGCTCTCGAAACAGGGTTCTTTGACAATAGCGATGGCCAGATTAACGGCGGCTATATTGGCATTAACTCCCTGAATACCGCAAACAGAAATGGTACTATAGATGCGATTCAGAATATCGAGTTAATTAATAATAGTTATAATACCATCGACAATACCGGTGGTCGTATCCGTACTGTAAATGGTCATATTAAAATTGATGCTAAAAACAGTACTCTGATTAACAATAATACGAAGACCGCCGATGTTAGCAGCAGTGATTCTCGCGGGATTATTGCTGGCGATGGTGGCATTATGATTTCATCCTATGCGTTGGAAAATAATGGTCAAATTTCATCGAATGGTAATATCGATATTAAGAGCAGCTATAATATCGATAACCACTACGGCAAAATCTCTTCAGAGAAAAACGTTAACGTTGAAACAAAAAATCTGGTTAACTATGCAAGCAGCATCGGTGCTGTGGGTAATGTAAGCGTCGCGGCATCCGGTAAACTTGAGAACTATGTGGGTGTGCTCCGTTCTGATGAAGGAACACTGAGTATAAACGGCGGGTTAATTGATAACTACGGCGGCATGTTGCTCGGTAAAGATATCAATATCACTGCTACAGGTGATGTGAACAGCAATGCAGCGCTGGTTGTTGCTGTTAATGATATCAACATTACCACCAAAGGTAGTCTCTTTAATAATAATGGTAACAACTATGGCGATCCGTATGGGTTCTATTTTGGTATGGCTGACCAAAAAGGTGGGATCATCGGTAAACGTTCAGTTAATTTGACCGCTAAAAATATTTATAGCGAAGATAGCCGTATTATTGCTCAGGCGGGTACATTAGATGTTATGACCACCGGTCTGTTCTCTAATGCCAATAGCCAGACAGTCGGGGGAACGGCTGCAAATATTAAAGCTAATGCTATAAATAATGCCTATGCTGTCATCAAATCTTATGGTGATGTTAATATCACTGCATCATCCCTGGATAACCGCAGCACCGGTAACGCCAAAAACGGCAATCTGACGGGTGTTATCACGGCGGATAAGGATTTGGTATTGACGATGAACGACTCTTTTGAGAACACAGGATATCTTGTCGGGAAAAATAAAGTTTCGGTTACCACTGCAAAGGGTTCATTAACTAACAGAAATACTATTTCTTCTGATAATGAAATGAATTTCAACGTAGCGAACAACCTGAATAACTATGGTGATATTTTTGCCGGAAAAGTTATTAATATCAACGCAGGTGGCGGTGTTTATAATTACAGCAATCTTTTCAGCAATGGCGTAGTCAATATCACTGCACAGTCGGTAAATAATCTGCTCGGGGTTATTGGCGGCGTTCAGGGGTTAAACTCCAGTGTTCCTGTGAGCAATATTTTGGGTACGGTTGTCGGTAAGTAATTCTGATATCCATGTTCAACATAAAAGCAGCAGCAATGCTGCTTTTATGGAACAGCGCCGAACGATTATCATTTGTAGACAGTTCGTGGATGATATGGCCTCTGCCTGGTATAAAACTCAGTAAAAAAGCCATTTTTTAGATGGCTTTTTTACTGGTAAAGCTACAGCGCGAAAAAGATTACTCAATATTCTGGATCTGCTCGCGCATTTGCTCAATCAACACTTTCAGCTCGATAGCGGAATTGGTGACTTCAGCATTAATCGACTTGGATGCCAGCGTGTTCGACTCACGATTGAACTCCTGCATCATAAAGTCGAGGCGACGACCCACGGCTTCTTTTTTCTTCAGAATGTTGTAGGTCTCTTTTACATGCGCTTCGAGCCGGTCGAGTTCTTCGGCAACATCGATACGTTGCGCCATCAGCACCAGTTCCTGCTCAAGGCGATTATTCTCCAGTTGTACCTGCGCCTCTTCGAGCCTGGAAACCAGCCGCTCGCGCTGCCATTGCAGGATTTCCGGCATATGTGCACGTACTTTGGCGACTTCGGTACTCACACCTTCCAGACGCTGCTCGATGAGCGCTTTCAGCGCCTGACCTTCGGTTTCACGGGCGACGATAAAGTCATCCAGCGCACCGTCCAGCGCAGCGAGAATTTGTGCCGCGATGGTATCCAAATCCTGTTCTTGTGCGGCCATCACGCCAGGCCAGCGCAGGATATCTACCGGATTAATTTCCCCTTCGTCACTTTGCAATTTGACCCAGTTGGCGGCAGATACCAGCTGTTTAGCCAGTTTTTCGTTGAGGATCAGTTCCCCTTGCGCGCTGGAATCGGGTTCAAAACGGAGGTTGCACTCCACTTTGCCGCGAGTCAGACGGGTACGAAGACGTTCACGGACAACCGGTTCAAGGCTGCGGAATTGCTCCGGCAGGCGGAAGTAAGTTTCCAGATAACGCTGGTTTACCGAGCGCAGTTCCCAGGAGGCTGAGCCCCATTCACCCTTGATTTCACGCCGGGCGTAGGCGGTCATACTGCGGATCATAGACGTTCCCGTTTTTAAAGAGAGATGCGGGGATTATAGCTTTCGTGGCCTTATCAGGATAGGAATAACCACGGTAAGCCAGTATAATGCGCAGCCACATTCGAATAGCCGGAGAAATCATCATGCGTCCAGCAGGTCGTAGCGCCACTCAGGTGCGTCCCGTCACCCTGACCCGTAACTATACAAAACACGCTGAAGGCTCCGTGCTGGTTGAATTTGGTGATACCAAAGTGCTCTGCACCGCCTCTATTGAAGAAGGTGTGCCGCGTTTCCTGAAAGGTCAGGGACAGGGCTGGATCACCGCTGAATATGGCATGCTGCCGCGTTCCACCCATACCCGCAACGCGCGTGAAGCCGCAAAAGGCAAACAGGGCGGTCGCACCATGGAAATCCAGCGCCTGATTGCCCGTGCGCTGCGTGCAGCGGTTGACCTGAACGCGTTGGGTGAATTCACCATCACGCTCGACTGCGACGTGCTCCAGGCCGATGGCGGCACCCGTACCGCGTCTATTACCGGTGCTTGTGTAGCGCTGGCGGATGCGCTGAACAAACTGGTTGCGGCCGGAAAACTGAAAACCAATCCGATGAAAGGCATGGTTGCCGCCGTATCCGTGGGTATCGTTAACGGCGAGGCCGTGTGCGATCTGGAGTATGTGGAAGACTCCGCCGCCGGGACCGATATGAACGTGGTGATGACCGAAGATGGCCGCATGATTGAAGTTCAGGGCACGGCGGAAGGCGAGCCGTTCTCCCATGAAGAGTTATTGACTCTGCTGGCGCTGGCCAGAGGGGGAATCGAATCGATTATCGCGACGCAGAAAGCGGCGCTGGCGAATTAATTATTAAGGGCGACTGAGAGTCGCCCTTTTTTTTGCGCGTCATACTTCACGCAGCCTCTTTGCTAGCGGCAGGCTCTGGTTGCCTTCGCGATGCTGCGCGAACTATTTTGCGTAATCTGTAAATTGAAAAGTGAGATGAGGAGCGAATCCATGAAAGCGTATCAGCGTCAGTTTATTGAATTTGCGCTTAATAAGCAGGTACTGAAGTTTGGCGAATTCACGCTGAAATCCGGGCGTAAAAGCCCCTATTTCTTCAACGCCGGGCTGTTTAATACCGGGCGCGATCTGGCTCTGTTAGGCCGTTTTTACGCCGAAGCGTTGGTGGATTCCGGGATTGATTTCGACCTGCTGTTTGGCCCTGCTTATAAAGGTATTCCGATTGCGACTACCACTGCGGTGGCGCTGGCGGAACATCATGAACGCGATGTGCCGTACTGCTTTAATCGTAAAGAAGCGAAAGATCACGGTGAAGGCGGCAATCTGGTCGGTAGCGCGTTGCAGGGCCGGGTGATGCTGGTGGATGACGTCATTACCGCGGGCACCGCTATCCGCGAGTCGATGGAAATTATCCAGGCCAATGGCGCGACGCTGGCTGGCGTGCTGATTTCGCTGGATCGTCAGGAGCGCGGCCGCGCTGACATCTCTGCGATTCAGGAAGTGGAGCGTGATTACGGCTGCAAAGTGATCTCAATTATCACGCTGAAAGATTTGATTGCGTATCTGGAAGAGAAGCCGGAGATGGCCGATCACCTGGCTGCGGTTCGTGCGTATCGCGAACAGTACGGCGTATAACCGTAGTGCCCGGCAGACGTTGCCTGCCGGGCGTGTGTCATAACAGTTTTGTGCCCTGCGTGTTCACATAGAGTGAATAAACT
Source organism: Kosakonia radicincitans DSM 16656 (assembly GCF_000280495.2). Taxonomy (NCBI): domain Bacteria; kingdom Pseudomonadati; phylum Pseudomonadota; class Gammaproteobacteria; order Enterobacterales; family Enterobacteriaceae; genus Kosakonia; species Kosakonia radicincitans. The sequence continues at coordinate 94,091 of NZ_CP018016.1, forward strand.
GAGGTGCTTGAGGCTATCAACAGTTAACGAATTGCGTTGGGCTTTTTCACAGATTGCCGGAAAGTGAGAATGCAGCCACAAAGGCTGCATAAAGAGAGATTATCGCAGTTGCGCGGCGAGCAGCGGCCAGCGGGCGTCAAAGTCGTCGGTTGGGCTGTATTTAAATTCACTGCGCACATAGCGCGACAGCATCCCTTCACAAAACGCCAGCAACTGGCTTGCCAGCAGCGTTTCGTCAGTGGCATAGGCCTCGCCTTCACGCATTTTGCGCTCGCGCAGGACCTGGCGCAGCTGCGCCTCAATGCGTTCGAAAAGCTGGTTAATGCGCCCTTGCAAGCGATCCTGCTCAAACATCAGCGCGTGGCCGGTCATGATGCGCGTTAAACCAGGGTTACGTTCACCGAAGCCGAGGATTAGCTGCATAATCAGGCGCAGTCGAGTGGTCGTGTCTTTCTCATCCTTTAAAATCAGGTTGATGCGGGTGATCAGGCTATCCTCGATAAACTCAATCAGGCTATCGAACATGCGCGTTTTACTGGGGAAATGACGGTACAGAGCGGCTTCGGATACGCCAACGGAAGCGGCCAGTTTCGCGGTAGTAATACGCTGGCTTCCATCGCTGGATTCCAGCATCAGCGCCAGAGACTGAAGTATTTCCTCGCGGCGATTCCTTTTCGCAGTTTGTTTTTCTGCCATGTTCTAAAATACCCCTGAAAATAAACACTTGTCAGGCGAGCGACCACACGGCGACCGCAAACAATGTGCGTTTGCGGTGATGTTATCGCGTTATTTCGCCGTGTGATGCGTTAAATAGAGCGGTTTACTGACGCCCGGAATGGCCAAAGCCGCCTTCGCCGCGTTCAGTCGCGTCGAACTCTTCCACCAGATTAAATTCTGCCTGCACAACTGGTACAAACACCATTTGCGCGATGCGTTCGCCCGGAACGATAGTGAAGCTGTCCTGGCCGCGGTTCCAGACGGAAACCATCAGTTGCCCCTGATAATCCGAGTCAATCAGACCAACCAGATTACCCAGCACCACGCCATGCTTATGGCCCAGCCCTGAACGCGGCAGAATAACCGCAGCGAGCGACGGATCGGCAATATGGATTGCCAGACCGGTTGGCAGCAACGTTGTTGCGCCTGGCGCCAGCTCTACGGCGTCGTCGAGACAGGCGCGCAGGTCAAGTCCGGCGGAACCGGAGGTGGCATAAGTCGGTAGCGGAAATTGCTTGCCGACACGCGGGTCCAGAATCTTAACGTCGATTTTTTTCATCATAACGGGTAACTATCTCGTCCAGTAATTGGTGTCCCAGAAGTTCTTTGCGTTCCAGCGGCAGACGTTTGTCGCCCTCCTGCCAGAAAAGATGTAGTGCGTTGTTGTCGCTATTAAAGCCTTGATCTGATTGTGAAACATCGTTAGCGCAAATCAGGTCAAGGTTTTTGCGGGCGCGTTTCTGCCGGGCATATTCTTCCACATTATTTGTTTCGGCGGCAAACCCCACGACAAAGGGGCGATGGGCAGAAAGTGCGGCTACGCCAGCGACGATATCCGGGTTTTTTACCATTTTTATCGTGATTTCATCGCCTTGTTTTTTAATTTTCTCTTCCGCCACACTGGCCGCGCGGTAATCCGCGACGGCGGCACAGCCGATAAAAATGTGCTGCTGCTGCGCACTACGCTGCACGGCTGCTTCCATCTCCAGCGCGGTGGTGACATCTATGCGTTGCACCAGCGCAGGTGTCGGTAGCGTGACCGGGCCTGCAACCAGCGTGACGTTCGCTCCGCGGCTGGCGGCGGCGGCGGCAATGGCGAAGCCCATCTTACCGGAACTGAGATTAGTAATGTAACGCACAGGATCTAACGGCTCACGGGTCGGGCCGGCGGTAATCATGATGTTCAGATGTTGCAGATCTTTGACAGGCGAAAAATACGCGGCTGCCATATCGACGATCGTCAGCGGATCCAGCATGCGGCCAGGGCCGACATCGCCACAGGCCTGACTACCGCTGTCCGGCCCCCACAGCAGCAGACCGCGTGAGGCCAGCACCTGCAAATTATGCTGGGTTGCTGCGGCACGATACATTTGCTGGTTCATCGCTGGTACTACCGCGACAGGCGAAGGGGTGGCGAGGCAAATCGTGGAAACCAGGTCGTTGGCCATTCCGGCGGCGACGCGGGCAATCAAATCGGCGGTGGCGGGCGCCAGAATCACCAGGTCGGCCCATTTACCCAGCTCGATATGGCCCATTGCCGCTTCGGCAGCGGGATCGAGCAGGCTGTCGGAAACCGGATTCCCGGAAACGGCTTGCAGGCTCAGCGGGGTGATGAAGGCTTTGGCGCCTTCGGTCATTACCACGCGAACTTCCGCGCCGCGATCGCGCAGACGGCGCACCAGCTCAGGCGTTTTGTAAGCCGCAATACCGCCGCTTACGCCGAGGACAATTTTTTTACCCGCCAGACTGATCATGATTCTTTCCTGTTGGATTTCACCAGAAGCTGGGCATTTTATCACAATCCTGATGTTGTCGTGCTTTTGCCCGCAGAGCACTTTGCGAGGCGCTACGCAGGCTTTGAAATTGGTTGTCGAAAGAGGGGGGCGTGAAATGGCAACATAAATGTGGGATCGGGAGGAGGTAATATGGACATTGTTTTGACACCCCAGAAGCCGCGCGAAAAGATGCTGCAGTACGGCATTGAGGCACTATCGGATGTGGAATTATTAGCGCTTTTTCTGCGCACCGGAACGCGAGGAAAGTGTGTATTAACCGTTGCCCGCGAACTGCTGAAGCAATTTGGTTCGCTTTATACATTGCTCTCTTCCGAGCTGGAAGATTTTCAGGATGTACACGGAATCGGCGTGGCGAAATATGCGCAGTTAAGAGGCATCGGCGAGCTGGCGCGTCGTTACTATAATGCGCGCCTGCTGGAAGAGAGCTCGCTGCTAAGTCCTGATATGACGCGTGAATTCCTGCAGAGTCAGCTAGCGGGAGAAGAGCGCGAGATCTTTATGGTGATCCTGATGGATAACCAGAACCGGATACTGAAGCACTGCCGGTTGTTTAGCGGCACCATTAACCATGTCGAAGTGCATCCGCGGGAAATTCTGCGTGAAGCGTTAAAAGTGAATGCAGCCGCTGTGATCCTCGCGCATAATCACCCTTCAGGTAACGCTGAGCCAAGCAAGGCGGATAAGCAAATCACTGAGCGAGTGATAAAATGCTGCCAGTTCATGGGCATCCGTGTGCTTGATCACCTGGTTGTTGGTCGCGGAGAGTGCGTTTCGTTTGCAGAACGCGGCTGGATTTAAGCCATTTTAGGCGATCCATCGGGATCTTTGTCTGTTCGGGACTTGAGCACACCGCCGACTCAGCGTATACTACGCCACCTTTGAGAATCTCGGGTTTGGCATTTGGGCCTGGCAATCGAGAGTTCACTTAGACACTAAATCATTCAAGTTGCATCAGGGCGGCAAGAGAGTGAATCCCCGTGAGCGTATAAGTACGTGACCTGGATAAGCGAGCGCAGCCAACACAGAGGCAGCCGGAAAGATGACGTGTAGAACTGCGATGACCGGGCTGTAAAGCCTGACGAGGCGCCGATACCCCATACGAAGCTCGAGCTAATTTGATTTTTGGAGAATAGACATGTCCCGAGTCTGCCAAGTTACTGGCAAGCGTCCGGTGACCGGTAACAACCGTTCCCACGCACTGAACGCGACCAAACGCCGTTTCCTGCCGAACCTGCACTCTCACCGTTTCTGGGTTGAGAGCGAGAAGCGTTTTGTCACCCTGCGTGTATCTGCTAAAGGTATGCGTGTAATTGATAAGAAAGGCATCGATACAGTTCTGTCTGAACTGCGTGCCCGTGGCGAAAAGTACTAAGTACTTAGAGGATATAAATCATGGCTAAAGGTATTCGTGAGAAAATCAAGCTGGTTTCTTCCGCTGGTACTGGTCACTTCTACACCACCACGAAGAACAAACGTACTAAGCCGGAAAAACTGGAACTGAAAAAATTCGATCCAGTTGTCCGTCAGCACGTGCTGTACAAAGAAGCTAAAATCAAATAATTTTAGTTTTCTTGCACAAAAACCCCGCACTGTCGGGGTTTTTGCATTTCTGATAACCCGCAAGCCGGAGATGAGATGCCTGAATTACCCGAAGTAGAAACCAGCCGCCGGGGTATCGAACCGCACCTGGTTGGCGAAACCATTCTTCATGCGGTGGTACGCAACGGGCGATTACGCTGGCCGGTTTCCGATGAGATCCACGCCCTGAGCGATAAACCGGTGCTGAGTGTTCAGCGCCGCGCGAAATATCTGCTGCTGGAGCTGCCGGATGGCTGGATCATCATCCATCTGGGTATGTCCGGCAGCTTACGCATCCTTCCCCACGAGCTTCCGGCTGAAAAGCATGACCATGTTGATCTGGTGATGAGCAACGGCAAAGTGCTGCGCTACACCGATCCTCGCCGCTTTGGCGCATGGCTGTGGACCAAAGAGCTGGAAGGCCACAATGTGCTGGCACACCTTGGCCCTGAACCGTTAAGCGAAGCCTTTAATACCGATTATTTGCAGCAGAAGTGCGCGAAGAAAAAGACGGCCATCAAACCCTGGCTGATGGATAACAAGCTGGTGGTCGGCGTAGGAAACATCTACGCCAGCGAATCGCTGTTCGCCGCCGGGATCCATCCCGATCGCCTGGCCTCTTCGCTGTCGCGCCAGGAGTGTGAAATCCTGGTGAGGGTGATCAAAGCCGTGCTGTTGCGATCCATTGAACAGGGCGGAACCACGCTGAAAGATTTCCTGCAAAGCGACGGGAAACCCGGCTATTTTGCGCAGGAGTTACAGGTGTACGGGCGGGAAGGGGAACCTTGTCGCGTCTGCGGTACGCCGATTATGGCCGCGAAGCACGCACAGCGCTCAACGTTTTACTGTCGCCGCTGCCAGAAATAAGCGCGTTTTTGCTGGATGGCGGCTGCGGGATGCTGTTGTGCTTTGCTAAATAGCGGTCAGGCACACCGGTGTTGCAGGTCTGATAAGCGAAGCGCCATCAGGCACTAAGCTTCTCCAGCAACGCTTGATGCACGTTCGGCGGCAGGAAGTGAGCGACATCGCCCTGATGGCGCGCCACTTCTTTCACCAGCGATGAAGAGATAAACGACCACTCTTTCGACGGCATCAGAAACACGCTTTCCAGTTCCGGCATCAGATGGCGGTTCATATGCGCCAGTTGCATTTCGTACTCGAAATCTGCGACGGCACGCAGACCGCGGATGAGAATATTTGCCTGCTGCGCGCGGGCAAAGTTCGCCATCAAATCACTGAATCCCACCACTGTCACATTTGATAAATGTGCTGTTGCCGATTGCGCCAGCGCTACGCGTTCTTCAAGGTTGAACATCGGCTTCTTACTTGGGCTGGCGGCAATGGCCAGTACAACCTCAGTAAACATGGTCGCAGCGCGGGTCACGATATCGATGTGGCCATTGGTGATCGGATCGAAAGTACCGGGATAAATCGCTTTTGTACTCATCGCTTATTCTTTCTCTGAATAACCGTGGTTCAGCGCCCACAGCTCGGTGTATTTATTAAACGTATACTGCGCGTTAACCACCGCCAGTAGCCAGCCCTGTTTGCCATCGAGCACGCCGCCGCGCAGCAGCAACGTTTTTGCGAATGCGCCCAAAGTATGAGCGAAAATCCCCGGCAGCGAGGTTTTTTTCCCATGCTGATGACGTTCCTGCGCCCACGCCGTGGCGTAATTGAGCTGCTTGCGCTGGAAACTGGCGAAATCACGGCAGGTCAGATGCAGTAAATCACCGCTCAGGGCGATAGTCTGCGCCTGTGGCGCATCGAGTGACTCATGAACGCGGTTATCGTTGTACTGATAACGTTCGCGTTCGTACAGGCGCGTGACGCGATCCGGATACCAGCCGCTGTGGCGCATAAAACGCCCGAGAAAGTAATTGCGACGAGCAATGCTATAAACCGCGCCGGGCTGCGGCGCAGCCAGCGCCTGACGCAGTTGTTCTGCCAGCTCAGGGGTTACGCGCTCGTCGGTATCAATCATCAGAATATAGTCGCCGCTGGCATAACGCTGGGCAATTTGACGCTGAATACCATAACCCTGCCAGTCGGTATGGCTGAAGACTTTAGCACCGGCGCGGCTGGCAATGCCGGGGGTATCATCGCTGCTGCCGGAATCCAGCAGCACGATTTCATCCGCCCAGGCTATGGACGCAAGGCAATCGGGCAGCAGATCCGCCGCATCTTTGGCGATCATCACCACCGACAAACGTCTGGACATTAATGGCTCCGCTGAGGCAAATACGGTTGCAGGAGTTGCAGCAGACGCGCCAGCGCGCCCTGGTTCTGGTGCAGAACCTCAACGGCATGGCGACCGTACCATAAACGGTAGTCTTCATCCGTCAGCAGTGTGGAAACTTCTTTCACCAGCGAATCGGCATCGGTCACAGTGATCAGCCCTTCCGCTTCCTGCAAACGTGCGCAAATGTCTTTGAAGTTAAAGGTATACGGCCCCATCAGCACAGGAATGGCATGGGCAGCGGGTTCCAGAGGATTATGACCGCCGCGCTCAACCAGGCTGCCGCCGACGAAAGCAAGGTCGGCAATGCCGTACAGCAGCATCAGTTCGCCCATGGTATCGCCAATGACCACCTGGGTGCTGCCGGACGGGATCTCGCCCGAGCTGCGCAGGATGTAGCTGAACCCGGCTTTTTGCGTCATGTTGCGCGCATCCGGAAAACGCTCAGGATGGCGAGGAACCAGGATCAGCAGCAAATCGGGGAAGGTTTCCAGCAGCTTGCGGTGCGCCTGTAAAATGATGGTTTCTTCACCTTCATGCGTACTGGTGGCAATCCATACTTTACGGCGCGGCGCCCACTGGCGGCGCAGCGTCACGGCGCGCGCGGCAAGTTCCGGCGTCACAGAAATATCGAACTTCAGGCTACCGGTGACGGTAAGCTGATTACGTTTCAGGCCCAGTTGCAGGAAACGGTCGCCATCTTCCTGGTTTTGCGCGGCAATTAAGGTGATTTTGCTGAGCAAACGACGCATCGCTTTACCCAACCGGGAATAGCCTTTCGCCGAGCGCTCGGAAAGGCGCGCGTTAGCAATTACCAGCGGAATTTTCCGGGCACGAAGGGCGGAAATCATATTCGGCCATAGCTCGGTCTCCATTACGATCACCAGCTTCGGGCGCACGGTATTCAGGAAACGGTTCATGGCGCACGGCAGATCGTAGGGCAAATAAACGTGATGAACGTCTTTACCAAACGCGGACATCACGCGTTCCGAGCCGGTTGGTGTCATGGTGGTGACGGTGATCGGTAATGCAGGGTAGCGATGGCGCAGCGCACGTACCAGCGGGATCGCCGCCAGGGTTTCGCCTACGGAGACGGAATGCAGCAAAATACCGTCCGGCTTCACTTTGTTACGACAAAATCCATAGCGTTCAGCCCAGCGCTTACGGTAAGCAGGGGCTTTGCGGCTGCGAAGTAATAATCGCAACCACACCAGAGGCTGTATTAAGTAAAGCAGGGTGGTATACAACAATTCCAAGCGACTATCCGTTTTTTTAAGATTCGGCGGGCAAATTCTAAGCATTTAGGGCAGCTAAAGCTATACCTTATGCCAGATACCTTTTGAGACGGAAGTAGCGGCGGCCAAGGCGCCAGCGCAAACGTGGACTTTTTGCACTTTTCCAGATGAGCTTCCAGATGCCTTTTTCGAAAAACTCGCGAATGATCATCGCTTTCTTGCTTTCATCCTTCATGTTATCAAAGGTATGGATGATGCCGAGCCCTTCTTTGGCTATCTGCCAGTAACATGCCGGTATATTTTTCACTTTATCCGCATAGCGCTGGTTAATTGCGTCCAGCATTTGCAGGATTTTCATGTAGTGGCGCGCCGAGCGAATCAGCGTGTCGTCAGTGTCCGGCATGTGCGAAACAGATGCTGAGTGGATGTAGTAATCGTAAAATTGCTCGCTGGTATATTGCACGCGCTCGGCAGCGAGCAGAACTTCCGTTGTCCAGGGGATATCCTGGTGGCGAAGACCCGGTTCGAAATGAAAGTTATTCTGAAGAATGAAATCGTGGCGATAGATATTCAGCCAGGTGACATGCAGGAATTTACGCGAATCCAGGGCCTGTTTAAGCCATGCCGGGCCGGTCATGACGCCCGTTGACTGTAACTTTTCAGGCGGAAAAATCGGACGGGTGGGTTTTTTGTCGTTTTCCCAGACATAGTTACCGTTACAGGTCGCAACATCCAGATTCCCTGTGTTGGCCATGTCAAGCAGGCGCTGATACATACCGGGTTTGAAAACGTCATCAATGTCCGGAAAGGAGAGGTATTTTCCCTTTGCGCAGGCAAGCCCGGAATTGCGGGCAACCGATACACCCTGGTTTTCTTGCTCAATAACCTGTAACTGCGGTAGTCGATCGCGCCATTGTTCCACGATCTGCATCGATCCATCCGTAGAACCATCATTGACAATGATCACTTCCATGCTGTCGATTTTTTGTGCGACGAGGCAAGTGAAAAACTGGTCGAGGAACGCTTCGCCGTTATAGACGGCAACCACCACGCTTAACATAGGCGCTGAAATTTGCATAAGAAACCTGATTACTTATTATTTTCCGCCAGAGCAAGATACTGCTGGCAAATCGCGTTGATACCGTAAGATGAAATTTTCTCGCCATCTATTCCCTGGGAATTATTGGCATACATATCGGATAACGTTTTTGCCAGCGACTCGTCGCTCAGGCCGCTAAGGCCGCGTGCAAGTGGCCCTGTCAAAATCTCCGCCGGCCCACCCGGGCAGTTAGTGCTCACCGGTGGCGTCTGGCAGATAATCGCCTCGACCAGAACATTACCAAATCCTTCGCAGTCCGAGCTTAACACTAAGAGGCGAGCACCCTTGATCCAGGGATAGGGGTTAGGTACAAATGAACGAAACACAACCCTGTCAGCGATTCCAAGACTGCCTGCAAGCGCCTTTAACTGGGCGATTTTTGCATCTGAGCCGTTACCCATCATCACTAAAGGCGCCTCGATTTTGCTAAGCGCATAAGCGCGCAGCAAGCGGTCGTGCCTTTTGTGTTCGTGGAAACGCCCAACGTGAATCAGGTAGTCCTGCCCCTGCATTTCAAACGGCTGTTCGGCCAGTTGCTGGATAGCTTCAATATTGAAGGGGTTATGGATAACTGCGCTGCGACGCAGAGGGATTGCCAGCGTGTCGGAAAGATCGTGCAGCACGGCTGACGAGACGGCCACCACATTGCGGTTTTCGTAGGTGTGCCGAATCTTCAGATGCTTAAACCAGCGGGAAAATCCACGGCGGTGGCAAAGATAAGAAAATGAGAACATGCCGTGAATACAAAACCAGACTTTGTCGCGATCAAGCGCGCGGCTGTGGGCAACAATACGGTCGGTTTTATGCAGATGGGAAAAAACAATATCAAACTTTCCGCTACGTTCTGCCGTAGTAATCGCTTCATCTAACAGCTTTGCCCGACGCGGGATCTCTGTCAGCTTGCGCCAGGGTTTTTTGCATTTATCCTGAATTACCTGGAAATCCACACCTTCGGGAATGGGGTAATCGCACACTTTACGCAGTGAGAAAAGCGAGACCTGGTGTCCCATTTCCACTAAGCCGCTGGAGAGCGTGAGGACGGTTTTTTCTGCGCCTCCACCGGGTAAGCCATCAATAATCATCAGGATGCGCATATTAATCCAGAATATTTTGATAAAGCGAAATTAGCTGGCTTGACAGCTTTCCTGGGGTTGAGTCCTTAACCTTATCGCGGGCTTTCCTGCCCATGTCATTACTCTTTTCCAGTGATGGAATGGCCATCACAGCCTCTCTTAACTTGCCGATATCAAGGGCATCACAGAAGAAACCATTACTTCCTTGCTCTATAAATTCCGCTCCACCGCAGCTATCCGAAGTGATGACGGGTAAACCGCATGCCATCGCTTCCAGAATGACGTTTGGGAAAGGATCATACAACGTTGGTAGCAACAGGCCATCGGAAAGTTGATAAAAAGGCAGCGTCTCTTTTTGCATACCCATAAACCGGATCTGTTCTTTACAGCCCAGTGACTGGGCAAGCGCCTGATAACGCTTTTCTGCTTTATCCTGGCCTATGACAATCAGATAAGCCGTAGTTCCTGCTATCGCCTCAATCGCCGCAGCGAGGCCTTTTCGTTCAAAACCCGAGCCAACAAAGCAAAAAACAGTTGCAGCAGCAGGAAGCCCATACTGCTGGCGCAACGCTGCACGCTGCGCGCTCTCCGCCGGAATGAAACGGCTGGAATCTATTGAATTATAAATGACGTGAATCTTTTTTGCGTCAACGGAAAAGTCTTCGATGATTTCTCGCTTAATCATCTCCGCATTGCAGATGACTGCTTTCAGCTCTGGCGACTGATACATTTCGCGTTCGGCGCGCATAACATAGCGGTGATAGCGGTCATGCATCAGCATTTTTGCACGCCAACCGGGAAGAATACGCGAACGCTGCCGGAGCCAACGTTGATGCACGCCGTCGCCGGCGCGATAGATATCGCAACCCGCAATACGCTCGTGACTCTGAACGATATCAAATTGCTGCTCCTGCCATAGCGCGCGCGCAGCGTTAGCAAAGCCCCGTTCCCGGCTAATACGTCCCCATTTGGCGGGATTGCAAATATGAATGTGCCAGTCGTCCTGGCGCTCCCCTTGCCATTCGCGGGTGATGACGTTTAATTCCAGATCCTGATTACCAAGCGCCATGAGCGCACGGGAAACAAAGCGCTCCGCACCGCCATCAGGACGATATTTTTGACGAACAATAGCCAGCCGATGACGTTTCATGCCAGATACCTCTTCGCTGCATCGACAACCGCATCAACGGGGATAGCGTCGAGATAACGTTCACTGGTTTTAGTATCAACGGCGTCAGGGTCGGGGAGTGGCCCAAAATTACCCGCCCAGATAACTTCGCCATTAACTTGCCAGGGCGACCAGAAAGTGAGTTTTGACGGGCCGAAAAGCGCAACGCAGGGTGTTTGCAACGCTGCGGCCATGTGCATGGGTACAGAATCAACACCAATAAACAGATCGGCATGGTCGATAAGCGACGCAAGCTGGCACAGCGAGAGCTGGCCTGCCAGCGAGATAACGCCGTCCTGCGGCGATGCGCTGAGGATCCTGTCGACCATCGACAGCTCTTTTTTATCCGGTCCGGCCGTCAACACAATGGTATGGCCTTCCTGTCGCAGCGCCGTGATAGTTTGCGCCATTTTGTTTTCATCCCAGCACTTGAAGAACCAGCGTGATGTTGGCTGAATAACGATATAGCGATCGCTGACGCCTTGTGCTGTCAGCTGTTGCCGGGCGAAATTCCAGTCATCCGCGCTGTAACTCATCGTCACCGTTGAGACGGGAGGAACCGATAAAGGAGAAAGAATAGATAAATTCTGCTCAACGGTGTGCAGCGCATTGTGGTTTGCAACGGAAACCAGTTCGGTATGACAAAAGCGCCAAAAGGCGTTTTTACGTTTATTGAAGCCGAAGCCGAGACGAACCGGTGCGCCGGTAAAGCGAGTAACGATAGCGCTGCGCCATTGATCGGCAAGGTTTATCACCAGATGATATTGGCGGGCCCTGAGTGCGCACAGTAACTGCCACTCTTTTTGCAAATGTTTGAGCGTACCAAGTTGCTTCCATTTGCGATCGATACCGTAAATCGTATTAATCGCCGGGTGCGCTGCCAGCATATCGCGTGTTTCTTCGTACAGCAGGACATCAATCTGTGCATCCGGCAAGCCCCGGCGAAGCGAGTTTATCACCGGAGTGGTCAGCAACATGTCGCCATGATGACGAAGTTTAATCAATAAAATGCGTAAATCAGGCGTATTCAGTATGTTATTCATCATCGTCTTATCGGCAACAACCTGCCTGCAATTCTAATAGACCTGCTGTTGTCTTGCACTCTTTCTCCATGCCGTCAGGATTTTATCTCTAAGGGTTTACTCATTGTGATGAGAGTGCGTAACATAGCACTGACCTTTATTTTACCTGGGCTAAATATGGATAAACCGGCGTTTATCATCACGATTGATACAGAGGGTGATAACCTCTGGCAAAATCGCCGCGAGATCAAAACGGAGAACACGCGGTATCTGGCACGTTTTCAATCATTGTGTGAGCGTTTCGGGTTTAAACCTGTCTGGCTAACCAATTATGAAATGGCAACCGATCCAGCGTTTGTTGAGTTCGCGAAAGACGTCATCGCCCGGGGGGAAGGGGAGGTTGGGATGCACCTGCATGCATGGAATAGCCCCCCGGATCATGATTTAACGGGCGATGACTGGCGCTGGCAGCCCTATCTGATTGAGTATCCCTCGGCAGTATTGCGTGAAAAAGTCTGTTTTATGACGCAGTTACTTGAGGATACATTCAGCACCAAAATGTTGAGCCATCGCGCCGGACGCTGGGCGTTCGACAGCCGCTACGCGAAATTGCTTATCGAACTGGGCTACCAGGTAGACTGTTCGGTTACACCTCGTGTTAACTGGCGTAATGCGAAAGGCGCGCCGCAGGGTTCTGGCGGTACGGATTACCAGCATTTCCCGCAGCATGCCTATTTCATTGATGTTGATGATATTTCTAAGCCCGGAACCAGTTCACTGCTTGAGGTTCCGATGAGTATTCAATATAAGCATCCCGCGTGGCTCAACGTGATTAAGCAGAGCTACGATCGGTTGCGCGGTAAATACCGTTCGCCTTCGGTGAACTGGTTACGCCCTTCCGGCGGAAATACAGCACAGATGATTGATGTTGCGCAAAAATGTCTGGCGCAAGGGAATGGATACGTCGAGTTTATGCTGCATTCATCGGAATTTATGCCGGGCGGCAGCCCAACCTTTAAGGATGAGGCCGCGATTGAGGGGCTGTACCGGGATCTTGAAGAGCTGTTTGAGTGGCTGGCTACCAGAACACAGGGTATGACGCTGGCCGGGTTTTATCAGCAGCAGAAATAAAAAATGCCCGATTTATCGGGCATTTTTTTATCGTCACGCTTCCCTTCGCGAAAAGGATGTGGCCAGCGCAAAGATGGCCATAAAGAATAGCACCGCCTCGGAACTCAGAAGTATGACGTCAGTCATTCCGTACAGTAGTAAAAGCAGCACTGTCACCAGCAGCAGTCCGTTATTATTGCGGATGGCGTAAGAAATCACCGAAATAAAGAAGAATAAGAGCAGCAGCAGCCCCGGGATACCCTGAAGCGAATACTTCTCGATAAATTCATTGTGCAAATGAATCCTGATGTATTCAAGTGAGGCCGCAAGATGCGGATGCCCATCGTTGACATAATTTTGCGACCAGATTTCACGGCTCTCGATGGACTGCCCTAATGGGTGTGCAAGGCCGTTTTGTACGCCAATAATCCACATGGAGAAGCGAGCGCCGAGTGAAGTACTATCCTGACCTTTCTGATAATCCTCAATCTCCGATTGCGTTTGTGCTATCTTAGGCTCAATCAGCGGCTTATAGCTTACGAGAAAAATACCTGCCACGATGCAGCAAAAAATCACCATGGATTTAAGATGGAATTTACGGAAATGGTAAAGTGTCAGCACAATGGCCAGAATTAAATACAGCCCCATAGCCGCTCGCGTACCGGTCAGTAGAATAATGAACCAGGAAAGCAAAATAGTGACGCCAGCCAGCACGTAGAGTTTTACACTTTGCTGCAAATAGAGGCTATAAACGAAGGCCAACGAAAGAACGGAATACACATAGGCGGACACGGTCGCGCGATTAATTGCCATCATAACGCGATCCACGCCCTGTGAGGCTTGCCACAGGCCGTAAGCCGTTGCCAGCGTATAACCCGTAGCTGTGGCGATCAGGAAATATTTCTGGAAGTTCTCTTTGGTTACGTAGTACTTAAATCGATCAATATAGAAAACTAACAAGCTTGCCAGCATCAGCTTCTTGCTGGCGCCAAGGTAGTCGCTATATCTGTTAATGCCTTCCGTCTGGTATTCATAAATGAAGTACCACGCCAGATTTAACACGCCGATAAGTAAAATTGGCAGTGCGATACTAAAAGGACGAAGGGAAATTCGTTTGTACTCAAAAAGTAAGCCAATAATACTGGCGTATACGGCAATATAAAAGCATTGTCTCTGCATGCCTGAATTGACAAGGGCAAGTGCCACCGAGGCAAATGCTAAAACAAGTGTTAACAGATAAAGCCGTAATCTTACTTTTTCCATAGTGCCTCAATGACCCTTTTTTTATAGCTGAAACGAACATCGCTGGACAGATAAAATGAAAGCGAATAAAGCTCACTGACGCGCTGCCTGACTATGAGCAACTGTTTATCAGTAAGATATTTCTTATGATTGCTGTAAATATCAAACCAGTGGCAATTAACCAGGTGCCGGAATTTCCGTGGAAAGGTTTTTTCCATCTGTAACGTACACTCAATAAGCGGCGCAATTTTGCTGGCGCTCAGGGTACTGGAGAGGCTGTCGTTACGTTTAATGTAATAATAATATCCCTGGCGCTGATAAAATATTTTTTTAGCCTGCATCAACATCCCGGGAAATACAGCAAAATCTTCGTAACAAATCATTGAAGGAATGGGATTACTGTTATAGAGCTCCCGACGGATAAACTGCCCAATAAGATGCGCCTGAAAATCCTTATGGAGCAGAAAACGTCGCACAGCATCATGTGTTGATAACGGTATCGGATTAAAACCCTGCCACGAGGTGGAAATTTTGCTGGTATCGCGGATCTCAAGCAAACGTGTCAACAGCATATCTGGCTGCTGTGCTTTGAGGAAATTTACTGCATCACGCAGACTATTGGGTTTTAGCTGGTCATCACTATCGAGCATTGTGATGTATTCACCCGAGGCCAGAGAAACGGCACTATTACGAACCTGGCCGACATTGCGGTAGTTTACCTGACGGCTAATAACGTGCGGTAATTTATCCTTCCACGCATCAATAATGGTTTGCGTTGCATCTTCTGAGCTGTCGTTAAAAATAATAATTTCAAGCTCTTGAGCGCAGGTATCGATTGCTGCCAGCAGGCTTTCAAGGGTCTCGGTAAGTGTTTTTTCAGCGTTATGTGCTGCGATGATGACGCTAAGAAAAGCCATAGAATCAGTTACCTTGTGCGTCGCTAACATTTAGTAATGCGCTGGCTTTGGGTAATTCACGAATGAATTGTTCAATCTGATCAAGCGAGGTATCGGTAACGGCAAATAATTCCTCACGATCTTGCGAAAAATAATATTGTGTTTCAAAAACATAAGAGCAAATATTCTTGTCATCACCAATCAAAAGTGTCTTGCCTAAGGGGCGTTGTTCGTAATGGCAACACGGCCCGAATAGCATAACGACCGGAACATTAACCGCATCGGCGATATAAATATTCCCCGAATCCGAAGCGATATAGCAGTCCATTTTGGAAATAGCCCAGGGCAATTCTTCAAGTGAGACTTTACCTATCATATTAACGAAATTGGGGAAGTTGCCGTAGGCTGCGGTAATGTCATCCATCCACGACTGCTCATTCGGCGTTCCAAACACGTAAAACACGCAGGGTAGCGTTGCCAGGCAATCAACAATCCGTTTCCAGATAACCGGCGGAACCGTTTTGGCTTTGTTACCTGCGGAAATACTGATACCGATACGAATGACGCCGGGTTTATCGAGGATCTCCGGATAGACGGCAGGCCTGAAGAGCGGTTTTGTCGCGTGCTTGGGAGACATCTCCCAGGACAGTGAACGGTCAGCCAGCTGCAGATAATTGGTTACGGACAACGTCTTTTTTCCATGATCGACGATACCATCTGCCGTTGCATAGAAGACCCCGTGATACCACTTGCGCGCGTAAGTACTGAGAAACTGCTTATTACTGGCATTACAAACAGCGGCAAAGAACAGGTTTGCGCTATTCGGTTGCAGCAGATAAACATTGTCGTAGCGGTTCATGATATGACAGGCGAAACTGAGTTTTTGCCACAGATTGCGTTTGCGCTGCTCAATAAAAAAAGCCGTTTCAATGGTCTCATCATGCTGTGCCAGCATGCTGACGCTTCGGCTCATCAGTACGTCACTTTTCTGCAGGTACGCCAGTAAGGGTGTCACGTTAATAAAATCGCCGATTTTAGCCGTTTGAATGACCAGATTGCGCCCGGTTTTCTTACGGAATAACTTGCGGATGATTTTCACCGGCAGTAATAAAATCAGCAGAAAAATATAACTCATTGATTAGGCATCTCTGTCGCGCAGTGGCTGGTGGTTCTGAAGAAACGTGAAAATCTCATCCGCTGTTATATCTCCCATCCGCCCGGTTGGGCTTACCACCTGATGCTGATTTTTGCCGTATCCGCCAATTAGCCCCGGATCGGTTGGGCCAAACAGCGTGATATTGGGGCGATCGAGCGCAGCCGTTAAATGGCTCAGCCCCGTATCGACGGAAACGACAGTCTGCGCGCCGGCAAGTTGTGCCGCAACCTGCGCCAGCGAAAGTTTAGGCAAAACTTCAACATGATCAAAGCCCGCAGCCATGCGTTCCGCTCGTTGGCGTTCATGTTCCGCACCCCATGGGAGTTTAATATGGATGCCGGTTGGTTGCATTAATTCGAGCAGTTCACGCCAGCGGCTTTCCGGCCAGTGTTTATCATCGCGGGTGGTGGCGTGCAAAAAGATGGCGTACGGCGGATGCGCCGTATCGGCAACGGCAAAATGGCGCGCAATCGCATAATCGCCCTGGGTTTGCGGTTTCGCGTAACCGAGGCTTTTTGCAAACAGCTCGCGGATACGTTCCACCGCATGTTGCTGTTTTGTGATGTGGTGGCGACGATTGTAAAACAGGCTTGCCAGCGGCTCGCGGGCGCTGCTCCAGTCCAGCCCGTGTTTTACTCCGCACGCCAGCCGGGTAACCAGCGCGGCGCTTTTCACCAGGCCCTGCGCATCAATAATGGCATCGTAACGTTCGGCCTGCACGGCTTCGCGGAAGGCTTTGCGCTCTGCCACAATGGGCGCGGAAAACCAGGCTTTACGCCAGCGGCGGATTGCCACCGGAATAACGCGATCAACGGCGGCATGCCAGGAGGGGATCTGGGCAAATCCCTCTTCGACCACCCAGTCAAAGCGGACCCCAGCAATCGCCTGCATGGCATCTGTCAGCGCGGGCAAGGTATGCAGCACATCGCCCATTGAGGAGGTTTTCACGATCAATACCCGCATCGGTTATCCTTCCGCATCCAGCAGCAATGCATTTAACTCTTCCAGTACGCGTTGCGGCGTAATATCGATCAGGCTCTGGTGATAGCCTTCGGCAGCATCGCCTTTACGCACTTTGTGATAGCCGGAAATCAAACGGATGACGCGCGCTTTATGCGACAGCGGCGGGGTAAAATCCGGGCTGCTTGGGCCGTACAGCGCCACCAGCGGACGGTTGAGCGCGGCGGCGACGTGCATCAAACCGGAGTCGTTGGAGACGACCGCTTTGCAGGCGGCGATCAACACCACGGCTTGTTCCAGCTGGGTTTTCCCGGCCAGATTGCGGCACCAGGCTTGTTGCTCGACATTCAGCGCGGCGAGGATCTCGTTGCCCGCTTCATGGTCTTTCGCGGAACCGAACAGCACCACCTGATAACCTTCGTCAATCAACTGCTTTGCCAGTTCCGCATAGTGATAGTGCGGCCAGCGCTTGGCCGGGCCGAACTCCGCGCCGGGGCAGAAGCCAATCATCGGGCGTTCTGCTGAGATGGCAAATGCGGCGCAGGCTTGTGTTTTTTCCCCGTCATTGACCTGCAACTGTGGCCACAGTAGCGGCTGCGGCAGATCTTTCGCCGAGGCCATGACGCCTTTGTCATAGGCCAGCGCTACGTAGCGTTCGACCATCAGCGGCCAGGCTTGCTTATCCAGTACCCGCGCATCGTTCAGCAGCCCATAACGCATCTCGCCGCGCCAGCCGGTACGATGAGGGATTCTGGCAAAGAAGGGGACCAGCGCCGATTTAAAGGAGTTTGGCAGGACGTATGCCCGGTCATAGCGTTTTTCCCGCAGGCTATGGCCCAGCTTGCGGCGCTCGCCAATTTCCAGCGCGCCGTGGCCCAATGGCATCGGGATCGCTTCGTTGACTTCCGGCATGCGTGATAAAAGAGGACGGCACCACGCGGGTGCCATCACATCGATTATCGCTTGGGGAAAGCGCGCTTTGAGCGTGCGATAGAGACTTTGCGACATCATCATGTCGCCCACCCATGACGGGCCAATGACCAAAATTTTCATACTTACGCGTCGCGGTTCAGCCAGGCCATATACTCGGTGACGCCTTCGGCAACGGTTTTAAATGGCTTGTCATAGCCCGCTTTGCGCAGGTTAGTAAGATCCGCCTGGGTAAACGCCTGGTAGCGACCTTTCAGTTTCTCGGGGAACGGAATGTACTCAATAGAACCTTTCTTATGGTAAGCCAGCGTCGCATCTGCAACCGCCTGGAAAGATTCTGCGCGGCCAGTGCCGAGGTTATAAATACCGGAAACGCCGTTTTCCCAGAACCACAGATTCACGGCGGCCACATCGCCAACGTAGACGAAGTCGCGCTTAAAGTTATCGCTACCTTCGAACAGTTTCGGGCTTTCACCGTTGTTCAGTTGGGTATTGAGATGGAAAGCCACGCTTGCCATGCTGCCTTTGTGGCCTTCACGCGGACCATAAACGTTGAAATAGCGGAAACCGACAACCGGTGAATTCGCTTCCGGCAGAATGCTGCGCACATATTCGTCAAACAGCATTTTTGAGTAGCCGTAAACGTTCAGCGGTTTTTCATACTCGCGGGATTCAATGAAGTCGGAAGTTCGACCGCCGTACGTGGCTGCGGAAGAGGCATACAGGAAGGGGATTTCACGTTCCAGGCAGTAATGCAGCAGCTCTTTAGAGTACTGATAGTTGTTATCCATCATGTACTTGCCGTCCCACTCTGTCGTGGAGGAGCACGCACCTTCGTGGAATACCGCGTCAATGTCGCCGAACTCTTCCCCGGCCATAATCTGGATCAGGAAGTCTTCTTTATCCATGTAGTCGGCGATGTGCAGGTCAACCAGATTGACAAACTTGGTGCCGTCTTTCAGGTTGTCCACCACCAGAATATCAGTGATGCCTTTATCATTCAGGGCTTTAACAATGTTACTGCCGATAAAACCCGCGCCGCCGGTAACGATGATCATAACTGTACCTTTGAAAAGTGGAGCGTTGAGACAATCTCAGACACTAATAATTCTTATCATACCATCACATTGTCGCCCCTTCAGCCATTCCCCCAGAGAAGGGCTTAGCGATGCGTGATTTATGCTACAAATTACATAATGGGTGATGCGTCATCTCGTATCACTGCATAGCTTTCGGTAAGATGTGCCGAAATTTGCCCAGTCTGGAGAATTGCGATGCGTGGGGATTTTTATCAACAGTTAACGAATGACCTGGAAACCGCCCGGGCGGAAGGGTTGTTTAAAGAAGAACGCATTATCACGTCGGCTCAACAGGCTGATATCACCGTGGCGAATGGTAGCCACGTCATTAACTTCTGCGCCAATAACTACCTCGGTCTGGCCAACCATCCCGAACTGATTGCCGCCGCGAAAGCGGGAATGGACAGCCATGGTTTCGGCATGGCGTCGGTACGCTTTATTTGCGGTACTCAGGACAGCCACAAAGTGCTGGAGCAGAAGCTGGCCGAGTTTCTCGGCATGGAAGATTCCATTCTCTACTCTTCCTGCTTCGACGCCAACGGCGGGCTGTTTGAAACGCTGCTCGGCGCGGAAGATGCCATTATTTCCGATGCGCTGAACCACGCATCGATCATCGACGGTGTGCGTTTGTGTAAAGCGAAGCGCTATCGCTATGCCAATAACGATATGCAGGAGCTGGAAGCTCGTCTGAAAGAGGCGCGTGAAGCGGGCGCTCGCCACGTGCTGATTGCCACCGATGGCGTGTTCTCAATGGACGGCGTGATCGCGAATCTGAAAGGCGTTTGCGATCTGGCAGATAAATATGACGCGCTGGTGATGGTGGATGACTCTCACGCAGTTGGTTTTGTTGGCGCGAACGGTCGCGGTACGCACGAGTACTGTGATGTCATGGGGCGCGTGGACATCATCACCGGTACGCTCGGCAAAGCGCTGGGCGGCGCATCCGGCGGTTACACTGCCGCGCGCAAAGAGGTGGTGGAGTGGCTGCGTCAGCGTTCCCGCCCTTATCTGTTCTCCAACTCGCTGGCACCGGCGATTGTTGCTGCCTCCATTAAAGTGCTGGAGATGCTGGCATCCGGCGCGGAGTTGCGTGACCGTCTGTGGGCCAATGCTCGCCTGTTCCGCGAAAAAATGACCGCTGCAGGCTTTACGCTGGCGGGTGCCGATCACGCCATTATCCCGGTGATGTTGGGCGATGCTGTCGTGGCGCAAAACTTTGCCCGCGAGCTGCAAAAAGAGGGCATTTACGTCACCGGTTTCTTCTACCCGGTGGTGCCAAAAGGCCAGGCGCGTATCCGCACGCAGATGTCTGCGGCGCACAGCACTGGGCAAATTGAACGTGCGGTGGCGGCGTTTATCCGCATTGGTAAACAACTGGGTGTGATTGCCTGAGGGCCTGACATGAAAGCGTTATCCAAACTGAAAGCGGAAGAAGGCCTCTGGATGACCGACGTCCCGGAACCGGAAGTCGGCCATAACGATCTGCTGATTAAAATTCGTAAAACCGCGATTTGCGGCACCGACGTGCATATTTACAACTGGGATGACTGGTCGAAAAAAACCATTCCCGTGCCGATGGTGGTTGGCCACGAATATGTCGGCGAAGTGGTGGGGATCGGTCAGGAAGTGAAAGGCTTCAAGATTGGCGATCGCGTCTCCGGTGAAGGTCATATTACCTGCGGCCACTGCCGTAACTGCCGCGCCGGGCGTACGCATCTGTGCCGCAACACCATTGGCGTCGGCGTAAATCGTCCGGGTTGTTTTGCCGAGTATCTGGTGATCCCGGCGTTTAACGCGTTTAAAATTCCGGACAATATCTCTGACGATCTGGCCTCTATTTTTGATCCGTTTGGCAACGCCGTGCATACCGCGCTCTCTTTCGATCTGGTGGGGGAAGATGTGCTGGTCTCCGGCGCCGGTCCGATTGGCATCATGGCGGCGGCCGTGGCGAAGCATGTCGGCGCCCGCCATGTGGTGATCACCGATGTGAATGAGTATCGCCTGGAACTGGCTCGCAAAATGGGCGTTACCCGCGCCGTGAACGTAGCCAAAGAGAGCCTGGCCGATGTGATGGCAGAGCTGGGCATGACCGAAGGGTTCGATGTGGGCCTCGAGATGTCCGGCGCGCCACCGGCATTCCGTACGATGCTCGATACCATGAACCACGGCGGGCGCATCGCAATGCTCGGTATTCCGCCTTCGGATATGTCGATCGACTGGAACAAAGTCATCTTCAAAGGACTGTTTATCAAAGGGATTTACGGCCGTGAAATGTTTGAGACCTGGTACAAGATGGCGGCGTTGATTCAGTCTGGTCTGGATCTTTCACCGATTATCACTCACCGTTTCGGCGTTGACGACTTCCAACAGGGCTTCGATGCCATGCGCTCGGGTCAATCCGGCAAGGTGATTCTGAGCTGGGAATAAATAAAAAAGACGCCTGCGGGCGTCTTTTTTTACAACAAAGTTCACCTCCTGACGTGCAATTCTGTGTAACCGCAACATTTCACCTGGTCGATAATGCTAACTCGGCTACGCTGTTGATGATTGGTTTAACTTTCATTGCGGGTGAGCGATATGTTCAAAATATCGGTCTGTTTGCTGACATTTAATTCGGCGCGCCTGTTACGGGAAGTCTTGCCGCCGCTCATTATCATTGCAGATGATTTCGTTGTTGTGGATTCCGGTAGTACGGATGCAACGCTGGAAATATGCCGGGAATACGGAATAGATGTTCATCACCGTCCCTTCGATATACACGGACAGCAAATGAACTATGCCATTAGTATTGCCGCTCACGACTGGGTTCTGTGCATGGACAGCGATGAAATACTCGATGAGCAGGTCGTTAACTATATCCTTAAATTAAAAGCGGGTGAGGAACCCACGCCTGAGCGGGCGTGGCAACTGCCCCGTTACTGGTATGTGTTGGGAAAAGAAGTGCGTACGCTCTATCCCATTTCTTCACCGGATTTTCCGGTACGTTTATTTAACCGCCAGCGTGCACGCTTTAACGATCGTCCGGTTGACGATCAGGTCATCGGAGAGATGACCTGCGAAAAAATACCAGGCCGGGTACGTCATGATACGTTTCATACACTGCACGAGATGTTTAATAAGCTAAATAGCTACACCTCGCGGTTGGTTAAATATCGTGATATTCGGCCTTCTGTTTTGCGGGGAATTATTAGCGCTATCGGGGCTTTTTTTAAATGGTATCTGTTTAGCGGCGCATGGCGTGAAGGGAAAGTGGGCGCTGCCACCGGGCTGTATGCCACGCTCTACAGCTTTATGAAATATTTCAAAGCCTGGTATGCCCACAAGGAAGAGAAATTCTCTGCAACGACGGAAGATCATGAGAAAAGAACAACTTAAGGCAGCCACTCCGCCCAGAGCCGTGAAGCACATTTCAACAATAAAAGGGGCCGCGGCCCCTTTGTCATTTCTGTAACTTCTCTTGATCGGTCAGGTAGCGCACTTTACGCGTATAGTCCTGACCTTTGAAAAGCAATTTATTATCTGTCGAGTCGAGATATTTTTGCCATTCGGAGAGCGGAAAACCACCATGGGCGCCAATAACCTCTTTGGGAATAACCGCTTCCTGACCGCCGATTTTCTTGGAAACCGGCCAGTTCATCCAGTCACCCAAATTAATCGTCTTTAGGTCCAGCAAATCCAGTAACGCTGCGAGCGGCAGCTGATCGGTTGGCGGCTGGCTATCGTCCATCAGTTCCCAGGTATCCTGGAACAACGTCAGCCAAAGCGGACAAATACGCCGCCAGGTTTTTTTTGTTGCCGCAAGAAAAGCGCCGTTAACGTGATCCACTAAATACGGGCGCACGGTCTCTTTATAGTAGGCAGGAACCTTTTCTGTGGGCGCGCCGTCCAGCTTGGCAATCATTTTTCCCTGCCGGAAGCTGGAATATATATGCATATCCGTCATACGGATTTCAGGCATTTTGAGTAAATTCAGATCGGAATCGATCATCAAAATACCTTCTCCTTTGGCCTGCAAAGGCGCATTCAGCTTAATCAGGCGGCTCAGGTAAATTTGTTTGTAGCGATAGTGCTCTTCACGTTTCGGCAGATCGAGCGTCACGACGCGCGTTTTAGCGGGCAACTGACCAAATGCGGATGCCGGCTGATCGCTGACAATGACAATTTCCGTTATCTCTTGCGCATAACGTTCGGCAAAGGTTGCCGATAACAGCGCTTCCTCAATGTAATCCGCGCCTGTACAGGGAATGACGACGGAATCCACCGCAACACGTTTCTCATTCGGAGAAAGCGTCGCATAAGGAATATTGTGGCGGCCGGTAATATGGCGGTATCGGGAGTTGAGAAATTTAAACATGACGCTCTCGTTCTGAAGAAGGGGTTTCTAGCACGGCTTCAACACCAGCCACGTAATGCTCAATGGCGTAATGATGGCATACGTTTTCGTAGGCTCTGGTGACCAGCTGTGAGCGCAGCGTTTCGCTTGCCCATACCTGCTCCAGATGTGATGAAAGCAGGGCGATATCACTCCACGGAAACAATAATCCTGTTACCTGATCTTCGATAAGCTCGGCCGTACCAGTCACGGCGGATCCAATAACGGGGATTTTTAACAGCATGGCTTCCAGAACAACGCGCGGTAGACCTTCGCTTTGCGATGCCAGAATAAAGGCATCGAAAGTGGAAAGGTAGTCAAAAGGCTGGTTCTGAAAACCGGTAAACACGATCCGTTCCGCAATCCCCAGTGATTTTGCCTGATTAAGCAACGCACCGCGTTCCACGCCTTCGCCAACAATGATCATCTTCCATTTAGCCTGCGGGTTGCGCTGGCTAAATGCGCTTAATGCGCTGAGAGTATGATGGTTCGCTTTGCGCGGGATCAGCGAGCCGATACTGCCAAAAATAAACGTTTCATCATCCAGCCCCAACTGTTGGCGCATTGCGCGGCGGTCCGGCATTTTCTGATGGATATCAATCGCGTTATTTACCGTCGTACAGAGCTCCGGCTTAACGCCATGCTGAAGCAAAACGCGTTCAACGCCGTGGGATACGGCAATGATCTGCGTGGCATAGCGGTTCACCAGTGCCACCAAAGGTTCATTCAGCACTGGCTCGATACGGCAGTGTTGAATCAGGCGCACTGGCAGCCTCGCCGCGGCAAGGTAGCCTTCTTCGTTGGAGCCCGGCTGGTTGTTCATGTACAGCGTATCGTAGCCGCCTTGTTTCAATAAGCTCTCAATACTGTGGACATTCGGCTGGATACGCCACAGCCGATCGATATAACGGGTATAAGATTTACGTGCAGTTCTGGAAAAAAAGAGTAACCCGCGGCCCGTTTCTTTGGCGAGTTTTGCCCACCAGGGCTGCCTGCGTTGCGGGATGACAATAAGCGGAATGCCGATGCTGTGTAAAACCTGCTCGATAGTTTGTCCCTGGGCGCGGTTGTAATTATTGTAAAAACAGCACGTAATATCGAACTTCTGGCGATCGATACGCTTCAGAAGTTCGAGCATGCTGTTTGTACCACCACCCCACTCTTTACCCGTATCAAGCAGGAGAATCTTATGTCGTTGCGGCATTTCTTAACCTTTTGGCTTGCACAATAGTGATGCTTAAAACACAGGCACCGTGTGCTGAATCTCAGTTAACCGGCGCGAAATTATTGTTTTTGACCCCAGCCGCGCCACTGGTTTTGCATATAGTGAACCAACGAACTGTCGCTAATGCTTTCACCCACCACGCTAAAGAAGCGGCTGGCATAAACCGGCTGCGGTTTTTGCTTCGTTTTACACTGTTTAACACCGCGGAACGGGTTACGTGGTGGCGGAGTGATGCCGCCGGGCGCTGTGGTATTTGGTGTTGAGGTATCGATCTGCGGCTCATTCAGCAGGCTGCTCGGGCGCACCAGCGTGATATCCGCAGGCAGGCTGGACAGCGCCTGTTGCAGGACGCGGACGGTCGCCGGATGCGGATGACCGATAGCAATGGCGGAACCGTTGCGGCGAGCCAGCTCAACGGCGCGGTTAAACTGACGACGAATATCGCCTTCGTTTTGCGTATCGTCGAGAAACACTTTGCGTTTCAACACCTTCACGCCGGTTCCCGTCGCTGCGCGCATCGCCTGGCTGTTGCCAATGGTCATGCTGTCGAGAAAGTAGAGGTTATAGCGCTCCAGCGCCTGCATCACTTTCTGCATGCCGAACAGGCTCGACGTCATGGCGCTGCCCATGTGGTTATTCAGCCCCACGGCGTAGGGCACTTTGCTGACGGCATCGCTGATAATACGTTCAATCTCCGCGCTGCTCATTTCCGGACGCAGCGTGTCTTTTTCCAGCGGTTGTTTGCTGAGCGGCGCCATCGGCAGGTGAATCAGCACTTCATGGCCGCTGTTATGGGCTTTGGTCGCCATTTCCCGCGCATGTGTGGCGTTGGGCAATACCGCAACGGAAATCGCCTGTGGCATCGCCAGCACCTGATTTTCAGTCTGAGGACGATAACCAAAGTCATCGATAACGATAGCCAGTTTTCCAGCGAGAACCGGCGCAGAAAAAACCAGCGCAACGGCGAGAGAAAGCGCAAGATGACGAAACTGAAGCAAAACTTATCTTCCCAACCACGGCTGTGGATTGACCGCCTGACCCTGACGGCGAATTTCGAAATAGAGTGAAGGCCGGCCCTGACCGCCACTGCTGCCTACGAGGGCTATCGGTTGGCCTGCGCGCACCTGCGTGCCGACGCTGACCAGCGCGCTCTGGTTATAACCGTAGAGGCTCATGTCGCCTTTACCGTGCTCAACCACGACCACCAGGCCGTAACCCTGTAGCCAGTCGGCCAGGATCACACGTCCATCGGCGATCGCTTTAACTTCGCTGCCTTCAGACGCACCGATAACAATCCCTTTCCACCGTAGCTCACCCTGCAACTGTTCGCCATAACGATGCAACAACGGACCGCGAACCGGCCAGATTGCCTGGCCCGATGGCGAGCCTAACCCGCCGGTACGGGACATCAGCGAGCGTTCGCTTTCGGTGGGTTTGTAGGTGGTGCCTTTGCTGCTGGCTTCTTTCTGGCGATCGCGCACGGCCTGCGCTTCACGCGCTTCACGATCGGCGCGCGCTTTGGCTGCCGCTTCCGCACGGGCTAAGCGGTCACGCAAGCGGGATTCGTTGGCGCGCATCTCGCTGAGCTGCTGTTGTCCTTCCTGGATAGAGGATTCCAGCCCGGAAAGGGTTTTCTGCCGCTCATTACGGGCTTGTTCAAGCTTGGCCTGCTGCGCTTTTTGCTCGTAAAGCAGGGTTTGTTGCTGGCTCTGTTTCTCTTCCAGCTCGGTTTTCTGCGTCGCCACTTCTTCACGCGTTTGCTTCAACTGGGCGATCGTTTCCTGGCGTGCCTTGTTGAGATAGCCGAAGTAAGCCTGTAAACGCTGGCCGCGCTGGCTCTCTTCACCGCTTAAAAGCAACTGAATGCCCGTGTGCGGCCCCTGGCGGAACGCGGCATCAAGTTGCGCTGCGAGATTGCGTTCCTGCGCCGCGCGCTGGCGTTCCAGTTTGGCGATCGAGGCATTCATCTCATCGATTTGGCGGTTGAGTTGCGCAAGTGTGTTCTGGGTTTCCCGCAACTGGCGGGCGGCGGCGGAAATAGCCTGTTCCTGCGCTTTAAGCTGGGCAAGAAGGCCGGAGCGTTGCTGTTGTTGCTGGCGTACCGCGCGCTCTTTCTCGGCGATATCGGCCTGAATGGATTTGAGCTGGTCGCGGTCATCCGCATGGGCGGAAACGGCGCACAGCAATGCGCCAGCGCTGAGTGCGCTGGCGCAGAGAAGGGGCCGGAACCTGCCCCATGTAATTGAAAAAATCGCCTTTCCCCTCATGGGGAGCGATTATTCCACGATGAACAGCGGCTTACCAGTCATCTCTTGCGGGATTTCCATGCCCATCAGCGTCAGCATGGTCGGTGCGATATCGGAAAGTTTTCCGCCTGCAACAGCCTTCACTGGCTTATCGCCAACGTAGATCAGCGGCACCGGCAGGTTGGTGTGCGCGGTATGCGCCTGGCCGGTTGCCGGGTCGCGCATCTGTTCTGCGTTACCGTGATCGGCGGTGATCAGCAATTGACCGCCCACAGCTTCGACCGCTTTGGTCACTTCCGCCACACAGTGATCCAGCGCTTCAACCGCGGCAACTGCTGCATCGAATACGCCGGTATGACCAACCATATCACCGTTCGGGTAGTTACAGATGATGGTGTCGTATTTGCCGCTGGCGATCGCCGCAACCAGTTTTTCGGTCAGCTCGGCGGAGCTCATCTCCGGCTGCAAATCGTAAGTCGCCACTTTTGGCGAGTTGATCAGAATACGGTCTTCGCCCGGGAACGGCTCTTCAACACCGCCGTTAAAGAAGAAGGTCACATGCGCATATTTTTCTGTTTCAGAGATGCGCAACTGCGTTTTGTTGTGCTTCGCCATCCACTCGCCAAGCGTGTTAGCGAGAGAGGCTGGTGGGTAAGCCACGGCAGTTTTGATGTCTGCGGCATATTCCGTCAGCATCACGAAATCCACATTAACCACTTTCTTACGTGCGAAGCCGTCGAAATCCGCGTTGACGAAAGCGCGGGTAATCTCACGCGCGCGGTCAGCACGGAAGTTCATGAAAATCAGCGCATCGCCATCCTGCATCGCGGCATCAGCCTGACCCGCAGCACGGATCACGGTCGCTTTGACGAATTCATCGTTTTCATCGCGGGCGTAAGCCGCTTGCAGGCCAGCCACCGCGCTGTCGACAGTAAACTCGCCTTTCGCTTGCGTCATCAGATCATATGCCTGCTCTACGCGATCCCAGCGGTTGTCGCGATCCATGGCGTAGTAACGGCCGATGATTGAAGCGACGCGGCCTTTGCCCAGCGCGGCAAACTTGTCTTCGAATTTTTTCAGTGAAGATTCCGCGCTGCGCGGCGGCGTATCGCGACCGTCGAGGAACGCATGCAGGTAGATTTTGTCAGCGCCGCGCTCTGCGGCCAGTTCTACCATCGCCATAATATGGTCTTCGTGGCTGTGCACGCCGCCTGCGGAAAGCAGGCCCATAATGTGCACGGCTTTACCGGCTGCTACGGCTTTATCCACCGCGCCGCTCAGCACCGGGTTGCTGAAGAAGGTACGTTCTTTAATTTCAACGTCCAGACGGGTCAGATCCTGATAAACAATGCGACCCGCGCCGAGGTTGACGTGGCCGACTTCGGAGTTCCCCATCTGGCGATCCGGCAGACCGACTTCAAGGCCTGACGCATCAATCAGGGTGTGCGGACGTTTTGCCCACAGCTGGTCCATTACCGGGGTCTTTGCGTTGAAAATAGCGTTATCCTGCTGGTCTTCGCGGTAGCCGTAGCCATCAAGAATCACCAGTACCATAGGTTTTTTAGAAACCGACATTGCGACACCCTCTTGCTCAGAAGACAAAAAAAATTTTGCGTAATTTTACTACAGCTGAATCGATAAAATAGCCGCAGAAGATCAAAGAAAGCGGCTGCCTGTGGGGCTGATTTACGGGTGTTTCTTTCTTTTTTTCGTAACACTCCGCAGAAAATGCATTCCATCGCGCTCGCTGGCTGTATTTGCCACACTGCGCAGGTATACTCCTTTCCTGGTTTTTTAATCACTAAGTCGGGAGCTGTTACCCCAGATGCAAGAAATTATGCAATTTATTAGCCGCAACCCCATACTGTGTATCGCCTGGATTGCGTTATTCGGGGCTGTATTATTCACTACTTTCAAAGGCCTGGCGTCGAAAGTAAAAGTGATTTCTCGCGGCGAAGCCACACGCCTGATCAACAAAGAAGAGGCTGTCGTTGTGGATTTGCGTCAGCGTGATGATTTCCGAAAAGGGCACATTGCAGGCTCAGTTAATTTGCTGCCAAACGAGATCAAAGCCAATAATGTAGGTGAGCTTGAGAAACACAAAAGTGCGCCAATTATCGTTGTTGACGGTAGTGGCATGCAGGCGCAGGCGCCGGCAAATGAGCTGGTGAAAGCGGGCTTCGAGAAAGTCTTTGTGCTGAAAGATGGCATCTCTGGCTGGATCGGTGAGAATCTGCCACTGGTTCGCGGTAAATAATTGCTCCGGCGAGCTGCGGCTCGCAGGGGACATCAGGAGACTAAAGTCATGGCCAATATTGAGATCTACACGAAAGCAACCTGCCCGTTCTGCCATCGCGCAAAAGCGCTGCTGAGCAGCAAAGGCGTCGCTTTTGCTGAGCTGCCTATCGATGGCGACATGGTAAAACGTGAAGAGATGATTCAACGTAGTGGCCGTACAACGGTTCCGCAGATTTTTATTGATGCACAGCACATTGGCGGCTGTGACGATTTATATGCGCTGGATGCGCGTGGCGGGCTGGATCCGCTTTTACGTTAATGCTTTTAAAGCACTACAACACTTAAGGGTTATTCACTCATGTCTGAACAAAACAACACCGAAATGACTTTCCAGATTCAGCGTATTTATACGAAAGATATCTCTTTCGAAGCGCCGAATGCACCGCACGTCTTCCAGAAAGAGTGGCAGCCGGAAGTGAAACTGGATCTCGACACAGCCTCCACGCAGCTGGCTGAAGGCGTTTATGAAGTCGTATTGCGCGTTACTGTCACGGCTTCTCTTGGTGAAGAAACCGGCTTCCTGTGCGAAGTGCAGCAGGGCGGTATCTTCTCTATCGACGGTATCGAAGGAACGCAGATGGCGCATTGCCTGGGTGCATACTGCCCGAACATTCTGTTCCCGTATGCCCGTGAATGCATCACCAGCCTGGTATCCCGCGGTACATTCCCGCAACTGAACCTTGCGCCGGTTAACTTTGATGCGCTGTTCATGAACTACCTGCAACAGCAGACTGGCGAAGGTGCTGAACAACATCAGGATGCCTGATGAACGCACTTAATGCTGCAATGACTGTGATCGGTGCCGGCTCTTACGGCACCGCTCTTGCTATCACGCTGGCAAGAAATGGCCACCAGGTTGTGCTGTGGGGTCATGACCCGAAACATATCGCGACCCTGCAACACGATCGTTGCAATGCCGCATTTCTTCCCGATGTGCCTTTTCCTGATTCGCTGCAATTAGAAAGCGACCTTGCGCGTGCGCTGGCCGCCAGCCGCAATATTCTGGTGGTCGTACCCAGCCATGTGTTTGGCGATGTGCTGTCACAGATAAAGCCGCTGATGCGCGATGATGCACGCATTGTGTGGGCAACGAAAGGTCTGGAAGCGGAAACCGGACGACTGCTACAGGACGTGGCGCGTGAAGTTTTAGGTTCGGCGATCCCGCTGGCGGTAATCTCCGGTCCGACATTTGCCAAAGAACTGGCGGCAGGTTTGCCGACGGCTATCTCGCTGGCTTCTACCGATCCGCAATTTTCTGAAGATCTTCAGCAACTTCTCCACTGCGGCAAAAGCTTCCGTGTTTACAGCAACCCGGATTTCATCGGCGTGCAGCTTGGCGGCGCGGTGAAAAACGTGATTGCGATCGGCGCGGGAATGTCTGATGGCATTGGTTTTGGCGCGAATGCTCGTACGGCGCTGATTACTCGCGGTCTGACGGAAATGTCGCGTCTTGGCGCGGCGCTGGGGGCCGATCCGTCCACCTTTATGGGCATGGCGGGTTTAGGCGATCTGGTGCTGACCTGTACCGACAACCAGTCGCGCAACCGTCGCTTCGGCATGATGCTTGGCCAGGGAATGGATGTGCAAAGCGCACAGGACAAAATTGGCCAGGTGGTGGAAGGTTATCGCAATACCAAAGAAGTTCGCGCTCTGGCGCACCGGTTTGGCGTTGAAATGCCAATAACCGAGGAAATTTATCAGGTATTGTATTGCGGAAAGAATGCACGCGAGGCAGCATTGACACTATTGGGTCGTGCTCGCAAAGACGAACGCAGCAATCACTAAATACACTTCTTCTTGTTGCCTCTTTGTTGGCTAAGCCTGTGTCCCCGGTGGCTTGTATAAGTACCAGGGCGCACGGGCTTACTGCTTTGACGCATCCTGAATACTTTTGTTTATTGAAACGCAGATATTCCTGGAGTAAGCAATGCCGTGTGAAGAACTGGATCTGGTCTGGAATAATATCAAAGCCGAAGCCCGGGCGCTGGCGGAGTGTGAGCCGATGCTTGCCAGTTTTTATCATGCAACGCTACTCAAGCACGAGAATCTGGGCAGCGCCCTGAGTTATATGCTGGCGAACAAACTGGCTTCGCCGATTATGCCGGCGATTGCCATCCGTGAAGTGGTGGAAGAAGCCTACGCTGCCGACCCGGAAATGATCGCCTCCGCCGCCTGCGATATTCAGGCCGTGCGCACGCGCGACCCGGCGGTGGATAAATACTCCACGCCGCTGCTCTATCTGAAAGGTTTTCACGCCTTACAGGCCTATCGCATTGGTCATTGGCTGTGGTCACAGGGCCGTCAGGCGCTGGCAATTTTCCTGCAAAATCAGGTGTCGGTGAGCTTCCAGGTGGATATTCACCCGGCGGCGAAAATCGGTCGTGGCATTATGCTCGATCACGCCACCGGTATTGTGGTTGGTGAAACCGCCGTCATTGAAGACGACGTCTCGATTCTCCAGTCGGTTACTCTCGGCGGTACCGGGAAAACCAGCGGCGATCGCCATCCGAAGATCCGCGAAGGGGTGATGATTGGTGCCGGAGCGAAAATTCTCGGTAATATTGAAGTCGGACGCGGCGCGAAAATCGGTGCCGGTTCGGTGGTGCTACAACCCGTGCCGCCGCACACCACTGCGGCCGGGGTTCCGGCGCGCATCGTGGGCAAACCCGAAAGCGATAAACCGTCGATGGATATGGATCAGCATTTTAATGGGATCAACCACGGGTTCGAGTACGGCGACGGCATCTAATTTTCCGGCTATTTTGCTCGCCTGAACCAGGGCAGTGCTCAAAATCCTCACGTACATTGTGTACGCTCCGATTTTTCCGCGCTGTCCGTGTTCTGTCTGCCCTCGCCAATAACGCCAGAAAAATTGACGCGTTAACACCAACTTCCAGGTCGGATAAGGCATTGCCGCTATCCGACAATCCGTTAACTCCGCAGCACCGCGCCGGGATAGCCCAGCTGGCGCCAGGCTTCATACACCACCACGGATACGGCATTTGACAGGTTCATGCTGCGGCTGTCCGGCATCATCGGAATACGGATTTTTTGCTGTGGCGGCAGCGCATCAAGGATCGTGGCGGGCAGGCCGCGCGTTTCCGGGCCAAACATCAGATAATCCCCGTCCTGAAAACTGACCGCGCTGTGTGCAGGGGTACCTTTAGTGGTGAGCGCAAACAGGCGCTGCGGCTGCTGAGCTTCGACAAACGCAGCGTAATCCGCGTGGCGCTTCACGGCAGCGAACTCATGATAATCCAGCCCCGCGCGGCGCAGACGTTTATCGTCCCAGGTAAAACCCATCGGTTCGATAATGTGCAGGCTGAAACCGGTATTGGCGCACAGGCGAATAATGTTCCCGGTATTGGGTGGGATTTCTGGTTCAAATAATACGATGTTTAACATACTGCCCCCTTAATAGCGGGGGCAGGATAGCACTCTCTAAGCCGCATCGCCATGCGTCAGCGGTGCCAGCGCGGCGGGTAGCTGGTGGAGCGTTTGTACCAGCGATTCTTTGCTGATTTCGCGAATCGATTTCGCGCCGGTCAGCGTCATTGCCACTTTCATTTCTTTCTCGATCAGATCCAGCAAGTTCGCCACGCCCTTGCGGCCATGCGTTGCCAGCGCATACAGATACGCGCGGCCCAGCAGCACGGAATCGGCACCGAGCGCAATCATACGCACCACATCAAGACCGTTGCGAATACCGCTGTCAGCCAGAATGGTGATATCGCCTTTTACCGCATCGGCAATCGCTGGTAATGCACGGGCGGAAGAGAGCACGCCATCCAGCTGGCGGCCACCGTGGTTGGAAACCACAATGCCATCAGCGCCGAAACGCACCGCATCGCGGGCATCTTCCGGATCGAGGATCCCTTTGATCACCATCGGGCCGTCCCAGAATTCGCGGATCCACTCCAGGTCTTTCCAGGAAATGGAGGGATCGAAATTCTTCGCCAGCCAGCCAATATAGTCTTCCAGCCCGGTCGGTTTGCCGAGATAGGCGGAAATATTGCCCAAATCATGCGGACGGCCATTTACCCCCACATCCCACGCCCATTGTGGATGCAATACCGATTGCACATAACGGCGCAGGGCGGCATTGGGGCCGCTCATTCCGGAATGGGCATCGCGGTAGCGCGCGCCCGGCGTCGGCATATCCACGGTGAAGACCAGCGTCGAGCAGCCTGCGGCTTTTGCCCGCTCCAGCGCGTTACGCATAAAACCGCGATCGCGCAGCACATAGAGCTGGAACCACATCGGGCGTTTGATGGTTGGTGCCACTTCTTCAATCGGGCACACCGAAACGGTGGAGAGTGTGAATGGAATGCCTTTCGCATCGGCAGCGCCTGCGGCCTGCACTTCGCCACGACGGGCATACATACCGCACAGCCCGACCGGTCCCAGCGCCACCGGCATACTGAGCTTCTCA
This sequence comes from Kosakonia radicincitans DSM 16656, assembly GCF_000280495.2. Classification (NCBI taxonomy): domain Bacteria; kingdom Pseudomonadati; phylum Pseudomonadota; class Gammaproteobacteria; order Enterobacterales; family Enterobacteriaceae; genus Kosakonia; species Kosakonia radicincitans. Next base: position 127,964 of record NZ_CP018016.1, read on the forward strand.
TTGAATAGCGTGGTGTCGAGGCTGAGCGTGGACATATCCTTCAACACCCGCTGGCGCAGCGCCACCTGTGACAAATCTTCCACGTTGCGGCGCAGGGTATATTCGGCATATGCGCCACCGTCGATATAGTGAAACAGGAACGGCGGCAAAATGCGTTTTGCCGCTGCGCGATAGTCGCTGGCTGCGGAAATAATCATGCTTTTTTCTCCCTTGAATGCGAATTCTGCTCGTCGGGCAGGCGGGTGATGCGCGCCTGGCGGGCCTGATCTTCATCAAATTGTCGAATAGTGGTATGCACAAAACCGAGGTGCGCCATCATCGCCTGACGCGCGCCATCAGCATCGCCCGCGAAAATGGCGTCCATCACCGCGCGGTGCTGTTCGGTCAGACGGGCAAAAACGGGCGGCACGAGATACATGCGCTGGCGGCTCTGTTTTACCGAGGATTGCAGCAGGTCGAAGAAGCCGCGCATCGTTTGCAGCAGCACCACATTATGCGAGGCTTCTGCAATGGCGAGATGGAAACGCACATCTGCCTGCGACGCGAGATCGGGGTCATCCGACTGCGAGGCGTCAAAGCACAGGGCAATCTTCTCTTTATCCGCTTCGGTGGCGCGCATGGCAGCATGCCATGCGGTGCTGGCTTCAATGGCGTGACGGGCTTCGAGGATATCAAAGCTGTAATCGGGGTCATCGCTGAGCAGCGTTTTCAGCGGCTGAACAATATTCTGTTCTGACCAGGTTTCGTGCTGCCAACGTACAAAAGTACCGCCGCCGCGACGGCTCAGCAGCACGCCTTCGCTGACCAGTTTCGCAAGGGCTTCACGCAACGAATTGCGCGAAACCCCAAGCTGTACGGACAGCTGGCGTTCGGCGGGCAGTTTCATGCCCGCTTCCAGTTGTTGTTCAGCAATCAGCGCCCGAACGCGGTCTGCAACCTCGTCAGCCAGGCGTCGGGGTAAAACCGTCATGGGATCATCCAGGTCAGTACATAAGCCTGAAGTGTGGTGATCACACCCACCATGCAGGTGAAAATCAGACTGTGTTTAACGGTAAAGCGGAACAGGTCTGACTCTTTGCCAACCAGTCCGACCGCCGCACAAGCAATGGCGATCGACTGCGGCGAGATCATTTTGCCGGTGACGCCGCCGGTGGTGTTGGCTGCGACCATCAGCACATCCGAGACGCCGATCTGCTGAGCGGCGGTCGCTTGCAGCGCGGCAAACAGCGCATTCGACGACGTGTCGGAACCGGTGAGAAATACCCCCAGCCAGCCGAGGAATGGCGAGAAGAAGGTGAAGGCGCTGCCGGTATGTGCCAGCGCGAGTGCCAGCGTCGACGACAGCCCGGAATAGTTCGAGATAAAGGCGAAGGCCAGTACCATACCGATTGAGTAAATCGGCAGCGCCAGATCTTTCAGCGTACTGACAAAGGTGCTGACCGCCTCTTTTGGTTTCATGCGCAGCCAGACAATTGACAGGATCGCCGCGAACAGAATGGCGGTGCCGGTGGCAGAGAACCAGTCGAATTTATACACCGCGGCATACGGCGTGGCGGCACTGACAACCGGCGGCATGCGGGCAACCAGCTTGTCGAGATGCGGCACGGAAATATTGAATACCCAGTCATACAGCGCGCCGCCTGGTGCAAACAGCGCTTTGAACGGCGGTACGCTCCACAGCGTGACGGTTGCTGTCAGGAACAGGAACGGCGACCAGGCGCGCAGAACCTGCCCGGCACTGTAGTGCGTGCGTTTTAAATCGAGATCAACCTGCGCCGCACCCATATCGCCAAAGCGGAAGATGCGCACCGGCCGCCAGCGTTTCAGGAACAGCGTCAGGCACACCAGCGAAACCAGCGACGAAATGATATCCGGCAGTTCCGGGCCGATAAAGTTGGAGCTCAGATATTGGGCAACAGCAAACGAGCCGCCCGCTACCAGCACCGCAGGCCAGGTCTCTTTCACGCCGCGCCAGCCATCCATAATCGCCATGATCCAGAACAGCACGATAATGGTCAGGAACGGCAACTGGCGGCCTACCATCTGGCCAATCTCAAAGCTCTCCAGCCCGGTGACCTGGCCTGCGACCAGAATCGGAATACCCATCGCGCCAAACGCCACGGGCGCAGTATTCACAATCAGGCATAAACCGGCGGCATACAGTGGATTAAAGCCCAGCCCGACCAGCAATGCGGCGGTGATTGCCACCGGCGCGCCGAACCCGGCCGCCCCTTCGAGAAACGCGCCAAACGAGAAGCCAACAATTAACATTTGCAGGCGCTGGTCGGGCGTAATCGAGAGGATTGATGAGCGGATAATGTCGAACTGCCCGGTTTTCACCGAGATCTTGTAGACAAATACTGCCGCCACGATGATCCACGCAATCGGCCACAGGCCATAGAAGAAGCCGTAAACCACCGAGGCAAGGGCGTGATCCACGGGCATATGGTAAAACAGCAGCGCCACCGCAAGGGCGATGGCGACCGTCCAGCTCGCGGCCACATAGCCTTTGAGCTTGAGTTTTATCAGAGCAAAAAAGAAAAACAGGATCGGTAGCGATGCGATCAGACTTGATAGCCAGAGGTTCCCGGCCGGGTCGTAATTCTGTTGCCAGAGGCTCATGCAGGTGTCTCCCGAGAACCACAACAAAGCCGGTACGCGGTAAGTCTGTGCTTAACGCTGCGTCACAAGTTTTGTAAAAGTGGTCCTGCCAATGCGATGGTGTAGGGTTGGTGATAACGAATGGTTATCCAAATGTTGCATTTGGGCAATGGCTATGTGACGGGATTTGATGGAACTGTGAAGCAGGGAGAGAATCAAAGTGGAATTGGTAGGGCCAATTCAGATCGCCCCCGCGCTCAGCACGCGACAAGGGCGATACCAATTAGAATTCGCTTTTGGCAAAGCCAGTCATCACGTCGAGACCCATTTCGCGGCCCAGCGCCGTCATCGGGTGCACAACCACCAGCCCACGAACGCTTTTTTTCAGCTTACCGAGATCGGCCTGCTCTTTTTTGCTGATGGCGCGGCTGAACGGCATTTTCAGTAGCTTTTGCGCTTCTTTGCTCAGCTTCTGATTGTGCTGCTCGCGCAGGCGGGCAATTTCCGTCTCCAGCGTGGATTTCTCTTTTTCCAGTTCGGCGTATTTTTCTGCCGCATCGACTAAAGAGAGGTCAGCCTGCTGGTGGTGAATTGCATCGAGGCGGTCGCTCAGGCGCTTGATTTCGTTCTTTTCAACGTCTTTCATGGTGCTCAGTTTTGTTGGGGGAAAATGCAAGGATACAACATTTGCGGCGGCGCTTACTTATGGAATGCCTTTTTTAAGCTGATGCGGGAGATGAGCTCAGTCAATGAAAGCACCATGGTGGAGCGCACCACTTGCTGGTAGCGCTGCTTCTGCATGGCGAACAGATCGGCATCGCTGGTATCAAATTGTGGGGTTGGCGGCAGGGCGGCCACGCAATGCAGTTCGCCGAACGGACCGAGAATTTCATCGTCGGTAAATGCGTATTCCGTACCGTCGTGATTCAGCTCTTCACGCAGCGCCATCAGGAGCTCCGCGTCTTCATACTCCGCACGGGAAATCACGCCCAGGCCGTAAATCAGCTTCAGCCGTACGGATAAATTGCCCAGCGGTCCATCTCCGTCAAGCAGCGGCTCTACAGCATATTTCACCGCGTAGTCATCTTTGCGAAATACCTGCAACACCAGAATATTGATGGCTTCATTGAGCAGTTCAACGGCAGCAATCAAAAAGCTTCGTACGGTTTTGCCCGCATTCAGACGCTCGAGTACACGGTTTTCGAAAGCCTGCGTTTGTTCCATTATTGCCTGCATATCTGACAATTTCGTTAACTGGCGCGGGGATTCCCGCGCCAAAACCGGCATCATGCCTTTGCGTTATATGCGTCGATGGCTTCGGTAACGACCGGGCTGTTAGCATCCAGGCCAGAAATTTGCGCCAGCGCAGCCTGCGGGCCTTTCTCTTCGATAAGCTGGGCCAGCTCTTGCGCCTGCGGATCCTGCTCGCTGCGGTAGTGCATTGCAGCGGCGATACCTTTCACCAGGTTTGCGTGCGGCAGGTTGTACTCCAGCGTACCGAGCAGCGGTTTAATCAGACGGTCGCCGGCGCTCAGTTTACGCAGCGGCTGACGGCCAACGCGTTCCACATCGTCTTTCAGCCACGGGTTTTCAAAACGACCGAGGATTTTCTGAATGTACGCAGCGTGCTTTTCGGGATCGAAGCCATAACGCTTGATCAGTACCGCGCCGCTCTCTTCCATTGCGCCTTTCACTACGGCGCGGATAGCGTCGTCGAGGATGGCATCGCGAATGGTCTGATGGCCGGTCTGTTTTCCAAGGTACGCGGTTATAGCATGCCCGGTATTCAGCGTGAAGAGCTTGCGCTCAACAAATGCCATCAGGTTATCGGTTAACTCCATGCCAGGAATGGCTGGCAGCGCGCCTTTGAACTGGGTTTTATCAACAATCCACTCGCTGAAGGTTTCCACTGTCACTTCCAGCGGATCGTTGGTGGCGGATTCCGCTGGCGGAACGATGCGGTCAACGGCCGAGTCGACAAAGCCGACATGCTCTTCCACCCACGCTTTATCGGCATCGGCCAGTGCGGCGATCACATGGCCTTTCAGTTGGGTGGTGCCGCGTACCATGTTTTCACAGGCAATGATATTCAGCGGCGTGTTGATGCCCTGCGCTTTGCGCTTCGCCAGACCTTTGGCAATCGCCGGGGCGATACGCTCCAGAACAACCGGTCCCACGGCAGTGGTAACCAGGTCGACGTGCGCTATCAGGTCAATCACTTCATCACCGATGCTGCTGACAGCGTTGACGCCGGAAACGGTATCAATCTGCTGTTTTTCTCCCACAACGTGAACCTGATAGCTATGACGGGCATTCAGGGCGTCGAGCACCACCTGATTCACATCGGCGAATGTCAGTTCAATCCCCGCGTCGGCAAGCAGTTTGCCGATGAAGCCACGTCCGATATTACCTGCGCCAAAATGTAATGCTTTCATAGAATTAACCTTCATAAATGTTTTACCCGAGAGGGCCTGGGTGAAGGAACATATACCGTTCTCCTCACCCTGACCCTCTCCCCGAAGGGAGAGGACAAAAGCCCGGTAAGCATTTTGCTACCGGGCTTTGGGGATTACTTGTTCAGCAACGCCAGCACTTCTTCAACGCTGGAAGTCTGAGCCAGACGTTCAATGACCGTCTCATCGTCCAGTGCGTTCGTCAGGCTGGTGATCACCTGGATATGCTCGTTGTTACGTGCGGCGATACCGATGACCAGACGGGCGATATCATCTTCTTCTTCGCCGAAACGTACACCTTGCGGATACTGGCAGAACACCACGCCGGTTTTCAGTACGCGGTCTTTGGCTTCCACCGTACCGTGCGGAACGGCGATCGACTCACCCAGATAGGTCGGGGTTAGTTTTTCACGATCCAGCATTGCTTGCACGTATTCCGGCTCAACATAGCCGCCTTTCACCAGTTGCTCACCGGCAAAACGAATCGCTTCTTCTTTGGTGCTCGCGCTGAGACCAAGGAAGATATTCTCTGCGCCCAGCCTGAACAGATTGCTGTCGGTCTCATCAAAACTGTCTTTCAGGCTGGTCGTCACCTTTGCTTCGTTGTCCGTGTGGCGCTGCGCGGCGACCAGACGTTCAGTCAGGCTGGTGTACAGGCCGCTGTCCAGGAAGTTGGTCAGCGAAATATGCTGCGCCTGCGGTACCTGACGCATTGCACGCTCGGTCAGATCGCGGTGCGTGATCACCAGGTCGACATCCGGCGGCAGGCTGTTAATCGCACTGTTGGTCACTGAGATGTTGGTCAGGCCAGCATCCTGCACTTTCTTACGCAGTACGCCTGCGCCCATGGCGCTGGAACCCATACCGGCATCACAGGCCACGATGATTTTACGTACGTGGCTCAGGTCGTTAGTGACATCGCCAGCCGACAGCGGAGTTGCGCCTTTGGACTCGGCTTTCATGTCCTGTACGCGACGGGTAGCGGCTTCAATATCTTCATCTTCTTCTTTCACTTTGCTGGTTTTCAGCAGGATAGAAGAGATAACGAAGGAGACGACCAGCGCAGCCAGAATTGCCGTGATGTTAGCGAAGTAGGCACCTTTCGGCGTCATCGCCAGCACTGCCAGGATGGAACCCGGAGAAGCCGGAGAAACCAGACCGCCGTTCAGCACGCTCAGCGTAAACACGCCAGTCATACCGCCGAGGATCACCGCCAGCAGCAGACGCGGGTTCATCAGCACATACGGGAAGTAAATTTCGTGGATACCACCCAGGAAGTGGATGATTGCCGCGCCGCCCGCAGACTGTTTCGCGCTGCCGCGACCGAAGAACATATATGCCATCAGCACGCCCATACCCGGACCCGGGTTTGCTTCAATCAGGAAGAAGATGGACTTGCCGAGTTCATGAGACTGCTGAATACCCAGCGGCGAGAAGATACCGTGGTTGATGGCGTTGTTGAGGAACAGGATTTTCGCCGGTTCAACAAAGATGGACGCCAGCGGCAGCATGTCATGCACAACCATGAAGTTAACGCCCGCAGCCAACGCTTTGGACAGCACTTCAACGGCCGGGCCGATGCCCAGGAACGCCAGAATGGCGAGGATCATACCGATGATGCCAGCGGAGAAGTTATTCACCAGCATTTCGAAACCGGATTTGATCTTGCCGTCTACAGCGGCGTCAAATTTCTTGATGCAGTAGCCGCCCAGCGGGCCGGCAATCATCGCGCCGAGGAACATCGGCATATCCGCACCGACGATAACCCCCATTGTGGTGATAGCACCCACCACGCCGCCGCGATCGCCGCCAACCAGACGACCACCGGTGAAACCGATGAGCAGCGGCAGCAAATACGTAATCATGGGGCCGACGAGTTTCGCCAGCGTCTCGTTTGGTAACCACCCTGTAGGAATAAACAATGCGGTAATGATACCCCACGCGATAAACGCGCCGATGTTGGGCATCACCATATTGCTGAGAAAGCGACCAAAGCTTTGCACCTTGATCTTGATATCGGATGACATAAAACACCCCTTCTTATGTTTACTATCGCACAGGCCGGAAGCCCGAGGTTTTGTTGTTAACGTGGCGGCAGAGGTAGCCGGACCTGGGTTATCTGTGAGGCGAAATCTCGCACCGAATTGCGTAACTGTCCAGACGATGGCCTTTAACGTGATGTTGATCACACTAATGAGGGGGATACCCTGCCACTTAGCGTGATGTTCATCACAAAAAATCAGTGTAAAAAAAGAACAAAGGATAAAAACTGAACGATTAAAGGGGGTAAATGTGATCATGTTCACAATTGATGTGCGTGACTTTGTTATTTATTTGTGACCTAAATCACAAGATATTTTTGTCAGGAGTTTTCCGAGTGTGATCGCCAGCAAACTGTATTTTTTACACTCAGGACAACCTGTAACTTCCTTTCACGTCGTCTGGCGAGGCTTAATCTAGTATCGGAAGTTTTCACATTGATGAAACAATTTACGACGACTAGTACATAATTAGGTTTTTGTTGGCAAAAAAGGACCCAAAAATGAAACTTATCGGCAGCTACACCAGCCCTTTTGTCCGCAAAATCTCCGTGATGCTGCTGGAAAAGGGGATCACCTTTGAATTTATCAACGAGCAGCCCTACAACGCGATCAACGGCGTGGCGCAATACAACCCGCTCGGTAAGGTCCCCGCGCTGATTACGGATGAGGGTGAAGTCTGGTTCGACTCGCCGATCATCGCGCAATACATTGAGTTACTGGCTATCGCACCGGCGTTATTGCCGACGGAGCCTGTGGCTGCGCTAAAAATTCGCCAGCTGGAAGCGCTGGCCGACGGCATTATGGATGCTGCGCTGGTCTCGGTGCGTGAACTGGCGCGCCCGGTTGAGCAGCAATCGCAAAGCGAGCTGCTGCGCCAGCGGGAGAAAGTTTCGCAGGGCCTGGATACGCTGGAACGCTACCTGCAAGAGGGAACGCTCAGCGTGGATACGCTGAACCTGGCGACCATTGCCATCGCCTGCGCGATTGGTTATCTCAACTTCCGCCATGTCTCGCCGGGCTGGTGCGTGAATCGCCCGCTGCTGGTGAAGCTGGTCGAGAACCTCTTCCAGCGTGAGAGTTTCGCCCGTACGGAGCCGCCAAGGGCCTGATAAGCATGGTGTCGGCCTGAGCAAAGTCGCTGTACAATCCCCTCACGTCAATCCCCCTGACGGGAGGGGGCAACTCATAGCCAGGCCTTTTCATGACAACTCTTTACAGCCAGATCCCATCGACCGATCGCCTGTTACGTGACGAGGCGTTCGCCACTTTATTAACGCTTTTCGGCCATAGCCGCGTAACGCAGATGCTGCACCAGCTACAGGATGAAGCGCGTGAGCAAATCCGTCAGCAGCAGGCATTACCCGACTGGTGCGATGCCTGGGCCAGTGAAACGCAAAAGCGGCTGGAACAGAGCAACGCCAGCGCGCTGCGCCCGGTGTTTAACCTGAGCGGCACCGTACTGCATACCAACTTAGGCCGCGCGGTGCAGCCGCAGGCAGCGGTCGATGCTGTTGCGGCGGTCATGGGTTCTGCGGTGACGCTGGAATATGATCTCGACGGCGCCGGGCGGGGGCATCGCGATCGCGCGCTGGCGGATTTACTCTGCCAGCTAACCGGCGCGGAAGACGCCTGCATCGTCAATAACAACGCTGCTGCCGTGTTGCTGATGCTGGCAGCCACGGCGGCGGGGCGTGAAGTGGTGGTGTCGCGCGGCGAGCTGGTGGAGATTGGCGGCGCGTTCCGCATTCCGGACGTGATGCGCCAGGCGGGCTGCGTGCTGCATGAAGTGGGAACCACTAACCGCACGCATGCTAAAGATTACCGCCAGGCGATCAACGACAACACGGCGCTGCTGATGAAGGTGCATACCAGCAATTATCATATTGACGGTTTTACTGCCGCGGTGGACGAAGCGGAGCTGGTGACCCTTGCCGAAGCGGCTGGTCTGCCGGTGATTGTCGATCTGGGTAGCGGCTCGCTGGTGGATTTAACCTGTTACGGCCTGCCAAAAGAGCCGATGCCGCAGGCGCTGATCGCCGCAGGCGTCAGCCTGGTGAGCTTCTCCGGTGATAAGCTGCTCGGCGGCCCGCAGGCGGGGATTATCGTCGGTAAAAAAGCGCTGATTGCGCAGTTGCAGCAGCACCCGCTGAAACGGGCGCTGCGGGCGGACAAAATGACGCTGGCGGCGCTGGAAGCTACGCTGCGTCTCTATCTGCACCCGGAAAAGTTACCGCAGAGCCTGCCGACGCTACGTTATCTGACGCGCCCGGAGCCGGAGATCCGCGAGCAGGCGTTGCGGCTGTGCGCGGCGCTGAATGCGCGATATAGCGAGTTCGACCTGCGTGTCGAAGCCTGTTTGTCACAGATTGGCAGCGGCTCTTTGCCGGTCGATCGCCTGCCTGGCGCAGCCGTGACCTTTACGCCGCGTAACGGCAGCGGGCGTCGGCTGGAAGCGCTGGCGGCGCAGTGGCGGGCGTTGCCGCAGCCGGTGATTGGCCGCATTTACGATGGTCGCTTGTGGCTGGACTGCCGCTGTCTTGATGATGAATCCCGCTTGCTGGAGATGTTGCTGAAATGATTATTGCCACTGCCGGGCATGTTGACCACGGCAAAACAACTCTGATCGAGGCGCTGACCGGCGTGAATGCCGATCGTTTGCCGGAAGAGAAAAAACGCGGCATGACTATCGATCTGGGCTACGCCTACTGGCCGCAACCGGACGGGCGCGTACCGGGGTTTATTGATGTGCCGGGGCACGAAAAATTCCTCTCGAACATGCTGGCGGGCGTCGGCGGCATCGATCATGCGCTGCTGGTGGTTGCCTGCGATGATGGTGTGATGGCGCAGACTCGCGAGCATCTGGCCATTTTGCAGCTCACCGGTAACCCGGCGCTGACCGTGGCGCTAACGAAGGCCGATCGCGTGGATGGCGCACGAATTGAGCAGGTGCGCGCAGAAGTACAAGAAACGCTGAAAGCCTTTGGTTATCCGCAGGCAACCCTGTTTGTCACTGCCGCAACAGAGATGCGTGGCATCGCTGAATTACGTGCGCATCTGTTGCAGTTGCCGGAGCGCGCGCACCCGGAAAATCAACGTTTTCGTCTTGCGCTGGATCGCGCGTTTACCGTCAAAGGTGCCGGGCTGGTGGTGACCGGTACAGCGCTCTCTGGCGATGTGCGCGTGGGCGATACGTTGTGGCTGACCGGAGTGAATAAACTGATGCGCGTGCGCGGCCTGCATGCGCAGAATCAGCCAGTTGATCATGCTCATGCCGGGCAGCGTATTGCGCTCAATATTGCCGGGGACGCGGAAAAAGAGGCGCTCAGCCGCGGTGACTGGTTGCTGTCACAGCAACCGCCGGAGCCAACGGAGCGGGTGATTGTCGCGCTGCAAACGCACACGCCGCTGACCCAGTGGCAGCCGGTGCATATCCACCATGCCGCCAGCCATGTTACCGGCCGCGTTTCGCTGCTGGAAAACGGTCTCGCCGAGCTGGTACTGGATATGCCGCTGTGGCTGGCCGATAACGATCGGCTGGTGCTGCGTGATATCTCTGCGCGCAGTACGCTGGCCGGAGCGCGCGTGGTAACACTCAACTCACCGCGTCGCGGCAAACGTAAAACCGAGTATCTGCAATGGATCGCGGAGCTGGCGCAGGCGGGTGATGATGCGCAGGCGCTGCTGGCGCATTTATCGCGCGGCGCTGTTGATCTGACGGCGTTTGGCTGGGCGCGGCAGCTCAGCGCGCGCGGGCTGGAAGCGCTGCTGGATAACCCCGGTTTTATTCGCGCTGGTAATAACCTGTTGAATGCGCCGGTAGCGGCGCGCTGGCAGCGGAAGCTGCTGGATACGTTGGCAATCTACCATGAGCAGCACCGCGAAGAGCCAGGCCCTGGGCGCGAGCGTCTGCGGCGCATGGCGTTGCCGATGGAAGATGAAGCGCTGGTGCTCACCCTTATCGAACGGATGCGCGAGGCGGGCGACATTCACAGCCATCATGGCTGGCTGCATCTGCCGGATCATAAAACTGGCTTCAGCGATGAACAGGAGCATCTGTGGCAAAAGGTGGCTCCGCTGTTTGGTGACGAACCATGGTGGGTGCGCGATCTGGCACGCGAAACCGCAAGCGACGAACAGGTGATGCGCGGCGTGCTGCGACAGGCGGCTCAGCAGGGGCTCATTACGGCGATCGTGAAAGATCGTTATTACCGTAACGATCGGATTGTCACTTTTGCCAGCATGATCCGCGATCTGGATCAGGCGCGCGGTTCCACCAGCGCCGCCGATTTCCGCGATACGCTGAACGTGGGACGCAAACTGGCGATTCAGATCCTGGAATATTTTGACCGCATTGGTTTTACCCGCCGACGCGGCAATGACCATATCCTGCGTGACAAAGCCCTTTTCCTGAAGGAATAAACCCCAGGCAGAGCGCCAGAAATGTTCATGCAAATGACAAATCTGGCGCCTTTCCCCTCTGCGATCAAAGCGCAGCAGCGACGCTTTCGGCACTCTTGGCTTTTTTAATGCCTGCTGGAGTGGAAAATGAACCGTTTTATTATCGCCGATTCGGCAAAATGCATTGGCTGCCGCACCTGCGAAGTGGCCTGCGTGGTGTCGCACCAGGATAATCAGGACTGCTCAACCCTCTCGGCCTCCGCCTTTTCTGCCCGCATTCGGGTGGTTAAAACCGGTACATTTTCCACGGCAGTAACCTGCCATCACTGCGAAGATGCGCCCTGTGCAAATGTCTGCCCTGTTGGTGCGATTCATCGCGCCGACGGTGCGGTACGGGTGGAACAATCCCGCTGTATCGGCTGTAAAAGCTGCATGATCGCCTGCCCGTTTGGCGCGATGCAGGTGACGCGGGTTGACGCGCGGGCGCAGGCGCTGAAGTGCGATCTGTGCCAGCACCGCGAAACCGGACCCGCCTGTGTGGAAGCCTGCCCGACCAGCGCTCTCAGCTGTGTGAACCCGTCGCAACTGCGCGAGTATCGTCTGCGAAGCCAGTTAGCGTAAGTCGTTAAAGTTCTACGTCAGCGTGTTGGCGCGCGTTCGCCAGGAGCGGGCTGCGGCACAATAAGCGTTTCATCACGCAATCCCTTTTCAATCAGTGCGCTGAACGGCGATGACAAGTATTGCTGTGAAGACGTGCCCCCTTGCGGGGGCACAAAAATTTTTACTGCTGGGTTGGTTTTTATCTGCCGCCGACGATACCGCTCATATCGCTGAGAGGCTTCGAGGTGGTGCTTCCCCGGTGCTGGTGGAATTGCTGATAGTTGAGCCTGTATGACCGTATTCGGGGGGGATTGACGTTCGCCAGCAGCCCGGAGGCCTTGGCAGAAACACCGTCGTCGCCGCAATTGCGCTGAGGTGGCGAATGTTATTAGTTGCCATGCTGATACTCCGCTCAATTAACACGCCGGACGACGCATGAATTAAGTGTAAATCGCATTTATAGACCAGCAACGTTGGCGCATTAATATTTTGCAAAAAAATGAAAAATATGATTATTCCTAAAGTGCCAGTTTTTTCCTTTTGTATGTGATTTAAAATCAATTAGTTAGGTTTGTGACTTTAATTTAATTCATACTTAACAAAGATTTGCGTTTTTAGATTTTATTAAAAATAGATATGTCCTTGACAATTATTTTGATTAACAGAAAGCAAGTTTAGTTTTTATTTATGGAATATATCCATGTAAAAACAAATCTCTGTTTAATTAAAATTAACCTTTGTGTGGTTATCTGGCAGGCATAAAAAAGCCATCCTGATGATGGCTTTTTTTAATTCTTTTCAGGCCTCGTTTTCTTGCCAGGCTTTTTCAACCTCTTCGGCGAGAATTTTTACCCCGGCTTCGATAAGCGCCAGTTCCGGCACATAGTTCATGCGCATGCACTGGTGCGTGTGCGGCCAGGGTTTATCCAGCCCCGGGAAGAAGTAATCGCCCGGCACCATCAGCACGCCGCGTTTTTTCAGGCGCTGATAAAGTAATTCGGTACTGATAGGCAGATCCTTGAACCACAGCCAGAGGAAAATCGCCCCTTCCGGTTTATGGATCAGACAGCGCTCTTCGGGCAGGTAGCGGCGCAGAACGGCGATGGTTTCCTGAACTCGCTGGTAATAGAACGGTTTGATCACGTTTTCAGAGAGGCGCAGCAGATCTTTGCGCTTAATCATCTCGCACATCATTGCCGGGCCGATGCCGCCAGGCGCAAGGCTGATGATGCCGTTCATATTGCGAATGGCGGAGATAATTTTGTCGTTGGCAATGATAATTCCGCAGCGGCTGCCTGGCAGGCCCAGCTTCGACAGGCTCATGCACAGGATGATATTCGGGTTCCACAGCGGACGCGCTTCGCTAAAGATGATGCCCGGGAAAGGCACGCCGTAAGCGTTATCGATCACCAGCGGAATGTTGTGCTGATTCGCCAGCACATCGAGTTTCATTAACTCTTCGTCGGTGATCACGTTGCCGGTAGGGTTGGTTGGCCGCGAGACGCAAATCATCCCGGTCTCTTCGCCGATATGCAGATGTTCGAAATCGACATGGTATTTAAACTGGCCATCAGGCAGCAGTTCAATATTGGGTCGCGCCGAAACAAACATCTCCTCTTCCAGCCCGGAATCCGCATAGCCGATGTACTCCGGCGCCAGCGGAAATAATACTTTTCTGGTACTTCCATCGGCACGACGGCCTGCAAACAGATTGAACAAGTAGAAAAACGCGCTCTGGCTGCCATTTGTCAGTGCAATATTCTGCGGTTCAATATCCCAACCCAGCTCTTCGCGCAGCATCGCGGCCAGCGCCGTCAGCAGCTCGGTTTTGCCTTGCGGACCGTCATAATTGCACAGCGCATCAATCGCTTTGCCGTTTTCTACCATCCCGGCAAGCAGGTTATGGAAGTAATCGGTCATGGCCGGGATTTGTGCCGGGTTACCGCCGCCGAGCATGATAGCGCCAGGGGTGCGTAAACCGTCGTTGAGATCCTCCATCAGGCGCGTAATGCCTGCATGGCGGGTAAATTTGTCGCCGAAAAGTGAAAATGTCATCGCTACTGCTCTGTCGGGCTACTGTTCAAAGTGGCTAACCATAACGCTCCGCAGAGCAGTGTGCAAATTGCCGCGTCGTGACGATTTTCGCTGTTTATACTAACTCTGTATTTTTTGTCAGCATAATATGCTGATATTTGCCTTATGGCTCAGCGCGTGGCCGCACCCGCCCAGACAACCATGACTTTGTCTTCTCCTTGCTCGCGTACGAACCCATATCCTTGCGGCAATGTCAGCGTGGTTTGTTTTCCTGCGCCCAGTGCCGGATGGCGCGCGCGGAACTGGCCAAGCGTTTGCCAGTGGCGCACGCTTTGCGCGGCTTTGCCGTCAAGATCCTGCCAGTTCATGTCCGATCGCGTGCCTTGCAGCGGATCGGATCCCGTGGGGCCAAACGGACGGGCGGATTCATCACCGTAGAAGATCTGCACCGCGCCTGGCGCAAGCAATAACAGCTCTGCCGATTGCTGGCCGCCTTCGCGGAACAGGCGGGTATCATGCGAGGAGAGATAACTCAGGGCGTTAAAGCTTTGCAGTTTGTCCGCCATTTGCTGCCAGACAGTATCCATATTCGCCAGGCACGGCACGGCGCTGGCGGCCTGCTCCTGATAATCAAAATTGATCATCGCGTCGAAACCGTGGTCGTAGTAAGCGCTGCGCATGACGCCGTGGCCCCAGGATTCGCCGGTCATCCAGAATGGCGCATCATCAATTTTCTTCTGCGGGTTGGCTTTTTTCCACTCGGCCAGCGCCTCTGTCGCCTGGGTTTTCAGCTGCTGCCAGGCCGCCAGCTCAACGTGTTTGGCAGTATCAACGCGAAAACCGTCGATACCATAATCACGCACCCACTGGCTGAGCCAGTGAGTCAGATAATCGCGCGGCGTGTAACCGGCAATCTCCCGCGCGTGGGTGTCCGGTTTATGTTGGTAGAAGACGGGCAAGCCGGATGGCGTGGTCGATTCTGTTTTCAGGTCAGGCAAGAACGCCAGCGACATGGTCAGATCGTCAAAGCCGGGGTTGTCATAATCGCCAATATCTGTGCGGATCCAGTTTTTGCCCCACCAGTTTTGCCACGCCGTTTTATCGCTGAAGTTGATGTAGTCATTGAAACTGTGCCAGGTCTGGCCAGCGGCGGGCTTCCAGTCTGTCCAGTGCTCGCCGAGGATTTTGCGCCGTTCATCCTCTTTCAGATAAAGCGCGCCAAACTGATACGTCTGCATATCCGCAAGTGTGGCGTAACCGGTGTGGTTCATCACCACGTCAAACAACACGCGGATGCCGCGTCGGTGCGCTTCATCTACCAGCGTGCGCAAATCCTCTTCGCGGCCCATATTGGCATCCAGGCGCGTCCAGTCTTGCGTGTAGTAGCCGTGGTAAGCGTAATGGGGAAAATCGCCTTTCGTGCCGCCGCCTACCCAGCCGTGGATCTGCTCCAGCGGTGAGCTTATCCATAACGCGTTCACGCCCAGTTGCTGCAAATAATCAAGTTTGCTGGTTAGCCCTTTCAGATCGCCGCCGTGGAAGGTGCCGATCTCCTGCATGCCATCTTTGTGTCGCCCGTAGCTGTTGTCGTTTGACGGGTCGCCATTCACATAACGGTCAGTTAAAACAAAATAAACGGTGGCGTTATGCCACTGGAAAGGCGCGGGACCATTGGTTTCCGCACGTTCTAACAGCAGCAACCCGTCACTCTCTGGCGCAGGCTGAAGGGTAATTTTGCCGTTGCGGACGGTGGTGATTTGCTGGCTGTAGAAATCGCGCACCTGGCTGCCTTCCGGGAACGTTGTGCCGACGTCTATCGTCAGTGGCTTATCGCTGCGCACCGGGCACTGGCGCGCCACGTTTGCGCGGGCGTCGGTATTCTCGCTTTTCACGCTCAGTAACAGAGTGGGCGTGCCGGAACGGGTATCGAGCTGCAACTGGTAATCGCCGTCGCGGAAAATGCGCCACTGCGGTGGGCTGCCTGTGCAGGGAACCAGGGATAACATCTGGTTGAGCTTCACCCCTTCAGCAGGCTGCCAGCATTGCTGCCCCTCCTGCAATGTGAGTGGATAAGCCCCTTTTTTCAGCGTCGCCTGGCTGCGCCACAGACCGGTGCCATCGTTGGTTAAGGCGGGAAAACGGCTGGCGGACCAGTCGGCGAAGGCGAAGCAGGGTATAAAAAGCAGTGAAAGCGCGGCGTGTTTCATCTGATGTCCCGTTAACGGCGGTTTCTTTCAGTTTGCCACGCCGAAAACAGGGCCGACTCATCCTGGGCGCGTTATCGCCAGGGAGGAGAGCAACGGGTGAGTGATAAGCCACACAGAACGTCACGGATTTGCGATAACCACCACATTTATCACTCTCTGTCCATTTTCTACACAATTTCCTGGTGACATGGTTTCGGAATTGGATTATTTCTGTACGTGCTCTTGTAAGCTATTTTTGGTATGATTTGAGATTCAGCTCTCAAATTTATGCAAAAAAGAAGGTGTTGGAATGTTCATATCCGACCAGGAGACCTAATGATATCGATACCCATGCGACGACCTGGGGCTACGATACTCATGTTTTTCACCCTTATATTTTCGGGTGGGGTGCTGGCAAAGACGCACACAGAAACAGCGAGTCACAAAGCCCACGTCACTAAGGCAAACGTAAAGAAGCAGGCAAGCAGTAAACAAGAGTATTCTCGCAATAGTGTAAATAGCAGTTCACTTCCTGATTTGCGAAAATACCCTTCCGGAACCCCAAGGAAAAAAGCGTTTCTCCGGACAGTAATGCCTTATATCACCAGTAAAAACTCAGCGATTACCGCTGAGCGTAACTGGCTGCAAAAGAAACAGTACGACAGCCAATGGTCGCCTGCTGAACGCACGCGCCTGAAGGATATTGCCAAACGCTACAAAGTGAGCTGGTCCGGGAATACGCGCCGTATCCCCTGGAACACGCTGCTGGAGCGCGTTGACATTATTCCTGACAGCATGGTCGCCACCATGGCGGCGGCGGAAAGCGGTTGGGGCACCTCCAAACTGGCGCGTACCAACAACAATCTGTTTGGTATGAAGTGTGCCAAAGGTGCCTGTAAAAATGGCCCGGGTAAGGTGAAAGGCTATTCCCACTTTGAATCCTTGCAGGAGTCGGTGGATGCCTACGTCACCAATCTGAACACGCATGCTGCTTATGCGTCGTTCCGTAAATCCCGCGCACAGTTACGCAAGGCCGATCAGGAAGTGACGGCTTCAAACATGATTCATAAGCTGAAGGGTTACTCGACCCGCGGTGCGAGTTACAACAACTATCTGTTTGCCATGTATCAGGACAATCAGCAGTTAATCGCCGCGCACATGTAACTGTTTTCGCTGCTAAAACGCCTTCCCTGTGGAAGGCGTTTTTCTTTGCGCGTTATATCAGCACTTCGCTGTAGCGGTCGCGGTAGTCTTTCGGCGTGCTGTCGTACTCTTTGCGGAAGACGGAATAGAAATATTGCAACGACGGGTAGCCGCACATTTGTGAAATCTCGTTGATCGAGAGTGACGTTGAAATCAGCAGGCTGCGCGCTTTTTCCAGTTTCTCCGCGTGGATCACCGCGTGGATAGTTTCCCCCACTTCCTCTTTAAAGCGCTTCTCCAGATTGGAACGTGAAATACCAACAGCATCCAGCACCTGATCGACCTTGATCCCCTTGCAGGCATGATTACGGATGTAGTGCATCGCCTGGATGACCGCCGGATCGTTCAGCGACCGGTAATCAGTCGAACGTCGTTCCACCACCCGCACCGGCGGCACCAGTAGTCGCTGAAGCGGCAGGGTTTCGCTATCCAGCAGACGATGCAGTAATTTTGCCGCCTGATAGCCCATCTGCCGCGTACCCTGCGCCACCGACGAGAGCGCGACGCGTGAGAGATAACGGGTCAGCTCTTCATTATCGATGCCAATGACGCACAACTTTTCCGGCACCGGAATATGCAGATGGTCGCACACTTGCAGCACGTGGCGGGCGCGGGCGTCGGTAACGGCAATGATGCCGGTTTGCGGCGGGAGCGTTTGTAGCCAGTCGGCGAGCCGGTTCTGTGCGTGCTGCCAGTTTTCTGGCGCGGTGGTCAGCCCCTGATAGACCACACCGCGGTATTTCTCCTGCGCGACAAGCCGGCAAAAAGCATATTCACGTTCAGCAGCCCAGCGTTTACCGCTGGAAACGGGCAGGCCGTAAAAAGCAAAACGGTGTACACCTTTCTCTTTCAAATGCAGGAATGCGCTCTCAACCAGCGCGTGATTGTCGGTGGCGATGTAATGGACCGCAGGGTAGCTTTCTGGCGTGTGATAGGAGCCGCCAACGCCGACGATCGGAACGTCAACATCGGCCAGTACCTGTTCTATTTCTGGGTCGTCGTAATCGGCAATAACACCGTCGCCAACCCACTCTTTAATGTTTTCAATGCGCGCGCGGAAATCTTCCTCGATAAAGATGTCCCACTCGGATTGCGACGCCTGCAAATACTCGCCGACGCCCTCGACAACCTGGCGGTCATAGGCTTTATTCGCATTAAATAACAGCGTGATGCGATGGCGTTTTTCAAACATGTCTCTATGATTCCTGGCTTTCGACCTGTTCTGATTATCATATTCAGGACACTGCCGGATAAAAAAGATCCGGCAGTGTGATCGCGCCTGTATTCACTCCTTTCAGGCCCGGCGTTTGGTCGCGGAATCCATCCACACCGCCAGCAGTAAAATCGCACCTTTGACGATGTATTGCCAGAAGGTGGGCACATCCATCATGCTCATGCCGTTATCCAGCGAAGCCATAATAAACGCCCCCATTACGGCACCCGCAACGCTACCGATCCCGCCTGCGAGGCTGGTGCCGCCAATGACACAAGCAGCAATGGCGTCCAGCTCGGCGATATTCCCGGCCGAAGGCGAACCCGCGCCGAGGCGTGAACTGAGGATTAACCCGGCGATAGCCACCATCAAACCATTGATGGCGAATACCGCCAGCTTGGTTCGCTCAACGTTGATACCGGAAAGCCGGGCAGCTTCCAGATTGCCGCCGATGGCGTAAATCCGGCGGCCAAACGCGGTTCGCGTAGCCATAAACATCCCGGCCAGCAGCAGAAATGCCAGCAGCAGCACGGGTGTAGGAACACCGCGATAATCATTGAGCAGCCAGATAGCACCCAGCACAATCACTGCGATAAGCGCCTGACGGCCAATCGCGCTGGTGGAGGCGGGTGTTGTGAGGCCGAGCGACTGGCGGCGCAACCGCCCGCGCCATTGCCAGAGCACAAACACCACCATCCCCAGAACGCCGACGCCGAAACCGACGCCGTCTGGCAGATAGCTCTGGCCGATTTGCGACATCGCCGCGCTGGTAGGAGAAACCGTGGTGCCGTTGGTGATGCCGATTAACACGCCGCGAAACGCCAGCATACCGGCGAGAGTGACGATGAATGACGGTACCTTGCGGTAGGCCACCCACCAGCCGTTCCATGCGCCCAGCAACAGGCCGAGCACCAGCGTTACTGCCACTGTGAGCGGCAGCGGCCAGCCAAGCCAGACATCAAAAATCGCCGCTGCGCCGCCGAGCAGGCCCATCATTGAGCCAACGGAAAGGTCAATTTCAGCGGAAATAATGACGAACACCATGCCGACCGCCAGAATGCCGGTGATGGCGGTCTGGCGTAGCAGGTTAGAAATATTGCGTGCGCTCAGATAAGCACCATCGGTCATACCGGTGAAAAACAGCATGATCACCACGATGGCCGCGATCATGACAAAGACCTGTAAGTTGAGGGATTTCAGACCGGAAAATACGCCCGGTGAGACCGTGGATAGCTTCATTTCAGACGGGTTGCTTTTCGACATGATGTTCGCTCCTCAGTGCCGCTTCCATGACCTGCTCCTGGGTCAGATTACGATTGATAAGATCGGCTTTCAGCTTGCCTTCATGCATCACCAGCACCCGGTCACTTAAGCCCAGCACTTCGGGCAGCTCGGATGAGATAACGATGACGGCAATCCCTTGCTGCACCAGTTGGTTAATGAGTTTGTAGATTTCGTATTTCGCGCCGATATCAATACCGCGCGTCGGTTCGTCGAGGATTAAAATGCGCGGGTTAAGCAGCAGGCAGCGGGCTAAAATCGCCTTTTGCTGATTGCCGCCGCTGAGGCGACCTATGGCAAGTGCTGGCGATGAGGTTTTCACTTTCAGCCGCTGCAGAGACTGTAAAATGCAGGCTTGTTCTGCGGCATCGTCCAGGCTGCTGAGCACGCCGGTAAACTGATCCAGCGCCGCAAGGGTAATATTTTTTCCCACCGCCATCACCGGCACGATGCCGTCTTTTTTGCGATCTTCCGGCACCATTGCAATGCCGTGCGCGATGGCCTGCTGGCAGTTGTGGATCTCCACCTGCTTGCCATCAAGGTAAATCGCGCCCTCCCAGCGGCCAGGCCACACACCGAACAGGCACTGCACGGCTTCGGTTCTGCCTGCGCCGACTAACCCGGCAATACCAAGGATTTCGCCGCGTTTCAGGCTGAAGGAGACGTCGTTGACGCGTTTAATATGGCGATTAACCGGGTGCCAGGCGGTCAGATGTTCAACGCGCAGGATCTCCGTGCCGGTAGTATGTGGCTCACTGGGATAAAGCGCCGTAAGCTCGCGGCCGACCATCATGGTGATGATGTCATCTTCACTCATGCCCGTCGCATCGCGGGTGCCGATATGTTTGCCATCGCGAATGACGCAAATCATGTCAGATATCGCTTTGACTTCATTGAGTTTGTGGGAAATGTAGATACAGGCGATATCATGGTTGCGCAGGTCGCGGATGATATCCAGCAGCACCGCGGTTTCCTGTTCGGTAAGCGAGGCCGTCGGTTCATCCAGAATAAGCAGCCGCACCTGCTTATTCAGCGCCTTGGCAATTTCCACCAGTTGCTGTTGCCCCAGCCCTAAATCGCCCACCCGGGTGTCCGGTGAAATGGCCAGGCTCACCTGGTTAAGGAGTTTTTCGCAGCGCAGTGTCATCAGGTCGTAATCCATCACGCCATTACGGGTGATTTCCGCGCCGAGGAAGATATTTTCCAGCACCGTCAGGTGCTTCACCAGCGCCAGTTCCTGGTGAATGATGGCGATACCTTTACGTTCGGTGTCGCGGATATGGCTGGCCTGCAAGGTTTCGCCGGCAAACACGATCTCCCCGTCGTAGCTGCCCGCCGGGTAGATCCCGCACAGAACTTTCATCAGTGTTGATTTACCGGAACCATTCTCGCCGCACAGTGATAACACTTCGCCGGCATTCAGTCGCAGGCTGACATTATCAATGGCTTTCACAGCACCAAAGGCTTTGGTGATGTTTTTCATTTCGAGTAAATAAGGCATAGCTGCTCCACGTCATTTGCTGGTCTGACAACGCCTGAAAGAGGAGGCGGAGGGCGCGCCCGCAATGGAGAGGCGCGCCGAACGTGCTAGAGCTGGTTTTTCTGATGGAAACCATCTTTGATGACGGTGGCGTCGATATTGTCTTTCGTCACCTCGATAGGCGTCAGCAAGCGGGACGGAACATCCTTCAGACCGTTGTTGAGCGTGGTATCTGCTTTCGGCTGCTGGCCGTTGCCCAGTTCAACGGCAATTTCCGCCGCGGTGTTGGCAAGCTGTGTAATCGGCTTGTAGACGGTCATGGTCTGGCTGCCGTTAATCAGCCGTTTTACCCCGGCGAGATCCGCATCCTGGCCGGAGATGGCGACTTTCCCTGCCAGCCCCTGGGCGCTAAGCGCCTGGATTGCGCCGCCAGCGGTGGCATCATTTGAGGCGACGACAGCATCAATCTTGTTGTTGTTAGCGGTGAGCGCGTTTTCCATTATTTTCAGCGCATTTTCCGGCAGCCAGCCATCGACCCACTGATCGCCGACAATTTTGATTTTTCCGCTATCGATATACGGTTTTAAAACTTTCATCTGCCCGGCGCGGAACAGCTTAGCGTTATTATCCACCGGTGAGCCGCCCATTAAAAAGTAATTCCCTTGCGGCACTTTCTTGACCAGGCTTTGCGCCTGTAATTCCCCGACTTTTTCATTGTCGAAGGAAATATAGAAGTCGATGTCGGCATTATTAATCATGCGATCGTAAGCCAGAACTTTAATTCCTTCCTGTTTGGCTTCTTTTATTACGTTACTTAATACCTGACCGTTGTAGGGAATAATAACCAGCACATCAACGCCACGGTTTATCATATTTTCAATTTGCGACATTTGTGTTTCTTCATTGCCGTTGGCGGATTGAACAAACACATCAGCACCGAGCGATTCGGCTTTTTTAACAAAAATATCGCGATCTTTTTGCCAACGTTCAAGGCGCAGATCGTCAATCGCCATGCCAATCTTCACTTCTTTGGCGTGACCAACGGCGCTGGCAAGGAGCAGGGAGGCGCAGAGTGTAAGGCAAAGGTTCTTTATCTTCATAATAGTAATACCTTTCGTAGGGTGATGAGCGAGATAAAAGAAACATGCAATGCTTTGGACGAGCAAATTTTTAACACGGAACGTTAAGTTGGCAATTACTGATTTTTATCCACGCATTACGTTTTTTGGTTTATTTGCTGATTTATGACCGCGATCTTATTTTAAAAAAAGCAAAACCGATTTTGCATAAAAAAGAGGAAGGCGACACGCAACAATTGTCGGCGTTATTTTGCGAGCCAGCGCACGTTTGTGCATTCTCTTAATAGCGGTGTGAAATAACGTAATTGAGCAAGCCAGAGAGAGAATCCAGTATTACTTCAGAATTGTTCACTCGCCAATGGAGCTCATTATGCAAGCTTATTTCGATCAGCTGGATCGGGTTCGTTATGAAGGCCCAAAAACCACGAATCCTTTAGCGTTTCGTCATTACAATCCGGATGAGCTAGTGCTCGGTAAGCGCATGGAAGATCACCTGCGTTTTGCCGCCTGCTACTGGCACACTTTCTGCTGGAATGGCGCGGATATGTTCGGTGTGGGCTCTTTCGATCGCCCGTGGCAACACCCCGGCGAGGCCATGGAACAGGCGAAACGCAAAGCTGATGTCGCCTTTGAGTTTTTCCATAAGCTGAACGTCCCCTATTACTGCTTCCATGACGTCGATGTCTCTCCTGAAGGCGCATCGCTGAAAGAGTACCTCAACAACTTTGCACAGATGGTGGATGTGCTGGCTGAAAAACAGCAGCAGAGCGGCGTGAAGCTGCTGTGGGGCACGGCGAACTGCTTTACCAATCCGCGCTATGGCGCAGGCGCGGCGACCAATCCCGATCCGGAAGTCTTTAGTTGGGCCGCCGCGCAGGTGGTGACGGCGATGAATGCCACCCATAAGCTCGGCGGCGAAAACTATGTGCTGTGGGGCGGGCGTGAAGGGTATGAAACCCTGCTGAACACCGATTTGCGCCAGGAGCGCGAACAAATCGGCCGCTTTATGCATATGGTGGTTGAGCACAAACACAAAATTGGTTTTCACGGCACGCTGCTTATCGAACCGAAACCGCAGGAGCCGACCAAGCATCAATACGATTATGACGCAGCTACCGTGTATGGCTTCCTGAAACAGTTTGGTCTGGAGAAAGAGATCAAGCTCAATATCGAAGCCAACCACGCCACGCTGGCGGGCCACTCTTTCCATCACGAAATCGCCACCGCCATTGCGCTGGGGCTGTTCGGCTCGGTGGATGCGAACCGCGGTGACCCGCAGCTCGGCTGGGATACCGATCAGTTCCCGAACAGCGTGGAAGAGAATGCGTTGGTGATGTATGAAATTCTCAAAGCTGGTGGTTTCACTACTGGTGGGCTGAACTTTGACGCCAAAGTGCGTCGCCAGAGCACCGATAAATATGACCTTTTCTACGGACATATCGGCGCAATGGATACCATGGCGCTGGCGCTGAAAGTGGCCGCTCGCATGGTGGAAGATGGCGAGCTGGATAAACGTGTTGCGAAGCGCTATGCCGGCTGGAATGGTGAGCTGGGCCAGCAAATTTTGCAGGGGCAGCTTAGCCTGGCGGAGCTGGCGAAGTACGCTGAGCAGCAAAACCTGGCGCCGCGCCATCAGAGCGGTCATCAGGAACAACTGGAAAATCTGGTCAATCATTACCTCTTTGACAAGTAACCGGTGCCGCGCCGCGGATAACGCGGCGCACATCAACAGGAGTGGTCACTATGTATATCGGGATCGATCTCGGCACCTCAGGCGTGAAAGCTATTCTGCTCGGTGAGCAGGGGGATGTGCTGGCCTCTCATACGGAAAAACTCAGCGTATCGCGCCCGCAGCCATTATGGTCCGAGCAGGATCCTGAACAGTGGTGGCAGGCAACGGATCGTGCAATTCAGGCGCTGGCCGCCGCGCATTCGTTACAGCAGGTGAAAGCCATCGGGCTTGCCGGGCAGATGCACGGCGCCACGCTGCTGGATAACGAAAACCGCGTGCTGCGCCCGGCTATTTTGTGGAATGACGGCCGCTGCGGCGAAGAGTGCAAGCTACTGGAAGCGCAGGTGAAAAATTCCCGCGCCATTACCGGCAACCTGATGATGCCTGGTTTCACCGCGCCGAAGCTGCTGTGGGTTCAGCGCCACGAGCCGGACGTCTTCGCCAGAGTCGCGAAAGTATTGCTGCCCAAAGATTATCTGCGTCTGAAAATGTCCGGTGTTTTTGCCAGCGATATGTCGGATGCGGCGGGCACTATGTGGCTGGATGTCGCGAAGCGCGACTGGAGCGATGAGATGCTGGCGGCCTGCTCGCTCACCCGCGCACATATGCCGGCGCTGTTTGAAGGCAGCGAAATAACCGGCGAACTGCTGCCGGAGGTTGCCCGACGCTGGTCAATGCCCGTTGTTCCCGTGGTGGCGGGCGGCGGTGATAATGCGGCAGGCGCCGTGGGTGTGGGCATGGCCGATGCCGGGCAGGCGATGCTCTCGCTGGGGACGTCCGGTGTTTATTTCGCGGTCAGCGAAGGGTTTCTGAGCAAGCCGGAGAGCGCGGTACACAGCTTTTGCCACGCGCTGCCGGGGCGCTGGCATCTGATGTCGGTGATGCTTAGCGCTGCTTCCTGTCTGGACTGGGCCGCAAGGCTTACGGGGCTGGAATCGGTGCCCGCGCTGATTCACGCGGCGGAGCAGGCGGACGACAAGGCGGGCGATCTCTGGTTTTTGCCCTATCTTTCTGGCGAACGCACACCGCACAACAACCCGCAGGCGAAGGGCGTTTTCTTCGGCCTGACGCATCAGCACGGGCAGGGCGAACTGGCGCGCGCAGTGCTGGAAGGTGTCGGTTATGCGCTGGCGGATGGTATGGATGTGGTGCATGCCTGCGGCGTGACGCCTAAGAGTATTACGCTTATCGGCGGCGGCGCACGCAGCGCCTGGTGGCGGCAAATGCTGGCGGATATCAGCGGCCTGCAACTCGATTACCGTACTGGTGGCGATGTTGGCCCGGCGCTGGGTGCGGCGCGGCTGGCGCAGGTCGCGGTGAACCCGGATGTTCCGCTGGCAACGTTGCTACCACAGCTTCCCATTGAACAACAACACCTGCCGAACGCTGAACGTCATGGTGGATACGCTTCGCGTCGCGAGACGTTCCGGCGCATCTATCAGCAGCTGTTGCCGCTAATGTCCTGACCGTTCCGGCTCACTTTCTTCAGTGGGCCGGAATCACCCTGAGGTTGTCCTTTTTTGGTCTTAGCAGACGTAACACTCCTTGCCAGAATAGCGTTATCCCCACTGAGCAAGGAGTCCTGAAATGTCACGTACCGCCCTTATCAATATCGATACACAACAATCTTTCTTTCATCGTGAATACTGGCAGGAGAAGGATTTTCCTGCTTTCCAGCAGGCCATTTCTGCTCTGATTTCCGGCTGTGAAGCGCGCGGCATTCCGGTTGTCGATATCTTTCACGTTGCAGACAGCGGCCCCTTCTCGCTGGAAAGCGGTTTTGTTGTGCCGATGCCTTTTCTGACGCATCAACCAGCCGTTACCTTTTACAAGCATGTGCACAATGCCTTTACCGATACTGGCCTGGATCACTGGCTGCGCGCGCGTGATATAAATCATCTGATTATTTGCGGTATTCGCACTGAACAGTGCTGCGAAACCACGGCGCGCGTGGCGTCGGATTTGGGCTATCGTGTGACGTTTGCCAGCGAAGCGACGCTGACCTTTCCGATGACGCATAAAGGGATTACGCTGGATTGCGATGCGTTGCGTCATCGTACTGAAACGGTGCTGGAAGGCCGCTTCGCCACGATTCAAACTGTCCACGAAATTCTGGAACGCTAATGACGACAGATGTCTGGTTTGTGATGTTGCCGGGAGTGCTGGCGCTGGATATGACCGGCCCGGCGGAAACATTCGTGCTGGCGCAGGATGCTTTCCGCCTGCATTACATCGGGCCAGACGCCGAAGTGCCCACGTCGATTGGCCTGAATATGGGCAACATCTCGCCGCTGCCGGAAACATTGCCAGCAGGCAGTTTGCTGGTGTTGCCTGGCGTCAGCGATTCGGCGAATTTTTTCAACACGCCGCAGGCCAGTCTTGTGCTGCACTGGCTGATGCGCCTGCAACCGCAGATCCACAACCAGAGCATTACCCTGATGTGCGTCTGTTCGGGCGCAGTGCTGGCGGCGAAAGCAGGGTTGTTGAGCGGCGTGCAGTGCACCACGCATCATGACGTGATTGCGCGTTTAAAAGCGGCAGCGCCGACGGCGCAGGTGAAAGAGAACCGTATTTTTATTGAAGATCGCGGTATCTGGACCAGCGCGGGTATCACCTCCGGCATCGATCTGGCCCTACATCTGATCAACCGCCTGCGGGGGCCGGAAACGGCGCTGGCGGTAGCACGTGAGATGGTGGTCTGGTTCCGCCGTTCCGGCGACGATCCGCAGATTTCGCCGTGGCTGCGTTACCGCAATCATCTTCACCCGGCAGTGCATCGTGCGCAGGATGCGCTTACCGCCGAGCCGCAAAAAGCGTGGCAATTGGCGGAAATCGCCGAATGCGCGCACGTCAGCCCGCGCCATTTGACGCGCCTGTTCCAGCAACATCTGGGTATCAGCGTGCGTGACTACCTTGAACAGTTACGCCTGGTGATTGCTGAGCAGTGCTTATTGCAGGGGCACGGCGCGGAGCAGGCGGCGCTGGCCGCCGGGTTCTCTTCGCCGCGCCAGTTGCACCGGGCACGGGCACGGACGGCTAACTAACGAAACGCCGTCGGTCGAGGCGCTGAACCAGCATCGACAGCGCCAGGCTTGCCAGCAGCGTGGCGACAAAAATCCACACGATATCGAGTAGCGGCCAGTTGCGCAGCTCCATGCCGCGCGTGCGCAGCGCATGGATAATAAGTGCGTGGAAACCGTAAATTCCCAGCGAGTGGCGTGAAACCAGCGCCAGGCCCGGTAGCGTGCGATCGTTGAGCGTATTTTTAACCAGCGTGAACAGCGCGATGGCGCAGAGGAACACTAACGGACCGCAGTAAAGATACCAGGTGTCGGCAAAGTTGCCGCGCCACTTCAACTCGTGCAGCGTACCGCGCGAAATTCCCCAGACCGCCAGCAAAAAGATCGCCGCGCTGAAAAGCGTCAACTGCCGTCTTTGCGTCTCCATCATGCCGATCGCCCGTCCCAGCATGCCGTAAAGAATGTAGTAAAACGTGTCGCCACTGATGTAGAGATTGATGGGCAGCCATTCAAAATGGCCGATCTTCTGCGACACCGTATTCGGGTTAGCCACGATGCCAATCACTATAACCAGCGCCAGCAGCATTTTGCCGCTGAGTGCTTTCACCTGAATCAACGGCGAAACCAGGTAGATAACGATAATCGCGAAGAAAAACCACAGATGGTAGAACACCGGTTTTTGCAGCAGGTTACGCAGCGATAACTCGCTGTTAATCGAGGTAAACAGCACGATATAGAGCAGGGCGATAAGGCTGTAAAACATCAGACACAGTGCGATGCGCAGGAAATGGCGCGGCTGCGCGCTGCGTTCGCCAAAAAAGAGATAACCTGAAATCATAAAAAACAGCGGTACGCTGACGCGGGAGGCGGAATTCAGCAGATTCGCGACATTCCAGTCGAAAGTGGTAATGCTGGCCGGGTTGGTGATGTACCAGGTGGTGGTATGGATCATCACCACCATCAAACAGGCTATCCCTCGCAGATTATCTATCCAGTAAATTTTCGACTGCATCAGTTCCTCTGTTTCAATGTTAAATATCCTCTGACCTGCCATTTATCCACCTGACGCTCTGGATAATTCTGAGTTTTCCCGCATCCGCTTGTGCAGTTTTCCACAGATTTGCAAAACTAGTGTTCTTCCCCTTTAAAAATAACAGCCAGCGAACAGGGCAGTGATAAAAATGATGAAATCTCTTGTACCGATGTTGCTGCTGTTAGTGGCAGGATGCAGCGCTGCACCGGGCACGCCCGTGCAGCGCGCGCAAAACGCCAGACCGGACCCCGTTCACTCCCTCGATATGGAGCAGTTATGCCGGCAAAACGCTGCGCATCGCTACAATACCGCAACGCAAAAAATTGCCGTTACCGGTTTTGAACAATTTCGCGGCAGCTACGAAATGCGTGGTATGACACCCCGTAGCGAGGCGTTTGTCTGCACTTTTGACGCAGAAGGTCAGTTTCTACATCTTTCGATGCGCTAAGCGTCCAGAATGCGGCCTGCGGCCGTGTGATTTTCCCAATTTTCCGTAAACACCTCCGTTTCATACTGTATATCTTGCAGTCAGCGGGTATACTGGTCGCTTCCTTTAAATCCACACGTATCCAGCACGAAAGAATATGCAAAAGTTTGATACCAGGACCTTTCAGGGTCTGATCCTGACCTTACAGGATTATTGGGCCCGTCAGGGCTGCACCATCGTTCAACCTCTGGACATGGAAGTTGGCGCTGGCACCTCCCACCCAATGACCAGTCTGCGCGCGCTGGGGCCAGAACCGATGGCGACTGCTTATGTCCAGCCATCCCGCCGCCCGACCGATGGCCGTTATGGCGAAAACCCGAACCGCTTACAGCACTATTACCAGTTCCAGGTGGTGATTAAACCCTCCCCGGATAACATTCAGGAGCTGTACCTCGGGTCACTGAAAGAGCTGGGCATGGATCCGACGATTCACGATATTCGTTTCGTGGAAGATAACTGGGAAAACCCGACGCTGGGTGCCTGGGGTCTCGGCTGGGAAGTGTGGCTGAACGGCATGGAAGTGACGCAGTTCACTTACTTCCAGCAGGTAGGCGGTCTGGAGTGCAAACCGGTTACCGGTGAGATCACGTACGGTCTGGAACGTCTGGCCATGTACATTCAGGGCGTAGACAGCGTTTACGATCTGGTCTGGAGCGATGGTCCGCTGGGTAAAACCACTTACGGCGACGTTTTCCATCAGAACGAAGTGGAGCAGTCCACTTACAACTTTGAATACGCAGACGTCGATTTCCTCTTTAGCTGCTTCGAGCAATATGAAAAAGAAGCGCAGAAGCTGCTGGCGCTGGAAAACCCGCTGCCGCTGCCTGCGTACGAACGCATTCTGAAGGCCGCCCATAGCTTCAACCTGCTGGATGCGCGTAAAGCCATCTCCGTAACGGAACGTCAGCGCTATATCCTGCGTATCCGTACGCTGACCAAAGCAGTCGCTGAAGCGTATTACGCTTCCCGTGAAGCCCTTGGCTTCCCGATGTGCAACAGAAATAAATAAGAGGCGGCCATGTCTGAGAAAACATTCCTGGTGGAAATCGGCACCGAAGAGCTGCCACCAAAAGCACTGCGCAGCCTGGCCGAGTCCTTCGCTGCCAATTTTACCGCTGAACTGGATGCCGCGGGCCTGGCTCACGGCGACGTACAGTGGTTTGCCGCGCCGCGCCGTCTGGCGCTGAAAGTGGCAAAACTTGCCGCATCGCAGCCGGATCGTGAAGTTGAAAAACGCGGCCCGGCGATTGCGCAGGCGTTTGATGCCGAAGGCAAACCAAGCAAAGCTGCTGAAGGCTGGGCGCGTGGTTGCGGTATTACTGTCGATCAGGCCGAGCGCCTGACCACCGACAAAGGCGAGTGGCTGCTCTATCGCGCCCATGTAAAAGGCGAAAGCGTCGAAACGCTGCTGCCGAACATGGTTGCCACCTCGCTTGCTAAGCTGCCGATCCCGAAACTGATGCGCTGGGGCGCGTCGGAAGTGACGTTTGTGCGTCCGGTGCACACCGTTACGCTGCTGCTGGGCGACACCGTTGTTCCGGCGACGATTCTGGGCATCAATTCCGATCGTGTGATCCGCGGCCATCGCTTTATGGGCGAGCCGGAATTCACTATCGATAATGCCGATCAGTATCCGCAAATTCTGCTCGAGCGCGGCAAAGTGATCGCCGATTACGACGCGCGTAAAGCCAAAATCAAAGCGGATGCTGAAGAAGCGGCGCGCAAAATCGGCGGTAATGCCGATCTGAGCAACAGCCTGCTGGAAGAGGTCACTTCGCTGGTGGAATGGCCGGTGGTGCTGACGGCGAAGTTCGAAGAGAAATTCCTCGCGGTTCCGGCGGAAGCGCTGGTCTACACCATGAAAGGTGACCAGAAGTACTTCCCGGTTTACGGTAACGACGGCAAACTGCTGCCGAACTTTATCTTCGTCGCCAACATCGAATCGAAAGATCCGCAGCAGATTATCTCCGGTAACGAGAAAGTAGTGCGCCCGCGTCTGGCGGATGCCGAGTTCTTCTTCAATACCGACCGCAAAAAACGTCTTGAGGATCATCTGCCGCGCCTGCAAACCGTGCTGTTCCAGCAGCAACTGGGTACGCTGCGCGACAAAACCGACCGCATTCAGGCGCTGGCAGGCTGGATCGCCGGGCAGATTGGCGCTGACGTCAATCATGCCACCCGCGCGGGTCTGCTCTCCAAGTGCGACCTGATGACCAACATGGTGTTTGAATTTACCGACACCCAGGGCGTGATGGGCATGCACTATGCGCGTCACGACGGCGAAGCAGAAGATGTTGCTGTTGCGCTGAACGAGCAGTATCAGCCGCGTTTCGCCGGTGATGAACTGCCGTCGAACCCAATTGCCTGCGCGCTGGCGATTGCCGATAAAATGGACACGCTGGCGGGTATCTTTGGTATCGGCCAGCATCCAAAAGGCGATAAAGACCCGTTCGCACTGCGCCGCGCCGCTCTGGGTGTGCTGCGTATTATCGTTGAGAAGAACCTGGCGCTGGATCTGCAAACGCTGACCGAAGAAGCGGTGCGTCTGTACGGCGACAAGCTGACCAATGCTAACGTGGTGGATGATGTGATCGACTTTATGCTGGGTCGCTTCCGCGCCTGGTATCAGGACGAAGGTTTCAGCGTTGACACCATTCAGGCCGTACTGGCGCGCCGTCCAACCAAACCGGCGGACTTCGATGCGCGCATGAAGGCGGTTTCGCACTTCCGTACCCTGGAAGAAGCGGCGGCGCTGGCGGCAGCCAACAAGCGTGTCTCCAACATTCTGGCGAAGTCTGATGAAACGCTGAACGATATCGTTCATGCTTCGGTGCTGAAAGAAGCGGCCGAAATCAAGCTGGCCGGTAATCTGGTGGTGCTGCGCGATAAGCTGGAGCCGTTCTTTGCAGAAGGTCGCTATCAGGAAGCACTGATCGAACTGGCGCAACTGCGTGAGCCGGTTGATGAGTTCTTCGAAAAGGTAATGGTAAACGCCGACGACAAAGACGTGCGTATTAACCGCCTGACGCTGCTGGCGAAACTGCGTGAACTGTTCCTGCAGGTAGCGGATATCTCCCTGCTGCAATAGGTCATCTGCAACGAAAAAACCCGCTCCGGCGGGTTTTTTTATAGCCCCACTTCATCAGCTCTTAACCGGTTGCGATTGTCTGGTGGCGGATTTTACGCGCACCGTATTGCGGCCCGCGCGTTTGGCTACGTACAGCGCGTCATCCGCACTCTGAATAAGCTGGCCGTATTCTGCGTGTTGTTGCTGGTTGAGACTGGCGACACCAATGCTCACGCTGACGATGCGGTCGGGCGAGTTAGCATGGGGTAAATCCAGCAGTTGAACGCTGGTGCGCAACCGTTCGGCAATTTCCACCGCATCGGCGGAGCGCGTTTCCGGCAGCAGGGCGCAGAACTCTTCGCCGCCATAGCGAAACAGAATGTCGTTTGGGCGATCCAGTGCATTACGCATAGCGGTCGCGATCTGTTGCAGGCACTCATCTCCGCGCTGGTGGCCGTAGCAATCGTTATAGCGTTTGAAGTGATCGACATCGATAAGCAGTAGCGACAGCGATTTGTTGTTGCGCTTGCTGGCGCGCCATTCGCGGTCAATGCAGAGATCGAAGTAACGCCGGTTGCCCACGCCGGTAAGGCCGTCCGACAGCGATTGTGATAACAGTTCGTGCGCCTGATCGCGCAGCAGGGATTCGCGGCGGACTGCGGCCGTAACGTCCACAATCTGGATCAGGCAAAACCGTTCAGCATCACCCAGCGGAACAATAGTCACGGCCTGGCTCAGCCGGGCAGCAGGCCGTGCCGGTTCGGCATAAAGCGGAAACGGAGAACGGTGCAGCGACTGCGACAGCAGGGCTGATAAATTGTGGCCAATCGCCTGGCGGATAGCATCGCCCACGCGGTGATACTGCAAGTCAGGAAAGACAGTAAAAAAATCCTCCCCCAGCGTTTCGCTGGCGGCAAGGCCGGTATGGGCTTCCAGCCAGGCGTTCCACAACGTAATGCGGTATTGCGCATCAACGATGATCACGCCGAGGCTGAGCGCAGAGAATGCATCCAGTAGCAACTTATCTTTCATGATTACATTCCGTCGGGAACACAACCGGATTCAAGGCGGCTGATATAGAGCCGGATTTGCTCACGTAAGTCTTGCAGCGCAGACATATCCAGGATAAACGCGAGATACCCCTGAATTTGCTGGCGCTCCAGCGCAAAATCGATGCGCAGCATCATCACTATCGGATCGTTTTCATCTTTGTCCGGATTGAGGATCTCCTTGCTGGTGCCGACGCGCACTTCGGGCAGTGAGCCCTGTAGCTCTTTCTGGAACATATTCGCCAGCGTACCGACACAGGCGTTGAGCACGATATTACCGATTTCGCTCATCGCTTCACGTTCCATCTCCCCCAGTTCGTGGGCGGGGATCAGATCGCCAACCATCATGCGTACGATTTCAAAACTGGCGGCTTCCGGAAACATCAAAATCGCTTCCGTAGCATACGCGCCCTCATAATGCTGACTGATACCAAACAGTGAGACACCTGCGCCCAGCTCATCGGCAGCGTCGGAGCGGGTGGTAAAGCGGATGGTTGGTACCGACATGCGTACTTCTTCATTGACGATATTGCTCATCGCTGCAGCCGCATGGCCGACGCCAATGTTGAAGATCTCCATCAGGCTGTCAGCTTCGATATCGCTGATATCCGTCAGCGCGTTCATGAATTCGTCTCCAGGCTATTCAGCAATGCATGGAGCTGCGGCTCTTTCAGCGGTTTCGGCAGAAAACCAAGGCCAAGTTCTTCGGCGGCGGCTTGCACGGAATGCTGCACATTGGCAGTGAGCAGAATAATGTGGGTCTGCGGGTGGCTTTTACGAATGCGCGAAGCCGTCTCCAGCCCGCCAATGCCCGGCATATTAACGTCCAGCAAGATCAGATACGGTGGCGTCGTCGCGGCCAGAGCGATCGCCTCTTCGCCCGTGCCGGCCTCGTCAATTTTCCAGTCGTTATGCAAATTAGTGACAAACTGCCGTGAAATCATGCGCGACAGGCGGCTGTCGTCAACAATCAGAATATATCTGGACATCATTCATTCTCTTTTAGTGGTTCGTTGCCGTAACACCAGAACAATGCTTCTCTATGGAACTGCCTTCCCTGATTATTGCTTGCACTTGCCGCAGCGTTGCGCTTTGCGCTAATGCCTTGTTTAGTCGTTTCCTTTGTGAAATTGCGTACCTGGATTACACGCCCTGTCTGCTGCTTTTAGTTAAGTCATCATATTCATCGGCAATCGCGCGCAAAAAATTAGCGCTGAATAACAGCATCACGTGAAATTTAATCCTGAAGCGCAGAGAGTCAGGCCTGTCGTTGTGGGGGCTTCAATCGTGGGTATGGGTTGTCTGGGGGACTTTAAAGCAGAAATAACAAACCCCCGGCTCAGCGGGGGTTCTGGTGGTAAATACGTTCAATCAATAAGCTGTTTGCTGAGCGTCGGGTTAGCATTAATCAGACGCATCAGTTTCATTTCAGTCGCGGTGGGTTTTATTCGTTGTGATTCCCACTCATGCACCATTGATACTGAGACTCCCATTACACGAGCGAAGTCATCAATTTGAAGCCCGGTTCCGCGTCGCAATTGTTCAAAGTCACTAAAGGAATTCGGATTTTTGCTCAGAGTTACCGGCTGCGTTACTTCATTTTTCAAAACAATCTGTTCCAGACTGCTCAGCAGTTCAAACATAGGATCTTTATACTCCATTGAGAACTCCTCGTAAAAATCACACAGCGGGATCGTGATACAGCTTATTAAGAATAGTCGTGAAAATTCCTGGTGTGTGGTTTTGGCTGTGATTAATTAGACGGTAAATGACTTTTCATGCGCTTCAGATGCATCTTAAGTGAGTTTTCTGCCGCTTAATTGTTTGATTCATATGCATCTGTCGGCGCTCAGTATTTTTGTGTAAAACCTTTCGTTTAATTTGGATTAAGAATTATCTGCACGCCTTCCGGGAAATTTTCATGCCAGGTCGAATTCATCGTATTAAGAATGTAAGGAAAGGGTATCTTGCGAGGCGGACCTGGACTATCCTTGTAAGCCGTCAGGCACGCGTGTGCCGGTGTGCGCTTTTATGGGTGAAAGGAGTAATAAAATGGCGACAGGAAAGTCCTGCTCTCGCTGGTTTGCGCCTCTTGCGGCGTTATTAATGGTAGTTAGCCTGAGTGGGTGTTTCGATAAAGAAGGCGATCAGCGCAAGGCGTTTATCGACTTCCTGCAAAATACGGCGATGCGTAGCAGTGAACGTCTGCCCGCTCTGACAGCAGATCAGAAAAAACAGTTCGGTCCGTTTGTCTCTGATTATGCTGTGATTTATGGCTATTCCCAGCAGGTGAACCAGGCGATGGACTCCGGTCTGCGTCCGGTAGTGGACAGCGTTAACGCCATCCGGGTACCGCAGGATTATATGACCCAGCGTGAACCGCTTCGTCAGGCCAATGGCTCGCTCGGCGTACTTAGCCAGCAACTGCAGAATGCAAAAATGCAGGCGGATGCTTCCCACGCGGCGTTAAAACAGGCGGACGATCTCAAGCCGGTGTTTGACCAGGTGTATACCAAAGTGGTTACCAATCCGGCCAACGCACTGCAACCGCTGATCCCGGCGGCGCAGGTCTTCACTCAGCAACTGGTGCAGGTGGGCGACTTTATTGCCCAGCAGGATACGCAGGTGAGCTTTGTTGCTAACGGCATCCAGTTCCCGACGTCCCAGCAGGCCAGCCAGTATAACGCGCTGATTGCTCCGCTGGCGGCGCAGCATCAGGCGTTCAACCAGGCCTGGACCGCGACCGTTAACGCCACGCAGCAGTAAGCGGGCGCAGACAAAAAAAGAGGCGATTAATCGCCTCTTTTTTTATGTCCGCAGCAGGGTGAATCGTCAGCCTGCGACCTGCGGGTTGACGCAGTTTTTCTCCACCTTGCCATTGAGCGCGTCAATCAGGTTATCCACCGCGCAGGCCGCCATGTTGTAGCGTGTCTCGTGCGTTGCGGAGCCGATGTGCGGTAGCGCCACGACGTTGGGCAGTGACAGCAGCGGTGAATCAACGGGCAGCGGCTCTTTCTCGAAGACGTCCAGCCCGGCCGCATGGATTTCGCCGTTTTGCAGGGCTTCCACCAGCGCATTTTCATCCACTACCGGGCCGCGTCCGGCGTTAATGAAGATCGCCGATTTTTTCATCATTTCAAACTGCGCTTTACCGATCAGATGATGCGTCTCTTCGGTCAGAGGCAGCACCAGACACACAAAGTCGGACTCCTGCAACAGGGTATCGAGATCGCAATAGCGCGCCTGGAAGCGCGCTTCCGCTTCGGCGTGATGGCGACGCGCGTTATAGAGAATCGGCATGCCGAAACCAAAGTGCGCGCGTTGCGCCAGCGCCAGCCCGATACGACCCATCCCGATGATGCCCATTGTTTTGTGATGCACATCGATGCCGAACCAGTCTGCGCCAATACCGGATGTCCATTCCCCCGCTTTTACCCGCCCGGCGACCTCTACCACGCGGCGGGCGCTGCTCAGTACCAGCGCCATAATGGTATCGGCGACCGTTTCCGTCAGCACGGTCGGGGTATGCATCAATAAAATCTTACGTGCGTTCAGCGCGTCCACATCAAAGTTGTCATAGCCTACCGAGACCGTTGACGTCGCGCGCAACTGCGGCATTTTCTCCAGCAGCGCGGCATCGACTTTCTCGCTGGAACCCAGCAGCCCTTGCGCAGTGGCGAAAGCCTCAGCGTGCTGTTGCACCGTTTCCGGTTTCAGGTTGGCAACCTGGGTTACGGTGAAGTGCTCGGCCAGACGTTGTTGCAGGTCATCGGGTAAGGCTTTGTACAGGATGATAGACGGCTTCATGCGGTTCTCCCTTGTGATGGTGCGCCTGCCGGAATCTGCTTATTGTTAGCAGGCTTAACAATTAAAGTAAGCCACACAGAGGCGAAAAGTGCTACCCCCATGAAAATGTACGAGGCCGACGGGCTGCCGGTTGCGCCATTCAGGTAACCTACCACCCATGAGCCGCAGAATGAGCCGAGCGCGCCCATGCTGTTAATCAGCGCCATTGCGCCACCAGCGACGTTGCGCGGCAGCATTTCCGGGATGATGGCGAAGAACGGCCCGTATGGGGCATACATTGCGGCACCGGCAATCACCAGCAGGGTATAAGAGATCCAGAAATGGTTGGCGCCCACTGCCCATGAACCGATAAAGGCGAATGCGCCAATCAGCAGCAGCGGCCAGACAAACAGTTTACGGTTTTGCAGCTTATCGGAAGCCCAGGAGGCCAGGATCATTGCCAGCGTTGCGGCAAGGTACGGAACGGCAGAGAGCCAGCCTACTTCGACCATGCCGAGGTTTTCGCCGCCGCTGCGAATAATTGACGGCAGCCACAGTACAAAACCGTATACGCCAATGCTCCAGGCAAAATATTGCAGGCACAGCAGAACGACATTACGCGAGCGGAAGGCTTCACTGTAATTACGTACGGCTTTGATGCCCTGCTGCTCTTTTTCAAGCTGGGCCTGCAACGCCGCTTTCTCATCGCTGGAGAGCCACGCTACCTGCGCCGGTTTGTCTTTCACCAGCACCCACCAGCAAAACGCCCAGATCACTGCCGGAATGCCTTCAATAATGAACATTTCGCGCCAGCCGAAAGCCTGGATCAGATAGCCGGACACCACCGACATCCACAGTACTGTCACCGGGTTGCCGAGGATTAAGAAGGTATTGGCGCGTGAGCGTTCCGATTTGGTAAACCAGTTGCTGATGTAGATAAGCATCGCGGGCATGACCGCCGCTTCCACCACGCCGAGAATAAAGCGGATGGCGGCCAGCATTGGGATATTGCTGACGATACCGGTTAATGACGCACAGCCGCCCCACAAAATCAGGCAGATAAAAATCAGTTTGCGGACGCTGCGGCGCTCTGCATAAATCGCGCCGGGGATCTGGAAAAAGAAGTAGCCGAGAAAGAAGAGTGCGCCGAGCAGCGAAGAGATGCCTTTGGTGATGCCCAGGTCGTCATTGATACCGGCGGCGGAGGCGAAACTGAAGTTTGCACGGTCGAGATACGCCAGACTGTAAGTGATAAATACAATCGGCATGATGTACAGCCAGCGTTTGGACGAATTTGTCGCGTTACTCATAAGATTGCCTCTATGGTTGAGGTTACTTACCGCCTGTGTGTAGGGCACAGTGCGGCGGATGTTTTTGGTTGAATAACTTTCAGGCTTTACAACTACAACGCGCCTAACTGTGCGCGTGTCGGCAATCCTTCGCTGTCGCCCGGCACCTGAATGGCCATCGCGCCGATGGCGTTACCCCGGCGTACCGCTTCAGGCAGGGTTTTATCTTCCAGCAGCGCGCTCAGTACGCCCACGGCGAAACCATCCCCGGCACCGACCGTATCGACAACATTTTCCACTTTGACCGGCGGCACCGCGCCCTGCTCACCGCTGGCGGTTTTAAACCATGCGCCATCGGCGCCCGTTTTGATCACCACCGCCTGAACGCCGCGCTGCAGATAGAAATCGGCGATCCCTTCCGGTGTGCGCTGGCCGGTCAGAATGACACCCTCTTTCAGCCCCGGCAGCACCCAA
Source organism: Kosakonia radicincitans DSM 16656 (assembly GCF_000280495.2). Classification (NCBI taxonomy): domain Bacteria; kingdom Pseudomonadati; phylum Pseudomonadota; class Gammaproteobacteria; order Enterobacterales; family Enterobacteriaceae; genus Kosakonia; species Kosakonia radicincitans. Next base: position 166,471 of record NZ_CP018016.1, read on the forward strand.
TCGGACTGAAAGGCGAGGCGGTTCAGTTTCTCCACCATTTCGGCTTCGCTGTTCCACAACACCGGGCGCAGATTCGGATCGAACGAAATGGTTTTGTTTTGTGCTTTCATCCGCGCGACGGCATGTTCCAGCAGCGCATATGAGGTTGCAGACAGCGCAGCCGCCACGCCGCTGATGTGCAAATGGCGCGCCTGGCTAAAGATGTCGGCGTTAAAATCCTCCGGCGACAGATGGCTGGCCGCAGAGCCCTTACGGAAATACTCCACGATGGGATCGGTTCCATTTTCGGCTTTAGATTTAAGCTGAAACCCGGTAGCGAAGCGCCCATCCAGCGTCACGCAACGGGTATCAATTCCCTCCTGGCGCAGCGTATTGAGGATGAAACGCCCGAAGCTGTCATCGCCGACGCGGCTGACCCAACTGACTTTCAAACCCAGCCGCGACAGGCCCGTCGCCACATTCAGTTCTGCGCCTGCCGCGCGTTTAATAAAGTGTCCGGCCCCGGCGAGGTCGCCGGTTTCGGTGGCGACAAACATGGCCATTGCTTCGCCAATAGTGATGACATCCAGCGCGTTATGCATGGCGTGGCTCCTTACGTAACTGTTCAACGTAATGACGGGTAACGGCGATCAGGTCGTCGCCCTGCAGGGGGAATTCAATACCGCGCGGCGCGTCGGCGGGCAGGTTATCCAGCAGCGCCAGCCAGCGGGCATCGGCTTCATCCGGCGGTACGGCGCGAAAAGTGTGCCCATGAACGACAGCCGCTTTGACGTGGATATAGCTGACCGCTGGCGCCAGATGGCGGGCAGCTTCTTCGGGTGAATCACCGACCCACAACCAGTTGCCAGTATCGAATGTCAGCGTCACCGGCAGCGAGAGGGTATGGCAGGCAGCTTTAAAGCGCAGCATCGGCGCAAGTTTGCCGCAGTCCGTCTGGTCGTTTTCCACCACCAGCGGCACCGGGCCGGTCAGTAGCCAGTCGCGCAGCGTTGCCAGTACCGCCTGATCGGTAAAATGGCCCAGCGAGACTTTCAACCAGCGGGCTTTAAGCGTATGGGCTTCGTGCAGCAAAGCGGGTAAACGAGGATTGAGCGCGCCATCCGCCAGGCACAGTGGCTCCGGCGCGGAGTAACAAGCTTGCAGATTGTGCATTTCAATGGCGAACGCCAGCGAGGACAAATGGCCGATCTCTTCGCTGCTCAGCAGCTCGCGGCGGATTTCTACGCCGTCAGCTCCGGCGGCGGCGATAACGGGCAGCAGGGCCATCTGCCCGCCCATTGCGTGGATCGTGTCATGACCGTATGCGGCGGTAACAACGATAATTTTTCTCGGCATACTCCGGCTCCCCGGCAAAGACAGCAAATAGGTTCTGTCTTTAACGCTAGATGGAACCGGTTCCAAAGAAAAGCGCGGTATGTTGAATTTATGATCGCTATCACGCAGTGTCGTTAACGAGACGTGGAGCCGCGGACGATCAGTTCGCCGGAAAATACCTGCTCGCGCACCGTGTCGCTCTGGCCTTCAATGCGTCGTACCACCTGCTCTACAGCGGCGTAACCGATTTGCCAGGTTGGCTGTTTAAGCGTGGTAATGCCCACGCCCGCCAGCTCAGCCCACTCCAGCTCGTCAAAACCGAGCAGGCCGATGTCGCTGCCCCAGTTCAGGCCGATGCGTTTGAGTGAACGCGCTACCTGTAAGGTCAGCGCGCCGTTGGCGGAGATCACCGCTTTGCGCATCCCGCGGTGGCGGGCATGGAACTGGCGCAGGGCATTGTCCAGTAGTGCAGCTTCATGCAGCGGCACTTCGGCGTTTTCCGCCACCACGCCCGGATAGCGGGCAAGGGTAGCGCGAAAGGCGCTGAGCCGCTCGCGGCGGGTGTTTACCGTTCCCAGCGGTTCGCTGAGGAAGAGTAACGCCTCAAAACCCTGTTCAATCAGGTGCTCTGTGGCCGTGGTGGCGGCCTGGGTGTTATCCAGCCCAACCACATCGCAGGCGAAATCAGGGATTTTACGGTCAATCAATACCATCGGCAGGGCGGATTGTTGCAGCCGGTTTAACCCCTCTTCGCGCATGCCGACCGCATTCACCACAATGCCTTCTACCTGATAACTGCGCAGCAGGTCGAGGTAATGCAGCTCCTGATCCAGCTCGTTGTTGGTATTACAGACCAGCGGCGTAAACCCTTTTTCCCGGCAGGCAGCTTCGATACCGCTTAGCACATGCACTGAATAGGGGTTGGTGATATCGGCGATAATCAGGCCGATAAGGCGGGTTCGGCCGCGCTTAAGGCCACGCGCCATCAGGCTGGGGCGATAATCCAGATCGGCAATGGCTTGCTCAATACGCGCCAACAAGTCAGCCGACAGCAGATGCCTTTCACCGTTAAGGTAACGCGAAATGCTGGTTTTCCCCGTTTTCGCTGCTTTTGCCACATCGCTGATGGTTGGGCGTGCCGTTTTCGCCATTGCTGCTTCCCTCGCCGTAAATGATTGTCCACACCTTAGCGCGAAATCGCGGGCAATCAAGCACTAACACAGGCATATCACCCGGAGTGTGCGCGTAATGACGTTTAATTCTTTGCGATTACACCGCGGCTGTGGATGATAGAGCGAACAGAACATCAGAGCGGCATCGTGCCGCCATCACCTGCAAGCTATTCAGGAGCGCGCTTTGGCAAACCCTGCTATCAAAACAGTTCTTACGGCGGCCCACTGGGGGCCGATGCTGGTCGATACCGACGGTGAAAACGTGCTCGCTTCGCGCGGTGCGCTACCGACTCGCCATCCGAACTCACTGCAAACCGTGGTGCAGGAGCAGGTGCACAGCCCGACGCGCGTGCGCTATCCGATGGTGCGCAAAGGCTTTCTCGCTTCGCCGTCCAATCCGCAGGGTGTGCGCGGGCAGGACGAATTTGTGCGTGTGAGCTGGGAGGATGCGCTGGCGCTGATCCACGCCCAGCACAAACGGATTCGCGACAGCTACGGCCCGTCGTCTATTTTTGCCGGCTCCTACGGCTGGCGCTCCAACGGCGTGCTGCATAAAGCGGCGACGCTGTTGCAACGCTATATGAGCCTGGCGGGCGGTTACACGGGCCATCTGGGTGATTATTCCACTGGCGCGGCGCAGGCCATCATGCCGCACGTCGTCGGCAGCAACGAAGTCTATCAGCAGCAAACCAGTTGGCCGTTGATTCTGGAGCACAGCGAAGTGGTGGTGCTGTGGAGCGCAAACCCGCTCAACACTCTGAAAATTGCCTGGAATGCGACCGACGAACAGGGCATTCCTTACTTTGATGCGCTGCGTAAAAGCGGCAAGCGGGTGATCTGTATCGATCCGATGCGATCGGAGACCGTTGATTTCTTTGGCGAGAGCATGGAGTGGATTGCTCCGCATATGGGAACCGATGTTGCCCTGATGCTGGGCATCGCCCATACGCTGGTGGAAAATGGCTGGCAGGATGACGATTTCCTGGCCCGCTGCACAGAAGGTTACCCCACGTTTGCCGCCTACCTGACCGGCGAGCAGGACGGCGTCGCGAAAACGGCAGAATGGGCAGCGGCAATTTGCGGCATTGATGCGGCGAAAATCCGCGAACTGGCGCAACTTTTTCATGAAAATACCACAATGCTGATGTCCGGCTGGGGTATGCAGCGCCAGCAGTATGGTGAGCAGAAACACTGGATGCTGGTCACGCTCGCCGCCATGATCGGGCAGATTGGTACGCCCGGCGGCGGTTTTGGTCTCTCTTACCATTTTGCCAACGGCGGTAACCCGACGCGGCGCGCAGCCGTGCTGGCATCGATGCAGGGCACGGTGCAGGGCGGCGTTGACGCGGTGGATAAAATCCCGGTCGCCCGCATTGTGGAAGCGCTGGAAAACCCCGGCGCACCGTATCAGCACAATGGCATGGACAGGCACTTCCCACAGATCCGTTTTGTCTGGTGGGCCGGCGGTGCGAACTTTACCCATCATCAGGATACCAATCGCCTGATCCGCGCCTGGCAGAAGCCGGAGCTGGTGGTGATTTCGGAGTGTTTCTGGACAGCAGCGGCGAAGCATGCGGACATCGTTCTGCCTGCCACCACCTCGTTCGAGCGCAACGATCTGACGATGACCGGCGATTACAGCAATCAACATCTGGTGCCGATGAAGCGCGTGGTTGCTCCGCAGTATGAAGCGCGCGATGACTGGGAGGTGTTTGCCGAGCTGAGCGAGCGCTGGGAAACGGGCGGCCGCGAGCGTTTTACCGAAGGCAAAAGCGAGCTTCAGTGGCTGGAAACCTTTTACAATATTGCCGCTGAGCGCGGTGCCAGCCAGCAGGTGACGCTACCGCCGTTTGCCGAATTCTGGGAAGCAAACCAGCTCATTGAGATGCCGGAAAGCGATCAGAATGCCCGGTTTGTGCGCTTTGCCGATTTCCGTCGCGATCCTGCACAGTTCCCGCTGAAGACGCCGAGCGGCAAAATCGAAATCTTCTCGGAGCGCATTCGTAGCTTTGGTTACGCTGATTGTCCGCCGCATCCGATGTGGCTGGAGCCGGACGAATGGCACGGTAATGCCGAACCGGATCAGTTGCAGGTGCTGTCGGCTCATCCGGCGCATCGTCTGCACAGTCAGCTTAACTTTACCCGTTTGCGTGAACAGTATGCTGTTGCTGGCCACGAACCCATTACCCTGCATCCTGCCGATGCGCAGGCGCGCGGAATTGTCGCGGGCGATGTTGTGCGCGTATGGAATGCGCGTGGGCAGGTTCTGGCGGGGGCGGTGGTGACCGAGGGTATCAAGCCTGGCGTGATCTGTATTCACGAAGGCGACTGGCCGGACCTGGAGCCTGCGGCGGGCGGCATCTGTAAAAACGGCGCCGTGAACGTGCTGACCAAAGATCTGCCCAGCTCGCGCCTGGGCAATGGTTGTGCAGGAAACACGGCGCTGGCATGGGTAGAGAAGTATACCGGCCCGGCGCTTACGCTGACGGCCTTTGATCCGCCTGCCAGTTCATGATCCACGTCGGGTGGCGGGTCTCTTCCTGCCAGGCGCTCTCTTCAATACGAAAGCCCTGCGCATGGTAGAACTTCACCGCCCGTTCGTTTTTCTGATACACCTCCAGGCTTAGCCAACGAAAGCGCTGTTTGACGTGATTCATCAGCGCTTTGCCAATTCCCTGGCCAATGGCGGCAGGGCGCACGAACAGCGCCCCGATAAATTGTTCATCCATCACGCTGATAAACCCTTCCAGCTCGCCATGCGCTTCCCAGACCCAGGTTTTCGCCGACGGGAGATAGGCATTACGCACCAGCGCTTCGCTCTCCTGCCAGTAGCGTGTGTCGATAAACGGGTGAGCAAAACAGGTGCTTTCCATCCACAGCGTCAGCAGAGGCGATAAATCCCGGCTATGCCACGCGCGGATCATGCATGCCTCCGGGGTGGCAAAAGCAGCCGGTAATATGGTCATTGACCAGACCGCAGGCCTGCATAAACGAGTAGCAAATGGTGGTGCCGACGAATTTAAAGCCGCGCTTTTTCAGCGCCTTTGATAAAGCATCTGACGCTGCTGTCGAAGTTGGAATTTCGCCGAGCGTCGCCGCTTGGGTGATTTGCGGCGTGTTATCGACAAACCCCCAGACAAATTCTGAAAATGACTCGCCGTTTTGCGCCATTGCCAGGTATGCGCGGGCGTTGCCAATAATGGCTTCTATCTTGCCGCGATGGCGAATGATGCCGGCATTTTGCAGCAGAATCTCCACATCTTCTGCGCTCATCGCCGCTACGCGTTCAGGATCGAATTGATGAAAAGCCGCGCGATAATTCTCCCGTTTTTTCAATACGGTAATCCATGACAGCCCGGCTTGTTGCCCTTCCAGGCAGATCATTTCAAACAGCTTTTTACCATCCCTTTGCGCGACGCCCCACTCGGTATCATGGTACGTGAGATACAGAGGATCCTGAGTAACCCAACCACAACGCTGCATATTCTTACTCCATTTATGCCTGGTAAAATAAACGTCCGCCTGCCTTGACGCGCACAACAGAAAGACAATATTTAGTAAAGGGCTTTAGCCCATAAACAATCATAACGAATACGCCGGATTCGGCTCTTCTCTGGAGTCGCAACTTGATGAAAATAAAAAACAGTGGCCTTCCGCTGGCGCTGCTGCCTGCGTGTCTGCTTTTTGCTCAGACGGCGGCGGCGTGGCAGCAAGAATATATAGTTACCGACCCGCAAAGTACCGCGACCGAACGCTATACCTGGGATAGCGAACGACAACCACGTTATAACGATATTCTGGAAGAGCGTATCCGCTCTGCGCAAAATTCGCCGGGTATTGCGCTGAATTTGCCGGATGACACACCGCTAGATCCGATCACTACCATGAGTATTGGCTGGAATATTCCGCTGGTCAGCAGCGTTACCACCGGCCCGGTTGCGGCCTGGCATTACGATGGCTCAGCCACGTCAATGTATAACGAATTTGGCGACAGCGCGACCACCGCGCAGTACAGCGATCCTTTATGGCACGCCAGTGTTAGCTCGCTTGGATGGCGCGTAGACAGCCGTTTTGGCGACCTTCGCCCGTGGGCGCAAATCAGCTTCAATCAGCAGTTCGGCGATAATGTCTGGAAAAACCAGTCCGGGCTTAATCGCTTAACGGCGGCGAATCAGTACGGTAACTGGATGGATGTGACTTTAGGCGCCGATATGCTGCTGAATCCACACCTTGCCGCTTATGCGTCGTTATCGCAGTCGGAAAATGTAACGCTGGGGCAACATTATTTATACAGTATGGGCGTTAGTGCACGTTTTTGAAGCACGCTTAAAACAAACTTTTTACACTTAAGAAACAATAGCTGGCACGTTTCTTATTGATAGTATGTACTAACTTACCTTGATTTATTGATGGCATGAAATTTCACTGTGTCATTCATTCCCGCTTAGATGCATTTCATTCCTCCTCTGCTGCATTTCATGCCTTTTTTCACCAGGCATGAAATGCGCTTCGTTATGGTTGTCGGCAGTGAAACTTCTCATTTATTTCTGCAGGACAACTGCCATGAAAACTTCAACTGCTAATCACACTCGCTGGCTGACGCTGATCGGGACCATTATTACGCAATTCGCGTTAGGGTCTGTTTATACCTGGAGCCTGTTCAACAGCTCGCTGGCGGAAAAACTGAACGAGCCCGTCAGTCAGATTGCGTTCTCTTTCGGTTTGTTGAGCCTTGGCCTTGCGCTTTCCTCCTCTATTGCCGGGAAATTGCAGGAGCGCTTTGGCGTGAAACGCGTCACCATAGCTTCCGGTATTCTGCTGGGTCTGGGGTTCTTCCTGACCGCGCACTCCAACAACCTGTTGATGCTGTGGATGAGCGCAGGCGTGCTGGTGGGTTTGGCAGATGGCGCGGGTTATCTGTTAACGCTCTCGAACTGCGTGAAATGGTTCCCGGAACGTAAGGGCCTGATTTCTGCCTTCTCTATTGGTTCTTACGGCCTCGGCAGCCTCGGTTTTAAATTCATCGACAGCCACTTGCTGGCAAGTGTTGGCCTGGAAAAAACCTTTATGATCTGGGGCCTGATTACGCTGGTGATGATTGTCTTCGGCGCAACCCTGATGACCGATGCGCCGCTGCAGAAAGCTGCGACCGTGAATGGTGTTGTTGCAAACGACTTCACCCTGGCGCAGTCCATGCGTAAACCGCAATACTGGATGCTGGCTGTTATGTTCCTCACCGCCTGCATGAGCGGCCTGTATGTGATTGGTGTTGCGAAAGATATCGCCCAGGGCATGGTTCATCTGGATGTCGCAACAGCGGCGAATGCGGTTACCATTATCGCCATTGCTAACCTCAGCGGTCGCCTGGTGCTCGGCATTCTCTCTGATAAAATTGCCCGTATCCGTGTGATTACTATCGGTCAGGTGATTTCGCTGGTCGGTATGGCGGCTCTGCTGTTCGCACCGCTGAATGCGACTACATTCTTTGCAGCCATTGCCTGTGTTGCCTTTAACTTCGGCGGTACGATCACCGTCTTCCCGTCGCTGGTCAGCGAGTTCTTCGGCCTCAACAACCTGGCGAAAAACTACGGTGTGATTTACCTGGGCTTCGGTATCGGCAGTATCTGTGGTTCGCTGATTGCGTCGGTGTTTGGCGGCTTCTATGTCACCTTCTGCGTTATCTTCGCACTGCTGATTCTTTCGCTGGCGCTCTCCACCACCATTCGTCAGCCGCAGCGTAGCGTGTATAAAGAAGCGCACGCCTGATCGCGAACCGACAACATGAAAAGCCGCCGTTTTGGCGGTTTTTCTGTCTCTGCCGCCAACCTTCTCCAGAGCGTCTATCCTTATTGGTCAGGTTCTTCCCTACTGAAGGAGTCTATAGATGTCTTTAGAAAAAGTAGTTTATCGCGCTAAAGCAAAAGCAACCGGTGGCCGTGATGGTCGTGCCACCTCCTCTGACGGCGTTCTGGATGTAAAACTTGGCGTACCCAAAGAGATGGGCGGTGCTGGCGGTGAAGTCACTAACCCGGAGCAGCTTTTTGCCGCAGGTTATTCAGCCTGTTTCCTTGGAGCGCTGAAACATGTTGCCTCGGTAGAGAAAAAGAAAGTACCGCAGGATGCTTACATTGAAGGACAAGTTGGCATTGGGCCACTACCGACCGGGTTTGGTATTGAAGCGCAGCTGGATATTCACTTGCCGGGTATGGATCATCAGGAAGCCGAAGCGCTGGTACAAAAAGCCCATATTGTGTGTCCTTACTCCAACGCAACGCGTGGCAACATTGACGTAAAACTTAACGTGATTACCTCCTGATAACGCTCTTTCGTGCTAAATTTCTGACGCCAGCCATATATTTTGTAAATATATGGCTGGTTAAGCTTTCCGCATGACACTTTTCCGCCCCGCTATGGTCTACTTACCACGCTTCAGAAGTTTCCGCTGTTAACTTCCGCTGCCAATTAATAGCCTGCCTGAGTCAGGATTTTTCCCCTTAGTTGTAGAGTTGCTTGCATGAGTTATATCAAAACAATGACGCAGCAGAAGCTGAGCTTCCTGCTAGCGCTATATATCGGTCTGTTTATGAATAGCGCGGTTTTTTTCCGTCGGTTTGATGGATATGCGCAATCCTTCACTGCGTTGAAAGGTATCTCCGCAGTTGTTGAACTCGTTGGTACGGTACTGGTCACTTTCTTTTTATTACGCCTGTTGTCGCTGACGGGGCGCCGTGTCTGGCGCGTGCTGGCTTCGCTGGTGGTTGTGTGCTCTGCGGCTGCCAGCTATTACATGACGTTTCTCAACGTGGTGATTGGCTATGGCATCATTGCTTCGGTCATGACCACGGATATCGATCTCTCCAAAGAAGTGGTGGGCTGGCAGCTTATTGTCTGGATGGTGGCAGTGAGCGCGCTGCCGTTGCTGCTGATTTGGGGCAACCGCTGCCGCTTTACGCTGCTGAACGAGCTGCGTACGCCGGGGATGCGCATTCGCAGTCTGGGCCTGGTGCTGTTGGCGGGGTTGCTGGTCTGGGGGCCAATCCGTCTGCTGGACATGGAGCAGAAACAGGCCGAGCGGACGTCAAAGGTTGATATGCCGAGCTATGGCGGGGTAGTGGCGAACTCCTATCTGCCGTCAAACTGGCTCTCTGCGCTGGGGCTGTATGCCTGGGCACAGGTGGATGAATCCTCCGGCAATAAATCGCTGATCAACCCGGCGACGAAGTTTACCTATGTCGCGCCAAAAGATATCGATGATACCTGGGTGGTATTCATTATTGGCGAGACCACGCGTTGGGATCATATGGGGCTGCTGGGTTACTCCCGCGATACCACGCCGAAGCTGGCGAAGGAGAAGAACCTCGTGGCGTTTCGCGGTTACTCATGCGACACCGCGACCAAGCTCTCTCTGCGCTGTATGTTTGTGCGTGAAGGCGGCGCGGAAGATAACCCGCAGCGCACGCTGAAAGAGCAAAACGTCTTTGCCGTGCTTAAACAACTGGGCTTCGCCAGCGATTTGTACGCCATGCAGAGCGAGATGTGGTTCTACAGCAATACCATGGCCGACAACATTGCTTATCGCGAGCAGATTGGTGCGGAGCCGCGTAACCGTGGCAGAAGCGTGGACGATATGCTGCTTGTCGATGAAATGCAGAATTCGCTGGACAATAAATCCGCAGGTAAGCATTTGATTATTATGCATACCAAAGGCTCACACTTTAACTATACCCAGCGTTATCCGCGCAACTTTGCGCAGTGGACGCCAGAGTGTGTCGGCGTCGATGACAAGTGCAGCAAAGCAGAGCTGATAAACTCCTTCGATAACTCTGTCAGCTATGTGGATTACTTTATTGATAGCGTGATTGATAAGATGCGCGACCGGAAAGCGATCATTTTCTATGCCGCTGACCACGGGGAGTCGATCAATGAAAAGGAGCATCTGCACGGTACGCCGCGCAAAATGGCGCCACCGGAGCAGTTCCGCGTGCCGATGATGGTGTGGATGTCCGACAAGTATCTTGAGGATCCGCAAAAGGCGCAGATGTTTGCTCAGCTTAAGCAGCAGGCAGCGTTTAAAACGCCGCGTCGCCATGTTGAACTGTACGACACCATTATGGGTTGCCTCGGTTATACCTCGCCAAATGGCGGTATTAACGAGAACAATAACTGGTGCCATTTGCCGGCTCAGGCGGCGAAGTAAGCGCTCTGCTGGCTTTATCGCCAGTCAGTATGGTTTTTTACATTAGGGGATTGACGGGGTAGCTTCACGGCAGTAAGATGCGCCCCGCATTCGGTGATTGGCGCAGCCTGGTAGCGCACTTCGTTCGGGACGAAGGGGTCGGAGGTTCGAATCCTCTATCACCGACCAAATTCAAAAAAGCCCAACCGCAAGGTTGGGTTTTTTGCTTTCCGGCCTCGAAAAGAGGATGAGAACCTCCGGGGGAAGAGGTTCGACTCGAGCATCGCGAGAGAACGTTGCTTCAGAAACGGCCCGCAGGGCGAGCCACACAGTGGCGGGTCATCCTCTATCACCGACCAAATTCAGAAAAACCCAACCGCAAGGTTGGGTTTTTTGCTTTCTGCATCCTGGAAAATAGCCTGAAGGCCGCTTCGCCTTACCGGCCTGGCGCGATCCCGTAGACCGGACAATCGCAGCGCCAGCCGGCGAAATTATCGAAAATCTCCGTTATCCCCACTTCTCGCTACCAGTTCACAATTTTGTACGATATTCCATTGTATTTTTTTATATATGTTTGGATCTTTTTTCGCGTTGCTTATGGATAATGACAGCATTTTTCGCTGTGCGTTTTAGCGTTCATGGCATTAATCGCTCAGATAATCATCATTCTGCAAGAAATTTTTCATAATCTGCATGAAAGTTAAGCACTGGATTTTGGTGGTTAATGAGCGAATTATTCTGCTGCCTCGGCGCTAGCACAAATTTCCCTGCTGAAAATAGAGGCTTGAAGTTTTTTTAAACTTTGTTTACCGATTCTCACCGTCGTTGTAAATCCCGATTACCTGTATTGACGTTTTGACATTCTGTTGACAGATTGTAGGGCATGAGGGGCATTTCAAGGAGAATCTGCACTGCAACTCAGTCAACCTTGTGAAAGGAATCCCCATCTCTCATAACGCCTTCGGGCACAACCGACCAGACCGGGTAAAAAACTAATAAAGGTCTGTCGGACATACCCACTGCATGGGTAACAACACATATCACATTGGAGCAGAATCAATGAGTATTTCCTTGAAGAAGTCAGGGATGCTGAAGCTCGGTCTTAGCCTGGTGGCCATGACCGTCGCGGCAAGCGTGCAGGCTAAAACCCTGGTTTATTGTTCTGAAGGCTCGCCTGAAGGCTTTAACCCACAGCTTTTCACCTCTGGTACCACCTATGATGCCAGCTCCGTACCGATTTATAACCGTCTGGTGGAATTCAAAATCGGCACCACGGAAGTGATTCCTGGCCTGGCTGAGAAGTGGGAAATCAGCGCTGATGGCAAAACCTACACTTTCCACCTGCGTAAAGGCGTGAAGTGGCAGGACAACAAAGACTTCAAACCGACGCGCGATTTCAACGCGGATGACGTGGTGTTCTCCTTTGACCGTCAGAAAAACGATCAGAACCCGTACCATAAAGTCTCTGGCGGCAGCTACGAATATTTCGAAGGCATGGGTCTGCCTGACCTGATTAGCGAAGTGAAGAAAGTCGACGACAATACCGTTCAGTTCGTGCTGACCCGTCCGGAATCGCCGTTCCTGGCCGACCTGGCAATGGACTTCGCTTCTATTCTCTCCAAAGAGTACGCGGACAACATGCTGAAAGCCGGTACGCCGGAGAAAGTGGACCTCGACCCGATCGGTACCGGTCCGTTCCAGTTGCTGCAATATCAGAAAGATTCCCGCATCCTGTACAAAGCGTTTGACGGTTTCTGGGGCACCAAGCCGAAAATCGATCGTCTGGTCTTCTCCATCACCCCGGATGCTTCCGTACGTTATGCCAAACTGCAGAAAAACGAGTGCCAGGTTATGCCGTACCCGAACCCGGCGGATATCGCTCGTATGAAGCAGGACAAAAACATCACGCTGATGGAGCAGGCTGGCCTGAACGTTGGCTACATGTCCTTCAACACCGAGAAGAAACCGTTTGATGACGTGAAAGTGCGTCAGGCGCTGACTTACGCGGTGAACAAAGAAGCGATCATCAAAGCGGTATACCAGGGCGCTGGCGTGGCGGCGAAAAACCTGATCCCGCCGACCATGTGGGGCTATAACGACGACGTTAAAGACTACACCTACGATCCGGAGAAGGCGAAACAGCTGCTGAAAGAAGCCGGTCAGGATAAAGGCTTTACCGTTGAACTGTGGGCGATGCCGGTACAGCGTCCGTACAACCCGAACGCTCGCCGTATGGCTGAGATGATTCAGGCTGACTGGGCGAAAGTCGGCGTACAAGCCAAAATCGTGACCTACGAGTGGGGTGAATACCTGAAGCGCGCGAAAGCGGGCGAACACCAGGCAGTCATGATGGGCTGGACCGGCGACAACGGGGATCCGGATAACTTCTTCGCCACCCTGTTCAGTTGCGCAGCGGCGAAAGACGGTTCTAACTACTCTCGCTGGTGCTACAAGCCGTTTGAAGATCTGATTCAACCGGCTCGCGCAACCGACGATCACAACAAGCGTGTTGAACTCTACAAGCAGGCTCAGGTAGTGATGCATGACCAGGCTCCGGCGCTGATCGTCGCTCACTCCACCGTGTATGAGCCGGTGCGTAAAGAAGTCAAAGGCTATGTTGTTGATCCGTTAGGCAAACACCACTTCGAAAACGTGTCTGTCGAATAATAAGCACGATAGCTACCCTCTCTCCTTTCCGGGAGAGGGGGTAAAGCGTTTTCCCTCTGCGGAGGGAATTCCTGTTTGTGAGCAATACAGACGCGCCGCCGCCAGGCGCTGCGTCACTACTGAGAATCCGGGTTATGTTGCAGTTCATTCTCCGACGTCTGGGGCTGGTTATCCCAACGTTTATCGGTATCACCCTTCTCACCTTTGCCTTTGTCCATATGATCCCCGGCGACCCGGTAATGATCATGGCGGGTGAGCGTGGTATCTCTCCTGAGCGTCACGCTCAATTGCTGGCTGAGCTTGGTCTTGATAAGCCGCTTTGGGAACAATATGTCCACTATGTTTGGGGCGTATTGCACGGTGACTTAGGCATCTCTCTGAAGAGCCGACTTCCGGTGTGGGACGAGTTTGTGCCGCGTTTTAAAGCGACGCTGGAACTCGGTATCTGCGCCATGATTTTTGCGGTCGCTGTGGGTATTCCGGTGGGCGTACTGGCCGCCGTCAAACGTGGCTCTATTTTCGATCATACTGCGGTGAGCCTTGCGCTGACCGGCTACTCCATGCCTATCTTCTGGTGGGGCATGATGTTGATCATGCTGGTTTCGGTGCAGCTCAACCTGACGCCGGTTTCCGGACGCGTCAGCGATATGGTGTTCCTTGACGACAGCAATCCGTTAACCGGATTTATGCTGATAGATACCGCCATCTGGGGCGAGCAGGGCAACTTTATCGATGCCCTTGCGCATATGATCCTGCCAGCCATTGTGCTCGGCACCATTCCGCTGGCGGTGATCGTGCGTATGACCCGCTCCTCTATGCTGGAAGTTTTGGGTGAAGATTACATCCGTACCGCGCGCGCAAAAGGGCTGACCCGCATGCGCGTGATCATCGTGCATGCGCTGCGCAACGCCATGCTGCCGGTGGTGACGGTTATCGGCTTGCAGGTCGGCACGCTGCTGGCGGGCGCGATCCTGACGGAAACCATCTTCTCCTGGCCGGGTCTGGGTCGTTGGTTGATTGATGCGCTGCAGCGCCGCGACTATCCGGTGGTGCAGGGCGGGGTATTACTGGTCGCGACGATGATTATCCTCGTCAACCTGCTGGTCGACCTGCTCTACGGCGTGGTGAACCCGCGTATTCGGCATAAGAAGTAAGGGGCCATCATGTCACAAGTTACTGAAAATAAAGTTATTGCTGCACCGGTGCCAATGACGCCGTTGCAGGAGTTCTGGCACTATTTCAAACGCAACAAAGGTGCGGTTGTTGGCCTGGCTTACGTGGTGATCATGCTGATTATCGCCGTGTTTGCTAACTTCCTTGCGCCGCACAACCCGGCCGATCAGTTCCGCGATGCGCTGCTGGCGCCACCGGTCTGGCAGGACGGCGGCACCTGGACGCACATTCTGGGTACCGATGATGTGGGCCGCGATACGCTGTCGCGCCTGATGTTTGGCGCCCGTCTGTCGCTGCTGGTGGGCTGTCTGGTGGTCGTGCTGTCGTTGATTGCGGGCATCGTGCTCGGCCTGGTGGCCGGTTACTTTGGCGGCGTTATCGACAGCATCATTATGCGTGTCGTCGACATTATGCTGGCGCTGCCGAGCTTGCTGCTGGCGCTGGTGCTGGTGGCTATCTTCGGCCCGTCGATCGTCAACGCCTCGCTGGCGCTGACGTTTGTCGCCCTGCCGCACTATGTGCGACTCACGCGCGCCGCCGTACTGGTGGAGGTGAATCGCGACTACGTGACCGCTTCCCGCGTTGCTGGTGCGGGCGCGATGCGCCAGATGTTCGTCAATATTTTCCCCAACTGCCTCGCGCCGCTGATCGTTCAGGCGTCGCTGGGCTTCTCGAACGCCATTCTCGACATGGCCGCCCTTGGCTTCCTTGGCATGGGTGCGCAGCCGCCAACACCGGAGTGGGGCACGATGCTCTCCGACGTGTTGCAGTTCGCGCAGAGTGCCTGGTGGGTCGTGACCTTCCCGGGTCTGGCGATCCTGCTGACGGTGCTGGCATTTAACCTGATGGGTGACGGACTGCGTGATGCGCTCGACCCCAAACTGAAGCAGTAAGAGGTTCGAGATGGCGTTATTAAATGTAGATAAATTATCGGTGCACTTCGGCGACGTTGGCTCCGAGTTCCGCGCCGTAGACCGCGTAAGTTATAGCGTGAACCAGGGCGAAGTGGTTGGCATCGTCGGTGAATCTGGCTCCGGTAAATCCGTCAGTTCACTGGCGATTATGGGATTGATTGATTTCCCCGGTCGCGTAATGGCCGAAAACCTGGAGTTCAACGGCCAGGATCTGAAACGCATTTCTGAAAAAGAGCGCCGCAGTCTGGTGGGCTCCGAAGTCGCGATGATTTTCCAGGATCCGATGACCAGCCTGAACCCGTGCTACACAGTCGGTTTCCAGATAATGGAAGCGATTAAGGTGCATCAGGGCGGGAATAAGAAAACCCGTCGTCAGCGCGCAATTGACCTGCTGACGCAGGTCGGTATTCCCGATCCGGCCTCGCGTCTGGACGTATACCCGCACCAGCTCTCTGGCGGGATGAGCCAGCGCGTGATGATTGCCATGGCGATTGCCTGTCAGCCAAAACTGCTGATTGCCGATGAACCGACCACCGCGCTGGATGTGACCATCCAGGCGCAGATCATCGAGCTTTTGCTGGAGTTGCAGCAAAAAGAGAATATGGCGCTGATCCTGATCACTCACGATCTGGCGCTGGTGGCGGAAGCGGCGCACAAAATCATTGTGATGTACGCAGGCCAGGTGGTGGAAACCGGCGAAGCGAAAGATATCTTCCGCGCGCCGCGTCATCCTTACACCCAGGCGCTGCTACGTGCGCTGCCGGAGTTTGCGCAGGACAAAGCGCGTCTGGCTTCGCTGTCGGGCGTTGTTCCTGGCAAATATGACCGCCCCACTGGCTGCCTGCTGAATCCGCGCTGCCCGTATGCAACGGACAAATGCCGCGAGCAGGAACCGGCACTGAACACCGTCGATGGCGGCCGTCAGTCCAAATGTCACTACCCACTCGATGACGCCGGGAGGCCGACACTATGAGTACGCACGAGGCCACCTCGCAGCAGCCGCTGTTGCAGGCTATCGACCTGAAAAAATACTACCCGGTGAAGAAGGGAATGTTTGCCCCGGAACGCCTGGTGAAAGCACTGGATGGCGTATCGTTCAACCTGGAACGCGGTAAAACGCTGGCAGTGGTGGGCGAATCCGGCTGTGGTAAATCCACGCTCGGCCGTCTGCTGACGATGATTGAAACCCCGACCGGCGGCGAGCTGTATTACCAGGGTCAGGATCTACTGAAACACGATCCCCATGCGCAGAAGCTGCGTCGGCAGAAGATTCAGATCGTCTTCCAGAACCCGTATGGCTCGCTGAACCCGCGTAAAAAAGTAGGGCAGATCCTCGAAGAACCTCTGCTGATTAACACTTCTCTCAGCAAAGAGGCGCGTCGGGAAAAAGCGCTGGCGATGATGGCGAAAGTTGGCCTGAAAACCGAGCATTACGATCGTTATCCGCATATGTTCTCCGGCGGTCAGCGTCAGCGTATCGCTATCGCCCGTGGTCTGATGCTCGATCCGGATGTCGTGATTGCCGACGAACCCGTTTCCGCGCTGGACGTCTCCGTGCGCGCTCAGGTGCTCAACCTGATGATGGATTTGCAGCAGGATTTGGGGCTCTCTTACGTCTTTATCTCCCACGATCTCTCTGTGGTTGAGCACATCGCCGATGAAGTGATGGTGATGTATCTCGGCCGCTGCGTGGAAAAAGGCACGAAAGACCAGATCTTTTCCAACCCGCGTCACCCGTACACTCAGGCGCTGCTCTCTGCAACGCCGCGCCTGAATCCGGATGAGCGCCGCGAGCGTATTAAACTGACCGGCGAGCTGCCAAGCCCGCTGAATCCACCGCCGGGCTGCGCGTTTAACGCCCGCTGCTCCCGTCGTTTCGGCCCCTGCACGCAGCTGCAGCCGCAGCTGAAAGATTACGGCGGTCAATTGGTTGCCTGCTTTGCCGTCGACCAGGATGAGAACGGCGAGAAACCGCACGCGTAATCCTCATGTGCCCGGCAGCGTTCAGGTTGCCGGGCCTGCCACTTTACTCTGCACCCGACAATCGATATTCTCCGCTGCTGACAATCCTTATAAACGTTCCGACTTAATTTTGAAATTTTCAATAAATTTACCTTAAAACGAACGGAGAGATAATTTCAGTAGGAATAATGGGTTAGCGGAATAAAACAGTTTTATGACTCCCAATAATTATTTCTAAATATTTCTCTGAGTAAGCAAAAATTAAGGTTATTATTTCTTTGTCTGGATTATTACTCTTTTAATCAAGGTAAAAATGACATTTATTAATATAAATTTAGGTTAAGCTGGTTTTTATCCCCATAATATCCCTACATTTTTGGACGTTAATACTTTAATAGATACAGCAGCAAAAAAAGATGGCACATGTATGGGTATTGTTTATATATTTACCGGAAATAAACACCGTGTTAGCAATGCTGAAATGTAACACGTAAAAACAGGCGGAAGATCATCGCCGAAACATTATCTTGTACCCGCGCAAACACAGCACAGCCAAAATAAAAAGCCACAACTCGACCAATATCCGGGCGCTGAGATCTTTAGCGGTGGTGGGTACAATATTATTTTGTAAATCATGAGATTAACAATGAATCATTATGATGATTTGCAGAGGTTTAAGGATAAAACCCGCAACCAGAAACACGATTTTAAGGATCTCTCCGCGCAAAACCCTGGCAGCGACCAGGGAAACTGGGCACTGATCCAGCAGCTCTCTCCGGCAACGGATGAATCGACGCTGACCATGGGCGGCCATGTTTCTCTTCCTGTCCCGCAATCCGTTGAACCGGATCTCTTTGCCCGCACAGAGAATGCGCCCGCAGTCGACGTCAGCGAACCTGCGTCAATACCGGCTCCTTCCATTTTTCAAGGAGTTGCCAGCCAGCTTGCGACGGTCATTCCGCCCCCGGCGCCTGTGCTCGCCCCCACACCGGTGAGAGCGTTGCCTGCCGAGGGGGTAAAATCTGCCACCGTCAATTACGCGCAACTCTTCGCCGCCAAAGTGCCGGAAGCAAAGCCGAAAACGGAAAAAAACCAGCCATTACACTCGTTGTTAGAAAGGATCGCGTCATGCCGTTGATTTGTGTTTGTTCACCGAAAGGCGGTGTCGGAAAAACGACCCTGACGGCGAATCTGGCGTACGCGCTGGCCCGTTCGGGCAGCAAAGTTCTGGCGCTCGATTTTGACGTGCAGAATGCGCTGCGCCTGCATTTTGGCGTACCGCTAACGGACGGACGCGGCTACGTTGCCAAAGCGGCGGAATCGTCGGACTGGAGCCAGTTTGTCCTCACCGCAGGCGGCAATATCTTCGTCCTGCCTTATGGCGACGCCACGGAAGAGCAGCGACTCACATTTGAAGAGCGGCTGGCGAATGACGAGCACTTTTTAACGCGTGGACTGAATACGCTGTTGAACTATCCGGGTCTGATTATCGTCGCGGATTTTCCGCCAGGGCCGTCGGCTGCGTTAAAAGCCATGTCGCGGCTGGCCGATGTGCATCTGGTGACGTTGCTGGCGGATACCGCATCGCTCTCCCTGCTGCCGCAAATCGAAAACAACCGCCTGACGGGGGACGTGCTCAACCGTAAAGCTGGTCACTATTTTGTGGTCAACCAGAGTGATAACCGCCGCCAGATCAGCCGTGATGTCACCACGTTTCTTGAGCAGCGCCTGGGCAACCAGCTCCTGGGTGTGCTGCACCGCGATGAAAGCGTTGCCGAAGCGAATGCCTCACAGCAATCGGTGTTCGATTTTAGCCCGGCTTCCGCAGCCGCTTTCGATATTGAACTCATTGCAAAACGCGTCGCCGGCATCTTAGGCGTCAAAATCGGTGACGGGACGGTTCACAACTCGCCGCGCATGTCAGGTTTCTAACGCTCACGGGCAACCTATGAAAAAGCTTCTTTCTGTTTTGCTGGTACTGGCAATGGTTCCTGTCGCCCTGCTGGTGGTCATTACGCCGATGGACAGCCAAAAGCAGTATATTTTTGGCCTGATCAGCATGGGTATTTTGTTCCTGCTTGGATTCAGCAAAAAGCGCAGTGTTTCGGTGATTATGGTCGTGATGTCAGCGCTGTTGTCGACACGCTACATGTATTTCCGCCTGACCCAAACCCTGCATTTTAACTCTGAGATTGAAACCCTGCTCGGCATGGGACTGTTCCTTGCGGAAGTCTATGTCTGGGTGATGCTGCTGCTGAGCTACCTGCAAACTGTGTGGCCGCTGAAGCGTGAAATAGTGCAACTGCCGGATGATATGAGCCAGTGGCCGACGGTGGATGTCTACATTCCGACCTACAACGAACCGCTGGATGTGGTGCGTGATACGGTGCTCGCCGCGCAATGTATTGATTACCCGCGTGATAAGATGAAAATCTACCTGCTTGATGACGGTAAACGCCGGGAGTTTGCGGTGTTCGCCGCCGATGTCGGCGTTGGGTATATCACCCGTAACGACAATGCGCACGCCAAAGCCGGCAACCTGAACCACGCGATGAAGCTTACCCACGGCGAGCTGATCTGCGTCTTCGACTGCGACCATGTTGCCACGCGAATTTTCCTGCAAGCTACGGTCGGCGGTTTCCTGAAAGATCCGAAACTGGCGCTGGTACAGACGCCGCACTACTTCTATTCACCGGATCCGTTCGAACGCAACCTGTCGGTAGGCCGCAACATTCCTAATGAAGGCTCACTGTTCTACGGCCCGATCCAGCAAGGCAACGACAACTGGAACGCCACCTTTTTCTGCGGCTCGTGCGCGGTGATCCGCCGTAGCGCGCTGGAGGAGATTGGCGGTTTTGCCGTGGAAACGGTGACCGAAGATGCACATACCGCGCTGAAATTGCAGCGCCTGGGCTGGGGCACAGCGTTTATCGATATCCCGCTGGCGGCCGGTCTGGCGACCGAACGCCTGGTACTGCATGTGATCCAGCGTACCCGCTGGGCGCGCGGCATGACGCAGATTTTCCGCCTCGATAACCCGCTGCTGGGACGTGGGCTGACCCTTCCGCAGCGTCTGTGCTACCTGAGCGCGATGCTTTATTACCAGTTTGCGCTGCCGCGAATCGCCTTTTTGACCGCGCCGCTGGCTTATTTGCTGTTTAACCTGAACATTATTCACTCTTCGGCCACGTTGGTCTTCGCCTACGCGCTGCCGCATTTGTTCCTTGCCGTGTTCGTTAACTCGCGTCTGAACGGACGTTTCCGTTACAGCTTCTGGGGAGAGATTTATGACATCGTGCTGGCGTTCCATATTGTCCTGCCGACCGTCGTCACCATGCTGTTCCCGAAACGCGGGAAATTTAACGTCACCGATAAAGGCGGCCTGCTGAACGTTGGCTATTTCGATTTCAGCGTGGTGCGCCCGCATTTGATTATCGCGGTGTTGCTGGCAGCTGGCGTGGTGGCCGGGATTGTCCGCGCCTGCGCCCATGATTACTTCGGCGTCGATCCGCGCGTTATCGCCCTTAACGTCGGCTGGGGGCTGTACAGCCTGATCTTCCTGCTGGCGGCAATTGCCGTGGCGCGGGAAACCCGTCAGACCCGCAAAACCATCCGTATTGATGTCGATATTCCGGTGTTGATCCACTATGCCAGCGGTATTACCTCGCGCAGCCAGACCGCCGATTTATCGATGGGCGGCTGCCGTATCGTGGTACCGGACGAGCGCCACCAGAGCGATGAAATCGAAGAGATTGAGCTGCTGCTGCAATCGGGTGCGATTGCCATTCCGGCTCGCATCATCGCCAGCGATGCAGAGTATATCCGCCTGATGTTCGACGATATTCCGCTGTCGCGCCGCCGTGAACTGGTGCGCGTGGTGCTTTCCCGCGCGGATGCGTGGATCCATCCGCCGAAACCGCAGGACAACCCGTTCCGCTCGATGCTGACCATTGTGCGCTGCGTCTTTGATCTCTTCTGGCTGACCTGGACATCGCGTCGGGAAAACCGCCGCCTGCGGGCAGAGCTGGCGGCGAAGGCGACGTCGGAGGAGGGCGGCGTATGAAACGTCTGACAACGCTGGCTATGCTGGTCGGTATGCTGTTTATGGCGCCGCTGCACAGTGAGGAAACAACGGTTTCATCGCTGCTGCCGGTTGATTTACCCCCGCCGACAACGACGCAAAGCGCATCGGCCTTTGTGCCGTCGGTGGTCAACAGCGTGAGTCTGGCGCAGATGGGGCAACCGCAGGGATTAACCCTGAGCGGCGGCCAGTTCCAGAGCGGCATCGATTTTACCCTACCGATGGATCAGGTGATCACCAACGCCCGGCTGGCGCTGAATCTAAAGATCTCCCCGGCAATGGCGGCGCGTAATGCCACCCTGCAATTGATGCTTAATGGCCAGCCGCTGGGCACCGTACCACTGACCGCTACTGATAGTGATCTGTCGCGCTACCAGCTGGATATTCCGGCAGCGCTGATGGTTTCCAGCAACAACCTGAGCTTCAAAATCAATGATGGCGATGCGATGCAGTGCCAGCGCGATCTGAACGATAAGTATCGTGTCACCGTCCTGCCGGATTCGCGTTTTGAGCTGGAAGGGCAGCAACTGGATATTGGTGCCGATCTGAGCCACTTCCCGCGCCCGTTCTTTGACAGCATGCAGATGTCGCCCACCAGCATTGCGATGGCATTCGGCTCGACGTTGAGCGCCGATGCCATTAGCGCGGGTGCATTGATCTCCTCGTGGATGGGGATTCAGGCTGATTATCGCGGCATCTCGTTTGCGGTATATCACGATCGTCTGCCGGAACAGAACGGCATCCTGATCGGCCATCCCGGCGAGCAGATCGGCGGCCTGACGCTGCCGCAAACCACGCAGCCGCTGCTGAAAATTATCGATAACCCGGCGAACCCGGTGTACAAGCTGCTGCTGGTTGTCGGCAAAGATGAACATGAACTGCGTGCGGCGGCCTGGCGGCTGACGCGGGGCAATTTCACGCCGCAAACGCCTGCGTTTGATGTTACGGCGCAGACCATTCCGTTGAGCAAACCCTATGATGCGCCGCGCTGGATCCCAACCGATCGTCCCATCAAGCTTCATGAGTTGATCCGCAAAGATCAAAGCCTGACCGCCACCGGGATCTGGCACTCGCCGTTGCAGGTGGCATTTCGCGCCGCGCCGGATCTGTTTTTGTGGGACGGAGAAACCATCCCGCTGCATATTGGTTACCGCTTCCCGACGGAAAACTGGATCGATGAGCAGCGCTCCTGGCTGAGCATGACCATGAACGACACTTTCCTGCACAACCTGCCGGTCAATAAACAGGGCGCGCTGGAAACGCTGTGGCACAAACTGGGCGGCGATGCGCGTCAGGAGTCGTTCGATATGCCGCTGGAGCCGTACATGATCTACGGCGATAACCAGCTCTCGCTCTACTTCAACATCGTGCCGAAAGAGAATGCGCCGTGCAGCACCTTGCTCAACAACAACATCAAAAGCCGCATTGATGATGATTCATGGATCGATTTAAGCCACACGCGTCACTTTGCGCTATTGCCGAACCTCTCCTATTTCGTTGGCGCGTCGTTCCCGTTTACCCGCATGGCGGACTACGCGGAAACGGTGCTGATGCTGCCGCAGAATCCGTCGGAAACGCAACTCGCCACGCTACTGGATATGGCTGCTCGCTCCGGTAATGCCACCGGAACGGCGCTGGGACATAACCGCGTGGTGCTTGGCGTTCCCACCGGCGGCGGCCTGCAAGAGCTGGTGCGCGATCGCGACGTGCTGGCGGTCACGGGCATGGATCAGCACGACTTCAACCATGCGCTGCTGGCTGACTCGCCGTTTATCACCCATGACAACACGCTGGGCGTGCGCGCGCCCTCCCTGTGGCAGAAAGTGCAGCGCTGGATGGCGGGCGACTGGGCGGCCGAAGGGCTGGAGGCCGATCGCTACTTCTCCTCTAACGAAGCATGGCGCGGTTTTATCAGTTTCCGCTCACCGTGGAACGATGAGCGTCTGGTGGTACTGGCGCTGGGCAGCAGCGATGAACAGCTTTCGCACCTGCATAGCGATCTGGCCTCAGCGCGTATTAACGCCGGTATTCGCGGCGATGCCGCCATCATCACCAATGAAAACGGGGTACGCAGCTTCCGCGTCGGCGAACAGTTCCCGAGCGGTCAAATGCCACCGCAGATGATGGTGGTCTGGTATGCCAACCAGCACTCAGCGCTGCTGGCCATTCTGGGACTGCTGGTCGGTTCGCTGGCGGGCTGGCTGTTCTATCTGGCGCTGAAAAAGCGCGAGCGTAAACGTCTGCATCCGGAGAACAGCAAGTGAAAAGGGTGACCACAATGCGAAACAAAACCGCCCGCCGGTGGACGACCGTTTGCCTCTCCGGCGCACTTGCGCTCAGCGCTGCCGGGCAGGCACAGGCCGCGCCGAATGATGCGGCCTTAAAAGCGCTGTTCGATCAGGCCAACTACTGGCATGAAAAATCCCATGACGACCTGGCGATGGAGTCGCTGAAAAAGGTGTTAATGGTTGATGCCAATAACACCCGGGCGATGTATCTGATGGCGCTGTGGGCGCAGCAAAATGGCGATTTGCAGACCGCCGCGCAGTGGCGTTCGCGGCTGGCGCAAACCGCGCCCGGCGATGGCGAATTGCAGGCGCTGGATAACGCCAAACAGATGGCGCAGGTGCCGCAAGGGCAGCTCACGCTGGCGCGTCAGCAGGCGCGGAGCGGCAACATTCCGGCCGCGCTGGAGACCTGGCGCAGCCTGTTTAACGGCAATACGCCTCCGCCGGGTCTGGCGCCGGAATATTACCTGACGATGGCGAGCGACAAAGCGCTCTATCCGCAGGCGCTGGCGCAGATGCAGCACATTGTGGCGCAGAATCCGCAGGACAATGCCGCGCGCGTGGCACTGGGCAAGATGCTCACCTGGCGTGAAGAGACGCGCCGCGACGGGATTTTAATGCTCGAACCGATGGCCAGCGGCAGCAAAGATGCCGATGCCGGTTTACGACAGGCACTGCTGTGGCTTGGGCCGCAGTCCGGCGATGAGCGCTTCTACGACACCTGGTTGCAACGCCATCCGCAGGACAGCGAAGTTCAGGATTACTACCGCAAAAACATCGGCGGCGCAGCGAAAGGCGCGGGCTTTACCGCCCTGAACAGCGGCGACAGCAGTACGGCGAAGCGGCAGTTTGAACAGGTGCTACAAACCAATCCGCAGGATGCCGATGCGCTGGCGGGCATGGGTTATATCGCTCAGCGCAATGGAGATTATCAGGCGGCGGCGCAATACCTGAATCGGGCGGCGAGCCTGGGTGGCGATGCCTCTGCCGAGCGCAAAACGCAGGCGGAGGACGCGGCGTTTTACGGCCAACTGGCGCAGGCGCAACAGGCGCTGAAAGAGGGCAATGTCAGCCAGGCGCTGGCCCTATCCGCACCGCTGGCGCAGCAGAGCGGCGAGCGGGGAACGGCGGCAAAACTGTTCCGCGCCGATGTGTTACGCCAGAACAAAGATTACCCGCAGGCGGAGCAGGCACTGCGCGCTATTCTGAACGACCAACCGCAGAATGCCCCGGCGCGCGAAAACCTCTATTACGTTCTGCGCGATCAAAACAAAACGGCAGAAGCTCAGAGCATGCTGCGAACCCTACCGGCCAGCTTGCAGGCGAAGC
The DNA here is from genome assembly GCF_000280495.2 of Kosakonia radicincitans DSM 16656. Taxonomy (NCBI): domain Bacteria; kingdom Pseudomonadati; phylum Pseudomonadota; class Gammaproteobacteria; order Enterobacterales; family Enterobacteriaceae; genus Kosakonia; species Kosakonia radicincitans. Next base: position 191,547 of record NZ_CP018016.1, read on the forward strand.
TGCAACCGCGCGTAGTAACCGGCGCGCCGGGCGATCCGCTGCGCCGTCAGGCGCAACAACTGGCTGCCAGCGGCAATACGCCGCAGGCGATTGCGCTGTTGCGTCAGGGCGTTGAGCGGTTGCCGGACGATCCGTGGCTGCGCCTCGATCTGGCGCGATTATTACAGCAATCCGGCCAGCAGAATGAAGCGGCGAGCGTTATGCTTCCGGCGCAAAGCAGCGGCGCGGGCGCAAGCTCCCTGTATGCCGCCGCGCTGTTCGCCAGTGAAAATGGCGGCTGGCAGCAGGCCAGCTCGTTGTTGTCGCGGATCTCGCCCGCGGGGCAAAACAGCCAGACGCGCGATCTCGCCCGCCGGGTGAACTACAACCTGCAAATGGCGACCGCCGATCGTTACCTGGCACAGGGCAATACTGTTGCCGCGTCGAATACCCTGAAAGCGCTCGCCAGCACGCCACCGGAAAGCCCGGCCGATGCCGGGAAACTGGCGCGGATGCTGGCGCAAACCGGCGATCTGACAACGGCGGTTTCGCTGGTGCGGGCCAATATGCAGCAGGGCGTGCAGGGCAATGCCGGGGATTACGCCGATCAAATTGCCGTGCTGAATCAGGCCGGGCTGAACCAGGAAGCACAGGCCTTTGTTTCCAGCCCCGAGATGCAGGCGCGCAGCACCCCGGCGCAACTGGCGGGCGTGCGTAACGGTTATGTGATTAATGAAGCCGATCGTCTGCGTGAGCAGGGCAACTATGCCGCCGCCTATGACAAGCTGATTCGCGCGTTGCAAAGCGATCCGCAGAATACCGATTTGATGTTCGCCATGGGCCGTCTCTACCAGAGCGGCAAAATGAACAAAGAAGCGGGCGTGCTGTATGACTATCTGATGACGCGCGACAGCGATGATCAGGCCGCGCGTGTCGGCGCGATTGATGTGGCGCTGGCGGAAAATAATATTGATAAAGCCCAGACCCTGGCGAATGGTCTGCGCAGTAACAGTTCACCGGAACGCCTGCTACTGCTGGCGCGGCTGGAAGAAGCAAAGGGTAACCATCAGCAGGCGATGACCCTGTTGCGTAGCGCCCGCGGCAAGCTGGTGGGGCTGGAATCGACCAACAGCGCGGCCACGCCAACAATTGGCGGCGTTTTGTTGGCTGATAACCCGTTTATGACTACCAGTAAAACCACGGCTGACACGGCTGCGCCTCAGTCGCTGTATGGGCAGACGTTGCCGTGGCAGGTGGCGCAGGTGGCCCGTGAGCCGGGCAGTAATCTGCCGGGCACTACGCGTACCGATCTGCCGGTAGAAACGGCGCAAAGCCGTACGCTGCGCCAGGTGGATGACATGATGCAGCAGATGAACGAAAAAACCGGCATGTGGCTGCAAGGTGAAGTGGATATTCGCGGTCGCGACGGGGAAACCGGCACCAGCAAGTTAACGGAAGCGAAAGCGCCGCTGACCTGGTCCAGTTCGCCGTTCGGCGATGCGCGCTTTGAATTTACTGCCACGCCAGTCAGCCTCAGTTCCGGTAGCGCTTCGGGCGATGCCTGGCGTCGTTATGGTTCAAACCCGCTGGCAGATGCGGCGAGCAATATTGCCACCTCCATCAGCAATGCCAACAGTTCTACGGCAACGGACGGCAGCGATAAATTTACCGATCTGACAAGTTACGCCGATGCCAGCAAACTGACACCGTTTACTGATGAGGGTTACAACAACCTGACCTCTTTATTGGGTTCGAGCCGCCTGAAAAGCCTGAGCGCATCGAACTACAAGAAGAATTACAACGATGCAATTAACGCCTCTACCGATTCGCAAAACGCCAGCGGCGTGGAGCTGAATATGGCGCTCAGCGGCGACAGCTACAAGCTGGATATCGGCAGTACGCCGCTCGGGCAGGATCTCACCTCGCTGGTGGGCGGCGTGAAGTGGTCGCCGAAACTGACCAACTACCTGACGCTGATCTTCACCGGCGAGCGCCGCGCGATCACCGACAGCCTGCTGTCGTATGTCGGACTACAGGATAAATACTCCGGCCAGCGCTGGGGGCAGGTCACCAAAAACGGCGGATCGGTACAGTTAAGTTACGATGATGGCGATGCCGGGTTCTACGTCGGCGGCGGAGGTTACAGTTATCTCGGGACGGATGTTGCCAGCAACACCAGCATGAACGCCAATGCCGGGGTCTATTTACGCCCGTGGCATGACGATTTCCGCCAGTTGCAGGCCGGGTTGAGCGTGAGCTGGATGGATTTCTCGAAAAACCTCAGCTACTTCACTTACGGCCAGGGCGGTTATTTCAGTCCGCAGAACTATGTCAGCGTCTCTTTACCGGTCGATCTTTCGCAGAAAATCGATAACTGGAAGCTGAGCATCGGCGGCGCTGTGGGATATCAGTCTTATACCCAGGATAAAAGCGACTATTTCCCGACCGAGCCTGAGGCACAGAAGATGCTCCAGCAACTGGCGGATCTTGGCTTTATCAAAGAGGCGCAGTACCAGGGCACTTCGCAAAACGGTATCGGCTACAACTTCCATGCGGGGCTGGATTACAACGTGAATAAAAATATGACGGTGGGCGGCAAAGTCGGCTACGACACCTTCGGCAATTATAACGAAAGCACCGCCGGGATTTGGCTCCGGTACATGTTGGGAGACAAATGATGACACACACTTCTGATACGCCGTTGCTCTTGTGGTTTCAGCAGCAGCAAACCGCGCCGGGCTGGTTTGATTTGCTGAGCGTAATGATTGACGGCATGGTAAACAACGTCGGTGAAGCGGAAAGCCTGCCGTTCCTGCGACAGATGGGTGATGCAATGGCGGAACGCACGCCGCTTCCGCCGTCGGAAACCGTGGGCGAACTGGAAGCCAATATCAATGCGCAACTGGCGCTGTTCAACTGGGGTTTTATCGATATCGATACCCGTGATGACGGGCTGGCATTTCGTCATCAGGGCTTGCCGGTCGCGCGGGAAGAAGCGCACCGGAAGCGCTGGTGCTTTGCTTTTTGCGCCGTGCTTGAGGGGCTGTATACCCGCTGGATGCAAGAGCAGGGTGGTGCGGCAGGTCTCGTTTTTACCCGCGAAAGGCTCTATTCTGTGTCGGATGTTCTCTTCCGTTACGCTAACCCAAGTGAGTAAACCCATGTTGAAGCGCGTATTCGCCGCTCTGGTGGTGATGGTGAGTCTGTTGTTTACGTCATTTTCCCAGGCTTCTGCGGCCTGGGATAGTTATAAAGCCCGTTTTTTAATGCCGGATGGACGCGTCGTCGATACCGGTAATAAAAGTGTTTCCCATACTGAAGGCCAGGGTTACGCCATGTTGATGGCGGTGGCCAGTGATGACAGAGCTGCCTTTGACAGCATGTGGAACTGGACGAATAAGACCCTGAGAAATAAAGATAACGGCCTCTTTTTCTGGCGTTATAACCCGGTGGAAGCCGATCCTGTTGCTGATAAAAACGATGCGACGGATGGCGATGTTCTGCTGGCCTGGGCGCTGCTGAAAGCGGGGCAGCGCTGGAATGTTCCGGCTTATACCAGCGCGTCGGACGCTATTACGCAGGCCGTGCTGAAACATACCGTGGTGAGTTATGCCGGTTACCGCGTGATGCTGCCAGGCGCGAACGGCTTCAACCTCAACACCTATGTGAACCTGAATCCCGCCTATTTCATCTTCCCGGCGTGGCAGGATTTCGCGAAACGAAGCCATCAAGTGGTGTGGCGCGATTTGATCGCCGACGGGCAAAAGCTGCTGGGGAAAATGCGCTTTGGCAAAGCACAGCTCCCGACAGACTGGGTTTCGCTGGCGGCGGATGGCAAGCTTTCCCCGGCAAAAGAGTGGCCGCCACGCATGAGTTATGATGCTATCCGTATTCCGCTGTATATCAGCTGGCAGGATCCGCAAAGCGCGCTGCTGATGCCGTGGCGTAGCTGGTGGCAGGGCTTTAGCCGCAATCAGACGCCGGCCTGGGTGAATGTGGCGACCAACGAAACGGCGCCGTATATGATGAATGACGGTCTGCTGGCGGTACGTGATTTAACGCTGGGAGAACCGCTGGCCGAGCCGCAAATCACCGCGCAGGATGATTACTACTCTGCCAGCCTGAAGATGCTGGTGTGGCTGGCGCAGCAGCGCTAACCGATTGACCCTCTCCCTTGCGGGAGAGGGCGCAGGACGTTACTGCGGATACGGTACCCAGTCGCCGCCGTTCAGGCGAACATACGGCTTGTTCTGGTACTGCAACACAATGGCGTTGGCGTTTTCAGAAACCGGTGCCGTTTGCGGCAGATTGCTGGTGAGCTGCTGCCAGTTGACGCTGTCCTCGGTGAAGATTTTGCCATCCAGCACCCGTGTCACCAGTTCTGATATCGCCAGGAAGCTGCTCGGCTGGTTAATCTCAATCGGCGCGCCCTGATGCGGCGCTTTCATGCCGAAGAATTTAATCGCTGTCGGTACATTGGTAATTGACGGGCTGGGGATATCACGCAGGCCGGAAACCTGCATTTTGTCGCCCTTCAGCGCCGCGCCGTGTTCCGGCACCAGCACCACCATCACTTTCCGCCCGGATTTCTCCAGCTGCGTGAAGAAGGCATCCAGCTCATCAAACAGTTTCTGCGCGCGCAGTTTGTAATCCGCCGTTTTACGATCGCCGGGATAGTGGTTCCCGTCGTGCAGCGGCAGCAGGTTGTAGAAGGTTGCGGTGCGTTGCCCCTGTTTGAAGCTGTCCGACTCCATCCAGCGGTTCAGCACGGCAGTATCGTCATAGACCGGCGAACCATCAAAAGAGAGCAGTACAGGCGGCAGGCCAGACTGATCCATCAATGGTACCTGCACGCCGCCGTTATCGCGGATCTCTTTCAGGAAACCGCCGAACTCGCCGTTATGGTCCATCATCAACTGCTGGGTAAAGCCCAGTTTCGCCAGATTATCAAACAGATAGCATTGGTTATTGGCCTGCTGATAGAGGTTTTTGTGCGACGACTGGCCGCAGCTGGCGCGCAACAGACGAATCGCCGCCGGGCCGCTGTAAGCGGTGGCAGAGTTGAAGTGTTTAAATACGATGTCGAAGTGCGACCACAGCGGGTGCGACATCAGCCCTGCTGCTTCAATATCATCCCACGAAAGGGAACAGATATTGATGACCAGCAGATCAAACGGCTGGGCGTCAGCGGGAAGCTGCGCCGGGAAAGTGCTCTGGCGCTTCTCTTCTGAGGCGTAGAAACTGGCAAGATAAGCATTCAGGTTTTCCGTGGTCGGCGGCGCGGTTTGCGCAGGCATATCGCCCACTACCGGGGTATCGCCTGCCGCCGCGACGGTTGCTGCCGCACCGCCGCCGGTTGTGGTCACCGTGGTGGTTGGCTGGCCGCCTGGCCACAAGTTAAATGCCGGTCCGGTCAGGGTCAGCACGTTCAGCCAGATCATAATGGCAACGACAAACACAGTAACGCGGATCCACTGTGATAAAAACAGCCACGCCACCAGCAGGACAAAAACCCCGCCAATCATTTGCCAGTTGATAAAACGGGTCACCAGATCAAGCAGATAGTCGGCGCTGAAACCCGCGACCTGCGAGCCCTGGCTCATCATACTTTCCGGGCCAGGCAGCCAGGTGTCATGCCAGAAGAGACCAAAACCAATCGGCAGTGCGATCCAGTGACGCAGACGATGTAACCTCATGCGCGGCAACGGCATCAGCAGGAATGCCATAAAAACCAGGTTCAGCAACGGATGAAAGTTAAGGTAGCCCGCCCATAACAGACCGAATTTCAGCAGAAAATAGAAGTTCCAGCCGGAGAGGCCGCGCCAGTATTGCCACAGCGGCGAAGGCGTTGAAGTGGTCATCGATGAATTAGTCATGTTTGCGGTCTGCCTTGACGAACGATTCCCGGCGCAATATTCCTGCCGGTTTTACATAGCGAGGTCTGGTAAACAAGATCCGAAATGCGGACCGGATAGGGCGTATCCAGTGGCGCGCAAGATAACCCAGCGGGAAAAAGATCAGTGCGCAGAAGATGATAAGCTGAACGATATCGCTGACTGACATCATGATGTGCGCTCCGTGGTGTCACTGAATAAGCGGTAAGGCTCCGGAATACGGCGCCAGCCTGTACCGTCATGTTCGGCGTTAATGACTTTCTTCATTCCGGCAGTGTCAGGCAGCGGTTTAGCCAGTTTTTCCGGCGTCAGCATACGCATCTGCACCAGTTCCGCGGCAATCTGATTATCTTCAAACCACACCATCCGGTTTGAGAAGATATCCGCCGTTGGCAGCGGGAAAATGTGGTTCAGGGCGGTATCAAGATCGTTGACACGGCAAAAGGACAAAAACAGCACCAGCCGGTTGTCGCTCATGCTGACAATATCCCCCACGCGATTAGGGCGACAAAGGGTAAGTGCTTGTTCGACGCGAATACCCGGTACCGGGCGCAGCGCAACCATTACCCCTTTGCCATCCGGCGGCAACAGTTGGTTATTGACCATATTGCTTATCGCATCGCAGAAGATATTCCACGGCTGGTAGCCGCGCAGCTTCAGAGGCTGGGTCATGGAAAGCAGGGTGGTGATATCTTCCGGCACCAGCCGGTTGAATTGTTGCCCCTGCACGCTTTCAATCAGAGTCAGGCAGCGCGATAGCGGCGCGTTCCAGGGAATAACCATATTCGCGCCGCAGCCCAGCAATAATCGCTCATCGGTCGCGCGCAGGCTGGCCTGACTTTCACGGACGATAATTTTTAAACCGCTGCCGCGCTGGCGGCGCAGGGTATGTACCTGGCGGGCGATACTGTCGATCTGGTTGTTTTGCGCCAGGGAAAAAATCAGCGTTGCCGCCTGGCTTGAACGGGCTTCTTCAAACAGCGCTTCGTTTGTTTCAAATAAAGACCAATATTCGGAAAGCGGCGGCGCACCTTCCAGAACCGCCACATTACTTAATATTCTTTTTTCATCGCTGCGCGGTTGTACGGCGGTTTCTTCCTGCTTCGCTAATTGCCACCGGTCATCATGATGATGAAGAATCAGTTGCTGGCGGGCGCTGATCCCTTTTTCATTACACCACCAGGCAACATCATAAAGATGCATACCGTTTTGATAGCGTAAACTTGCCAGACCAAACAGTGAGCGATATTCACTCATCAAAATCGAGGCTTGTTTGTCATTGTTATTGCCGGGATTAATAACCAGCAAAGTACAATTATGATATTTCGCCCACTCATGCGTTTTTTCTAACCATTGATGTATTTTGGGGCCAGGAACATTCTGCCAGGCATTATTAGCACAGAGCAGTATAAGTAAATAATTCTCAGGCTCAATGGTGCAGAGTAAATCGCGGGCGAAAAAGTATAGGCTATTACTCTGGTTTGGCATGGAAAATAGACGAATTTTTTGGGGGCCGTGATCTTTATCCAGTTTAAGGATGCCCCGTAGATCGTGGTCCATACCGATAACCGCGACATTTGCCTCGGTATCTTGTTGTGCAATAGTTTGATTAATAAGGCTAACTGCATCAGTTTCGCGATCGGCATTTAACCACCAAACGCCGCCTGTAGGCATATGACGCAATTCGTCCCATAAAGACTGAATGCCAATAGAAAATATGGGGTCCACGATGTCCCTCTTGAAACAAATTTATCTGTATCTCAGTTTACTAGCGAAAGCTGAGAAATAAACCTAACATTGAAATTAAAGAACATCAGTTTTAGCATGTAAATGAATTTTGTCGGGCATGATGCCTTGCTACAATCAGTGCATGTGTTTTCTATTCAAATGGATCGGGCCAGAATGCATAACAATGAACCAAAAACGCAAACAGACCCAACTCTGGGTTATACATTCCAGAATGATTTTTTGGCGCTGAGCAAGGCTTTTTCTCTACCCGAAATAGATTACGCCGATATTTCCCAGCGTGAACAGTTGGCTGCGGCTATTAAGCGCTGGCCGTTGCTGGCTGAATTATCCCGTCAACAATAAGGCAACAGTAGATGGCCATTTTGGGATTACAGGGGATCCGCGGCGGTGTGGGTACAACATCGATTACAGCGGCTCTGGCCTGGTCATTGCAATTATTAGGCGAATCGGTGCTGGTTATTGATGCCAGCCCTGACAATCTGCTGCGCCTTTCATTTAATGTCGATTTTGCCAGCCGTGGCGGTTGGGCGCGCTCCGTGCTTGATGGTCAGGACTGGCGCGATGCCGGTTTGCGCTACACTTCGCAGCTTGATGTATTGCCGTTCGGCCAACTCACGACGAACGAGTGGGATGTTATTCATCAGCATGACGCGTTAAACCAACTTGCTGCTCTTTTACAGGCGTTAAAAACGCAGCAACAGTATCACTGGGTGCTCATCGATCTGCCGCACGGTTTTTCACCGTTGACGCGGCAATTCGTCGCCGCGTGCGATCATGTTTTCACCATTATCAAACCCGATATCAATTGTCATATTCGCCTGCATCAGCAGCCGCTGCCTGCGGGGTCGCATATTCTGATTAACGACCTGCGGATCGGTAGCCAGTTGCAGGACGATTTGTGGCAGGTCTGGTTGCAAAGCCAGACGCGCATCCTGCCGACGACTATCCATCGTGATGAAGCGCTGGCGGAGTGTCTGGCATCGAAACAACCGCTGGGGGAATACCGCAGCGACTCGCTGGCCGCAGAAGAGATGGTGACGCTGGCGAACTGGTGCCTGCTACATTGCGCAAAGCCGCGCGAAGGTGGTGAGCGAGAGGGGAGCCGGCCATGAGCGGTCCCGCCAGCTGGTTGTTGATTCCGCCGGTCAGCGCACGCTTACGCGCGCGCTATCAGCACTATCGCCAGCATGGCGCCTCGTGGTTCAGCGCAGCTTCTGGCTGCTTCTGGGTGATCCTCGCCTGGCTGTTTATCCCGCTTGAACATCCGCGCTGGCAGCAGTTACGGGCACAACAGCAGCACTGGTTTCCGCATATCGATCCTGACCGGCCGCGCCCGCTTGATCCGGCGCGCTACCTGCTGCAAAGCCTCTGGCTGCTGGTGACATTACCCTGGGGACCGCCGAAATCGGCGCGGCGCCAGCGTTTTGCCCGTATCCGCGCATTGCGTGGACGCTGGTATCACTGGCTTGATACCTTGCCGGAACGCGTGACGCATCGTACGGGTCATCTCGATCACAAAAAAGAGCTTAGCCATATCAGCCCGCACCTGCGGCGCTTTATTTTAGGCGTCATTGTGGTGTTTTCGCTGATCCTCGCCCTGCTGTGCATTACGCAGCCGTTTAACCCGCTGGCGCAGTTTGTTTTCCTGGTGTTGCTGTGGGGTGTTGCACTGCTGGTGCGCCGTATTCCGGGACGCTTTTCAGCGCTGATGCTGATTGTGCTGTCGCTGACTGTCTCTTGTCGCTATATCTGGTGGCGCTATACCTCAACCCTCAACTGGGACGATCCGGTCAGCCTGGTGTGCGGCCTGGTGCTGCTGTTTGCCGAAACTTACGCCTGGATAGTGCTGGTGCTGGGCTATTTCCAGGTCGCCTGGCCGCTGAACCGCCAGCCGGTGCCGCTGCCGAAAGATATGTCGTTGTGGCCGTCGGTAGATATTTTCGTGCCGACCTATAACGAAGATCTCAGTGTGGTGAAAAACACCATTTACGCGTCGCTCGGTATCGACTGGCCGAAAGACAAACTTAAAATCTGGATCCTCGATGATGGCGGCCGCGAAGAGTTTCGCCAGTTCGCCAGCATGGTGGGCGTGGAGTATATCGCCCGCACGACGCATGAACATGCGAAAGCCGGGAACATCAATAACGCGCTGAAATATGCGAAGGGCGAGTTTGTCTCGATTTTCGACTGCGACCACGTTCCGACGCGCTCTTTCCTGCAAATGACTATGGGCTGGTTCCTGAAAGAGAAAAAGCTGGCGATGATGCAGACGCCGCACCACTTCTTCTCGCCGGATCCGTTTGAACGTAACCTCGGACGCTTTCGTAAAACGCCTAACGAAGGCACGCTGTTCTATGGTCTGGTGCAGGACGGCAACGACATGTGGGATGCCACTTTCTTCTGCGGCTCCTGCGCGGTTATTCGTCGTGGGCCGCTGGATCAGATTGGCGGGATTGCGGTGGAAACCGTCACTGAAGATGCACATACCTCACTGCGTTTACACCGCCTTGGGCATACCTCTGCGTATATGCGTATTCCGCAGGCGGCAGGGCTGGCGACCGAGAGCCTTTCGGCGCACATTGGTCAGCGTATTCGCTGGGCGCGCGGCATGGTGCAGATTTTCCGCCTCGATAACCCACTGTTTGGTAAAGGGCTGAAACTGCCGCAGCGGCTGTGTTACGTCAACGCCATGTTCCACTTCTTATCGGGCATCCCGCGGCTGATCTTTCTGACTGCGCCGCTGGCATTTCTGCTGTTACATGCCTACATCATTTACGCCCCGGCGCTGATGATCGCCCTGTTCGTGCTGCCGCATATGATTCACGCCAGCCTGACGAACTCGAAGATTCAGGGGAAATATCGCCACTCTTTCTGGAGCGAGATCTACGAAACGGTGCTGGCATGGTATATCGCGCCGCCTACGCTGGTGGCGCTGTTCAACCCACACAAAGGCAAATTTAACGTCACCGCCAAAGGCGGGCTGGTGGAAGAGGAGTACGTGGACTGGGTGATCTCCCGTCCTTACATCTTCCTGGTTCTGCTTAACCTGGTAGGTGTGCTGGTGGGGATCTGGCGCTATTTCTACGGCCCGGAGAACGAAGTGCTCACCGTGTTCGTCAGTATGGCCTGGGTGTTCTACAACATGGTTATTCTTGGCGGCGCAGTAGCGGTATCGGTCGAAAGCAAACAGGTGCGCCGCGCGCACCGTGTCGAAATCTCCATGCCAGCGGCCATTGCCCGCGAAGATGGTCATCTCTTCTCCTGTACCGTCCATGACTTCTCCGACGGCGGTCTGGGCATCAAGATTAATGGCCAGGCGCAGGTGCTGGAAGGGCAGAAAGTGAACCTGCTGCTGAAACGTGGTCAGCAAGAGTATGCGTTTCCGACTACGGTAGCGCGTGTCATTGGCAATGAGGTCGGTCTGCAACTGATGCCGCTCACCACCAAACAACATATCGATTTTGTGCAGTGTACCTTTGCCCGTGCAGACACATGGGCGCTGTGGCAGGACAGCTTCCCGGAAGATAAACCTCTGGAAAGTCTGTTTGATATTTTAAAACTGGGTTTCCGCGGCTATCGCCATCTCGCGGAATTTGCTCCGCCGTCCGTCAAAGTGATTTTCCGCTCATTCACCGATCTGGTGGCCTGGGTGGTGTCATTTATTCCGCGTCGCCCGGCACGGAATATGGCCGTGCAGCAACCAACGACGTGACTGGCTCAACAATGATGAAAACGCGATGAAAAGAAAACTTTCCTGGATTTGTGCTGTGGCGGTAGGGGTTAAGCGCCCTGACTCCGATGATGACTTCTGCCGCGCCCTCGCTTCCGGCGCCTAATGTCCCGGCTGTCGCACCGGCTACGGATCCGGTTGCAACGCCTGCACCGCAGCAAGCTGAATCGCTAACGCCAACAACGCCGACCGCAGGGAATGTTGTGGGCCAGGTGATGCCGGGCCTGCCAGGCGCTAATGCGCCAGTGGTGGCGGCAGATTCGCCATCCCGCGACGTCAAACTCACCTTCGCGCAGATCGCACCGCCGCCGGGCAGCATGGTGTTGCGCGGCATTAACCCGGACGGTGGCGTTGAGTTTGGCGTTCGTAGCGACGAAGTGGTGTCAAAAGCGGTATTGAACCTTGAGTACACGCCATCGCCATCGCTGTTGCCGGTACAATCCCAGTTAAAGGTTTATCTGAATGATGAGTTGATGGGCGTTTTGCCGGTCACCAAAGAGCAGCTCGGTAAGAAAACGCTGGCGCAGGTGCCGATCAACCCGCTGTTTATTAGCGATTTCAACCGCGTGCGGCTGGAGTTTGTTGGCCACTATCGCGATGTTTGTGAAAACCCGGCCAGCAGCACGCTGTGGCTGGATATCGGTCGCAGCAGTTCGCTGGAGATGACCTACCAAAGTCTGCCGCTGAAAAACGATCTCTCCCACTTCCCGGTGCCGTTCTTCGACCCGCGTGATAACCGGGCGTTAACTCTGCCGATGGTCTTTGCCGGTGCGCCGGACATCGCGCAGCAGCAGGCTGCGGCGATCATCGCTTCGTGGTTCGGTTCACGTGCCGGCTGGCGCGGCCAGACTTTCCCGGTCTCTTACAACAGTCTGCCGGATCGTAATGCTATTGTTTTCGCCACTAACGATAAACGTCCGGATTTCCTGCGTGATGCGCCTGCGGTGAAAGGGCCGACCATCAGCATGATCAACCATCCGGATAACCCGTATGTGAAGTTGCTGATCGTGATGGGGCGTGACGATAAAGATCTGTTGCAGGCGGCAAAAGGTATCGCTCAGGGGAACGTGCTGTTCCGTGGCGATAGCGTCACGGTGGATGACGTTAAGCCGCTGCTGGCTCGCCAGCCGTATGACGCGCCGAACTGGGTGCGTACTGACCGCCCGGTGACCTTCGGCGAGCTGAAAACCTATGAGGAACAGTTGCAGTCCACCGGGCTGGAGCCGTCGTCCATCAACGTGTCGCTGAACTTGCCGCCGGACCTCTATCTGCTGCGCAGCACCGGTATCGATATGAATCTCAACTATCGTTATACCGCGCCGTTGACCAAAGATAGCTCGCGCATGGATATCAGCCTGAATAACCAGTTCCTGCAATATTTCAACCTGACCAGCAACCAGGACACGAACCGTCTGTTGCTGCGCCTGCCGGTACTGCAAGGTCTGCTGGACAGCAAAACGGATGTGTCGATTCCGGCGCTGAAACTGGGGGCGGTCAACCAGTTGCGCTTCGACTTCCAGTATATGAATCCCATGCCGGGCGGCAGCATCGATAACTGCGTGACGTTCCAGCAAGTACCGAACCGCGTGGTGATTGGCGACGACTCAACTATCGATTTCTCGAAGTATTACCACTTTATCGCCATGCCGGATCTGCGTGCCTTTGCTAATGCAGGCTTCCCGTTTAGCCGGATGGCGGATCTGTCGCAAACCCTCATTGTCACTCCGGTGCAGCCGACGACAGCACAGGTTGGTACGCTGCTGGATACGCTTGGCACCATCGGCGCGCAAACCGGCTTCCCGGCCATTAATATGCAACTGACCAGCGATGCCAGCCAGCTGCAGGGCAAAGATGCCGACATCATGATCATCGGCTCGATTCCGCAACCGTTGAAGAATGACGAGAAGATCGACCTGCTGGTGAATGCGACGCAAAGCTGGGTGAAAACGCCGCTGCGCCAGTCGCCATTCATGGCGAGTGAAACGGATGCCGCCGACCGCAAAGCCGATACGAAAACGGCAGTCAGTTCCGATGGCCCAATGGCGGCAGTGATTAGCTTCCAGTCGCCATTTAACGATCAGCGCAGCGTTGTGGCGTTGCTGGCGGACAGCCCGCGCGGCTACGAACTGCTGAACAATGCCATGAACGACAGCGGTAAACGCGCGGCGATTTTTGGTTCAGTGACGGTGATCCGTGAATCCGGTGTTAACGGTCTGCGCGTGGGCGATGTTTACTATGTCGGTCACTTGCCGTGGTTTGAGCGTATCTGGTATGCGCTGGCGAACCACCCGGTACTGCTGGCCATTCTGGCTGCGGTCAGCGTTGTATTGCTGGCATGGGTACTGTGGCGCTTGCTGCGGATTATCAGCCGCCGCCGCCTTGATTCGGACCATGAGTAATCAGTAATGAAGGCGCTACGTTGGGTGGTGATGATGGCGCTGATGCTGGCGGCGATGAGTACGCGCGCCGCCTGCACCTGGCCTGCCTGGGAGCATTTTAAACAGGCCTATATCAGCGATGGCGGACGGGTGGTGGACCCAAGCGATGCGCGCAAAATCACCACATCGGAAGGGCAAAGCTATGCGATGTTCTTCGCGCTGGCCGCCAACGATCGCAAGGCATTCGATAACCTGCTGCAATGGACGCAAAACAACCTGGCGCAAGGCTCGCTCAGCGACCATCTTCCTGCCTGGCTGTGGGGGAAAAAAGACGAAGAGAGCTGGACGGTGCTGGATACCAACTCGGCTTCCGATGCCGATCTCTGGATCGCCTGGTCACTGCTGGAAGCCGGGCGCTTGTGGAGAAACGATGCTTACACCCGCCTGGGGGAAGCGCTGTTAGATCGCATCGCCAAAGAAGAGGTGGTGAAGGTGCCAGAGCTTGGGTTGATGTTGCTGCCGGGAAAAATCGGCTTTGCCGATGACAGCGCATGGCGTTTTAACCCCAGCTATTTGCCGCCGCAACTGGCGAGCTATTTCACCCGTTTCGGCGCGCCCTGGACAACGCTGCGCGAAACCAATCTGCGGCTGTTGCTGGAGACCGCGCCAAAAGGCTTTTCGCCGGACTGGGTGCGCTATCAAAAGGGGCAGGGCTGGCAACTTAAAAGCGAAAAGACGCTGATCGGAAGCTACGATGCGATTCGCGTCTATTTGTGGGCTGGCATGCTGAATGACAGCGACACGCAGAAAGCGCGGTTGCTGGCGAAGTTTAAACCGATGGCGACGGTCACAAAGAAAAATAACGTGCCCCCGGAAAAAGTGGATATAGCGACCGGCAAGATCCAGGGTAACGGGCCGGTCGGTTTTGCCGCGGCACTGTTGCCATTTTTACAGGATCGTGATGCCCAGGCCCGGCAGCGGCAGAACGTCGCAGACCATTTTCCCGGTGACGATGCCTACTACAGCTATGTTCTCACCCTGTTTGGACAAGGGTGGGATGAGCACCGTTTTCGTTTCACCCCTCGTGGTGAGTTACAACCTGACTGGGGCCAGGAATGCGTAAGTTCACAGTAAGTCTTCTCTGTTTCTCACTTGGCCTCGCGCTGGCGCCAGCCGCGCGCGCGGCGGATACCGCCGCGCAGCAACAGTTGCTGGATCAGGTGCGCCTGGGGGAAACAACCAAACGCGAAGATTTAGTTCGTCAGTCGCTCTATCGCCTTGAACTGATCGATCCGAACAACCCGGAGGTGATTGCCGCCCGTTTCCGCTATTTGCTGCGCCAGGGCGACAATGCAGGCGCGCAGCAGCAGCTCGATCGGATGAAGCAACTGGCACCGGAATCCGCGGCTTACCAGTCCTCTCTGCTTGCGATGTCGCTCTCCACGGCGGAGGGGCGTCAGGCGTTGCAGCAGGCGCGTTTGCAGGCCACCACCGGGCATACGCAGGAGGCAATTGCCGCCTACGATGCGCTGTTTAAAGGTCATACGCCGGATGGCGATTTGGCGGTCGAGTACTGGGTACTGGTGTCGAAAGTCCCGGCGCGCCGTGCGGAAGCCGTGAATCAGTTGAAACGGCTGAACGCCCGTTATCCCGGCAACGATCAGTTGCAAAACTCGCTGGCACAGTTGCTGTTTGCCGATGGTCGTGACGCGGAAGGCTATGCTGTGCTGGAGCAGATGGCGAAATCGAGTAATGGACGCAATGCTGCTGCCACACTCTGGTATCAGCAACTTCAGAACATGCCGGTCAGTGATGCCAGCGTGAAAGCGTTGCAGCATTTTCTGACGATCTTCAGTACGGGCGATGCCGTTGACAGCGCCCGTACGCTGCTGGCTACGCAGCAAAAACAGATGGCCGATCCGGCGTTTCGCGCTCGCGCCACGGGCCTTGCGGCAGTGGATGCCGGTAAAGGTGCGCAGGCGGTGGGGGAATTGCAGCAAGCGGTTAACGCTAACCATAACGACAGCGAAGCCGTGGGCGCGCTGGGGCAGGCATATTCTCAGCGGGGCGATCGCGCCCGTGCGGTCACGCAGTTTGAGAAAGCCATCGCCATGGATCCAACGAGCGGCAGCCGCAGCAAATGGGAAAGTTTGCTGAAAGTGAACCGCTACTGGCTGCTGATCCAGCAGGGTGATGCGGCGCTGAAAGCCAATAATCCGGCGCAGGCCGAGCGGCTTTACCAGCAAGCACGCAGCATTGATAACACCGACAGCTATGCGGTGCTGGGCCTCGGCGATGCGGCGGTGGCGCGCAAGGATAACGCGGCGGCAGAGGGTTTCTATCGTCAGGCATTGCGCATGGACAGCGGCAACAGCAACGCGGTGCGCGGTCTGGCGAACATTTACCGCGCCCAGTCGCCGGAGAAAGCCGAACGTTTTATTCAGTCGCTCTCCGCCAGCCAGCGGCGCAGCATTGACGATATTGAACGCGGCATGACCAACGATCGTCTGTCGCAGCAGGCCGAAGCGCTGGAAAACCAGGGTCAATGGGCGCAGGCAGCGGAGTTGCAACGTAAACGGCTGGCACTCTCGCCCGGCGACGTCTGGATAACTTATCGACTGGCCAGTGATTTACGCCAGTCCGGAAGGCGTGGCGAAGCCGATTCGCTGATGAGCCAGCTGGCTGTGCAAAAGCCGGACGATCCGGAGCAGGTCTTTGCTTACGGGCTCTATCTGTCGGGCAACAATCAGGAATTGGCGGCGCTGAACCATCTCAACGGGCTACCGAAAGCAAAATGGAACAGCAATATTCAGGAGCTGGCCGACCGGCTGCAAGCCAACCAGTTACTGGAGAAGGCGAACAGGCTACGGGACAACGGCGACGAAGTGCAGGCGATTGCCTTCTTAAACCAGCAACCCGCTTCCACGCGTATTGATTCAACACTGGCTGACTGGGCGCAGCAGCGCGGTGACTTCAGCGCGGCGCGGCAATATTACCAGCGCGTACTTGACCGTGAACCGGCCAATGAGGACGCATTACTTGGCCTTGCGGAAGTGTATACCGCAGAAGGCAATAAGATGGCGGCGCGCGATCAACTGGCAAAACTGCCTGCGCCGACAGCGGCGCAGCCGCGTTCCATCAATACCCAGCGGCGGATTGCGCTGATGCAGGCGTCGCTTGGTGATAGCGCCAGCGCGCAGCAGGCTTTCAGTGCGCTTGTACCGCAGGCTAAATCCCGGCCGCCATCCATGGAGAATGCGCTGGTACTGCGCGATGCCGCTCGTTTCGAAGTGCAAAATGGCGAACCGCAGCAGGCGCTGGAAATCTGGAAAGATGCGATGGTTGCCTCCGGTATTACCACCACGCGCCCGGCGGATAACGACAGCTTTACCCAACTGACGCGCAACGATGAAAAAGATGACTGGCTGAAGCGCGGCGTGCGCAGCGATGCGGCGGATCTTTACCGCCAGCAAGATGTTAACGCCACCCTGCAACATGACTACTGGGGTTCCAGCGGTACGGGCGGTTATTCTGACCTGAAAGCGCATACCACCATGTTGCAGGTTGATGCGCCGCTATCAGACGGGCGCATGTTTTTCCGTACCGACGTCGTCAATATGGATGCCGGGAGTTTTGCCACCACCAATGGCACTTACGATCCAACATGGGGGACATGTTCCGCTACACCGTGTAGCGGCAGCACCAGCCAGACCGCGAACGGCGCGAGCGTTGCCGTCGGTTGGCAAAACCGTACCTGGGCGGCGGATATCGGCACCACGCCGATGGGATTTGATGTGGTCAATGTGGTCGGCGGCGTGAGTTACAGCAGCGATCTCGGCCCCATTGGTTATACCGTTAACGCGCACCGGCGTCCGATCTCCAGCTCACTGCTGGCCTTTGCCGGGCAGAAAGACCCGAATACCGGCACCACCTGGGGCGGCGTACGCGCGACCGGCGGCGGGGTCAGCATCAGTTACGATAAAGGTGAAGCTAACGGCGTCTGGTCGAGCCTGAACGCCGACACTCTCACCGGTAAAAACGTCGAAGATAACTGGCGCGTTCGCTGGATGACCGGTTACTACTACAAGCTGATCAACAAAAACAACGAGCGGTTGACCATTGGCGTCAACAATATGTTGTGGCACTACGATAAAGATCTGAGCGGTTATTCGCTCGGCCAGGGCGGTTACTACAGTCCGCAGCAATATCTCTCCTTTGCTTTGCCGGTCAACTGGCGCAAACGCACGGAAAACTGGTCGTGGGAGCTGGGTGGTTCGGTCTCGTGGTCGCACTCGAAGACCGATTCGATTCTGCGCTATCCGTTGCAGAACCTGATCCCGGATAACCAGTTCTTCCCGGACGGTACGGCAATGTATGCGGATAAAGATAATTTAGGCGCGGGCAGCAGTTCGAATGGTTTCGGTTATACCGCAAGGTTGCTGGTGGAGCGGCGCGTCACATCGCACTGGTCAATTGGTGCTGGCATCGATATTCAGCAGGCGAAGGATTACACTCCAAGCCACGGCATTCTGTTCGTGCGGTATTCAATGGCGGGCTGGCAGGGCGATATGGATATGCCTCCGCAGCCGTTGACGCCGTACGCTGACTGGTAATACAAGAACATTCCTGGCGGGATACGCGGTAAAGACAGGCTGTCGATACTGCGGTTAACCGCCAGATATTCAAACTGTTATCTTCCTTTTCTGCCGTTGTTTCGCCCGCGAAAACGATCTATCAGCCCGTTTATCTAACCGCATTGCGATCGAGTATACTCTGGCGTCAGAGTTTACTGTGTTAGCTCTGAACTCATGGCTTTGTGTCTCTGGAGAAGTAATTTTGCGTGTCAGCCGTTCTTTAACCATTAAACAGATGGCCATGGTTGCCTGTGTTTCCATGGTGTTTGTTTTTATTTTCTGCGTTATTTTGCTGTTTCACTTCTTACAGCAGAATCGCTATAACACGGCTACGCAACTGGAAAGCATTGCCCGCTCTGTGCGTGAACCGCTCTCGGCGGCCATTTTGAAAGCCGATATCCCCGAAGCGGAAACCATCCTGAAACAGATTAAACCGGCGGGCGTGGTCAGCCGGGCGGATGTGGTGTTGCCGAATCAATTTCAGGCGCTGCGCGTACGCTTTATTGCGGAACATCCGGTGCCGATCACCATCACCCGCTTTTTCGAATTACCGATCCAGATTACGCTGCCGATTTACTCGCTTGAGCGTCCGGCGAACCCGCAGCCGCTGGCGTATCTGGTGTTGCAGGCGGATTCCTGGCGCACCTACAAATTTATCCTCAGCACGCTCTCTATGTTAGTAACGACTTACTTACTTTTGTCGCTGATGATTACCGTGGCGATTACCTGGTGCATTAACCGGCTGATCGTCCATCCGCTGCGCAAACTCTCTGCCGAACTGAACGCGCTGTCCGCGCAGGAAAGCATTGGTCACCAGTTAACGCTGCCCGGCCACCACTTTGATGATGAAATCGGCGTTCTGGTGCGCAACTACAACCGCAACCAGCAGATGCTGCTGCGCCAGCTTGAAGAGATGAATATCCAGTCTACCCGCTTCCCGGTTTCGGAGCTGCCCAACAAGGCGTTCCTGATGGCGATGCTGGAGCAAACCGTGGCCCGGCAAAAGCCGACGGCGCTGATGATTGTCTCCTGCGAAACGCTGCGCGACACCGCCGGTGTGTTGCAGGAATCCCAACGTGAAGCACTGCTGGTCACGCTGGTTGAGAAGCTGAAATCGGTGCTTTCTCCACACATGATGCTGGCGCAGGTCAGCGGTTATGACTTTGCCATTATTGCCAACGGCGTTCAGGAACCGTGGCATGCGATGACGTTAGGTAAGCAAGCACTCACTGTCATTAATGAACGTGTTCCACTGAACGGTATTCAATTGCGGCCTAACGCCAATATCGGCGTGGCAATGTTTTATGGCGATCTGAGCGCCGGGCAGATTTACCATCGCGCCATGTCCGCGGTGACCAGCGCACAGCGTAAAGGGAAAAACCAGATCCAGTTCTTCGATCCTGAGCAGATGGAGCTGGCGCAGCAGCGGTTAACGCAGGAGAGCGATATCCTCACCGCCCTTGATCAGGGAGAATTTGCGCTCTGGCTTCAGCCGCAGGTGGCGATCGACAGCGGTGAACTGGTTAGCGCGGAAGCGTTGCTGCGGGTTCGCCAGCCTGATGGGAGCTGGGATTTACCGCAGGGGTTGATTGAACGCATTGAATCCTGCGGCCTGATGGTGACCGTTGGTTACTGGGTGCTGGAAGAGGCCTGCCGTCTGCTGGCCGCCTGGCAGTCGCGCGGCATTATGTTGCCGCTGTCGGTTAATCTCTCGGCAATCCAACTGCTGCATCACGATATGGTACCGGACATGCTGGCGCTGTTGAATCGCTACCGAATCGCCCCGCAGACGATGATCCTTGAAGTGACGGAAAGTCGCCATATTGATGACCCGAAAGCCGCCGTGGAGATCCTGCGTCCGCTGCGTAATGCCGGGGTACGCATTGCGCTGGATGATTTCGGCATGGGCTATGCCGGTCTGAGTCAACTTCATCATATGAAATCACTGCCGGTGGATATGCTGAAGATCGATAAAATGTTTGTTGAAGGTTTGCCGGAAGACGACAGCATGGTGTCGGCCATCATTCATCTGGCGCGTAGCCTGGAGCTGCACATTATCGCCGAAGGCGTAGAAACGCAGGCGCAGCGGGAGTGGCTGGTGGCGGCTGGCGTGGAAGTGGCGCAGGGCTTTTTATTTGATCGTGCAACGTCGGCGGATCAGTTTGAACATCGCTACCTTGCCGCTTCGGAAAGGGTTGAAAAATCCTAAATTGTTACGAGGTTGTGCGAGTCAGTTCAAACTTTTAACATTGTTGTTTCTGATTTGATGTAAGTTCATTTCTGTCATGTTTATCGGGTGTTATTTTTAAACCGCAGGCTTAATGAAAGCCCTAAAAAGCCTGAGGTTTTAATTTCAAGGACACCTTATGAAAACCTCCCTGTTTAAAAGTCTCTACTTTCAGGTTCTGACGGCAATCGCCATCGGTATTTTACTTGGCCACTTCTACCCTGACATCGGGGCGCAGATGAAACCTCTTGGTGACGGCTTCGTGAAGCTCATCAAGATGATCATCGCCCCCGTGATCTTCTGTACGGTTGTTACCGGTATTGCCGGTATGGAAAGCATGAAGGCTGTAGGTCGCACCGGTGCGGTTGCGCTTCTGTACTTTGAAGTCGTCAGTACGCTGGCGCTGATCATCGGCCTGATTATTGTTAACGTGGTGCAACCCGGCGCAGGAATGAACGTTGATCCGGCGACGCTGGATGCAAAAGCCGTGGCCGTTTATGCCGAGCAGGCAAAACAGCAGGGGATTATCGACTTCCTGCTGGATGTGATCCCGTCCAGCGTTATCGGTGCCTTCGCCAGCGGTAATATCCTGCAGGTGCTGCTGTTTGCCGTGCTGTTTGGTTTTGCGCTGCACCGTTTGGGCCACAAAGGCCAGCTGATTTTTAACGTTATTGAAAGCTTCTCGCAGGTCATTTTCGGCATCATCAATATGATCATGCGCCTGGCACCAATTGGCGCTTTCGGCGCGATGGCTTTCACCATCGGTAAATACGGCGTCGGTACGCTGGTGCAACTGGGGCAGCTCATTATCTGCTTCTACGTCACCTGTATCCTGTTCGTGGTGGTGGTGCTGGGGTCGATTGCCCGCGTGACCGGATTCAATATCTTTAAATTTATCCGCTACATCCGCGAAGAGCTGCTGATTGTGTTGGGCACTTCCTCGTCGGAGTCTGCGCTGCCGCGCATGCTGGAGAAGATGGAGCGGCTGGGCTGCCGTAAATCGGTGGTGGGGCTGGTGATCCCAACGGGTTACTCGTTCAACCTCGACGGAACCTCCATTTACCTGACGATGGCGGCGGTATTTATCGCGCAGGCCACCAACAGCCATATGGATATTGTCCACCAGATTACGCTGCTGGTGGTGTTGCTGCTCTCTTCCAAAGGCGCAGCAGGAGTGACGGGCAGCGGGTTTATCGTGCTGGCGGCGACGCTTTCTGCGGTCGGCCATCTGCCGGTGGCCGGGCTGGCGTTGATTCTGGGTATCGACCGTTTTATGTCCGAAGCGCGTGCGTTGACCAACCTGGTCGGTAACGGTGTGGCGACGATCGTGGTGGCTAAATGGGTAAAAGAGCTCGATCAAAAACAGCTTGTCGATACGCTGGATAATCGTACAAGCACCGCGAAAACGCGCGAAATCTCCTCGTAATTTCAGCACTTAAGCCAGCAGCCCTTGTCGGACTGCTGGCTCCTGCGCATAATTGACCCCTGTCTCCGTTACCATTCATGATGAGTTTTCGGGAAAATTCGCTTCGTGTTGTGACGTTTTGCGTT
Organism: Kosakonia radicincitans DSM 16656; assembly: GCF_000280495.2. Lineage (NCBI taxonomy): Bacteria > Pseudomonadati > Pseudomonadota > Gammaproteobacteria > Enterobacterales > Enterobacteriaceae > Kosakonia > Kosakonia radicincitans. Next base: position 213,689 of record NZ_CP018016.1, read on the forward strand.
TCCTGCGGTCTAAAAGCGAAGTGTTTTTATCTCTCTTTAGCCTCCTTCTGGCGGGCATACTTTTTAACCAGGAATGTTGATTAGGGGTTCACATGCAGGGCACAAAAATTCGACTGTTAACGGGCGGTTTGCTGATGCTGGCAGCTGTCGGTTATGTGCAGGCAGATGCGCTCCAGCCCGACCCGGCCTGGCAACAGGGGACACTGGCGAACGGTTTTCAGTGGCAGGTATTGGCCACGCCGCAGCGTCCCAGCGATCGCATTGAAATTCGCCTGTCTATTGATACCGGTTCGCTCGCCGAAAGTACGCAGCAGAGCGGCTACACCCATTTTATTCCCCGCGTCGCACTGACCCACAGCGGTAGTCTTGAACCGGCGCAGGTTCGTTCGCTGTGGCAACAAGGGATCGACCCTAAACGCCCGCTGCCGCCGGCGCTGGTCTCCTATGAATACACGCAGTACAACCTGAGCCTGCCGAATAACCGCACGGACCTGCTGAAAGAAGCGCTGGTCTATCTGGCGGATGCGACGGGCAAACTCACCATTACGCCTGCCACCATCAGTCACGCGCTCGCCAGTAACGATATGGTGGCAACCTGGCCTGCGGATACCAAAGATAGCTGGTGGCGCTACCGTCTGAAGGGTTCGTCGCTGCTGGGACACGATCCCGCCGAAACGCTGAAAGAGCCGATTGATGCGGCACAGCTGAAAGCGTACTACGAAAAATGGTACACGCCGGACGCGATGACGCTGGTAGTGGTCGGCAATGTGGACAGCCGCGCGGTGGCCGAGCAAATTAGCAAAACCTTCGGCGAGCTGAAAGGTAAACGCCAGACGCCAACGCCGGTGGCCACACTTTCTCCGCTGCCGCGCCAGGCGGTCAGCCTGATGAGCGAGTCGGTGACCCAGGATCGATTGTCGATTATGTGGGATTCCGCCTGGCAGCCAATCCGCGAATCCGCAGCGCTGGAACGCTACTGGCGTGCAGATTTGGCGCGCGAAGCGCTGTTCTGGCATATCCAGCAGAACCTGACGAAAAATAACGCCAAAGAGATCGGCTTGGGCTTTGATTGCCGCGTGCTGTTCCAGCGCGCGCAGTGCGCCATTAATGTCGATACGCCAAACGACAAGCTCAGCGCCAATGTCGGTGTGATCGCGCGTGAACTGGCGAAAGTCCGTGAAAAAGGTCTGCCGGAAGAGGAGTTTAAGGCGCTGATTGCGCAGAAAAACCTTGAACTGCAAAAGCTTTTCGCGACCTACGCCCGCGCCGATACCGATATTTTGATCGGCCAGCGGCTGCGCTCGTGGCAGAACCAGGTGGTGGATATCGCGCCGGAGCAGTACCAAAAGCTGCGTCAGAGCTTCTTAAATGGCCTTACGCCGGAGATGCTGAATCAGGATTTGCATCAGCAGTTGTCGCAGGATATGGCGTTGATTCTGATGCAGCCGAAAGGCGAGCCGGAATACAACATGAAAGAGTTGCAGGCAACGTGGGATGACGTGATGCGTCCGGCAGGTTCCGCAGCAGCGCCTGCAGCGGGTGACGACGGGCATACCGATGTGTCGGATATCCCGCCGCAGCAGTAATGTGTGCCCTCTCTCTTCCGCAAGGTTGAGAGGGGGCAGAAGCTTTACTCTGACTTTGGCATTGCTTCGCGCGGAATAATCGCCCCGCGATACTGAATGACCGTACTGGCCGTTAAGTGACCACGTTTTGCCGCTGCCGTGGCATCGCCGCCGGTCAGGCGTACGGCCAGGTAGCCCGCGCTGAAGGAGTCACCTGCCGCCGTTGTATCGATCACTTTCTCTTTCGGCAGTTTCACGGCCGGCACTTCAACCAGCGCTTCACCGGCAATCGCCACCAGGCAAGAGTCTGCGCCGCGCTTAATCACCACTTCTTTTACGCCTGCGCGCTGCGTGCGTTCGATAACCTCTTCGACCGGTTTTTCGCCCCACAACAGATCTTCATCGTCCAGCGTCAGGAACGCGATGTCGGTGCAGGCCAGCATTTGCTGATAGACCTGGCGCGTCTCTTCTTTGCTGGCCCACAGGCGCGGACGGTAGTTGTTATCAAAAATGACTTTGCCGCCGTTGGCGCGGCAGGTTTGCAGCAGAGACAGCAGCTTGTTGCGGCTGGCCGGGCTTAAAATCGCCAGGCTGATACCGCTCAGATAGAGATAGTCGAATGACGCCAGTTCTTCGCAGATTGCCGCAGACTGCTCGCTCTCCAGCCAGAATTTCGCCGCTGCTTCGTTGCGCCAGTAATAGAACGTGCGCTCGCCAGTGCTGTCGGTTTCGATGTAGTACAGGCCCGGCAGGCGGTTTTCCATGCGCTGCGTCAGACGGGTATCGACATCTTCGCTCTGCCAGGCGTCGAGCATCTGCTGGCTGAAATTGTCGGCGCCAAGTGCCGTAACGTAGTGCACAGAAAGCGCTGACGGATTGACCTGGCGGGCGATATAAACGGAGGTGTTAAGGGTATCGCCACCAAAGCCACGATTAACTTCTGCGCCTTTTTGTGACAATTCGATCATGCATTCGCCGATAACGGCAATTTTCCTGGACATAGTCGTGAACCTGGATCAGATAAATTAACAGTAGTGTGCGTTTTGCGTGAAGCGTGGTCAATCATATTAAAACAACGTTCCAGTATTTTTTTGAGCTAAACCCTGTTCTGCGCAGATTCCTGCATCCTGGTTTTTAATTTTGCCGAAAAGCAGGACATAAAGTTCTTAGTCGTAGCGCCGATAACCCTTTGACGAGTTGTTCCAGCTCATCCCCATCGACAGGACACCAGACATGAAGTTAAAGCAGGTCATCCAGCGGCTAAACATTCCTGAAGCGAGCATTGAAAGCCTTGAGGAGCGTCGCTATTGGCTGCAATGCGAACGTGCTTATACTTATCAACCCATCTATAAAACCGATGGTCGTCTGATGGCTGTTGAAGTATTGACCATTGTGACGCATCCGTCACAGCCGGATCAGCGAATTGCCCCCGATCGTTATTTCAGCCAAATCCCCGTGCGCCTGCGCGTAGAAGTGGTACATGAGCAGGTCGAATTGCTGGCAGAACAGCGCACTTTCTTCGCTGATAACGATGTGCTGGCTTCGGTCAATGTCGATGGCCCGACGCTGCTGGCGATGCGCGAGAATACGCGACTGATGGCGCTGGTCGAGTCGCTGCCGTGGATCCGTTTTGAACTGGTGGAGCACATTCGTTTACCGCAGGATTCTACCTTTGCGTCGATCAGCGAAATTGGCCCGCTGTGGCTGGATGATTTCGGCACCGGAATGGCGAATTTCTCGGCGCTGAGCGAAGTGCGTTACGACTACATCAAAGTGGCGCGCGACCTGTTTATCATGCTGCGTAAAACTCCGGAAGGGCAAAACCTGTTCACCATGCTGTTGCAGTTGATGAACCGCTACTGTCAGGGCGTTATCGTTGAAGGGGTTGAAACCCTTGAAGAGTGGCGCGATGTGCAGGAGTCTCCGGCTTTTGCGGCGCAGGGCTATTTTCTGTCGCGTCCGGTTCCTCTGGCCCGACTTGAACATGTGATACTCGATTTGTAATTCCGCCCTTTCAGTGAGCCTAAACTATCTTTATGAGAGGTAAGGCTTAAGAGGAAAGGGAAACAATGACAAAAACGCGTAAAGCGATCACCGCTGTTATAGCCACCGTACTGTTACTGATTGTGGTTGCCGTCGTTATCATCGCCACCTTCGACTGGAACCGCCTGAAACCCACCATTAATGAAAAAGTCTCCGCCGAACTGAATCGTCCGTTTGCCATTCGTGGCGATCTGGGCGTGATCTGGGAGCGGCAAAAAGAGGAGACCGGCTGGCGCAGTTGGGTGCCGTGGCCGCATGTTCACGCTGACGATATTATGCTGGGCAATCCGCCGGGCATTGATGAAGTGGCCATGGTTCATCTGCCGCGTGTAGAAGCCACGCTGGCGCCGCTGGCGCTGCTCAGCAAAACGGTCTATCTGCCGTGGATCAAACTGCAACAGCCGGATGCCCGCCTTATTCGCCGCTCAGAAAAACTCAATAACTGGACCTTCACCCTCGCCAGCGACACCAATAAAGAGACGAATGCACAGCCCTCTTCATGGTCATTTCGCCTTGATAACATTCTCTTCGATCGCGGGCGTATTGCCATTGATGATGCGGTGACGCGCGCTGATATCGAGATCCTCGTCGATCCACTCGGTAAGCCGTTGCCATTTAGCGAAGTGACCGGCAAAAACGATGGTAAAACGAAAGCGGGCGATTATGTCTTTGGCCTGACGGCAAAAGGGCGCTACAACGGACAGCCGCTCTCCGGGACGGGGAAAATCGGCGGCATGCTGGCGCTGCGTAGCGAAGGAACGCCTTTCCCGGTGCAGGCGGATTTTCGCTCCGGCAATACCCGCGTCGCGTTTGTTGGTACGGTCAACGATCCGCTGAACATCGGCGGCGTCGATCTGCAACTGAAGTTCGGCGGCGATTCGCTGGGCGATCTGTATGACTTAACCGGCGTGCTGTTGCCGGATACGCCGCCGTTCGAGACCGACGGTCATCTGGTGGCGAAGATCGACAGTGAAAAAGGCTCGGCATTTGATTACCGCGATTTCAACGGCCATATCGGCGACAGCGACATTCACGGCTCGCTCAATTACACCACCGGTAAACCGCGCCCGAAACTGGAAGGCGATGTCGAGTCGCGCCAGTTGCGGCTGGCGGATTTGGGGCCGCTCATTGGCGTTGATTCCGGCAAAGGGGGGCAGCACTCCACACACAGTGAGCAGCAAAAAGGGGAAAAATCGGTGCAACCGGCGGGCAAAGCGCTGCCGTACGATCGTTTTGAAACCGATAAATGGGATGTGATGGATGCCGATGTCCGCTTTAAAGGCCGTCGTATTGAGCATGGTTCAACGTTGCCCATCAGCGACCTCTCCACGCACATCATCCTTAATAACGCTGACCTGCGCCTGCAACCGCTGAAATTTGGCCTCGCGGGCGGCACTATCTCATCGAACCTCCATTTTGAAGGGGATAAAAAACCGATGCAGGGCCGCGCAGAGATCCAGGCGCGGCGGCTGAAGTTAAAACAACTGATGCCGAACGTTGAGCTGATGCAAAAAACACTTGGCGAGATGAACGGCGATGCGGACATTCGTGGCGTCGGGAACTCGGTCGCCGCGCTGCTCGGCACCAGTAATGGCAATCTCAAGCTGCTGATGAATGACGGGCTGGTGAGCCGCAATTTGATGGAGATCCTCGGCCTGAACGTGGGCAACTATGTTATCGGCCAGTTGTTTGGCGATGACGAAGTGCGGGTCAACTGCGCGGCGGCCAATCTGGATCTGACGAACGGCGTGGCGCGTCCGCAAATCTTCGCTTTCGACACCGAAAATGCGCTAATTAATGTCACCGGCACCGCCAGCTTTGCTTCTGAGCAACTGGATTTAACCATCGATCCGGAGAGTAAAGGCATTCGTATCGTGACGCTGCGCTCGCCGTTGTATGTGCGCGGTAGCTTCAAAAATCCGCAGGCCGGGGTTAAAGCCGGGCCGCTGATTGCGCGCGGCGCAGTAGCCGCGGCGCTGGCGACGTTAGTGACTCCGGCGGCCGCGTTGCTGGCGCTGATCTCGCCCTCAGAAGGGGAGCAAAATCAGTGCCAGACGATTTTGACGCAGATGAAACATTAAGAATTGACCCTCTCGCCGGTGGCGAGAGGGAGAAAGGATTACAGCGACTGGTGTTTAGTTTCGTGGGTCAGCAGCAGTGCAATCAGCGTTAACCCCGCCATGGCCGCCAGGTAGAACCCGACATACATCAGGCCGTAATTCGCCTGCAACCAGGTGGCGATATACGGTGCCACGGACGCGCCGAGAATGGACGACACGTTATAGGAGAATGACGCACCGGTATAACGCACTTCGGTCGGGAACAGTTCCGGCAGCAGTGCGCCCATCGGGCCGAAAGTCAGCCCCATCAGGCTTAAGCCAATCAGCAGGTAAGTCATCACTAGCGCCGGGTTACCGGAACCCAGCAGCGGCGGGAAGACAAACAGCGCGAACAGAATGATAAGCGTGGTGATGATCACCATGCTTTTGCGACGGCCAAACGCATCGGCCAGCAGGCCCGCCACCGGCACCATCACGCCGAAGCCAATCACTGCCATCATCAGCATCCACAGCACTTCATTACGCGGCATGCCAAGCCCCTGCGGCGAGGTGCTGAACGTCATTGAATAGACCGTCATGATGTAGAACAGCGTGTAGGTTGCCAGCATGATAAAGGTACCCAGCACCGTCACGCGGACGTGTTTGGTCAGCAGCGTACCCAGCGGAATTTTGACCTGTTTTTTCGCTGCTGCGACTTTGGCGAACACCGGCGTTTCATGCAGCGAAACGCGTACATACAGGCCGATCAGCACCAGTACCGCAGAGAAGATAAACGGTACGCGCCAGCCCCAGTTCATAAACTGTTCGTCGGTCAGCAGCCAGGAGAGCAGCAGGAACGTGCCGTTCGCGAAGAAGAAGCCGATTGGCGCGCCCAACTGCGGGAAAGAACCGTACAGCGCGCGTTTGCGCGGCGGGGCGTTTTCCGTGGCCAGCAGCGCTGCGCCGCCCCACTCGCCGCCAAGCCCCAGACCCTGGCCAAAACGGGCCAACGCCAGCAGCAACGGCGCCATTACGCCGATCGTTTCGTAGCCCGGCAGCAGGCCGATCACCACGGTAGAGATGCCCATGGTCAGCAGCGATGCCACCAGCGTCACTTTGCGGCCAACGCGGTCGCCGAAGTGGCCAAACACTGCAGAGCCGATCGGACGCGCGATAAAGGCAATGGCGAAGGTCGCCAGCGATTGCAGCGTGGCTGCCGTTGGGTCGCCCTGCGGGAAGAAGATATGCGGGAATACAATCACCGCAGCGGTTGCGTAAATATAGAAGTCGAAGAACTCGATGGCGGTGCCGATCAGAGAAGCAACGACGACTTTATTGCGTGAGTTTACCGGTGGGTTTTCCTGCTCGTTGTCGAAAGTGGTAGCTGTAGCTTGCATAGAATTTTCTTATTTTTGCGCGAACGAACAGCCATATTAGCCACAGCAAAAGCGACATTTCAATCTGTAACAAAACGGCAGATCGCATGAAAAATACGCAAAAAGCGGATAATTTTCACACGTGCGATTTCTCTTCCATGAAATGCTTCACATATTTTATAAATTAGTGAATAAAACTGGTTTTCGGTTAAATAAAAGTTACGGCCTGGATTTTCATGCTAAAAAGCGAGAACGGGCTGATATTTTACATTTTCACTCAGCCCGATCGCGAATTTAGTGGCGGGTTTTATCCGGCATGCGCTGATCACCTTTGTATTGCGCAGTGGCAATCCATGCGGCGCAAAACAGCGTCAGGCGGGCAAAGAAGTAGAAGAACGCCATCAGCCCAAGGACTGAACCAAACGCCGCGCCGGAGGGCGATTTCACCAGCGATGGCAGCGTCCAGGTCATTACGATTTTGATCACCTCAAAACCAATGGCAGCGATAAAGGTGCCGCGGATCAGCGCTTTTTTGCGCGGGCGATGACGCGGCAAGCGCCAGAAAATCCAGAAAAAGAGCAGATAGTTGGCGAATATCGAGATCACCAGGCCAATCAGCCGCCAGGCCGGTTTTAGCCACTCGATATTGTCGAGATAGAGCGCCGAGATAATCATCTGCTGCGCTGAGCCAGCAATCGAGGTGATCGACAACGTGATAATCAGGGCTATCAGCAGACCAATCAGCGAAATAAAGTCGCGGAAATATTTCACCCAGATTTTCTCCGCGTCCTGGGCATTACGCTCCCAGACATCGCGCGACTGGGCGCGAATTGCCTCGCGCAGGTTGCCCATCCAGTTCACGCCGGAGTAGAGGGCGATGGCCAGCCCGACAATCCCCACCGTAGTGCGCTGTTGTACGGCAATATTGATGGTGTTCTTCAGCATTGCCGCCATGGTCGGATCGCTGACGCTCAACACAATTTTGTCGAAGATGTCCTGTAACAATGTTGGATGCGAGGCCAGCACAAACCCGGCGGCGGCAAACGAGACCATCAGAATCGGGATCATCGACAGAAAAGAGAAGTAGGTGATGGCCGCGCCAAACTGGTTTCCCATACGATCATTAAAGCGTTCTGCGGCGCGGATCAGGTGCGCGATGACGGGAAGGCGCTGGAGTTTTTGCGCCGTGCTGGTCACCGTCGCCAGCGTGCTGCTGACTTTTCCTTCCGTGGCGTTCTTCTGCTGTGCAGGCTGTTCCGTCATTTTCCTTACGGGTTCATAGTCGAGGTCTTGCGTCGGGCGTTTTTCATGATTTTCCGGCGTCATCAGCGCTTTTTTCCTTCTCCTGAATATGTCTGTAACGGAAATTATAGCCTGGCGCTAATCGACATAATCTTTCAGCGCTGTCACCAGCCACTCCATAAACAGATGTACGCGGCGGGAGAGATTGCGGCGGTGCGGGTAAATCAGCGAGACCGGCATCGGCTCGGCGCGATATTGCGGCAGGATCTCTACCAGCTTTCCGGCGCGCAGCGCTTCGCGCACGCCGATACGAGGCACCTGAATAATCCCCAGCCCGGCAAGGCAGGCGGCCTGATAGGTTTCGGTGCTGTTGACTGTCAGAATGCCGCCGGTTTTTACCCACCGCGTCTGCTTATCCTGCCAGACTTCAAAACCTTGCGGACGCGTACCGAGATTCACCGTGTAATGCACCAACGCATGAGAGGACAAATCATCCAGATTTTCCGGGTAACCGAAACGCGCCAGATAATCGGGGCTGGCGCAATTAATGACCGATAACCGACCCAGCTGGCGGGCGATTAAGCCGGAATCTTTCAGCGTACCAACGCGTACCACGCAGTCGAAGCCTTCGCGGATGATATCCACCAGCCGATCGCTGCTGCTCAACTCCAGTTCAATACCGGGGTACTGCTGCACGAAAGCGGGCAAGCGCGGCACCAGATTCTTCGCCACACCGACCGGCATATCCACGCGCAATCGCCCGCTGATGCTGGAAGGGTCGTGCAAAAACAGGCCGTCCAGCTCGTCCATATTCGCTAACAGATCTTTTGCCCGCTCGTAATAGACCATGCCGTCCTGCGTGAGCTGTACCCGGCGGGTGGTGCGGTGCAACAACTGGGTGCCGAGATGGGTTTCCAGCGCCTGAATCTGGCGAGATACGCTACCTTTAGGTAATCCCATTGAATCCGCCGCCCGGGAAAAACTCTCCAGTTCCGCGACGCGGATGAACAGTTGCATTGCGTAAATTTTATCCATGTTGACACTCTATTGTTGTCGTGAGCGAAACAGTGAAGCTTAATTTAGCATCTTTATTGTTTCTGTCTCAGTTAATAAGCTTTTCTCACTCTCTACATCAGCGAAAACGAGGTTCCTTATGACACAACCTATTGCATTAGTGACAGGTGGCAGCCGTGGGCTGGGTAAAAATGCGGCCCTGAAGCTGGCAGCGAAGGGAACGGGCATTATCCTGACCTACAACAGCAATGCCGAAGAAGCACAGAAAGTCGTACGCGAAATTGAACAAAAAGGTGTAAAAGCTGTAGCATTGCAATTGAACGTCGGCGATATTTCGAGTTTTGCTGCCTTTACCCATGAAGTCCATGAACAGTTGAAACAGGTCTGGCAGCGTGAGACGTTCGATTATTTATTGAACAATGCCGGAATCGGCATTCGCGCGGCGTTTGCTGAAACCACCGAAGCGCAGTTTGACCAACTGGTGAACATCCACATGAAAGGGCCATTCTTCCTGACGCAGAATCTGCTGCCGCTGCTGAAAAATGGCGGTCGCATTCTTAATGTTTCCAGCGGCCTGACGCGTTTTTGCCAGCCAGGATATGCCGTTTATGCGTCAATGAAAGGGGCGATGGAAGTATTGACCCGTTATCAGGCAAAAGAGCTTGGCGCGCGCGGAATTGCAGTGAATATCATCGCGCCGGGCGCTATCGAAACCGATTTTGGCGGCGGCCAGGTGCGTGATAATGAGCAGATTAATCAGTATATCGCTGCGCAAACCGCACTAGGGCGCGTAGGTCTGCCGGACGATATTGGCGATGCGATGGCAGCGTTGCTGAGCGATGAGCTGGGCTGGATGAACGCGCAGCGCGTGGAAGTTTCTGGCGGTATGTTCCTGTAAAATAACGACGCCCGGCGGGCTTCTGGCTGCCGGGCGCGCATTGGCTACTGTTTCTGAAAATGCGTAACCCGGATAAACGCGGGCTGCTGCTTTTTATCCAGCGAGCCGCTGATACCGACGAGTTCATCCGGCGATACGGATTTGCCGTCAAATAGCGCCAGCGGAATCACTACGTTTATCTCGCCTGTTTTATCGCGAAGCAGGTAGCGATCCTCGCTCTCCTTTTTCACCAGGTTGCCGCGTAGCGAGACGGATGCGCCGTCATGCATGGCTTTTACGTCTTTGATGGTGGAACTTCGCGCATCTTCCATTCCACGGTAGCCATCCTCCATTTTGTGTGGCGGCGGCGGGGCTTTATCGGTTTTCAGGCCGGGTGAATCTTCGGCGAATGCCGTCATGGAGAACAGTGTTGCTACACAGAGGGTGAGCACAGTTTTCTTCATAACTTCTCCTGTCAGTTGCCGGAACACGTCTTTAAGCCTGGCAGAAGGGCGTGCGATGTGCTGATAAATTAGCCTTTTTCTGTATATTCATGGCGCAGTAAGCCAAACAGCCAGTCGTTATGCCACGCTCCCGCCAGCCACCAGGCCTCCCGCAGTTCACCTTCCAGTACAAACCCTGTTTTTTCCAGTAAACGGCGCGAAGCCAGATTCCCGGCGGTAACTGTGGCGACCAGCCGACGAATACCGCCCTGGTTAAACGCGTAATGACACAGGGCGGTAAGGGATTCCTGGCCGTAACCTCTGCCCTGCGCTTGCGGCGCAAACAGGAACCCCACTTCGGCGCAATCATCCTCACGGTGGATATAGCCGGTCACTCCCAGTGGCGCGTTGGTGGCGTTATCGCGTACCAGCAAACAGAGCCAGTGCGGGCTGCCGGGGTGCCATTCAGGCAGACGGGCGTCAAACGCCGCGCGGATCTCCTGTTCACTGCGGGTATCCGAAACGTAACGCATCACATCGGGGTGCTGTTGCAGCGCAAGAAAAAAGGGCCAGTCCTCTTCAGACAGCGGCGAACAGGTCAGTCTGGGCGTATGAAATATAAGCATGATGAATGTCTCCAGCCGTTTTTTTTTAGGCGTTGAAACCAGTATCACTGATCATAATCCTTAAGTGGTCTATCTTTTAACTACACGTAATTAAAGAAAAAATTCAGCGCTGACATTGGCCAGATAATTATTTCTTAAGTTGTACTTAAAGGAAAATAATGACAAGTAACGCCCCTGTTAATACGGGTGAACAGTTTGAAAAATGCATTGCCGTGATTCGCCAGGCGTCCGTCGAAATTCTGTTATTACTGAATGTCCGTTTCGACGAGGGTAAAGATCCGCGCTGGTTTTTAGAACAACTTGATATTGCGCGCCTGAGTATGGGTGGCTGGGGCGCGGTGGCTAAACGACTTAAACTCAACGATGCGGAATTAACACAGTTCACTTTGCAGCTCCGTCATTTGCAGCAGCTTGTCCCGCGCTATGAGAGCGGGCAGAACGTGACGGAAAATCAACTGATTGCCGCGCTCCGCTTTGTTAGTGCGCTGGAAAATCTGCGTACCCGGCAGCCGTTACTCAGCTACAGCACGTCGCTCGAAGTGGAGGAGAACCAGCAGCAGCGCGCTCAGCAGCAACTGCGCGCGCTGGAGATAATGATCACCTCGCTGGTGGCGCAGGCGTGGCCGGATACGGAACGACTGCGTAACCATTTGAAAATGCAGTTTGGCGCCGATCATGTGCGCCGCTGGCTGCGGCTGGGCGATCGCGACGATGTTTTGAGCGGGATGCGCTTTAGCGAGCTGGCGTTGTTGCTGGTGGATAAAAAAGAGTTCAGCCAGCATTACGCCCGTTTGTTTAACGATAACGCGGTATTAAACCTGTATCTGGAAACGCGTAAAACGTTGCACACGTTCCTCGACGATGTGCGGCACATGCGCGCTTTGGTCGTGGCGGGACAGCCGCTGACCTCCAGTCAACTCAGTTTACTGGATAGCTACTATCCGCAGATTACGGGGCCGGTACAACGCGCATGGGAAGAGGGGCGCACCACAACTAATCCCGCTGAAATATTGCGCGAGGCGGGCGATAACTTAGACGCTTTCTGGGAGCAGGCGCGGAAAAAAGACCGCGCCGCAGGAGGTGATGCGATGCCAATGCGTGACAGTATCGACAGACCGGCTAAACGCCCGGTACGTAGCCGTGAAGAGCGGGAGCAGCTGTTTGTCAGCATGTTATGGGGTTCGGTGGCCGTGGTGGCGCTGATCGTGGCGATTGGCGGCTTCTGGCTGTTCCTCAGTGATGTTCAGGCACCGATGGCGCGCGGCAGTGGCATTACGGTGCCCATTTCGCAGGATAAGGAAAAAATCTCGCCGAAAGAGGAGCTGAGCCGCATGGGGCTGCCGCGCGACGAGAACAACTTCCGCGCGGCAATCGATCGTAACGATACGCGCGTGGTGTCGCTGTTTTTGCGTACCGGAATGAACTGGAAACTGTCGTGGACGGAGCAGGCGGTGGCGGCCAATTATACCGAGGTGCTGGATATGCTGCTGCGTTACCGGATACAAATGGATGAGAGTCGCCCCTGCCGTCGGTTTATCAGCACGTTGACCCATGAAATGGCGGTGAATAACAAGGGGTTGTCATCGATCGGGAAAAGTTATTTACGGGCATTTTGCACCATAAAACCGGTGGTTGAGCGTCAGCGTTATGAGATGGAACAGGCGCAGTTGCGTTACCAGGCAGAGCCGGGTGACGAAAACCGTAAGTGGGCGGATATTCAGACCGCCATTTATAACGCCATCAATTAAGATGGCCTGATAAGCGAAGCGCCATCAGGCGTTTAGCCCGATGGCGCAATTAACGAAAGGCGGCGAGCATTACGGCTCGCCGTACAGCCCGATTAACCGGCGCACCACGCCGTTTGTCCAGCCGAAACCGTCCTGCAACGGGTATTCCCCCCCGCCCCCTTCGCGCGGTGTGCTGCTGGCAATATGGTACTTCTCGATCAGCTTGTGGTGATTCTGGTAGTAGTGATTCACCGTTTTCAGCCAACTGCGGGCGATCTCGTCACCCAGCGCGTCGTTACCGTAAAGCTTAAAGCCCTGCACCGCCATCCACTGTAATGGCGCCCAGCCGTTGGGTTTATCCCACTGTTCGCCAGTTTCATATTCCGTCGCCAGAATGCCGCCAGGTGTGAGCAGACGATTTTTCACCGATTCCGCCAGCCGATCCGCCTGTTCATGCGTCGCCATACCGACGTACAGCGGCACGATACTGGCGGCGGAGAACAGCGCCATCTCTTCTCGGCGCCAGTCGTAATCGCGGTAGCAGCCATTCTCCTCATCCCACAGATAGCGGTTAACCGCCGCCCGGCGATCGCTCGCTTTCTGGCGGAATTCCGCTTCACGCTCGCGATCGCCTTTCAGCCCGGAAATATTGGCGATCGCGCTTTCCAGTTTGAACAGAAAGGCGTTCAAATCGATGGGAATAAACTGCGTGGTGCGAATGCTCGCCAGCCGGTGCGCGTCACGGAGCCAGCGGGAAGAGTAATCCCAGCCGGAGGCGGCACCTGCGCGCAAGTCGCGATAAACTTCATTCGCCGGGCGACCAGAGTGGCGGGCGGTTTCCACGTCCTCCAGCCAGGATTCGTCTCGTGGCGTATCGCGATCGTCCCAGTAACGGTTAAGCAGCGAACCGTCCGGCATCCGCACGACATGGCGGTAAGCCTGGTTCAGCACCAGCGATTCCGCGCCATCCATCCAGAAAGCGTACTCCATCAGCAGATGTTCAAGGTAGCGCCGCGCGCCGCGCACGCCATCCTCTTCGAACAGTTCCACCATCAGAGCGAAAACCGGCGGCTGCGAACGGCTCAGATAGTAAGTCCGGTTGCCGTTCGGAATATGGCCGTAGCGTTCGATCATCCACGCGAAGTTATCGGCCATACAGCGCAGCAGATCGTCACGGCCGCTCTCCGCCAGCCCCAGCATGGTGAAGTAAGAGTCCCAGTAGTAGGTCTCTCTGAATCGACCGCCCGGCACAATGTATGCCTGCGGCAGCGCCAGCAGCGATGACCACGGAATATGATCCTGTGGCTCGCGGGTCAGCACCGGCCACAGATTGTCGATATGCTCTTTCAGCGAATGCTCCGGATTGGAAACATACTCTTTAGTCGTGTTTTCCGGCAGCCAGAAATGCGCTTTCACGAACTGCTTCAGGTCGAACTCGGGTTTGCGTTTAATTTTGCGATAGCGAATCAGAATGTCGAGCGGATCCCGTTTCGGCGCACAGTCGGGGAAGGTTTTGCTGTCGGCAAAGAGACGTGACGACTGCACGTGTTCAAACAATTCAAGGTAACGATCGGCAGGCGTCAGCGCATCGGACGCCGGCAGCCCTTCGATCATTTCGGGTTCCGGCTCCGCTTCAATCATTTCATCCAGTTTTAACTCGCACGGATCGGTTTCATAGAGAAGCTCTTCTTCGATGATAAACTCGACGTTTTCTGCGCTTTGTAGTTTCTGGTTGAACATAGTGGCTCTGGCCTCCGGATGTCGTCGTAAAAAATGACGGGTGTGTCCCGGCTATCTATAAAGCGTAGACATTCGCTTCGATCTCTGGGGGATGAAATGTGCGTTAGATCACGTTTTGTTTCCCGTTACGCGCAAGCAAAAATTAAGCAACCTATTGATTAATTTTATTAAAATTGGAAAACGGATCGGATAACGCAGCGGCGGCTTTCAGAGTAATCAATTTGCAACGATTTATGAATAATCGCCCCTGCACGCTTACATTGCCCGGAAGCCCCATTAAAGGGAGAGAGAACCCGTGAATTTCGCCACTATTACGTTAGAGCAATGTCTGGATATTCGCCAGGCGGTACTGTGGCCGCATCTGGAGCGCAATGCTTCACGCGTGGAGGGCGACGAAAGCGCCGCACATTTTGGCGCGCTGTTCAATGCTCAGGTGGTGAGTTGCCTGTCGGTGTTCATCATCGGCGAGAAGCGTTGCCAGATCCGCAAATTCGCCACTTTGCAGGCGTATCAGCAGCAGGGGTTTGGCGGTTTTCTGTTTCAGTCGGTGCTGGATAAGCTGATGCAGGACGGGGTGAAAACGGTCACTCTGGACGCCAGAACTTCGGCGGCAGGGTTTTATACGCGCTTCGGTTTTGCCCCAGAGGGTGAGACGTTTTATAAAAAAGAGGTGCAGTACATTCGGATGTCGCGCACGCTGTAAAACACCCGGCGGCGTTCACCGCCGGGCTGTGGATCAACGCGGGATTTGCTGGGTGATGCAGTGAATATTGCCGCCGCCGAGCAGAATTTCGCGCGCCGGAACGCCAGTGATGACGAAATCCGGGAACATCTCCTCAAACAGCGCCTGCGCCGCGCCATCGGTGGCCGGGTGCAACTGCGGATAGATAATCTGCTGGTTGCTGACCAGATAGTTGACGTAGGAACCCGCCAGACGATTGCCTTCGTGGCGCTCAATCGCCGTCCCTTTTTCCACATCATTGGTTTCTTCCGCACTGGCGTACAGCGCCGGCGGCGACGGGACTTTCCACACTTTCAGCGTACGACCCTGTGCATCTTTGGTGTTTTCCAGCACCTGCAACGCCGCTGCGGAGCGGGCGTACTGCGGGTCATTCTGGTCATCAGTCCAGTGCAGCGCCACTTCGCCGGGGCGCACGAAGCAGCACATATTGTCGATGTGACCGTCGGTCTCATCGTTAAACACGCCTTCCGGCAACCAGATGATTTGTGACACGCCAAGGTAATCGCGCAGCTGTTGCTCGATCTCCGCCTGGCTCAGATTCGGGTTGCGGTTCGGGTTCAGCAGACACTCGGCGGTGGTCAGCAGGGTGCCTTCACCGTCAACGTGAATGGAGCCGCCTTCCAGCACTAAGTCCGTGTTGTAGCATGGCATTTGGTGGTAATTCGCCACATGGCCTGCCACTAACTGATCGCGATCCCAGCTGGCATAAAGCCCGCCGTTCAGGCCGCCCCACGCGTTGAACGTCCAGCTAATACCGCGCTGTTCGCCCGCCTGATTCAGCACTACGGTCGGGCCGGTATCGCGCATCCAGGCGTCGTCGCTCTCCATTTCAATCAGCGTCACTTCCGCTGGCATGGTGCTGCGCGCTTTCGCCATTTCGACCACAGGAACGCCCATGATGACCGGCGTATTGCGGGAAATCGCTTTTGCCACGGCCGCAAACGCCTGCTGGGCTGGTGCAGCATTGGCGCGCCAGTTATCGGTACGATAAGGCCAGATCATCCACACAGCCTGATGCGGCGCCCACTCTGCCGGCATTGCGAACCCGTCTTTTACGGGCGTGGTCAGCTGCGCCATCGCTTAGCTCCTCACGCTACCGTCAGAGGTCGCAATCGCGCCGTACATGTTCGGGCGGCGGTCGCGGAACAGACCCCAGGAGGCGCGCTGCGCGGCAACGGCATCCAGATCGAAGGTGTGCACCAGCACCGCTTCGTCGGTTTTATTGGCCTGCGCTACCAGTTCACCGGTCTGATCGGCGATGAATGAAGAACCGTAGAAGGTCATTTCCAGGCCTTCAATGTATTTACTGGCTTCGGTGCCGATACGGTTCGAGGCAATCACCGGAATGACGTTGGCGGCAGCGTGGCCCTGCTGAACACGGGTCCAGTGCGGCTGGCTGTCGATATCCGGGTAGGCCGGTTCAGAACCGATCGCGGTCGGGTAGAAGATCAGCTCTGCGCCCTGCAATGCCAGGCAACGCGCGGTTTCCGGGAACCACTGATCCCAGCAAATGCCGACGCCGATTTTGGCGTAGCGGGTGTTCCAGACTTTGAATCCGGTATCGCCAGGGATGAAGAACTGTTTTTCCTGGTAAGCCGGACCGTTCGGAATATGGGTTTTACGGTAGGTGTCCAGCACGCTGCCGTCGGCATCGATCATCACCAGCGAGTTGTAGTACGCGTTATTGCATTTTTCGAACAAGCTCAGCGGCAGCACCACTTCCAGCTCTTTCGCCAGTGCTGAGAAATGCTTAATCAGCGGGCTGGTTGCGACTTCCTGCGCCAGCGCATAGTGCTCCGGGCTCTGATCGATGCAGAAATAAGGGGCAGCAAAAAGCTCCTGGATCAGGATCACCTGTGCGCCCTGGCGGTGCGCTTCGCGAACTAAACGTTCCGCGTTCTGTACGTTTTTTTCCAGTTCCCAGGTGCAAGCCATCTGGGTCGCGGCAACAGTTACATTTCTCATCAATTCTCTCCCGTTGGTCTCGGTTCAGACAGTGCAAATCATCCGCACTTCTTTTGCTGCAAACTATAGCAACGATCTTCGTTATGCATAAAATGTATTGTTATCATGAAAACATGAAAAGGGTGCATAGTAGTGGTCGATCTGAATTTGCTGCGGCTGGTGCCGATCCTGGCGAAAGAGAAAAACGTGACCCGGGCGGCGCAGAAGGCCAATCTTTCACAATCTGCGTTTAGCCATGCGTTGAACCGTCTGCGCGAGCAGCTCAAAGACGAAATGTTTATTCGCACGCGCAACGGCATGGAGCCGACGCCGTACGCAGCGATGATGATCCCGGTGATTGAGAATGCGCTCAGCAAGCTGGATACCGCCACGCGCGGGCCAAGCCACTTCGATCCCGCCCGCGATGCACATACTTTTTATATCGGCGCGGTGGATTACTTCGAATTTATGTTTATGCCAGTGCTGACCGCCCGCTTTAAAACCATCGCCCCGAATGTGCGGTTGTCGGTCGATATTCTTTCGGAAACCATCAAGGTTGAACGGGTAGAAAAAGGGCAACTCGACGCGTTTATCGGCGTTGATACCGTGCAGCATATTCCGCACTACTTTAATCGATACCCGCTGATTTCCGACCATTTCGTGGCAATTGCTTCTATGGAGCGCACCGATTTGCCGGAAACCCTGACGCTTAAACATCTGGTCAGCGAGTCACAAATCCATTTACCGGCGGTTAGCTCTGGCGCGGATCATATTGATAGCTGGCTGCTGTCGCAGCATCTCTACCGTCCGCTGGCGACGGTAGTGCAAAGTTATGCTGTTGGAGGACGTGTGGCTGTCGCGACCGGTTATTTGATGTGCGTTCCGTTCCGTATCGCCCAGGAGCTGGCAAAGATGCTGCCGCTGCGCATCATGGCGCTGCCGGACGGCGCACCCTCTTACGATTTACTGCTGCTTACCCACCGGCTTTATGATTATCAGCCTGCGGTGCAGTGGCTGATCAATGAGTTGAAGGCGGTGCGGGTTTAGCGAATCTACAGGCGAAAAAAAACCGACTGGTGAGGTCGGCTTTTTTACATCCGGAACAGCCAACTGCTCTGGCCGGTTTTGAACTGTCTCTGACTAACCGCTGCAGTATAAAACAAGGGGGATAAGCGAGCAAATTTTGAACTCGTCGGATGCCCTGAGGGTGGTTATAATCTGCCCGTTAGTGCTGGTGACAAGACTACTCCGGGGCCGCTTTTACGCTTTTTAAGTCCTGGCCGGATGTACGGGTGGTGCCGCATCGGGTGCTCTGGCCGGAGTAGAACTGTCTCTGACTAACACTGAGATCAACCTCTGTGACAGGCAGTCCACGAGTAAGCAGCGGCGTTCTCACTCCGTTTTATGGAGAAAACGGGTGATTGATAAAGCAATCATCATTCTGGGAGCGTTAATCGCGCTGCTGGAATTGATCCGTTATCTACTTCAGTTGCTGAACTGATAACGGAAACGTACCTAAGGGCAGGGAGTTAACCACTTCCTGCCTTTTAATATTTCAGGCCGATAAGCCGCGAGCTTCGAAAATGAACGTGTTTTTAATTCGCCATCCGCAAACCGAGTGGAACCGCGCCGGAATTATCCAGGGGCGTCTCGATAGCCCGTGGACATTGCGCGGACAGGAAGAGTGCAACGCACTGATTGCCGGGTTGCAGGCCGAGGAGGTAACGCCTGGCGCTGTTATCTCCTCTCCGGCAGGCCGGGCACAGCAGATGGCGGCGCGGATAGCCGCGCATTTCGCCTGCGATTTTCAGTTGCACGACGCGCTACAGGAGCAACATTTTGGCGAGCTTGAAGGTCGCAGTCTGAGCGAAATACAGCGCGCATATCCGCCGTTTATCGATGATGAACATTTCTGTCCGCCGCAGGGCGAATCTTTGGCGCAGGCGGTGCAGCGGCTACTCACTTTTCTGCACAGATTGCCGGATATTTGCTCGCAGGAAACAGTGGCACTGGTCTCGCATGGTCATGTGATTCAGGCGGTTATTGCGCAACTGATGGAAAACTCGCTGAGCAATGTTGCGCGTTACCACCACCCGAATGCCAGCTTTTCGCTGCTGGCGATAGAGGAGAAATCTTGTCGGGTGATGCGCTGGGGAATCGCCAGCCATTTATTGAGGCTGCCCGCGTGACACGTTTTGTGGTTCAGCTTGCTTCTTAAAAAAGTGGGTGATTTCTTGCATCAGTGACGGTTCGCTTTCTGACCAACATTCCGACTTGGTGATATGCATTTCTCCGCTCATCTGATGCAGGCGACACCGATGAAAAAAAAGAAGCCCCGTTTGGGGCTTCTCTGGTGTGTCGTTTTTACCGCTGATGCTTAGCGCATCGTGACAAACTCTTCTGCGGCAGTCGGGTGAATGGCGACGGTGTTGTCGAAGTCTTTTTTGGTGGCGCCCATCTTCAGCGCAACCGCAAAGCCCTGCAACATCTCGTCCATGCCGGAGCCGATACCGTGGATACCGACGATTTTCTCTTCCGGACCGACGCAGACCAGCTTCATGCGACACGGCTGGCGGTGAGAGGTGACGGCGGTGTACATCGCGGTGAACGACGATTTATAGATTTTCACCTGATCGTCGCCGTACTGCTCGCGCGCCTGCGGCTCGGTTAAACCGACGGTGCCAATCGGTGGGTGGCTGAACACAACGGTAGGAATATTGGTGTAGTCGAGATGCTCATCCGGCTTGTTGTTAAACAGGCGTTCGGAGAGACGACGGCCAGCGGCAACGGCAACCGGAGTCAGTTCTACCGCGCCGGTATTATCGCCCACCGCGTAAATCCCCGGCACGCTGGTGTTCTGGAATTTATCGACTTCAATATAACCTTTGTCATTGGTTTTCACGCCAGTGGCTGCAAGGTTGAAGTTATCGGTCGCCGGTTCACGGCCAATCGCCCAGATCAGGCAATCAACGGTTTGCGAGCGGTCATCTTCCAGGGTGATGGTCAGGCTGCCGTCAGCGTTTTTCACTACCGTTTTCGGAATCGCGTGGGTATGTAGCGTCGGGCCTTCCGCCGCCATCACTTCGACCAGCGTTTCAGTGATCAGCGGATCGAAGTTGCGCAGCGGCGCATGTTTACGCACGAACAGATGTGTTTCAGCTCCAAGGCCGTTCACCACGCCCGCCAGCTCAACGGCGATGTACCCTGCGCCAACAATGGCAACGCGCTTTGGCAGCGCGGGCAGGGCGAAGAAACCATCGGAATCAATGCCGTATTCCGAGCCCGGAATGTCCGGGTGGCTCGGACGGCCGCCAGTGGCGATCAGAATATGATCGGCGGTGATCGTTTCACCGTTCACTTCCACGGTTTTGGCATCAACAAAACGGGCAAAACCACGGATCACATCGACGTTATTTTTACCCAGCACGTTCTCGTAAGAGGTATGGATACGGTCGATGTAAGCGCTGCGGCTGGCAACCAGTTTGCTCCAGTCGAAATGGTTGACGGTGGTGTCAAAGCCGTAGTCCGGGCCATAGAGATGAATGGCTTCAGCGATCTGTGCGGCGTGCCACATCACTTTTTTCGGAACACAACCCACGTTCACACAGGTGCCGCCAAGATCTTTGGCCTCAATCAGCGCGCATTTTTGACCGTACATGGCTGCACGGTTGATCGAGGCAATACCACCGCTGCCGCCGCCAATGGCGATGTAGTCGTAATGTTTGCTCATGGTTTTTTCCTTAATCCTGAACGAAGTCGAAAATTGTCGCGATTGTAACGCGCAATCCGAAAGGTTCCACCGATGGCTGCGATTACTCCGGGACGATCTGGTGAACCAGCGTGTGCCCGGTACCGGCCGGCACCAGCTTGCTGTGCAACCACGGCAGCACACTGTTCATCTGTGCTTCCAGCTTCCACGGCGGGTTAATGACGATCATGCCGGAAGCCGTCATGCCGCGCTGATCGCTGTCCGGCCGCACGGCCAGTTCAATTTGCAGAATATTGCGAATGCCGGTCTCTTCCAGATCGCGCAGCATGCGTTTGATCTGCTGGCGCAGCACCACCGGATACCAAAGCGCGTAAATGCCTGTGGCAAAACGTTTATGGCCTTCCAGAATACCGCTCACTACTGCCTGGTAGTCGGTTTTAATCTCATACGGCGGGTCGATAAGAATCAGACCACGACGGGAAACCGGCGGCAGTTTGGCCTTCAACTGCTGATAACCGTCGGCGCGTTCAACGCGGGCGCGGCTGTCTTTCTGGAACTCCTGGCGCAGCAGCGGGTAATCGCTTGGGTGCAGCTCGGTTAATTGCAGGCTGTCCTGCTCGCGCAGTAATTCACGGGCAATCAGCGGTGAACCCGGGTAATAGCGCAGTTGCTCACCGCGGTTGAAGTGGCGCACTGCAGTCATGTACGGCTCAAGCTCGGCCGGTAAATCGTCCTGCTGCCAGATGCGGGCGATGCCTTCCAGATATTCGCCCGTGCGCTCCGCATGTTCGCCAGAGAGCTGATAGCGTCCGGCACCTGCATGGGTGTCGAGATAGAGAAACGGTTTCTCTTTTTCTTTCAGCGCTTCAATGATCAGGCTCTGAACGGTGTGTTTAAGGACGTCGGCGTGGTTGCCAGCGTGAAAGCTGTGGCGATAACTGAGCATGGGGACTGAGATTCCGGAAAATAAACGAGATTCTGCACAGTTTACCGTAGATTGCCGCAGATTACCGCTGCACCGCGGGCTTGTTTCATTTCAGCGGAAAAGGTTTCAAAACATAACGGTGTCATGAAAATGTCAAACTGCCGCGCTAGCGTCGGGTTCAGGCAAGGTAATTCTTTGAATAAAAGGATAAAAAATGAAAATCCGTCTCACTCTTTTAACTGCCGCGCTGCTGTTGGCTAACCAGGCGATGGCAAAAGATATTCCGCTGGTGCAGGCGCGCGATATTGCCAATACCACCACGCCAGCCTCGGACAGCCAGGCGTATGTTGCGCTGGAAGCACAATCACTGGCCGGGCTGCGCCAGGCCTTGCAGGGTAACGCTGCGTCGCTGACCCGCGATCAACTGGAGCACGCCGCGCAGAGCGCTAAACAGGCGGATAGCGCCTGGCTGAAGGCGCGCGGTTATGATTTCCAGACTAAAGCAAATCAGCAGGCGGGTATCGCGCTACTCTCCAGTTTTAGCGCTCTGCCAAAGCCGGTGCTGGATACCAATCTGCATACCGTTGAGGCGATTAACCGCGATGCCACGCAGGGTTTGCGCCGTCAGGCGCTGGCTGATGCTGAGGGAATCAGCTATCTCTATTTTATTGCCGATGCGCTGGGGCCAAAACTGGGCAACGCTTTTCTCACTGCCTATGACAAAGGCGAGTTAGGCAAAGCGGCGGCGTTAATCAAAGCCAGCGAAGTGAGTACTGGCGCGGCGAAAAAGCATTTTGACTATAAGCGTCCGTTCCTGATCCAGAACAACAGCATTCACCTGGTGCCGGACGACGTGGTGGTGAAAGATAACAAAGCCTATACCGCGGATGGTGGCTCGTTCCCCAGCGGCCATACCAACACCGGTTATACTGATTCGTTGCTGATGGCGGAGATGATCCCGGAACGTTTTGACGCACTGCTGACGCGCGGTGCGCGCTACGGTTATTCCCGCGTGGTGTTGGGTGTGCACTATCCGCTGGATGTCATCGGTTCCAGGATGGTGGCGGAGCGTAACGTCGCACATTACCTGAATGATGCGAAATACCGTGCCCTGTTCAATGAAGCCCGCGACCAGCTTCGCGCCGCGCTGGAAAAAGAGTGCGGCACGTCGCTTGCGCAATGTGCGCAGAGCGCCGGGAAAGACGATCCGTATCGCGACCCGGCAATGCGCGATTTCTACCGTTTCACCATGACTTACAATTTGCCGCAGCAGAAAGGGACAGAGAAAAAACTGAAAGTACCGGAAGGGGCTGATGTGCTTTTGGAAGCGGCGTTGCCGAATCTTTCCGCCAGCCAGCGCCGTGCGCTGATGGTGAAAACGGCGATACCGGCGGGTTACCCGCTTTCTGGCGATAACGATGAACAGAGCTTCTGGCAGCGCCTGAACCTGTCTGCGGCCTATGAGATGGCGCATAAATCCCGCTGAGGTTTGCGTGTGTAATACCCGGCGAGCGCAATGCCGCCGGGCGTTTTCTTCGTTGTGGCTTATTGCAACGATACCCTGGTACGCGGAGCGCACGGGATTGAAATCTGCGGGACTTGGCCCCATTCTTAACCAATACTTCATACCAAGGACTGCGCTATGACCAACCCATTATTGACGCCTTTTGTGCTCCCCCCTTTTTCTAAAATTCTTCCTGAGCATGTTGTTCCTGCGGTGACCAAAGCGCTGGACGACTGCCGGAGCGCAGTGGAACGCGTTGTTGCGCAGGGCGGCCCCTACTCCTGGGACAATCTTTGTCAGCCGCTGGCTGAAGTGGACGATCGCCTTGGCCGTCTCTTCTCGCCGGTCAGCCACCTGAATTCAGTGAAAAACAGCCCGGAACTGCGCGAAGCGTACGAACAAACGCTGCCACTGCTGTCGGAATACAGCACCTGGGTCGGGCAGAACGAAGGGCTGTACAACGCCTATCGCGATCTGCGTGACGGCCCGCATTACGCTGCGCTGAGCGTGGCGGAGAAAAAAGCGGTGGATAACGCGCTGCGCGATTTCAAACTGTCGGGCATCGGCCTGCCAAAAGAGAAACAGCAGCGCTATGGCGAAATCGCCTCACGCCTCTCTGAACTGGGTAACCTTTACAGCAACAATGTGCTCGATGCCACTATGGGCTGGAGCAAGCTGGTCACTGACGAATCTGAACTCTCCGGCATGCCGGAAAGCGCCCTGGCGGCGGCGAAAGCGCAGGCAGAAGCCAAAGAGCAGCAAGGCTGGTTGCTGACGCTGGATATCCCGAGCTATCTGCCGGTGATGACCTATTGCGATAACCAGGCGCTGCGTGAAGAGATGTATCGCGCTTACAGCACCCGTGCTTCCGATCAGGGGCCGAATGCGGGTAAGTGGGACAATAGCCCGATCATGGCCGAGATCCTCGCGCTGCGTCATGAACTGGCGCAACTGCTCGGTTTTGAAAGCTATGCCTTTAAATCGCTGGCCACCAAAATGGCGGAAAACCCGGCGCAGGTGCTGGAATTCTTAACTGATCTTGCCAAACGTGCGCGTCCGCAGGGCGAAAAAGAGCTGGCGCAACTGCGCGCCTTCGCTAAAGCCGAATTTGGTGTTGATGAGCTGCAACCGTGGGATATCGGTTACTACAGCGAAAAACAGAAGCAGCACCTCTACAGCATCAGCGATGAGCAACTGCGTCCGTACTTCCCGGAAAACCGCGCGGTGAACGGCCTGTTTGAAGTGGTGAAACGCATTTACGGCATCACCGCCAAAGAACGCAAGGATATTGATGTCTGGCATCCGGACGTACGTTTCTTCGAGCTTTACGATGAGAACAACGAGCTGCGCGGCAGCTTCTACCTCGATCTTTATGCCCGCGAACACAAACGTGGCGGCGCGTGGATGGATGACTGCGTTGGCCAGATGCGCCGCGCCGACGGTTCGCTGCAAAAACCCGTCGCGTACCTCACCTGTAACTTTAACCGCCCGGTCAACGGCAAACCGGCGCTGTTCACTCATGACGAAGTGATCACCCTGTTCCATGAGTTTGGCCACGGTCTGCACCATATGCTGACGCGCGTTGAAACCGCCGGGGTGGCAGGGATCAGCGGTGTGCCGTGGGATGCGGTCGAGCTACCGAGCCAGTTTATGGAAAACTGGTGCTGGGAGCCGGAAGCGCTGGCGTTTATCTCCGGTCATTATGAAACCGGCGAGCCGTTGCCGCAGGAGTTGCTGGACAAAATGCTGGCGGCGAAAAACTACCAGGCGGCGATGTTTATCCTGCGTCAGCTGGAGTTCGGCCTGTTCGACTTCCGTCTGCACGCCGAATTTAGCCCGGAGCAGGGGGCAAAAATCCTCGAAACGCTGGCCGAAATCAAACGTCAGGTCGCCGTGGTGCCGGGGCCGTCGTGGGGCCGCTTCCCGCATGCCTTCAGCCATATTTTCGCGGGCGGATATGCGGCGGGTTACTACAGCTATCTGTGGGCCGATGTGCTGGCGGCAGATGCCTTCTCCCGCTTTGAAGAAGAGGGCATCTTCAACCGCGAAACCGGGCAGTCGTTCCTCGATAACATCCTGACCCGTGGTGGTTCGGAAGAGCCGATGGAGCTGTTCAAACGCTTCCGTGGCCGCGAGCCGCAGATTGACGCCATGCTTGAGCATTACGGTATCGAAGGCTGATGCAGTGAAAATCTGTTTGCTGGATGAAACAGGCGCCGGAGACGGCGCCTTATCTGTTCTTGCGGCCCGCTTCGGGCTGGAGCCGGATGACGATAACCTGATGGCGCTGGTGTTAACGCCGACGCATCTGGAACTGCGTAAGCGCGATGAGCCGAAACTGGGCGGTATCTTTGTCGATTTTGTCGCGGGCGGTATGGCGCACCGGCGTAAGTTTGGCGGTGGTCGCGGTGAAGCTGTCGCCAAAGCGGTTGGTATCAAAGGCAGCTATTTACCGGAGGTGGTGGATGCCACGGCAGGGCTGGGTCGCGATGCGTTTGTGCTGGCCTCGGTGGGTTGCCGCGTGCGGATGCTGGAGCGTAACCCGGTCGTTGCTGCGCTGCTGGAGGATGGTCTTCATCGTGGCTATGCCGATGCGGAAATCGGCCCGTGGCTGCGCGAACGGCTGCAACTGATTCACGCGTCCAGTCTGACGAGCCTGGCGGATATCACGCCGCGCCCGCAGGTGGTTTATCTCGATCCGATGTTCCCGCATAAGCAAAAAAGCGCGCTGGTGAAGAAGGAGATGCGGGTATTCCAGTCGCTGGTTGGCCCGGATCTTGACGCCGATGGTTTGCTGGAGCCTGCGCGCAAGCTTGCCATCAAGCGTGTAGTGGTGAAACGCCCGGATTACGCGCCGCCGCTGGCCGGTGTCGCCACACAGTCGGCGGTAGTGACCAAAAGCCATCGTTTCGATATCTACCCCGGTTCCGGGGAATAAAAAAGCCCGGTCGCGTTGCGCGTACCGGGCTATGTTCAGGCTAACGGTTAATTGTTAGCGGGAATATCAATCCTCTTCTTCATCCCGCAACGGGACAATCAGCATATCAACGTGAACCGTGTTGATAAGCTGGCGCGCGGAGGACATCAGTTTGCTCCAGAAATCCTGGTGATGGCCGCACACCACCAGATCCATATCGTATTTTTTAATCGCATCAACCAGTACCTGGCCCAGGTCGCCGCTGCCGCTCAGAGTTTCGGTGATCGGATAGCCCGCGTTAGTGGACAGCTCGGTCAGCGCCTGGTGAGTTTCATCAGAAATGCGTTTTTGCATATCGCCGAGATTAACGTCGATAAGACCGGTATAAAGATCGGAGTAGTTTACATCGACATGAATCAGGGAAATCTTCGCGTTGTATGGCCGCGCCATGGATACTGCTTTCTCAACCAGCAATTTGCTTTCGGGGGAGAGATCGACTGCGATGAGGATATGTTTGTAAGCCATAGTGGTACTCCTTCCATAAGTTGTCGATGACCATCGGGGTGATTGCCCCTGATACAGTTGCACTGCGCCCGCATCCTGCGTTTCACGTGAGCGTAGCGCCCGGCCTTAAGGATCTTTTTCAGAAGATATTTCTACCTTATAACGCTCTTTTCACACCGTCAATTAACCTGGATCACGAATCACTTAAGCAATATTTACAGCCAGATGCATTGATGGTGATTAAGCTTGTGGTAAAAAAATAAACGGATCTCCTACACTATAAATAAACCGTACGGAAACAGACGGCGTCCCCCAGTTATCCGCGTAAGGAAATGCGGTCAATTGCGGGACTCCGCCTGTGCTTGTCTTCCCGTCCGGGGATTGGTAACACTATTCGTTGTCAGACTTGGTTGGGTATCCAGGCGCGAGCGTTCCGGAGGCTTTCTCCGCGGGCGATCGCCGGGGAGGGGATATGGTGATCAACACTGTTGCGCTGTTTTGGGCTTTATGTGTGGTGTGTTTGGTTAACATGGCGCGTTATTACTCATCACTACGCGCGCTGTTAGTGGTACTTCGTGGTTGTGATCCCTTACTCTATCAGTACGTGGATGGCGGCGGCTTTTTTACCGCGCACGGCCAGCCCAGTAAGCAGATGCGTCTGGTTTGGTATATCTATGCCCAGCGCTACCGCGATCACCATGATGACGAATTCATCCGACGCTGTGAGCGCGTTCGCCGCCAGTTTATTTTAACCAGTTCGCTGTGTGGTCTGGTGGTCATCAGCCTGATTGCGTTGATGATTTGGCATTGAGCGCTGCGTGCGCTAATCAGAGAATAAAAAAAACGGACCAGTTTCCTGACCCGTTTTTTTATTGCGCCTGCGCTGCGTTAAATCAGATGCAGCGAGAGCCAGTACAGTGCGCCGGACAAAATAATCGAGGCTGGCAGGGTGAAGATCCAGGCCATCAAAATATTGGTTACGGTTTTGCGCTGCAAACCGCCGCCGTCGACAATCATTGTCCCGGCCACGGAAGAGGAGAGCACATGCGTGGTGGAAACCGGCATCCCGGTATAACTTGCCAGCCCGATAGATACCGCTGCAGTCATCTGCGCAGACATTCCCTGAGCGTAGGTCATACCTTTCTTACCAATTTTCTCGCCGATGGTGGTCGCCACGCGGCGCCAGCCGATCATTGTGCCGATACCTAACGCCAGCGCTACCGCCATGATGATCCAGATTGGCGCATACTCAATGGTGCTCAGCATATCGCCTTTCAGTTTCTTCAGCAGACGCTGGTCGTCCGTGCTGATCTCCGGCTGCTTCGCCACTTTATCCGTAATATCGGAGAGGCAGAGCATAATACGGCGCAGCTGGCTACGCTGCTCCAGCGGAATCTGCTCGTAGTTTTCGATACCGGTCAGCATCACCTTCGCACGATCCAGCGCCACAATTGCGCGACCCGGATGGCAGTGGAACTCGCCAGGCTGCGTGTTCACTTCTTCCGGTGCCGGAATCAGCGGATCAACGCCGGTGGCTTTTTGCAGCAGCGCCGGATGTTGCTGGAAGTAAGTTTCTACGTTGTTGACGGCATCACGCGTACGAGTGATGTCATAACCTGACGCGTTCATATTCACCACGAAGCCTGCAGGCGCAACGCCAATCAGCACCAGCATAATCAGGCCGATGCCTTTCTGACCATCGTTCGCGCCATGGGAGAAACTCACGCCGATAGCGGAAAGAATCAAGGCGATACGCGTCCAGAACGGCGGCTTTTTCTTACCATCGATCTTCTCGCGTTCAGCTGGCGTCATATGAATACGCGCGCGTTTTTTGGTATTGCTCCAGTAGCGGCGCAGGATAAATATCAGACCACCAGCAATTACCAGCCCGACAATCGGCGAAAGGATGAGGGAGGCGAAGATATCCAGCACTTTCGGGATATTTAAGGCATCCACTACTGAAGTACCGGACATCAGCGCATTAGTTAAACCAATGCCGATAATCGCGCCAATCAGAGTGTGGGAGCTGGAAGCCGGCAGACCCAGATACCAGGTACCAAGGTTCCAGATAATCGCCGCCAGCAGCATGGAGAAGACCATCGCCAGGCCGTGCGCGGAGCTGACATTCAGCAACAGATCGGTTGGCAACATATGCACAATTGCATAGGCAACGCTTAACCCGCCCAGCAAAACGCCGAAGAAGTTAAACACCGCCGCCATCACAACCGCCAGCTGAGAACGCATAGCGCGTGTATAAATTACGGTTGCCACGGCGTTTGCTGTGTCATGGAAGCCATTGATTGCTTCGTAGAACAGAACAAAAACCAGAGCAAGCAAGAGTAATAACCCGGTATGAAGATCCAGGCCAGCAAACAAATGTAACATAGGACGTTAAGCCATTTTGAGGACATGAACGCGGCGCATTATCAGGGACATTAGCGGTGTCGGCAAAGTGAAATATGTATTTTTTTTGACATTATTTCTTACATTCCGCTGAAACTTTAAAATTATCGTATATTTTTCAATGTCATGTTGTTTTTAGCTCTCTTCGCGCTGGTGTGACCAGCGTGAACTCTTTACAATCCGCCACGATTTTTTGATGAGGGTGCAGGTGTGGAAAGGTTTGATGTCATTGTTATCGGCGCGGGTGCGGCGGGTATGTTCTGTGCGGCGCTGGCCGGGCAGGCGGGCTGTCGTGTGCTGTTACTGGACAACGGCAAAAAACCGGGGCGCAAAATCCTGATGTCCGGCGGTGGTCGCTGCAATTTCACTAACCTTTATGTCGAACCCGCAGCCTATTTGAGCCAGAACCCGCATTTTTGTAAATCTGCTCTCGCGCGTTATACCCAGTGGGATTTTATCGATCTGGTCGGCAAGCACGGTATCGCCTGGCATGAGAAGACGCTGGGACAACTTTTCTGCGACGATTCGGCGCAACAGATTGTCGATATGCTGGTGGCAGAGTGCGAAAAAGGCAATGTCACACAGCGCCTGCGCAGCGAAGTGCTGAGCGTAACGCGTGATGATCAGGGTTACACGCTGCAACTGAATGGCGACAGCGTGCAGGCTGCGAAGCTGGTCATTGCTTCCGGCGGGCTGTCGATGCCGGGGCTTGGCGCTTCACCGTTTGGCTATAAAATCGCCGAACAGTTCGGCCTGAAAGTGCTGCCGACACGCGCCGGTCTGGTGCCTTTTACCCTGCATAAGCCGCTGCTGGAGCAGATGCAGACGCTCTCCGGCGTGTCAGTGCCTTCGGTTATTACCGCTGAAGACGGCACGGTTTTCCGGGAAAATCTGCTCTTTACCCACCGCGGGCTTTCAGGTCCGGCAGTTCTGCAAATTTCCAGCTACTGGCAGCCAGGCGAATTCGTCAGCATTAACCTGTTACCGGAGTGCGATCTGGCAAGCTTCCTGGATGAACAGCGCGAAGCGCACCCGAATCAAAGCCTGAAAAACACGCTGGCGATGCAGTTACCGAAACGGCTGGTTGAATGCTTGCAGCAACTGGGGCAGATCCCGGATGTCACGCTGAAGCAGCTCAACAGTCGCGAACAGGAGTCACTGGTCGAGTTACTCACGCACTGGCGCGTTCAACCGAACGGCACGGAAGGGTACCGTACCGCGGAAGTGACGCTGGGCGGCGTTGATACCCACGAACTCTCTTCCCGCACGATGGAAGCCCGCAATGTGCCGGGGCTCTACTTTATCGGCGAGGTGATGGATGTCACCGGCTGGCTGGGCGGCTATAACTTCCAGTGGGCGTGGTCCAGCGCATGGGCCTGCGCGCAGGCGCTGGCGGAGTAATCTTTCCGCCGTAAACGACGGCGTTGCCAGAGGGGTGAATCGCACTACCGGGTTCATCCATCACTATCATTTTTGGTGACTTTCAGCCTCCCCTTTAAGACCTTTATATTTCCTGCCTTCTGCCGATAACCTCATCACTACACATCTGTTGCGCTACTCCATTTGCGCTGACAAAGGAATGAAAATGAAGACGGGCAAGATTCTTCTGCCAGCATTACTGGCCGTGACGTTAAGCAGCCATGCGGCTGACGGGCAAGGCAAAAAAGTCGTTAGCAGCACGGTAAATCCGCTGGTAATGATTCGGCTTAACGATCGCATTACGGCAATGAATCATATTGTTTTTGAAGATGGGCAAAACATTAACCGTTGGGACGGCTTCGATTGCTCCACGCAAAAAGCGGTGAAACTCTACTGGGAAATGCTCGACGATAAAGAGGCGGTCGTGCGCCGTTTTTATGGCGATAGCTACGGACGTTATGCCGCCCCCAGCCCGAACAGCGAACTGAATGATGTCGCCGCCAGCCTCTGCAAATCCCCCGGGCTGAAAAATGCCAGTTGGGTCTACATTGAAAAAAAATCGCAATATGACACGCCGATCCTGCTGGATACCGCTTCAGTTATCCGCGCCAAAGATCTGTTGATTGCGAAAATCGGCTTCGAGTACAACGAGATACAGTACGATCCGCCGTATAATGCGCCGTACGACATGAAAATCGAAGTACACGCATATAACTGCGCAACCAATAAAGACAGCGTGCTCGCCGGGCTGGATATGACGCCGGAAGGTTATGTATCCGATAGTCTGAGCGGGAAAGCGGCGCTGCGCCGGGCGGCGGATTTTACCAATACGCCTGCCACCGCTGCGGCGTTTAAGCAGCTATGCGCAATGAGCACGCCTTCTGCTTTTAAAGGGGAAGGGGCTTATGTTCCCCAGGCGAAGAAAAAAAGCGTCTCCTCCAGGCTTGGCCCGATGCTGCCAGATATGAGCAGCAATTCGCCACAATGGCTGGCGCAATTCCCGCTGCCTGCGGAGATCGACAAACAAGCGCAGCAGATTGTTAACCCGTGGGCGACGCCTCGCTTCAAAAAAATGCAGTGGACTCTGAGCTGGGGGAGTGATGAAGGCGTGCCGATGGAGCTGGATGTTCAACCCAACGGGCTGATGCTGCTGCTGGAAAATTACAACGTGTTTAAGGCGCAGCGCCTGACTTTAGGTAACCTTGGGCAGTTAAAAGGCGGTATCAGCCTGGATAGCTCGCCGAGTATCATCAGCGAACTACACACCAACCTGCGTTTCCCGCTGCATCAGGGACAGAAATTCACCTTTGATACAGCGCTGCCTGCGAAGGGCAAAGATGGTGATAAAACCGCGATCAACCGCCGTTGCGAAGTGACCGGTAGCGATGAGGCTCGCCAGATCAGCAGTGCGCTGAGTGGCCGCTACTGGAAAGTCGCATGCGAAATGCAGAGTGGCGATAAAGGCGAGAAACAGACGCTGGCCTGGCTTGTCGATTACAATGTTTTTCTGCCATTAACGCAGTGGAAAGACGGCGCGGAACTGCCCGTCACCATCAAAGATCTGCAGATAACACGCTAGTCCTGAATCAACCTGAGCCGAAAGGCTCAGGTTTTCATATCCCGAAGATGCGCGATTTACCTGTGCTAACGAAGCGGCTAAAGCCGAAATATTTCATTATATTTCCTGTCAGACGTGTCGTTATTTATTGATTGTTTTTATTAATTATTTTTTTTGAGTTTTACTTTTACTTATTCACCGCGTAACTGATTTGGCCGGTTTACGCTCAGTTATCCCGACAACTAAGGCCGCTATTCCGCGAATTGTTTGTTGGCGTTATGTCGCATCATAAGCGATATGCACCATACAAACAGGATTAACCACCATGCCACTAACGACTGAATCAGGCGTTTCGTCGGCGCGATTCCTCGGAATGGCGCCTTTTTTGCGTATGAGTATTGCGGGCGTTGACTTCACCTCCGCCACGCAGGAGATGATCGCGCAGGCGCAAAATGCCCCTGAAGATGCCGTGTTATGGATGAATCTCGCGACTGCGATGATGAGCCTGAAGCACGAAGAGCTGGGCCTGCAAATCCAGGCGCAGGCGCTGGATATGCAGCGCGTTTATCACTGGCCGGCGCGTCAGCCGACAAAATTACGCCTGCTGATGTTAATGGTACCGGGCAATCTCTCGGCAAATATTCCGCTCGACTGCCTGATGGAAGACAGCGATATCGACCTCATCTACTACTACGTCGATCCGCTGAACGACAATCCGCTGACGGCACCGGTGCCGGAACATGACGTGGTTATGGTGGCGATTGGCGCCAGCGATGAGCAGGAATCCGTGCTGCTGCGTCTTGAATATGCTCTGCGTAACTGGCCAAAACCGGTACTGAACCCGCCGAAAAATGTCCCGACTTCTGAACGCCATAACGCCAGCCTGCTGCTGCAAAATGTCCCCGGTTTAGTGATTTGTCCGGCGCTGCATGTCTCCCGCCAGGCGCTGCATGATGTCGCTTGTGGTCAGAAAGCGCTGGCAGATATCGCCGCTGATCACGACTTCCCGATTATTGTTCGCCCGGTAGGTAGCCACGGCGGTCACGGCCTGCAAAAAATCGACTCTGCCGCTGCTGTTACAGCCTACCTGGAAGAGACGGCCGGAGAGGAGTTTTTCGTTTCGCGCTTTGTCGATTACAGCGGCGAAGATGGCCTGTTCCGCAAAATGCGCGTGGTACTGATCGACGGTAAACCGTTCGCCTGCCATATGGGTGTCTCTTCGCACTGGATGATCCACTACGTTAACGCCGGGATGTACGAAGATGCGGACAAACGTGCGCAGGAAGGCCGTTTCTTCAATGAGTTTGCTGACTTTGCTGAACGTCATCGCGAAGCGCTGGACGCCATCAGCCAGCGTACCGGGCTGGAGTATATCGGCATCGACTGCGCGGAAACGCGCGACGGCGAACTGCTGATTTTTGAAATCGATCCGGCGATGGTTGTTCATGCGATGGACGATGAAGAGATGTTCCCGAATAAGCAAGTTCACATGCTGAAAGTGAAAACCGCGATGCGGGAAATGCTGCTTAAGTACGCCGGTCAGGCCCTTTAAAACGATAACTATGACTCAGGAAATAACATGTCATTAAATCCTAACAACACCCTTAATTTCTCCGGCGGGCCGGGCGCATTACCTGACGTCGTATTAAACCAGGTACAGCAGGCTATTATTAATGTCCCGGAAGTGGGCCTGTCGATTCTGGGTATCAGCCATCGCTCCGCATGGTTCGAAAATGTGGTTCGCGAAACCGAAAATAATATTCGCACCCTGCTGGGACTGCCTGCGGATTATCACATTCTGTTTTTACAGGGCGGCGCAACGCAGCAATTCTCGATGGTGCCAATGACCATGCTGCGCGGCAAAAAGCACCCGGCTGAGTATTTCGATACCGGTTACTGGAGCCGCAAAGTGATCACCGAAGCAATGCGCGAAGGGCCGGTACGCGTGATCTGGAGCGGTGAAAAAGAGGGCTACCGTCGTCTGCCGACCGACGAAGAGCTGGATTTCTCCCCGGACGCGCCTTACATCCACTATGTTTCCAACGAAACGGTAGAAGGCTTACAGTTCGATCGCGTGCTGGGCCGTGATGATGTGCCACGCGTTTGCGATATGTCTTCTGATTTTCTCTCCAAACCGTGCGATGCCGGTAAATTCTCGCTGATTTATGCCCACGCGCAGAAAAACATCGGCCCGGCGGGCGTGACCATCGTACTGGTTCGCGACAGTGTGGTGCAAAACGGCCCGACTAACCTGCCAGCGTTTCTTGATTATCGTCGCCAGGTGGAAGCGCACTCTAACCTGAATACACCGCCGGTATTCGCCATTTACGTGGTGATGCTGGTGACCCGCTGGTTGCTGAATGATATTGGCGGTCTGGAAAACATGGCGCGCATCAACCAGCAGAAATCTGCGCTGCTCTACAGCACCATTGATAACAGCGACGGTTTCTATCGTAACTGGGGCGATGCGGCCTTCCGTTCAGATATGAATGCCGCGTTTACACTGCCGACGGCGGCGCTGGAGGATAAATTCCTGCAGGAAGCGGAGCTGGCGGGTTTCTCTGGTCTGACGGGACACCGCGCGATCGGCGGCATCCGTGCCTCGATCTATAACGCGCTGACGCTTGGTGCAGTGGAAAAACTGAGCAACTTTATGGACGATTTCCGTTTCAAACAGCACGGAAAATAAGCCCTAAAGCCATGCGTTGCGCGGTAAGCCAACGCATGGCAACCTCAGTAGCGGCGAAACGACGCCAGCTTGTGCAGCTGGCGGCTGCGGTCGTCGAAGTTATCTGCGCGCAGCCAGCCAGTTATCATTGACGAGATCGCCGGCCATTCCCGTAAGGTAATCGAGAACACCGAAATATCCGTCAGATGGCCTTTGCGAATTCGCTTATCCCTTAATACGCCTTCTTTCACAAAACCAATTCGTTCTGCCGACTTAATCGCTTCCGTATTATAACTGCTGGTGCGCCATTCACAGCGGCGGTATTTTAATTGATCAAAGAAATAAGCCAGAACCAAATAAAGGCTTTCGGTGCTGATGCGCGTCCTTTTCATTAATGGCGTCCAGTTAACGCCGCCAATATCGAAGGAGCCATTCTCCGGATCAAATTTACCGGCATAAAATATCCCTTTTATTTGCTGATCGGCTTTATCCTGTACGGCATAATAAATTCTTTCTTTGTGTGTAGACAGATTTCTTAAATAGGAATAACAGGCCGTCATATCCTTTGGCCTGACATCCTCAAGGTAGGTCCAGTCGCGATCGTCGTCGATACTCTGCCATTCCGGGAAGAGGTCTTCGGCGTGATCAACCGCCAGTGGAACAACGTTACAGTATTGACCAGCAAGAGCGACTTTCTCGGGCATCGCCCGTTTTGTCCATTCCGAAAATTCCTGACCAATACGTTGTCCATACTGATTATACGTTTCCATTATTCCCTCCAGTTTAGTACTGATTTAATCCTGCTTAACGACCATTAAATGGGTATTAAATATTCGTAGGGTCTATGCCTTGGGCATATAATGGCTTAATTTGATATAAGTAAAAAATAAGGATGCGATAGTAATGAAAACGTTATACCGTGTTTCCGGTCGGCTGTCTCATCTTTAATGTTAAAGTGCGAGAATAGGCGAGAAAACGTTATCACCGGTATAGTTTTATCTGTGGTAAATAACACTTGTATGACATGTTTCCGCGTGAGTAATTGTCATAAAAATTTCGTATAAGTATTATTTCCAGATTGTGCTACGTGGCTAACCCTCTAAAAATTGGCGGGTTTTCTGGTTTTTAGATACCTGATTAGGACTATTCCTGGCATTTCTCGCGCCGAAAAATCAGACAATAACGTCCTTTTACATTTACAGAAATTGTGCGGTAGCGTGTCAATTATTCCGTAACGTTAAACTTACAGGCGAAGCCCGGAGCGGCTTGCGTCGTTATGTCAGGATCCGATTTATGAGCAATCGTATTACTGTTCAGTTACCCGTCGAAGGACTGCTTTTCTGGAAATTTTCAGGTCGTGAGGCGTTATCCGAGGCGTTTGCATTCAACCTGCAATTGCTGGGCACCGACGCGCGCATGGATCGCAGCCAGTTGCTCGGCAAAGCGGTCACCGTTACCGTGCCCACGCAATCGCTTTCCGGCTCCCGCTACTTCAACGGCAAAATTACCCGCGTGGCAGTCAGCGCGGTGGAACTGAGCGGGACACGCTACGCCGTCTATCAGCTTACCGTCGAGCCGGATCTGTGGCCAATGAAACGCGACCGTAACCTGCGCATCTTCCAGGGGCAGACGGTGCCACAAATCGTCAAAACCCTGCTTGGCGAATACCAGGTCAATCTGGAAGATAAGCTGAGCGGCAGTTACCGCGTCTGGGAGTATTGCGTTCAGTACCAGGAGAGCAGCTTCGATTTCATCAGCCGCCTGATGGAGCTGGAAGGGATTGCTTACCACTTTAAGCATGAAGCAGATAAACACACGCTGGTGCTGACCGACGCCGCTACGCAACATCAACCCTTCAGCGGCTATGAAACCATTCCTTATCACCAGACGCCGTCCGGCGGCAGCACGGATGAAGAGGGCATCAGCCAGTGGGCGCTGGAAGACAGCGTCACGCCGGGCATCTACAGCCTTGACGATTATGATTTCCGCAAGCCGAATGCATGGCTGTTCCAGGCGCGGCAAAACCCTTCATCGCCACAGCCGGGCAGCATTGACGTTTACGACTGGCCAGGGCGTTTTGTTGAACATGGCCACGGCGAGTTTTATGCCCGCATCCGCCAGGAACGCTGGCAGGTGGAACATCAGCAAATCGAAGGCACCGCCACGGCGATCGGCATCGTGCCGGGCAGCACTTTCCAGTTGACCAACGCCGCGTTTTTCAATGATAACGGCGAATATCTGGTAACCGCCGCGCATTACAACTTTGAAGAGAACCGCTATGCCAGCGGTGCGGATAGCCAGACGGTGCACCGCATTGATTTCAGCGTCATTCCCTCCTCGGTGGTCTTCCGCCCCGCGCAGCAAACCGCCTGGCCGCGAACTTATGGCCCACAAACCGCGCGCGTCGTCGGTCCGCAGGGCGAAAGCATCTGGACGGACAAATATGGCCGGGTGAAGGTGAAGTTTCACTGGGATCGACTGGCGAAGGGCGACGACACCAGCTCCTGCTGGGTGCGCGTCTCCAGCGCCTGGGCGGGCCAGGGTTTTGGCGGGGTGCAAATTCCGCGCGTCGGCGATGAAGTGGTGATCGACTTTATCAACGGCGACCCGGACAGGCCAATCATCACCGGGCGCGTCTATAACGAAGCCAGTATGCCGCCGTGGGCGCTGCCCGCCGCCGCGACGCAAATGGGCTTCCTCAGCCGTTCGAAAGATGGCTCAGTCGATAACGCCAACGCCCTGCGCTTTGAAGATAAAGCCGGGGAAGAGCAGGTGTGGATTCAGGCCGAGCGCAATCTTGATACCAACGTGAAAAACGACGAAACGCATACCGTTGGCGGTTCGCAGACCGTTAATGTGACGCGGGATTACACCGGCGCGGTGGCGGGATCGCATACCCAGGCCACGCAACTGGCGCATGAACAACTGGTCGGCGGCGGTTTTACCCAAAAAGTGCAGGGCGCGCTGGTTCAGGCTTCCGACAGCGGCATCATGCTGGTGGCGGGCAAATCGGTGCTGACGCTTGGCGCCAACGGCACGGTTTCACTGCAATGTCTGAACTTCAGCATTGATGCGCTGAGCAATGGTGAAATCAACACCGGCGGAACGCTGGATCTGAATATTACGCGGCCAGAGAGCCTGCCGACTGTCGAGCCGACGCCGGAACAAATTCAGGCCGCGGTAAAAGCCGCATTTAATCAAGGGACGGATAAATAATGGCGACGTTCACACTTTCTGAAGGCGTGCTGGCGTTACCGGGCGCGTATCAGGATCACAGCATCAATGTGCTGAAATTCAAAGAGCAGGGCGCAACGCTTGTCATCACCCGCGCGTGGGATATCAAACCCGGCGAGGAAGAGAATTTCCTCCAGCAGCAGTTGGCGAAAGTGAAGCGCAGCATGAAAAAGGTGGTGCTGGACGAGGTGCAGGATAGCGTCATCGGCGGGCTGCCCGCGCGTGAAGTCGCGCTACGTTTTGAAAATCAGCACGTTACCGTGTATGAAAAACTCGCCGTCGCCCGCGTGGAAGATCACCTGATGGCGTTCACGCTCAGCCGTGTCGCCCCGTTTGATGCCGACGCAGAGGCGTTCTGGACAACGGTAAAAAGCGGTGTGCAGCCGGGGGCGTAACGGATGACGGATTACCTTGCAGCGCGCATTGATGACCCGCTGATCCATAGCTCCGCGCTGGCGGATTTTGTCGGCGGATTAGTGGAAGGGGCGATTGTCGCCGCGATCTTTATTGCCGCTACCACGCCTATCGGTATCGTCGTCGCCGGTGTGGCGGTGGCTGGCTTGATGTTCAGCGGCGCGCTGGAGAGCGTGGGCAATGCGGCGGGAAAACTCGTCGATAGCCTGATAGACCCTGGGCCTCCCGATGCGCAAATTATCTCTGGCTCGGATAACGTGCTGATCATGGGCAAAAAGGCGGCACGTGCCGCTGGCACCGTCGATCGCGATTATCTGAACGCGACCGCTTCTGCGGACGAGAGCAGCTTCGACTGGGCCGGGTTCGGCATGATGGCGCTGGCGGGCGTCGCCGCAACGCTGAAAACGGCGCTGATGCCGGGCGAAGCGCTGATGGCGATGGCTGAACGCGCCAGCAAGCTGACCCTCGACGATGTCAAACAGTGGGGCAAAAACACCTGGAACGACCTGACGCAGCCGCTGGTGGAGAGCGCCAGCCCGTATGCGTCTCCCGCGCCGCACGATAACGTGGCCTGCAAAAAAGGCCATATGGTTACCAGCAGCAACTTTATCGCCCAGGGTTCAAAAGCGGTGCTGATCAACAACCAGCCCGCTGCCCGCAATGGTCACCTCAGCACCTGCGAAGCGGAAATCAAAGTCAGCGAAAACCCGCGCGTGCGTATCGGTGGCGACACCATCACCGTGCGCGATATCCACAGCGGTAAAAACCAACTGGCTTACCTCGCGGGCAACCTGCTTGGCAGCGCGGTCGTGGCGATTATCCCCTCGCTTATCAAGATGGGCTGTAACCGGCTGATCGTGAACCGCCTGATGCGGGAAATTATCTGTCCGCTTGGCGCTTATGTTGCCTCGGCGGGCGTGATGCCGGTACTGGCGGCAGCAGTAAACACCGTACACCCGGTCAATATCCTTACCGGCGCGAAAATCCTCAGCAAAGAAGAGGATCTCGATTTCGTGCTGCCGGACAGAATGCCGCTTTACTGGCAGCGCATTTACCACAGCCGCAACCTGTCAACCGGCATGCTCGGCACCGGCTGGATGCTACCGTTTGAAACCCGCCTTTACCGGCAAGCGGATAATCAGCTGATATTCCTCGATATGACTGGCCGCGAGCTGGGCATGGGAAATGTGCAGCCGGGCGACATGATCGATTACCAGGAAGATGGCATTAAGCTGTTCTGTAGCCCGAACGGGGCGATGGTCATTCAGCAAAATGACGGCGAGCACCAGTTGTACGAACCGGACCCAACGCGTCCCGGCGAGTGGCGCATTCAGCGCATTTATGACCGCCATGAAAACGTACAGCACTTTAGCTGGAACGAGCGCGGGCAACTGGCGCGCATCTCCGGCGATAACGAGGCGCTGGACGTTGAGCTGGAGTATGACGCGCTTTCCGGCCGCCTGTGCGCGGTTTATCAGGCGTACGATGGCGCGCGCCATCTGTTGGTCTCTTACCGTTTTAACGAGCAGGGGCAATTGATCGCCGTCACCGACGCCGACGGCATCGTCACCCGCCAGTTCGGCTGGGATCAGGCCAGCGAGATGATGGCCTGGCATGCCTACGCCACCGGGCTGAAAGTGCAGTACCAGTGGCGGCCCGACGCCAACTCGCGGCACTGGCGCGTTGAGGCGTATCAGGTGCTTGATGATCGTGGCGAGGTGCTGGAACGCTGGCGCATCGATGCCGACGAAACACAGCGCCGTGCGCGCGTCAGCAACGACCAAGGCGTCTCAAGCGAACATCACTGGGATGAACTGTTTCGCATCACCGCTTACACCGATCCGCACGGCGGCAAATGGCAATTTCGCTGGGCGGGCAACACTGAACAACTGCTGGCAATGGTGCAGCCGGACGGCGCGAGCTGGGAATATGCATGGGATGCGCGCGGCAATCTGACCATGGAGCGCGATCCGCTGGGCCGCACGACGCTGACCAGATGGCATCCGCTGTACGCCTTCCCGTTGAAAGAAGTGCTGCCCGATGGCGCAATCTGGCAGTACGAATACAACGTTGCGGGCGATGTGGTGAAACTGACCGATCCGGAAGGTGGCGTAACGCGCTTTGAGTGGAACGCGCAGGGCGATCTGCTGCGGCGCATTGATGCGCTGGAGAACAGCCACCGCTTCTGGTGGGACGCGCTCGGCCAGCTTATCCGTGAAGAAGATTGTTCCGGCTATCAGAGTCGCAACCAGTATGACGCTTCCGGCAAACTGATTAGCACCACCGATCCGCTCGGCAACAGCGAACGCTATATCTGGAGCCCGGCAGGCCGTCTGCAAACCTGGATCCGCGCCGACGGGCGAGAAACCCTGTTCAGCTATAACCACGCCGGGTTGCTGTGCGGGCAGAACATTGATGGCCTGCTGGAGCGTAAAGTGACGCTCAATGCGCGCGGCCAGGTGATTGAGGCTATCGATCCCGCCGGGCAGGTGACGCGTTTTCGCTTCAACCGCGCGGGCCGCCTGGTGACGCTGACCAACGCTAACAACCAGCAATGGCGCTTTGACTATACGCCTGAAGGCTTGCTGACCCGCCAGCACGATTACGCCGGTCGGCAGACGGAGTATCAGTACAACGCCATGCAGCAGGTGGCGACGCTGGTGCGTCATCCCGCCAGCGGTAGCGGTTTGTCGCCGCTGGTGACGAATTATGAATACGATGCGATCGGCCGCATGGTTGTGCGGGAAACCGAGCAACACCGCACCGAGTATCGCTACAACGCCCTGACTACCGAAATTCACCGCTTCCCGTACAGAGCGTGGCGGCAGGCGATGATCGACCAGCGCGAGCCGGAGAATGGCGAAGTGGTGGTTTTCCGCCGCAATAAACTCGGCGATCTGGTGGGGGAAGAGAACCATTCCGGCGCGTATCTGCATCAGTACGATGCATTAAGCAATCTCAGCGCGACCACTTTCCCGGACGGGCGGCAGTTGCAGTATCTGCGCTACGGTACCGGGCATTTGTTGGAGATGCAGCTTGCCGTTGGCGGGAATACGCTGCCGGTTGCCAGTTACCAGCGTGACAAACTGCACCGGGAGACCCGACGCACCACGGGTGCGGTGGAGCTGGAAACGCACTACGACATCGCCGGGCGCATCAGCCAGCGGCGCTGCGTTGATAATGTGCGCCAGCGGCTGGTGTTTGAGCGCCGCTACCAGTGGGATCGGGCCGATCAGATCATCCGCCAGATGTACACCGATGGCGCGCCGTCGACGCCTGCGGATAAATATCGCCAGTCGCTGTGGGGATACGATGCAGCAGGTCGCATGACGCAGAGTATTCAGCCTTCTGGAGAAGAGCGTTTCTGGTATGACGCGGCAGACAACCGCACAACAGCGGATTTGCCGCCAGTCTGGGACAACCTGCTAAAACGCCTCGACGGCGTGCGCCGCGAATATGACGGCTTCGGGCGCATGACGGAACGCCACGATACGCATCGCGGTATCGTGCAGCGCTTCAGTTATGACGATGAGCAGCGCATCAGCCAGGTCCTCATTGAAGGCGACGCGGAGTTCAGCAAAGCGGAATACCGTTACGACGCGCTGGGCCGCCGCACGGAGAAACAGGTGTGGCGACGCCACAGCCGCACGCCGGAACGCACGCAGTACGCATGGTCCGGGCTGCAAATGGTGGGCGAAACTGGCGACCGCGACCCGGAAGCCGCCGTGCAGTATATCTACACGGAAAACAGCTACGAGCCGCTGGCGCGCGTCGACAGCCGCCAGCAGTACGCGGAAATTTACTGGTATCAC
This sequence comes from Kosakonia radicincitans DSM 16656, assembly GCF_000280495.2. Classification (NCBI taxonomy): domain Bacteria; kingdom Pseudomonadati; phylum Pseudomonadota; class Gammaproteobacteria; order Enterobacterales; family Enterobacteriaceae; genus Kosakonia; species Kosakonia radicincitans. The sequence goes on from NZ_CP018016.1 coordinate 256,134, forward strand.
AGCGAAATCAACGGGTTGCCGCAATCGGTCACCGACAGTAACGGCGACATCGTCTGGCGCGGCGCGTTCAGCGCATGGGGACGCACAGAGCGGGAAAACGACGCGCTGAGGTGGGACACCCCACAAAACCTGCGCTTCCAGGGACAGTACCTCGATCGCGAAACCGGGCTGCACTACAACACGTTTCGCTACTATGACCCGACCGGCGGCTGCTACGCCCAGATGGACCCGATAGGGTTGCTGGGTGGGTTGAATACGTATACCTATGTTGGCGATCCCTTAGCATGGATTGACCCTTTGGGACTTAGTAGCTGTGTGTTAGGGCGTAATATGGGAGCACGGAGTGGTGATGGCATGGCGAACCATCACCTTATTCCGGAAGAATTGATAAAAGATAAAAACTTTAAACCAATTTTTGAAAGGCTTCGAAAAATTGGTTGGAATGGCGATGGCGCTTCAAATGGCATTTTCTTACCTGGCTCTCAAGATCTGGCAGGGAAGATAGGACTCCCTGGCCACTGGTCTAATCACAATCAGTATACCGCTGCTGTTAGAGGCCGATTAACTCAACTTGCAAGTCAGGCCAGCAGAATGAGTGATACTCAACTGGCATTAGGCGTAAAAAACATCCAGGATTGGGCAAGCAAAGGTCTTGAGTCTGGCATGTTTAAAATTGATCCGAATACCGGGAGATTACTATGAGTAATACAACTGAACAATTTTATGTTATGGAATATTTACCAGATGATGCTGGTTCTCCGTATTTTATGGATAAAGAGTGGGACCCGGAATTACCGGATTATGATATTTTTACAGCGCCGCCAAAATCCACTGATTTTTCTCCGGCATATCGTTTAAAAGCGAGTGCTACACAATTAGATGGCGATTTTTTGATTAGTGATAATCTGGTCTCTTTTGATTTTCTTAGACTGTGTGAAGAATATTTGGTACATAGCATACATATCCCAGTTGATATCTCACTCCTTAGAAAGAAAAAACCTGGAAAAGAGTATTATTTATTTTTCTTGCTGGACTATATTGAGATTCTCGATCGAGAAAAGTCTGACTATACGATTTCTCAGGATGTTGAGTCAGGTTTACTGAATACCCCGGAATCTCGTGGGCTTGATAAAACGTATTATGATACAATTGATTTGTTTATTGTAAAAAAAGAAATAAAAAACAATCTCTTTTTCTGTCAGGAATTATCAAAGCCAGTATGCTCCGGGTCTTTTAAAGAAAAATTTGAAATGCTGGGTTTAAAAGGAGTTGACTTTAAATCTATTGACGAAAATTTCAAATATGATGCCTGGGCTGGCTGGTGATAATTAAAAATAATGCCTGAAAAGCTCGATGGTTATAACGATAGCCTTCGGGCTTTATTAAACATACCAGAGCATTAACAAGGCGATGCGGAGTTCAGCAAAGCGGAATACCGTTACGACGCGCTGGGCCGCCGCACGGAGAAACAGGTGTGGCGACGCCACACCCGCACGCCGGAACGCACGCAGTACGCATTGTCCGGGCTGCAAATGGTGGGCGAAACTGGCGACCGCGACCCGGAAGCCGCCGTGCAGTATATCTACACGGAAAACAGCTACGAGCCGCTGGCGCGCGTCGCCAGCAGTATGCAGAAATTTACTGGTATCACAGCGAAATCAACGGGCTGCCGCAATCGGTCACCGACAGTAACGGCGATATCGTCTGGCGCGGCGCGTTCAGCGCATAAAATCTATAAATGTTAAAGATTCAGCAGCACTGACCTGGATGACCTATCCTGATATGCCAGAAGTGGGTAAAAGATGGAAAGAAAATAATGCATTCTTTAAATCTGAAGACGACCAAATAAATATCGACCCAGGAAAAGGTAAAGCGTTAGATATATTCAATAATAGCATTCAGAGTTTTGAGAGGTTAAATTAACATAAATGATACCTGAAAAGAAAAAATTGATTGTGTCGTTAATGAAAAACGATATTGACTTTTCACGATTTCTTAATAAATTCAATGAAGCGCATGGAGAACTAGATATATGCAACGAACTTATTTTAGCCCGTGAAGCGAAGGATGGTGAATTCGTTGATCTATTGCTATATCTTGCTGCTGTGGTAAGTTATGAATTCAAATGCATTGATGTCTTAAATGATTTGATTACAGATGATTGGCATGAAAAGCATGAAGAATTGGTTAGACTATTGGATTTTTATAAGAGTGCGTCAAGTGTAAATTCTCTATATTACGCAGCATTATTAAAGCTCAGTTATCGTGATTATGATGAAGATTTCGTGTTGGCAGATAAATGTATAAGAACCTTGGCAAAAATAAATAATAAAGATGCTATTGAAAAATTAAAGTTACTTAGTGCCGCTAATAATGATGCAATAAGTAATAGCGCGAAGAAACAATTAAAAAAGTTGGGGGTAATTGTAAGCCCCCCGTTTTAGTTCCACATCCTTTTTTGAGATTTCCAGGCGCAAGCCATTTCTCACAAAACAGATGTCAGACAAGCAGACGTACGCAAAACCATCCCCTATACTGCGGAAAACAAAGAGAAAATCACTTTTATCAATATCAACAGGGTAAGGGATGGACACAGCTGAATTTTTCGGCCAGCTTGTGCAGCAACTGCTGCTCTCTGCGCCGCTCTTTTTACTGATTGCACTGGGATACTCGCTGGGGCGCTTTGCTGGTTGGCCGGAATCGGTCAATGAGGGGTTAAACCGCTTCTGCTTTAACGTGGCGATCCCCTGCATGCTATTCAAAGTAATGAGTAAATTCTACGAAAGCCCGGCGGTGGATGTGCGGTTGCTGATTGCTTATTTCGGCACTTGCTTTGTGATCTACGTGATCGGGCGGATTCTGGCGAAAGGCATATTTCGCCTGGATTCGGTTTCTGCCTCGGTGTTTGGCCTTGCGGGCATCTTCTCTAACAACGTGATGCTCGGCATTCCGGTCGCGGTAATCCTGCTTGGCCCGGCGAGTCTCGCTTCGGTGGCGCTGGTTTTAGTGTTTAACAGCCTGATCCTGTGGACGCTGGTCACCGTGTCGGTGGAGTGGGCGCAGAACGGCAGCTTCTCGCTGCGCGGGATTGGCAAAACGCTGCTCAGCGTACTGCGTAACCCGATTATCATCGGCATTTTCACCGGTTTTGCCTGGAGCTTTCTGCTGCATCGCCCGGTGCCTGGCTTCCTCGATAGCCCGGTCAGCATGGTGGCGCAGGTGGCCGCGCCGCTGACGCTCATCACCCTCGGCATGAGCCTGTCGCGCTATCAAATCCGCAAAGGGCTGCGCGAAAGCGGCGCTATCTGCCTGTTGAAGCTGATCCTGATGCCGGGGCTGATTTGGGCGATAGCGTATCTGCTGCATCTGCCGCGTCAGGAAAGCCAGGTGGTGGTGCTGTTAGGCTCAATGGCGGTGGGGATCAATGTCTATCTGATGGCGCAAAAGTTCCAGGTATTGCAGGGCGCAACGGCAACCAGCATGCTGCTTTCCACGCTGTTCTCTACCGTAACGACGCCGCTGTGTATGATTTTGATGGCACATTTCTACCCCAACTGGCCCTGAAGATTCTCTCTCTTTCGCCTTCTGGACTTGAATTCATTTGCCGTATGTATGTATATATAATGATTTATATAAGTCATTATATATTTCTGCGGGTGACTAATGGATATTCTCTCTGATATGCCTTACGCCTTTCTCGGTAGCCGGTTAAAACGGCTGGCCGAGCAGTTGCAGGCGGAAGCCAGTGTATTGGTACAAAATACCGGGATTCATGTACCGGCCGGGTTGTACCCGGTTTTGCTGGCGCTCCATCGCCAGCCTGGTTTGACGATTGGCGAACTGGCCCGCTGTTCGCGGGTTAGCCAGCCTGCGATGACCAGCAGTATCAACCGCCTGATCCACGCTGGGTTAGTCACCCGTCAGAGTGACGGTGAAGATCGACGAAAATCGTTTATTCGCTTAACGGACGAGGGGACAAACGCCATTGTGCGGGGTGAAGAGATGGCATGGCCGCTGCTGGGCAAAGTCGTTCAGGAGCTGACGGCAGGCCTTTCGGGCAACTTTATCGAGCAGATCACGCAGCTTGAAAAACGCCTTGCCGAGCGCCCGTTGCCGGTTCGTGGCGCGCGTTACACCAAACTCGATGTTCGCCCCGTGAGGGAAGACGAAATCGCCGATGTCGTCAAATTACTGAACCGCGCTTACCGCAGCGGTGGCGAAGAAGCTGGCTGGACAACCGAAGCGGGTTTACTGGATGGCGATCGCATTAGCGAGCAAACGCTACGTGAAGAGCTGGCGAGCAAACCACAGGCGACGTTGCTGGTCTGGAAAACCGCCAGCGGCATTGATGGCTGTGTCTGGGTAGAGCCGCAGCAGGACGGCGTGTGGTATCTCGGATCGCTGGCGATTTCTCCGTCGCAGCAGAATGCGCAGTATGGCCGACGCCTGCTGGAAGCGGCGGAACAGTGGTGTCAGGCGCGCGGCGGGAAACGTATCCTGATGACGGTGTTGCAGGTGCGGGAGTCGCTGCTGGCCTGGTATCTGCGTCGCGGCTATCGCCGCACCGGGGAAACCGAGCCGTTTCCGGTGGATGATACCCGGTTTGGCATTCCGACCCGGCCCGGTCTGCTGTTCGAAGTACTGGTGAAAACGCTTAATTGAAACAGTGGCTGCCCGGGTTGAGGGCAGCCACCGGCTCAGACAATATCGTCCACCACGCCGCCATCAACGCGCAGCGCCGCGCCGGAAGTGGCCGAAGCCTGTTTCGAACAGACGTAAACCACCATGTTTGCTACCTCTTCGACGGTGGCCGCGCGCTGGATCACCGAGCTCGGGCGGTGCGCCATCACAAACTCTTTCGCCAGCGTTTCCAGCGATTTACCGGTTTTCTCGATCTCGTCTTTCATCATATCGGCAAAACCGTCCGACATCGTCGGCCCCGGCAGCACGCTGTTAACCGTCACACCGCTACCGGCGACGAATTTTGCCAGCCCGCGCGCCAGCGAGAGCTGCGCAGTTTTCGTCACCCCGTAATGAATCATATCCGCCGGAATATTCAGCGCCGATTCCGAAGAGATAAACACCACGCGGCCCCAGCCTTTTTTCACCATGCCCGGCAGCAGCGCGCGGGAAAGGCGCACGCCGGACATCACGTTGGTCTGCCAGTATTTTTCCCAGGTTTCATCATCGGTAGCGTAAAAATCCTGCGGGCCGTAAATCCCGGCGTTATTAACCAGAATGTCGGCTTCCGCCACCGCTTTCAGCAGTGTTTCCACGCCCTGCGCCGAACCGAGATCGGCAATCGCCGTGCGCAGACGCGCGCCCGGCACCTGCTTTGTCAGCGCCTCTTTCGCCTTATTGACCGACCCTTCGCTGCGTCCGTTCAGGATCACTTCCGCACCGCTCTGTGCCAGACCTTTCGCAATTGCAAAGCCGATCCCGCCCGTTGAGGCGGTGACCAGCGCGACTTTATCGTGCAGCTCAATCTTCATCGTCCGCTCCTTGCCAGTTGGATTTTACAAATAACTAAGGCTAGCACCTGCGCCGCAGAACCGTTGTCAATTGTTGCGCCATTACGCGTGGAGGCTGGCTTATGCCATTCCTGGCATTGCTTTTCCGGTTTTATTCGTTCCCTCGTTTTCAGCGCTCTACCAGAATGGATTGCACAAAATATATTGGTTTTTTTTTGCTCATTTCAGGGGACCAACAAACAGATGAATAAATACGGCATATTTTCCCTTCTCCTCGCAATAAGCGGCGTGCAGCAGGCCAATGCGGCGGAAGAGAGTGTACCCGCGCATCCGACATTTACGATTCAGGCGGACAAAACATTAAACGCAAAATTACCCGCCGATATTGCAAAGCGTGGTTATATTATTGCCGGTACCAATCCAAATACGCCGCCAACCACGTTTTATCAGGAAGATAATAAAACGCTGGCCGGGCGTGAAATCGATATTATGACCGCCGTTGCCGAACGTCTCGGCGTGAAAGTGCAATGGCACGATACCGGCGGTTTCGACAATATTATTCCGGGGCTGAAATCAGGCCGCTACGATGTGGCGCTCGCCAATATTAACGCCACGCAAAAACGCCTGGAGCAGGTTGATTTTGTCAGTTATTACGACGCCTCGCGCTTAGGCATTATTTCCCGCCAGGATGCCAATATTCCCGCCTTCACCGAACTCACCCAGGTGTGCGGCAAAGAGATTGGTGCCGGGGCTGGCACTACGCAAATCAACCGCCTGAACGAAGGCAGCAAAGCCTGTGAAGCGCAGGGTAAACCGCCGATTAAAATCGCCGTCTTCCCGGATCGCCCGGCAGGTGTGCAGGCGGTGGTCAGCGGCCGCGTGCCGATGTTCTTTGGCCCTTACGAAGGCCTGACCTGGCAGGTCAGCAAAGTGAAACCGCTAACCATGAGCGGGCAAATCAGCGTTAACGATGCACCGGTTTCTATCGCCTTCCCGAAAGGTTCCGGGCTGGAAGAGGCCGTTCAGGCCGCGCTCAACTCCCTGATCAAAGATGGCTCTTACCAGAAGATCCTCGACCACTGGTCGATCGGTTTTGGCGCGGTAAAAGAGTCCAAACGTAACGAAGAGATTTTCTAATGGCGCACACCACCGCTTCACAATCGCAGGATGAACTGCGCATCATCGGAAAACGCTACTACGGGCGCTGGTTCAGCGCCCTGTTCGTTTTGCTGCTGCTGGCAGGGCTGCTGCACTCTGTTTTCAATAACCCGCGTTTTGAGTGGGGCGTAGTGGCGCAAAGCTTCACCGAAGAGTCCATCCTCAGCGGCGTGCTGATGACGTTGCAACTGACCGCCATTTCGGTGGTGCTCGGCTTTGCCGGCGGCACTGTGCTGGCGCTGATGCGCCTTTCGTCGAATCCGGTGCTGGTCGCTGTTAGCTGGGGCTATACATGGTTTTTCCGTGGCGTGCCGATGCTGGTGCAACTGTTCCTCTGGTACAACATTGCGGCGCTCTATCCAACGATTTCAGTAACCTTGCCAGGGATTGGCGAACTCTACAGTTCTCCGGCGAACGCGCTGATAAGCCCGTTCAGCGCGGCGGTCATTGCGCTGGTGATGCACCAGTCGGCCTATGCGGCGGAGATCATTCGCGCAGGAATTCAGAGCGTCGGCAACGGCCAACTGGAAGCCGCGCGGGCGCTCGGCTATTCGCGCGGGCAGATTTTCCGCCATACCGTGCTGCCGCAGGCGATGCGCGCCATTCTGCCGCCTGCCGGTAACGAAGTGATTGGCCAGCTCAAAACCACCGCTGTGGTGTCGGTGATCTCCTTGCAGGACGTGCTTTACTCGGCGCAAATCATCTACCAGCGCACCTATGAAGTGATCCCGCTGCTGCTGGTGGCAACGGCATGGTATCTGCTGCTCACCTCGGTGTTGTCGGTTGGGCAGTTTTATGTCGAGCGCTACTTCTCGCGCGGCGTGAAACGCGTGGAAGCAAAAGTCTGGTTTGCCCGTAAGCTGCCGGTTTATCTGTTGAATGCCAGGAGAGTGAGCAATGGCTGAAGCCATCGAATTACGCAACATTACCAAACGCTTCTCCGGGCAGACGGTGGTCGATAGTGTCGATCTGGATGTCGATGCCGGTTCGGTTACCGTGATCCTCGGCCCGTCGGGTTCCGGGAAATCCACGCTGCTGCGCTGCATTAACCATCTGGAAAAGCTCGATGCGGGCACCATACGTATCGGCGGGGAGCTGGTGGGCTATGAACAAAAAGGCCAGGCGCTGTTTGAAGTTAGCGACAGTAAAATCGCCCGCCAGCGCAGCCGCATTGGCATGGTGTTCCAGCAATTTAATCTGTTCCCGCATCGCACGGTGCTGCAAAACATTATCGACGCGCCGATCCGCGTGAAGAAACAGCCGCGCGCGCAGGCGGTGGCGAAAGCGCGCTTGCTGTTGCAGCAAGTGGGGCTGGCGGGGCGGGAAAACGACTGGCCGCAACAGCTTTCCGGCGGTCAGCAGCAGCGTGTGGCGATTGCCAGAGCGCTGGCGATGGACCCGGAAGTGATGCTGTTTGATGAGCCGACATCGGCGCTGGATCCGGAACTGGTGGGCGAAGTATTGCAGGTGATCAAAGCACTGGCGCACTCCGGCATCACGATGGTCATTGTCACCCACGAGATTGGTTTTGCCCGCGAAGTGGCCGACAACATCGTCTTTATGGAGGCAGGCAAAATCATCGCTTCCGGCCCGGCGCGCCAGTTGCTGGAGAATAACGCCAACGCCCGCGTCAGCCATTTCCTCTCTACGGTGTTGTAATTATGGCTTCTGTTACCCACAGCTCGCACTGGGGGGCATTCACCGCCTCCGATAGCGGCGACGAACTGCAGATTACGCCGTTTCCCGGCGATCCCGATCCCAGCCCGCTGCTGGAAAACCTTGCTGATACGCTGCGCCACCCGGCGCGTGTCACGCAGCCGATGGTACGTAAAGGCTGGCTGGAGAACGGCCCTGGCCCGGATGCGCGCCGCGGCGCAGATGAGTACATCGCTATTAGCTGGGAGCAGGCGCTGGATCTGGCGGCCAGTGAATTGAAACGTGTGGCGGATAATTTTGGCCCGCAGGCGGTGTTCGGCGGCTCTTACGGCTGGTCGAGCGCCGGGCGTTTTCACCATGCGCAAAGCCAGCTTCATCGCTTTCTCAACACCACTATCGGCGGTTATGTGCGCTCGGTGTGGTCGTACAGCTCCGCCGCTGCCTGCGTCATTCTGCCGCACATTGTTGCTCCGCAGGATGAGATCGCCCGGCGCGGCGTAAGTTGGCGCGAGATCGCCGAACACAGCGATATCGTGCTGGCGTTCGGCGGGCTGGCGCTGAAAAACTCGCAGGTCGCCAGCGGTGGAATGAGTGAACATACCGAGCGCGGCTATATGCGCCAGGCCGCCGCGCGTGGCGCGACGTTTATCTCCGTCAGCCCGCTGCGCAGCGACTTGCCGCAGGAAGCCGCCGGTGAGTGGCTGCCGGTGCGTCCGGGCACCGATGCTGCCTTGATCCTCGCGCTGCTTCACACGTTGTGGCGCGAAGGGTTGAGCGATGAAGCATTTCTTGCCCGTTACTGCACTGGCTGGCCGATGCTGGTGGCTTCGTTATCCGGTGAACAGGATGGCACTGTGCGCGATGCTGCATGGGCAGAAGCCATTTGCGGCGTATCGGCGGAAAAGATTGTCGCGCTGGCGCGGCGTCTGCACGGTAAACGGGTACTGGTGACGGTCGCCCACTCCCTGCAACGGGCGCAATACGGCGAGCAGCCGGTATGGCTGGGCCTGGTGCTGGCCGCCGCCCTGGGGCAACCCGGTCTGCCCGGCGGCGGATACGCCTATGCGATGGGGGCGCTGGGGCATTACGGTAAAGCGTTTAACCGCGTCTCGTTTCCTGCGCTACCGCAGGGCGTCAACGGCGTGGAGGATCTTATTCCGGTGGCGCGCATTGCCGATATGCTGCTCAATCCCGGCGAGCCGTTCGACTTCAACGGCGTGCGTCGCCGTTATCCACACATTAAATTAGCGTGGTGGGCGGGCGGTAATCCGTTCCATCACCATCAGGATCTGGCGCGGCTGCGCCATGCGTTTTGCCAGTTGGATACCTTAATCGTTCATGAGCACAGCCTGACGGCCACGGCCCGCCATGCGGATCTGATTTTGCCCGCCACCATGACGCTGGAGCGTGAAGATATCGGCGGCGCGCCGACCGATCGCTATCTGTTCGCCATGCACCCGGTGGCGCAGCCGTGGGGACATGCGCGGGATGACTTTGCTATTTTCCGCGATATTGCCGCCCGTCTGGGGCGTGAAGAGGCGTTTACCGAAGGCCGGACGGTGCGCGAGTGGTTACAACATCTGTACGGTCAGATGCAGGAGAAACTAACGCAGGAAGGGGTCTCCACGCCCGCGTTTGACGATTTCTGGCGGGAAGGCATATTGCAACTGCCGCAGGTGGACGACGGCGGGCGGCTGATGCGCCGCTTCCGCGCCGATCCTGATGCGCATCCGCTACCGACGCCGGACGGGAAAATCCAGATCTACTCGGCGACCATTGCCAGTTTTAATTATCCGGATTGCCCAGGTCTGCCAGTGTGGCTGACGCCGGACGAGCAGCCCGACGCGCAGCATCCGCTGTGGCTGATCGCCAATCAACCCGCCACCCGCCTGCACAGCCAGCTTGATTACGGGCGACACAGCGCACGGCACAAAAAGCAGGGGAAAGAGGTGTGTACGATGCACCCGATAGACGCCGCCGCGCGTGGTATTGATGAGGGCGCGATTGTGATGCTGCATAACACGCGCGGTGCGGTACTGGCAGCGGTGCGGATTGCCGACGATATTATGCCCGGCGTCGTCCAGCTTCCGACAGGCGCCTGGTACGATCCCGTCGACCCGCTGGCGCAGCGTCCACTGTGCCGCCACGGCAACCCCAACGTGTTAACGCGCGATATCGGCACTTCATCATTAGGTCAGGGGTGCAGCGGACAGATCACTGTGGTGCAGGTTTCCCTCTTCACTGGCGATGTCGGCGAAGTGCAGGCTTTTGCGCCGCTCTAAACCAGCAGCAGCGCCTGTAATGCCGGTAACGCCTGCGTGTTTTCCAGACGCGTTAGCGCGAGCCAGTGTTCGCGGGTGGCATCATCCACCTGCGGCAGGCAGCGCCGCAGCTTCTCCGTTAAATCCACTCCCTGCGCCAGTAACTGCTGGCGCGTGGCGTGCGCGGTAAACTGCGCGCCGGAGCGGGTGGTTAAAGTCAGGCGATGAAAACGCGCTGACGGGTTAAGGGCATCGGGCGGAGCGCTGTTATCCGGTATACGGATGATGCGGGCCGCCAGCCCGGCGGTGCGGGTTTTCACTGCACCGGGCCCGAAGCTGCCGAGCGGTAAATCCTTTTCCAGCAAGCATTCTGCAATCACATATTCCAGGCTGAAACGGGCTTCAACACCGTTCGCGGGTGCGCGAATAAACGCCGCCACATCGCCGCCGGGCGGAAAGGCCACCGCAATCTGTTCCACCTCAGCAAATAACTGTTCGACGGAAAATCCCGCCGCCAGCCACTGCGCTCGCAGATCCAGCGCGGCCAGCGCCGCGCCGTGGGTGCCGCTACAGGTCGGCCAGGGTTTGAATTCCAGCCCCGGCGTGATAATGCGCCAGGGCGCGCCCCAGCCTGCGGTCAGTTTTGCCGGATCGGCCGTCGCCGGGCTATAGGCGGCGAGAAAACCTGCCAGCGCGCCGTCGGTTTTCGCTTCCACGCCATGCTGTGTCAACTGCACGGTGGTCACCGCCGCTCTTGCTGCCAGCCCGGCGTGCAGCGGTTTGATATCAGCGCCGAACTGCACACGCAGCCCGGCGGCCTGGCTTGCGGCAATCGCGAGGATATTTGCCGTCTGCGCTGCGCTGGCGTTAATCAGCCGTGCGCAGGCGGCTGCTGCAGCCAGCGCGCCCAGCGTGCCGGTATTGTGAAACCCCTGCACATAATGGCCGCTGCCCACTGCCAGCCCGAGGCGACCCGCCATCTCGACCCCCAGCACAAATGCATCGAGAAAACGTGACCCCTCCGTTATATCGTCTGCCGCCGACAACGCCAGCAGCGCCGGGAGGATAACCGTTCCGACGTGGCCGCGAAAATCCGGATGAAAATCATCAAAATCCAGCGCATGCCCGCTGTAGCCCAGACGCAATGCGCGTGACTGGGTATCCTGCCCCGGCCAAATCTTGCGTAACGCCAGCAGCGTGGTGTCGGGCAGCGTGCCGTTCACCAGCGGCAGCGCGACGGCAAAGAAATCGAGTACGCCGCGTCGCGCCTGCTCCCGCGCGTTATCGTCGGGTTGAGCGTCAACAATCAGCCGCGCAACGGCCTGGGTCAGTTCGCTCATTCTGCCGCCTTTTTTAGCGCCTGCACGGCCAGGTTTGCCAGCCATTGCGACGTCGGGAACAGCGCCGCGTCATCAACGCGGAATTGCGGGTGGTGCAGGGCATAAGGGCCGCCGGAACCGATCATGATGAACGCGCCGGGCAGATGCTGTTGGTAAAACGCGAAGTCTTCGCCGATCGGGTTGGCGGCAATACGCCGGGCGTCAAAACCGCTCTGGCGTCCGGTTTTCAGCGCCAGATCAACCCACGTTTCGCTGTTGACCACCGACGGCGGTCCGGGCTGCCAGTCGAGAGCGATTTGCGCGTTAAACGCCGTGCCCAACCCGGAGAGTACATCGCGCAGGCGCTGCTCGATTTGCTCGCGCACCGTCTGGCTAAAGGTACGCACAGTACCTTCCAGCCAGGCGCTGTCGGGGATTACGTTCCAGGTACTACCGCTGTGAACCTGGGTAATCGACAGAACGGCATTTTCCTCTGAGGGAACATTGCGGCTGATTAAGGTTTGCAGCGTGGTGATAAGCTGCCCGGCAATCACCACCGGATCATTGCCTTCGTGCGGCCGCGCGGCGTGGCTGCCGGTGCCGGTAATATCAATGCGGAAACGGTCAACCCCGGCGGTCAGCGCCCCGGCTTTGCTGCCCATTACCCCGACCGGCAGCGCCGGATCGTTGTGAATACCAAAAATGGCCGTTGCGCCATCCAGCGCGCCGGCGGCAATTACTGCTGGCGCACCCTGGCCCGTCTCTTCCGCCGGTTGAAACAGAATGCGCACCCGGCCCGGGAGTTCGGCTTCCTGCGCTTTTAACAAAATGGCTGCGCCGAGCGCGCTGGCGCTGTGGAAGTCGTGGCCGCAGGCATGCATCACGCCGGGATGCTCAGAGCTGAACGGCACACCGGATTTTTCGTCAATCGGCAGCGCATCAATGTCGGCACGTAGCACCACCAGCGGGCCAGGCTGCTGGCCGCCCAGTTCAACGACCAGCCCGGTGGCTAAATCCAGCGGCAGAATACGAATCTGGTGTTTTTCCAGCGCGGCGCGCAGGCGGGCGGTGGTGGCGAACTCCTGGTTAGAGAGTTCAGGGAAACGGTGTAATTCATGGCGAAAGTCGGTCAGCCAGCCGGATAATGCAGCGATATCAGTCATAGGGTTACTCATCAGGGAGATTGACGCGCCAGCCACGCGCTGTGGGCGGCGCTATCAAGGATTTTCTTCATAAACAATGTGATATGGCCTTTGCCCAGATCCGCTTCATGGGAAGGCTCAAAACCATACTGCTGATAAAACGGGATCAGCCACGGATGGTTGATGGCGGTGCCCAGTGATACCGCCGGGGCGCGAAGCTGCTCGCGCAGAATATGCGTTTCCACCCAGTCGTAGATTTGCCGCCCGCGCTGCTCGCCGCGATAGCGTGGATGCGCGCCAAACCAGCCGATATGCGGCAGACCAAATGGCCCCGGCAGCGGCCCCCACGGGTAGCGCAGGGTGATCGAGGCGGCCAGATCGTCATCGACAAACAGCCCCCAGACGCCGTGCTGTTGCAGGTGTTGCGTCACCTGCGCCTTGCTGGTGGTGGCAGCATCAAAATGGATCCCCAGCTCTTTCACCTGCGCGTAGGCTTCCAGCATCAACGCCAGGTAGATCTCGCTGTCGGCAGCGGTAAGCTGGCGGTAGTGTTCGCTCATTGCGGCTCCAGTAATGCGGAGCGATCGGCGGCGCGCAGGACGTCATTCACTTTTTCCACCGCGCTGCCAAGGTAACGCGCCGGATCAAGCCACGCATCAAGATCGGCTCCGCTGATCGCCGCTGCGATTTCCGGCTGCTCCGCCAGCATGCTTTTAAAATCACGACCAGTCTCAAAAGCGGCCATCGCGCAGGTGTAAACCAGGTGATGTGCTGTCTGTTTGCCGAGGGTTTTGCCCGCTTCAAACATCACGCGTTCAGAGAGCAGCAGCCCGGCCTGAATATCCAGGTTAGTACGCATTTTCGCTTCGTTGACCGTCAGGCCGCTGAGAATGCCCTGCGCATTTTGCAGTTGCGCCGAAAGGTAGAGGCAGATTTCCGGCAGCGCCAGCCACTCGGCCCGCCAGCTCATGGCGTCGCGTTCGTGCTCAACGTGCATCGATTCAAAAATCAACCCGGCGCTGTGGCGCACCGGCGCGGTCAGGCTTGCCAGCCCTTCAATCGCGGCCGGGTTGCGTTTATGTGGCATGGTGGTGGAGCCGATTTTCCCGGCGCTGAACGGCTCTTCAACTTCGCCGATTTCGGTGCGCATCAGGTTATAGAGTTCATTGCCAATTTTGCCGAGCGAGCCGCTGATCAGTACCGCCAGCGAGGCGAATTCACTCAGGCGATCGCGCGCCGATTGCCAGCCGATATTCGGGCTTGCCAGCCCCAGTAGCGCCAGTGCGCGGCGTTCCACTTCCGGCCCTTTATCGCCCAGCGCTGCATTGGTGCCGATCGCGCCGTTGATATTGCCGGTCAGCACGCGCGGGCTGATTTCATCAATGCGCGTCAGGTGACGCAGAAATTCATCCAGCCAGACGGCGACCTTAAAACCGAACGTGGTGGGCAATGCCTGCATGCCGTGGGTGCGGCCGACCATCAGCGTGCGCTGATGCCGCTCAGCAAGCTGACGCAACGCGCACGCCACACCCACCGTATCGCGGCGAATAATGGTCAGCGCATCGCGCAGTTGCAGGATCGTGCCGGTATCGACAATATCCTGCGTCGTCGCGCCGTAATGCAGATACTCGCCCGCCGGGCCAATCTGCTGTTGCAGCGCCGTCAGGGTCGGCATAAACGAGTGTTTCATTTGCGCGGCCAGCGTGGCGATATCGCTCAGTTGCAGCGCCTGCGGTTGCGCACGCTCGGCGATCTCCTGCGCCGCCTGCGCGGGAATAACGCCCAGTTCGCCCTGAGCGCGGGCCAGCGCCACTTCCACGGCGGCCTGCTGGCGAAGACGGTTTTCCTCCGACCAGATGGAGCGCATTTCCGGCGTGGCGAAGTTATTGCCGATAATCAGAAAATCGATGGGATGCGATGACATAGACGCTGTTACCTGTCGGTGAAAAATGAAAAAGAAGCATGGTTAAATTTATTTTCTGCTCAGCATCTTCACGGATGAATATATCGGCGGCAAGGTATTTGTCGCTATAGCTAATATTGTTCTATCGATATGAAAATACAGGAAATGGCAAAGATTGTTTTTTATTTTTATTTTTGTAGCATGAGGGAATAACGGCTGTTAATCCCTCTCAATATGGACAATCTCATGCTTGCAATAAAAACGCCGCACACCTGGTTTCATCACGCAGGTATTCGTCATGATGCAGGGGAATATATTGCGCCGCTGACGCAAAATATTTTAATTATTACCAGCGCGCAGGCCTGGGCGCGGGTGAATCCGGCGCTGGAAAACAGTTTGCGCAACAGCGGCATCGCATGGCAGACGGAGATCATGACCGGTTACTGTACCGATGAACGCGTGGCGCACTACGTTAAACGGGCGCACAAACTGGGCGTGCAGTATATCGTTGGCGTTGGCGGCGGGCGCGTGCTGGATACCGCCAAAGCGGTGGCGGATGCCCTTGACGGTGGCGCATCGATCACCATTCCGACGGTGGCCTCTACCTGTGCGGCCTGGTCGCCGCTGTCGGTGTTTTACACCGAAGAGGGTGGGCAGATACGCAGCCAGCCATTAAAAACATTGCCGCGGCTGGTGCTGGTTGACAGTGAAATTATTGCGCAAAGCGATGTGCGTTATTTAAAAGCGGGCATCGTTGATGCGCTAGCGAAATGGTATGAATTCCGCCCCTATTTACAACACGCGCCGGATAACTTATCGCTGCAATTAAAAGTACAGACTGCGCGGTTGGCGGTGGATATTTATGAAAAACACGGTCAGCAGGCGTTGCAGGATAATCAGGCGCAGCGGGTCAGCGATGCGCTTATCAGCGTTATTGACGCCAATATTGCCGTTGCCGGTATGGCCAACAGTATTCGTGGTGAAATCCCCACGCCCGGCGTGGCGCACGCGATTCATAACCGTCTGACCTATGAACCGGCGCTGCGCGACTGGCTGCACGGCGAACGCGTTGGCTACAGCCTGCTGGTACAGTCGTTTCTGGAGAATGACAGCGACACGCCGGATGCCACACTGCTGGCGCTGCTGCGCCAGTACGATGCGCCGCTGACGCTGGCGCCGTTAAAGGAGATCCGCCTGGCGGTGATTCAGGCGGTGGCGCGCAGTATCAGTTTCCCGAAGGCGGCGGCCGATCACCTGCCGTTTTCCCTCGATCCGGCACGTATTGAGCGCGCGCTGCGCCAGACGGAGCAGTTTTTCACTCCGCGCTACGCCGTGTAATTATTCTTCTGTCAGGCACTGCAAATGGCCGTGGCGCACGCCGCGCTGGGCAATCACATCGTCGGCGAAATGCTGCACATCGCCCATTTTGCCTTTCAGCACGGCGATCTCCAGACAGTCGTCGTGACTGATATGCACATGCAACGTGGCGACAGAAAGCTCGTGATGGTGATGCTGTGTGGCGACAAGGCGGCTCGCCAGATCGCGCTTTTCATGCTCGTAAACGTAGGAGAGTACGGCATAGCCCTGCTGCTCGCTGTTCTGTGTCGATTCCTGCGTCAGCGCGCTGCGCAGAATATCGCGCAGCGCCTCCGAGCGGTTGTTGTAGCCGCGCTGCTCGCTCAGGTTATCCAGCGTTTCCAGCAGATCATCGTCAAGGGTAATGGTTACGCGTTGCATGGCGCTCTTCTTTGTCGTGGTGAAGGGAAGGCGGGTAGTACCGCCTGTTGTAATGCCTGGCCTGCGGTGGAGGTAAAGCGCAGCGGCGCGGCGACCTCCACGGTTTCAACAATACTGCCGTTTTCCATCACCATCACCCGCTGGCAAAAACGCTCAACCAGCCGCAGGTCGTGGGTGATAAACAGGCACGCCTGGCCGGTACGCTGTTGCAGGCGCTTCAGCAGATTAATCATCCCGGCTTGCAGCACCCCATCAAGGCTGGAGACCGCTTCGTCGAGGATCAATAACCCCGGCTCTACCGCCAGCGCCCGCGCCAGACAGACGCGCTGAAGCTGGCCGCCGCTAAGCTGCGGCGGGCGCTTATGCTGCAACGCTTCGTCCAGCTCGACATCTTGCAGTAACTGCGCGATACGCGCCTGCTGCTCCGCTCTGTTAAGCGCCAGCAAATGGCGCAGTGGCTCGCGCAGGATCTCGCGTACCGTCTGACGCGGATTCACCGCGCTGAGCGGATCCTGAAACACCATCTGAATATCGCGGCGAAACGCTTTACGTGTACGGGCATTCAGCCGGGAAAGCGGCGCGCCCTGCCAGAAAATTTCGCCTGCGTGCGGCGCTTCCAGCCCGACCAGCAGCCGTGCCAGCGTACTTTTACCGCAACCGCTGCGCCCGAGCAGCGCCACGGTTTCGCCGCGCTTAAGTTGCAGGGAGAGCTGTTGCAACACTGGCTGTTGCTGGTAGCGATGGGATAACCCATTAACCTCAAGAATATTCATTGCGTCAGCTCCATGCCATACAGTGCCAGATGCGCCGCCACTAACTGCCGGGTGACAGGATGCTGCGGCGCCGTAAACAGCGCTGTCACCGGGCCGTGTTCGATAATTCGCCCGTTATCCATCACCGCTACGTCATCGGCCAGACGGGCAACCACGCCCATATCGTGCGTCACCAGCAGCATACCGGGCTGGCGCTGTTGTACGATTTCATCAAGCAGATCGAGGATGTGCGCCTGCGCTACGGCGTCGAGATCGGTGGTGGGTTCGTCGGCGATGATAAACGGCGCATCGCTGAGCAGCGCCATGGCAATCATCATGCGTTGTAACATGCCGCCGCTCATCTCAAAGGGATAACAGGCCAGCGCGCGCTGCGGTGATTCAAGCCCGACGCTGCGCAGCGCGGCAATTAACGTCTCGTCATCGGCGGGTTTGCCAAGCGCCTGGCAAGTTTCCCGCGCATGCGCGGCCATCGTGCGCAGTGGGTTAAAGGCGCTTCGCGGGTTTTGCATCACCGTGGCGACGGTGATGCCACGCAAGGCCTGCGGGGTGACGGGCTGTGCATCCAGCCGCAACTGGCCGCTTACCTGCCGCACACCGGCAGGTAACACGCCGAGCGCTGCCGCGCAGGTCAGTGATTTACCGCTGCCGCTGCCGCCAACCAGCGCCAGTACGCGCCCGCGTCGCAGCGTCAGCGAAACCTCCTGTACCAGCGGCCTTTCGGCATGCAGGGTGAGACTCTCCAGAGACAGTTGTCCAGGCATCAGTGTGCGTGCTCCGTAACCAGATGAGGATCGAGGTGGTCGCGCAGGGCGTCGCCCAGCAGGTTAAACGCCATCACGCTGATAAACAGCGCCAGCCCCGGCCACAGCATTTGCAGGGGCTGCGTCCAGATAAACTGCCGCGCATCGTTGATCATCACGCCCCATTCCGGCGTGGGCGCGGTCACGCCAAGCCCAAGAAATGACATGCCTGCCACATGCAGCATCATATGACCGATATCCAGCGTCGCCAGCACCAGTAACGAGGGGACTACCGCGCCCGCAAGATGGTCGCGAAACAGCGGCAAGTAGCCTGCACCGCTTAAGCGCGCCGCCAGTACATACTCCCGGCTGCGCAGGGAGATCGCCAGGCTGCGTACCATGCGCGCGTACCATGCCCAGTGGGAAAGGGCGATGGCGATAATCACATTGGTCAGCCCGGTGCCAAGCACGCCGACCATAAAAAACGACAGGATCGATGTGGGAAAGGTCATGAAAATATCCGCCACGCGCATAATCGCCTGATCGACGCGCCCGCCCAGCAATCCGGCACAGCCGCCCGCTGCAAGCCCCAACGCCAGCACCAGCAGTAGGCAAATCATCACCGCGCCGAGCGATACGCGAGTGGCGGCCAGCAGCCGGGAGAAAATATCGCGCCCGAGGTGGTCAGTGCCGAGCCAGTGCTGGCTGTCGGGCGGCAGCAGGCGCGAAGGCAGATCAACCGCCTGCGGATCGAACGGCACCCACCACTGACAGGTCAGCGCAATCACCAGCAGCAGGAGCAGGATCAGCATCGCTCCACGTACCGGCCAGCGCGCGGTAAGAAAAAAGTGCATCAGTGCGCTCCTTCATGATGGCGAATGCGGGGATCCAGCGCGGCGCTCAGCAGATCCACCACCAGGTTGCACAGAACAAACACCACCACCATCACCAGCGTAAAGCACTGGATCACCGGGTAGTCGCGGTTAAAAATCGCCGACACCGCATAGCGGCCAATACCGGGCCAGGCGAAGATGTTTTCGATGATCATCGTGCCGCCAATCAGCTCGCCAATATGCATGCCCAGCGCGGTGATCACCGGCAAACCGGCGTTACGCAAGATATGCCCGCGCTCGGTCTGCTTTTCGTTTAAGCCACGCAGCCGCGCCCAGGTGACATGGCGCTGGCCCGCCGCTTCCAGCATGCTGGCGCGCAGCAGACGGGCGTTGATCGAAAGCGACATCAGCGCAATCGACACCGCAGGCAAAATCAGGTGCTGCCAGCCGCCGTAACCCAGCGCAGGTAGCCATTGCAGGTGTACCGAGAAGAACATCACCAGTAAAAAAGCGAGCCAGAAGTTGGGCATCGACACGCCGAGAAAGGCAATTGCGCGCACGATAAAGTCCGGCAGACCGTCGCGGTGGCGAGCAGCCCAGATTCCAAGCGGCACCGAGATGAGCAAAATCAGCGCCAGCGCTGCACCCGCCAGTAGTAATGTGGCGGGCAGAAAGTGCAGCACGTCATCCAGCACCGGGCGCTGGGTGGCGTAGGAGATACCGAAGTCGAGGTGCAGCGCGCGCCACAGCCAGTGGAGATATTGCGCGGCCAGCGGTTGGTCGAGGCCAAGCTGCGCTCGCGTGGCAGCAATCATCTCCGGCGTTGGCGGCAGGCTGGAAAGGCGTAAATAGTCCATTGCCGGATCGCCCGTGCCGAGGCGCAGCAGCAGGAAAATTACCACTGATGCGGCGAGGATCATCGGGATCAGGATAAGCAGACGACGGAGTAAATAGCGGCTCATTGCGCCGCATCCGGTGCAATCTGATCGAAGGGGATCTCAGAAGCAATCGGCGCGAACGGAATCACACCCAGTTCTGGTTTTGCTACCACCATCGTTGATACATAGCTGATCGGCAGATAAACCGCGTCGTTGTGCAGACGAGTGAGAATATCGCGGTACAACGCCTGACGAGCGTGCTCATCGCGGGTGGTCAGCACTTCGCCGATCTCGCGATCGATGATTGCTTTATCCGCCAGGCCGCGTTGCGCCTGGTAATCAGCATGGGACGGTACACGCATAGAACTCATAAAGGCGTGCGGATCGTACGGCGCGTCCCAGCTTCGGTTGAAAATCATACCGAAACGGCCATCGCGCTGACGGGCGTAAATGCTGCTCTCCTCTTCCCCCACCAGCGCCACCTCGACGCCCACCTGGCGCAGGTTGGCCTGGATTATCTCCGCCATCGATTTGCTCAGCGCGTCGGTGCCGATAAACGCCAGCTCGATGTGTAGCGGCTGACCGGCTTTTTCACGGATGGTTTTCCCGGCGGGCAGCCTCCAGCCTGCGTTTTCCAGCAATGCCCGCGCCCGATCCGGCGAGTAGCTGCGGGGTTGTAGCCCAACACTGGCGTAAGGCACCGTTGGCGCAAATAGCGTATCGGCAACCTGCTGCGTGCCGTAGAGCGCGCCATCAATCAGCGTTTTTTTATCTACCGCGTAGTTCAGCGCTTCACGTACCGCCTGCTCGCTGGTGGGCGCACGCGTGGAGTTAAGTGCCAGCATCACCGTTTCTACCGGTGCGGAAAGCTGCGTGCGCCAGGCCGGGTTATGGCTGAAGCGGGCAAAGGTATCCAGTGTCAGCAGCCCTTCGTTGCCGTAGAGCAGGTCGATATCACCGGTTTCGAACGCCACCGCGCGGCTGGTGGCATCGGGGATCACCTTGATAACAACTTTGCCGATGGTCGGTTTTTCCCCCCAGTAACGTTCGTTACGCACCATGACGTCGTATTGATTGAGCCGGGATTCCTGCAACACCCACGGTCCGGTGCCGATCGGCGCGATAATGCCGTTCATGGTTTGCTGGTTTTTAAACTGCGACGGGGCGATAAAGCGAAACGGGCGGGGCAGGGAGAGTTCTTGCAAAAACGGATAGTAAGCGCTTTTCAGGGTGATTTGTAACTGGCTGGGGCTCAGGGCTTTGACGTCAGTTATCTGGTTTACCAGCTCCAGCCAGGCATGGCGCTGGCGGTTCTCCAGTACCGCGCGGAAGTTCTCTGCGGCGGCCTGGGCGTTAAACGGCTCGCCGTTGGAGAACAGCACGCCGTCGCGCAGGGTAAACACCCAGGTTTTGCCATCCTCCGAGTGCGTCCAGTGAGTGGCCAGCCAGGGTTTTACGCTGCCGTCAGCCTGATATTTGACCAGCGGTTCATACACCATGCTCTGGGCGAACATCTGGTTCGGCGTATAAAGGTGCGGGTTGAGCGGGCCGACATTCACCGGCCAGGCGGTGGTCAATGTGGGTAGCGCCGCCCAGGCGGCAAAAGAGGCGCATAACAGCAGCGCGGAGGCGTGGCGAAAGAAGGACACGTTGAATTCCCTGACGAAAGTCGGTAGCGAGAAGGTATGACGATTTTATTTATTCATCATACTTATGGCCTGTCCTGGATCAAAAACCATGTGAATCACAAGGATTTATCTCCCGGCGCGCGGCGCATAAGATGGCTGGCGGCGTTGAGCGCGCAGACCGCGCTGATTGTGGTCAGATTTCGCCCGGTGGCGAATAATGTGCGTGCAGGTGCTATGCCTTAAATAGCTGTAACAGCATCTCAACTTGTTCATCCAGCGGCGCGAGATCTTTTTTTACGATCAGATGCAGCGGCGTGGCGCGTCGCGCGCCGTGGCTGAGCGGCAGAACTTTCAGCACGCCGTTTGTCAGCAAGGGCTGAATGCGCTCTTCCGGCAGCCAGCCATAGCCGACCTGGTACTGCACCGCTTCTATCGCCGCATCGATGGTGGAAAAAGTCCACGACTCCTGCGCGCTCTGGTTTTGCCGGGCATCGCTCTCGGCAATGCGGATTAACGGCCACTCGGCCAGCATCTCTTCGCTCACCTGTTGCGCCGCGCCCAGCGGGTGATCGCGATGCGCGACGGCGACAAAATCGATATTCATCAGCCATTCGCCGCGCCCGGTGGTGTCCTGGCGGCGAGTCAGCACCATCACATCCGCCTGCGCATACACCGGCAGCTCGTTAGAGGCGTTTTCCAGCACCTCGGTCAAGCGCACCTGGGTTTGCGGATAGCGCTGCTGGAACTGGCGCAGGATGGCGAACAGGCGCGCGCGGGGAAAGATGTTATCCACTACCAGATCCAGCCGGGTGCGCATGCCGTTACGCAGCGTTGCCGCGCGGGTTTCGACCCAGTCGAAGGCTTTGAGCAGCGGTTTCACTTGGTTGAGCAGCAGTTCGCCCGCGGGTGTCAGCACCGCGCGACGCCCTTCCTGGACCAGCAAGGCAACGCCCAGCCTCTCCTGCAATAGCGCCAGGTTGTAGCTCACGGATGACTGGCTGCGGTGCGTTTCGTCGGCGGCTTTGGCAAAGCTGCCCAGTTCCACCACTTTTTGCAGCAGCGTCCATTGTTCCAGCGTGGTCTTGTGCATAACTCATCTAAAAATTGAATGAATGTGATGCAAATATAGCGTTATTCATTGGATTTTTACGAGCGTAGGATCACCTTATCGAACAGAGGAGATGAAAAATGAGCACCTTTGATAAACATGATTTGAGCGGTTTTATCGGCAAACATCTGGTTTATACCTACGATAATGGCTGGAATTACGAGATCTACGTGAAAAACGGCGAAACCCTTGATTACCGTATTCATAGCGGCATCGTGGCGAACCGTTGGGTGAAAAACCAGCATGCGTATATTGTTCGCGTGGGGGAAAGTATTTATAAAATTTCCTGGACTGAACCGACCGGCACAGATGTCAGCCTGATTGTGAACCTCGGCGACCGCCTATTCCACGGCACTATCTTCTTCCCGCGCTGGGTGATCAACAACCCGGAAAAAACCGTCTGCTTCCAGAACGATCACATTCCGCTGATGGAGTCTTACCGCGCGGCAGGCCCGGCTTATCCGACCGAAGTGATCGACGAATTCGCCACCATTACGTTTGTGCGCGATTGCGGCGCGAATAACGATAGCGTGATTGACTGCGCTGCCAGCGAATTACCGGCTAATTTTCCGCAGAATTTATCCTGATTTCTTATTCAGAAAATACATTTAAACAGTAACGATAGAAATAATTAATTGCATAACAATATTAATTTTTTCCGCTTTTGTTGATGTACTGTTTAAATAACAAAGAAAACGCCTTTGTATACAACGCAGAGGCGTTAATTGTTTCATTTTTTTGACAATTGTCACAGCTTAATTTTCTATTCCATCAATTTAACGCTTTGTAAAATAAATATTTTTTATAATTGTTAAATTTGTCACTTCTCAGCTTTCTTAATCTTGTCCTAATATTCCTTTGGTAACATCTACCGACCAACTGTGAATGATGATTAATGCATAAAAAAATGCAGTCATTATATTGTGGTTTAACATTCATCCGCCATTTTACTCACTAGCCGCAAAGTGTCTTTGTGGCGGTCTGTTTATGCGTCTTTGACGCCAAGGAAAAATGATGAGTGATTTTTTACCGTTCTCGCGCCCGTCAATGGGAGATGAAGAGTTCGCAGCCATTCAGCAAGTGCTCTCTTCCGGCTGGATCACGACAGGTCCGAAAAATCAGGCGCTGGAAGAGGCTTTTTGCACGCTGACCGGTAACCGTCATGCGATTGCGGTGAGTTCTGCGACAGGCGGAATGCACGTCACGCTGATGGCGCTGGGGATTGGTGCGGGTGATGAAGTGATCACCCCGTCGATGACCTGGGTTTCCACTCTCAACATGATCGTCCTGCTCGGCGCGACGCCGGTGATGATCGATGTCGATCGCGATACGCTGATGGTCACCCCTGAAGCGGTTGAAGCGGCGATTACTCCACGAACCAAAGCCATTATTCCCGTCCATTACGCAGGCGCGCCTGCTGATATTGATGCCATTCGCGCCATTGGCGAGAAGCACGGTATTCCGGTGATTGAAGATGCGGCACACGCGGCCGGAACTTACTACAAAGGTCAGCATGTGGGTTCGCGCGGTACGGCGATTTTTTCCTTCCACGCCATTAAAAACATGACCTCCGCTGAAGGCGGGTTAGTAGTGACGGATGACGAACAACTGGCCAACCGTATTCGCAGCCTGAAATTCCACGGGCTTGGCGTGGATGCCTACGATCGGCAGACCCACGGCCGCGCGCCGCAGGCGGAAGTGATCTCCCCTGGCTTTAAATACAACCTGGCCGATATCAACGCCGCCATTGCGCTGGTGCAGCTTGGCAAGTTGCCAGCGGCCAATGCCCGCCGCCAGGAGATTGCTCAACGCTATTTGCAGGAACTGGCTGATACCCCGTTCCAGCCGCTGGCGCTGCCGTCATGGCCGCATCAGCACGCCTGGCATCTGTTTATTATTCGCGTTGATGAACAACGTTGCGGTATCTCCCGCGACGCACTGATGGAAACCCTGAAAGCGCAGGGCATTGGCACTGGCCTGCATTTTCGCGCGGCACATACGCAGAAGTACTACCGCGAACGCTTCCCGATTGTTTTACCCAATACGGAGTGGAACAGCGCACGTATCTGTTCCCTGCCGCTTTTCCCGGATATGACCCATGACGACTCAACCCGCGTCATTGATGCGCTCAAAAACATTGCAGGGCGCTGATATGTTTACCTTACCCCTTGTCGAAAAAGTTTCCGTGGTTATCCCGGTTTACAACGAGCAAGAGAGCCTGCCGGAACTGATTCGCCGCACTACGGCGAGCTGCAACCTGCTGGGCGTTGATTACGAAATTCTGCTGGTCGATGACGGCAGCAGCGACGACTCCGCGCAGATGTTAACCGCTGCGGCTGAAGAGCCAGGCAGCCGTGTTGTTGCTGTGTTACTGAACCGCAATTACGGCCAGCATTCGGCGATCATGGCCGGTTTCAGCCATGTCACCGGCGATCTGATCATCACGCTGGATGCCGATCTGCAAAACCCGCCGGAAGAGATCCCGCGTCTGGTGGCGAAAGCCAATGAAGGTTATGACGTGGTCGGCACCGTGCGCCAGCACCGCCAGGACAGCCTGTTCCGCAAAATGGCGTCACGCACCATCAACCGCCTGATCCAGCGCACTACCGGTAAAGCAATGGGCGACTACGGCTGCATGCTGCGCGCTTACCGCCGCCATATTGTCGATGCCATGTTGCATTGCCACGAGCGCAGCACCTTTATCCCAATCCTCGCCAACACCTTTGCCCGCCGGGCGGTTGAGATCCCGGTGCAGCACGCCGAACGTGAGTTCGGTGATTCGAAATACAGCTTCATGCGACTGATCAATCTGATGTACGACCTGGTGACCTGCCTGACCACCACGCCGCTGCGCTTGCTGAGCGTCTTCGGCAGCGTGATTGCCCTGGCGGGCTTCTCGCTGGCGGTACTGCTGGTGGTGCTGCGTCTGGCGTTTGGCCCGCAGTGGGCGGGGGAAGGGGTGTTCATGCTCTTCGCCATCCTGTTCACCTTTATCGGCGCGCAGTTTATCGGCATGGGGCTGCTTGGGGAGTATATCGGCCGTATCTACAACGATGTGCGCGCTCGTCCCCGCTACTTTATTCAACGTGTTGTCCGTCAAGAATCTGATGATTCGCAAGAGGAAAAAAAACAATGAAAGCCGTAGTTTTTGCTTACCACGATATGGGATGTGTTGGTACACAGGCGTTACTGGATGCCGGATTTGAGATTGCGGCGATTTTTACTCACCCTGACAACGCGAACGAAAACCACTTTTTTGGCTCCGTGGCACGCATTGCCGCTGAGCGCGGCATTCCGGTCTACGCACCGGAGGATGTTAACCACCCGCTGTGGGTGGACCGTATTCGCGACCTCAACGCGGATGTGATCTTCTCGTTCTACTACCGCAACTTGCTGTGCGGAAACATCCTCAACACTGCGCGTTTTGGCGCGTTCAACCTGCATGGCTCTCTGCTGCCGGCTTACCGTGGCCGCGCGCCGCTAAACTGGGTGCTGGTGAATGGTGAAACGGAAACCGGCGTCACCCTGCATCGCATGGTCGCGCGGGCCGATGCGGGCGCGATTATCGCGCAGCAGCGCGTGGCGATTGAAGAAAATGATGAAGCCCTCTCGCTGCACCGTAAGCTCTCCGAGGCGGCAAAAGCGATGCTGAGCAGCGTGCTGCCCGACATCAAAGCGCAGCGCTTTAGCGAAACCGCGCAGGACGAAAGCAAAGCCAGCTATGTTGGTCGCCGCACGCCGGAAGATGGCCGTCTTGACTGGGAAAAACCGGCGCAGACGCTGCAAAACCTGGTGCGTGCTGTTTCCGATCCGTGGCCGGGCGCTTACAGCTTTGCCGGTACTCATAAATTTATCGTCTGGAAATCCCGCGTACGTACCGATCTCAGCCCGGCCCGCGCAGGTACCGTGTTGTCTGTTGCGCCGCTGGTTGTCGCCTGTGGTGAAGGCGCGCTGGAAATTTTGACCGGCCAGGCCGACAACGGCGTTTATATGCAGGGCGCGCAACTGGCGCAGTCGCTGGGGCTGGTCGCTGGCGCATTGCTGACCAGCAAACCGGTGGTGGCGGTTAAACGCCGTACCCGCGTGCTGATCCTTGGTGTGAACGGCTTTATCGGCAACCATCTGACCGAACGTCTGCTGCGTGATGACAATTACGAGATCTACGGCCTGGATATCGGATCGGATGCGATCAGCCGTTTCCTCGGCAGCCCGCGCTTCCACTTCGTTGAAGGCGATATCAGCATTCACTCCGAGTGGATCGAGTATCACATCAAAAAATGCGACGTGGTGCTGCCGCTGGTGGCGATCGCCACGCCGATCGAATACACCCGCAATCCGCTGCGCGTGTTCGAGCTGGATTTCGAAGAGAACCTGAAAATCATCCGTGACTGCGTGAAATACAATAAACGCATCATTTTCCCGTCGACGTCGGAAGTGTACGGCATGTGTACCGACAAGAATTTCGACGAAGACAATTCGAACCTGGTGGTCGGCCCGATCAACAAACAGCGCTGGATTTACTCGGTATCGAAGCAACTGCTCGACCGCGTGATCTGGGCATATGGCGACAAGCACGGTCTGAAATTCACCCTGTTCCGTCCGTTTAACTGGATGGGGCCGCGCCTGGATAACCTGAACGCCGCGCGCATCGGTAGCTCCCGCGCTATCACCCAGCTGATCCTCAACCTGGTGGAAGGTTCGCCGATCAAACTGATCGAAGGCGGTAAACAAAAACGCTGCTTCACCGATATCAGCGACGGTATTGAAGCGCTGTTCCGCATTATCGAAAACAAAGATGGTCGCTGCGACGGCGAGATCATCAACATCGGTAACCCGGATAACGAAGCGAGCATCAAAGAGCTGGCTGAAATGCTGCTGGCGAGCTTTGAGAAACACCCGCTGCGCGATCGTTTCCCGCCGTTCGCCGGTTTCCGCGAAGTGGAAAGCAGCAGCTATTACGGCAAAGGTTACCAGGATGTCGAGCACCGCAAACCGAGCATCCGTAACGCTAAACGCTGCCTGCACTGGGAGCCGACCGTCGATATGCGCCAGACCATTGATGAGACGCTGGATTTCTTCCTGCGTACTGTCGAACTGACGGATGAGAAATAAGCATGAAATATGTCGGCTTACGCATTGATGTCGATACCTTTCGCGGCACGCGTGATGGCGTACCGCGCCTGCTGGAGCTGTTAAAAAAGCACCATATTCAGGCGAGCTTTTTCTTTAGCGTCGGGCCGGACAACATGGGGCGCCATATCTGGCGCCTGCTTAAGCCGAAGTTTCTGTGGAAGATGCTGCGCTCGCGCGCGGCATCGCTCTACGGCTGGGATATTCTGCTGGCCGGAACGGCCTGGCCGGGACGGTTAATTGGCGAAGGGAATGCGGAGATTATTCGCCAGACCGCGCAGGGCCACGAAGTCGGGCTGCACGCCTGGGATCACCACGGCTGGCAGCGCTGGAGCGGCGTATGGGATCAAAAGCGTTTAGAGGCGGAGATCGAACGCGGCCTGCTGGCGCTGGAAGTGATTATTGGTCGTTCGGTGACCTGTTCGGCCGTCGCGGGCTGGCGCGCCGATCAGCGGATAGTGAAAGCGAAGTCTGCGTTCGACTTCCGTTATAACAGCGATTGTCGCGGTACGCAGCCGTTTCGCCCGCAACTGACGGCCAACACCTGTGCTGCTCCGCAGATCCCGGTGACCTTGCCGACCTGGGATGAAGTGGTCGGCACCACGGTGAGCGCCGCTGAATACAATCGTTATATTCTCGACTGTATCCACAGTGATAACGGGACGCCGGTTTATACCATTCATGCTGAAGTGGAAGGGATCATCGGCGCGGATGGATTTGATGAATTACTGACAATGGCGACCCGCGAGCAAATCGTCTTTTGCCCGTTGAGCCAGCTATTGCCGGATGATGTTGCCACGTTGCCGGTGGGCAAAGTCGTGCGCGGAGAAGTGGTCGGCCGGGAAGGCTGGCTGGGTTGCCAACAACTGTTGAGTTCAGGGTCATGAAATCCCGTTATTTTACGCTGGCGCTGTTCGCGCTATTTGCCCTCTACTATCTCATTCCCATTGAATATCGTTTGCTCTGGCAGCCTGATGAAACCCGCTATGCGGAAATCAGCCGGGAGATGCTGCACAGCGGCGACTGGGTAGTGCCGCATTTCCTCGGCCTGCGCTATTTCGAAAAACCAATTGCCGGTTACTGGATCAACAATATTGGCCAGTGGCTGTTTGGTCACAATAACTTCGCGGTGCGTTTCGGTGCCATCTTCTCGATTGCGCTGTCGGGGCTGCTGGTTGGCGGGCTGGCATGGAAGATGTGGCGCGACAAACGGATTGCAGTGCTCTCCGGCGTGATATTCCTGACGGCGTTTTTGGTTTACGGCATTGGCACTTATGCGGTGCTCGACCCGATGATCACGCTGTGGATGATGCTGGCGATGTTCAGCTTCTGGCTTGCGTCGCAGGCTTCCACGCTGCGCGGTAAGTTTGGCGGTTATGTACTGCTGGGCGTTGCCTGCGGCATGGGGGTGATGACCAAAGGGTTCCTCGCGCTGGCGGTGCCGGTGATCGGTGTTCTGCCGTGGGTGATTGTGCAGAAACGCTGGAAAGAGGTGTTGCTCTGGGGCTGGCTGGCGGTGATCTGCTGCGTTGTGACTGTGCTGCCCTGGGGGCTGGCGATTGCTGCCCGCGAGCCGGATTTCTGGCGCTACTTCTTCTGGGTGGAGCATATTCAGCGTTTTGCCCAGCAGGACGCGCAGCACAAAGCACCGTTCTGGTATTACATTCCGTTTCTGGTTGCCGGTTCGCTGCCGTGGCTCGCGCTGTTACCTGGCGCGCTGAAAACGGGCTGGCTGGCGCGTAAAGAGGGGCTGCGCGAAGCTTTCTATCTGCTGGGTTGGGTGGTGATGCCGCTGATTTTCTTCAGCATCGCGAAGGGGAAATTGCCGACCTATATTCTGCCGTGTTTCGGACCCCTGGCGATCCTGATGGCGCGCTATGCGGTGGCGGTAGCCAAAGAGCATGGCCGGGCGCTGCGCATTAACGCCTGGATCAACATTGCTTTTGGTTTGATCGGTACGGTTGCCGCGCTGGTGGTGTCGCCGTGGGGCTTTTTGAAGCACCCGGTATGGATGCCGATCGAAGTCTATAAAGCGGCGCTGGCAGCATTTGCCTTTTTCTGCTGGTTGCTGGTCGGGCTGTTTACGTTGCGCGCCAGTCACGAGCGCTGGTCGTACGCCGCGCTGTGTCCGCTGGGGGTTGCACTGCTGGTGGGCATTGTTATCCCGGACAAAGTGATGGATTCCAAACAGCCGCAATTTTTAATTAACTTCGTCAACGACTCGCTGACCCCCAGCCGCTATGTGCTGGCCGATAACGTCGGGGTTGCCGCTGGTCTGGCGTGGGAGCTGAAGCGCAAAGATATTATTCTCTTCGGTACTGAGGGTGAGCTTACCTACGGGATGGCGTATCCTGACGGGCAGGGCCGCTTTGTCAGTGAGGATGGTTTTACTGACTGGCTGGCACAACATCGTCAGCAAGGCGTGATATCGCTGGTATTGCACCAGTCTAAACCGGATGATTTCACCCGTTTGCCGATCCCGAAACCTGATAACGTCTATGTGCAGGGGCGTATGGTCTTTATTCAGTACTATCCACAATGACAAGCTGGATCTGGCTCCTCCTCGCCAGCCTGTTGAGCTGCGTAGGGCAATTGTGCCAGAAACAGGCGACACGCCCCGCGCCGCCAGGGCATCGTGGCAGGCATCTCGGTCTGTGGCTGGGGCTGGCGCTGGCATCGCTGGGCGCCGGTATGGCGCTGTGGCTGCTGGTGCTCCAGCGTATTCCGGTCGGCGTGGCGTATCCGATGCTGAGCCTCAATTTTGTCTGGGTTACGCTGGCCGCGCGGTTTATCTGGCATGAGCGAGTTACCGCGCGTCATGCGGTGGGAGTTGCGTTGATCATTGCCGGTATTGTGCTGCTGGGGAGTACGCGATGAGGGGCATGGTATGGGCGCTGGCAAGCGTGCTGCTGGTCAGCATCGCGCAGTTGCTGCTGCGTTACGCGATGATTTCACTGCCGCCGGCGAGCCTTTCGTGGGAGTTTGTATGGGTACTGCTTCAGCCGCAGAAAGGAACGCTGGCGCTGATTGCCGGGCTGTGCGGCTACCTGGCGTCGATGGGGTGCTGGTATTTTGCGCTGCACCGTTTGCCGCTGAGCAAAGCTTATGCCCTGCTCAGCGTGAGTTACATTCTGGTGTGGGCCGCCGCCATCTGGTTGCCCGGCTGGCATGAACCCTTCTCTCTGCGCGGCGGGCTTGGCGTGCTGCTGATTGTCGCCGGTGTGCTGGTTATTTTTCTGCCCGGGCGCGCTCGATCTGGTCGGCAGAGATCGTAAAAGGTGTGGTCGTGCAGACGGCAAAGCTCAGTTCCTGACCTTGATAATGGCTCAGATGCAGATTCCGGGGGTGACAGCTATCAACGCTTACAATATCCCAGGCGCTGCCACCGCGTTGTTTGATGATGGCTTCCTTTCGTGTCCAGATGCGCCAGAAAGCATCCAGTTGTTGTTCCGGATGCTCCTGTTCGATTTCACGGTGTTCCGCCTGGCTAAAAACGGCATTCGCCAGGCTACGCCAGTTGCTGCGAGGACGAATCACTTCAATATCGCAGCCGACTTCCCCTTCATCGCTAACCAGCAGGGCAATGTGATCACCGCTGTGGCTCAGGCTAAACCAGAAGGGAAAATCGGCGGGAAACCCCGGCTTTCCCTGTTCGCCATAGATTATCTCCGGCAGCGGGGAGATCACACGGCTCAGCAAAATTCGCCCGGCAAGCCAGCTGTTGTGGCGAGTGCCTGTCGGTGCTTGCAATTGTAACGCGGGCGGGATCGTACCCGCGCACAGTTCAGAGATCGTACCCAGCGCAACACGATACATTGTTACGCCCAGCGTTTGATGATGATTGACGTGTTTATCCCGCCAAACGCAAAGTTATTGCTCTGCAGGAATTCACAATCAATATGCCTTGCTTCCCCACGGATATAATCCAGTTCGCCGCAATTTTCATCTGGCGTATTCAGGTTTAACGTCGGCGCAAACCAGCCTTCACGCATCATTTGCAGGCTCATCCAGGCTTCCAGGGCACCGCAGGCACCCAGCGTATGGCCGAAGTAACTTTTTAATGAGGAGATCGGCACTGTGTTACCGAAGATGGCCGCAGTGGCCTGGCTTTCAGCGATATCACCCCGATCGGTAGCCGTACCGTGTGCGGAAATATAGCCAATATCCTGCGCGCTAAGTCCGGCGATTTTGAGTGCCTGTTCCATGCAGATTTGCATGGTTTCCCGCTGGGGTTGGGTGATGTGTGCGGCATCGCAGTTGGTGGCAAAGCCGACGATTTCGCCATAGATGGTGGCACCGCGCGCCTTCGCATGTTCCAGCTCCTCCAGAATCAGGGTGCCTGCACCTTCACCAATCACCAGGCCATCACGGCGGGTATCAAAAGGCGACGGCGTGGTTTTCGGCTCATCATTGCGCTGGCTGGTGGCAAATAGCGTATCAAACACGGCGGCTTCCGACGGACATAGCTCTTCCGCACCGCCTGCGACCATCACATCCTGATAACCGTGGCGAATGGCTTCCCAGGCGTAACCTATTGCCTGGCTGCCTGAAGTGCAGGCGCTGGACGTGGGAATAACCCGACCGCGCAAGCCGAAGAACAGACCAGTATTGACGGCGGTGGTGTGCGGCATCATTTGCACATAGGTGGTGCCCGTAATGTTGTTGGTGTGCTTTTCCGTCAGCATTGTCGCAAACTCACTCACCGGGCCTGTGCTACCGGTCGATGAGCCATAAGCAATACCGGTACTGCCATTGGTCAGCACCGGGTCGTCGATTAACCCGGCCTGCTCCAGTGCCAGCTCGCTGGCGCGCGTGGAGAGCAGGGATACACGGCCCATCGCACGGATGCGTTTGCGGGTGTAATGATCCGGCAGAACGAAGTCGTCAATCGGCGCCCCCAGCAGGGTATGCAGCCCATCGTAAATCTGCCATTCCGGCATTTTTCGTACGGCATTCTCATAAGCCAGTAAGCGCTTCGCGACATCCTGCCAGCTCTGACCAAAGGCGGTGACGCCGCCCATACCGGTAATGACTACGCGACGCGTCATAGCATCCCCCCATTAATGGAAATCACCTGACGGGTGACATACCCCGCAATATCGGACATTAAATAACTGGCCAGTCCGGCGACTTCTTGCGTCTGGCCCATACGCTTCATGGGAATCATGCTCATCGCTTCTTTCAGCGCCGCCTCTTCCATGTCGATCATCCCGGTATCAATCAGGCCCGGCGCAATGCAGTTGACAGTGATTTTGCGTTTCGCCAGTTCAATCGCCAGCGCCTTGGTTGCGCCAATGATCCCTGCTTTTGCCGCACTGTAGTTGACCTGGCCACGGTTGCCCATCACGCCGGAGACCGACGAAAGCGTAATAATACGTCCGCCATTGCGGGCGCCAATCATCGGCATGATGCAGGGCTGAATCACATTGTAAAAACTGTCGAGATTGGTATGGATGACCGCATCCCAGTCCTCTTCGCTCAGCGCCGGAAAGGCTGCATCGCGTGCGATTCCGGCATTGCTGACCACTCCGTACCACGCGCCGTAGCGGGCAATTTCGCTCTCCAGCACGTCACGGCATTGCTCGCGGTTGCCCACATCGAAGCTGAGCAGTCGCGCGCTTCCTCCAGCCTGTTCAATCGCGTGCAGCGTTTGCTGCGCACCTTGTTCATCGCGATGATAATGCACGCCAATCGTAAAGCCATCTGCGGCAAGTTGTTGGGCGATGGCGCGGCCGATGCCTTTGCTGGCGCCGGTGACCAATACAGAACGATTCATGCCGTTTTCCCTTGAGTAAAAAGTGACGTTAACTCTTCCTTTGTCGGCTGGAAGGTATTGACCCGGCCCGAAGCCAGCGTGGCGGCCTGTGCCTGAATGGTACAGTCGAAGCTGCCGAAACGTTCATCCTGCATCAGCAATCTGACGTGGATATCCAGCACGGCATTCGCAGGAAATGAGCCCGTCGCACAAGTTAATTCTCTCGCTCCCAGCACCATACCGAGAGCAATGTTTTCCGCACCGCGTTGCTGGCGATGCCAACCCGACCAGACGCCAATAGTTTGCGCCATCAGTTCCAGCGCATACCAGCCAGGCAAGTTGCCTGCGGCATCAATAAACGGCGCAAGAACGCCATTTTTATCGACGGCCACGCGGCAGTGGGCGCTATCAGCTTCGACGGCAATAACCTCAGCTAGCAGGATCATTGGTGCGTCGTGAGGTAAATAGGCACCCGGGGTAAGGTAAAGGCTCATGGCACTCTCCCTAGCAAAATGCTGGCATTGTTTCCGCCGAAGGCGAAGGAGTTAGATAAAATCACCGGGCGCGAAAGTGGCTGTGGTTGGCTCAGCAGGCCGCACTTCGGTAAGGTTGTATCTCGCGGAGACTGGCTGAAATTCTGTGGTGGCAATGGAAGATCGCGCAGCAGAATCAGTGCGCTTAGCGCCGCTTCGGTGACACCGGCCGCGCCAAGGGTATGGCCGGTTAGATGTTTGGTGGAACTGCAAGGTGTACGGTTGCCAAACAGCGTATGTACAACCTGCGATTCAATTTGATCGTTAAGGATCGTGGCAGTGCCATGCAGATTGATATAACCCACGTCGTCTGGCGTCAGGCTGGCTTGGGCTAGCGCCATATTTATTGCGCGGATCGCGCCTTCTCCTTGCGGATGTGGCGCAGAAA
Source organism: Kosakonia radicincitans DSM 16656 (assembly GCF_000280495.2). NCBI lineage: Bacteria > Pseudomonadati > Pseudomonadota > Gammaproteobacteria > Enterobacterales > Enterobacteriaceae > Kosakonia > Kosakonia radicincitans. The sequence continues at coordinate 290,547 of NZ_CP018016.1, forward strand.
TATGCCAGGCGTCACTGGACTCCCCACAGCCAAGCAGCGCCAGCGCCTGCGGTTCGCGGGTTAATACCATCAGCGCAGCGGCTTCACCAATGGTGATGCCGCAACGGTCGCGGCCAAACGGCTGGCATAATGTCGGGGAGAAAGATTCAAGACTGTTAAAGCCATTGACCGGCATCCGGCTGAGTGTATCCGCGCCGCCAACGATGGCGACATCAGCAAGTCCCGCATTAATCAGGCGCTGACCATTAATGATTGCTCTGGCGCTGGATGAACAGGCGGTGGAAACGGTAAATGCCGGGCCATTGAGCGCCAGCCAGTGGCTTAAAAAGCGCGAAGGATCGCCAAGTTCCTGCTGCGGGTAGCGCCATGCCAGACTCTCTTCGCCGTTATGCAGGTAATGAACGTGTTTATCCCCTTCGTCGAGACCCGATGTGCTGGTGCCCAATACGACGGCCACGCGATCGCGACCATAGCGGGAAATCGCCTCATCCACTGTCGGTTGGATCTGCTCCAGTGCGGCCAGTAAAAGCTGGTTGTTGCGGCTGCGATGCGCCTGCCACGTCTCAGGAATCGACGGAAGTGCGGCATCCACACCGCCGAGCATCACTTCTTCATAGCCCTGTAACCAGCCTTTACGGGGGATCATCCCCGGCGCAACGCCACGGCTCATGTTGGCAGCAATGTCATCACACGTGTGGCCCAGCGCATTAATCATGCCGATGGCGGAAATGTAGATCATCTCAGTCACCCAGATATTGAATGGTGATGTGGTATTTAAAAACATGCTGCTCAATGCTAATCGGTTCGCGCTTGCCTTTGCGCTGTAAATAAGTGATTTCCGTCACCAGCTTCCCGCGCGCATTGCGCAGCTCGCGTTTGTCACCTGTGTCAGTTAGCGTCCAGCCTTTTGGCAGCTGCTGCTGCCAGACAGCGATAGGCCAGTGGCTGATCATCACGTCGGCCAGGACCTGGTTTGCCGGTGGTAATTGCGGTACGACGATGGATTGCTCGGTATGAATGCCACGCTCGTCATACGTCACGAGAAACAGACGAATGCCCACGGAAGAGAGCCCGGCAAGCGTAATTTTTTTATCGTCTGCAGTCATCATCACCAGCAGGGACTGTGTTTGCCCGTTAAAGCTGCCGGTGAGTAGCTGCTGGGAATTGACCGCCGGAGTAATGCCCGGCGCAGGCAAGGTAATACGTGTGCCCGGTTCCAGCCATGCTTGCGGGCGGGCGCTGTCGGAGGAGCGCGTTGTGTGACTGCATCCGGTGAGCAGCAGGGCAGTGGCCAGTGCCACGCCAGTCCAGAGGGTGCGGATCATCGTTTTCTCTCTTTTTTACCCGGCATTGCGAGCGGTGAAAGCAAAAAGGCGGTAAAGATGCCGCTTACCAGCACAATACCGAAACTGCTAATCGCCTGAGTAGCGCTGAAGACCAGCATACCCAGAGTGAGAAGTGTCGTGGCCATCGCCAGCGCGATCGCCAGCAGGGATGTGAGTGGCGTGCCGCGAGGATTACTAAAAAATAGCGTGTAGTTAATTCCAATCCCCAGCACCAGTACCAACGCCAGCAGGGAGAACAGGTTGAGCGAATGGCCACTGAGCGACAACGCGGCCAGCCCACATCCGAGCGACAGAATTGAGGGCACCAGGCTGATAAGCCCTTTTTTCCCGCCCAGGCGGAGTACTGCACCGGCCGCAATCACCGCCAGCGCGACAAAGAGCAGCCCGGTAAGGACCAGACGGTAGAACGCGAAAAGCGTATCGAAAGCACTTTTCCGATCCACCCATGCGATGCCCGCTTTCGCCTCTGCCAATGTGCTTAGCGCTGCGCTGTCTTTTACGCCATCAACGGGAACCAGTACGCCGCTTTGCCCGTCAGGCAGGGTCAGCCATAGCAAACGCCAGCCTTCACTGGCCGGACTGGCCAGCCACTCCTCGACCGTGACCGTCATTGGGCTGAGATCGGGTGTAACCGCCTGCAATCCAGCATTCTGCAAGGTTTGTGCAACGGTAGGGGTCGCATTTTTGAGTAACCTTAGATCCTGTTGCTGGCGCGCAAGCGAATTGACGGGAACGTAACGAAAACCTGAAATTGTCCCCTTCTCCCGGGCATGTTCCAGTTGCGGAATAAAGGACTCCAGCCGTTCCAGCGTTTGCTGAGGCGTCTGGCCGTAGATGACAAACCATTTCTGGTCGACGCTCTGTCCGGTCAGCGAAGTAATGGCCTTCTCCTGGGTAAGAATATCCTGCGGCAATGCCTGCAACTGGCTGATATCGTCATTGATACGCAATGTCGCCAGCCCGGCAAGCGAGAGCAGCGCGAGCAGCACCGGTAATCCCACTGACAGTTTTTTATTGCGCCGCCAGGCGGCCAGCCAGCGCAGTAACAAGGTCATTGCCGGAACGGGGCGCACCGGCAAACCACGGCACAGCCAGGGGTGCCAGAAAATAACGGTCAGGCAGGAGGCGCTAAGACCGGTGGCGGCGAAAATTGCCATCTGGCGAATGCCAGGGAACGGCGCCAACATCATGATCAGATACGCCACAACTGTCGTTACCAGCGCCAGCAACAGCGCATTGCGCACTTTGGCAAGACTTTGCCATGGCGATGCGTCTGCGCCGTGCACCATGCGTTCGGTCAGATAGTAGAGCGTATAATCCGCAGAGATACCGATGATGCTCATGCTCATCACCAGCGTCATCAGGTGCAACTCACCGAATATCAGCAGCGTGACTACCGTTCCTGCCAGCGCGCCAATAGCGATAGAAATCAGGCATAACATCAGTGGGCGCAGAGATCGGAATACGGCAACAATCAGCAGCATTACGCCGACGATCGTCGCGATCCCCAGCGTCGAAATATCGCGTTTTGCCTGCTGGCTTGCGTAATCGCTATAGAATACGGTGCCGCGAGACAGCAGTTGCGCCTGCGGGAAGTGCGTCTTCAACCGCTTTTCCAGCGAGCCGAGCGTGGTCACAAACTGGTGCGTTTGCTGCATATCAAAGGAGGAGCCTGCCAGCTCGCCATGGAGCAGATACCAGTAATTGCCTTCATTGTCCTGTGTGACTAACCACCCATCCATCAGCCGCAGTCGCTGCGTATTTTGCGCCATTGCCAATTGCGCACCGCGCATCAACATCAACGGATCGTTTTGTAGCTCTTTACCTGATACACCGGAAAAGGCCGAGTAGAGCTGAGTCAGCACCCATTGCGCCTGCGCCTCGCCGCCGTTTTGTAGACGTGCGCGGGTTGCGCTGTCGAGCAACGCGTTACGGTGCTGCCAAAAAAATGCTCCCCACGCTTGCTGACTCTCTGCATCCATCGCGCCTTTCAGATGATTAACGGCCTGCGATTGACGCAACAGCGCCAGCCAGTATTGCGCCGCTTCGGGGCTGGCTTGTTTACCGGGGCTGACCAGCCAGACCAGCTGTTTATCGAGGCGCTGCATAAAACCGTCATTCAATGCCGTGGGCAGCGCGCCCATAGTCTGTGTTGGTAGCATTGCCAGCACGCTGCTGTTCATTCGCGCTTTGGGAAGCAGTACCAGCAATATGCCCAGCAGAACCAGACATACGGCACTCCAGAGCAGTGCCGGGCGCGGGGAGTTAGTGTGTGGCAAAACGTTGGCGTTCGTCATCGGTCAGCGTCGTGGGCGTGAGTCGGTGTTGGGAGAAAGCGATATCGGTGAGATCGCCCTGTTTATCATTCAGGCGAATGCTGTCGAGATACTGCTCCCCGGCCAGGTCGATGGAGGCGAAAATTTTATCCAGCGGCGTGGTGATCGGCGTCAGCTTCAATGTCCAGCGACCTGTCCCTGCATCTTTAAAATCGATGCGGAAGTTCTGCTCAAGTACCCTGCGATCGGCCTGAAACAGCGCCCGCAGAAGATGGTTAAACTGGAACATTTGCGGATTGTTCTGCGCGGTGATCACCTGTGGTGGCTGACCGTTAATGATTTGCACCATCCGCGAGTCATCCAGCATCAGCGCCATCGGGAACGGCGTGGTTTGATCCCATAATAATCCCTGCTCCCGGGCGATCAGCATCTCGCCCTGCGATCGCAACGGCTGCGGCAGATCTTTGATGGTTCGGGTTTGGGTAAAATGCGCACGTACTACGGGTTGCTGGGTAAAGCGCTGCTGCAACTCCTCCAGCGTCACTGCATTGCCGAATGGGGCGAAAAACAGCACCAGCAGAGGCCAGTATTTCATGGTGTTACTCCCATACGTTCAAACAGAATGGCCGGGCTGACAAAGCACATTTCCCTGCTTTTCTCCTCAACCGCCACCTGAATGGTGTAACCGGTGGTGGTGCGTTTGCCGCTGGCGGCGTCGAAGATTTCGTAAGCGATTTTCAGGCGGTTTTCGAACTCTTCGATTCGGGCGCGCACGCGGAAATGCTGTTCAAATGTCAGTACATCGCGGTATTTCACCCGCGTATCCACGACCGGCCACAAATAGCCCGAGGCTTTCATCTGGCGGTAGCCGTAATCAAATTGATTCAGTAGCGCCTCGCGCGCTATTTCAAAGTAACGAAAATAGTTTCCATGCCACACAACGCCCATCATATCGACGTCATGAAAGGGAACGCTCAGCGTAACCTCGGCGGTAAAACGGGGATCGTTTAACACCTTTACTCCTTATCCATGGCTTGCGGTACGTGGTCGGGCAACCGCCAGAAATCAAAAAAGTTAAACCAGTCGAGTGGTGATTGCAGGGCGTAGTGCTCAAGGCGTGAAGCATAGTTATCGACGGCAGCACGCAGCGCCGCTTGCCGGGTTGCGCGTGGCATGGGCAGTGGATCGGCAAAGTGTTCGCAATGCAGACGTAATTTGCCGTTCTGACGCAGGGCAAACATTAACAGCACAGGGCAACGCAGCGCCGCCGCCAGAATAAACGGCCCCTGTGGGAAGGGTGCGGCGTGGCCCATAAAAGTGCTCCAGCATACCCGCCAGTCGCCACCGCGCTGTGGATTAACGGCAATACGATCGCCGACAATAGCCACCCATTCGCCTTTATCGAGCTTATCTTTCAGCAGCATGGCGGTGTCCGGGCCGATATGCGTTACCGGGATCAGGTGCACTCCGGCTTCGGGAGCCATCTCCTGCATGATCTGTTTAAAGCGTTGTGCGTTCTCATGGAACACCAGCGCATTGATCACTTTGCTGTTATGTAGCTGCGCCAACGCACGACAGGCTTCGACGTCGCCCAAATGTGACGCCAGCAACAGCTTGCCTTTGTTATCGTCCAGCTCCATCGCTGCTTCAGTGCCGGGTGCAAATTCAACGTCGCGACCTAACTGGAGCTCGCCGCGCCAGCCTGCCACTTTATCCAGCATGGCTTCGGCAAAACGCAGAAAGTGGCGATAGCTGCTGAGTTTTGCTGGTGCTGTTAGTCCACGCAGCGCCAGGGTGGTGGATACGCGCGCCAGCCAGAGCTGCGATGACCGACGTGCGTTACCCGCGCTAATCCAATAGACGGCAACAACCGGATAGAGCAACAGTGAGAATGCGCGTCGTCCAAGTACTCTCCAGACCAGCAGCATAAAGCGCATTCCCCATAATCCTTTCCTCTCCTGCTGCTGAGCCCAGTGCGAACCGGAGCGGCGAAACAGTAACGAAGGAATGCGCGGCAGCATGCCGAAGAAGAGTCGGGTATGCATCAGCGAAATGCAGACATTGTCTTTAAGCGCGTCAAAATGAGAGAGTCCGTCCTGCGGATAAGTCACGCGTGTCGGGACAAAGTAGCTGGGCGTTCCCTGCCAGTAGAGGCGAACCATCACTTCAGTGTCGAAATCCATACGCTTGCCCAGCGTAACGCGTTCCGCAAGATGTAGTGTTGAGGCGATGGGGTAGACGCGAAAACCGCACATGCTGTCTTTCAATTGCAAAGACAGCGTTTCTATCCATACCCACACGTGCGTGACCCAACGGCCATAACGCCGCGAACGGGGAATGGAGTCATCATAAATAGGCTGGCCGGAAATCAGCGCTTGCGGGTGCTGTCTGGCCAGCTCCAGCAGTTTGGGAATGTCTTCAATCGCATGCTGCCCGTCGGCATCCACCTGGATAGCGTGGGTAAAACCCGCGCGGGCAGCGTGTTGTAAACCACGAATCACCGCCTCGCCTTTACCGGCGTTTTGCGCCAGACGCGTCAGAGTCAGTGTTTCATGCTCTTTGGCCAGCGTTTCCAGTACCTGACGTGTCGTGTCATCGCTACCGTCATCGACGATAAAGTAGTGCAGACCTGTCGGTTGCAGGCGTTCAATCACACGCGCCATCATTGCGCCGTGGTTATAGCAAGGAATGACCACACACGGGTTAAATGTCACTGACATAAGCGAATCTTCCCGCTGCTACAGGTATGGCGTTCTTCGCCCACATGGCGCTGGTAGCTAAAGCTCAGTTGCTGCTTCTGTTCCTGCCAGTCGAGTATCAGCGTGACTCTATTTCCCGGCAGTAGCGGTGCCTGAAATTTGACGTTTTGAATACTGTGGAAACGGTAGCCGGGCGCGAGCATCAGCGCCACATAATGCATCACCCAGTCGAGCTGTGCCACGCCGGGTAGCAGCGGCTGAACCGCGAAATGACCGCGGAACCAGAACAGATCCTTCTCCAGTTGGATGTCGATTTCTGCGTGAGCGGGCGACACCTGGCGGCGTTCAACTTCATGAGGTTTCATGAAATAACTCCTGTAGTTGCGCATAAACACGCTTGTTCATACTGTTGACGGGAATTTCCTCCAGGATGCGCCAGTAGCGCGGCACTGCCACCGGCTCCAGCCACGGAATCAGCGCCCTTCGCCAGGCGAGTTCCATTGCTTTGCTGTCGCAATTAAGCCACTGGCGGCGTGCTTCTTCTTCCAGCACCAGTAGCACTCCAACGCCCTGACGCCCGCCACGGGAGATGGGAAGTGCTGCCGCTTCCCGAATCCCCTCAAGCGCAAGTACACGTTTTTCTATTTCGCTGAGTGAGATGCGCTTTTCTTCGATTTTAACGACGCGCCCACGACGCCCGGCGATGTGGAACGTCCCGCTGCCATCGAGGATCAGGATATCGTCAAGCAACAGACCGTCCGGTTCGTGAATAATCGGTGAATGCGCGCGAAATGCGTCGCCTTCCGGCACAATCGTGACGCCCGGGAAAGGTTGCCACGGGATCATATCCTGCTGGCGGTGCCGCCAGGCCAGAATTCCCGTTTCCGTGCTGCCATAAATCTCGTCCGGTTGAATACCGCACCAGGCGGCGGTCTCCTGAACATCTGACCATGGCAGCATGCCGCCAGCCGAGAGAATGATGGTTACCGGCGGCGGCGTTAGCCTGGGATCAAGGCGTTTTAAGAAGGCGGGACTGCTGATAAACGCATAGCGATGATGGCTTTCCAGCGCGGCCAATTGCTCGGCGTAATAGAGCATTGCGGCATGTAGCTGCAGCCCGAGCGACATGGGCAGGAAGATGCGGAATGTCAGCCCGTATAAATGTTGTGGCACGACCGACGCGACGACACGACAGCCCGCCAGCTTGTCACCAAAACGCGCGGCCAGGATCGTCGCTTCGCGATCGAGGCAGGCTACAGGTTTGATGACACGGCGCGGTTGTCCGGTCGAGCCTGAAGTAAACAGCTCGATAAATGCCCCTTCACGAAGTGGCGGAAATGCGTATGTTTGCGCTGTGTGTATCGTGTTTGCCTTCACCACCGAATGTGGGCCATCCCAGCGTAAAGCGTGATCGCTCAGGACGCCCTGAAAGAGTGATTTTTGCTCAGCCAGCAGCGATTCCCGGCAGTGTCCGGGGATCACCGGGATTTTTCCGGCATGCAGCGTGCCCAGTAGCGCAACGATAAACAGGTAGCTGTTTTCAAAGCACAGCGCCCAGCGTTCCTCATCGTGCTTCTGTAGCCATACCATAAGCTGAGCGACATCGTGGCGCAGGTCTTCCAGCGTCCACGTCCTGTCGCCAAGCCAGGCGACAGGCGTGTCATTGGCCCGCGAATAGCTTAGCCAGGCGGTGAAGGGAAGAGTCTTCATTGCATCTCTCGTTTAATCAACTGGCGGCGTATCAGCCATTCACCTGCCATCAGTAACCCCATCAGCAGGTAGGAGATCATGCCATTCCAGAGCGTCCACAGACGCATATCGCCATACTGCGCCGTAAACAGCGCGATCCCGCCATTTACCATGAAAAAAACACACCAGACCTGCGTGACGCGGCGGGTATAGCGTACGGCTGACTCAGGCAGATCAGGTGTACGCAGGCGCGCCAGGCGTTCAACCAGCGGCATGTTGCTCCACAGTGAACAGCCAAATACCAGCAACATGATGAGGCTGACGGTCACCGGGTAATAGAGCAAGAGCTGATGCGTTTTTAGCAGCCAGCTTGTTGCGCACAACGCGATACCGGTCAGCGCCACGCTGCGCGTAACAAAGCGCATCGGCGCCAGTGCTTGTCGGGCTTGCCGCAAACGGAAAAGCAGCATGACGGCCATCAAAGGGAGCAACCAGTGCAGACTGTTATGCGCAAGGCCGAACCAGACCACAAAGGGCCAGCAGAGCATCAATAACGCGGCGATCAGCTTCAGTCCCGTTTCCAGACGAGATCCAGACACGGTGGCTTATTCTTCGCGCAGAAGACGTTCTACGGCATCGACAACATCCTGTACGGTGCGCACGGCTTTGAACTCTTCCGGTTTGATTTTCTTACCGGTCTTTTTCTGTAGATGCACAATCATGTCGACGGCATCAATGCTGTCGAGCTCCAGATCTTCGTACAGACGGGCCTCGGGAGAGATATCCTGCGGGTCGATTTCAAACAGCTTGATAAGAAGTGCAGAAACTTCCTGATAAATTTCGTTTTTCTCGGTCATAGCGAATCCGTTTTATGCGCGTTGGGACTGAATAAAAGATGCCAGCGTGGCGACAGAGTAGAAATGCTGGCGCATCTCTTCGCTTTCCGCTGAAAGTACCACCGCGTATTGATTTTTGATCGCCAGACCCAGTTCGAGCGCATCGATGGAGTCCAGTCCCAGCCCATCGCCGAAGAGCGCGCTCTCGGTTTCGATGTCATCGGCGCTGAGTTCATCCAGATTCAATGTGCTGATAATAAGATTTTTAATTTCAAGATAGAGCTGTTGCATCATCCGTTCCTAAAAAAGTGCAAAACCTGATGTTAATTGACGCAGAAGATGCCGGTTAAGCTGTCTTGCCGCCAGCGCCGGTTCTTGCGATTCCGCATCATAAAATTGTTTTATTGCCACGCGTTCCCGCATTTTAACGGTAAAGAGCGGCTTGCGTGGTGGGACGTCATACCATCGGCTGTGTTTGTCCAGCAGATGTTCACTACAGTGGATAACCACGATGCGTAAATCACAACCGCAGCGCACGGCGATGTTTGCGGCGCCACGTTGCAGTGTCATTTTTTCGCCGGGCCGTGTACGCGTGCCTTCCGGGAAAATTAATATGGTTTCGCCTTGTCGAAGACGTTGTTCGCAGGCGGACAACAGTGTGTCTGCCTGGCTGTTGATCAAATAATCCGCTGCCTTAATGACACCGCTAACGAAGGGGTTGTTGAGCAGCGCGCTTTTGACCAGGCAGTCAGTTTCCGGCATCACAGAGGCCAGTAAAACGTAATCGATCAATGTCGGGTGATTCGCAATGACCAGACAACCGCGTTCGCTGCGCAGGGCTTCAATTCCCTCAATACGATAATCCAGCGCGCCAGTAAACTTTGCAGTGTTTAAAAACAGGCGGAAACTGGCGGCAATGCTGCGGCGCGCCAACATACGCCGCTTTGCTTTGTTACGCACAACGACGATCAGCAGATTAAACCAGACTAACGACAGCAGCAGACCACCGATGCCGAACAGCGCAAAGCACAGCCCGGTCATGAGTAAGCGCCACAGCCAGTTGAGACGGCTCATGCGCGGCTCCAGCGCCAGTTAAGACGCTCGCCAGCAATGCTGAAAGCAGATTCATTACGCAGATAATGCTGCAAAAACTGCACGCTTTGCGGCAATCGGGGTTCGCTATTCCCTTCTGCCACTTCGCTGACGCACTGAAAGGCATCGCCTGCTTCGATAACCAGTGCAACGGCATAGGCCCAGGTGGGCATATCCGGAGGCAATTCTGGATGATAAAATGCCGGCAGATTGCCGTCGAAATCCACCATCAACACGCGTTTATAGCCAGCCTGCAGGAAGCAAATCGTTTCACACAGCCCCTGCTGGAAAGTGTCGAGCCCGGCTGAAACGGAGGATGAAACAATTGGCTGTTCCATGGCGATGGTGAGATTACCCACTGCGGAGTTATGCACTGACATGGCAAAATCGGTAGGAGAGATATCCAGTCCGCTCGCCAGCGCTTGCAGGATGCGATAGTTGCGTTCCAGTTCACCGTGACGGCTGCTAAACACGACGGCATCCACCGCATGCTGGCGCATTAGCGTCATACCGCATTCGACAGCCAGACGACTGCCAGAACTGAGGCGGCGCGCGGTCATCATCGGCAGCGCGGCCAGTTTCGCCTGCGGTAGTGCAGGATCGATGGCGCCACCACTCAGCGACCATTGTTGCCACTGTGTTGTTTCGCTCAAACCCGGTGCTCTGGCCAGCCAATCCGTAATATTCAGTGCAAATTTCATCAACGCGTATCCGCGAAAAACGGTTTTTCCATTGATGCCCGTCAGGCATCACGGCGGCACAGTTGCCGCTCTGTCTTATTTTTTATGACATATCAATAACGTATGCCCAACCCCGAGATTATCGAGGCGTTTTTCAATGCTGAATCCGGCCATTTCCAGATAGCGCAGAAAATTCTCTGCACTGTAAAAACGGCTGTTACCGTTCGCCATACAGGTGAAATACAGCGAGGTTGCATTCAGGCTGAATGCGGCAGCATCAAATTTTTGCGCATCCCAGAACAGTTCCATGATACACAGTCTGGCACCCGGCTTCATGACGCCAGCTATTTTATTTAACATCCCAACAATCTGTTCGGGAGAAAAGCAATCCAGGAATTGACTCATCCACCAGATATCAGCTTCACTGGGTAGTGGTGCTTCGCTAAGCATATCGACCGGATGGAAATGAATCCGTGCGGAAAGGCCTGCGGCATCAACATTTTTCTGTGCCAGTGCAATTTGTTCAGGCAAATCTAATAAGGTTACTGTGACATTTGCATCATATTTGCAGCAAGTCATCGCCCATTTCCCGGTATTGCCGCCAACATCGTACAGCCTTACAGGCTGGCTGGCGAATATATGTGGCAGCGCCGCTGTAAATGCCGCATCGGAATAATAATGATCAAAAGCGAACCAGCTATCCCGGGCCGGGTTTGGTAATTGCGATAAAGCCGGATAAATCGTTGGCCACTCGCCAAATACGCGCAGCCCTGCGGGTTTTCCGTGTCTTAAGGCGTCTTCAAGGAAATAAAGTCCCTGATAGCAAACGTCCTGGGAAAAATCCATATTCACGCGCGTCATCGGATCATGAAGCAGGAAATGTCCAACCTTCGCGATATAAAAACGATCTTCACTCTGGGTGATAATTCGCCCGCTAAGTGCCATGTCGAGCAACACGCTGGCGGCATACTCATCTGCCTCGCAACCTTCGACAACTTCATCGAGAGTGGCGCCCCGCTTTCCTTGTTTATCCAGAAATTCCAGCAGTCCAAATCTCCGCAAACAGACCGCGGTCTGAAATAACATTGGGGCAAAAGCAATACGCTGCGCTTCAGCTATCGCTTCCAGCGCGCTGAAGGGATCCTGTTCATACATGGTGTGCATAACCTTAATTAAGAGCACATTGATTATCGGACCGTTCCCGGTCCGACTTTAGGCAGAATGATAATTAAAGCGCAGCGCCTGTGGACAAATTCAGCTGAATATCTTTGTCGAGGTTGTTAACCCAGCGGTTGTAATTCTTATGAATTTTACCGTCTGAGGCTTTCAGGTTCAGGCTATTTTCGTAGTTAATTGAATAGCTGCTTGCCGAGTAGTTAACGCGAATTTCTGCAACATGGTCGCGACTTTGCAGGCGTCCTTTGATTACGCCAGGGCCTGCATCGGTCATGATCCACTGGCGTTGTTGACCCGCTTTCAGAATCGCAGCACGAACCTGCGCCTGAGAATGGCCCGCACTGACCGGAGTGGTAATATTATGAATGCTGGTTGTACGCGCGCAGCCTGTCAGCGCACCTACGACAGCAATCGCAGTCAGTAATTGAACAATCTTTTTCATGAGAACTCCGTATCAAATAAATATAAGATTGGTGACACATTTAATATCGTAAGCTAAGGCGAAATAATGATGTTGTTCTGAAGGTAAATGATACTGCCTTGATTTTTATGATGGAATCATATGGCTTTTACAGAACGAGCATAAAATACCATTATGTTTTGCGCAACGGTAGCTTTTATTAAGGCATGAGAACCCAAATGGTTAGTTGAACCGATGACTGCTGAGTTTCTTGATTAATAATTGGCTATTTAATTACGTTATATATTTGTTATGTTTATTATCTCATCTTAAGGTAAATTTTGCGATTTATCTGATGCGGGATTTAAAAATAAAAGCGCCCATAAGAATATGGGCGCTTTTATTTTATCAAGATTAACAACTGAGACTACAGATATAAAAATTCCCCGTTGGTAGGCATTTTACCCGGGCAGGCGGCTTTTCGGTCTGCCTGGCCCCAGCAAAATCGCCAGTTTGCTGCCACCGGTGGTGGTTTCCATCCAGATCTTACAGACACTGGTCAGCGGTACTGACAGGAGCATACCGATCGGTCCGAGCAGCCATCCCCAAATCAACAATGACAGGAACACCACCAGCGTGGACATCCCGAGACGGTGGCCCATCATGCGCGGTTCAAGAATGTTGCCAATCACCATATGTACCACCAGGAACAGCGCGCCAACCAGCAAACATTCGTAGGCGCCATTGAACAGCAACGCCTGAATCATCGGTGGGATTGCGGAGAGCACCGAGCCGATATTCGGTACATAGTTGAGCAGAAAAGCCAGTACGCCCCACATTAACGCAAATTGAATATCCAGCAAAACCAGCCCCAGCCAGACAATCAGGCCGGTCCAGACGCTGAGCAGCGTTTTCAGCGCCAGATAGTGAGAGACGCCTTTTAACGCACGGTGCAGCCCGGCAATATGCACCTGCGGGTTGGTAAGGGCAAAACGCATTTTGTAGGGAACGTGGCGTACTTCAAACAGCATAAACACCACGGTCATCACCAGTAGCACAATGCTGGCCATCGCGTTCGATAGCTGAGTCGCCATGGACGTTGCGAAAGTCATTAACCGCTCGGAGTCCATGCGTTGCAGTATGCGCTCTGGCGACATATGCAGCCGGAGGAAGGGCATAGCATCTTGCAACTGGAGAAATTTGCGCGTGAATTCGCGATTGTATTTCGGCAGCAGGGTCATAAAGTCATTCACCGATGCGGCAAGCACCGCGAGCAGTGCGGTGAGGAAAATCAGCATCACCAGCACCACAATTGCAATGGCGACCGGGCGTTTCAGGCCGCGGCGAATAAACCAGCTCACCAGTGGGTTAAGGACGATGGCGAAAAAGAGCGCCAGCAGCAGTTGCACAATAATGTCAGCGGCGGCGTGGATCCCGGCGAGGATCACCACCAGTGCTGCCAGTTTTAACAGAATATGAAGACCTGCCTGGTCCGGTTGAGGTTGTGTCATTCGGCATTCCTTTTGTCATCACGCCCGTTAAGTGTAGTGCCCCGTAACGTCTTCGCCCGACAGAGATATTCTTAAAGTGGGTGCTGATTTCTGCGCCCTGACGTGATAATAGTGAAACACTGTTGTGAATCTCTGGGTCAAACTTCATGCCTGAAAATGCCGCTGAACCGGCGCTTAGCGGATTGCGCCTCAATCTGCGGATTTTGTCCGTCGTTATTTTTAACTTTGCCAGTTATCTCACCATTGGACTGCCGCTGGCGGTGCTGCCTGGCTATGTCCATGATGTGATGGGTTATAGCGCCTTCTGGGCCGGGTTAGTGATTAGCCTGCAATATTTCGCCACGCTGCTCAGCCGACCGCATGCCGGGCGCTATGCCGATTTATTGGGGCCGAAAAAGGTCGTTATCTTTGGTCTGTGCGGTGCCTTTCTTAGCGGTCTCAGTTACTTGCTGGCGGCAATGGGCAGCAGCCCTGGCATATTAAGCCTGGTGTTGTTGGGCCTCGGGCGTGTGATTTTGGGTATCGGCCAGAGCTTTGCCGGGACCGGCGCGACGCTGTGGGGCGTGGGCGTTGTCGGTTCCATTCATATTGGTCGCGTGATCTCGTGGAATGGCATTGCCAGCTACGGCGCAATGGCGGTGGGTGCGCCGCTCGGCGTACTCTGTTACCGCTATGGTGGGTTACAGGGTTTGTCTTTAGCCATTATGGGCATTGCGTTGCTGGCGATTGTGCTGGCATTACCGCGGGCGAGTGTGAAGGCCAGTAAAGGCAAACCACTGCCGTTTCGCGCAGTGCTGGGGCGCGTCTTGCCGTACGGCATGGCACTGGCGCTGGGCTCGGCAGGGTTTGGCGTGATAGCGACCTTCATCACGCTCTATTACGCGGCCAAAGGCTGGGACGGCGCGGCATTTGCCTTGACGCTGTTCAGCTGTGCGTTTGTTGGCACCCGTTTGCTGATACCGAATGGCATCAACCGTTTTGGCGGCCTGAATGTATCGATGATCTGTTTTGTGGTCGAAACGCTCGGTCTGGTACTGGTGGGGCTGGCGGTAGATCCGTGGATGGCAAAACTCGGTGTGTTTCTTGCCGGCGCCGGTTTCTCGCTGGTGTTCCCGGCGCTGGGCGTCGTAGCCGTGAAAGCGGTGCCGCAGAATAACCAGGGTTCCGCGCTGGCGACCTATACGGTGTTTATGGATTTATCGCTGGGTATTACCGGTCCGCTGGCAGGGTTGCTGATGGCATGGGCGGGCGTGTCGTCGATTTATCTGGCGGCGGCAGGGCTGGTGGCAATCGCCTTGTTGTTAGCCTGGCGATTAAAACAAAAGCCGGTGTCGGTGGGATGATTGCTCTCTAGCGCTCTGTTTATCGGGCCGACAGTGCCATTCGGCAATAAAAAAGGGAACCCGCAGGTTCCCTTTTTACCACTCGCAGCGTGATTATTTCACCACGATGGTATTGATGATGTTTTCTGCGGCGGTTTGCGCCTGCTGCTGGTTATCTGCCGGCAGCGTGACCTGCAAGGTCAGCAGTTTATTGTCGACTTTCCCCAGCACCACGGAAGACCAGGCTGTCTGACCTTTGGCCGAGATAATGCTGTCGAGTTGTTGCAGCGTCTGGCCTTTGATCTCAATCGCTTTATTGGTCACAACCTGCAACTGCGGGTCGCGGACACGTTGTTGATCTTCCAGACGTTTCGCCAGCGCCGCTAAATCTTCCTGCGTATTGTCGCCAACGATAACGATCACCGCTTTCTGGCCGGTGGCGTCGGAGTAAACGTGCATATTATTAGACTGGGTGCCCAGCTTGCCGCTCTGATCGGTCATATCCGCCGGCAGCGAAAAGCTGAGCTTGCCGTCAAGCAGCGTTACCGGCTGGCCTGTTGCATTGCTTTCAGCTGAAGCGGCCTGAACCGGCTTCTTGCTGTCGCTGTTATCACAGGCAGCCAGCCCGACGACCAGCAGGCCAATACCGACATATTTAACCAGATTGCGCATTGACTTCTTCCTTTCAATAAACAGCCATAACGGCTCAGCGCTCCATCTTATCACATCTGCTTAGCGGTACTCTTAACTGGCCTGCAACGCGTTAATTTCAGATTTGTCTGCCAGCCTTTTCAGTAACATATTCAATAACACACCGTACATCGGCAGGAAGAAGGCGATGCTGATAAGTACTTTAAAGCTGTAATCCACCAGCGCGATTTCCGTCCAGTGCTGCGCCATAAACGCATCCGGACTGCGCCAGAAAGCAATAAAGAAGAACGCAACGGTGTCGCTGGCGTTACCGAATACGGTGGAGGCTGCAGGCGCAAGCCACCAGCGGCGATTCTGACGCAGGCGGTTAAACACATGCACGTCGAGAATTTGCCCCAGCGCATAGGCCATAAAGCTGGCGCTGGCGATACGGGCGACAAACAGGTTGAAATGCGCGAGTGCGCCAAAACCCTGCCAGCTTCCCATATAGAACAGCGAAGAGATCACGTAAGAGGCCAGCAGCGCAGGCACCATCACGGCGAAAATAATGCGTCTTGCCAGCGGCGCGCCGAAAATGCGCACGGTTAAATCTGTCGCGAGGAAAATAAACGGGAAACTGAATGCGCCCCAGGTGGTCTGGAAACCAAAAATGGCGACCGGCAGCTGCACCAGATAGTTACTGGAGATAATCACCAGCAGATGAAAAAGCGAAAGCCAGACCAGCGCTTTCATGCGCTGTGAGGATGAAAATTGCGTCATATTGTGACCTTTTTGGTAAATGGGGTGAGGGAACCCAGTACTTTTTTGTGCTCTGCCACGCAGAGCCGCCGCATGATACTGCAACTATTGCCGGATGCAATGGTTAATTTTAACGCAATCGTTAACCTTGCTTGCGTCACAAAAAAGGCAGCGTAAACTAATGCGGTTTTTTCCCTTGCGAGATGAAGATGACCGATTTCTTTTCCACTGCTGACCATACGCTGGATGCGCAGGGTTTACGTTGCCCGGAGCCGGTAATGATGGTGCGCAAAACCGTGCGCAATATGCAGGTTGGCGAAACATTGCTGATTATCGCCGACGATCCGGCAACCACCCGCGATATTCCCGGCTTTTGTCGTTTTATGGAGCACGAGCTGGTTGCCGGGCAAACCGAATCACTGCCGTATCGGTACGTGGTGCGTAAAAGCCACTAATCTTTGCTGCGTAACAGGCGCAACGCATTGGCTGTCACCAGCACCGTTGCGCCGGTATCCGCCAGCACTGCCAGCCACAGCCCGGTCATTCCCAGCAGCGTCGTCAGCAGAAAGATAGCTTTCAAACCCAGCGCCATGGCGATGTTCTGGCGAATATTGCTGTGCGTCGCACGCGCCAGGCGGATCATCTGCCCAATGCCGATCAGACGGTTATGCGTTAAGGCCGCGTCCGCCGTTTCCAGCGCCACATCGGTGCCGCTACCCATCGCAATCCCAATGGTTGAGGCTTTCATGGCGGGCGCATCGTTGATGCCATCGCCTACCATCGCCAGCGGTGAACGCTGATTCAGCGCCTGTACCGCCTGCACTTTATCTTCCGGCAACAGACCGGCGCGGAAATCCAGCCCCAGCTCCCCGGCGATCGCTGCCGCCGCGCGCGGGTTATCTCCGGTCAGGATCACCCCCTGAACGCCCAGCGCATGCAGCGCGGCAACCGCTTCTTTGGCGTCATCACGCAGCGTATCCTGCAACGCCAGCGTGCCAATCGCTTCGCCATCGCGCTCAACCACAATCACCGTCTGGCCGAGGCTCTCCTGCTGATGAATGTGTGCTAACAGGTTCCCCAGCGTATCTTGCGGCAGTTTATCCGGTGCGCTGATGCGAATATATTGCCCGTCAATCTGTGCTTCGATCCCTTTTCCGGCCAGTGTTCTCTGCGCTTGCGCCGTCGGAATCGGCAACTGGCGGCGCTGTGCTTCCTGTACAACAGCCTGCGCCAACGGGTGAGTGGAACCCTGTTCAACGGCGGCGCTGAGCGCCAGCAGTTCCGCTTCGTCGATCCCTGCCAGCGGCGTGACCGCGACAACCTGCGGTTTGCCAATGGTCAGCGTGCCGGTTTTATCAAATGCGACCTGGCGGATGCGACCAAGTTGCTCCAGCGCCGCGCCACCTTTGATTAACGCGCCACGCCGTGCAGCTACTGCCAGCCCGGAAGTAATCGCGGCTGGCGTAGAGATCACCAGCGCGCACGGGCAACCGATCAACAGCAATGCCAGCCCTTTGTAGATCCACGGTAACCACGGCGCAGCGAACAGCAGCGGCGGCACAACCGCGACCAGCAGCGCTACTGCCATAATCGCCGGTGTATAGATGCGGCTAAAGCGATCGATAAAGCGCTCAATTGGCGCGCGACGCTCTTCGGCCTCTTCAATCAGCTTGAGGATACGGTCGATAGCGTTTTCGCCGGGCTTCGATACCACTTCCAGCGTCACCAGCCGATCGATGCTGGTGGCACCGGCCGGTACTGATTCGCCGCAAGTGCGTTCCACCGGCACCGATTCGCCGGTCAGGGCACTTTCATCAAAACTGGCAAATGCCGACACCAGCTTGCCGTCGGCGGGTAAACGCCCACCCGCCGGAACTTCAATGGTGTCGCCTGGCTGTAACTCGCTGGCGGCGACCGTCTGGCGCTCACCGTTACGCAAGCGGATGGCGGTATCCGGTTTCAGCGCCATCAGTGCGCTTACGCCGCGGCGTGCGCGGCTGGCAGCCCAGCCTTCAAGGCGTTCGCCAATCAGAAACAGCAGCAATACCATCGCTGCTTCCGCCGTTGCGCCAATAAACAGGGCGCCAATCGCCGCCACGCTCATTAACGTTTCGATAGCAAACCAGCTACCACTTTTGATTAAGCGCAGCGCCTGGCGGGCAATCGGCCACAGGCCGACCAGCGTGGTGGCGATAAAAGCAGCCTGGCCCAGAGGATGGTTGAACTGCTCCAGCGCCCAACTGAGCGCCATCATTACCATCAGGACAATCAGCGGCAGGTTTTCCCGCAGCCGTGAAGGTGCTGGCTCGGGCGTGTTGTTCTCGCTGCGCAACTGGTAGCCAGCCTGCTGAACTGCCTGCTCGACGCGTTCGCGCACATCGCCGTTGGCCACAACGATCAGTTTTTCTGTCGCAAAAGTCACCTGAACCTGGCCAATGCCTTCAACCTGGCGGACAGCATTTTCCACTTTGCGGGCGCAGGCGGCGCAGTCCATACCAGAAACCAGCCAGCTATAGCGTTCGCCTTCCGCGCTCAGCGCCGGTTGCGCCTTGCTTTCGCAGGCACCATCAGCGCAGCAGGATTGCGGTTTCTCCGGCAACGGGCGCAGTTTTATTGCCGCAAACTGTGGGGCTTTTTTCGTGCCGGCGGGCGAGGTGGGGGTCGGCATAGCATCCTCCGGTGAATGATAATTTTCTCATTAACCGGAGGATACACTCTGGAGTCGACTCCAGAGTCAAGCCTTTTAAATATACAGCGAACGGACGATCAGAAAATGTCCGGCGAAGTAGCAGGCCGAAGCGATGGCATTATCGGCACGGAAGCGTTTACGGTAGTGGCTCCCCAGCCAGACAATATTGCCGAGCAGCAGCAACGCCGCACCGACAAACGCCGACAGCGCGGGGCTGGTAGGGCGGAAGAACCACAGTTCGCCTGCCAGCCAGACCATCACCAGCGTCATGGCGATAAAGGCACATACGGCCATGCGCAGCTCTTCGAGGCGCGTCCAGATCACCGCCAACAGCAACGCGCCAATAACCAGCAGCACCACCGGCAACGGCCAGAAAAAGGAGAGTGTCATCTGGCTGGCGAAGTAAATGGTGTAAAGCAGATGGGCGAGGAAAAAAGCGCCGATGGCGTAGAGCATTTTTTGTCGCGGCAGCAAGGTTAGCGCATCACCCACCAGCGAAGCGCAGAGGCCAGCCAGCACCAGATAACTGATGGCGTCGAACATTGGCGCTTGCCTGGCCAGCAACAGCAGGAGCAGTAGGGTGACGGGTTTAAAAACCCAGCGCTGCCAGGTCGGGCCGCGATAAGACGCATCGACATACAACCAGCCGGACAAACAGACAGCGATAAATGACCACAGCATAATTAAGTCCCTGTATCTGTTATTGTTGCGTAAATCTCTCCTGTTCAGTGTAGTGGCGGAAAAAGGAGGATGACAATGCTATTTCACCCGCGATAAGCTCAATTCCGCTTTTTCTGACAGGGCGCCGTCATGAGTAAACCACCGCTTTTTTTCATTCTTGTCATTGGCTTGATCGTCGTACTCGCTTCTTTTCGCTATGTTCAACAGCGGCGGGAAAAGGCGGATAACGATGCGGCTCCGCTACAGCAAAAAAACGTGGTGGTGAGCAGTAAGCGGGAAAAACCGCTCAATGATCGCCGTACGCGCCAGCAGCAGGAGATCCCGGCGGGCAGCGCCATGCGTTATGAAGCGCGTTTCAAACCGCAAAGCGGCGGGCTGGAGATGGTTTTTCGCGTTGATGCGCAGCAATATCATGCATTGACGGTCGGCGACAAAGGCGTGCTGAGCTATAAAGGGTCACGTTTTGTCGGCTTTGAACAAGCCCGGTAAGCGAGATGCCTCCGGGCTATAACGTTACTTCTTCGCTTTTAGTTTTTTCTGCCAAATCAATAGCTCAAACACGCCAAACAGGAAAATGCGGATCTGCTCAGCTTTGCTCATTTGCGGGCCCTCTTTCGGCAACGCGGTTTTCAGCATTGTCGCCTGTAAGGCATGCATGAAAACGGTAAAGACCAGCGCGACGTTGACGAAAATGTTCAACGGGCGCGGAAACGGCTGGATCAGATTCCAGAGCAGAAAGGCCCAGACGCAAAGCATCAGCAGGCGTCCCAGATTAATCAGCAGCGGCATGCTTCTCTCCTTGTGGTGCTTCGCGGTGATATAAACGATACGCGACCTGGCCCGCGACTTTCTCCCGGTGCAGAAGCCAGTGCGCTGGCACCGGCGGTAAGCCATTTTCGACTTCACTTTCGATATAAATTAATGCGTCATCGGCGAGCCAGCCGTTGTTTTCCAGCAGGCGCACGGTCTCTTCCAGCATCCCCTTACGAAACGGCGGGTCGATAAAGGCAATGGTGTACGGAGTGCCCTGGCCTGCTAAATAGGCCAGCGTATTGGTATTCACCACTTTGGCATTGACGGCTTTCAGCGTCGCCAGATTTTGCTGTAACTGCTGTGCGACGCTGCGCTCCATCTCCAGCAGGGTCGCACTGGCGGCGTAGCGCGAGAGCGCTTCCAGCCCTAATGCGCCACTTCCGGCAAAGCAATCAAGACAGTGCGCATCAACCATGGATGGCGCCAGCCAGTTGAATAAGGTTTCCCGCACGCGATCGGTGGTTGGGCGCAGGCCGGGGCTATCCGGAACCGGTAATTTGCGGCCCCGCCACTGCCCGCCAATAATGCGTATCTGGCCGCTGGCGGCACGGTTAGGTTTCTTCATGGTTTTCGCTTTGCTCATCATTTCGGCCTGCTATTCTAGCGGTCTGACGAAGGACGTTAAACCCTAATCCTCAGGCCGTGATGCGAGTTGAGGAAAGTGTTAGACTATCCGACTAATTAACAAATGTTTTCAGTCCCTGTCATGTAAGACGGGCTGCGCCATGAATCAACAGCGGGAGTGTAGTCGCCAATGGCAAATGAGAAGAAACGTGGCTTTTTTTCCTGGCTCGGCTTTGGGCAGAAAGAACAGGCCGAAGAGGCGCAAACCGAATCACAGCAGGTAACTGAGCAGCCGGTCGAAGAGACACCGGCAACTGAACCTGCCGCCGACAGCGAAAAATTTGCCGAAGAGGTTGTTGAGGTCAGCGAACAGCTGGCGCACGAAGAGGCGCAGCCGGAGCCTGTCGTCGAAGAGCAGGCGCTTCAGGTTGAACACGAAGAACTGCCGCTGCCGGAAGAGGTCGCAGAGCAGGAGATCGGCGCGGAAGAGTGGCAGACGGAAGCTGAACCGCTGGTGGAAGAAGATGCGCCGCTGAGCGATGAAGAGCTGGACGCACAGGCGCTGGCCGCTGAAGCCGCGGAAGAAGCGGTGATGGTTGTGCCGCCAGAGGACGCAGCGCAGGAGCAGGAGAAACCGACAAAAGAGGGTTTCTTCGCGCGTCTGAAACGCAGTTTGCTGAAAACAAAAGAAAATCTGGGTTCCGGATTTATCAGTCTGTTTCGCGGTAAAAAAATCGATGATGATCTGTTTGAAGAGCTGGAAGAGCAGCTACTGATTGCGGATGTTGGCGTTGAGACCACGCGCAGAATCATCACCAACCTGACGGAAGGCGCAAGCCGTAAGCAGCTTCGCGATGCAGAAGCACTTTATGGTTTGCTGAAAGAGGAAATGAGCGACATCCTCGCGAAGGTTGATGAGCCGCTGAATATTGAAGGCAAAACACCGTTTGTGATTTTGATGGTTGGCGTTAACGGCGTGGGTAAAACCACCACCATCGGTAAGCTGGCGCGTCAGTTCGAGCAGCAGGGCAAATCGGTGATGCTGGCGGCGGGCGACACCTTCCGCGCGGCCGCGGTTGAGCAGTTGCAGGTTTGGGGCCAGCGCAACAATATTCCGGTGATTGCCCAGCATACCGGCGCGGATTCCGCTTCGGTCATTTTTGACGCCATTCAGGCGGCGAAAGCGCGCAATATTGATGTGTTGATTGCCGATACCGCCGGGCGTTTGCAGAACAAATCGCATTTGATGGAAGAGCTGAAGAAAATTGTCCGCGTCATGAAAAAGCTGGACGAAGACGCTCCCCATGAAGTGATGCTGACGATTGATGCCAGCACCGGGCAAAATGCGATAAGCCAGGCCAAACTGTTCCACGAAGCTGTTGGTCTTACCGGCATCACGCTGACCAAACTCGACGGCACCGCCAAAGGCGGCGTGATTTTCTCGGTGGCGGATCAGTTCGGTATTCCGATCCGCTACATTGGTGTCGGCGAACGTATCGAAGATCTGCGTCCGTTTAACGCGGGCGATTTTATTGAGGCGCTTTTTGCCCGAGAGGATTAACAATGATTCGCTTTGAACATGTCAGCAAAGCCTATCTCGGTGGGAGACAAGCGTTGCAGGGGGTGACATTCCACCTGCAACCAGGCGAGATGGCCTTTCTGACCGGGCACTCCGGCGCGGGGAAAAGTACCCTGCTGAAGCTTATCTGCGGGATTGAGCGGCCAAGCACCGGGAAAATCCTGTTCAGCGGCCACGACATTAGCCGTCTGAAGAACCGTGAAGTGCCGTTTTTACGTCGCCAGATCGGCATGATCTTTCAGGATCACCACTTGCTGATGGATCGCACGGTGTATGACAACGTGGCGATTCCGCTGATCATCGCTGGCGCGAGCGGTGATGACATTCGTCGTCGTGTGTCGGCGGCGCTGGATAAGGTCGGGTTGCTTGATAAAGCGAAAAGCTTCCCGATTCAACTTTCCGGCGGTGAACAGCAGCGCGTCGGCATTGCCCGCGCGGTAGTGAATAAACCGGCAGTGCTGCTGGCAGATGAACCGACCGGTAACCTGGACGACGCGTTGTCGGAAGGGATTTTACGTCTGTTCGAAGAGTTTAACCGCGTTGGGGTTACGGTACTGATGGCGACTCACGACCTGGGGCTGATTTCCCGGCGTTCGTATCGCATGCTGACCCTGAGCGATGGCCATTTGCATGGAGGCCCGGCGGGTGAATAAGCGCGACGCATTAAATCATATCCGGCAGTTTGGCAGCCGGCTTGACCGTTTCCGTAAATCCGCCGCTGGCTCCGGCGACGGTAATCGCAATACTCCACGACGTGGCAAAGCGACAAACAAACCGCCATCACGTAAAACCAATGTCTTTAACGAGCAGGTTCGCTACGCCTGGCACGGCGCGTTACAGGATCTGAAAAGCAAACCGCTGGCGACGTTCCTGACGGTGATGGTGATTGCCATCTCGCTGACGCTGCCGAGCGTTTGCTATATGGTCTACAAAAACGTCAACCAGGCGGCGTCGCAGTACTATCCGTCGCCGCAGATCACCGTCTATTTCGACAAAACGCTGGATGATAACGCCGCACAGCAGGTGGTCGCCCAGCTCCAGTCCGAACAGGGCGTGGAGAAGGTGAACTATCTTTCCCGCGAAGATGCGCTAGGCGAGTTCCGCAACTGGTCCGGGTTTGGCGGTGCGCTGGATATGCTGGAAGAGAACCCGCTGCCCGCCGTGGCGGTAGTGGTTCCTAAACTGGATTTTCAGAGCACGGATTCGCTGAACACGCTGCGCGATCGCATCTCTCATCTCCAGGGCATTGATGAAGTGCGTATGGACGATAGCTGGTTTGCGCGTCTGGCGTCGCTGACCGGGCTGGTCGGGCGCGTGTCGGCGATGATAGGCCTACTGATGGTTGCGGCCGTCTTCCTGGTTATCGGCAACAGCGTGCGGCTGAGTATTTTTGCCCGCCGCGACACCATCAACGTGCAGAAATTGATCGGCGCAACGGACGGTTTTATCCTGCGTCCGTTCCTGTATGGCGGCGCGCTGCTCGGCTTCTCCGGCGCGTTTTTATCGCTGATCCTGTCGGAAATTCTGGTGATGCGGCTCTCCTCGGCCGTTACCGAAGTGGCGAAAGTGTTTGGCACTCAGTTCGAGCTAAGCGGCTTGTCTTTTGACGAGTGCTTATTGCTGCTGCTGGTCTGTTCGATGATCGGCTGGATAGCCGCCTGGCTGGCGACGGTGCAACATTTACGTCACTTTACTCCCGATTAAAAAAACTCTGGTATACTCTTTCCCTGCAATGAAGTATTCCCGTAGCAGGGAAAGCGTATCGCCCCTTTCTGATGTTTTCCTTGCACCGGCTTTTTCATCCAGATGTCACAATTTGTGCGTAATTTATACACAAGGC
This sequence comes from Kosakonia radicincitans DSM 16656, assembly GCF_000280495.2. Taxonomy (NCBI): domain Bacteria; kingdom Pseudomonadati; phylum Pseudomonadota; class Gammaproteobacteria; order Enterobacterales; family Enterobacteriaceae; genus Kosakonia; species Kosakonia radicincitans. Next base: position 315,129 of record NZ_CP018016.1, read on the forward strand.
GACATGGAACTTGTGGATAAAATCACTGTCTGATAAAAGTGTGAATGCTAATCTCGTTGCTCATAAGGACTGGCATGTTTGTTGCCTGATGGGGACAGACCGCCGCCAGTGGAAAGTAAATTGAGAGGATTTGAATGACCAAAGAAATGCAAACTTTAGCTTTAGCCCCTGTTGGTAACCTGGAATCTTACGTCCGGGCCGCTAACGCATGGCCGATGTTGACGGCTGATGAAGAGCGGGCGCTGGCTGAAAAGCTGCATTACCAGGGCGATCTGGAAGCAGCGAAAAAGCTGATTCTGTCTCACCTGCGCTTTGTTGTTCATATTGCTCGTAATTACTCGGGCTATGGTCTGCCGCAGGCGGATCTTATCCAGGAAGGTAATATCGGCCTGATGAAAGCTGTGCGTCGCTTCAACCCGGAAGTGGGTGTGCGACTGGTTTCCTTCGCCGTGCACTGGATCAAAGCTGAGATCCACGAGTATGTGCTGCGCAACTGGCGTATCGTGAAAGTGGCAACTACCAAAGCACAGCGCAAACTGTTCTTTAATCTGCGTAAAGCGAAACAGCGTCTGGGTTGGTTTAACCAGGACGAAGTCGAAATGGTGGCCCGTGAACTGGGCGTGACCAGCAAAGACGTGCGCGAAATGGAATCGCGTATGGCGGCGCAGGACATGACGTTTGATATGTCCCCGGACGATGACGCCCAGGACAGCCAGCCGATGGCTCCGGTGCTCTATTTGCAGGATAAATCGTCGAACTTTGCCGATGGCATTGAAGACGACAACTGGGAAGAACAGGCTGCGAACAAGCTGACCGACGCGATGAAAGGGCTGGACGAACGCAGCCAGCAGATCATCCGCGCCCGCTGGCTGGACGAAGAGAACAAGTCTACGCTGCAGGAGCTGGCTGACCGTTATGGTGTTTCCGCCGAACGTGTACGACAGCTGGAAAAGAACGCGATGAAAAAACTGCGCGCCGCTATCGAAGCGTAAGCGTATGCAGTGAACAAGCCGGGTCGGCGCAAGCCTCGCCCGGCTTTTTGCTTTTTAACGCGCTGCGTTTTTGCTTCCCGGCGCTTCGCGTATCAGTTCTGCAAGCTCGGCAAACACTGGCTCCATCTCTTCTTCCTCCATCGCCGCAAATCCCATCAACAGGCCGCGCGCGGGCGTGTCGCCGCTGTAATAACGTGAAAGTGGCCGTACCAGAATGCCTCGCGCGTTAGCCGTTTGCGCCAGCGCGACATCATCGCAGGCAGCAGGCAACGACAGCACCAGATGCAGCCCGGCATTATCGTTAAACTCGCTAAGCGCCTCTTTGCCAAGATAATCAGTGATAAGCTGCGCCAGCTGCGCTCGGCGCCGTGCGTACAGCAATCGCATCCGGCGAATATGCGCCGTGTAATGCCCCTCGCGGATAAACTGCGCCAGCGCTTCCTGATCCAGCAAACGTCCGCCGCGATAGAGCTCGGCATGCGCGGTTTTAAGCGCCTGCATTAGCGGGCGCGGCAACACCAGATAACCGAGCCGCAACCCAGGGTAGAGCGTTTTACTGAACGTACCGGTATAAATCACCGGCGCATCGTCCACCAGCCCCTGCAGGGCGGGAATGGGCTGGCCCGAGAAGCGAAATTCGCTGTCGTAATCATCCTCAATAATCCAGCTCCCGGTTTGCCGCGCCAGCGCTAATAGCCGCTGGCGGCGTTCCAGACTCATCACGCAGCCCAGCGGATACTGGTGCGAGGGCGTGACGAAAATCAGTTTCGGCGGCGCATCGCCCGGCTCCGGCGGATTCATCCCGGATCTGTCAACTTCGATGGCCTGCAAGTTAACGCCATTTACTGCCAGCACATTACGAATTCCCCAGTAGGCGGGCTCCTCAATCCACGCCAGATCGCCAGGATTACACAGCATGCGCGATACCAGATCGATGGCCTGATGAATGCCTTCCGTAATCAGGATCTGCTCCGCGCTACAGCGAACCGAGCGCGTGACCCGCAAATACTCCACCAGAGCCTGCTGCAGCGCGATGCTGCCGCCAGCGTTGCTATAAGAAAGCTGTATTGCCTGCGGTTTTCGACTTACGCGAGACTGTATTTTTCGCAACAGCGCATGCGGGAAAGCGTTGATATCCGGGACGCCAGGCAGAAACGCGCCCCACTGGCGCGCGCTGGCATTGCTGTGGCTCAGCAGATGCTGACCGCGGGCGGAAAGCTGTGAAGGCAGGCTGGCGCTGAGTTTTTCACCTGGCGTCAGCGGCGCGGAAAGCAGGCTGTCCGGGACGGTGCCGGCCACAAAGGTGCCGCTGCCGGTACGGGAAACGACATACCCTTCGGCCAGTAGCTGCTCATACACCGTCAGCACCGTATTGCGCGACAGATTCAGTTGCGCGGCTAAATCGCGGCTCGGCGGCAGTCGGCTTTGTGTCGGCAGGCTACCGTCGAGTATCGACAGGCGAATCGCGTTATATAATTTCTTATGCAGCTTGCCTTCGTGCTGCTCGTCCAGACGCAGCTGCAGCAAGTCAGAGACGAGTGAGCGCAATTGGATCCCTCAATTATTCAAAACTGGTACTCGATTATAGAACCACTTATGTCATGTTTTCACAACAGACGCAGCAACAACGAACACAGACGAGGGTAATCAGGTGAAGAATAACGAACTACATCAGCGCCGTTTACAGGCGACGCCGCGCGGTATTGGAGTGATGTGCGGGTTTTATGCGGAAAAAGCAGAAAATGCCACATTATGGGATGTCGAAGGCAACGAAGTCATCGACTTCGCTGCCGGGATCGCGGTGCTCAATACCGGGCATCGTCACCCGAAAGTAATGGCTGCGGTGGAAAAGCAGTTGCAGGCATTTACGCACACCGCTTACCAAATCGTTCCTTACGAAAGCTATGTTTCGCTGGCGGAACGTATTAACGAACGCGTGCCCGTTGATGGCCCGGCGAAAACGGCGTTTTTCTCAACCGGCGCGGAAGCGGTGGAGAACGCGGTGAAAATTGCCCGCGCTTACACCAAACGCCCTGGCGTGATTACCTTCGGCGGCGGTTTTCATGGCCGTACGTTTATGACCATGGCGCTGACCGGGAAGGTTGCCCCGTACAAAATCGGGTTTGGTCCGTTCCCCGGCTCGATTTACCACGCACAATATCCGAATGCGCTGCATGGCGTCAGTACCGAAGATGCGCTGAAAAGTCTCGAACGCATTTTTAAAGCGGATATCGCGCCGGATCAGGTTGCGGCCATCCTGCTGGAGCCGGTTCAGGGCGAAGGCGGCTTTAACGTGGCGCCAGCGGATTTCATGAACGCGCTGCGCAAACTGTGCGACAGCCACGGCATTCTTTTGATTGTTGATGAAGTGCAGAGCGGCTTTGCCCGTACCGGCAAATTGTTCGCGACCGAGTATTACGATGTTAAACCGGATCTGATCACCATGGCGAAAAGCCTGGCGGGCGGGTTGCCGCTATCGGCGGTGGCAGGGCGTGCAGAGGTGATGGATGCGCCTGCGCCTGGCGGGCTGGGCGGCACTTACGCTGGTAACCCGCTGGCGGTGGCCGCAGCACACGCGGTGCTGGATGTGATTGACGAAGAGAACCTCTGTGAACGCGCTAACCATCTGGGCAAACATCTGGTGGAAGTGCTGACGCAGGCAAAAGCGCAGTGCTCGTACATCGCGGATATCCGCTCGCAGGGCTCGATGGTGGCTGTGGAATTTAACGATCCCAGTACCGGTGCGCCATCGCCTGAATTTACCAAACAGGTACAGGACAAGGCGCTGGCTGCAGGTGTGCTGCTGCTGAGCTGCGGTGTCTACGGCAACGTGATCCGTTTCCTCTATCCGTTAACCATTCCGGAAGTTCAGTTCCGCAAAGCGCTGGATATTATCCACCAGTCGCTGACCCGCTAAGTATTCAGCCGCCTTATGGGCGGCTTTTTTACAGCGTGTCATCACTCTGTCGCATAACCTTCAAAATTGTTATTCCATATTCTGAAAAATGGGGTATGTTTTAGCAGAGTATGCTGCTAAGGCACCGGCAGAATGGCTAATAACTACTATCATATTCTTTGCTTATGATGGTAATCAAAATAATGTGCCACACAACAACATCACAACAAATGCAATAACCATAACAATGGGGAAACTCAGGATGAAAATGAAGGGCAAAGCGTTACTGGCAGGATGTATTGCGTTAGCAATGAGCAACGTGGCATTCGCCAAAGATATTAAAGTTGCCGTTGTCGGTGCGATGTCCGGTCCGGTTGCGCAGTATGGCGACCAGGAATTTACCGGCGCTGAGCAGGCTATCGCAGACATCAACGCGAAGGGCGGCATCAAAGGCGACAAACTGGTAGCGGTAAAATATGACGATGCGTGTGACCCAAAACAAGCGGTTGCAGTAGCCAACAAAGTGGTCAACGACGGCATCAAATATGTTATCGGTCACCTGTGCTCCTCTTCTACTCAGCCTGCGTCTGATATCTATGAAGACGAAGGTATTCTGATGATCACGCCTGCGGCGACAGCGCCGGAGCTGACCGCGCGCGGTTACAAACTGACGCTGCGCACGACTGGCCTGGATTCCGATCAGGGCCCGACCGCGGCGAAATACATTCTGGACAAAGTGAAACCGCAGCGCATCGCGGTCATCCACGATAAACAGCAGTATGGTGAAGGTCTGGCGCGTGCGGTGCAGGACGGCCTGAAAAAAGGCGGCGCCAACGTGGTGTTCTTTGACGGTATCACCGCTGGTGAGAAAGATTTCTCCACGCTGGTGGCGCGTCTGAAGAAAGAGAACATCGATTTCGTCTACTACGGCGGCTATCACCCGGAAATGGGGCAGATCCTGCGTCAGTCACGCGCAGCTGGCCTGAAAACCCAGTTTATGGGGCCGGAAGGCGTAGCGAACGTCTCCCTGTCTAACATCGCGGGCGATTCAGCAGAAGGCATGCTGGTGACGAAGCCGAAGAACTACGATCAGATCCCGGCGAACAAACCGATTGTTGATGCTATCAAAGCGAAGAAACAGGATCCGAGCGGCGCATTCGTGTGGACCACCTACGCAGCCGTGCAGTCTCTGGCGGCAGGTCTGAACCAGACTGCGGAACCGGACGCGATTGCCACTTACCTGAAAGGGCACACTGTTGATACCGTGATGGGGCCGCTGTCATGGGATCAGAAGGGCGATCTGAAAGGCTTTGAGTTTGGTGTGTTTACCTGGCACGCGAACGGTACGGCGACTGACGCTAAGTAATTTTATGAACTGACCGTCGCCTTTCGCGCCACAGATTCGTTGGCTGCATTCACTCACCCCGGTCACTTACTTCAGTAAGCTCCCGGGGATGAACGAACTTGCTGGCTTCCTGCGACACGAAATTCCTGGTCAGAAGATCGTTATTTTCTATGCCGGGTAAGCAAACGCTACCCGGCATTTTTTATCGTTTTTCCCAGCCATTTTCCTGCGCGGTAAAGCCCAACGTCTGAGCGAACGCCGCCATCACACTGCGATCTTCGACACCAATATCAGCAATCCACCAACTGGTGATGCTGGGGTTATCACGAATCACTTCTTCAACGAGGTACTGCCCAACGCCGCGACGGCGAGTGATATCGCGCACGCGCAGCGAATCCAGCGCACCTTCGGTGCCGCGCAGGGTGACGCGCACGGCAGCCAGCAGGCGATCGTTAAAGCGGGCCGCATAAATGCGGTGGTCATCATCCACTTCAAGGGAAGCAGGAGAGTATTCCGGCCAGACTTTCGCTAAATCAATATGATCCTGCTCGGTAAAGGTTACCAGTCGGATGATAGTCAATTTCATGTACAGCTTGTCCAAAACGCAAAAGATAGTGTGAGTGTAATCAATTTCATCGGCCGGAGAGGGGTAGTTTTTTATTTTTCATTCGGCAGGTGAATAATTTTGCCGCAGACGTTCAGCCAGTGTGAAACATTAGAGATCGAAAAGCAGGCAGCATTTTAACCTGATTGGTAGTGATTTATTCCGCTTTATGTACCATTATTTTATGCTGGCAATGGGACTTTTTTTGTTTATCTCCGATTAAATACAGAATATTATCTGTGCTTAATCGCCTGAAAAATAGAGGATTTAGTCTGGTTTTTGCCAAAAAACTGCGCTAAACCATTAAAGGCGCTGGTAAAAATAGCGTTGTGCATTAAAAGTACAGAATGCTTTTTAACCATAAAAAAACAAAATTATTACACGACATCACGAATGGGGATTTACAACAATGAGAAGGAACGCGAAGACATTAATCGCGGGAATGGTTGCACTTGCGATGTCTCACGCGGCCGTGGCGAAGGATATTAAAGTGGCGGTTGTTGGGGCGATGTCCGGTCCTGTTGCGCAGTGGGGCGACATGGAATTTAATGGCGCGCGCCAGGCTATCCACGATATCAACGCCAAAGGCGGAATCAAGGGCGACAAACTGGTTGCTGTTGAGTACGACGACGCCTGTGACCCGAAACAAGCCGTTGCCGTAGCGAACAAAATCGTTAACGACGGTGTGAAATATGTAATTGGCCATCTCTGCTCCTCCTCCACGCAGCCTGCATCTGATATCTACGAAGACGAAGGTATTCTGATGATCACGCCAGGCGCGACGAATCCGGAACTGACTCAGCGCGGCTATCAGCACATTATGCGCACCGCCGGGCTGGACTCTTCGCAGGGGCCGACCGCCGCGAAATACATTCTGAATTCGGTTAAACCGCAGCGTATCGCCATCATTCACGATAAGCAGCAGTACGGAGAAGGTCTTGCTCGTTCCGTGCAGGAAGGGCTGAAAGCTGGCGGCGCAAACATTGTCTTTTTTGATGGCATCACCGCCGGGGAGAAAGATTTCTCCGCGCTTATCGCCCGTCTGCAAAAAGAAAATATCGATTTTGTCTACTACGGTGGTTATTACCCGGAGATGGGACAAATGCTGCGCCAGGCGCGCGCCAGCGGACTGAAAACCCAATTTATGGGGCCGGAAGGCGTGGGTAACGCTTCTCTGTCTAACATCGCGGGCAATGCGGCGGAAGGCATGCTGGTGACGATGCCGAAGCGCTATGACCAGGATCCGGCGAACCAGAGCATCGTCGATGCCCTGAAAGCGCAGAAGAAAGATGCGAGCGGGCCATATGTGTGGATCACATACGCTGCCGTGCAATCGCTGGCGACCGCGCTGGAGCGTACCGGCAGCGACGATCCGCTGACGCTTATCAAAGATTTAAAAGCCAACGGGGCTAAAACCGTGATTGGGCCGCTGAACTGGGATGAAAAAGGCGATCTGAAAGGATTTGAGTTTGGCGTCTTCCAATGGCACGCCGATGGTTCGTCCTCTGTGGCGAAATAACTGTCATCCCGCTTCCTGGGCGCAATGTCCGGGAAGTTTTAAGAAGGTTAAGTTATGTCCGAGCAGTTTCTCTATTTTGTGCAGCAGATGTTTAACGGCGTAACGCTGGGAAGCACCTATGCATTGATCGCCATTGGTTACACCATGGTTTACGGCATCATCGGCATGATCAACTTCGCCCACGGCGAGGTTTACATGATCGGTAGCTATGTCTCCTTCATGATCATCGCCGCGCTGATGATGATGGGCATCGACAGCAGCTGGCTGCTGGTCGCCGCCGGTTTTGTTGGCGCCATCGTGATCGCCAGCGCATACGGCTGGAGCATCGAACGGGTGGCCTATCGCCCGGTGCGTAACTCCAAGCGCCTGATTGCGCTGATCTCCGCCATCGGCATGTCCATCTTCCTGCAAAACTACGTCAGCCTGACCGAAGGTTCGCGCGATGTGGCGCTGCCGAGCCTGTTCAACGGCCAGTGGGTTGTCGGTAGCAGCGAAAACTTCTCTGCTTCTGTCACCACCATGCAGTTGGTGATCTGGATTGTGACTTTCGTGGCGATGCTGGCGCTGACGCTGTTTATCCGTTACTCCCGTATGGGCCGCGCCTGCCGCGCTTGTGCAGAAGACCTGAAAATGGCCAGCTTGCTGGGCATTAACACCGACCGCGTTATCGCGCTGACCTTCGTGATCGGTGCGGCAATGGCGGCGGTGGCTGGTGTGTTGCTGGGCCAGTTCTACGGCGTGATCAACCCCTACATCGGCTTTATGGCCGGGATGAAGGCGTTCACCGCAGCGGTGCTGGGCGGTATCGGCAGCATTCCTGGCGCGATGATTGGCGGGCTGATCCTCGGTGTTACCGAATCGCTCTGCTCTGCGTATCTCAGTACGGAATATAAAGATGTGGTTTCGTTCGCGCTGTTGATCGTGGTGCTACTGGTAATGCCTACCGGTATCCTGGGCCGCCCGGAGGTGGAAAAAGTATGAAACCGATGCATTTTGCGATGGCGCTGCTTTCCGCCGCGATGTTCTTCGTGCTGGCTGGCGTCTTTATGGGTGTCCAGCTTGAGCTGGATGGCACCAAACTGGTGGTGAACACCGCTGCGGATATCCGCTGGCAGTGGATCATCATCGGTACTGCCGTGGTCTTTTTCTTCCAGTTGCTGCGACCGCTGTTACAGAAAGGCCTGCGCGGCGTTTCCGGTCCGAAATTCGTTCTGCCGGCTATCGATGGCTCAACGGTAAAACAGAAACTGTTCCTGCTGGCGCTGCTGGTTATCGCCGTGGCGTGGCCGTTTGTGGTGTCGCGCGGCACGGTGGATATCGCCACTATGACGATGATTTATATCATCCTCGGCCTTGGGCTGAACGTAGTCGTGGGGCTTTCCGGCCTGCTGGTGCTGGGCTACGGCGGTTTTTACGCCATCGGTGCCTATACCTTCGCACTGTTGAACCACTATTACGGGCTGGGTTTCTGGACCTGCCTGCCGCTGGCGGGGCTGGTTTCCGCGGCTGCCGGGTTCCTGCTGGGCTTCCCGGTTCTGCGTCTGCGCGGCGACTATCTGGCGATTGTGACGCTCGGCTTCGGTGAAATCGTCCGTATCCTGCTGTTGAATAACACCGAAATTACCGGCGGCCCGAACGGCATCAGCCAGATCCCGAAACCGACGCTGTTCGGCCTGGAGTTCAGCCGTACTGCGCGAGAAGGCGGCTGGGATACCTTCAGCAACTTCTTCCATGTGTCCTATGATCCGAATGACCGCGTGGTTTTCCTCTATCTGGTCGCGCTGTTGCTGGTCGTGGTCACGCTGTTTGTCATTAACCGCCTGCTGCGTATGCCGCTTGGCCGTGCGTGGGAAGCGCTGCGTGAAGATGAAATCGCCTGTCGCTCGCTGGGCCTGAATCCGACGCGCATCAAGCTGACCGCTTTTACCATCAGCGCCGCGTTTGCCGGTTTTGCCGGAACGCTGTTCGCTGCCCGCCAGGGGTTTGTCAGCCCGGAATCCTTCACCTTTGCCGAATCTGCTTTTGTGCTGGCGATTGTGGTGCTGGGCGGTATGGGCTCGCAGTTTGCGGTTATTCTCGCGGCCATCCTGCTGGTGGTTTCCCGCGAGTTGATGCGTGATTTCAATGAATACAGCATGTTGATGCTGGGTGGTTTGATGGTACTGATGATGATTTGGCGTCCGCAAGGCTTGCTGCCGATGACCCGTCCGCAGTTGAAATTGAAAAACGGGCAAGCGAAAGGAGAGCAGGCATGAGTCAGCCATTGTTATCCGTAAACGGTCTGATGATGCGCTTCGGTGGTCTGCTGGCGGTGAACAACGTCGCGCTGGATCTGCATCCACAAGAGATCGTTTCGCTGATTGGTCCGAACGGTGCGGGGAAAACCACCGTATTTAACTGCCTCACTGGTTTCTATAAACCGACCGGCGGCACCATTATGCTGCGTGATAAGCACCTCGAAGGGTTGCCGGGCCAGCAAATCGCGCGGATGGGCGTGGTGCGTACTTTCCAGCACGTGCGCCTGTTCCGTGAAATGACGGTGATTGAGAACCTGCTGGTTGGCCAGCATCAGCAACTGAAAACCGGCGTCTTCTCCGGCCTGCTGAAAACTCCGTCATTCCGCCGCGCACAAAGTGAAGCGCTGGATCGCGCCGCAGTGTGGCTGGAGCGTATCGGTTTGTTAGCCCACGCTAACCGCCAGGCCAGTAACCTGGCTTACGGCGACCAGCGTCGTCTGGAGATCGTCCGCTGCATGGTAACGCAGCCGGAGATCCTGATGCTCGACGAACCTGCGGCCGGCCTGAACCCGAAAGAGACCAAAGAGCTGGACGAATTGATCGTCGAGCTGCGTAACAACCACAACACCACCATTCTGCTGATTGAGCACGATATGAAACTGGTGATGGGGATTTCCGACAGGATTTATGTGGTGAACCAGGGGACGCCGCTGGCGAACGGGACGCCGGAAGAGATCCGTAACAATCCGGACGTGATCCGCGCATACCTGGGTGAGGCATAAGATGGAAAAAGTGATGTTATCTTTTGACAAAGTCAGCGCCCACTACGGCAAGATTCAGGCGCTGCACGATGTCAGTCTGCACATTAATCAGGGGGAAATCGTGACCCTGATCGGCGCTAACGGCGCGGGCAAAACCACCCTGCTGGGCACCCTGTGCGGCGATCCGCGTGCGAGCAGCGGGCACATTATATTTGACGGCAAAGAGATCACCGACTGGCAGACCGCGAAAATCATGCGTGAAGCGGTGGCGATTGTGCCGGAAGGGCGTCGTGTCTTCTCACGAATGACTGTGGAAGAGAACCTGGCGATGGGCGGTTTCTTCGCCGATCGTGAACAGTTCCAGAGCCGCATTGAGCGGGTTTATGCGCTGTTCCCGCGTCTGCATGAACGGCGTATTCAGCGTGCGGGCACCATGTCCGGCGGCGAACAGCAGATGCTGGCGATTGGCCGCGCGCTGATGAGCCAGCCGCGTTTGTTGCTGCTGGATGAACCGTCGCTGGGCCTGGCACCTATCATCATTCAGCAAATCTTCGACACCATCGAGCAGCTGCGTAAAGAAGGGATGACCATCTTCCTGGTGGAGCAGAACGCCAACCAGGCGCTGAAGCTCGCCGATCGCGGTTACGTGCTGGAAAACGGCCACGTGGTGCTGGAAGATACCGGCGACGCGCTGCTGGCGAACGAAGCGGTGCGCAGCGCTTATCTCGGCGGGTAACTCCTTGAGGTAACAGTATTTAAACCGGCCTCCAGGGGCCGGTTTTTTTATCAAATTTTATGCGGGCAAGTATCCTGGCGGCTTGTCGATATACCTGACAAGCTGAGTCGCCGGGCGATTCATGTAATAAAAAGGCTTCTCTGCGACAGAGAAGCCTTTTTACCTTTACGGGCGGCATCATCGAATCGCCGATGAGCCGCCATTTTTCCGTCACCGTACCATCATCTCTGCGACATTTTCCTGACGCCTGGCTGTCATCTGATTGTAATTAAAAGGTTATTTTTCTGTAATTCGAGCGTGTCATGTTACCTCGCGAGCATAAAAACGCGTGATATCGCGCATCCCGCATAACAAGAGAGATCACAATGACAACGTTACGGCATACCGCTTTGGGTCTGGCTATGGGGTTAGTTTTTGCAGGCAACGCCATGGCTGCAACCACCATTCCGTTCTGGCATTCGATGGAAGGGGAGTTAGGTAAAGAAGTTGACTCCCTGGCGCAACGTTTCAATGACACACACCCGGATTACAAAATTGTTCCGGTCTACAAAGGCAACTATGAGCAGAGCCTGAGCGCAGGTATCGCTGCGTTCCGTACCGGTAACGCGCCTGCCATTTTGCAGGTTTATGAAGTGGGTACCGCCACCATGATGGCGTCCAAAGCTATCAAGCCGGTGTATCAGGTGTTTAAAGATGCCGGTATCAACTTTGATGAAAGCCAGTTCGTACCGACCGTTGCCGGTTATTACACCGATTCTAAATCCGGTCATCTGCTTTCTCAGCCGTTTAACAGCTCCACGCCGGTGCTGTACTACAACAAAGATGCCTTCAAAAAAGCCGGTTTAGATCCGGAGCAGCCGCCGAAAACCTGGCAGGATCTGGCCGCTTACACCGAGAAGCTGAAAGCGGCCGGAATGAAATGCGGTTACGCCAGCGGCTGGCAGGGCTGGATCCAGATTGAAAACTTCAGCGCCTGGCACGGTCTGCCGGTGGCGACCAAAAATAACGGTTTCGACGGTACTGATGCGGTGCTGGAGTTCAACAAGCCGGAGCAGGTGAAACATATCGCCATGCTGGAAGAGATGAACAAGAAGGGCGATTTCAGCTACTTCGGGCGTAAAGACGAATCCACCGAGAAGTTCTACAACGGTGATTGCGCCATTACCACGGCTTCTTCTGGCTCGCTGGCGGATATTCGTCACTACGCCAAATTCAACTACGGCGTGGGCATGATGCCTTACGACGCTGACGTGAAAGGCGCGCCGCAGAACGCCATCATTGGCGGAGCCAGCCTGTGGGTGATGCAGGGCAAAGATAACGCGACCTACAAAGGCGTGGCGCAGTTCCTCGACTTCCTGACGAAACCGGAAATTGCTGCCGAATGGCACCAGAAAACCGGTTACCTGCCGATCACCACTGCCGCTTACGATTTGACCCGCAAGCAGGGTTTCTATGACAAAAATCCGGGGGCTGATATCGCTACGCGTCAGATGCTGAACAAGCCGCCGTTGGCGTTCACCAAAGGTCTGCGTCTGGGCAACATGCCGCAGATCCGCAGTGTTGTCGATGAAGAGCTGGAAAGCGTGTGGACCGGTAAGAAAACCCCGCAACAGGCGCTGGATTCTGCCGTTGAGCGTGGTAACCAGCTGCTGCGCCGTTTCGAGCAGTCAACGAAGTCCTAATGTAGAAATGCCGGGTGGCGGCTTTGCCTTACCCGGCCTGCACATGCTTGCAGGCTGAATAAGCGGAGCGCCACCCGACACGGTTCAGGAAGCAAATCGCAATGTCATCATCCCGTCCGGTGTTCCGCTCGCGCTGGCTGCCCTATTTGCTGGTTGCCCCGCAACTGGTTATCACCATTATTTTCTTTATCTGGCCTGCGGGCGAAGCGTTGTGGTACTCGGTACAAAGCGTGGATCCGTTCGGGCTTTCCAGCCAGTTTGTCGGGCTGGACAACTTTATCGCGCTGTTTCATGACGGCTATTATCTGGATTCGTTCTGGACCACGATGCGTTTTAGCGCGCTGGTGACCTTTAGCGGCCTGTTTGTCTCGCTGTTTTTTGCGGCGCTGGTGGACAACGTGGTGCGCGGCAGCCGTATCTACCAGACGCTGATGCTGCTGCCTTATGCGGTTGCGCCAGCCGTTGCCGCCGTACTGTGGATCTTCCTGTTTAACCCCGGGCGCGGGTTGATTACCCATTTTCTGGAACAGTTCGGCTACAACTGGAACCACGCGCAAAACAGCGGCCAGGCGATGTTTCTGGTGGTTTTTACCTCGGTGTGGCAGCAGATCAGCTACAACTTCCTGTTCTTTTTCGCTGCGTTGCAATCGATTCCCCGCTCGCTGGTCGAGGCGGCGGCTATTGATGGCGCCGGGCCGGTTCGCCGCTTCTTCAAACTGTCGCTGCCCCTCATCGCGCCGGTCAGTTTCTTCCTGCTGGTGGTGAACCTCGTTTACGCCTTCTTCGATACCTTCCCGGTGATTGATGCCGCGACCGCTGGTGGCCCGGTGCAGGCAACCACGACGTTGATTTATAAGATCTACCGCGAAGGGTTTGTCGGCCTGGATCTTTCTGCTTCGGCGGCGCAGTCGGTGGTGCTGATGGTGCTGGTAATTGTGCTGACGGTTATCCAGTTTCGCTATGTTGAACGTAAGGTGCGCTACCAATGATTGAGAATCGCCCCGGACTGGCGCTGTTCAGCCATATCATGCTTATTCTCGGTGTCGTCGTGGTGCTGTTTCCGCTATATGTCGCCTTCGTGACCGCGACGCTGGATATCAACGCCGTCTATGACACGCCGATGACCTTAATTCCTGGCACTCACCTGTGGGAAAACCTGCGCAACATCTGGATGAACGGCGTCGGCGTAAACAGCGCGCCATTCTGGCTGATGCTGACCAACAGCTTCATCATGGCGCTGGCGATCACGGTGGGCAAAATCACGGTGTCGATGCTGTCGGCTTTCGCTATCGTCTGGTTCCGCTTTCCGCTGCGTAACCTCTTCTTCTGGATGATTTTCATCACCTTAATGCTGCCGGTCGAGGTGCGTATTTTCCCGACGGTGGAAGTGATCGCCAACCTGAAGATGCTCGACAGCTACACCGGTCTAACGTTGCCGCTGATGGCGTCGGCCACCGCGACATTCCTGTTCCGCCAGTTCTTTATGACCCTGCCGGATGAGCTGCTGGAAGCCGCGCGCATTGATGGCGCCTCGCCAATGCGTTTTTTCCGCGACATTGTGCTGCCGCTTTCCAAAACCAACCTGGCTGCACTGTTCGTGATCACTTTTATCTACGGCTGGAACCAGTATTTGTGGCCGCTGCTGATTATCAACGACGTCAACCTCGGCACTGCCGTAGCGGGCGTGAAAGGCATGATTGCCAGCGGTGAAGGCACCACGCAATGGAACCAGGTGATGGCAGCGATGCTGCTGACGTTGATCCCCCCGGTCGTTATCGTTTTAGCCATGCAGCGCGCGTTTGTGCGTGGTTTAGTGGACAGTGAGAAATAAGATGGCAGGTTTAAAATTACAGGCTGTAACCAAAAGCTGGGACAGCGGCAAAACGCAGGTAATTCAACCGCTGACGCTGGACGTCGCGGACGGTGAATTTATCGTGATGGTTGGCCCGTCGGGCTGCGGGAAATCAACGTTGCTGCGTATGGTTGCCGGGCTGGAGCGCGTCTCCAGCGGCGATATCTGGATCGACACCCAGCGCGTGACCGAAAAGGAGCCGAAAGATCGCGGTATTGCGATGGTGTTCCAGAACTATGCGCTCTACCCGCATATGAGTGTGGAAGAGAACATGGCGTGGGGGCTGAAAATCCGCGGTATGGGCAAAGCGCACATTGCCGGTCGGGTGGCGGAGGCGGCGCGTATTCTTGAACTGGATGGTTTGTTGAAGCGCCGTCCGCGCGAGTTGTCCGGTGGTCAGCGTCAGCGCGTGGCGATGGGTCGCGCTATTGTGCGCGATCCGGCGGTGTTTCTCTTTGATGAACCGCTGTCGAACCTCGATGCTAAATTGCGCGTGCAGATGCGTCTGGAGTTACAACAACTGCACCGCCGCCTGAACACCACTTCGCTGTATGTCACGCACGATCAGGTTGAAGCGATGACGCTGGCACAACGCGTGCTGGTGATGAATAAAGGCGTTGCTGAACAAATCGGAACGCCAGTGGAAGTGTATGAAAAACCCGCCAGCCGTTTTGTGGCGAGCTTTATCGGCAGCCCGGCGATGAACCTGCTGGAGGGCCGCATCAATAGCGAGGGCACCCATTTTGAACTGGGAAGCGGTATGGCGCTGCCGATCAACTGGTACTACCGCGGCTACGCCGGGCGCAAAATGACGCTGGGTATCCGCCCGGAACATATTGCGTTAAGCTCACAGGCCGAAGGTGGCGTTCCGCTGGTGATGGAGACGCTGGAGATGCTCGGCGCAGACAACCTGGCGCACGGCCGCTGGGGCGAGCAGAAGCTGGTGGTTCGCTTATCGCATCACGAACGCCCGGCTGCGGGCAGCACGTTGTGGCTGCATCTGCCGGAAAATCACCTGCACTTATTTGATGGTGAAACAGGACAACGCGTATGAGTAACTGGCCTTATCCCCATATTGTCGCCCATCGCGGCGGCGGGAAACTGGCTCCGGAAAACACGCTGGCGGCAATCGACGTCGGCGCGAGTTACGGGCATACCATGATTGAGTTCGATGCCAAGTTGTCGAAAGACGGCGAGATTTTCCTGCTGCATGACGACAACCTTGAGCGTACCAGCAATGGCTGGGGCGTGGCGGGCGAACTGGCGTGGAGTGATTTGCTGAAAGTGGATGCCGGCGGCTGGTTTAGCGGCGAATTCAAAGGCGAGCCGCTGCCGCTGCTTTCGCAGGTGGCGGAGCGTTGCCGCCAGCACGGCATGATGGCGAATATCGAAATCAAACCCACCACCGGCACCGGTCCGCTGACCGGCAAAGTGGTGGCGCTGGCCGCCCGCGAATTGTGGGCAGGCATGACCTCGCCCTTGCTCTCTTCGTTTGAAATCGATGCGCTGGAAGCCGCTCAGCAAGCCGCGCCGGAACTGCCGCGCGGCCTGTTGCTTGACGAGTGGCGCGATGACTGGCAGGAACTGACCACGCGCCTCGGATGCGTCTCCATCCATCTCAATCACAAGCTGTTGGATGAAGCGCGAGTGCGCATGCTGCGCGACGCGGGCTTACGCATTCTGGTTTACACCGTAAACCAACCCGCGCGCGCTGCCGAGCTGTTGCGCTGGGGTGTGGACAGCATCTGCACCGATAAAATCGACGATATCGGGCCGAACTTCCGTTATTGAGAGGTGGTCGACGGCGGCGTGCTTTGCAGCATGTTGCCGTTTTGACTCTGCGGCAGCATATGCTGCTGCGTCGTCATCCCGCCAGAAGCCGTTCCGCCGCTTAACATTCCGCTACCGGTATTTGGCAGCACTTGCTGGCCCTGGTTAAGCGCGCCGGGCTGCGCCTGTTTAATCCGCTGTGAGTTGTTATTCATTTGCGTTTGCAGATTTTGCTGTTGCAGGCGGCTTTGCGTCTGCTGTTGCTGCCTCAGCATGCCCTGCTGCTGTTGCTGCTGGTTGAGCATTTGCGTCTGCATCCGCTGCTGGCTGGGGATCACATATCCCGGCTGGTTTGGGTTATTCGTCGGGTTTAGCGGCTGTGCAAAGGCGCTAAAAGGCAGCAGAGCCGCCAGAATCAGTAAATGTTTCATCGTTGTTCCCTCCTGTTGAGGCTTCCTTTCAGTTTACTTGCTTTCATTCATGAAAATGATTTTTTAAGAGTTGTGAACCAGGCTTAAGCGGGAACTGTAGCCCCTTACCTGGGAGTAACGACGATGATGAAACAGAAGTTTGCGCGTTGGATGCTGATTGCCGCGCTGACAGCGGGAGGGTGTTTTAGCGTTGCGGCTGCGCCGCCAGAAGGGCAGGCAACCGCGCCGCCGCCGGTCTCGTACGGTGTTGAAGCCGATGTCTTCCACCCGGTGGTTGCGAAGCAAGGCATGGTGGCTTCGGTAGATGAAGCCGCGACGCGCGTCGGCGTCGATATTCTGAAGCAGGGTGGTAATGCCGTTGATGCGGCCGTCGCAGTGGGTTATGCGCTGGCGGTCACGCATCCGCAGGCCGGTAATCTCGGCGGCGGCGGTTTTATGTTGATTCGTACCAAAGAGGGGAAGGTCACGGCGATCGATTTCCGGGAAATGGCGCCCGCCGCCGCCACGCGCGATATGTTCCTCGACGATCAGGGTAACCCGGACAGCAAAAAATCCCTGACCTCACATCTGGCATCCGGGACGCCCGGCACGGTGGCAGGTTTCTCAATGGCGCTGGAAAAGTACGGTACGCTGCCGCTGAAGAAAGTGGTGCAGCCGGCCATTAAACTGGCGAAGCAGGGTTTTGTGGTCAACGATGCGCTGGCGAACGATCTGAAAACCTACGGCAGTGAAGTGCTGCCAAATCATGAAAACAGTAAAGCGATCTTCTGGAAGGATGGCGAACCGCTGAAAAAGGGCGACAAACTGGTGCAGAGCAATCTGGCCAGAAGCCTGGAGATGATTGCGGAAAAAGGGCCGGACGCCTTCTACAAAGGCGCTATCGCTGAGCAAATCGCCCAGCAGATGAGCAAAAACGGCGGGCTTATCACCAAAGAAGATTTAGCTAATTACAAAGCCGTGGAGCGCACGCCGATCAGCGGCGACTACCGCGGCTATCAGGTTTACTCCATGCCGCCGCCCTCTTCCGGCGGGATCCATATCGTTGAGATCCTCAATATTCTGGAGAACTTCGATCTGGCGAAATATGGCTTTGGTAGCGCCGATGCCATACAGGTGATGACCGAAGCGGAGAAATACGCCTATGCTGATCGCTCCGAATATCTCGGCGATCCGGACTTCGTCAAAGTGCCGTGGCAGGCGCTGACCAACAAAGCGTATGCCAAATCGATCGCCGCACAGATTGATCTCAATAAAGCCCGCCCTTCCAGCCAGATCCGCCCTGGCAAGCTCGAACCCTACGAGAGCAACCAAACCACGCACTATTCGGTGGTGGATAAAGAGGGCACGGCGGTGGCCGTCACCTATACCCTGAATACGGTTTTTGGCACCGGTATTGTGGCCGGTAATACCGGCATCCTGATGAACAACGAAATGGATGACTTCTCCGCCAAACCCGGTGTGCCAAACGTGTATGGTCTGGTAGGCGGCGATGCGAACGCGGTTGGGCCGGGCAAACGGCCGCTGTCGTCGATGTCGCCAACCATTGTGCTGAAAGACGGTAAAACCTGGCTGGTGACCGGCAGCCCTGGCGGCAGCCGGATTATTACCACGGTGCTGCAAATGGTGGTGAATTCCATTGATTTCGGGATGAACGTCGCGGAAGCCACCAACGCACCGCGCTTCCACCATCAATGGTTGCCGGATGAGCTGCGCGTCGAAAAAGGCTTTAGCCCGGATACGCTGAAACTGCTGGAACAGAGAGGGCAAAAAGTGGCGGTGAAGGAGGCGATGGGCAGCACGCAGAGCATTATGGTGGCGCCGGACGGTACACTGTATGGCGCGTCGGACCCGCGCTCGGTGGATGATTTAACGGCCGGATATTGAATGATTTCCCTCTCCCGCAGGGAGAGGGAATGGCTTAGGCTTTCATGCGCGCCATAAAGTACGAATCGACAAACTCACCGTTACGCAGCGCATAACGTTTTCCGGTGCCTTCAATTTCAAAACCGAATTTACGGTACACCGCCAGCGCCGGAGCATTATCGACAAACACGGTTAGCTCAATTCTGTCGATGCGCAGCCAGTTGTCGCACAGGTTGATCATCTCGCGCATCAGCGCGCTGGCGACGCCACGGTTATGAAACGCCGACGAAACCGCCATGCCAAAGGTGGCAACGTGGCTGCGGCGCGGGTTTTGTTCCACCATCAGCGTCAGGTTTCCGGCCAGTTGATTATCAATGCAGGCGACCAGTTGACGGCGTCCTGGCTGTGGTTTCAGGCGATCTTCCCAGAGTTCGGCAGGTGGATGCGGTAGCTGTAGCAGGTTGTGATACACCTCAGGTAGCGCATAGAACTGACGTAAATCTTCGGCATCGCGCGCTTCGGCATGGCGTATCACTATCTCACTCATCCTGCTTCTCCATTTGGTTAGGTTTACCCATACCTTCCGGGCTTTCATAAAAAGCGTCAACTGCCATTTTTTGCAAAAAGGTGTAGACAAGTGCGAATGATAATGATTATTATTGCCATGCATTCAGGGAAACCGTTGCGGTAATCCTGAAAGCACGACATTGCTCACATTGCTTCCAGTATTTCTTAGCCAGCCGCGTGCTGGCTTTTTTTTGCCTGTCATTTGCCGACGGCGGCCTTTTGAGAAAAGGGCGAGGGGCACGGCTTTCGAAGTTGCGCTATGGTAGTGACAGTCACCTCAACAAGGACTGGATCATGACTCTACATTGCGCATTTATCGGGTTTGGCAAAAGCACGACCCGTTATCATCTTCCTTATGTTCTCAACCGGAAAGCGAGCTGGAATGTGGCGCACATCTTTCGCCGCCATGCAAAACCGGAAGAACAACATCCCGCGTATCAACATATTCATTTCACCAGCGATCTGGACGACATCCTGCTCGATCCGCAGGTAAAACTGGTGATTGTCTGTACTCACGCCGACAGCCATTTCGACTATGCGAAGCGCGCGCTGGAAGCAGGGAAAAACGTGCTGGTGGAGAAGCCGTTTACCCCGACGATGGCGGAAGCGATCGCGTTGTTTGAACTGGCGAAAAGCAAGGGTCTGACGGTCTCTCCGTACCAGAACCGCCGTTTTGACTCCTGCTTCCTGACCGCTAAAAAAGCGATCGAAAGCGGTAAGCTCGGCAATATTATTGAAATTGAAAGCCACTTTGACTATTACCGCCCGGTGGCGGAAACCAAACCCGGCTTGCCGCAGGATGGCTCATTTTATGGCCTCGGCGTGCACACCATGGACCAGATTATCTCGCTGTTTGGTCGTCCCGATCATGCGGCCTACGATATTCGCAGCCTGCGCAACAAGGCCAATCCGGACGATACCTTTGAAGCTCAGCTCTTCTACGGCGATTTAAAAGCCATCGTGAAAACCAGCCATCTGGTAAAAATCGATTACCCGAAATTTATTGTGCATGGCACGAAAGGGTCGTTTATCAAATACGGTATCGATCAGCAGGAAACCAGCCTGAAAGCCAATATCATGCCGGGGGAACCAGGCTTTGCCGCTGACGACAGTATTGGCATTCTGGAGTATGTGAATGCGGCGGGCGAAACGGTTCGCGAAGAGGTTGCGCCGGAAACCGGCGACTATGGCCGCGTCTATGATGCGCTCTATCAAACGTTGACAACCGGGGCGCCAAATTACGTCAAGGAATCTGAAGTTCTCACCAACCTTGAGTTGCTCGAACGCGCCTTTGAGCAGGCCTCTCCGGCCACGATAACCCTCGCGAAATAAGTACAAATGGCTCCTCTGTGATTGTTCATTTTTTTTGAACAGAGGAGTCAATTTTCACCCTCTATGATTGCCTGTCGTTTGCGTCCACACTTACCCCATCGAAAACATACGGGGGTAAAAAAGATGATCTATTTACGTAAAGCAAACGACCGCGGCCACGCAAATCATGGTTGGCTGGATTCCTGGCATAGCTTCTCTTTTGCCGATTATTACGATCCGAATTTCATGGGTTTCTCGGCTCTTCGCGTGATTAACGATGACGTGATCGATCCGGGCCAGGGGTTTGGCACGCATCCGCACAAAGACATGGAAATCCTGACCTACGTGCTGGAAGGCGCAGTTGAACACCAGGACAGCATGGGCAATAAAGAGCAGGTGCCCGCCGGTGAATTCCAGATTATGAGTGCTGGTACCGGGGTGCGTCACTCTGAGTACAACCCGAGCGACACCGATCGTCTGCGTCTGTACCAAATCTGGATCATTCCGGAAAAAACAGGTATCACGCCACGTTACGAACAGCGCCGCTTCGACGCCCTGCAGGGCAAACAGCTTGTGCTTTCGCCGGATGCCCGCGACGGTTCGCTGAAAGTGAATCAGGATATGGAACTGTACCGCTGGGCGCTGTTGAAAGATGAGCAGTCTGTCCATCAGATTGCCGCCGAACGCCGCGTCTGGATCCAGGTGGTGAAAGGCAGCGTGACCATTAATGGCACCAAAGCGACGACCAGTGATGGTCTGGCAATCTGGGACGAGCAGGCTATTTCGGTTCATGCCGACAGCGACAGTGAAATTCTGCTGTTCGATTTGCCGCCGGTTTGATCTGATTTAGTTGAATAAATAACGCAACCTTTCGGTTATTACCGGAAGGTTGCGCATTGTCCGTGATAAACTGAGAAACTCTCACTCAGATAAAAATGTCAGGACGATGAAAAAGAAAAGACCCGTACTTCAGGATGTGGCCGATCGCGTTGGCGTGACCAAAATGACGGTCAGCCGTTTCTTACGTAACCCGGAGCAGGTTTCCGAGGCATTACGTGGCAAAATCGCCGCTGCGCTTGATGAACTGGGTTATATTCCCAATCGCGCTCCCGATATTCTCTCCAATGCCACCAGCCGGGCTATTGGTGTTCTGCTTCCCTCTTTGACCAACCAGGTTTTCGCTGAAGTGTTACGCGGTATTGAAAGCGTGACCGATGCGCACGGCTATCAGACGATGCTTGCCCACTACGGTTATAAACCGGAGATGGAAGAAGAACGTCTGGAATCGATGCTTTCGTGGAATATCGACGGGCTGATCCTCACTGAACGCAAACACACCGCGCGCACGCTGAAGATGATTCAGGTTGCGGGTATTCCGGTGGTGGAGCTGATGGACAGCCGCTCGCCGTGCATTGATATCGCCGTGGGTTTTGACAACTTCGAAGCCGCGCGGCAGATGACCGCCGCTATTCTCGCACGCGGCCACCGGCGCGTGGCATATCTCGGCGCACGTCTGGACGAACGTACTATCATCAAACAGAAGGGTTACGAGCAGGCGATGCTGGATGCCGGGCTGACGCCGTATAGCGTCATGATGGAGCAGTCATCCTCTTATACGTCAGGGATAGAACTGATGCGTCAGGCGCGCCGCGAGTACCCGCAACTGGACGGGATTTTCTGTACCAACGATGACCTTGCCGTCGGCGCCGCGTTCGAGTGCCAGCGTCTGGGGCTGCGGATCCCGGAAGATATGGCGATTGCCGGGTTCCACGGTCACGATATCGGCCAGGTGATGGAGCCACGTCTGGCGAGCGTCCTGACGCCACGTGAGCGCATGGGACGCATTGGCGCAGAGCGCTTACTGGCGCGCATTCGCGGTGAAGCAGTTACGCCGAAAATGTTAGATTTAGGTTTCACTTTGTCACCAGGTGGATCTATTTAGTCTGACAAATTTGAAGTAGCTCACACTTATTTATCTCTGGCACGAATGGATATTGCTTCTCCCAGACCCCGGCAGGACAATGTTACCGATAACAGTTACCCGTAACAATTCACTCTTGCACTTTGTGGGGGCTACCCTTGAGCACGACGAACTTTGATCACCACATTTATGTCCTGATGGGCGTTTCAGGCAGTGGCAAATCTGCTGTCGCCAGCGAAGTGGCGCATCAGTTACATGCCGCGTTTCTCGATGGCGATTTCCTCCATCCGCGCAGCAATATCATGAAAATGGCTTCCGGCGAGCCGCTCAATGACGATGACCGCAAACCGTGGTTGCAGGCGCTGAACGATGCCGCTTTCGCCATGCAGCGCACCAATAAAGTGTCGCTGATTGTTTGCTCGGCACTGAAAAAGCACTATCGCGATCTGCTGCGCGACGGTAACCCGAACCTCTCTTTCATCTATCTGAAAGGGGATTTCGAGGTTATCGAAAGCCGTCTGAAGGCGCGTAAGGGCCACTTCTTTAAAACGCAAATGCTGGTCACGCAGTTTGACACCCTTGAAGAGCCGGGTGCAGACGAGCGCGATGTTCTGGTCGTTGATATCGACCAGCCGCTGGAAGGTGTTGTTGCCAGCACCATTGAGATTATTAACAAAGGCAATGTGCAGTGAGTACATTAACACTGGTTTTAACAGCAGTCGGCTCCGTGCTGTTGCTGCTGTTTTTAGTGATGAAAGCGCGTATGCACGCTTTCGTCGCTTTGATGGTGGTTTCTATTGGTGCAGGGCTCTTTTCCGGTATGCCGCTGATTAAAATCGCGCAGACCATGGAAAAAGGGATGGGCGGAACGCTCGGCTTTCTGGCCATTGTGGTCGCGCTTGGCGCAATGTTCGGCAAAATTCTGCATGAAACCGGGGCGGTGGACCAAATCGCCGTCAAGATGTTGAGATCTTTCGGCCACAGCCGCGCGCATTATGCGATTGGTCTGGCCGGGCTGATTTGCGCATTGCCGCTCTTTTTTGAAGTGGCGATTGTGCTGCTGATCAGCGTTGCTTTCTCAATGGCGCGCCATACGGGCACCAACCTGGTGAAACTGGTGATTCCTCTGTTTGCCGGTGTTGCGGCAGCGGCGGCGTTTCTGCTGCCGGGGCCTGCGCCGATGCTGCTGGCTTCGCAGATGCACGCTGATTTCGGCTGGATGATCCTGATCGGCCTGTGCGCAGCCATTCCGGGCATGCTGATTGCCGGCCCGCTGTGGGGCAACTTCATCAGCCGTTATGTCGAACTGCATATTCCTGATGACGTGAGCGAGCCACATCTTGGCGAAGGCAAAATGCCGTCATTCGCGTTCAGCTTGTCGTTGATCCTGCTGCCGCTGGTGCTGGTGGGAATGAAAACCATCGCTGCGCGTTTCGTTACCGAAGGCAGCAACCTGTATGACTGGCTGGAATTTATCGGTCACCCGTTCACGGCGATCCTCGTGGCGTGCCTGGTGGCGATTTACGGCCTGGCGATGCGCCAGGGGATGCCGAAAGATCGCGTGATGGAAATCTGCGGCCATGCGCTGCAACCGGCGGGCATTATTCTGCTGGTGATCGGTGCAGGCGGTGTGTTCAAACAGGTGCTGGTGGACTCAGGCGTAGGCCCGGCTTTGGGTGAAGCGCTGACCGGTATGGGCCTGCCTGTCGCTATTACCTGCTTCGTGCTGGCGGCGGCGGTGCGCATCATTCAGGGTTCTGCAACCGTTGCCTGTCTGACGGCGGTCGGCCTGGTGATGCCGGTTATCGAACAACTGCACTTCAACGGCGCGCAGATGGCGGCACTCTCCATCTGTATCGCGGGCGGTTCCATCGTGGTGAGCCACGTGAACGACGCCGGTTTCTGGCTGTATGGCCGTTTTACCGGTGCAAGCGAAGCGCAAACGCTGAAGACCTGGACCATGATGGAAACCATCCTCGGCACCACCGGTGCAATTATCGGGATGATTGCTTTCACGTTGTTGAGTTAAGTTCTTCGTAAAGAAAAAGGCAGCGCCGTTTGGTCGCTGCCTTTTTTATGAATGTGTTTAGCTGTCTCGTCGATTGTTATCAATATCTGTAGGCCAGATAAGGCAAAACCACCACCCGGCGTTTCAGTCGTTAACCCTTCATCCACACCCGAATGCCGTCGAGGAACATCTGGGTGGCGAGCATCACCAGAACCAGCCCCATCAGGCGTTCCAGCGCGTTCACCCCTTTCTCGCCGAGCAGGCGTAAGAACAGCGTCGATTGCAGCAGAATGGCGACCGTTCCGCCCCAGGCGATTAACAGCGCAATCACCAGATGACTCATTTGGTTTGGATACTGATGTGAAAGTAGCATCAGCGTTGCCAGCAGCGTAGGGCCAGCAACCAGCGGAATCGCCAGCGGCACGATAAACGGTTCTTCACCAGCGGGCAGGCCGGAGCTGCTGCCGGTTTCGCTGGGGAAAATCATCTTAATGGCGATCAGGAACAGAATGATGCCGCCGGAAATCGACACCGTTTCCGCGCGTAAATTGAGCAGTGCGAGGATTTTCTCCCCGGCAAATAGGAAGATAAACATCACCAGCAGGGCGATCAGCAGTTCGCGGATCATGATCGCCCGGCGGCGTTTCGGCTCGGTATGTTTTAACACCGACATAAAAATGGGCAGGTTGCCTAACGGATCCATTATCAGGATCAACAACACCGCTGCGGAGATGATTTCACTCATTTATTATTATCCCTGACGCTGGCGGCCAACTTGCAGTAATTAGCCGCATTTCTGATGCATTCGCTATCATTGATTAATTTCACTTGCGACTTTGGCTGCATTTTGTAATGTGAGCACTGGCCCAGTGGGATACTGGTACACATCTTCAGCACATACCTCTGCAGGAACTTTCGCTATGAAAAATGTTGGTTTTATCGGCTGGCGTGGAATGGTCGGCTCTGTACTCATGCAACGCATGGTTGAGGAGCGCGATTTCGACGCCATTCGCCCTGTCTTCTTTTCCACTTCCCAGTTTGGGCAGACTGCACCCGCGTTTGGCGGCCATGCAGCAGGTACGCTTCAGGACGCGTTCAACCTGGAAGCGCTGAAGGCACTCGACATTATTGTCACCTGCCAGGGCGGCGATTATACCAACGAAATCTATCCAAAGCTCCGTGAAAGCGGCTGGCAGGGTTACTGGATTGACGCAGCATCTTCTTTACGCATGAAAGATGACGCCATTATTATCCTCGACCCGGTTAACCAGGCGGTGATCAATGACGGCCTGAACAATGGCATCAAAACCTTTGTTGGCGGCAACTGTACCGTCAGCCTGATGCTGATGTCGCTGGGCGGTCTGTTCGCTAACGATCTGGTGGAATGGGTCTCTGTAGCGACCTACCAGGCGGCTTCTGGCGGCGGCGCGCGTCATATGCGCGAACTGCTGACGCAGATGGGCCAGTTGCACAGCCATGTGGCGGCAGAACTGGCGGATCCGGCTTCGGCTATCCTCGACATCGAGCGCAAAGTGACAGCATTGACCCGCAGCGGCGAACTGGCGGTTGATAACTTCGGTGTACCGCTGGCGGGCAGCCTGATCCCGTGGATCGACAAACAGCTCGATAATGGCCAGAGCCGCGAAGAGTGGAAAGGCCAGGCCGAAACCAACAAAATTCTCAACACGGCGTCCACCATCCCGGTTGACGGTCTGTGCGTACGTATCGGCGCGCTGCGCTGCCATAGCCAGGCGTTTACCATCAAACTGAAAAAAGATGTGTCAATTCCGACCGTGGAAGAGCTGCTGGCTGCGCACAACCCGTGGGCCAAAGTGGTGCCAAACGATCGCGAAATCAGCATGCGCGAACTGACGCCTGCGGCTGTCACCGGTACGCTGACCACGCCGGTTGGCCGTCTGCGCAAACTGAATATGGGGCCGGAGTTCCTCTCCGCCTTTACCGTTGGCGACCAGCTATTGTGGGGCGCAGCGGAACCATTGCGTCGAATGTTGCGCCAACTGGCGTAAGAGAAAAATAAAAAAAGGGTGCTTCGGCACCTTTTTTTATGAGTTTTTACCGGAAAATGTGGTTGATGTGTTTATTTTCTCAGGAGTTGAAAAGTGTTGGCTATGCTTTAAGTAAGGTGTCTGAACACCTTACCTGAAAGCGGGACGGAGCATAGAGGATGCGCACATTTGTGCTGCTCCGTTCAGGTTCAAAAAGTATCGCAACCGCGTGAAACGGCGGTGGAAAGCGCGATACCACCATAACAGGATGAAAGCCATGTCTGTTCATATCGACAGAGACGTGATTAACGCACTAATTTCCGGCTGTTTTGCCGACCCTTTCTCCGTTCTTGGCATGCATTGTACCGATGCCGGTATTGAAGTTCGCGCTCTGTTGCCTGACGCCACTGAAGTGTGGGTCATTGAGCCGAAAACCGGGCGCAAAGTAGGACAACTGGAGTGCCTGGATTCACGGGGCTTCTTCAGCGGCGTGATGGAGCGCCGCAAAAATCCTTTCCGTTATCAATTTGCTGTGATCTGGCATGGCCAGCAGAATCTGATTGATGATCCCTATCGTTTCGGCCCGCTGTTGCAGGATATGGATAGCTGGCTGCTCAGTGAAGGAACACATATGCGCCCCTATGAAACGCTGGGTGCGCATGCTGATACGATGGATGGCGTGGTGGGAACGCGATTCGCCGTCTGGGCGCCGAATGCACAACGAGTTTCGGTGGTTGGGCAGTTCAACTACTGGGACGGCCGCCGTCATCCTATGCGCTTGCGTCGTGAAAGCGGGATCTGGGAGCTGTTCATTCCTGGCGCGCTCAACGGTCAGCTCTACAAATTCGAGATCCGTGATGCAAACGGCAGGTTGAAGATTAAGGCCGATCCTTACGCCTTTGAAGCCCAGATGCGTCCGGACAGTGCCTCGCTGATCTGCGGTCTGCCGGGCAAGAAAACCCAGAGCGATGAGCGCAAACGGGCAAACCAGTTTGATGCACCAATCAGTATTTATGAGGTGCATCTTGGTTCCTGGCGTCGCCATACCGACAACAACTTCTGGCTCAGCTATCGTGAACTGGCCGATCAACTGGTGCCGTATGCCAAATGGATGGGATTTACCCACCTTGAATTGATGCCGGTGAATGAGCACCCCTTTGATGGCAGTTGGGGCTATCAGCCGACCGGGCTGTACGCGCCGACCCGCCGCTTTGGCACCCGCGATGATTTTCTGCACTTCATTCATACCGCTCATGCTGCCGGGCTGGGGGTGATCCTCGACTGGGTACCGGGGCATTTTCCGTCGGACGATTTTGGCCTGGCGGAGTTTGACGGGACGAAGTTGTATGAGCACAGCGATCCGCGCGAAGGCTATCACCAGGACTGGAACACGCTGATCTATAACTACGGGCGTCGCGAAGTGAGTAACTATCTGGTAGGCAACGCGCTCTACTGGATCGAACGCTTCGGTATTGATGCGCTGCGCGTCGATGCGGTGGCCTCAATGATCTACCGCGACTACAGCCGCAAAGAGGGCGAGTGGATCCCCAATGAGTATGGTGGGCGCGAGAACCTGGAAGCGATTGAATTTCTGCGCAACACCAACCGCATTCTCGGCGAGCAGGCGCCGGGCGTTGTCAGTATGGCGGAAGAGTCCACCGATTTTGCCGGTGTTTCGCGGCCGCCTTCTCAGGGCGGGCTGGGTTTCTGGTACAAGTGGAATCTGGGCTGGATGCACGACACGCTGGACTACATGAAGCTCGATCCGGTGTATCGCAAGTACCACCACGATAAACTCACCTTCGGCATTCTCTACAACTACAGCGAAAACTTTATCCTGCCGCTGTCCCATGACGAAGTGGTTCACGGCAAGAAATCGATCCTCGACAGAATGCCCGGCGATGCCTGGCAAAAGTTTGCCAATCTGCGTGCTTACTACGCGTGGATGTGGGCTTTCCCTGGTAAAAAATTACTGTTTATGGGCAACGAATTTGCCCAGGGACGCGAGTGGAACCACGACGGCAGCCTGGACTGGCATCTTCTTGAGGGTGGCGACAACTGGCACCACGGCGTACAGCGGCTGGTGCGCGACATGAACCATCTCTACCGTCACCACAAAGCGCTGCATGAGGTGGATTTTGACCCGTACGGTTTTGAGTGGCTGGTGGTGGATGATCATGAAGCGTCGGTGTTTGTCTTTGTCCGGCGCGACAAACAGGGCAACGAAATCATTGTCGCCAGTAACTTTACGCCGGTGCCGCGCTACGATTATCGCTTTGGTATCAATCAGCCCGGCCGCTGGCGCGAGGAGTTAAACACCGATTCGATGCACTACCACGGCAGCAATACCGGTAATGGCGGCGTGGTACACAGCGATGCAATTGCTAACCGGGGGCGTGAACACTCGCTACTGCTGACGTTACCGCCGCTGGCGACTATATGGCTGGTGCGGGAGGGGGAATGACGAAGCTGACGGTGGGGCAATCGTTGCCGCCCGGCGCAGAAGTGCAGGCGGACGGCGTTAATTTTACGCTGTTTTCCGCCCATGCGGAGCGCGTCGAGTTGTGCCTGTTCGATGATGAAGGTAACGAACAGCGCGTCGATCTGCCTGGCCGCACCGGGGATATCTGGCACGGTTTTCTCAGCGGCGCAAAGCCCGGCCTGCACTATGGCTACCGCGTACATGGCCCCTGGGAACCGGCGCGAGGCCACCGTTTTAATCCAGCAAAACTTTTGCTCGACCCCTGCGCGAAACGCGTCGACGGCGAAGCCGTTGACAGCCCGCTGTTCCATGACGGCTATGATTCGCCGGATCCTCACGATAATGCCTCGCTTGGCTTGCGCAGTGTGGTAGTACATGACGCGTTCGACTGGCAAGACGATGTGCCGCCGCGCACGCCGTGGGGCAACACCGTCATTTACGAAGCGCACGTCAAAGGGCTCACCTGGCTTCATCCTCAGTTACCGGAAAATATCCGTGGCACCTATAAGGCACTGGGGCATCCGTTGATGATTGCCTGGTTTAAGCAGCTTGGCATCACCGCGCTGGAGCTGATGCCCGTCGCTCATTTTGCCAGTGAGCCGCGCCTGCAACGGCTGGGGCTTTCTAATTACTGGGGCTATAACCCGCTGGCGCTGTTTGCGCTCCATCCGCACTATGCCAGCGATCCGCAACAGGCCATCAATGAGTTCCGCGAAGCGGTGAGGGCGCTGCATCAGGCGGGCATCGAAGTGATCCTCGATATTGTGCTTAATCACAGCGCCGAAACCGATCTCGATGGGCCGACTTTCTCCCTGCGCGGCATTGATAACAGTACCTATTATTGGATCAGAGACGATGGCGATTACCACAACTGGACCGGATGCGGCAACACGCTGAACCTGAGCCATCCTGCAGGCGTGGACTATGCGCATGCCTGCCTGCGTTACTGGGTGGAGACATTCCACATTGACGGTTTTCGCTTCGATCTGGCGACAGTAATGGGACGCACACCGGGTTTTGATCCGCAGGCGCCGCTGTTTAGCGCGATCAAAAACGA
Source organism: Kosakonia radicincitans DSM 16656 (assembly GCF_000280495.2). Taxonomy (NCBI): domain Bacteria; kingdom Pseudomonadati; phylum Pseudomonadota; class Gammaproteobacteria; order Enterobacterales; family Enterobacteriaceae; genus Kosakonia; species Kosakonia radicincitans. The sequence goes on from NZ_CP018016.1 coordinate 345,169, forward strand.
TCCGCTACTTTGCGATCTGAAACTGATCGCCGAGCCGTGGGATATCGGCCCTGGCGGCTACCAGGTGGGGAATTTCCCCGCACCGTTTGCCGAATGGAACGATCATTTCCGCGACGCGACGCGTCGTTTTTGGCTGGAACAGTCGTTGTCGCTGGGCGAGCTGGCCGGGCGGTTTGCTGCCTCCAGCGATCTGTTTAAACGTGCGGGCCGTTTGCCGTCGGCTTCGGTCAATCTGATCACCGCGCACGATGGTTTTACTTTGCGTGATTGTGTCTGCTTCAGCCATAAGCATAACGAGGCGAACGGCGAGGACAATCGCGACGGCACCGATAAAAACCACAGCAATAATCATGGACACGAGGGCCTGGGCGGCAGTTTTGATGTGGTAGAACGGCGGCGCGCCAGCGTGCATGCGCTGCTGACCACGCTGCTACTTTCTCAGGGAACGCCGATGCTGCTGGCCGGAGATGAACTGGGGCACAGCCAGCACGGTAACAATAATGCGTACTGTCAGGATAACGCGCTGACATGGCTGAGCTGGCAGCATGCGGATAGCGGGCTAATGCACTTCACTGCTGCGCTTATCCAGTTACGTCAACGGATCCCCGCTTTGACGCGCGACGTCTGGTGGGAAGAAGGAGACGGCAGTGTAGCCTGGCTGGATCACGCCGGACAACCGTTGACGGCGCAGGCGTGGCAGCACGGGGCTCTGCGCTTACAAATTCTGCTCTCCGATACGGTTTTAATCGCCATTAACGCAACCAGCGATGTTGCAGAAATGGTTTTGCCCCGAGGAGGATGGCACGCCATTCCTCCCTTTGCCGGAGAGGACAATCCGGTAGTGATAACTGCCTGGCATGGGCCTGCGCATGGAGTATGCGTATTTCAGCGGTCATAAAAACGGAGTCTGTCATGGTGAGATTAGATAAGAACGACCCTACAATGTTAGCGCGCCAGTTGCCCTTGAAATCCGTCGCCCTGATTCTGGCGGGCGGGCGCGGGACGCGCCTGAAAGATTTAACAAAAAAACGCGCCAAGCCGGCGGTTCACTTCGGCGGTAAATTCCGCATCATCGATTTTGCGCTCTCCAACTGCATCAACTCCGGTATTCGCCGTATTGGGGTGATAACTCAGTACCAATCCCACACACTGGTTCAGCATATTCAGCGCGGCTGGTCTTTCTTCAATAACGAGATGAACGAGTTTGTCGACTTGTTGCCTGCCCAGCAGCGTGTGCATGGCGAAAACTGGTATCGCGGCACGGCAGATGCGGTGACGCAGAACCTCGATATTATTCGCCGTTATCGCGCGGAATATATCGTCATTCTGGCGGGCGACCACATTTACAAGCAGGATTACTCGCGCATGCTGCTCGACCATGTCGAAAAAGGGGCGCGTTGCACCGTGGCCTGCCTGCCGGTGCCCATTCACGAAGCAACCGCTTTTGGCGTGATGGCGGTTGATGAGCAGGACAAGGTAGTCGACTTCGTCGAAAAACCGGCGAATCCGCCCTCTATGCCCGGCGATGACAGCAAGGCGCTGGCCAGTATGGGGATCTATATTTTTGATGCCGAATATCTGTACGACCTGCTGGAGGAGGATGATAAAAACGAGAACTCCAGCCATGACTTCGGTAAAGACATCATTCCGCAAATCGTCAAATCTGGCATGGCCTATGCACATCCTTTCCCGCAATCCTGTGTGCAATCGGATCCGAATTCAGAACCATATTGGCGCGATGTGGGAACGCTTGAAGCTTACTGGAAAGCGAACCTCGATTTAGCGTCGGTGATGCCAGAACTGGATATGTACGATCAAAACTGGCCTATCCGTACCTATAATCAATCTCTGCCTCCGGCGAAATTTGTTCAGGATCGATCGGGCAGCCACGGCATGACGCTGAACTCGCTGGTGGCTGGCGGGTGCGTTATTTCAGGCTCGGTCGTTGTGCAGTCGGTGTTGTTCTATCGCGTACGCGTCAACTCCTTCTGCAATATTGATTCGTCGGTGGTATTGCCGGAGGTCTGGATAGGGCGCTCCTGCCGCTTGCGCCGCTGCATTATCGACAGAGGATGTGTGATCCCGGAAGGCACAGTGATCGGTGAAAACGCAGAAGAAGACGCGCGCCGATTTTACCGCTCCGAAGAGGGCATCGTGCTGGTAACGCGAGAGATGCTACGCAAACTGCAAGGCTGATAAGTGAATTGAAACCTTGCGCGGAAGAGGTCCGCGCGCTGTTTCCCCCCCTGACGGCCATCCTTGCCGTATGGATTTGAACAGGAGCGATAATGCAGGTTTTACATGTCTGTTCTGAAATGTTTCCGTTGCTGAAGACCGGAGGTCTGGCGGACGTTATTGGTGCATTGCCTGCGGCGCAAATCGCCGGTGGTGTTGATACACGCGTACTGTTGCCTGCATTCCCGGATATACGCCGCGGCGTGAGCGATGCTCAGGTGGTCTCCCGCCGGGAGACCTTTGCCGGGCCCATCACGTTGCTGTTTGGGCATTTCAATGGAGTAGGGATCTACCTGATCGACGCGCCGCATTTATATGCGCGCCCCGGCAGTCCTTATCACGATACCAATTTATTTGCCTATACTGACAACGTATTGCGTTTTGCGCTGCTCGGTTGGGTGGGCAGCGAGATGGCCACCGGACTGGATCCTTTCTGGCGTCCGGATGTGGTTCATGCGCACGACTGGCATGCGGGGCTGGCTCCGGCCTATCTGGCGGCGAAAGGGCACCCGGCAAAGTCGGTTTTTACCGTCCATAACCTTGCCTACCAGGGGATGTTTTTTGCCCATCATATGAATGACATCCAGTTGCCATTGTCATTCTTTAACATGCACGGGCTGGAGTTTAACGGACAGATTTCATTTCTGAAGGCGGGGCTGTATTACGCGGATCATATTACCGCCGTTAGCCCCACCTACGCCCGGGAGATCACCGAGCCGCAATATGCCTATGGCATGGAAGGATTACTGCGCCAGCGCCAGCAGGAGGGCCGCCTCAGCGGCATTCTGAATGGTGTGGATGAGAAGATTTGGGATCCGGCGACGGATCTGCTTCTCGGCGCGCGCTACACGCGGGATACGCTGGAAGAGAAAGCGGAGAACAAACGTCAGTTGCAAATCGCCATGGGGCTGAAGGTCAACGACAAAGTTCCGCTGTTCTCCGTGGTCAGCCGTCTGACCAGCCAGAAAGGGCTGGATTTGGTGCTGGAAGCTTTGCCAGGCCTGCTGGAACAGGGCGGCCAACTGGCGCTGCTGGGCGCGGGCGATCCGGTCTTGCAGGAAGGTTTCCTCGCGGCGGCGGCGGAGCATCCGGGTCAGGTTGGCGTACAGATTGGCTACCACGAAGCGTTCTCCCACCGCATTATGGGCGGCGCGGATGTCATTCTGGTGCCGAGCCGTTTTGAGCCGTGCGGCTTAACGCAGTTGTACGGTCTGAAGTACGGGACGTTGCCGCTGGTGCGGCGAACCGGCGGGCTGGCGGATACTGTTTCCGACAGTTCGCTGGAAAATCTGGCGGATGGCATCGCTACCGGTTTTGCTTTTGAAGACAGTAATGCCTGGTCGCTGTTAAGGGCGATCAGGCGTGCTTTCGTGTTGTGGTCCCGACCTTCGCTTTGGCGTTTTGTACAGCGCCAGGCGATGGCCATGGATTTTAGCTGGCAGGTCGCAGCGCAGTCTTATCGCGATCTTTATCTTCGGTTGAAATAGTTTTCCAGGAATCACTTATATGAATGCGCCATTTACTTATGCCTCACCGACGTTGAGCGTTGAGGCATTAAAACATTCGATTGCCTATAAACTGATGTTCACCATCGGTAAAGATCCAGCTATTGCTAACCGCCATGAATGGCTGAACGCCACGCTGTTCGCCGTGCGCGATCGTCTGGTGGAGCGCTGGCTGCGTTCCACCCGCGCGCAACTTTCCCAGGAAGTCCGCCAGGTCTACTACTTATCGATGGAGTTTCTGATTGGCCGCACGCTCTCCAACGCCATGCTTTCACTGGGTATTTATGACGACGTGAAAAACGCGCTGGAAGAGATGGGGCTCGATCTTGAAGAGCTGATTGATGAAGAGAACGACCCCGGCCTCGGTAATGGCGGCCTCGGGCGGCTGGCGGCCTGTTTCCTGGATTCGCTGGCGACGCTGGGCTTGCCCGGTCGCGGCTATGGCATCCGTTATGACTACGGAATGTTTAAGCAAAATATCGTCGACGGTCGGCAGAAGGAATCGCCGGATTACTGGCTGGAATACGGCAACCCGTGGGAATTCAAACGCCACAATACGCGCTATAAAGTGCGCTTTGGCGGGCGTGTTCAGCAGGAAGGCAAGCGGAGCCGTTGGGTGGAAACCGAGGAGATCCTCGCGGTAGCCTACGACCAGATCATTCCCGGCTACGACACCGATGCGACCAACACTCTACGCCTATGGAATGCGCAGGCCAGTAGCGAAATCAACCTCGGTAAATTTAACCAGGGCGACTACTTTGCGGCGGTGGAAGATAAAAACCACTCGGAAAACGTCTCCCGCGTGCTCTACCCGGATGACTCCACCTATTCCGGGCGTGAACTGCGTCTGCGGCAGGAGTATTTCCTCGTTTCAGCGACCGTGCAGGATATCCTCAGCCGCCACTATCAATTGCATCAAACCTTCAGCAATCTGGCGGATAAAATCGCCATTCACCTCAATGACACCCATCCGGTGCTGTCGATTCCGGAGCTTATGCGCCTGTTGATCGACGAACATAAATTCGAATGGGATGAAGCGTTTGAAGTCACCTGTCAGGTCTTCTCTTACACCAACCATACGTTGATGAGTGAAGCGCTGGAAACCTGGCCGGTGGATATGCTGGGCAAAATTTTGCCGCGTCATCTGCAAATCATTTTCGAAATTAATGATTATTTCCTGAAAACGTTGCAGGAGCAGTACCCGAACGACACCGCGCTGCTGAGCCGGACGTCGATCATTGACGAATCCAGCGGCCGCCGTGTGCGCATGGCATGGCTGGCAGTGGTGATCAGCCATAAAGTCAACGGCGTGTCTGAGCTGCACTCCAACTTGATGGTTCAGTCGCTGTTTGCCGATTTTGCTGCTATTTTCCCGATGCGTTTTCTCAACGTCACCAACGGCGTGACGCCGCGACGCTGGCTGGCGCTGGCCAACCCTTCACTTTCCGGCGTGCTGGATGAACATATTGGGCGTACATGGCGTACCGATCTCAGCCAGTTGAGCGAGCTGGAGCAGCATATTGATTATCCGCTGGTTAACCAGGCTGTGCGGCAGGCCAAGCTGGAGAACAAAAAGCGGCTGGCGGAGATCATTGCCCATCAGCTTAATGTGGTGGTGAATCCAAAAGCGCTGTTCGATGTGCAGATCAAGCGTATCCATGAATATAAACGTCAGTTGATGAACGTCCTGCATGTCATCACGCGTTACAACCGTATCAAAGAAGATCCCACCGCTCAGTGGGTGCCGCGCGTCAATATCTTCGCAGGGAAAGCCGCTTCGGCGTATTACATGGCGAAGCATATTATTCACCTGATCAACGATGTGGCGCAGGTGATCAATAACGATCCGCAAATCGGCGACAAACTGAAAGTGGTGTTTATCCCGAACTACAGCGTTAGCCTGGCGCAGGTGATCATTCCGGCGGCGGATCTGTCAGAGCAGATTTCCCTGGCGGGTACGGAAGCCTCCGGTACCAGTAATATGAAGTTCGCCCTTAACGGCGCGCTGACAATTGGTACGCTGGATGGCGCCAACGTTGAGATGCAGGAGCATGTCGGCGCGGAGAATATCTTTATCTTCGGCAATACGGCAGATGAAGTTGAGGCGCTGCGACGCAAAGGTTATTCGCCGCGCGAATACTACGAGAAAGATCAAGAACTGCATCAGGTGCTGACGCAAATCGCCACCGGGCAGTTCAGCCCGAACGAGCCCGGCCGCTATCGCGATCTGGTGGATTCGCTCATCAACTTTGGCGACCATTACCAGGTGTTGGCGGATTTCCGCAGTTATGTTGATTGCCAGGATAAGGTGGATGAGTTGTACCTCCATCCGGAAGAGTGGGCCACCAAAGCGATGCACAATATCGCCAATATGGGGTATTTCTCGTCGGATCGTACGATTCAGGAGTACGCCGAATATATCTGGCATATCGATCCGGTACGACTGTAACGATGCAGGCCCGGTAGCGTGATGCTTACCGGGCCTGCAAACATGCAGAACTCAGGCCGGATAAGGCGTAGCCTCCATCCGGCACAACCATTACGACGCCAGCGATAATTCCGCTTTGTTATGACGCGTTAACCACTGCGCCACGCGGGATTGCTCTTCGGCATTCAGCCACATTCCCAGCTTCGTTCGACGCCAGATCACATCATCAAGGCGGCGCGCCCATTCATGTTCAACCAGGTAACGCAGTTCGGCTTCATACAGCTCGTGACCGAAGTGTTCTCCCAAATCTTCAATGCGGGTGGCGTTTGCCAGCAGCAGTTCGCTGTTGCTGCCGTAGGTGCGGGCAAAATGGCGCGCCAGCGATTCGCTGATAAACGGATAGCGACGGCGCAGTTTCGCCGCGTAGTCGTCGCGATCGCCGCTGATATCGCCGCCTGGCAGTACGCAATTTTTTGTCCACGCCGGGCCAATGCCTTTGTAGTACGGCGTCAGTTTTTCCAGCGCATGCTCGGCAAGTTTGCGGTAGGTGGTCAGCTTGCCGCCGAACACCGACAGCAGCGGAGCCTGGCCGTTCTCATCATGAATATCCAGCGTATAGTCGCGGGTGATGGCCTGCGGCGAATCGGATTCGTCGTCGCACAGCGGGCGCACGCCGGAGTAAGTCCAGGCGATATCGTCGCGCGTGAGCTGTTTTTTAAAGTGCGCGTTATAGACTTTCAGCAGGTAGTTGATTTCGTTTTCATCGATCTCAACGTGTTTCGGATCGCCTTTGTACTCTACATCGGTGGTACCGATAATGGAGAACTCATCCATCCACGGAATAACAAAGACAATACGCTTGTCTTCGTTTTGCAGAATATAGGCCTGCTTCTGCGAGTGTACGCGCGGCACCACAATATGGCTGCCTTTGATCAGGCGGATACCGTACGGCGAAGGCAGATGCATACCGTCGTCAAAGAACTGTTTGACCCACGGACCGGTGGCGTTCACCAGACCGCGCGCCTTCCAGCTATATTTTTCTCCGGTGTCGATATCTTCCGCTTCAACAATCCACAGACCATTTTCACGGCGCGCGCTGGTGGCGCGGGTGCGGGTCAGTACTTTGCCGCCTTTACGCTCCACCATCTGCGCATTCGCCAGTACCAGACGCGCATCGTCCACCCAGCAGTCGGAATATTCGAAACCGCGCACGATTTCCGGTTTCAGCACCGATTCTGAGCCAAAACGCAAACCGGCTGAGGCCGGCAGGCTGGTGCGTTTTCCAAGGTGGTCGTACATAAACAGACCAATGCGGATCATCCACGCCGGACGCAGATGCGGGCGGTGCGGCAGACGAAAACGCATCGGGAAAGCGATATGCGGTGCCATTTTCAGCAGCACTTCGCGCTCGGCAAGCGCTTCGCTCACCAGGCGGAATTCGTAGTGTTCAAGGTAGCGCAAGCCACCGTGAATCAGTTTGGAGCTGTTGCTGGATGTCGCGCAGGCCAGATCCTGCGCTTCCAGCATCAGCACGGATAAACCACGCCCTGCGGCGTCTACCGCGATGCCGGCACCGTTGATGCCCCCGCCTATCACAATCAGATCTTTGGTTTCCATGCTGCCCTCACGCACTTTCGTTAAAGCTCATAAATGTTCGTTATCGCTCATGATAGCAAAGGAACGCGCTTTTGGTAACATCAAAAAAACAATTTAGAGTGATATGCATAACATAATGGCGTTTACCCGCCGTCACGACGTACACTTGACGGCAGAATAGCCATTTCCTGTGTCAATTAAGAGAACGTCATGGATCACTTTGAATGCATTAACGTAGAAGAAACCCATCAGAAATTGCATCAGCAGCAGGCGGTGCTGGTGGATATCCGCGATCCACAAAGCTTCGCGATGGGGCATACGCCGGGCGCATTCCATCTGACCAACGATACGCTGGGCGCGTTTATGCGCGACAACGACTTCGATACCCCGGTGATGGTGATGTGCTACCACGGCAATAGCAGCAAAGGTGCAGCGCAATACCTGCTCCAGCAGGGATACGATCAGGTCTACAGCGTTGACGGCGGTTTCGACGCCTGGCAACGTCATTTCCCGGCGGAAGTGGCGCACGGTACGCTTTAGGCATCCGTCCCGTGCCGCTATACTGTCTCTCTTTGTATGGATTAAGCGACGCCCGCCATGTTGATGATTACCTCTTTTACTAACCCTCGCGTCGCCCAGGCGTTTGTCGATTATATGCAGACCCAGGGCGTGATCCTCACCATTCAACATCACGAGCAAAGCGATATCTGGCTGGCAGATGAGAGCCAGACTGAGCGCGTCAAAAATGAATTGGCGCGCTTTATCGAAAATCCTGCCGACCCGCGTTATCTGGCGGCGAGCTGGCAATCCGGGCAGGTCGACAGCGGCCTGCGCTATCGTCGTTTTCCCCTGACGGCGGCTATTCGCGAACGCGGCGGGCCATTGACGCTACTGATGACCGCGCTCTGCGTGTTTGTCTTCGTGGTGATGAGCGTGATTGGCGATCAAACCGTGATGATGTGGCTCGCCTGGCCGTGGGATGCCAGCGTACAGTTTGAGATCTGGCGTTACTTCACTCACGCAATAATGCATTTTTCGCTGGTGCACATCCTCTTCAACCTGTTCTGGTGGTGGTATCTTGGCGGAGCGGTGGAAAAGCGTCTCGGCACCGGCAAACTGGTGGTCATTACCCTGATTAGCGCCTTATTAAGCGGTTTTGTGCAGCACCAACTTACCGGCCCGTGGTTTGGCGGTTTATCCGGCGTGGTGTATGCGCTGATTGGTTATGTCTGGCTGCACGGTGTACGCGATCCGATTCCTCAGGTGGCGTTACCGAATGGGCTGTTTATTTTTACGGTCGCGCTGATGGTCGCCGAGTGGTTCGGCGCTATGGGCTTTGAGATTGCTACCGGTGCGCACACGGCTGGCATGGTGATTGGGCTGGCGATGGCGCTGGTGGACACGCAGAATGTGCGGAAACGAACATAATTATCCAGGGACATTTCATGAAACAAACACAGCGTCATGACGCGATTATTGAACTGGTTAAACAACAAGGATATGTCAGTACCGAAGAGCTGGTTGAACAATTTTCCGTCAGCCCGCAGACCATTCGCCGCGATCTGAATGACCTCGCGGATCAAAACAAAATCTTGCGTCACCACGGCGGCGCGGCGCTGCCTTCGAGTTCGGTGAACACCTCCTGGCACGATCGCAAATCAACGCTGACGGCGGAAAAAGAGCGCATTGCCCGCAAGGTAGCAGAACAGATCCCGAACGGTGCAACACTGTTTATCGATATTGGCACCACGCCGGAAGCCGTCGCCCATGCGCTGCTGGAACACAGCGATCTGCGCATTGTGACCAACAACCTGAACGTCGCGAATACTCTGATGAAGAAAGAGGATTTCCGCGTGATCCTCGCGGGCGGCGAACTGCGCAGCCGCGACGGCGGCATTGTTGGTGAGGCGACCCTCGATTTTATCTCTCAGTTCCGCCTCGATTTCGGCATCCTCGGTATTAGCGGGATTGATGCGGACGGCTCGCTGCTGGAGTTCGACTACCACGAAGTGCGCACCAAACGCGCGATCATTGAAAACTCGCGTCACGTCATGCTGGTGGTGGATCACTCGAAATTTGGCCGTAACGCGATGGTGAATATGGGCAGCATTGGCCTTGTGGATGCGGTGTATACCGATGCCATGCCGCCTGCCGGGGTATTACAGGTGATCAACCACAACAATGTGCAACTGGAGCTGTGCTAATTACACGCCGTAGCCCATCATTTTTAGCAGCCGCTGTGCGTGTTGCACGGCATCCTGACGATGGGCGACGCCCAGTTTCTGATAAAGATTGCGGATGTGAGTTTTAATGGTCGTCGCGGCAACATCCAGCTCGCCTGCAATCTGTTCATTGCTGTAGCCAGAGTAGATCAGCCCCAGCACCTGCCACTCGCGCTGGGTCAGCGGGCTGGTGCGGATAAGCTCCGGCACATCCGGGTGCGTCAGTAGGCGTTCGACGAAATTCTCATCGAAATGCGCAAACTTATGCCGGTGATGCTGGTTGATGTCGCGCAAAATACGCTGGGCGCGATGCTGTTCGAGCTCCGGCAGCGTATTCAACTGGATCAACTGGCGCAACTGCTGCGCCATCGCTTCGCCTTCAATCACAAAATGACTGATAAATCCGGTGCGGTTAGCCAGTTGCAGCGCTTCCAGCAGCACGCGCTGCGCGTCGTTTTTGCGCCCGGCCTGCCAGTAAAGCTGGTTGAGCAGCAACAAATTGCGGTTGATGTCGCTCATCAAACGCAGGCTGCGCGCGTTTTCATTTAACTCTTCCAGCACCATCTCTGCGGGATCAAACTCGCCCAGCAGGATCTGCGCACGGGCGATGTTGCGCCACTGGCTCTGCAGGAAATGGTTATTGGCAAACTCCGGTTTTGGCGTCAGGCGCAGCCACTGCGCGGCGGCCTTTTTGTCGCCGGTCATCTGCCAGTAGATCACCCGTACTTTATCGGCATTCGACACCCAGTCGCTGTGGTATTGACCGTTGCCGAGCAGATTCTCCAGGCGGTTCAAATGGCTGCGGGCATTATCCAGATCGCCGCGTGCCAGCGAGTTTTGCACCAGCAGCGCCAGACATTGCAACTGCTGCTGCGGCTGCATGGCAGAGAGCACTTCCATCCCCTGGCGCGCCGCCGCTTCGGACTCATCAAGCCGCGCCCACGCCCACAGTAACTGGGCGCGAATGCGCAGCAAAAATTCATGCATCGGCAGTTGCTCAAGGTGCTGCTCGCGGATCAGCGTAAAGGCTTTTTCCTGTGTCTCCCAGGCCGCCTGCAGAAACCCCTGCGCGAACAGGATTTCGCTTTGCTGGATCAAGCTCCACAGCGCGTAGTGCCAGACATCGTGACGACGCGCCATCTGTTCAGTTTGCTGCATCACCGACAGCGAACTGGTCAGTTCGCCTTTGCAGTGCAGCACTTCACCATGAACAGAGGTCGCCACGATACGGCTGTAATAGTTCGCCAGCGGCAACTCGTCGAGCGCCACCATCGCCAGCCGCTCTGCTTCCACCGGATCGCCATCATTAATCGCTACCTGGGCGCGCAGGGCGTTGAAATCACCGTGCAACGAGGCGTCCATTTGTGTGGTCATCTCCTGCTCGGCGCGTGCCAGCAGCGTATTCACTTCGCTGTAGCGATGCTGGCTTTGCATCAGCCAGGCCTGCAACAGTACCAGACGTGGATTCTCCAGCAGGCTTTCCCACGGCAGCGCTTTCAGCGACTCTTCCAGCACGCTCAGCTCGCTGTGATTAAACAAACCCCAGGCGTGATGCAGCAGAATATCGCGCAGCATAATGCCGTCTCCGGCCGCCAGCGCGTGATGAATGGCTTCACTGGGGAAGCCTTGCGCCATCCAGCTTTCCGCTGCGGCGCGGTGAATATCCGGCAGCTCGGTTGCCAGTTCCCACTGACATCGCTGGCGCAGGAAATTGCCGAACAGCGGGTGGTAGCTGAACCATTCGCCGGAATCGTCCATACGTTGTAAAAACAGCCCCTGACGCTCAATCTCTTCGAGCCGCATTTGCCCATTCTCTTCACCGGTCACGCGGACGATCAGCGCGTCGTTCATCGAGCGCAGCAGGGCGCTTTTCAGCAGGAACTTACGCGTGTCGATATCGACATTATCCAGCACTTCATCCACCAGATAATCGGAGAGATGGCTGGCATTAATGCCGGAAAGGCGGCGTGCGGACTGATGCGGTGCGCTGTGGTTTTGCCGAGCGGAGAGGGCGATAAGCTGCAGCGCTGTCGCCCAGCCGGCAACGTCGTCGCACAGGCGGCTGCTTTCCGCTGCTTCAATCGGCGAGGTCAGGCGGCAGTCAAAAAATTGTTTTGCTTCCTGATGGGTAAAGGCGAGTTGCTGGCTACCCACTTCCAGCAGTTGTTCACGTACGCGCAGGTTGGCTATACCTAACTGCGGCAAATTACGTGACAGCACAATCAGCGTCAGGTTTTCCGGCTGATGGCGTAAAAAGAACCGCATTGCATCATGGATCACCGGGTTGGTGATCAGATGATAATCGTCGATGACCAGAAACAGCGGACGTTGCCACTCCATCAATTCAACGAACAACTGGGAAAAGAGTGACGGCAGGCTGGCGTACTGGCGTTTTTGCGCCATCGCCTCGCTGCGGGCGCAATGCCCGCCCGTCGCCTGCTGAACCGCAGCGATAAAGTAGCTGGCAAAACGTTCCTGCTGGTTATCACCTTCATCCAGAGAGAACCAGCCGACATCATTTTTTCCGGCTGCCCATTGCGAAATGAGCGTGGTTTTTCCGTAACCCGCAGGGCTGGTCACCAGCGCAAGGCGATAATTGTTAGCGCCGGAAAGTTTAGCCAGCAGGCGTTCCCGAACCACGGTGTGGTCGAGACGAACCGGGCGACTTAATTTTGACGGAATCAACATAGTTATCACTTCACTGTGCGAAAACGGAGGGGGTGATTTTTTTTGCGCTTCGTAATTAATACTAATAAGGTCGGTCAGATGAAGAAATATTGCAAGTTATGTCCAGATCTAACGATTGTGAATTTGCACTATGTCACATTTCTATTTATTTCATGAATAGTTAAGGACAAAAAAGGGGAAAAATAGCCGGGGCACGGCTGGCGCGCTGCGCATGGCAGAAGGCTTAATAGCTATACATGTAGTAAGGGTTTGTTCGCATTATTAACCGGCATATCAGACAAAACGCACAAATAGCAAAAATTGATTAGTGATAGTGCAGTGAATATTATTTTTTCTGCTTTTAACGCGTTACTAAAATTAATTTCCTCCGAAACGATATTTCATTTTTACTGAACAATTTCCAGTCAATTTGATTGAATAACGTGCGAAAAAAACGCTACCTTTAGGTGGCGGCGATCACACTTTTTGCTCATCCCCGCTGCTCCTCCCCGGCTAATCCCTGGCAGGATGAGGAAGTCATAAACCGAGCCAGGCACACTAACGCAAACGTCGATTTACTTCATTACAGGACCCGGATTCTTTATGTCAAAGCCAACGTTTAATAAAGCGGAATTTGCAGCGGCGCTCACGCGCCAGCAGCAGCGTTTAGGGATTCAGGTTGCCGGTGACATGACAACCCGACAGTGGTGGCAAGCGGTGAGCGGTGCGCTGGCAGAACTGCTGGCGGCGCAGCCCGCGCCGAAAGCGGCGAAAGGGCAGCGCCACGTTAACTATATCTCAATGGAATTTCTGATTGGCCGCCTGACGGGCAATAACCTGTTGAACCTGGGCTGGTATCAGGATGTTGGCGCGGTATTGCAGGAACACAACATCAACCTGACCGACCTGCTGGAAGAGGAGATCGATCCGGCGCTGGGTAACGGCGGTCTGGGGCGTCTGGCGGCCTGTTTCCTTGACTCGATGGCGACGGTTGGCCAGTCGGCGACCGGCTACGGCCTGAATTATCAGTACGGCCTGTTCCGCCAGTCTTTTGTTGATGGGCAACAGCATGAAGCCCCGGACGACTGGCATCGCCGCAGCTACCCGTGGTTCAGCCATAACGAGCAGTTAGATGTGCAAGTGGGGATTGGCGGCAAAGTGAGCAAATCCGGACAGTGGCAGCCCGCTTTTACGCTGATTGGCGAAGCCTGGGATTTACCGGTTATTGGCTACCGTAACGGCGTGACGCAGCCGCTGCGTTTATGGCAGGCAACACATGCTCATCCCTTTAATCTGACCAAATTCAACGACGGTGATTTTTTGCGCGCCGAGCAAACCGGGATCGACGCGGAAAAGCTGACGAAAGTACTCTACCCGAACGACAACCACCAGGCCGGGAAAAAGCTGCGTTTGATGCAGCAATACTTCCAGTGCGCCTGTTCAATTGCCGATATTCTGCGTCGTCACCATCTGGCAGGCCGCAAACTGGCGCAGTTGCCGGATTTCGAAGTGATCCAGCTTAACGACACGCACCCGACTATCGCCATTCCGGAACTGCTGCGCGTGCTGCTCGATGAACACCAGCTAAGCTGGGACGATGCCTGGGCGATCACCAGCCGGACGTTTGCCTATACCAACCATACGCTGATGCCGGAAGCGCTGGAGTGCTGGGATGAAACGTTAGTCAAAGCGCTACTGCCGCGGCACATGCAAATCATCAAACAGATCAACGACAAATTTAAGCTGCTGGTCGAGAAAACCTGGCCGGGCGACGACGCAGTATGGGCAAAACTGGCGGTGGTGCATCACAAACAAGTACGCATGGCGAACCTTTGCGTGGTGGGCGGATTTGCGGTTAACGGCGTGGCGGCGCTGCATTCGGATCTGGTGGTCAAGGATCTGTTCCCGGAATATCACCAGCTCTGGCCGGGCAAATTCCATAACGTCACCAATGGCATCACGCCGCGTCGCTGGATCAAACAGTGCAACCCGCTACTGGCCGCGCTGCTCGACAAGACGTTGAAAAAAGAGTGGGCCAACGATCTCGATCAGTTGATCAATCTGGAGAAGTACGCCGACGACGCGGCATTCCGCAAGCAGTATCGCGAGATTAAACAGCAGAACAAAGTGCGACTGGCGGCGTTTGTCAAAGCCCGTACCGGTATTGAGATCAATCCGCAGGCGTTATTCGATATCCAGATCAAACGTCTGCATGAATACAAACGTCAGCATCTGGGGCTGCTGCACATTCTCGCCCTGTACAAAGAAATTCGCGAAAACCCGAAAGCCGACCGCGTGCCGCGTGTCTTCCTGTTTGGCGCCAAAGCTGCGCCGGGCTACTACCTTGCGAAAAACATTATCTTTGCCATCAATAAAGTGGCGGAAGTGATTAACAACGATGCGAAGGTCGGCGACAAGCTGAAAGTGGTATTCCTGCCGGATTACTGTGTCTCGGCAGCGGAGAAGCTGATCCCGGCGGCGGATGTATCTGAGCAGATCTCCACGGCGGGCAAAGAAGCTTCCGGTACCGGCAACATGAAGCTGGCGCTGAATGGCGCGCTGACGGTCGGTACGCTGGACGGCGCGAACGTTGAAATTGCCGAACAGGTTGGCGAAGAGAATATCTTTATCTTCGGCCACACGGTGGAGCAGGTGAAAGCGCTAAAAGCCAAAGGCTACGATCCGCTGAAATGGCGTAAAAAAGACAAGCTGCTGGATGCGGTGCTGAAGGAGCTTGAAAGCGGGAAGTACAGCGACGGGGATAAACATGCTTTTGACCAGATGCTGCACAGCATTGGCAAACAGGGGGGAGATCCTTATCTGGTGCTGGCGGACTTTGCGGCCTATGTGGAGGCGCAAAAGCAGGTGGATGTGCTCTATCGCGACCAGGAAGCCTGGACCCGTGCGGCGATCCTGAACACGGCGCGCTGCGGTATGTTTAGTTCTGACCGCTCAATCCGCGATTATCAAACCCGCATCTGGCAGGCAAAACGCTAAGGAAGCGCGATGGAGAGTAAACGTCTGGAACAGGCCGCACTGGCGGCGGGGATCAGCCCAAACTACATCAATGCGCACGGTAAACCGCAGTCCATTACGGCGCAGACAAAACAGCGTTTGCTGGCGGCAATGCACGCCGCAAACGCAACGGCGCTCAGCGTACCGCCGGTTCCTGCCGTGCAGGTGTTTATTCACGGCAAAAAGAAAACGTTGCCGGTGGCAGGCAAAGGGAGTTTCCAGTGGCAACTGGTCACAGAAGCTGGCAAGCAGTACCAGGGTCAGGTAAACGGCGGAGAAAATCTGCCGTTGCCAGGCGGTCTGGCGCTGGGCTATCACATGCTGACGCTGGAACAGCAGAAGCAGCGCTGGCAGTGCCGGTTGATCATCGCGCCTGCCCGCTGCTATGAACCTCAGGCTCTGCTGGAAGGAAAAAAGTTGTGGGGCGCCTGTGTGCAGCTCTACACCCTGCGTTCAAATGATAACTGGGGGATAGGGGATTTCGGCGACCTGAAAAAGATGCTCGGCGATGTGGCGCAGCGCGGCGGGGCATTTATTGGCCTCAACCCGATCCACGCGCTCTACCCGGCAAATCCGGAGAGCGCCAGCCCCTATAGCCCTTCATCACGGCGCTGGCTGAATATTATCTACATCGACGTTAACGCAGTGGCGGATTTCCGCGACAGCGAAGAGGCGCAGGCGTGGTGGCAACTTCCCACTACTCAACAAACCTTGCGCGCCGCGCGCGATGCGGAGTGGGTGGATTACGCCTCGGTGACGGCGCTGAAGCTGGCGGCGCTGAGCCTTGCATGGCGGCGTTTCCGCCAGCGTGCGGACGATGACGCGCAGCAAGCCGCTTTCCGCCGCTTTGTTGAGCAGCAGGGTGAAAGCCTCTACTGGCAGGCTGCATTTGACGCGCTGCATGCGAATCAGATGAAAGAAGATGCGCTGCGCTGGGGCTGGCCGGTATGGCCGGAAGGGTATCAATCTACCCGCAGCCCGCAGGTGAAAGCCTTCTGCAAGGCGCATGCTGACGAGGTCGATTTTTATCTCTGGTTGCAGTGGCTGGCTTACACCCAGTTTGCTGAGTGCTGGGAAACCAGCCAGTACAATGGGATGCCCATCGGCCTCTACCGCGACCTGGCGGTCGGTGTGGCGGAAGGTGGCGCAGAAACCTGGTGCGATCGCGAGTTGTACTGTCTGAAAGCTTCCGTCGGCGCGCCGCCGGATATTCTGGGGCCGCTCGGGCAAAATTGGGGGCTGCCGCCCATGGATCCGCACGTGATGCGGGCGCGCGCCTATGCGCCATTTATCGATCTGCTGCGTGCCAATATGACCAGCTGCGGCGCGTTACGTATCGACCATGTTATGTCGATGCTGCGTCTGTGGTGGATCCCGTACGGCGAAACGGCGGATCACGGCGCTTACGTGCAGTATCCGGTGGATGACCTGCTGGCCATTCTGGCGCTGGAAAGCCAGCGGCATCAGTGCATGGTGATTGGCGAAGATCTGGGAACTGTACCGGTAGAGATTGTCGGCAAGCTGCGCAGCAGCGGCGTCTACTCCTACAAAGTGCTCTACTTCGAAAACGATCATCAGAAAAACTTCCGCGCGCCGCAGGCCTGGCCGCAGCAGTCGATGGCGGTAGCGACGACGCACGATCTTCCGACCCTGCGCGGTTACTGGGAGAGCGGCGATTTAACCCTCGGCAAAACGCTGGGGTTATATCCCGACGAAGAGGTACTGCGCGGTTTGTATCAGGATCGCGAGCGGGCGAAGCAGGGGCTGCTGGATGCGCTGCATCAGCACGGTTGCCTGCCGAAACGCGCTGGTCATAAAGCGTCGCGCATGCCGATGACAGCGATCCTCAATCGCGGTATGCAACGCTATATTGCCGACAGCAACAGCGCATTACTGGGGTTGCAGCCGGAAGACTGGCTGGACATGCCGGGGCCGGTGAACATTCCGGGCACCAGTTATCAGTACAAAAACTGGCGACGTAAGCTGTCGGTGTCGCTGGAAGCGATGTTTAGTGATGAGAAGGTTAACAAGCTGATTAAAGATCTCGACCGTCGGCGCAAAGCCGGAAGAAAACGTTAATAAAAAAGCCCGGATATCCGGGCTTTTTGTTGTCCTGTAAGCGTTAGCGCCACCGGGCAATTGAAAATCAGACCACCATTCCCAGCAGCAGACAACCCACCAGGCCGCACACCGAGATAATGGTTTCCAGTGCCGACCATGAACGCATGGTCTCACCGATGGTCAGGTTGAAATACTCTTTGAACAGCCAGAAGCCCGGATCGTTAACGTGAGAGAAAATCACGCTACCGGAGCCAACGGCAATCACCATTAGTTCCGGGCTGACGCCGGTGGTGGCAATCAGCGGCGCGGCAATACCGCCTGCGGTAATCGCCGCAACGGTTGCGGAACCCAGCGCAATACGCAGTACCGCAGCAATCGACCAGGCCATAAACAGTGGAGAGAGGTTAGTGGCATGCATCATGGAAGCGATGTATTTATCCACGCCGCTATCAACCAGCACCTGTTTGAATGCGCCGCCGCCGCCGATGATCAACAGCATCATGGCGATGATTTTGATGGATGAAGTCAGCGTGTCATTGATGTCATCCATAGAACGGCCGCGGTTCAGACCGAAAGTGAACACCGCAATCAGTACCGCGATCATGGTTGCCATTACCGGGTCGCCGAAGAACTCTGCATAAGGCAGAATCGCATGGCCTTTCGGCAGCAGCATTTCCGCGACCGCGCGCAGCGCCATCAGAATCACTGGCACCAGGGAAGTCCAGACGCTGACGCCGAAACCTGGCATCTCTTCTTCGGTAAAGGTTTTGGAGTTGTAAAGACCTTCCGGGATCGGCTTATCAATGCTTTTCAGGAAACGCGCATAGACCGGGCCTGCGAGGATCACGGTCGGAATACCGAGCAGCGTACCGTACAGCAGTGTTTTACCCATATCCGCGTGGAAGATGGTGGCGATAGCTGTCGGGCCCGGGTGCGGCGGCAGGAAGCCGTGTGTCACAGAGAGGGCTGCCGCCATCGGTACGCCAACATACAGCAGCGGAATGCGTGCAGAGGCGGCGATAGTAAATACCAGCGGCAGCAACAGCACGAAACCGACTTCATAGAACAGCGCGAAACCGACGGTGAAACCGGTCAGCACAACGGCCCATTGAATATGTTTACGACCGAACTTTTCGATAAGCGTAGTGGCGATGCGCTGTGCGCCGCCGCAGTCTGCCAGCAGTTTGCCGAGCATGGCGCCAAAGCCCATGATCAGCGCAAGACTGCCCAACGTACCGCCCACGCCCGCTTTAATCGATTTGATAACGGCATCCAGTGGCATGCCCTGCATCATCCCGACGGCGAGCGCCACCAGAATCAGAGCGATAAATCCGTTGAGTTTGAAACGGATCATTAACAGGAGTAAGAGGACAACACCGATAGCGACAATGACTAATGGCATGATTTACCTGGCCTTTAATTTGTTATGGGTAACGTCAGTGTTTCTTGGCAGCCGCTAAAAGCTCCCGAACCGGGAAGGGCGAACTGCGGCACCATTACGGCTGGACATCCATTGCTAAAAATTGTAGTCGGATGTTTTTATCTTGTTGGTGCTGGCTGGAATGATACGGGTAACATCTGTGAAAAGAGAATCACCCTGCCGATCTAAATGTGAGATCTGAGACCTGTGTCATATTAACGCCGGGAAACTAGTTTGCTTTAAAGGGCAGGAAACGCGCGCAAAGATACGGGTAACGTCTTGAGATGACAGGCACAAAAGGGATAGCGGGCGCAGGGAAGATCTTGCGAATACAACAATGACCGGAGATTAACGGGCGGGTCAGCCGGGAATGAAAACGGGCAGGTGAAACAGGCCCGGCATGCTGTTACGCCACCGGGCAATGCTCTGCGGAACAGGCTTAGTAGTAGGAGTGCTCGCCGCGCTGGTGCTCAGTGAGATCGCGCACGCCTTTCAGTTCCGGGAATTCAGTCAGCAGTTGCTTCTCGATCCCTTCTTTCAGCGTTACGTCGACCATGGAGCAACCGTTACAGCCGCCGCCAAATTGCAGAATGGCGTAGCCTTCATCGGTGATCTCCATCAGCGTCACGCGGCCGCCGTGGCCAGCCAGCTGCGGGTTGATTTGCGATTGCAGCAGGTACTCAACGCGCTCCATCAGCGGCGCGTCGTCGGAAACTTTACGCATTTTAGCGTTTGGCGCTTTCAGCGTGAGCTGAGAACCTAATTGATCGGTTACAAAATCAATTTCCGCATCTTCCAGATACGGTGCGCTCAGTTCATCGACATAGGCAACCAGTTGTTCAAATTTCAGCGCGGTATCGGTCGCTTCAACTGCATCTGGCGGACAATAAGAGACGCCGCATTCAGCGTTTGGCGTGCCAGGGTTAATCACAAATACGCGAATTTGTGTCCCTTCTTCCTGATTTGCCAGCAGTTTGGAAAAGTGCGCCTGGGCAGCGTCGGAAATACGGATCATAGCAATGGCCTAATAGTTGACTATTTTACTTGGTTATAATACGCCCATCATCGAGGGTCTACAAGGTTCGACACAGGCACCAGACCTGAACAGTCGCTGCGCCGCTGCGCAAAAGCAGCCGGGAGATCTCCGCAACAGTACTGCCGGTCGTGACGACATCATCCACCAGAACGATATGGAGCCCGGCTATTGGCAATTCAAGGCGAAAAGCATTTTTCAGGTTCTGCCTGCGCAGCCTGGCGCTTAAATGATGCTGCACCGGCGTTGCCCGCAGACGCTTAAGCGCCACGCGCGAATAGCGGCACGACAGCCAGCGCGCCAGCGGTCGGCACAGCAAATCGCTTTGATTAAACCCGCGCCGCCACTGGCGTCGGGCATGCAGCGGAACGCTGAGGAGCAGGTCCGGTAACGGACGTTTACCGCGCTGTATCACCCTGAGCAGCAATAGCCGCGCCAGTGCGCTGGCAAGCTCCGGGCGAGGATGAAATTTAAACTGCTGTACCAGCGTACTGAGCGGCGGGGCGTAGCCACCCACAGAGATGAGCCGTTGCCAGGGCGGCGGTTTTTGCAGACAACGGCCGCAGGGCACATTTTCATGGGCAGCAGGTAAACCGCACAAAGGGCAAACTTTTCCCTGCGTTTGCATCGCGCGGGCGCAGCCCGAACAGATTCCCCAGTGGCTGAGCATTAACGGCATTCGGCATAGCCAGCACAAGCCCGGCACTGTTAGCATGTTCCACCTCCTTGTGTGAAGAAAGAGAACGATAGCGGATGAAAGACATCTGGTGGCAAACCAAAGGTGAAGGCGATTGTCATCTTGTGCTGTTGCACGGCTGGGGACTGAATGCCCAGGTATGGGATTGCATAACTCCGGAACTGAGTGCGCATTTTACGCTGCATCTGGTCGATTTGCCGGGCTACGGCAGAAGTACGGGATTTAGCCCTTTGTCGCTTGGGCAGATGGTTGATATTGTTCTGGCACAGGCGCCGGAACGGGCGATTTGGCTGGGCTGGAGCCTTGGCGGGCTGGTGGCCAGCCGCGTGGCGTTGAAGGCACCCGAGCGTGTAAGCGCGCTGGTGACGGTTGCTTCCTCGCCGTGCTTCAGCGCACAGGGCGAATGGGCGGGCATTAAACCCGAAGTGCTGGCCGGTTTTCAGCATCAGTTGAGTGAAGATTTTCAGCGTACCGTCGAGCGTTTTCTCGCGCTGCAAACGCTGGGAACGGAAACCGCAAGGCAGGACGCGCGTCAGCTAAAAAACGCAGTGTTGTCGCTGGAAATGCCTTCTGCTGAGGTGCTGAACGGCGGGCTGGAGATCCTGAAGACAGCGGATTTGCGCGAAGCATTATCATCGCTGACGCTGCCGTTTTTACGCCTCTACGGGCGGCTCGATGGGCTGGTGCCGCGCAAAATCGTGCCGGTGCTGGATGAGATGTGGCCTGCAAGCGAATCGATTGTGTTTGCAAAAGCAGCGCATGCGCCTTTTATCTCGCATCCGGTTGAATTCTGCGAAACCCTGCTGGCATTAAAAGCGAAGCTGTGAAAGCAGCCCGGTAGTGAGCTGCTTATCGGGCCTTCAGCACAGCGTCCACCACTCCTGCTGGCAGGCGCTTTTCCCTTCCGGACACTGTTTACAGCTACCGGTTAAACAACCGGTAGCATCTTCCTGAACACGCATCACTTTACCCATCGCTTCCATGCGACCCAGCATGGCATCAATCATCGCTCTGGGCGTGCGCAGCGTGCTGCTCAACTGCTGCGCATCCATTCTTCCCCGAAGCGCCAGCAGATCGCGAATCTCAAGTAATGATGCCATCGCTTCACTCCTTAATGGCAGTCGCCCGCCGGGCTGTCACAGCAACTGGCGACAGTTTTACGTGTAGCCAGCGTACTGATATCCACCCGGCTTCTGGCCCGGCGCAGCGCGCCAATGACCACCACGTTAAACAGGAGAACCGCCAGAATGCAGGTCAGGCTGTAGAGTGGATGCTGGTTAAAGGTGACACTTTGATAGAACAACGTTGCCAGTGAGTAGGCGATATTCAGCCCCCACAGCACCGAGAATCCCATCCAGCCGCGGCTCGATTCGCGGGCGATTGCGCCCATCGCGGTAATGCACGGCACGTAGAGCAGGACGAAAATCAGGTAGCTATAGGCGGCGGCCGCGCTGCCGAATTTCTGGCTCATTACGCCCATCGTACCCGTCGCCATTTCACCGTCGCCTTTACTGGCTTCGATTGGGTTGGCCAGCACGCTCAGGCTGAAGGTATCGCGCACGCTTTTCACGGTGTCTTCCAGCGCGGCAATCAGCTCGTCGCTCAGGCTGAATTCCGCCGGATTAAAGCCAGCTTGCTCAATATTTTCGGCGGTATAGAGCGTATTCAGTGTACCCACCACCACTTCTTTCGCCATCGCGCCAGTGACCAGGCCGACAGTGGCCTGCCAGTGATCGCCATGCACGCCAATCGGCTCCAGCAGCGGTGTAAATACCCGGCTGATCGACGCCAGCGCAGATTCATCGATTTTATGTACCGTCCGGCCATCCAGCGAGAAACTGTTCATTGCGCTGAGGAAAATGCTGACGATGATGATGACTTTACCCGCGCGGATCACAAAGCCTTTCAGGCGCTGCCAGGTTTGCAGCAGCAGGCTTTTCAGATGCGGTACGTGATAGACCGGAAGCTCCATCACGAACGGCGAGGCTTCACCGCGCAGCAGGGTAAATTTCAACATCAGCCCGGTGAGGATCGCCATTACAATCCCCAGCACGTAGAGTGAGAAGACGGTGATCGCACCATGCTGGCCGAAAAAAGCCGCCGAGAAGACAGCGAAAATGGCCAGACGTGCGCCGCAGGACATAAACGGCGCCATCATGATAGTAATTAACCGTTCACGCGGGGCATCCAGCGTACGGGCGCCCATCACTGACGGCACGTTGCAGCCGAAACCAACAATCAGCGGCACAAAGGATTTTCCTGGCAGCCCCAGCGATTGCATCAGCCGGTCCATCACAAAGGCCGCGCGCGCCATATAGCCGGAATCTTCAAGGAACGACATAAACAGGTACATCATGCCAAGCTGCGGCACCAGCGGCAGTACGGTATTCACCCCGCCGCCGAGCCCCTGAGCAAGGAAGATTGTCAGCCATTCCGGAAAGTGCAGCGTGGCACCCAGCCACTGAATGCCATGGATAAAAATCGCCACTGAACCGGCGTCGAAGATCGGCTGGAACGCACCACCAATGTTGATGGCGAACAGAAACATCAGATACATGACAAACAGAAAGATCGGCAGACCCAAAAAGCGGTTGATCACAATGCGGTCAACGGCGGCGGTAAACTGGCTCGGCTCGGCCGTTAACGTGTTGCTGACGGTGTCGCAGATGGCGGCAATCGACTGGTAACGCGCATCGGCAATATGCAGCGCCGGATCGTCCATCCCGTCTTTCAGACGGGAGAGTGCAGCGTCGAATTGCTGGTTGTTGATGCCCGAGTTCGCGCGGCTGTAGATATCACCCTCGAGTATTTGCAGACCCATCCAGCGGCGCTGCTGTTGCGGAAGCTCCTCCGGCATCTGCGCGGCCAGCGCGTCGGCTTCACGGGAAAGCGGTTGGGCGTAATGCACCAGTTCGATATTGTCATTGGCGCGATGACGATCCACCGCCAGCTTCAGCGCTTCAATACCGCGACCACGTGTGGATACCAGCGGGATAACCGGGCAGCCAAGGCGGGCTGAAAGGGCATCTACATCGATGCGCACTTTTTGTTTTTCAGCGATATCCAGCATGTTGAGCGCGATGATGCATGGTACGCCCAGTTCCAGCAGTTGGAGTGTCAGATAAAGATTGCGTTCAAGGTTCGAAGCATCCACCACGTTGATCAGCAGATCGGCATCGCCACTCAAAATGTAGTGACAGGCAATCTGCTCATCCAGCGATGTTTGCGCCGAAATGGTGGTCAGCGAATAGGTGCCAGGCAGGTCAACCAGCGTAACCTGGTGATCGGTTGTGGTGAAAAAGCCCTCTTTGCGCTCTACCGTTACGCCAGACCAGTTTCCCACCCGCTGGCGCGCTCCCGTTAACTGATTGAATAATGTCGTCTTGCCGGAATTAGGATTACCAATTAAACCAATGGTCAATTTTTTCATTTTACTTAGCACTCTATGTCATAGCTGACCGGTTAACGGGACATCGCTTCCAGTTCGAGAAAAGCGAGATCTTTTTTCCGTAACACTAAATTAACGCGGCGGGTCTCGATATGAATGGGATCGCCTAATGGTGCCACCCGCACCACATTAAAAGATGAGCCGGGCAACATACCTAATGACAGGAGTTTTTGCCGCCAGGCCGGGCTTATTTGCTGTGAGAAGCCGGTAATTTTCCACACACTGTCAGGAGAGAAATGCATAGTGCCTACTTATTTTTGCTGCGAGCCGATGTTTGCCGTACGTCATCACGACGCACCGTGAACCCATGAAGAGTAAAGAACAGCCAACGAGAACAATGATAATGAGAATAGTTTTTATCATCAATAATAAAAATGCGTCAGGACGGGAGAGGAAATAAAAATTCGATTTTGTTTTGACGTAGCTCAAAAATAAGTTGGGTTCTGAATTTTGCGCGGCGCAGTAACACATTAATGAGAAATAAATAATTGTTATTTATATCGGGATCTTAATCTTTTATTCATATTTGAAATGGTGCGCGGGCCGTAAGTCCGCTGATGTAAATTCCGATAAATAAATACGATGTCAGTAAATTGATTAATAATTTTGAATATCAATAACCAGCAAAAATAATAGGTTAATAATTCTCTATGATTAACAGCACTAAGAAAAAGGCGCTTTTTCGACGGTGTTGCACCAAAAATAACCCCTCTCCCGCAGGCGCAAGAGAGGGGAGAGGATTAGCGTTTTTTACCCATCGCCGCCGCCAGTGCATCCATCATTGCGCTGTTGCCGCCGGGTTGAGGGCTGCGATCCCGCGGTGATTTTGCCGGACGCGCGCTACTCCGGTTACCAACATCGCGACTACCGCCATTGCCACTGCCGCGACGGCTGTTACTGTCGCCTGGTTGTTCGTCCAGACGCATGGTCAACGCAATACGTTTACGCGGCAGATCGACTTCCAGCACTTTCACCTTCACGATATCGCCTGCTTTCACCACCGTATGCGGATCTTCAACGAACTTATCCGCCAGCGAGGAGATATGTACCAGCCCGTCCTGATGCACGCCGATATCAACGAACGCGCCAAAGTTGGTGACGTTGGTCACTGCGCCTTCCAGCACCATACCTGGCAACAGATCGTTCATGGTTTCGATGCCTTCGGCGAAGGTCGCGGTTTTGAACTCCGGACGCGGGTCGCGGCCCGGTTTCTCCAGCTCTTTGATGATGTCGGTGACGGTCGGCACGCCGAACTGCTCGTCGGTAAACTCGGACGGTTTCAGCTTACGTAACTCGGCGCTGTTGCCCATCAGATCGCGCAGGGACTGTGCGGTTGCCGCCAGAATTCGCTCGACCACCGGATAGGTTTCCGGGTGAACGGTGGAAGCATCCAGCGGGTTGTCGCCGTGGTTAATACGCAGGAAGCCCGCGCACTGTTCAAAGGCTTTCGGCCCAAGGCGGCTCACTTTTAGCAGTTGCTGACGGTTCTGGAACTGACCGTTTTCATCGCGCCAGGAGACAATATTTTGCGCCATCATGCGGGTTAAACCGGCCACGCGCGTCAGTAGCGGCACCGAGGCGGTATTCAGATCAACGCCGACGGCGTTCACGCAGTCTTCAACGACGGCGTCCAGTTTACGCGCCAGCTGTGTCTGGCTGACGTCATGCTGATACTGGCCAACGCCGATTGATTTCGGGTCGATTTTCACCAGCTCAGCCAGGGGATCCTGTAAACGGCGGGCGATAGACACCGCACCGCGCAGAGAAACGTCGAGATCCGGGAATTCCAGCGCCGCCAGTTCGGAGGCGGAGTAGACTGACGCCCCCGCTTCGCTGACAATCACTTTCTGTGCGGTCACTTTCGGGAACTGTTTCTGCACATCCAGGTAGAAACGTTCGGTCTCGCGCGATGCTGTACCATTACCGATCGCCACCAGTTCGACGTTGTGTTTCTCGCACAGCGCCGCCACGGCAACCGCCGCTTTCGCTGCCTGCCCGGTGTGCGGATAAATCGTGTCGGTTGCGACCAGTTTGCCGGTGGCATCGACTACTGCCACTTTTACGCCGGTACGCAGGCCCGGATCGAGCCCCATCGTTGCACGCAGCCCGGCCGGTGCGGCCATCAGCAGATCGTGCAGGTTGCGGGCGAAGACGTTAATCGCTTCATCTTCCGCGCGTTCGCGCACAGTACCCATTAATTCAGTTTCAAGGTGCATCAGGACCTTAATGCGCCACGTCCAGCTCACGACGCTGCGGCGCCAGCTATCTGCCGGGGCGTTATTCAGGCGCAGGCCGAGATGGTCGATAATAATCTGCTCGCAGTGGCTCTCTTTCGGCGGCTCGTCAAACTGCGGATCGGCATTCAGCGCCAGTTGCAGCACACCCTCATTACGCCCACGGAACATGGCCAGCGCGCGGTGCGAAGGAACGGTAGAAATCGGTTCGTGATGATCGAAATAGTCGCGGAATTTCGCGCCTTCTTCCTCTTTGCCACTGACCACCGTCGCCACGAGATGGGCGTTTTTCCACAGATAGTCACGGACTTTCGCCAGCAGGGCCGCATCCTCAGCGAAGCGCTCCATCAGGATATAACGCGCGCCATCAAGCGCCGCTTTGCTGTCGGCAACACCTTTATCTGCATCCACAAACGTGGCGGCCAGCGTTTCCGGATCCTGCGACGGGTCATTCCACAGTTGGTCTGCCAGCGGTTCGAGACCGGCTTCAATCGCGATTTGCCCGCGCGTGCGACGCTTCGGTTTGTAGGGAAGATAGAAGTCTTCGAGTTCGGTTTTGCTCAGCGTACCGTTGATGGCTTTCGCCAGCTCTTCGCTGAGTTTGCCCTGCTCGCCAATCGATTTCAGGATTGCCTGGCGGCGCTCTTCCAGCTCGCGCAGGTAACCAAGGCGGGTTTCGAGCTGACGCAATTGCGTGTCGTCCAGACCGCCGGTGACCTCTTTACGGTAGCGCGCGATAAACGGCACGGTATTCCCTTCATCAAGCAGGCGAACGGCGGATTCCACCTGTTCGGTCCGTGCCTGAAGTTCACCCGCAATAATGCGGCAGAGCGAATCATTCATCATTTCTTTCATCATCTTCTGAACAAAATCAGCGGATAGTTATACGGACTGGCACTGTAAAATGCCAGCCACCGGGGTGGTTCCTGGATTGTTCTGTGCGGTTATTTCACATATTCGATTTCATTAACGTACCAGGTGGCTTCGCCACCTGGTGTTTGTACGATCGCCACATCGCCGGCTTCTTTTTTCAGCAGGGCGCGGGCCATCGGCGAATCGATAGAGATGTAATCCTTGCGGCCAAAGATCTCATCGTAGCCGACGATGCGAAAGCGCAGAGTATCGCCATCATCGTTTTCGATCTCCACCCATGCGCCAAAGAAAACTTTGCCTTCCTGTTGCGGTGAATAATCAACGATTTTCAGGTTTTCCAGACATTTCGTCAGATAACGTACCCGGCGGTCTATTTCGCGCAGGCGTTTTTTGTTGTACTGATAATCAGCGTTTTCGCTGCGATCGCCCAGGCTTGCCGCCCAGGTCACTTTTTTCGTGACTTCCGGGCGCTCCTGACGCCAGAGAAAATCGAGTTCCTGCTTCAGTTTGTCATAACCTTCGCGGGTGATCAGGGGCGTTTTCATACTTCTGCCTTCTCTTTGTGACAGCTTTGATGTACAGACTTTACAAACGGTATTGCGTAAAGTGCGGATTAATCATGTTTTATGTGATGTTGAATGCATATAACTTGCTGTTAAATATGCTTTGTAACAATTTAGACTAGAATTTATACCAGATTTCGCTGGTCGTTAACGCGCACTTTTTTAGAATACGGAAACAGAAATTTCGGAACCTTTGGGAGTATAAACAATGCAAGAGAATTATAAGATTCTGGTAGTGGATGACGACATGCGTCTGCGCGCATTACTTGAGCGTTACCTTACCGAGCAGGGCTTCCAGGTTCGTAGCGTGGCTAACGCCGAACAAATGGATCGGTTGTTAACCCGTGAATCTTTCCACCTGATGGTGCTGGATCTGATGCTGCCGGGCGAAGATGGCCTCTCCATCTGCCGCCGCCTGCGTAGCCAGAGCAACCCGATGCCGATCATTATGGTGACGGCAAAAGGGGAAGAAGTGGACCGTATTGTTGGCCTGGAAATCGGCGCCGACGACTATATTCCGAAACCGTTTAACCCACGTGAATTGCTGGCGCGTATCCGCGCGGTACTGCGTCGTCAGGCGAATGAGCTGCCGGGCGCGCCGTCGCAGGAAGAAGCAGTAATTGCGTTTGGTAAGTTCAAACTGAACCTCGGTACGCGCGAGATGTTCCGTGAAGATGAGCCGATGCCGTTAACCAGCGGTGAGTTTGCCGTGCTGAAAGCACTGGTTAGCCACCCGCGCGAGCCGCTCTCCCGCGACAAGCTGATGAATCTGGCGCGCGGTCGTGAGTATTCAGCGATGGAACGTTCCATCGACGTGCAGATCTCCCGCCTGCGCCGCATGGTGGAAGAGGATCCGGCGCATCCGCGCTATATTCAGACCGTTTGGGGCCTGGGCTACGTATTTGTGCCGGACGGTTCTAAAGCATGATGCGCGTGCGCTTCTCGCCGCGAAGTTCATTTGCCCGAACGCTGTTGCTTATCGTCACCTTGCTGTTCGTCAGCCTGGTGACGACATACCTTGTGGTGCTGAATTTCGCCATTTTGCCCAGCCTCCAGCAATTTAATAAGGTACTCGCCTACGAAGTTCGTATGCTGATGACCGACAAACTGCAACTGGAGGATGGGACGCAACTGGTGGTGCCACCTGCGTTTCGTCGTGAAATTTACCGTGAACTGGGTATTTCTCTCTATTCCAATGAAGCGGCGGAAGACGCGGGCCTACGCTGGGCGCAGCACTATGAATTCTTAAGTCAGCAGATGGCGCAGCAGCTCGGTGGCCCGACCGAAGTGCGCGTTGAAGTGAACAAAAGCTCTCCGGTGGTGTGGCTGAAAACCTGGCTGTCGCCCAATATCTGGGTGCGCGTGCCGCTGACGGAAATCCATCAGGGCGATTTTTCGCCTCTGTTCCGCTACACGCTGGCGATTATGCTGCTGGCGATAGGCGGCGCCTGGCTCTTTATTCGTATTCAGAACCGACCGCTTGTTGACCTTGAACACGCGGCGCTGAAGGTTGGGCGAGGGCATATTCCGCCGCCGCTGCGTGAGTACGGCGCATCAGAAGTCCGTTCCGTCACCCGCGCTTTCAACCAGATGGCCGCCGGGGTGAAACAATTGGCGGACGATCGCACGCTGCTGATGGCCGGGGTGAGCCACGATTTACGCACGCCGCTGACGCGTATCCGTCTGGCGACTGAGATGATGGCGGAAGAAGATGGTTATCTCTCTGAATCGATTAATAAAGATATCGAAGAGTGTAACGCGATCATCGAGCAGTTTATCGATTACCTGCGTACCGGCCAGGAGATGCCAATGGAAGTGGCAGATCTGAATGCCGTGCTGGGCGAGGTCATCGCCGCCGAAAGTGGTTACGAACGTGAGATCGAAACCGGTCTGAACGACAGTGAGATTTTTGTACGCATGCATCCGCTCTCTATTAAGCGCGCAGTCGCCAATATGGTGGTGAATGCGGCGCGCTACGGTAACGGCTGGATCAAGGTCAGCAGCGGTACTGAACTGAATCGCGCCTGGTTCCAGGTTGAGGATGACGGGCCGGGGATTAAACCAGAACAGCGTGAACATCTGTTCCAGCCGTTTGTTCGCGGCGACAGCGCGCGTAGCACCAGCGGCACCGGTTTAGGGCTGGCTATCGTGCAGCGAATCATCGACAACCATAACGGCCTGCTGGAGCTGGGTACCAGCGAGCGTGGCGGGTTGTCGATTCGCGCCTGGTTGCCAATCCCGGTTGTTCGCCTGAATGGGCCCACCAAAGAAGCATAAAAAAACCCGCCGGAATATGGCGGGTTTTGTTTCTCTTGCGTAGCCGAATTACAGTTTCGGTCCGGCGCTGACCAGCGCGGCTCCGGCTGCGGTATCGGTATACTTATCAAAGTTCTCAATAAACAGCTTCGCCAGCTGTGTCGCTTTCTCCTGCCACTGTTCCGGCGATGCGTACGTATTGCGCGGATCGAGAATGCGCGAATCCACGCCATGTAATGATGTCGGCACGGCCAGGTTGAACATCGGCAGGGTGAAGGTTTCCGCATTGTCCAGCGAACCATCCAGAATTGCGTCGATAATCGCCCGCGTATCTTTGATGGAGATGCGTTTGCCGGTCCCGTTCCAGCCCGTGTTTACCAGATACGCCTGCGCACCGGCAGCCTGCATCCGTTTCACCAGCACTTCGGCATACTGCGTCGGGTGCAGCGACAGGAATGCTGCGCCGAAGCAGGCGGAGAAGGTTGGCGTCGGCTCATTCACGCCGCGCTCTGTTCCGGCCAGTTTGGCGGTAAAGCCAGAGAGAAAATGGTACTGCGTCTGGCTGGCCGTCAGGCGGGAAACCGGCGGCAATACGCCGAACGCATCAGCAGTCAGGAAGATCACTCGCGTGGCGTGACCGGCTTTCGACACGGGTTTGACGATGTTATGAATATGGTAAATCGGATACGACACGCGGGTATTTTCCGTTTTCGACGCATCATCAAAATCGATGCTGCCGTCGTCGCGGACGCTGACGTTTTCCAGCAGCGCATCGCGGCGGATGGCGTGGAAGATATCCGGTTCAGCCTCTTCCGAGAGCCGGATGGTTTTGGCATAACAGCCGCCTTCAAAGTTGAAGACGCCGTCGTCATCCCAGCCGTGCTCGTCATCGCCAATCAGGCGGCGCTTCGGATCGGTGGACAACGTCGTTTTGCCGGTGCCGGAAAGGCCGAAAAAGACCGCAACGTCGCCTTTCTCGCCAACGTTAGCAGAACAGTGCATCGAGGCGATCCCCTGCAACGGCAGCAGGTAGTTCATGATCGAGAACATCCCTTTTTTCATTTCGCCGCCGTACCAGGTTCCGCCGATCAGCTGGATGCGTTCGGTCAGATTGAAGGCAACGAAATTCTCCGAATTGAGGCCCTGTTCCTGCCACTGCGGATTGGTGCATTTCGCCCCGTTCATCACGATAAAGTCGGGTTTGAAGCCTGCCAGCTCCTCATCCGTCGGGCGAATAAACATGTTTTTGACGAAGTGCGCCTGCCAGGCGACCTCGGTGATAAACCTGACTGAAAGACGGCTGTCCGGGTTAGCGCCGCAAAACGCATCGATAATAAACAGGCGCTTGCCGGAGAGTTGCTCCGTCACAAGGCCTTTTAAATGCTTCCAGACTTCCGGCGAGAGCGGTTTGTTGTCGTTCTTGCCTTTGCCTTTATCGGCCCACCACACGGTGTCGCGGGTGGTTTCATCTCGGACAATGTACTTATCTTTTGGCGAACGGCCGGTAAAAATACCGGTGTCGACGGCGACAGCACCAGAATTCGTCAGCACACCACGCTCATATCCTTCCAGATCTGGACGGAGCTCTTCCTGATACAGCGTATCGTAATCGGGGTTGTAGACGACATCCTGAACATCGTTGATACCATAAGCCTTGAGATCTTGCGGGGTTAAGCTCTTAACGCGCATGTCACTACTCCTTAGCCAATTGTACTGCCTGAAATTGTAGGGTTGTTTATCGCCGCTTACCCGGACGATGTTCATAGATTTTCGAATCCCGATAAAGCTGACTTCCGCAAAACGCTGTCATTTGCGTCACTTAGCGAGATGTATTGTGGCAAAAACAGTGACAATAATCGGGAAAATGTCCCCAAAAGGCTATAAACCGATATTTTTAACCGTCACTTTGTGACTGCAATCGCTTTCATGAAAGAAAATTACGTAAGAATTACATTGAGGATTTTAGCGGAAACGTGACGTGTAATGCAAAAAATGCCGCCCGAAGGCGGCATGAGGGAAGGGGGAATTAATGAACTTGCGGGTCGGCCGGGGAGGCGTTATTACGGATCTCCGCAATATCCATCGCATTAAACAGATAGTGATTGCCGCAGTAATCGCAGTGCATGTCGATTTCACCTTCTTCGGCAATAATGCTGTCCACTTCTTCATCCGGCAGCGTTTTCAGCGCCGCAGCGCAGCGCTCGCGCGAACAAGTGCATTTAAATTCAACGTCCTGTGGATCGTACAGCGTGACCTCTTCTTCATGGTACAAACGCCATAACACATCTTCTGCCGCCAGGGAGAACAGCTCTTCCGCTTTTACCGTTTCGGTCAGTACCGCCAGGTGTTCGAAATCGTTGGCCTGGGTTTCCTGCGCTGGCAGCACCTGCAACAGCATCCCGCCGGCTGCCGGCTGGCCATCCACTTCACCCGTGCGGATGAACAGGCGGGTCGGCAGCTGTTCTGAACGCATAAAGTAATCTTCCAGGCACGCCGCCAGCGTATCGCCTTCGAGGCCAACCACGCCCTGATAACGCTCTCCCTCTTCCGGCGTAATGGTGATCACCAGATAGCCGTTACCCACCAGCGTTTTCAGATCGGCATCCGCCGGGACATCGCCCTGCACGCGGGCAACGCCGCGCATTTGCTGGCGGTTGTTACCGTTGATCACTGCAAGATTCATCGGACCGTCACCCTGCAACTGCACGGTAATATCGCCGGCAAATTTCAGGGTTGCGGTCAGCAGGCTGGTCGCAACCAACAGTTCACCGAGCAGCGTTTTTACCGGCAGCGGATAGTTATGGTTTTCCAGTACCTGCTTCCAGGTGTTGGAAACAGTCACCAGTTCGCCGCGCACGGCATAATTTTCAAACAGATAGCGGTGTAATTGGTCTTGATTGGCCATGATTATCTCTCTTGCAGGTGCGCGTTACTCGCTGCCACCAGATTTAAATTTCAGCAGATCGCGGCGCTCTTTTTTGTCCGGTCGGCGATCGGGGTGCGGCATTGTAAGCGCGTTCAGCTTACGCGCCAGCGCCATTTTTTCACGTTTCTCAATACTTTCTGCCGTTTCCTCATACAGCTCAACGGCTTCGGTTGCCGGACGGCGCTGATCCGTAACGCCTTTGACGACGACAGTACGTTCGTCATTTCCCTGGCGCAACGTGAGCGTGGCATTCAGCTCGACGATTTTACTCGGCTTGCTGCGCTGACCGTTGTAATGTACTTTGCCGCCTTCAATCATCTCGCGGGCGAGGGCGCGAGTTTTATAAAAACGCGCCACCCACAGCCACTTATCCAGACGGACTTCTTGTGCGGGCTGCTGTTTCATCACATCTCCTTGAGAAGTGAGGGGATCAGATAACGGTAGTCATTGGTTCCCGGGTGACGCAGATAGTGTTTATCTGCCAGCCCGGAATCCGGGTTCGTCACGCCAAGGCAGTAACGAATGCCAAAGGTTGCTGCCGCATCGAGAATCGGTTCGCTGTCGTCGATAAACAGCGTCCGTTCGGCGCATAGCCCGGTCTCTTCCGCTACGGCCTGCCACAGGCGCTGATCCTCTTTCGGATAACCAAATGTATGGGTGGAAAGTAATAAATCAAGGTGCGACGCCAGGCCCGTGTGCTCAAGCTTGACGGCAAGATTATGTGGATGCGCATTGGTCAGCAGAATACGGCGCTTACCGCTTTTTTTCAGCGCATCCAGAAAAGGCACCGTATCTTCGCGCAGCACTGCGCGCGGCCCTTGCTGTGTCGTCATCGCACAAATATCCAGCCCGAGACGTTCGCTCCAGTAATCCAGACAGTACCAGTTTAGCGTATGCTGCACCGCGTGATACTCCTGGCGAAGAACGTTCTGTGCTTCCTCTGGCGTCAGCCCCTGTTGAGCGGCGAAAGTTTCTGGCACCAGTTTTTGCCAGAAAAAGTTATCAAACGCCAGATCAAGCAAAGTGCCGTCCATATCCAGCAGAACGGTATCAACGTCCTGCCATGCAATATCAAGGTGCATTAAAACTCCAGCCAGGGGAAAACGTGCGCGACAGATTAACACAGCTCACGTTGCGGGTGGTTATCAGGTAAGGCTGTCCTGCGTAGGAAGCAGGCGCGGATTCAGGCAGCTTTCGTAATACTGCGCAATCTCTTCGAGGCGTGTACGGTTACGCTGGTAGCGA
Source organism: Kosakonia radicincitans DSM 16656 (assembly GCF_000280495.2). Classification (NCBI taxonomy): domain Bacteria; kingdom Pseudomonadati; phylum Pseudomonadota; class Gammaproteobacteria; order Enterobacterales; family Enterobacteriaceae; genus Kosakonia; species Kosakonia radicincitans. The sequence goes on from NZ_CP018016.1 coordinate 379,593, forward strand.
CGCAGCGCCAGCACACCGTTGTAGAGGCAACAAATGACCATGGCAAACAGTAACAGCGTTATACCGGTGTAACGCCACAAGCCCGTGGCATCCGGCATGCGGTGCAGGCTAATGTGTCGGGTACCGTTGGCGTCGGTATAGATATTGGTAATGATCCCTTCAGCGTGGAACGGCGTCTGCATCAGCATTTGCGCCAGCCGTTGGAACTCGGTCCACTGCTCTTGCGCCGGGTAGTCATACAGCGCGATTGGCGGCCACGGCTGATCCACCAGTTCGTTACCCTCTTCGCTAATAATCAGGAACCCGCCCGGCGCCGGGCTGTTCAGCGCCTGTGCGGCACGGGTTGTCTCGCGCAGGATAAAGGGCGCGGTTGAGGTGGTCACCAGATTATCCAGCGATTCGGCGCTTACCGGGCGCAGCAGCACGTTAACACCGGTCAGCTTGCCATCGCTGGCGCGTTTGGTCAGCGTATCCCAGTCTTTACTGTTTCCGAGGTTTACCAGTGCATTTTTCAACCTCAGACAATCGTCTTCTGCTGAGCATAAATCTTTTGTTTTCAGTACGATATCGGCAAAGTCATCCAGCAAGACCATACCCGACTTTTGAATGGCTGAGCGTAACACCGGGCTAACGCGTGAATCATCTTCGGCTGTAGGGTGTAACTGACGGCTCACCGCTTGCGCAAGCGCAGTGGCTCTGGTCACGGTATCCGATTCCGGCAAGGGCAGCGGAGGGGCGTTATTCCAGATAATCTGCGAACAGTCGAACGGCGTAAACGGCGATATCTGGCGCGATGACCAGTTTTGCGTGTGGATGTTGCACATTCCTGTACCGCTGATCCGCAGCGTATCGCCGATGCGCAACCCGGCGGATTCAAGCTGATTAACGCTACTGGCTTCGATAGTTTGCGCGCCTTTAATCCACGAAACGGTGAATTTGATCGGCATGTCCAGCGGCACCCAAATCAGCAGCATCGCCACCACCACCAGCGAACCGGTGGCGATTACCGCGCTGCGCACCCAGTGCTGCAACGGGAAATTTTTCACTTCGTCATGCAGGGACAAAAAGCGCCCCTGGCGAACAACGTGGCGATCCAGATAAATATCGATATCCGTTTGCTGACCGAGATCGCGGGTGATAAAGGGCTGCCAGTGGCGGGGATAAATCAGATCGATAATCCCCAGAGAGATGTTATTCATCTGCTCCTGATTGTTTTCACCGAACAGCCCCCAGCGCTTTGGCGTACCGCGCAGACAATGAATTTCGCGCAGTGTGTTTTTCGCTGGCGGCGCATACAGCCCCCACATTCCCGCGGCGAACAGCATCACGGCGCCGCCCGCCAGCCACGGAACGAAAACCTCCGGCGCCGCGAGGCAGAAGAAAAAGAGTAAAAAAGAGGCGCAGATCAGCAACGCTTCGCGCATACCGTCCGGGCGGCTTAACGCATACTCTTCCGGTGTTTCGCGGCGAATATTCAGCAGCTCGATCTGTTCCGTCTCTTCGCCGCGAATAGCGGAGCGCGTGGAAGATACGCGCTCCAGCTCTCCGCTGCGCTCTTCCTGCATATATTCGCTAAGCGTATGGCCGTTTAACGAAATGATCAGCGGCATGGAATCGGTGCGGATCAGCTCAACATTGTTCTCATCGGTAATGTATTGCTCCCAGGAGGGCGGCAGATGCACTTCGACGGAATCGAGATAGTAGCGCCATTTGTTGGGAGCATCGGTGGTGATGCCATAGCGCGTGATCGAGTGCGCGACAAACAGGACGGTATTGCTCTGAGCATTGAGTTTGATGGAGATCGGCGCAGCCGTAGCGCCCGTTGGGCCTGGCGTATTTTGTATACGGGAAAGCGTGTCCAGATAGCGCTCAACAGCATCGCGCTCCTCTGGCAAGAGTTTACGGGTTGTCGCGCCGGCAAATGCCTGTAAATGAGGCAACCTGTACCGGCGTTGAGACCTGAACCTGAAAATCCATCCAGCGAGGAATGCGCAGGCCAGCATAGCAGCGAAAAAAATCAAAATGGTGCTCATGCTTTCCCCATCTTACTTTTTCTAACAGGTGTAGTCAGTTGCACCCTTCCTGTAAACATTTAATGTGGCTGGCCGCTGTAAGCAAGAAATTACTTGAGAATTTTTAAGCGCATACCATTGCGAGAAAGAATAGCAAAACCACCCAAGCGGGAATATCAGCAAATTCTTAGTTTTATATCAACCTATTGACTTTTGTGATAAATTGGGATTGCTTTTGGAGAGGTTACAAGAATGTAAATTAGCGGCGAATGACATTGCCGAAACAGTGCGTAGTGTCGCACAATAACGTAAGTTTCTCTGCAAAGACCGATAATAATGAGCAAATCATTGCAAAAACCCACCATTCTTAACGTAGAAACGGTTGCCTCTTCACGACTTTTTAACGTTGAAAGCGTGGATCTGGAGTTCAGCAACGGTGTGCGCCGTGTTTACGAGCGCATGCGTCCTTCTACGCACGAAGCAGTGATGATTGTACCGATTGTGGACGAGCATCTGATTCTGATCCGCGAATACGCCGTTGGAACCGAATCTTACGAGCTGGGGTTTTCCAAAGGGCTTATCGATCCCGGTGAGAGTATATACGAAGCGGCGAACCGTGAGTTAAAAGAAGAAGTAGGATTTGGCGCAAAAGAGCTTACTTTCCTGAAAAAACTCAGTATGGCCCCCTCCTATTTCTCCAGCAAGATGAACATTATCGTAGCGGAAGACCTTTATCCGGAGTCGCTGCCGGGTGATGAACCGGAGCCGCTACCGCAGGTGCGCTGGCCGCTGAAGCACTTAATGGATTTGCTGGAAGACCCGGATTTCAATGAAGCCCGCAATGTCAGCGCGCTGTTTTTAGTGCGTGAATGGCTAAAAGGGCAGGGTCGGCTCTGAAGGCACAAAATCATAAATAAAAAGGGCGCCGCAGCGCCCTTTTTGCTTCTCTGGGTTCACGCGCTATCAGAACAGCTCGTGCGTTTCCCCGTTATCAATGATGGTCGTGCCCACTTCATGTACTGCTTGCTGCGTCGGCTGAGTTCCTTCGATGAAGTACTCCTGACGGCTACTGCCACCACTTGCCAACTGCCCGGTGCTGCGGTCGATATTGACGGTGACCACGCCTGGCGGCGGCGTTAACGGATCTTCCGGCACACCGTCCAGCACCGCTTTCATGTATGCATCCCAGGCTGGCTGGGCGCTTTTCGCACCGCCTTCGTAGCCGGAAATCTGATCTTTGATCGCGCCGGAAGCAGTGGTTCGCCCCAGATCGCGACGATGATCGTCAAAACCGATCCACACGGAAGTGACAACGCCCGGACCATAACCGGAGAACCAGGCATCTTTCGAGCTGTTGGTGGTGCCGGTTTTACCGCCGATATCGTTACGCTTGAGATCGCGTCCCGCGCGCCAGCCCGTTCCCTGCCAACCGGGTTCGCCAAAGATGTTGCTGTTCAGCGCGCTTTTAATCAGGAACGACAGCGGCGTGCTAATCACATGCGGCGCATACTCTTCGCCACCGCTGCGCTGAACCAGCGCCTGGTTTGCCTGCTCCAGTTGCGGTTGCGGCACCGAGCTGTTTTGCTGCTCCTGCGACGTGGCGACGTTTTCCATATCTTTGTTTTCCAGCACATTTGATTTCGGCGTTTCGCCGTAAATCACCGGAATGTCGCAATCGGCACAGGCCACTTTCGGGCGCGCTTCAAACAGCACATTGCCCTGATCGTTTTCGATTTTCGTGATGTAGTACGGATCGATCAGGAACCCGCCGTTCGCCATCACCGAATAGCCTCTTGCTACCTGCATCGGCGTAAATGAGGCTGAGCCCAGCGCCAGGGATTCGGTATGCACAATGTTTTGTGCCGGGAAACCGAAACGCTGCAAATACTCTGCGGCATAATCGACGCCCATCGCGCGCATCGCACGTACCATCACTACGTTCTTCGATTGCCCCAGCCCCTGGCGCAGACGGATTGGACCGGCATATTCATCCGGCGAGTTCTTTGGCCGCCAGTCGGAACCTGCACCCACATCCCAGCGGGAAATCGGGGCATCATTGAGGATGCTTGCCAGCGTCAGGCCTTTATCCATTGCCGCCGTGTAAAGGAACGGCTTGATGTTCGAACCCACCTGGCGCAGCGCCTGAGTTGCACGGTTAAACTTGCTCTGGTTAAAGTCAAAGCCGCCGACCAGCGCCAGTATCGCGCCATTATGCGGATTGATAGAGACCAGCGCAGAGTTCACATCCGGCACCTGCGCCAGCCACCAGGCGTTATCGACCTGGCGCACCCAAATCTGCTGCCCGGCCTGTATGGCATCCGTCACTTTACGTGGTGTGGCGCCTTGTTGCGTATCAGAGCGGTAAGGGCGAGCCCAGCGGACGCCGTCCATGCGCAATGAAACCGACGTGCCATCAGCCATCATCGCCACGGCTTCTTGCGGATTTGCGCTGGTGACGACCGCCGGAGAGAGCGGCCCGTACGTAGGCAGCGTTTTCAGCGAGTCAGTGATTTTTTTACTGCTCCATGCGGCTTCACCGATCTTCCACAACACATTTGACGGACCGCGATAGCCGTGGCGCATGTCGTAATCCATCACGTTATTGCGTACGGCATCCTGCGCAGCCTGCTGCACTTTACGCGTAATGGTGGTGTAAACGCGGTAGCCATCCTCATAGGCTTTGTCGCCATAACGGGCGACCATATCCTGACGCACCATCTCGGAAAGATAAGGGGCGGAGAAGGCGATTTCCGGCGCATGGTAGTTAGCGTCTATCGCCTCGCTGCGCGCCTGGTCGGCTTGCTGTTCGGTGATATAGCCTTCACTTTCCATACGCGCCAGCACAACGTTACGACGTGCGGTTGCCCGGTCGAGCGAGTAGAGCGGGTTAAAAGTCGATGGCGCTTTCGGTAAACCGGCAATCACCGCCATTTCACTTAGCGTCAGTTGATCGACCGACTTACCAAAATAGACCTGAGCTGCAGCGCCCACGCCGTAAGCGCGATAACCGAGATAGATTTTGTTGAGGTAAAGCTCAAGGATCTCGTCTTTGCTCAACAGTTGCTCAATGCGGATCGCCAGGAACACCTCTTTGATTTTACGCATCATGGTGCGTTCCGGGCTCAGGAAGAAGTTACGCGCTAACTGCTGCGTAATGGTACTGGCTCCCTGTGATGCATGGCCAGAGAAGAGTGCTACGCTGGCGGCACGGAAAATCCCCACCGGGTCAACACCGTGGTGCTCATAAAAACGGCTATCTTCAGTGGCGATAAACGCTTTTACCAGTTCTGGCGGAATTTGGCTCAGGGTCAGCGGGATGCGGCGCTTTTCACCATATTGCGCGATCAATTCGCCATCTGCGCTGTACACCTGCATTGGAATCTGTAACCGGACGTCTTTGAGCGTCGCGACATCGGGTAACTGTGGCTCAATATATTTGTACAGACCGTAAATCGAGCCTGCTCCCAGCAGAATGCAAAAGACTGCAAGGATGAATAAATACTTTACGAACTTCACTGGAGATTTCCCATTAAGAGTCATTTGGGCAGTTTATAAACAACCGCGCGGTAGTATAAAGGCAAGCCTGATGCATTGATATAGCGTCATCCCCGCAGACGATAAGGAGATCGTAACTTATGGCATTCAGGCACTGGCAAATTGGGCTGCATATTCAACAAGATGGAATCTTTATTGTGGCGCTTGCCGCCGCACGTGGCGGTCAGGCTTTACGCCGCTGGTGGCACTTTCCTTTACCTGCCGGAACGATTGTTCAGGGGCGTATTAAAACACCCGAGCCGCTTCTTGCCGCGCTGCGTCCCTGGCGACAATCTTTACCACAACGGCACTGTGTTCGACTGGCTTTTCCCGCCGTACAAACCCTACAAAAAAAGCTACCACGTCCGGCTATTGCATTGCGTGAAGAGGCGCTTAATCGCTGGGTATCACAGGCTATGGCGCGCGAACTGGAAATGGCGGAAAACGAGCTCTGCTTTGATTTTACGGAGGATGAGCCGGGAAAAACCTATGGCGTGACCGCAGCGCAGAATAAAGACGTGGCGGTGCTGCTCGATATGGCGCAGACCCTCTCACTACATCTCTCTTCTATTACGCCCGATGCCAGTGCATTGCAGGCTTTGCTGCCCTGGCTCGCGCCTCCTGCCCGTTGCCTGGTGTGGCGCGACGAACGGCAATGGTTATGGGCAACGAAAGAGAGCTGGGGTCGGCGTGCGCAGGAGGACGCCGATAGCGCTGTTCAGTTAGCCAGCGTGCTGGGGTTGCCTGCTGATGAAGTTGTGCAGTGCAGTGATTTACCCGGCGGCTTTGATTGCTGGAGTGCTGTACCTTCGCGTCAGCCGCCGTTGCCGACAGCAGGCGATCGCTATGCTGTCGCTCTCGGGCTGGCCGTCGCCAGGGGATATTGATGGCTGGCGTGAATTTTCTGCCCTGGCGGCAATACCGGCGGCGACGCAGCGTGCGTCTCTGGGCGAGCGTTTTTATCGCCAGCCTCCTGCTGACAGGTGGTGCTGGCTTGCTATGGCGAGCATCGGTAGCCGCCAATCTTCACGTGCGGGTTCTTTGGCAGCAAGCCGATGCCGCACTGCTGGCCTCGCTGAAGGCGGGTGAAAAAACTTTGCTGGCACGGCAAGACGCGTGGCGCAAGGCGCAGGTTCGCAGACAGCGGCGGCAGGATACGCAGGCCTGGCAGCCACGCTTGCTTAGCCTGGCCGCAAATCTTCCGCAGAATGCCTGGCTGACGCAACTGCGCTGGCAGCAAAACCAGTTGACGCTATCAGGCCTTGCCAGCTCGGTTCGGGCGTTAGGTGTGCTTGAACAGCAATTGCGCAACATCGCGGGGTTTCAGTTACAACAAACCGGCGCAATGGAACGGGATGCGCAGGGGCGCTGGCAATTCCACTACCAGCTTAATAAGGAGAACAGGGATGTCCCTGAACGCTGATTTCTGGTTTGCATTATCGCCGTGGCAACGTACGGCATGCTGGCTGCTGAGCGTTTTTTGCGGCTTGCTTTTGGTGTGGTGGTTAGCCATTTCCCCGCTTAGTGCGGCACAGGCGCAGTTAAATATTCAGCAAAGCGGTCAACAGGCCGCATTACAGGCTCAGTGGCGCACGCTACGTGCATTATTCCCGCCGACAGAAAGTGCGCCCTTACCCACAGCGCAGCCTTTTAGTCCTCTGGATTTTCAGGAGACCAACAGGCAACTCATCCGCTGGCAACCCGGAAAAAATGGGGGGGAGTTGGTACTGGAAACTCGCTGGGAACCGGTGACGGAAACTTTTGCGCGCCTTGCCAGTTGCGACATGCAGGTTCCGGCATTTTCGCTGGCAGTGGGCGCTGATTTGTTGCGTTTTACCCTGCAACTGGAGCATGACGATGATCGTTGAACGCGTGGTTTTTGCCTGTGCGTTATGCCTGTTGCTGAGCGGTATGCGCGACCCCTTCCAGCCGCCGCCGGATACCTGTCAGCTTACCCAACTGAACCAATGGCAGTTTCGCGGCATGATTCAGGGCAAGCAGGCGGTGGGCATATTGCGTGATGCCGGTGAACGCTGGCATCGGGTCGCTGCTGGCGAGTTGCTGCCAACGGGCTGGCTCGTTGTTTCTGTCACCGTGGATGAGCTGCAAATTTCCACGGGTAAAGATTGCATCCCGGCGCAGTGGCGCTGGAAACGAGAAGGAACTCAGAATGAAAAAATGGATAACGGGCCTCATGCTCTTCGCCCTGTCTTACGTCAGCACAGCGACAACGCAGCTCGTCACGCTGACCGTCGATGATGTGCCGGTGGTACAGGTGCTACAGACGCTGGCCGCGATTGAAAAGCAAAATCTGGTGATCCAGAAAGATGTCAGTGGCACGTTGTCGCTGCATTTAACCGATGTTCCCTGGCGGCAGGCATTGCAAACCGTGGTGGAAAGTGCCGGATTAACGCTCAGTCAGAAGGGGACAATCTGGCAGGTTCACTCCGCGTCGTGGCAGCAACAAAAACAGGCGGAACAGGATGCCCGGCAGGCCCGACAAAAACAGAATGCCCCGCTGCAAACGCGCAGCATCGTGTTGCGTTATGCGGACGCCGAAGAACTGGCAAAAGCGGGCGGAAAACTGCTTAGCCCGCAAGGCGCAATAACCGTGGACTCGCGGCTTAACCGCCTGCTGATCCGGGATAATAAAGAGGGGCTGGCGACACTCGAAAAATGGGTGGCGCAAATGGATTTACCGGTCGAGCAGGTTGAGCTGGCGGCGCATATTGTGACCATCAATGAAAAAAGCCTGCGCGAGCTGGGTGTGAAATGGGGGCTGGCGCAGAGCGCCGAAACAGCGCGTGGGCAGATAAACGCGCTATCTGCGGATCTCTCCGTTCCCGATGCCAGTACGCGCGTGGGGTTCAATATCGGCAGTATTAATGCCCGCTTGCTCGATCTGGAGCTTTCCGCGCTGGAGCAAAAGCAGCAGTTGGAGATCATCGCCAGCCCACGTCTGCTGGCTTCACACCGGCAGCCTGCCAGCATCAAACAGGGGAGCGAAATTCCTTATCAGGTCGCCAACGGCGAAAATAATACCTCGGTCGAATTTCGCGAGGCTGTGCTGGGGATGGAAGTGACGCCAACTGTGCTGCCTGATAAACGCGTTCGTCTGAAGCTGCGTATCAGTCAGAATATGCCTGGTCAGGTGCTGCAACAGTCCGGAGGCGAAGCCCTGGCGATTGATAAACAGGAAATTGAAACGCTGGTGGAGGTGAAAAGCGGTGACACGCTGGCGCTTGGCGGAATTTTTTCGCAAAAGCGCACCACGAATAAAAACCAAATTCCGGGGCTTGGGTCTCTGCCTGGCATTGGTCAGCTGTTTCGTCAGGATGGGAAGGATAGCGAACGGCGAGAACTGGTCGTCTTTATTACCCCAAGGTTGGCGGCGGTACATTAAACCTGCCGTAATCCCCCTTTTTCTTCGGAACTTGGTTCAGGTGTTTGACGTGAGAGATGATTTAGCTTACAAGGAGTACCGATTTGAGCGTCAGTGGTCTCCGTCGTATAGCAAGCAGCGTGAAGGATAACGTGTTTATTCAGTTGCCAAACAAGCCGGAGTACTGAGATAATTTTCGATCTGACTCTCGCACTATCGCATATGAGGTTTCAGTTCATGTCCTGCTACGCTGGGTATCTGTGAAGCGGGTTTATCATCAACGAATAGTCTTAGTAGTACCGAAAAAATGGCAGAGAAACGCAATATCTTTCTGGTTGGGCCTATGGGTGCCGGCAAAAGCACTATTGGGCGTCAGTTAGCTCAACAACTCAATATGGAATTTTACGATTCTGATCAAGAGATTGAGAAACGAACCGGAGCTGATGTGGGCTGGGTCTTCGATGTTGAAGGTGAAGAAGGCTTCCGCGATCGCGAAGAAAAAATCATCAATGAGCTGACGGAAAAACAGGGCATCGTTCTGGCGACTGGCGGTGGTTCTGTGAAATCTCGCGAAACCCGTAATCGTCTCTCCGCCCGTGGCGTAGTGGTGTATCTGGAAACCACTATCGAAAAGCAATTGGCTCGCACTCAACGTGATAAAAAACGCCCGCTTCTGCAAGTGGACGCGCCGCCGCGTGAAGTACTGGAAGCACTGGCTGACGAACGCAATCCTCTGTACGAAGAGATTGCAGACGTGACCATTCGCACCGACGACCAGAGCGCTAAAGTGGTCGCAAACCAGATTATCCATATGCTGGAAAGCAACTAATTCTGGCTTAATACACAGGCCTGCGGGTTTAAGCAACTAAGGTGGATGTCGCGTCATGGAGAGGATCACAGTCACTCTTGGGGAACGTAGTTACCCTATCACCATCGCGGCTGGTTTGTTTAACGATCCAGCTTCCTTCTCGCCCCTGAAGTCTGGTGATCAGGTCATGCTGGTCACTAATGAAACACTGGCTCCGCTCTATCTTGATAAGGTTCGCCACGTTCTTGAACAGGCTGGCGTGAAGGTCGATAGCGTGATTCTTCCCGACGGCGAGCAATACAAAAGCCTGGCGGTGATGGATACCGTATTTACTGCTTTGTTGCAAAAACCGCACGGGCGTGACACGACGCTGGTTGCGCTGGGAGGCGGCGTAATCGGTGATTTAACCGGTTTTGCAGCGGCCAGCTATCAGCGCGGCGTACGCTTTATTCAGGTTCCAACCACGCTTCTGTCTCAGGTTGATTCCTCCGTTGGCGGTAAAACGGCGGTAAACCACCCCCTTGGCAAAAACATGATCGGCGCATTCTACCAGCCTGCGTCTGTCGTTGTTGACCTTGATTGCCTCGCAACCCTTCCCGCCCGTGAACTCTCCTCCGGTCTCGCGGAAGTGATCAAATACGGCATTATTCTTGACGGTGAGTTCTTTGACTGGCTGGAACAGAATATGGATGCGCTTTTGCGTCTCGACGGCCCGGCGATGGCATACTGTATTCGGCGTTGTTGTGAGCTGAAAGCCGAAGTTGTTGCTGCCGATGAGCGGGAAACCGGCTTACGTGCTTTACTGAATCTGGGGCATACCTTCGGCCATGCTATCGAAGCAGAAATGGGCTACGGTAACTGGCTGCACGGCGAAGCTGTTGCAGCTGGCATGGTGATGGCGGCACATGCTTCTGAGCGTCTGGGTCAGTTCAGCAAAGCAGACACGCAGCGTATCAAAACGCTGCTCAAACGTGCTGGCCTGCCAGTTCAGGGGCCGCATGAAATGGCGGCGGAAGCCTATCTGCCACATATGATGCGCGATAAAAAAGTGCTGGCGGGGGAAATGCGCTTAGTGCTCCCGTTGGCCATAGGGAAGAGCGAAGTGCGCGGCGGAGTGTCGCACGACGTAGTACTTGGCGCTATTGCTGATTGTCAGCAGGCGTAACTATTAGAAAGGTCTGGTCACCTGTTGCGTGACGTTTAACTTCGGGCGCTATGCATGTCGTGGCATACGCCTTTGTGTGGGGTGTTAAATGGATGAATACAAACCAGAAGACGAGCTGAAAACCGATCCCAGCGATCGTCGTACTGGTCGTTCTCGTCAATCTTCCGATCGTGTCGATGAACCGCAGATCAATTTCGATGATATTGATCTCGATGCCGACGACCGCCGTCCTTCGCGTACCCGCCGGGCGCGTGATGAGCGCGAAGAAGAGGGCTACGACGAAGAAGATGAAGCTCTGGACGAAGAGCGTGAAGAACGTCGTCCGCGCAAGCGTAAGAAAGCGGCTGCCGCGAAACCTGCTTCGCGCCAGTACATGATGATGGGCATTGGCGTTCTGGTTCTGTTATTGCTCATTATCGGTATCGGTTCCGCGTTGAAATCCCCTGCGCCCTCCACGGCCAATGAACAGAATGCTCCGGCAGAGAAGAATATCGATCTCTCCGGTAACAATGGCAGTGCGGACAGCTCCGCCGCCGCTAACCAGGCGAATAACGCACAGCCCGCTGCCGGTACATCGCCTGTCCAGCAACCTGCTGGCAATGCGCCTGCGCCGCAGGATGTTACCTTACCGCCGATCTCCTCGACGCCATCTCAGGGTGAATCGCCTGCAACGCCTGCGGGCCAGCAGCGTGTGGAAGTTCAGGGCGATCTGAACACCGCGCTGTCGCAGCCGCAAAGCCAGGCGCAGATTGACAATGCGGTAAGCTCCACGTTGCCAACAGAACCTGCAACGGTAGCACCGGTACATAACGGCAATGCACGGCAGACTGCAGAAAGTCATTCGGCGGCAACGCGTCCTGAGCGCAAGCAGATGGTGATTGAGCCGAAACCGGTCGTTAAAGCGCCGGTCGCGAAAGCCGAGTCAAAACCGGTTGCCCAGCCGCCAAAACGCACTGAAACTGCGGTAACCGCTCCGGTGAAAGCACCGGCGACAACGACAACTGCTGCGACTGCTGCGCCGGTACAACAGCCGAAAGCCGCTGCGCAGGCTACTGCACCCGCTGCAAGCAGCGCAGTCTCAACCGGGAATGTTGGCGCGCTGAAATCGGCTCCGGGCAGCCACTACACGCTGCAACTGAGCAGTTCCTCGAATTACAGCAACCTGAATTCGTGGGCGAAGAAAGAAAATCTGAAAAACTTCGTGGTTTATCAGACTACGCGTAACGGCCAGCCGTGGTATGTGCTGGTAAGCGGCGTATATGCATCAAAAGATGATGCAAAACGCGCAGTTGCTACGCTTCCCGCTGATGTACAGGCGAAAAACCCGTGGGCTAAGCCGCTGCATCAGGTTCAGGCCGATCTGAAGTAATGTTTAAAGCGCAGGATGCTGTCGGAGCTTTCTCCACAGCCGGAGAGAGTGTAAGTAATCAGTCAGCATGAAAAAGAATCGCGCTTTTTTGAAATGGGCAGGGGGGAAATACCCCCTGCTGGACGATATCGGAAGGCATCTGCCAGAGGGTGAATGCCTGATCGAGCCGTTCGTCGGCGCGGGTTCGGTGTTTCTTAACACCTCGTTCTCCCGCTATATCCTCGCTGATATCAACAGCGATTTGATTAGCCTCTATAACATCGTCAAAGACCGCCCTGATGAATACGTTCAGTATGCGCGGGAATTGTTCATGCCTGCGACGAATCAGTCGGTGATTTACTATCAGTTGCGCGAGGAATTTAACCAGTGCCAGGATCCGTTCCGGCGCGCGTTGCTGTTTTTGTACCTCAACCGGCATGGTTATAACGGCCTGTGCCGTTATAATCTGCGCGGCGAATTTAATGTGCCGTTCGGTCGCTATAAAAAACCCTATTTTCCGGAAGCGGAGTTGTATCACTTCGCGGAAAAAGCGCAGAATGCCTTTTTTTACTGCGAATCCTACGCCGACAGTATGGCGCGCGCTGACGAGAATTCAGTCGTCTACTGCGATCCGCCTTATGCCCCGCTTTCTGCAACGGCAAACTTTACGGCGTACCACACAAACAGCTTCAGTCTGGAGCAGCAGGCGCACCTGGCCACCATTGCCGAGAACCTGGTGCAGAACCGGATCCCGGTATTGATTTCCAACCACGACACCGCGTTGACGCGTGAGTGGTATCATCAGGCAAAATTGCATGTGGTGAAAGTGCGCCGCAGTATCAGCAGTAACGGCGGCACACGTAAAAAGGTGGATGAATTGCTGGCGCTCTATCGCCCGGCGACACCTTAACTCGCTTTCGCCGCGTTGCCAGGCCCTATTTTCTCAAGGAGATGCGGATGAAACAGTATTTGATTGCCCCTTCGATTTTATCGGCTGACTTTGCTCGCCTGGGCGAAGACACTGCCAACGCGCTGGCCGCTGGTGGCGACGTTGTCCACTTCGATGTAATGGACAACCATTACGTACCGAACCTGACTATCGGGCCGATGGTGCTTAAAGCGCTGCGCAACTACGGCATCACCGCACCTATCGACGTGCATTTGATGGTGAAACCGGTTGACCGTCTGGTGCCGGATTTCGCCGCCGCGGGTGCGAGCATCATTACATTTCATCCTGAAGCTTCCGAGCATGTTGACCGCACGCTGCAACTGATCAAAGAGCAGGGTTGTAAAGCGGGGCTGGTGTTTAACCCGGCGACGCCGCTGAGCTACCTGGATTATGTAATGGACAAGCTGGATGTGATCCTGCTGATGTCGGTGAACCCCGGTTTTGGTGGTCAATCCTTTATTCCGCATACGCTGGATAAACTGCGCGAAGTTCGCCGCCGCATTGATGCTTCCGGTTTTGATATTCGTCTGGAAGTTGATGGCGGGGTTAAAGCCAGCAATATCGGCGAGATTGCCGCTGCTGGTGCGGATATGTTCGTGGCGGGGTCGGCGATTTTTGATAAGCCGGATTACAAACAGGTTATTGATGAAATGCGTAGCGAACTGGCGAAGGTAAGTCATGGATAAATTGCAGTCGATTCAAGGTGTGGCTTTCGATCTGGATGGTACGCTGGTGGATAGCGCGCCGGGTTTGACGGCCGCCGTAGACAGCGCGTTGTATGCGCTGGAACTCCCCCAGGCCGGTGAAGCGCGCGTGGTGACCTGGATTGGTAACGGCGCGGATGTGCTGATGGAGCGAGCATTCAACTGGTCGCGCCAGGAACGTGCTATCCAGCGTGCGGCGCAGGGCAAGCCAGACATTGAAGAGCATGTTCCGCAGGAAGAGCAGATTCGCATGCTGCGTAAGCTGTTTAACCGCTATTACGAAGAGACGGTGGAAGAGGGCAGTTTCCTGTTCCCGGACGTGGCAGACACCCTGGCTGCACTGCACGCTCAAGGTCTGCCGCTGGCGCTGGTGACCAACAAACCGACGCCGTTTGTCGCTCCGCTGCTGGAAGCGCTTGATATCGCACAATTCTTCTCTTTTGTCGTCGGCGGCGACGATGTGGTGAACAAAAAGCCGCACCCGGAACCGTTGCTTCTGGTGTGTAAAAAGCTCAATATTCAGCCTCACGAGCTACTTTTCGTGGGTGATTCGCGTAACGATATCCTGGCTGCGAAAGCGGCAGGCAGCGTTTCTGTGGGCCTGACTTACGGTTATAACTACGGCGAAGCGATCACCCTGAGCGAACCAGATCTCGTATTTGATCACTTTAAGGACTTACTGCCCGCATTTGGGCTTTCGCATATTGAACATCAGGAAATGAAACATGACTAAGCCCATCGTCTTTAGTGGCGCACAGCCCTCAGGTGAACTAACCATTGGCAACTATATGGGTGCGCTGCGTCAGTGGGTAAACATGCAGGACGACTACCACTGTATCTATTGCATCGTTGACCAGCACGCGATTACCGTGCGTCAGGACCCGCAGGCGCTGCGTAAAGCGACGCTGGATACGCTGGCGCTGTATCTGGCCTGTGGTATTGATCCGCAGAAAAGTACCATTTTCGTTCAGTCGCATGTGACTGAACATGCCCAGTTGGGCTGGGCGCTGAACTGCTACACCTATTTTGGTGAGCTGAGCCGTATGACGCAGTTCAAAGACAAATCCGCTCGCTATGCGGAAAACATCAACGCCGGTCTGTTTGATTATCCGGTACTGATGGCGGCAGATATTTTGCTGTACCAGACCAATCAGGTGCCGGTTGGGGAAGATCAGAAGCAGCATCTGGAACTGAGCCGCGATATCGCCCAGCGTTTTAACGCGATCTACGGCGATATCTTTAAAGTGCCGGAGCCGTTCATTCCGAAATCCGGTGCGCGCGTGATGTCGCTGCTGGAACCAACGAAGAAGATGTCCAAGTCGGACGATAACCGTAATAACGTGATTGGCCTGCTGGAAGATCCGAAATCCGTGGTGAAGAAAATCAAACGCGCGGTGACCGATTCCGACGAGCCGCCGGTTGTGCGTTATGATATCGCCAACAAAGCGGGCGTTTCCAACCTGCTGGATATTCTCTCCGCCGTTACCGGCCAGAGCATTCCGGAGCTGGAACAGCACTTCGAAGGCAAAATGTATGGACATCTGAAAGGCGAAGTGGCGGAAGCGGTTTCCGGTATGCTGACCGAGTTGCAGGAGCGTTATCATCGCTACCGCAATGACGAAGCCTTCCTGCAGCAGGTGATGAAAGAGGGGGCTGAGAAAGCCAGTGCACGCGCCTCTGAAACGCTGAAAAAAGTCTACGAAGCGATTGGCTTTGTCGCCAAACCGTAATTGATGATTGCCGGATGAGCGAAGCCGCCATCCGGCAATTTATTTCAAAACCATTTCAGTTTATCGCGTAGCGCCACGACGCGACCCACAATAATCAGCGCCGGGCTTTCCACCTGCTGCGCCAGTTCGCCGAGTTGCGATAAATCACCGCTCACCACACGCTGCTGCACCGAGGTGCCGTTTTCCACCAGCGCAACCGGCATATCGGCCTGCATGCCGTGTGCAATCAATTGAGCCTGAATGGTGGTGGCCTGATTTAAGCCCATATAAAACACCAGTGTCTGTTTTTCTGCCGCCAGGTTGGCCCAGTCCAGCTCGCTGCCGGTCTTCAGATGCCCCGTTACCAGCCGTACGCTTTGTGCATAATCGCGGTGCGTCAGGGGAATGCCTGAATAGGCCGAACAGCCGGAGGCTGCGGTAATCCCCGGTACAACGGAGAAGGGAATTCCTGCATGGCACAAGGTTTCCAGCTCTTCGCCGCCGCGGCCGAAAATAAACGGATCGCCGCCCTTCAGACGCACAACGCGTTTGCCCTGCTTCGCTTCTCGCAGCAGGATCTGGTTGATCTCTTCCTGCGGTACACAGTGATAACCTGCGCGTTTACCGACAAAGACACGATCGGCGTCGCGGCGCACCAGGTTCATGATCTCATCCGAAACCAAACGATCGTAGACCACCACATCGGCTTGCTGGATCTGCTGCAAACCTTTCAACGTCAGTAATCCGGCATCGCCAGGGCCCGCACCCACCAGCACAACTTCGCCGCGGTTATCCAGCGGCTCGGCCAGCAGCTGTTCGGTGATTTTTTCTACCGCTGGAGTGTTCTGGTTCGCCAGAGATTGCGCCAGCCGATCGTTAACAAACAGTTTTTCCCAGAAACGGCGGCGTTCACCGACGCTGGCGAACTGGCGCTTTACACGACCGCGTAGCTTGCCAGCAAAGTGTGCAACATGGCCGAGATGTTGCGGTAGCAGCGATTCCAGCTTCTCACGCAGCAAGCGTGCCAGTACCGGCGAAGTACCGCCGGAGGAGACGGCCACCATTAGCGGTGAGCGGTCAATAATTGACGGCATGATAAAACTCGCCTGCGTGGGAGCATCGACTACATTACAGAAGATGCGGCGCGCTTCAGCCGCAGTGCTGACCTGCTGGTTAACGGCTTCGTTGTCCGTGGCGGCGATCGCCAGCCAGCAATCATCAAGCAGCGTCTCTTCGAATGCGCCTTCCGCCAGCGTCAGCATGCCTTCCGCCGCCCAGACGGTAAACTGTGGCGTAAACGCGAGAGCGTTAACGGTCAGCCGGGCGCCTGCGTCCATCAGCAGCCGGGCTTTGCGTTCGGCGACATCGCCGCCGCCAACCAGCAGGCATGCGCGATCGCGTAATTGACAGAAAATGGGCAAATGATCCACGACATTACCTCGGTATTGTTGTTGTTCGACGTAGCATACCAGCAAGAGAACTGCGGAAGTTAAGGGAATCTTGAAGGAGCGGGAGCGTTGCGCTCCCGCTGGAGAGTCAGGCTTTGATCTGGACTTCACCTTCTTTGACTCGCGCGTCGAAATGCGCGACAGAACGGCTTTCATCCTCCATACACAGGCCATCACGCAGACGGAAGCGCTGTTTTTTCAGCGGGCTTGCCACCCACAGATCGCCCTGATGTTCGGCGATAATCCCACGAGAGAGCACACTGGCTTCAAAGAAGGGATCGATATTGCTGATGGCAAAAACCTGATCGTCATGGCGCGGGCGGAAAACGGCGACTTGTTTGCCGTTTACCAGCGCGCAGACACCGGTGGCAGGCACAATGTCATCGATTTTGCAGATAGTGTTCCACTGGCTCATGCGTTTTCCTCCACTAATACGACCGGAATACGTTCATAGGGCGTTGCCGGGCGATGTTGTTCGCGTTCCGGCACCACTTGCACATTCGGGTCGCGGCGATCGCTGTTGATAAAGTGTTTGAAGCGCGTCTGGGCGGCAGGTGTGTTCACGGTTTCTGTCCATTCGCAAATTACTGCTTCACGCAGGCGGGTCATCTCTTCTTCCAGTTGCGCGTCAAAGCCCAGCTTGTCGTCGATAATCACGCTTTTCAGGTACTCAATGCCGCCTTCCATGCTTTCCAGCCAGGAGGCGGTACGGGTCAACTTGTCAGCGGTGCGGATGTAAAACATCATAAAGCGATCAAGGTAGTGCAGCAGGGTTTCGCGGTCGAGATCGGCAGCCAGCAGATCCGCATGGCGTGGTTTCATACCGCCGTTACCGCAAACATACAAGTTCCAGCCCTTTTCGGTGGCAATCATACCGACATCTTTCCCCTGGGCTTCCGCACACTCGCGGGTACAACCGGAAACGCCGAATTTCATTTTGTGCGGCGTACGGATGCCTTTGTAGCGATTCTCCAGTTCGACGCCAAAGCCAACGCTGTCGCCAACGCCGTAGCGGCACCAGGTGGAGCCGACGCAGGTTTTCGCCATACGTAATGCTTTAGCGTACGCATGGCCCGTTTCGAAACCGGCGTCGATAAGTTGACGCCAGATTTCCGGCAGATCGTCTTTTTGCGCGCCGAACAGGCCGATACGCTGTGAACCGGTGATTTTGGTATACAGGTTGAACTCACGGGCGATACGGCCCACTTCCATCAACCCTTCCGGTGTGATTTCGCCGCCTGCGGAGCGCGGGATCACCGAATACGTACCGTCTTTCTGGATATTGGCGAGGAAGTTGTCGTTGGTGTCCTGCAACGGCGTATGTTGCGGTTTCAGGATGTACTCGTTCCAGCAGGAAGCGAGCAGCGAACCAATGGTCGGTTTACATACTTCGCAGCCGTAGCCTTTACCGTATTTCGCCAGCAGCTCGTCGAAGGATTTAATCCCTTCCACACGGATCAGGTGATACAGCTCCTGGCGCGAGTAGGCAAAGTGCTCGCACAGATTGTTGGTAACCTCGATACCCTGTTTTGCCAGCTCGGCGTTCAGCACTTGCGTCACCAGCGGGATACAACCGCCGCAGCCGGTACCGGCTTTGGTTTCAGCTTTCAGCGCAGCAACGGTATGACAGCCTTTATTGATGGCGGCGATCAGAGCGCCTTTGGACACGTCGAAACAGGAGCAGATTTGCGCGCTGTCCGGCAGCTTATCGACACCGATTGACGGTTTGCCGCTGCTGGCATGTGCAGGCAGGATCAGCGCATCCGGATTTTCTGGCAGTTCGATGGCGTTAAGCACCAGTTGCAGCAGGTTGCCGAAATCGCTGGTGTCGCCCACCAGCACCGCGCCGAGCAGGGTTTTGTTATCCGGGCTGACGATCAGACGTTTGTAGACCTCTTTGCTTTCGTCGAGATAAACATAGCTGCGCGCGCCTGGCGTACGGCCATGCGCATCGCCGATACCGCCCACATCGACACCGAGCAACTTCAGTTTGGCGCTGAGATCCGCGCCTTCAAAGGCGTTTTGCGTACCCAGAATATGATCTACAGCGACCTGCGCCATTTTATAACCCGGCGCGACCAGGCCATACACGCGGTTATTCCAGTTGGCGCATTCACCGATGGCGTAGATGTTCGGATCGGAGGTCTGGCAGTTATCGTTGATCACGATACCGCCACGTTGCGCCACTTCCAGGCCGCACTGAGTCGCCAGCTTGTCGCGCGGGCGAATACCGGTTGAGAAGACGATAAAGTCCACTTCCAGCTCGCTGCCGTCGGCAAAGCGCATGGTTTTGCGCGCTTCTCTGCCTTCCTGCACGATCTCTTTGGTGTTTTTGCTGGTGTGAACGCGTACGCCCATGCTTTCAATTTTACGCTTCAGCTGTTCGCCGCCCATCTGATCGAGCTGCTCGGCCATCAGCATCGGGGCGAATTCGATCACATGCGTTTCGACGCCGAGGTTTTTCAGCGCGCCAGCAGCTTCCAGGCCCAGCAGACCGCCGCCGACCACGGCACCACGACGGCTACGACGCGCGCAGGCTTCAATAGCGTTTAAATCTTCAATGGTGCGGTAGACGAAGCAGTCCTGCGTTTCGGAACCTTTGATCGGTGGGATCCACGGATAGGAGCCGGTCGCCATGATCAGCTTGTCGTAATAGACCGTGCGCCCGGCGCTGGAGTGAATCACTTTTTCCTGCCGATTGATAGTGATGGCGCGTTCGCCTACCAGCACTTTCACACCGTGTTTTTCGTAAAAGCCTTCGCGAACCAGCGACAACTCTTCGGCGGTATGATGAGAAAAATAGGAAGAGAGATGGACGCGGTCGTAGGCTTTACGCGGCTCTTCACAAAAGACAGTAATATCGAACTGAGCGGCGTCGGTTTTATCGAGGAGATCCTCAATAAAACGGTGGCCGACCATGCCGTTACCGATAATAGCGAGTTTGACTTTGCTCATTTTTGCCTCGATTTCTTTTCTATTACCTCCTACCTTAACGATTCAGCCCCCCCACTTATTGATGTGCATCAAATACATCTTCGCCTACCACTTAATGAGTAGCTTATTGATTTTTATTAGTTTTTATAAGTTGTGGATATCAATGGTTTTTATGGTTTGCGTTAAATGTGTGCAAAAAAAAGCGGGTTTTTGCTCGCGTCTCTGATACAAGATATCTGATGAAAACACGGAGGCATGCTATGTCGGCAACACCGCTTTGGTTGGTTCAGAATGTGCATTTACCCGATCGCGAAGGGCTGTGGCAAATCGCCATCGAACAAGGGCGCTTTGGCGAAATTACGCCGATGGGCGCAACGCACAGCGATAGCCTCGAAGTACTGAATGCCCGCGGCGGCCTGGCGCTGCCACCTTTTATCGAACCGCATATCCACCTTGATACTACGCAAACCGCCGGTGAGCCGAACTGGAACCAGTCCGGTACGCTGTTTGAGGGGATTGAACGCTGGGCGGAACGCAAGGCGTTGCTTAGCCATGAGGATGTGAAAGCACGCGCCTGGCAGACGCTGAAGTGGCAAATGGCTAATGGCGTGCAGCATGTGCGCACCCATGTTGATGTCTCCGATCCCTCCCTGACTGCGCTGAAAGCGATGCTGGAAGTGAAAGCGGAGGTCGCGCCGTGGATCGATTTGCAGATTGTTGCGTTTCCACAGGAAGGCATTCTCTCTTACCCCAATGGTGCGGAGTTGCTGGAAGAGGCGTTACGTCTGGGCGCCGATGTTGTCGGCGCGATCCCGCATTTTGAGTTTACCCGCGAGTACGGCGTGGAATCGCTGCACATTGCCTTTGAACTGGCGCAAAAATATGACCGCCCGCTGGATATTCACTGTGATGAAATCGATGACGAACAGTCGCGTTTTGTTGAGACGGTGGCTGCACTGGCGCTGAAAATGGGGATTGGCCCGCGTGTGACGGCCAGTCATACCACCGCCATGCACTCTTATAACGGTGCTTACACCTCGCGACTGTTCCGCCTGCTGAAGCTTTCCGGCATTAACTTCGTCGCCAATCCACTGGTCAATATTCATTTGCAAGGGCGTTTTGATGATTATCCGAAACGTCGGGGCATCACGCGCGTGAAAGAGCTGCTGGCGGCGGACATCAATGTCTGCTTTGGTCATGATGATGTGTTTGATCCCTGGTATCCGCTTGGTACGGGCAATATGTTGCAGGTGCTGCATATGGGGCTGCATGTCTGCCAGCTGATGGGCTATCAGCAAATTGATCAAGGGCTGCGTTTAATCACCCATAACAGCGCCAGAACTTTCGGTCTGACACAGTACGGTATCGTCCCCGGCAACCCGGCCAATATGATTATTTTGCCGGTGGAAAGCGGGTTTGATGCTGTGCGTTGCCAGGTGCCTGTGAGATGGTCTATTCGCCAGGGGCGAGTGATTGCCAGTACGCAGCCTGCGCAAAGTTGGGTGAAGATGGACAGCGGCGGTGAAGAGGTGCTGTTCAGCCGTTATCACGCACGATAACCTGCGGCGTCAGGCCGTATTCTTGCGGTTGTGAGCGGCCTGACGTTACATATGTTTCCAAATACGTAAAATTAAGTAAAAGGCTGGCCTGCTGGCTGACTGCTCTTTAGAATCAAGCCACTCGCTTTCTTTACTGCACTTCGTTAAGGAAACCCTATGGTTAAATCGACTCTGGCGGCTGTTGTGGCTGTGTTTGCCCTTTCTGCTCTTTCCCCTGTTGCGCTGGCGGCAAAAGGCGACCCCCATGTTCTGCTCACCACCTCCGCAGGTAATATCGAACTGGAGCTGAACAACCAGAAAGCCCCTGTGTCGGTGAAAAACTTCCTTGATTACGTTAACAACGGTTTCTACAACAACACGACGTTTCATCGTGTGATCCCGGGGTTCATGGTGCAGGGCGGTGGTTTCAACGAGCAGATGCAGCAGAAACAGCCTAACCCGCCGATCAAAAACGAAGCTGACAACGGTCTGCGTAACACGCGCGGTACTATTGCAATGGCGCGCACTGCGGATAAAGACAGCGCGACCAGCCAGTTCTTCATCAACGTTGCGGATAACGCTTTCCTCGACCACGGCCAACGTGATTTCGGCTATGCGGTATTCGGTAAAGTTGTGAAAGGGATGGATGTGGCGGATAAAATTTCTCAGGTGCCCACGCACGATGTTGGCCCGTACCAGAATGTCCCGTCAAAACCGGTTGTTATCCTTTCCGCAAAAGTGCTGCCGTAACACTCCCTTCGCACGGGTTTTTCGCCCGTGCTTAGTTCGCTTCCCTGCGTAACGTTAAATTGCTGCTTATAATTTGGGCAACTACATGTGCAAACAGGGAGGCGCTATGCCGAAAAAACTCACCGACAGGCAAAAATCCCGTCTCTGGGAGCAGCAGCGCAATGTTAACTTTCAGGCCAGCCGACGACTGGAAGGCGTTGACAGCGCGCTGGTGACGCTCACCGCCGAAGAAGCCAACATCCGACTTGCAGAACTCCGGAGGCACTATGAGCGATAAATTTGGCGATGGCCGCGATCCTTACCTCTATCCAGGCCTGAATGTGATGCGCAACTTACTGGGTATCCACCAGGCGCAGCGCCTTGAACAAGCTGCTTATGAGCTGACGGCATTACGTGCAGCGACGCTTGGACTGGGGCCGCTGGCGCGCGGGCTTCCGCATCTTTGCGCTATTCATCATCACCTTTATCAGGATGTGTTCGACTGGGCCGGGAAGTTTCGGGAAGTAGACATCTACGAGGGCGATACGCGTTTTTGCCATTTCGAATACATCGAAAAAGAGGGCAACGCGCTGATGCAGCAACTGGAAGAAGAAGAGTGGTTGTGCGGCCTGTCTGCGGATGCGTTTATCGAACGACTTGCGCACTACTACTGTGAGATCAATGTGCTGCATCCATTCCGCCTCGGCAATGGCATCGCACAGCGCATCTTTTTTGAACAGCTTGCGCTGCACGCCGGCTATATTCTGGACTGGCGCGGTATCGCTCCTGAACGCTGGAGCGCGGCGAACCAGGCCGGAGCGATGGGTGATTTAGATCCACTGTGCGCTATCTTCCGTAAAGTGGTAAGCGAAGCTGTCGAAAGCGAGTAAACTAGCGCGGTTTATTTTACCGAGGCCGCTATGATCCTGCTTATCGACAATTACGACTCCTTCACCTGGAACCTGTATCAATACTTTTGCGAACTGGGCGCAAGGGTGGAGGTGAGGCGTAACGATGAGCTTTCGCTTGAGGATATTGCCGCGCTGGCACCGCAAAAAATCGTTATCTCGCCAGGCCCTTGTACGCCCGATGAGGCCGGTATTTCACTGGAAGTCATTCGCCATTATGCAGGCAAACTTCCTGTGCTGGGCGTCTGTCTTGGTCATCAGGCGATTGCCCAGGCCTTTGGCGCGACGATCGTCCGTGCGGCAAAAGTGATGCACGGCAAAACATCGCCCATTACCCATAACAATAGCGGCGTGTTTACCGGGCTTAATAATCCGTTAACCGTCACCCGTTACCATTCTTTGGTGATTGATCCACCTACGCTACCCGCCTGCTTTGAAGTCACTGCGCGCACGGAAAGCGGGGAAATAATGGGGATTCGCCATCGGCAGTGGGATCTGGAAGGCGTACAGTTTCACCCGGAAAGTATTCTTAGCGAGCAGGGCCACCAGTTACTGGAAAACTTCCTCAAACGGTGATTTCTGGTTGCCATGCAGTGATTTTTTATGCATATTTCGTGATTATATTTTCATAATCAATGCAACAAAAAATTGGATGGGCAAGACATGGCAACTCAGCAAGACGCGGTAACGCGTGCAAACTTCGATGAAGTGATTCTGCCAATTTACGCACCGGCCGAGTTTATCCCGGTGAAGGGAAAAGGCAGTCGTGTGTGGGATCAGCAGGGTAAAGAGTATGTTGATTTTGCAGGTGGAATTGCGGTAACTGCTTTAGGACACTGCCATCCCGCGCTGGTAGAAACGTTGAAAACGCAGGGTGAAACGCTGTGGCATATCAGCAATGTATTCACCAACGAACCGGCTCTGCGTCTGGCGCGTAAACTGATTGACGCGACTTTTGCCGAGCGCGTGGTGTTTATGAACTCCGGCACGGAAGCGAACGAAACCGCCTTTAAGCTGGCGCGTTTTTATGCATCCACTCGCCATAGTCCGTATAAAACCAAAATTATTGCCTTCCACAATGCTTTCCACGGTCGTTCGCTGTTTACCGTCACGGTTGGTGGTCAACCGAAATATTCCGACGGTTTTGGCCCGAAACCAGCCGATATCATTCATGTGCCGTTCAACGATCTGCACGCGGTGAAAGCTGTCATGGATGATCATACCTGCGCGGTGGTGGTCGAGCCGATCCAGGGGGAAGGCGGTGTTACGGCAGCAACGCCGGAGTTTTTGCAAGGGCTGCGCGAACTGTGCGATCAGCACAAAGCACTGCTGGTATTTGATGAAGTGCAATGCGGCATGGGCCGTAGCGGCGATCTGTTTGCTTATATGCACTATGGCGTGACGCCGGACATTCTGACCAGTGCGAAAGCGCTGGGGGGCGGTTTCCCGATCAGCGCAATGTTGACGACCAATGAGATCGCCAGCGTGTTCCACGCCGGTTCGCACGGTTCCACCTATGGCGGCAACCCGCTGGCCTGCGCGGTAGCGGGAACGGCTTTTGACATTATCAACACGCCAGAAGTGCTCAACGGTGTGAATGCTAAACGCCAGCTTTTCGTTAAGCATTTGCAGCAGATCGGCGAAAAATATCAACTCTTCAGCGAAGTTCGCGGCATGGGGTTGTTGATTGGCGCTGAATTGACTGCGCCGTTCAAAGGCCGCGCGCGTGATTTTCTCTATGCTGCCGCAGATGCGGGCGTAATGGTGCTGAACGCCGGTCCGGACGTAATGCGCTTTGCGCCGTCGCTGGTTATTGACGAGCAGGATATTGATGAAGGGATGCGCCGCTTTGCCAGCGCGGTAGAGAAAGTGGTTAATGGTTAAGGCGTCGGCTTAGCCAGATGCCATGATGCGGGCGCTGACGCCATGCCACTGACGAAATGGTGTGCATGGTGTTCAGATGCCCGATAACCCGTTGTAAATGCTGTTCAAGCGTGCTCATTGGCCCGTGGGTCAACGTTTCCGGCGCTTCAAGAATATTCACATCACCGGACTCTCCCGGTCCGTCATACTCCAGCCGCTGCTGACAACGTTGCAGCGCAATTTCGCAGGACTGTAAATAGCGCTGCGCCAGCTCCGGCGTCAGCATCGTATGCTCACGCGCCAGCGTGGTCATCGCATTGATATGTTCGACAATAAATTGACTGTGCGTCACCCACAACTTCATATCTTCCAGATAACGGGTGTTAAAGCCCGGTTCCTGCATTGCCTGATTGAGCGAGTTAAAAAGTGCATTATGTGCCTGGTTGACGCGCATACGCTGCCAGGCGAGCGGCGTGGGCTGCGGGTCATCGCTGAGGATCAGGCGAATCGCCTGCTGGTCTGTTTCCAGCGCGTCGTGGGCATTCTGGCGCAGCAAACCGCTTTGCCATTGCGGCCACAGCCAGACCATACCGCCAAAGGCGATCAGGCAGCCAATTAAGGTATCGATTAGCCGCGCGACAATAAATTCTTCGCCGTTTAAGGTCAACAGTTGCAATGAGTACACCGCGGTAATGGTAAAGCCGACCATCGCCCAGCCGTAGTTTTTGCGGATAATCAGATAGCTGACCAGCGTAATCAATAACATGGCCGTCAGCGTAAAGCCGAGCGGAACATGAAAGTGCAACGTGATCCCGGCGATCACCAGCCCGGCAATGGTTCCTGCCGCCCGGTGGACAATGCGTACGCGTGTCGCGCCATAACCATTTTGCGTAACAAACATAATTGTCATCATGATCCAGTAGGGCTTCGGCAGATGCAGGGCGCTGCCCATCAGGCCGGCAATACTGAGCATCACACTGATGCGCGCCGCATTACGCAGCGCGGCGGATTTCAGGGACAAATAGCTTTTCAGCGCCGGGAGAAATGGTAATCGACGCTGCTTCTCTGCCATCAAATCGCGGATGTACAGAGGACGCTGCGTACGTAGTACGCGGGCGATGCGGCTAAAGTGCCAGGCGCAGAACTGGCCTACCGGATTATCCGGGTGCTGGCGGGCGATTTTTTCCAGCGCGCCAATTTGCTTCTCCATCGTGAAACGCGTCGGATACCGATGGTAGAGAATATCGTCCGCCAGCACGCGTAAACGGGCGGCAACGGTCTGCGCATTCCAGCGGATCACCTGCTCGGCATGGGTTTGTTCAACCAGTTTTTGTACTTCTTCCGGCTGGTGCAGGCTAACGGAAATATGCTCTTGCAAATCCAGCGCGACCTGGAAAACGCGCAGCAGGCGTTTGTAGTCGTTATGCTGATTGGCCGCCAGCATATGCAATTGTTGATAGCACTGGCTTATCATATCCACCGCTTTTTGCTGGCGTGCAAGCAGCGGCGGCAGGGCTTTTTCCGGATCGGCGTGCTGCGTCAGCAGGCTGTATTTGGCCTCGCAATAATCAGCCAGTTGCCGGTAGAGCAGGCTTAACGATTCGCGCAGCGGTTGTTCCCGCCACATCCAGAACCAGAACCAGTTAAACAGCCCGTACCACAGCGTGCCCAGCGCGTAGATCAGCAGTGGTTCCCACACCGGCATATTCCCGGCGAGGCTGAGCGTGAAGATGGCGGCAATCAGCGAGGCGGGCAGTAAGCGCGCGTGCAATGCGCTGATCTCGGCCGTGACGCCCAGTAGCAGGGTCAGCATGGTAAAGATCAGCGGCAGCGGAAGATCTTCCGCCAACAGCAATTGCACAGCCAGGCTGCTACCCGCAAACAGACTGCCGCCAATAATCAGGCGCTTAAAGAAACGCTTATGCGGCGTGTCGAGACCGGCAATATTGCAGCAAGCGGGAACGAGTGAGAAAAGCAGACCCTGTTGCAGATGGCCGACGAGCAGGCCAATCGCCACAGGCAGACATAACACCAGCGTTTGTCGCAGTGCGTAGTTGATTTCGGGGTGATAAATCAGCCTGCGCCACATGAGGAGAGAAAAACGGCGCGCCGGGTAAACGATGCGCCGTTTTACGGATTAACGTGTTCCGTATACCACGATGGTTTTACCGTGGGCGGAGATCAGGTTCTGATCTTCCAGCATTTTCAGGATGCGGCCGACAGTCTCACGGGAGCAGCCAACGATTTGGCCAATCTCCTGGCGAGTGATTTTAATCTGCATGCCGTCCGGGTGAGTCATTGCGTCCGGCTGTTTTGCCAGATTCAGCAGCGTCTGCGCGATACGGCCCGTTACGTCCAGGAACGCCAGGTTGCCGACTTTCTCCGAGGTCACCTGAAGGCGACGCGCCATCTGTGCGGAGAGGCGCATCAGAATATCCGGGTTCACCTGGATAAGCTGACGGAATTTTTTGTAGGAAATCTCGGCGACTTCACAAGCGGTCTTGGCGCGTACCCAGGCACTGCGCTCCTGACCTTCTTCGAACAAGCCCAGTTCACCGATAAAATCACCCTGATTAAGGTAAGAGAGAATCATCTCTTTACCTTCCTCATCCTTGATTAGCACTGCCACTGAGCCTTTAACGATGTAGTACAGCGTTTCCGCTTTTTCACCCTGGTGAATCAGCGTGCTCTTCGACGGGTACTTATGAATGTGGCAATGAGACAAGAACCATTCGAGAGTCGGGTCTGTTTGCGGTTTGCCAAGCACCATGCGCGGTTATCCTCTGTTATAAGCTGGCTCCGAAAGCGGGGATGTAGTTTCAGCCTGCTTCCGGGGTTGCAATCAAAGCTTCTCATGTCCTGAGAAGTAGGCCGTCAGCGTTATCTGCGGCCTCTAATCTACGATGTCATGCATACATGCGTAACATCCATTTATCTCTGTAGCATCCAGATTGTTTTAGCATAGGTTTTCACGCCTGTCTCCTGGTGTCTCGCTTCAGCATGACGCAGGTCGCCTTCCGTTGCGAGTTTTGTTATGTACGCGTAATCTGTGGAGAAAATTACTACTCCGGAGTGAATAAAATGCAGGCACGAGTGAAATGGGTTGAAGGGTTAACCTTCCTGGGTGAGTCCGCATCTGGCCACCAAATTCTGATGGACGGTAATTCCGGGGATAAAGCGCCAAGTCCGATGGAGATGGTGCTGATGGCTGCGGGCGGTTGCAGCGCAATTGACGTCGTTTCCATCCTGCAGAAAGGACGCCACGACGTGACCGACTGCGAAGTGAAGCTGACTTCCGAGCGCCGTGAAGAAGCGCCGCGTCTGTTTACGCACATCAATCTGCACTTTATCGTCACCGGTAAGGCGCTGAAAGACGCGGCGGTTTCCCGCGCGGTGGATCTGTCGGCAGAAAAATATTGCTCCGTAGCGTTGATGCTGGAGAAGGCCGTGAAGATCACCCACTCCTACGAGGTTATCGAAGCCTGATGCCCTGGCCCGGCGATCGGTTTGCCGGGCTACTTAATCTTTTTCCCTTCCATCAGCCGTTGCACCAGCGGCGTCATAATCAATTCCATCGCCAGCCCCATCTTGCCGCCCGGTACCACCAGCGTATCCATATGGGAAATAAACGAACCTTGCAGCATCGCCAACAGCCACGGGTAATCAATGCCCTGCAAATTCTGGAAGTGAATGACCACAAAGCTTTCATCGAGTGACGGAATGCCTTTTGCGGCAAAAGGGTTAGAAGTATCGACTGTCGGCACACGCTGGAAGTTGATGTGCGTACGGGAAAACTGCGGGGTGATAAAGTTGATGTAATCTTCCATCGAGCGAACCACCGAATCCATCACTGCTTCACGGGAGTGTCCGCGTTCGCTGGTGTCGCGAATCAGTTTCTGGATCCACTCCAGGTTGACGATCGGCACCACGCCAACCAGCAAATCAACGTGCCGCGCCACGTCATTTTGCGGTGTTACTACGCCGCCGTGCAGCCCTTCGTAAAACAGCACGTCGGTGGGTTCCGGCAGCGGTTGCCAGGGCGTAAACGTGCCCGGAACCTGATTCCACGGCACCGCTTCATCGTAGGTATGCAGATATTTACGCGTTTGCCCGGTTCCGCTCTGGCCATATTCGCTAAAGGTTTGTTCGAGCAGGCCAAAGTCATTGGCATCCGGGCCAAAGTAACTGATATGCCGCCCAAGATCGCGGGCTTTGCGGATCGCCATATCCATTTCCGGACGGGTATAGCGATGGAAGCTGTCACCTTCCACTTCTGCGGCATGCATATCGAGCTGGGCGAAGATTTTACGGAAGGCGACGCTGGTCGTGGTGGTTCCCGCGCCGCTGGAGCCAGTAACGGCGATGACCGGATGTTTGGCGGACATAGCAACTCCCTGAATAAAACTGTGTTTGCAGTATAGTCAGCCGCCATCTACCCGGTTAACCGTGGAACTGCCCCCGCGGCATAATATTTACTGTCTCGTGCAGTTCCGACCACACCAGTACAGCTTCACCGCGTTGCAGTTGACGTTTAACGTCAGCGACTTTTTGTTCTAGCGAACGTTCATGTTCACCATAATCGGTGCCTTCGCGCAAGACAAAGCTCTCAATCAGATTGTTCAGCGTGTCGGCGTCAATCTCTTGCCAGGGAATAATCATGATGTTCTCAGCCAGGTGGAAAGCCAGTCCGGAATGCGCTTTTCCAGCCACATTTCCGGTCGGCGCAGTGTACCGCCGACAAACCCGACATGACCGCCGTGTTCTGTCAGTTGGTACTCAATATTTGGCGGTAAATGCCCGGCGTCGGGAATGACGTTGTGATCCATAAACGGATCATCTTTGGCGTGAATGATCAGCGTCGGTTTGCGGATCAGCGGCAACTGCGGCATGGCGCTACAGCGGCGATAGTAATCCAGCGCATCCGCAAAGCCGTGGATTTTGGCGGTGATCAAATCGTCAAATTCACGGATACGCCGCACTTTCCGCAGCGCTGGCAGCGTTGTCGGCAGCGAGCCGGGATAGGCTCTTAATTTGCGTGCGGCGTTCGCTTTCAGCAAATTCAGCAGGTAACGCTGATAGAAGCGGGAAAACCCTTTTTCCATATGATAGCTGCACGCTTCCAGCATCAATGGCGCAGAGACAATCACGGCTGCATCAACGGGAAGAGAATCATCGGCTTTGGCCAACAGACAGCCAAGCATATTGCCGCCCAGCGAATACCCTACCGCCGCGGTCGGCGCCGGGCCGAAGGTTTCTGGCAGCCAGCGCAAAAACCAGGTGCCATCTTCGGTTTCGCCGGAGTGGTAGATGCGGTTCAGGCGGTTGGGAATGCCGCTACACCCGCGAAAATGCATCACCACGCCCAGCCAGCCGCGCTCTTTTGCCGCATGGATAAGACCATGCGCATACGGACTGTGCAGGCTTCCTTCCAGGCCGTGAAACACGACCAGACGCGGTTTGTGTTTTGCTTGCCCGGGCTCTTCGCTCCAGGCGAGATCGACGAAGTCGCCGTCCGGCAACTCCAGGCGCTGCCACCAGGGATCAAACTGTAAGCGGCGGCGTAGAATGCGAGGCAGCATCGTTTGTAGATGCGGATTCCGCGCACCCGGCATCGGATGAAAGTTGTGCGAATCTTCCTGATTTTCAAGAAGATTTGCAGGGGTAATATCTGCCATCGTGTTAAATCATCTCAAGAAACTGACGCTTATTATACTTGCGAATATTTAAGCTGTTTAATACTTTGCTGCTGTTGTACCGTATTACGCTCTATGGACAGCCTTATAACGATTTAATAAATCAGCAATTTCATTCCATTACTGCTGTCCGCTTTTCACTCATTGAGGACTCATTGGATGACGGAAAATACCTCGCTTGACCTTGCGGCGCCACAGCAGCTCAATCAGGCAATTAACGACTTACCCGGCAGTGAAAATTTAACCCCAGCCGAGCAAACGCAAATCCAGAATATCGTTGAAGAAATTAATATTAACGATCCGGTGTTCTCGCTGGCCTTTGGCGCCAAAACCATGAACAGCATCTCGCAGTTTTCTGAATCGCTGATGCAGGAAGTCCGGGCGAAAGACGCTGGCGTGATTGGCGCACAGCTGACCGATCTGCTGATGAAAATCAAGCAGGTGGATATCAGCGCCTTCGAGCAAAAACCGGGTTTCCTCGCTTCACTACCGCTGTTGGGATCGCTGTTTAACCGGATCGAGCGCACCATGCTGGAATACCAGACGCTGGCGAAGCAGGTAGATACCATCACCGAAAAGCTGAACGAAGCGATGGTGGATCTGCTGCGTAATATCTCGGTCCTGGAGATCCTGTTTGATCGTAACCGCGACGTTTTTCAGCAAATCACGTTGCATATCATTGCCGGTAAGCAAAAGCTGGAGCAGATCAAACAGAACGAACTACCCGCTTTGCAGGCGCAGGCGGCAACCGATCCGATGAACGCACAGCGCCTTCGGGATCTGCTGGAGGGCATTCAGCGCTTTGAGCGTCGTCTGCATGATTTGATGCTGTCGCGCACCATTGCGATGCAGTCCGCGCCACAAATCCGCCTGATGCAAAGTAACAGCCAGTCCCTGGCGGAAAAGATCCAGAGCAGCATTCTTTCCACTATTCCTGTCTGGAAGAGCCAGATTGCGCTGTCGATGTCATTACAGACTCAGCGTCAGGCGGCAAAACTGCAAAAAGACGTTGCCGATACGACCAACGACTTACTGCGCCGCAATGCAGAAATGTTGCAAACCGGAACGCTGGAAACAGCGCGCGAAGTGGAGCGTTCGGTCGTGGATATCGAAACCCTGCGTGAGGTGCAGACGCGGTTGCTCAGCACCATTGAAGACTCCGTGAAGATCGCTACCGACGCGCGCCAGCGCAGAGCCGAGGTGGAAAAAGAGTTGGTCACGATGGAAAACGATCTGCGTAGCCGCCTGGCGTCTATTGCCAACGGCGCGGTGCGTCAGCAGTAAGGCGGGAGAAAGACGATGTTCGATAAAGTAGGAACGCGGCTGGATACTATTTACAGCAAGCGTTTGAATCGGGTCGCTCTCCAGCTACTTATGTTTTTCATTGGAGCGATGTATGCCACTTATTTTGCTCCGTACGCCACGCAGGCTAATACAGGGCTGGGTAGTGAAGCGGTCGGGATAGAAACGAGCTTCGCTGCGGTGGACTGGTTTTGTTTTATTTTGCTCTGCCGCACGTTGTTCTTCGATCGTATCGCGCTGTGTGTCGGGATGCTGGCGGGCTTTTGCTGGCTTTTTGTGGGCGATGCGGTAGCGCTGCCATTTTGGGCAGGAACAATGGCGCTGTTGGTGCACATCTACAGAAGCGGGTGGAGCAAACTGGGTAAAATCCACATCTGGTATCTGTTTTTATGGTTCTCGGCCGCGTTGAAGTATGGCTCGATCTATGAATACACCGCACATCCTGTTTACCTGACGCTGTTTGCCTTGCTATTTGCCGGATACCTCCTGTACGAGCTGGCGCTGAAAGTTAACGCCCGCAGGCAACAGGACCGGTTGGCAATGTTTGCCGAAGCGGAAAGAGAGAAAGAAAAACTGGCTGATTCGGATAAAGCGCTGGTGCAGCGGATATCTCGTCTGGAACAAATCAGCGATTTGCCTGGGCCGCTACTGGTCGAGCTCGCTCAAATCATTCATTCGGCGCAGCAGATTGTGGTGTGCATGAAGACTGACGAGCGGGATGAAGTGTCCGGACGGAGATTTTTGGAGCGCTACTTGCCGGGCGTTGAAATGATCGTCACGCAGGGGCAGTCCCTTTCAAAGCAGTTGATAGACGATGAGTTGCGCCGAAAGACGACTGAAGATCAACTGGATATGTTGATCCGCTTAAGAAGTGCTTTTCATCAGCAGCATCAGGCGCTACTGGAAAACGACACGGACGATTTTGATTCAGAGCTCAGAACGCTGGACAAACTTCTTAAAACAGACGGCTATGTGAAATAAAAGCGCGCCTGCACCCGCAATAGCGTGGGTGCAGGTATGTTACCCATCCGCCAGTAAATTCCGTGTAAAAAGATGAATGTCGGCGTCCGGTTTGCGTCGCCACAAACGCGCTTTACGCGCGCCGGTCGCCACGCTCTGACCCGTCTCTTCAAACATGCCAGAAGCTTCAAAGCGGCGGATCAAACTTTTACGCTGAATAGGCTGACCAAGAATGATTTCGGTCGCCTCCTGCAATTGCGCCTGGGTAAACGTCTCCGGCAAGCAGTAAACCGGCAGTAACGAGTACATGGTTTTCTGACGCAGCCGGTGCAGCGCCGCCTGAATAATATCGCGGTGATCAAATGCCAGCTCAATGGTATCCAGCTCGCTGACGGGCACCCATTTCGCATCACTCACACTGGCAATATGCGGCGCACAAGAAACCCATGAAATCAGCGCGTACCAGGCGATAGTCAGGCTCCAGCCGCGTGGATCTCGCTGTGGGCCGGAAAAGGTATCGAGCTGTTCCAGCCAGGAGGGAGAGACGCCGGTTTTTTCCGTGAGTTTGCGCAGCGCTGTGGTGCGTGTGGAATCATCCTGCGCCATGTCGATAAACCCACCGGGCAATCCCCAGCGCCCTTGCTGCGGCTGGCTTGCACGCTTTACCAATAGCACGCAAAGCACCTGCTGATGCACGGTAAACAGCACACTATCCACCGTCACCAGTGGTGAGGGAAAACGGCTGGCATCATAAGCTTCCAGGTACTCTGCTTCGCTGATCATGGCTCTCTCGCTCCTTTTTACACGTCACAAGTTTATCAGCCTGCCCTGGAGCGGCAAGCTAACTTTTATCAGCTTAATTTTCAGCGAGTTAACTTGTTATTTCGTGGTAATTGGAAAAAACGCTTGCCTTAATAGTGTCTCATAGACAATATTAAAAGTGTCCAAGGGACATTAATGAGTTAAAGCGAGGTGAATGATGGCGAGCAGAATCGAATTAGTGATTGATAATGAGCAGGTTGAGATTAGCCATGGCGTCTTTCCCGATGGCGCTGTATGGCTAAAAGTGGCCGGTAAACTTCCCTCATTCGCCCTGCATATGCGGGTACGTGTCGCCGCCATGCGCGATATGAACGACTTTATGTTACTGGCACAACTGGTGGATGCCGTGCGCCATGTTACCGATATCGCAGTGAGCCATCTGGAGCTGGCATGGTTGCCGTGGGCACGTCAGGACCGCCATATGGTGGCAGGTGACAGCTTCGCACTGAAGGTTTTTGCCGACCAGCTCAATACCCTGAATTTCGACAAAGTGTATATCCTCGACCCGCACAGCGATGCTGCGGCGGCAGCCATCAAGAACTGCGTAGTGATTGCGCAGGAAAGTGGCCTAATGCAGAGCGAAACGCTGCGTCGCGCCATAGGCAAGGGCGAGCTGATGCTGGTCGCGCCGGACGCCGGTGCGCTGAAGAAAATCCACAACGTGGCAAAAGCCAGCGGCGCGCAAAGCTACGCCATCCTGACGAAAGAACGTGATGTTGCAACAGGAAATCTTACGGGGTTTGCGTTGGTGGCTGGTGATGTGGCGGGCAAGGATGTGCTGATCGTTGATGACCTTTGCGATGCGGGCGGCACCTTTATCGGCTCAGCGCAGGTGCTGCGCGATGCCGGGGCTCGCAGTGTCAGTCTGTATGTCACGCACGGCGTCTTCTCCAAAGGGGTCGAACACTTGCTGAATAATGGCATTGACGCAATTTACACCACCACCTCCTTCACCTCGCCTGAGCTTGCAGACCCGCGAGTTGAACTGATCGACATCAACACTATTTTCCGCGCTTAAGGGAGCCAACATTATGAAAATCAATCCCATTCTGGCTATCGACGGTTATAAAGTTTCGCACCGTGTGCAATACCCGCAGGGAACAACTCAGGTTTACTCCAACTTTACCCCGCGCAGCGACCGCTTTTTCCAGTCTCCCGTTGCGGATGGCAAGCTGGTGTTTTTCGGCCTGCAAGGCTTTCTGAAGTGGTTTATGGTTGATTTGTTCAATGCCGACTTTTTTACCCGCCAGGAAGATGACGTCGTCAATGAATATAAGCAGGTGATGGATAATTATCTCGGCAGGGATGCCGTGGCGGTCGATCATATTCGCGCGCTGCATCGTTTGGGGTATCTGCCGCTGCACATAAAGTCGCTGGATGAAGGCAGTAAAGTGCCAATGAAAGTCCCGGTTTTGACGATTACCAACACCCGTGAGGAGTTTTTCTGGCTGGTGAACTACCTGGAAACTGTGCTCTCCGCTGAATTATGGAAAGCCTCCACCAACGCCACCATTGCCCACCACTACCGTAAAATTTGTCAGCAGTGGGCAGAGAAAACCTGCACCGATTTATCGCATCTGGATTTCCAGTGTCACGACTTCTCTTTTCGCGGCATGGCCGGTCTCCACGATACGGCGCAGGCTGGGGCCGGTCACCTGCTGAGTTTCAAAGGTACCGACAGCATTCCGTCGCTGCTGTATGTCCGCGATCACTACACTGGCGGTGAAGAATACTTTATTGGTGCCAGCATTCCCGCTACAGAACACAGCGTGATGTGCATGGGTGAACACGATCATGAAATCGAAACGTTCCGTCGTCTGATTGCCGATATTTATCCGCAGGGATTTGTTTCTATCGTATCGGATACCTGGGATTACTGGCGTGTACTGACGGAATACACCAGGGAATTGAAACAGATCATTCTCCACCGTGAGGGACGCGTGGTGTTCCGCCCGGACAGCGGCGATCCGGTAGAGATCCTTTGCGGGACGGGGGCAGATAATGACATGCATCCGGAACGCAGCCCGGAAGAGAAAGGTTCGGTAGAGGTGCTGTGGGAAATCTTTGGCGGCACGATTAATGAGAAAGGTTACAAAGTGCTGGATCCGCATGTTGGCCTGATTTATGGGGACTCCATCACCCTGGCGCGTGCGAATGAGATCCTGCGCCGTCTGGAAGCCAAAGGTTTTGCCAGCTCCAACGTGGTGTTTGGCGTCGGTTCCTTTACTTATCAGTACAACACCCGTGACACCTTCGGTTTCGCGATGAAAGCGACCTGGGGAGCGGTAAACGGCGAAGGACGCATGATTTTTAAAGAGCCGAAAACCGATAATGGTCTGAAACGTTCGGCGCGGGGACTACTGCGCGTGGAGCGCGATGCGCAGGGGGAACTGCAACTGTATGATGAACAGAGTTGGGAGCAGGAAAAAGGCGGTGAACTGAAAACGCGCTTCCTTGATGGCAAACTCTATCAAACGGAGCATTTCGAGCAGATTCGCCAGCGTCTGGCCAGCCAGCGCTAATCTTTCGTTGGCGGTACGTTCCGTACCGCCATAATACTTTTCTTATCTGGCGAAACTGATCCACATCACAGATTGTTTCGTTGATTATTACTCCCAGGCTAATGATTTCGTCGCCTCCTTAATTGATGCCTTTCTCAGCAAAGCGCACACTGAGTTCAGTGTTAAGCAAGTCAAAATGATGAGCTGAATCAGGAGGTTAACAATGTTATCTGGGCAAACGCCAGCACTGGTATGGAACACGCGGCGCAGCGAGAAACAGCGTCGCCTGGCGTCCATTCCCGTGCAGGGCAAGGTACTGCCGACCGGCGACCTTGTCGCCATGCTGGAAAAACTGATCGCCCCCGGCGACCGTGTCGTTCTCGAAGGGAACAACCAAAAGCAGGCGGATTTTCTCTCCCGCTCGCTGGCTGAAGTCAATCCGCAGAAAGTGCATGATCTGCATATGATTATGCCGAGCGTCGGCCGTAGCGAACATCTTGATATCTTCGAAAAAGGCATCGCGCGCAAACTCGATTTCTCTTTCTCCGGTACGCAGAGCCTGCGCATTTCGCAGCTGCTGGAAGATGGTCTGCTGGAAATCGGCGCCATCCACACTTACATCGAACTTTACTCCCGCCTGTATGTTGACCTGTGCCCGAATGTGGCACTGATTGCCGGTTACAAAGCCGACCGTAAAGGTAACCTCTACACCGGCCCCAGCACCGAAGATACGCCGGCTCTGGTGGAAGCCGCTGCGTTCCGCGACGGTATTGTCATTGCGCAGGTTAACGAACTGGTGGATGACGAATGCGATCTGCCGCGTGTCGATATTCCTGGCTCGTGGATCGACTACGTAGTGGTAGCGGACAAACCGTTCTTTATCGAACCGTTGTTTACCCGCGATCCGCGTTTGATCAAACAAGAACACATCCTGATGGCGATGATGGCGATTAAAGGCATCTACGCAGAACATCAGGTGCAGTCGCTGAACCACGGTATCGGTTTCAATACGGCGGCGATTGAACTGCTGCTGCCGACTTACGGCGAACAGCTCGGCCTGAAAGGCAAAATCTGTAAACACTGGACGCTGAACCCGCATCCGACGCTGATCCCGGCGATTGAGAGCGGCTGGGTGGAAAGCGTGCACTGCTTCGGCGGCGAGCTGGGGATGGAAGAGTATATCCGCGCGCGTCCGGACGTGTTCTTCACCGGTTCTGATGGTTCAATGCGTTCCAACCGTGCGTTCTGCCAGTTAGCAGGTCAGTACGCGGTGGATATGTTTATCGGCTCTACGCTGCAGGTTGATGGCCTGGCGAACTCCTCCACGGTTACTCGTGGTCGTCTCTCTGGCTTCGGCGGCGCGCCAAACATGGGGCATGACCCGCACGGTCGTCGCCATGCAACACCTGCCTGGCTGAATATGATCACCGAACCGGATCCGATGCAACGCGGTAAAAAACTGGTCGTGCAGATGGTTGAAACCTTCCAGGCCGGGGCGAAACCGACCTTTGTGGAAAAACTCGACGCTGTTGAAGTGGCGAAAACCTCCGGCATGCCGTTGGCACCCGTCATGATCTATGGCGATGACGTGACTCACGTGCTCACCGAAGAGGGGATTGCTTACCTCTATCGTGCGGAAAGCATCGAAGAGCGCCGCGCGATGGTGGCGGCGGTGGCCGGTATCACCGATATCGGTCTGGGTGTTGACGCCAAACGCGTGGCGCAACTTCGTCAGAGTGGCAAAGTGGTTTACCCGGAAGATATGGGCATTCGTCGTACTGATGCCACCCGTTCGTTGCTGGCAGCCAGCAGCGTGGCGGATCTGGTGGAATGGTCCGGCGGTCTTTACAACCCACCTGCGAAATTCCGGAGCTGGTAATGAAACTTCTGCCACGGATTGAAGCTGAAGGCGGTGCCGATTGGCTGGCGCGAGCCGCCACGCAGAGTCTGATTGACGAAGCACGATTAAGCCCCAAGCCCGGTCTGGTGGACAGTCGGGGGAACGGCGCGCACCACGATTTAACGCTTGAACTGATGGAGCGTTCCGCGCACAGCCTGACCCCCACGTTTCAGGCGCTGGCGCAACAGAGCTGGTTACGGCCGGTAGATGTGGCGCTCAGACAAACCATCGGGCGATTGGGCCGCGAAGGCGAGCAGCAGATGATGGCGGCAACCGGCGGTGTGAATACGCATCGTGGCGCGATTTGGGCGCTGGGGTTGCTGGTCAGCGCTGTGGCGATGCTCGGCGGCAGCGGCCCGGCTGAGGCGATTACCGCCACCGCCGCAAAGCTGGCGCAACTGCCGGACGAGGCCGCGCCGAAAGTGTTCAGTAAAGGGCTGCGTGCTACCCATCGTTACCGGGTGCCCGGCGCGCGCGAAGAAGCGCAGCAGGCGTTTCCACACATCATGAAGCTGGCACTGCCGCAGTTGCAGCAAAGCCGCCAGCGCGGCGGCAGCGAAACTGCCGCACGGCTGGATGCGTTGATGGCGATCATGACCTCGCTCAGCGACACCTGTGTTTTATCGCGCGCCGGTCTGGAAGGGCTGGAGACGATGCGTGAAGGCGCACGGAATGTGTTGCAGGCAGGCGGTGTTGCCCATCCGCACGGCTGGCAAGCGCTGGCTGACCTCGACAGGCAAATGCTGGCGCTGAACGCTTCACCCGGCGGCGCGGCGGATTTACTGGCCGCCACACTGTTTCTCGATCGCCTGACCACGCCTTATTTAGCGAATTAAGAGGAAGTTATGGAACATATCACGATCACTGTGCCTGCCGGCCGCGTATTGCGCGGTAGAGCACTGGCAGGCGTTGTGGGCTCCGGGGATATGGAGGTGTTATTCACCGCCGACCAGGGGCAGACACTGACAATCGATATCACCACCTCCGTGGACAACAGCCGTGGACGTTGGGAAGCGCTGTTCACCCGTCTGGGGCTGGTCAGCACGCTGCCCGCTGGCCAGCTTGTGATTCACGATTTCGGCGCGACGCCCGGTGTGGCGCGCATCCGTATCGAACAGGTATTCGAAGAGGTGAGCTATGCGTGACGATCGCAGTTTTATCGAACTCAAAGCGCGTCAGCGCGCGCAGGCGCTGCTGGATGAAGGCAGCTACCGCGAATTGTTGAATCCGTTTGAGGGCATTATCTCCCCGTGGTTAGGGCCGCAGGGCATTGTTCCGCAGGCGGATGACGGCATGGTAGTCGCTAAAGGCACCATCAATGGTCAACCGGCTGTTGTCGTGGCGATTGAAGGCGCGTTCCAGGGCGGCAGTATGGGCGAAGTCTCCGGCGCGAAAATGGCGGCGGCACTGGAACTGGCGGCAGAAGATAACCGCAAAGGGATCCCGACGCAGGCCGTTCTGTGTCTTGAAACCGGCGGCGTGCGCTTGCAGGAAGCCAACCTCGGGCTGGCGGCGATTGCCGATATTCATGCGGCGATCGTTGACCTGCGTCGTTATACCCCGGTTGTCGGTATTGTTGCCGGCACGGTGGGCTGCTTTGGCGGGATGTCTATCGCCGCCGCGCTGTGCAGTTATCTGATTGTGACCCGCGAAGCGCGTCTCGGTCTGAACGGCCCGCAGGTGATTGAGCAGGAAGCGGGGATTGAAGAGTACGACTCCCGCGACCGTCCGTTTATCTGGAGCATGACCGGCGGTGAAGTGCGTTATCGCAGCGGGCTGGTGGATGCGCTGGTCGGCGACGGCGTGAACGCGGTGAAAAACGCGATGAATGACGCCATTGCCAAAGGCGTTCCGGCGAAACACCGCACCGATAACTACGACGATTATCTGCAACGTCTGACCCGGTTCGACACCCGTAAACAAGCGGATGCTGAACAGATCAACGCGTTATTTGCCGGGGAGGGTAAAGCATGAGTACGACAGTCAGCCGTGGTGCCTTATGGCTGGAAAAACTGGCACCGAATGCGCAACGTCTGAGCGGGCTGTGCCCGTCCGTACAGGCCGCTGATGGTCAGGTGAACGGTGAAGCGGTGCGTTTTATCGCTGTGGTACCGGACGCCAACAACCACTATCCGCGCGCCGCGAAAGGCGAAGTCGGTTTGCTGGAAGGCTGGACGCTGGCGAAAGTGGTCAGCGAAACGGTCGCTGCCGATGCGAACAGCAGCGTGAAACGCCCGATCATTGCGGTGATTGACGTGCCAAGCCAGGCTTACGGCCGTCGTGAAGAGGCATTTGGTATTCACCAGGCGCTGGCTGGCGCGGCTGCGGCGTATGCCAATGCGCGCCTGGCGGGCCACCCGGTGATTGGTCTGATCGTCGGTAAAGCGATGTCCGGGGCATTTCTGGCCCACGGCTACCAGGCCAACCGCCTGATCGCCTTTAACGATTCCGGTGTGTTGATCCACGCGATGGGTAAAGACTCGGCGGCGCGTATTACGCTGCGTACCGTGGAAGCGCTGGAAAAACTGGCGGCGACCATTCCGCCGATGGCCTACGACATTAGCAACTATGCCACGCTGGGGCTGCTGTCGGATCTGCTGAACATCAGCAATCCGGATGCGCCTTCAGAAAGCGATCTGACGCAGGTGAAGAACACTCTGCAACAGGCAATCAAAGACGCTCGTCAGGACACCACGTTGAAAAACCGTCTGGGTGCTGACAACCGCCGCAGCTCCGCTCTTGTGCGCGAACGCATGAAAGCAAGCTGGTAAGTAAAAAAAGAAACCTGCCAGATAGCAAACCCGTGGGCGCGTACGCCGCGCCCACGCGGCATCCTGCATCTGAAAATAATAACCATCGCGCTATTTCTCTTTTTTCTTAAAGGCTTATAGGTGATCTATGACTTATGTAATTGTTCATGCCCTCGCACCCATTTTTGTCATCATGCTGTTGGGTTTCTGGGCAGGGAAGGCCAAAATGGTCGACAACAAGAACGTTTCCCTGCTGAATATCTTCGTAATGGACTTTGCCCTGCCCGCCGCGCTGTTTAGCGCGACCGTGCAAACGCCGTGGGCCGGTATCATCGCCCAGTCGCCGCTGATTGTGGTGCTGGTTCTCGCTATGTGGATCACCTACGCGGCTATCTACTTCCTGGCGGTCTCTGTCTTCAAAAAATCGCCGCAGGATGCTGCAGTATTAACCCTGACAGTGGCGCTGCCGAACTACGCGGCGCTGGGTCTGCCGATCCTCGGTAGCGTTCTGGGCGAAGGGTCTGCAACGTCTCTTTCCGTCGCGGTTTCTATTGCCTGTGGTTCGGTACTGATGACGCCGTTCTGCCTGCTGATCCTCGAACGTGAAAAAGCGCGTGCAGAAGGCGGCAACACAGGCTCTACGCTGGCAATGCTGCCGGTGCTGATGTGGCGTTCGGTGAAAAAACCGATTGTCTGGGGCCCGCTGCTGGGGGTTGTGCTTTCAGCGTTTGGCCTCAAAATGCCGGAATTGCTGCTGGCTTCTATCAAACCGCTTGGCCTGGCTGCGACCGCTGCGGCGCTGTTCCTGACCGGTGTGATCCTCTCAGCGCGTAAACTCGCCATCAACACTATGGTTATTTCTGCCACGATCACCAAGCTGCTGATCCAGCCTGCTATTGCCTGGGGGATTGTGCTGGTGCTGGGCCTGCATGGCTCTGTCGCTATCACCGCGATCCTGATGATTGCGCTGGCGGCTGGTTTCTTCGGCGTGGTATTTGGTAACCGCTTTGGCGTGCAGTCGCCGGATGCGGAAGCGGTACTGCTGTTAAGTTCCGTACTGTGTATCCTGTCGCTGCCGCTGTTTATCTCGCTGACTTCAGGAATGTAATCATGACCACAACATTACGCCCGCACGATCTTCTCTGGCCTGGCGCACGCGATGCGCTGGAAGGGGTAACTGAACCCTGGGTCGATGAAGTGTGGCACGCCGGTTTACCGGTAGTGGTGCGGCGTGATGTTGTTCAGGGCGATCGAATCCCCGTTGGCGTGCGCGGTTTACGACGCGATCAGCGCGCTGCGGGGTGGGTGAGATCAGAGCGCATTACCCGCATTGTCTCACCAGAGCAGCTTGTCGCACCGCTGGCGCTGCTTCGTTCCCCCTTTATTTCTCAGCCGCCGGTGCAACTGGCTTTGCAACTGGCGCAGCAGAACTGGCCGTGGATATGGGGCGTGACCGGCAGCACCGGCTACGCGCTGGCGACAGGCATTCCGGTTATCCATGCGACCAGCGATCTTGACCTGCTGATCCGCGCTCCGCAGCCGCTTTCTCCCGATGATCTTTTACGCTGGCAACAGCAACTGAGCGGTGGATTGTGCCGGGCGGATACCCAGATTGAGACGCCGAATGGCGGTTTTGCGCTGGCGGAGTGGTTACGCGATGGGCGGGCAATGCTGAAAACCAATCATGGGCCGCGGCTGGTCAGCGATCCGTGGTACAGGGAGGCGTAATGAAAATTCTGTTTACCTTTCCGGGGCAGGGGACGCAGCGTCCCGGCATGTTACAGGGGCTGCCCGGCACAGAACTGGCGCAAGCGCGTGAAATATTAGGCGCGGAAGTGGATGCGCTTGATACGCCGCAGGCATTAGAACATACGCGTGCCGTACAACTGGCACTGCTGATTTCCGGTGTTGCCTGGGCGCGGGAATTACAGCGCCGGGGCATGATAGTGGATATCACCTGTGGATTATCGATTGGCGCATTTCCTGCCGCTGTGGTGGCTGGAGCGCTGGATTTCCACGATGCCTTGCAGCTTGTCGCGTTGCGCGGCGACTTAATGGAACAGGCCTGGCCGCACGGGTACGGTCTGACGGCGATTATGGGGCTGACGCTGCCTGTCGTGGAAACGCTGCTCGAAGGGAGCGGGGCGTATATTGCCAACCTGAACGCGGAAACGCAGATTGTTATCGCCGGTAGTGATGACGCGATGGCGCTGGTCGCGCAGCGTGCGCTGGCCAAAGGCGCGAACAAAGCGCAGCGTCTGGCGGTCAGCGTGCCTTCGCATTGTGAACTGCTGGCTGCGCCCGCGGAAAAACTGGCGCAGGCCTTTACTCACATCGCGCTGAACCGGCCGCAATGCGCTTATTTAAGCGGCAGTACTGGCCGTGTGCTGTGGCAGCCGGAAAAAATTGCTGACGATTTGGCACGTAATATGGCGCGCACCGTGCGCTGGCAGGAGGCGATGGTTGCCGCGAATGAACGTGACGCAAGGCTGGCGATTGAGATGCCGCCGGGCGGCATTCTGACCTGTCTGACGCGCCAGGCGGCATGGAACGGTGAATGCATTTCGCTGGAAAGAAGTGGTGCGGATGTTGCGCTGCATCTGGCTAAGCGGCTTCGGGGGTAAGTTTGCGCTCCGCTTGTCGGGCCTGCAGGCTGGCGAACGGTTTACAGGGAAGATTGATTGCCTGATAGCGCCGATCTTTGCCGGATAAGGTGCAGGCGCTATCCGGCAAAGATCAGGCGCTATCTCCCAGACTGCGGGCGTACATTCGCCCTTCGGCTGCCAGCGCCAGTAAATTGGGATCGTGCTCGCGGTTGCGGGCGAAGACAATAGCGATCAACTGCTGCATCTGATACGGCTCGGCGAGACGCAGTAACTGCAAGGAGCTTTCGTATACTTTTTTCATTCTTCCCGGCATCAGGGAAAAACCCACGCCCGCCTGCACCAGGCTGAGCATGGAAAAGATGTCGTTAACACGGGTGACGATTTCCGGCTCGAACCCGGCAATATGAAACGCTTCCTGAAACCCGGCGTAAGTGGCGAACCCTTCGGCCAGCGAGACAAATTTTTGCGTACGATAATCGCGCAGATCGGCAAAGTCGTCGCTCTTCAGCGTGGCGCTGGCTGGCGCAGCAAGAAAGATATCGTCATGAAACAGCGGCAGCATTTCGAAATTATTGTGGTCGAGTTCGCTGCCGGAGATTGAGATGAGGATGGCATCGAGCGTCCCCTCTTCCAGCATATGCAGCAGCGCCTCGTTTGACCCCATGGTCAGATCCATTTCCAGGTCCGGACGGCGCAACTTCATGCCCATAATAAGCCTCGGCACGGTTTCCAGCGTCAGCGAGTAAAGCGTACCGACACGTAAACGACCCTGACCGACGCCCGCCGTTTTCCGCGCTTCATCCAGCCCGCGCTCCATCAACTGCATGACTTCCTGGCAATACTCCATAAGCGTCCAGGCGGCAGGAAGGGGGATCAGATTGCGCCCTTTATGCACGAATAGCGGGCAACGCACATTTTCTTCCAGCGTGTGCAGCGCGCGATGCACACTGACGCCGCTCAGGTTAAGGGTTTCCGCCGCGCGGGCGATATTTCCCTTTTCCATAAACGCCATGAAAATGCCCAGCTTGCGAAACGTAATGTCGTTGGTGATATCCAGATTCATAACTCTCTCGCCCGCTGTTATCGCCAGTTATTCCCCTTGCAGCATCGCTTCCAGCTGCTCGTGCGCTTCAAGCCATGCCATTTCACACTCTTCCAGACCGGCTTTCGCCGTCGCCTGTTGTTGCAGGCAGGTGGTCAGTTCGGCTTTACGGCTTTGATCGTACAACCCGCTATCGCCGAGCTTCTCTTCGGCTTGCGCCAACTGTGCATTCAGCTTTTCCATCTCTTTTT
This sequence comes from Kosakonia radicincitans DSM 16656, assembly GCF_000280495.2. Classification (NCBI taxonomy): domain Bacteria; kingdom Pseudomonadati; phylum Pseudomonadota; class Gammaproteobacteria; order Enterobacterales; family Enterobacteriaceae; genus Kosakonia; species Kosakonia radicincitans. The sequence goes on from NZ_CP018016.1 coordinate 424,451, forward strand.
CCAGCCGGGCGATCTCTTTACGCAGCGGCTGGGTTTGTGTGCGCAGTTCCGCTTCGCGGCGTTTTTGATCTTTACGTGCCTGAGCGCTGTTGCCGTTATCTTTTGCACCTTCCGCGGGCTGACTTTCCTGCTTCTGCACGTCGCTCAGCCATTGCTGGTAATCTTCCAGATCGCCTTCAAACGGCTCCACTTTGCCGTCGTGTACCAGGTAGAGATCGTCAGTGGTGGAGCGTAACAGGTGACGATCGTGCGAGACGACGACCAGCGCGCCTTCGAACTCGATCAACGCTTCGGTCAGCGCCTGGCGCATATCAAGATCCAGGTGGTTGGTCGGTTCATCAAGCAGTAGCAGGTTCGGGCGCTGCCAGACGATCAGCGCCAGCACCAGCCGCGCTTTTTCGCCTCCGGAGAAGCGTTCCGTCACTTCGGTAATCTTGTCGCCCTGAAAGCCGAAACCGCCGAGATAATCGCGCAGCTTCTGTTCCAGCTCCTGCGGTGCCAGGCGCGCCAGGTGTTGCAGCGGCGACTCATCCGCGCGTAAAAATTCCAGTTGATGCTGGGCGAAATAACCCAGTTTGATGCCTTTCGCCAGGCCGATTTCACCGCTTTGCGGCACCAGTTCACCGGCTAACATTTTGATCAGCGTCGATTTACCTGCACCGTTGCGCCCCAGAAGGCCAATACGCGAACCGGGTACCAGGTTCAGTTTGATGGCATTCAGAATGGTGCGATCGCCATAACCCGCGCTCACTTTTTCCATTTTCAATAACGGGTTCGGCAGGCTTTCCGGCGCGCGGAAGCTGAAATGGAACGGATTATCGACGTGCGCTGGCGCAATCAGCTCCATGCGTTCAAGCATTTTGATACGGCTCTGCGCCTGTTTGGCTTTGCTGGCTTTCGCTTTGAAGCGATCAATAAAGCTTTGCAGGTGCGCCACGCGTAGCTGCTGGCTTTCGTAAGTGGCCTGCTGCTGGGCGAGACGCGTTGCACGCTGGCGCTCGAACGAACTGTAGTTGCCGGTATATTCGAACAGGCTTTGCTGTTCAATATGCAGAATTTTGTCGACCACCGGATCGAGGAAATCGCGGTCGTGGGAGATCAGGATCAGCGTGCCCTGATAGCTCTTCAACCACTTCTCCAGCCAGATCACCGCGTCCAGATCCAGGTGGTTCGTCGGTTCATCGAGCAGCAGTAAATCTGAACGGCAAATCAGCGCCTGCGCGAGGTTCAGACGCATGCGCCAACCGCCGGAGAAGTCGCTTACCGGGCGATCGAGTTGCTCGTTGGTAAAGCCCAGCCCGTGCAACAGGCTGGAAGCGCGGGAACGAATAGTCCAGGCGTCAATGGCATCGAGTTTGCCGTGTACCGTGGCGATGGCATGGCCGTCGTTGCGCTCGTTGGCACTGTTCAGCTCGGCTTCCAGTTTGCGATATTCACGATCGCCGTCTATCACATAGTCTATCGCCGCCTCGTTCAGGGCCGGGGTTTCCTGATTCACCCACGCCAGTTGCCAGGTGCCGGGAAACGTGACGCTGCCGCCATCGGCGCTCATCTCGTTTTTCAGCAGCGACAGCAGCGTTGATTTGCCGCAGCCGTTTTTACCCACCAGACCGACTTTCTGGCCCGGGTTAATGGTGGCCGTGGCGTTATCCAGCAGGACACGCACACCGCGACGAATTTGTAACGAGGAGAAAACAATCATAAGGCGCCGTATGTTCAGACTATGTTAATTTGTCATTATGATAATGTAAGGTTACGGCCTAATGCCGTACCGGGGCCGCAATGGTAGCCCAAAATGAAGGCGATAGACAAAATCATTCTGGGCGGGCAAAAGCGGCCGCGCCGGAAGAATAACAGGTACGACACCCGGGAGGGGAATGATGTCGCAGACAGCCAAAGTGTTGCTGCTGTATGCCCATCCGGAATCTCAGGACTCGGTGGCTAATCGGGTTTTGCTTAAACCGGCAATGCAACTCCAAAACGTCACGGTGCACGATCTCTACGCGCGCTATCCTGATTTCTTTATCGATATTCCTCGTGAACAGGCGTTGTTGCGCGAGCATGACGTGATCGTCTTCCAGCACCCGCTGTATACCTACAGCTGCCCGGCATTACTCAAAGAGTGGTTGGATCGCGTGTTAAGCCGCGGTTTTGCCAGCGGTATTGGTGGGAATCAACTGGCGGGAAAGTACTGGCGTAGCGTGGTCACCACCGGTGAGCCGGAGGCGGCTTATCGTCATGATGGCCTGAATCGCTACTCAATGAATGACATTCTGCGCCCGTTTGAGCTGACCGCCGCCATGTGCCGTATGCACTGGCTTAGCCCGATCATTGTTTATTGGGCGCGCAGGCAGCCGCCGCAGGAACTGGCAAATCATGCCAAAGCTTACGGCGACTGGCTGGCGTCGCCCCTGCCGCCAGGAGGCCGCTGATGGAAGGTTCCACGCTGTTACTGGCTGGTGTGCTGTTTCTCTTCGCTGCCGTCGTCGCCGTACCGCTGGCCGCCCGGCTTGGTATTGGGGCTGTGCTTGGTTATTTGTTGGCGGGGATAGCCATTGGCCCGTGGGGGCTGGGGTTTATCAGCGACGTTGACGAGATCCTTCATTTCTCCGAGCTGGGCGTGGTGTTCCTGATGTTTATCATCGGGCTGGAGCTGAATCCGGCCAAGCTCTGGGAATTGCGGCGCTCGATTTTCGGCGTCGGTGCCGCGCAGGTGCTGCTGAGCGCGGCGATTCTGGCCGGATTGCTGATGTTGACGCAATTCGCCTGGCAGGCCGCTGTGATTGGCGGTATTGGTCTTGCGATGTCATCGACGGCGATGGCGCTGCAGCTGATGCGCGATAAAGGCATGAATCGCAGCGAATCCGGGCAACTGGGTTTTTCTGTGTTGCTGTTTCAGGATCTGGCGGTGATCCCGGCGCTGGCGCTGGTGCCGCTGCTGGCAGGAAATGGCGACGATCACCTTGACTGGATGAAGGTCGGCATGAAGGTGCTGGCCTTTGCGGGTATGTTGATTGGCGGGCGTTACCTGCTGCGCCCGGTATTTCGCTTTATCGCCGGTTCAGGTGTACGCGAGGTTTTTACTGCAGCAACGCTGTTGCTGGTGCTCGGCTCGGCGCTGTTTATGGATGCACTGGGGCTGTCGATGGCGCTAGGCACCTTTATTGCCGGAGTGCTGCTGGCGGAGAGTGAATATCGCCACGAACTGGAAATCGCTATTGAGCCGTTTAAAGGTTTACTGCTCGGTCTGTTCTTTATTTCTGTCGGTATGGCCCTGAATCTGGGTGTGCTTTACACCCACTTGCTATGGGTGGTGATGAGCGTCGCAGTGCTGGTGGCGATCAAAACGCTGGTGCTGTACGTGCTGGCGCGTGTGTATGGGCTGCGCAGCTCGGAGCGGATGCAGTTTGCTGGCGTGCTTAGCCAGGGGGGAGAGTTTGCGTTTGTGCTCTTCTCTTCGGCATCGTCCCAGCGCTTGTTTCAGCACGATCAGATGGCGCTGTTGTTGGTGACCGTCACCCTGTCGATGATGACCACGCCGTTGCTGATGCGCGGCATCGATAAGCTGCTCTCATGGCGCTTTAACACGCCGGAAGATGAAGACGAAGCGCCGTGGGTGGAAGATGACAAACCGCAGGTGATTGTGGTGGGATTTGGCCGCTTTGGCCAGGTGATTGGCCGCCTGCTGATGGCGAATAAGATGCGCATTACCGTGCTGGAACGGGATATCAGCGCCGTTAACCTGATGCGTAAGTACGGTTATAAAGTTTATTACGGCGATGCGACGCAGGTGGAGCTGTTGCGCTCGGCGGGCGCGGAATCAGCGCAATCCATCGTCATTACCTGCAACGATCCGCTGGATACGATGAAACTGGTGGAAATCTGTCAGCAACATTTCCCGCATCTGGCTATTTTGGCGCGGGCGCGTGGACGCGTGGAAGCGCACGAGCTGTTGCAGGCCGGTGTGACGCAGTTTTCCCGCGAAACCTTCTCCAGTGCGCTTGAACTGGGGCGTAAGGCACTTATTTCGCTGGGGATGCACCCTCACCAGGCGCAGCGCGCGCAACTGCATTTTAAACGGCTGGATATGCGTATGCTGCGCGAACTGATGCCGGTGCATACCGATACGCTACAAATTTCCCGCGTACGCGAAGCGCGGCGCGAGCTGGAGGAGATTTTCCAGCGTGAAATGCAACAAGAGCGTCGCCAGCTGGATGGCTGGGACGAGTTTGAATAAGGGGATTCGAATGGCTGTACGTAAACGTTTTATTGCCGGGGCGGTCTGTCCGTCATGCCAGGCGAAGGATTCGCTGGCGATGTGGCGTGAAAATAATGTCGATATAGTTGAGTGTGTTAAGTGCGGACACCAGATGCGTGAAGCCGATAAAGAGGCCCGCGATCATGTTCGCAAAGATGAGCAAGTTATTGGGATTTTTCATCCGGACTAGCCATATCGGGCAGCTTTTTTTAAGCTAAAGGGTACACGGGTGCAGAATTCCGCTACAATCTGCGCCAGTAATTTTCCCACGCTCAGGAGATATCATGAAAGTAGCAAAAGACCTGGTGGTCAGCCTGGCTTACCAGGTACGTACAGAAGACGGTGTGTTGGTTGATGAGTCTCCGGTGAGTGCGCCGCTGGACTACCTGCACGGTCACGGTTCCCTGATCTCTGGTCTGGAAAACGCGCTGGATGGTCACGAAGTCGGCGATAAATTCGATGTGGCGGTTGGCGCGAACGACGCTTACGGTCAGTACGATGAAAACCTGGTGCAGCGCGTACCGAAAGACGTCTTTATGGGCGTTGATGAATTGCAGGTTGGCATGCGCTTCCTGGCGGAAACCGACCAGGGTCCGGTACCAGTAGAAATTACCGAAGTCGAAGACGACCACGTTGTGGTTGATGGCAACCACATGCTGGCTGGCCAGAACCTGAAATTCAACGTTGAAGTTGTCGCGATCCGCGAAGCGACTGAAGAAGAACTGGCTCATGGCCACGTTCACGGTGCGCATGGCCACGATCATGACCACGACCACGATCACGACGGTTGCTGCGGTGGTCACGGCCACGATCATGGTCACGACCATGGTAAAGGCGGTTGCGGTGGTAACGGCGGCTGCGGTTGCCACTAATAAAATCCCATCGTCTTTCGCACTGCTGGTGCGTTGGTTTCACTTTCAAACCCCGGTCACATAGTTTTCTATGCTCCCGGGGATTTCAAGTTTGCCGCCTGCCTGCAACACGAAATATTAGGGATTTATGCACTGAGCGGGGAAACCCGCTTTTTTTACGCCCTAATAATGGGGCGGCGGTGTTTCTTCTGATGGCGACGCCATATGGGAAGGCTGGCTGGCCTTGAGTTTTTCTGCCATTAGTCGCAGATGCTCGCGCAGCTTTGCCATCTCCAGTTCGTGGGCAATAACCGTCTGGTTTAGCTCTTCGATTGTCATCTCCTGAAAAGCCAGTCTGCTCTCCAGTTCAGCCAGTCGCGCTTCTGTTGTTAGCTCTTGCATTCTTCACCTCGGGTCTGCTTCCGGCTCAAATTTCATAAACCGGGCGAATTTTACTGAAGTTTGTCATGCGGTACAGCATTACGTCAGAAAATCAGAAACTAATTTAAACAAAAATAGTCAGAAAACAGGTGAATTCGGGTAGTGTCCTTATGTTGATTTCTACCGCAACGCTTTATAGTACGCTTCTTACTTAATGTTTAACCCTGGGGCGAGATGCCCCGACCCCTGGAGAAATGGATGAAATCACTGTTTAAAGTCACGCTGCTGGCGACCACAATGGCCGTTGCCCTTCATGCGCCGATCTCTTTCGCTGCGGAGACGGCGAAGAAAGAGACTGCCACTGCAGCTGACAGCAAAGCGGCATTTAAAAATGACGACCAGAAATCTGCTTATGCGCTGGGCGCATCTCTGGGCCGCTACATGGAAAACTCCCTGAAAGAGCAGGAAAAACTGGGCATCAAACTGGACAAAGCCCAGTTGATCGCTGGCGTTCAGGACGCGTTTGCTGATAAGAGCAAACTGAGCGACCAGGAAATTGAACAAACGCTGCAAGCGTTCGAAACGCGTGTGAAAACTGCCGCGCAAGAACGTATGGAGAAAGACGCTGCTGACAACGAAGCGAAAGGTAAAACCTTCCGTGACACCTTCGCCAAAGAGAAAGGTGTGAAAACGTCTGATACCGGCCTGCTGTACAAAGTCGAAAAAGAAGGGACTGGTGATGCGCCGAAAGACAGCGACACTGTCGTTGTAAACTACAAAGGTACGCTGATTGACGGTAAAGAGTTCGATAACTCCTATACCCGTGGCGAACCGCTCTCCTTCCGCCTCGACGGCGTGATCCCGGGCTGGACTGAAGGTCTGAAAAACATCAAGAAAGGCGGCAAAATCAAGCTGGTGATCCCACCGGCTCTGGCTTACGGTAAAACTGGCGTTCCGGGCATTCCGGCTAACTCCACGCTGGTGTTTGACGTAGAGCTGCTGGATATCAAACCGGCTCCGAAAGCTGATGCCGCAGCGCCGAAAGCGGATGCTGGCGCATCAGATGCGGCTCCGGCCGCTGCAGATCAGCCTGCTGATGCGAAGGCTGCCGATACTGGCACGAAGTAACAGTATGAAAAAACGCCGCCTCCGGGCGGCGTTTTTTTTTGTAGTAAGGATATAATCTTAACGTACGATGTATTAATTTATATCCCCATATAAATAATGAGCCTGCCCTGAAAAGTTAACGACAGGCTCCTGAAAAGGAGTGTTTTTTTTCATGTCCAGGTCGCTATTAACCAACGAAACCAGTGAACTTGATTTACTGGATCAACGTCCTTTCGATCAGACCGACTTCGATATCCTTAAATCCTACGAGGCGGTGGTGGACGGGTTAGCGATGCTCATTGGCTCACACTGCGAAATCGTTCTGCACTCCCTGCAAGACCTGAAATGTTCCGCTATCCGCATTGCGAACGGCGAACACACAGGACGTAAAATTGGCTCGCCGATTACCGACCTTGCCCTGCGCATGCTGCACGATATGACCGGTGCCGACAGTAGCGTCTCCAAATGCTACTTCACGCGCGCGAAAAGCGGCGTGCTGATGAAGTCAGTGACTATCGCTATCCGTAACCGCGATCATCGGGTGATTGGCCTGCTGTGCATCAACATGAACCTTGATGTGCCGTTCTCGCAAATCATGAACACCTTTATTCCGCCGGAAACTCCGGATGTTGGCTCGGCCGTTAACTTTGCATCCTCGGTAGAGGATCTGGTGATGCAGACGCTGGAGTTCACCATCGAAGAGGTTAATGCCGATCGCAACGTTTCCAATAATGCCAAGAATCGCCAGATTGTGCTGAACCTTTATGAGAAGGGCATCTTCGACATTAAAGACGCGATTAACCAGGTTGCCGATCGCCTGAATATCTCGAAACATACTGTTTACCTTTACATCCGCCAGTTCAAAAGCGGTGATTTTTCCGGACAGGATCGTTAATGCGTTTTGCCCTGATGGTCACCGGCCCGGCGTACGGCACTCAGCAAGCCAGTAGCGCTTATCAATTTGCGCTGGCGTTGCTGGAAGCCGGACATACGCTGAGCAGCGTTTTCTTCTATCGTGAAGGGGTGAATAACGCGAATGCGCTTACGGCACCTGCCAGCGATGAGTTTGACCTTGTGCGCGCCTGGCAGCGCTTGCATGATGAACAGCAGGTTAAACTGCATATCTGTGTCGCTGCCGCACTGCGCCGTGGTGTGGTTGATGATAATGAAGCTGAGCGATTAGCGCTGCCTGCCGCGAATTTACAGGCAGGTTTTTCACTTACCGGGTTGGGCGCGCTGGCCGAAGCCGCGATCTCCTGTGATCGGGTGGTGCAGTTTTGATGAAGCGCATCGCATTTGTCTTTACTTCCGCGCCGCACGGTTCATCCTCCGGGCGCGAAGGGTTGGATGCCTTACTCGCTACCTCAGCATTCACTGACGAGATTGGCGTATTTTTTATCGGCGATGGCGTGTTTCAGCTATTAGCCGGGCAGCAGCCGGATGCGATTCTGGCGCGCGATTACATCGCCACCTTTAAAGTCCTTCCTTTGTACGACATCGAACAGTGTTGGCTGTGTGCGGCCTCGCTACGCGAACGCGGTCTCGGCGAGGAGACGGCTTTCGTCTTGCCTGCGCAACAGCTGGAGCCGGAAGCGCTGCGTGAACAGCTTGATGAGTACACTGTCGTACTGACGTTTTGAGGCGCCTATGCTGCATACTCTGTCCCACTCTCCCTGGCAATGCGATATGACGGCGCTGTTGCGCATGTTGCGCTCTGGCGATGATGTACTGCTGTTATCGGATGGCGTCACGGCGGCGCTGGAAGGCAGTCGTTATATTGCTTTATTGCTAAATGCCCCCATAACCATTCATGCGTTAAATGATGATGTGCACGCACGCGGATTGAGCGGTCAAATTTCGAGCAGTGTTGTCAGGGTTGGCTATACTGATTTCGTTAGCCTGACGGTAAAACACGCCGTTCAGATGCATTGGTAATGTGGGATCGCTGTATATTTCTTGACACCTTTTAAGCACAGCCATAAAATTCTGCGTCCTCATATTATATGAGGTCGTTTTATTACGTGTTTACGAAGCAAAAGCTAAAACCAGGAGCTATTTAATGGCAACAGTTAACCAGCTGGTACGCAAACCACGCGCTCGCAAAGTTGCAAAAAGCAACGTGCCTGCGCTGGAAGCATGCCCGCAAAAACGTGGTGTATGTACTCGCGTATATACTACCACCCCGAAAAAACCGAACTCCGCACTGCGTAAAGTATGCCGTGTTCGTTTAACTAACGGTTTCGAAGTGACTTCCTACATCGGTGGTGAAGGTCACAACCTGCAGGAGCACTCCGTGATCCTGATCCGTGGCGGTCGTGTTAAAGACCTCCCGGGTGTTCGTTACCACACTGTTCGTGGCGCGCTCGACTGCTCTGGTGTTAAAGACCGTAAGCAGGCTCGCTCCAAGTACGGCGTGAAGCGTCCTAAGGCTTAATGGTTCTCCGTTAAGTAAGGCCAAACTGTTTTAACTTTAATGTCAAACTAAACTCTTAGAGTTTTGGACAATCCTGAATTAACAACGGAGTATTTCCATGCCACGTCGTCGTGTTATTGGTCAGCGTAAAATTCTGCCGGATCCGAAGTTCGGATCAGAACTGCTGGCTAAATTTGTAAATATCCTGATGGTAGACGGTAAAAAATCTACTGCAGAAGCAATCGTATACAGCGCGCTGGAGACCCTGGCTCAGCGTTCTGGTAAAAATGAACTGGAAGCTTTCGAAGTAGCCCTCGAAAACGTGCGCCCGACTGTCGAAGTTAAGTCTCGCCGCGTTGGTGGTTCTACTTATCAGGTTCCGGTTGAAGTTCGTCCGGTTCGTCGTAATGCCCTGGCAATGCGTTGGATCGTTGAAGCTGCTCGTAAACGCGGTGATAAATCCATGGCTCTGCGCCTGGCGAACGAACTTTCTGATGCTGCGGACAACAAAGGTACCGCAGTTAAGAAACGTGAAGACGTTCACCGTATGGCCGAAGCCAACAAGGCGTTCGCACACTACCGTTGGTAATCCCTTCGGAGTTTTAGTCACCAGGCGGGCGCTTCCAGTAAGTCGCTCGCCGTTTGGCAACTTAAATCTGAGCGCCTAAGAGACAAACGAGGAATCAAATGGCTCGTACAACACCCATCGCACGTTACCGTAACATCGGTATCAGTGCGCACATCGACGCCGGTAAAACCACGACTACCGAACGTATTCTGTTCTACACCGGTGTAAACCACAAAATCGGTGAAGTTCATGACGGCGCCGCAACCATGGACTGGATGGAGCAGGAGCAGGAGCGTGGTATTACCATTACCTCCGCAGCAACTACTGCATTCTGGTCTGGTATGGCGAAGCAGTATGAACCGCATCGCGTAAACATCATCGACACCCCGGGGCACGTTGACTTCACTATCGAAGTAGAACGTTCCATGCGTGTTCTTGACGGTGCGGTAATGGTTTACTGCGCAGTTGGTGGTGTTCAGCCGCAGTCTGAAACCGTATGGCGTCAGGCTAACAAATATAAAGTTCCGCGCATCGCGTTCGTTAACAAAATGGACCGTATGGGCGCCAACTTCCTGAAAGTTGTTGGTCAGATCAAAACCCGTCTGGGCGCGAACCCGGTTCCGCTGCAGCTGGCAATTGGTGCTGAAGAAGGTTTCACCGGTGTTGTTGACCTGGTGAAAATGAAAGCCATCAACTGGAACGATGCAGACCAGGGCGTAACCTTCGAATACGAAGATATCCCGGCTGACATGCAGGATCTGGCTGACGAATGGCACCAGAACCTGATCGAATCCGCTGCTGAAGCTTCTGAAGAGCTGATGGAGAAATACCTGGGTGGTGAAGAACTGACTGAAGCGGAAATCAAATCTGCTCTGCGTCAACGCGTTCTGAACAACGAAATCATCCTGGTAACCTGTGGTTCTGCGTTCAAGAACAAAGGCGTTCAGGCGATGCTGGATGCGGTAGTTGACTACCTGCCGTCCCCGACTGACGTACCTGCGATCAACGGTATTCTGGATGACGGTAAAGATACTCCGGCTGAGCGTCACGCAAGCGACGAAGAGCCGTTCTCTGCTCTGGCGTTCAAAATTGCTACCGACCCGTTCGTTGGTAACCTGACCTTCTTCCGCGTGTACTCTGGTGTGGTTAACTCTGGTGATACCATCCTGAACTCCGTGAAATCTGCACGTGAGCGTTTCGGTCGTATCGTTCAGATGCACGCTAACAAGCGTGAAGAGATCAAAGAAGTTCGTGCAGGCGATATCGCTGCTGCTATCGGTCTGAAAGACGTGACCACTGGTGACACTCTGTGTGACCCGGATCACCCGATCATTCTGGAACGTATGGAATTCCCGGAACCGGTAATCTCCATCGCAGTAGAACCGAAAACCAAAGCTGACCAGGAAAAAATGGGTCTGGCTCTGGGCCGTCTGGCGAAAGAAGACCCGTCATTCCGCGTATGGACTGACGAAGAATCTAACCAGACCATCATCGCCGGTATGGGTGAGCTGCACCTCGACATCATCGTTGACCGTATGAAACGTGAATTCAACGTTGAAGCGAACGTCGGTAAACCTCAGGTTGCTTACCGTGAAGCGATTCGCGCGAAAGTTACCGATATCGAAGGTAAACACGCGAAACAGTCTGGTGGTCGCGGTCAGTACGGTCATGTTGTTATCGACATGTACCCGCTGGAGCCGGGCTCTAACCCGAAAGGTTACGAGTTCATCAACGACATCAAAGGTGGTGTAATTCCTGGCGAATACATCCCGGCCGTTGATAAAGGCATCCAGGAACAACTGAAGTCTGGCCCGCTGGCTGGTTACCCGGTAGTAGATATGGGTGTTCGTCTGCACTTCGGTTCTTACCATGACGTTGACTCCTCTGAACTGGCGTTTAAACTGGCTGCGTCTATTGCCTTTAAAGAAGGCTTTAAGAAAGCAAAACCAGTTCTGCTTGAGCCGATCATGAAGGTTGAAGTAGAAACTCCGGAAGAGAACACCGGTGACGTTATCGGTGACTTGAGCCGTCGTCGCGGTATGCTGCGCGGTCAGGAATCTGAAGTCACTGGCGTTAAGATTCATGCTGAAGTGCCGCTGTCTGAAATGTTCGGATACGCAACCCAACTGCGTTCTCTGACCAAGGGTCGTGCATCATACACTATGGAATTCCTGAAGTATGATGATGCACCGAACAACGTTGCTCAGGCCGTAATCGAAGCCCGTGGTAAATAAGCCTCAGGGTTAAAACCAAAGTCCGTGCTCTCTCCAGAAGGGGAGAGCGCTATAGTAAGGAATAAAGCCGTGTCTAAAGAAAAATTTGAACGTACAAAACCGCACGTTAACGTCGGCACAATCGGCCACGTTGACCATGGTAAAACTACCCTGACTGCTGCAATCACTACCGTTCTGGCAAAAACCTACGGTGGTTCTGCCCGCGCATTCGATCAGATCGATAACGCGCCGGAAGAAAAAGCTCGTGGTATCACCATCAACACTTCTCACGTTGAATATGACACCCCGACCCGCCACTACGCGCACGTAGACTGCCCGGGGCACGCCGACTATGTTAAAAACATGATCACCGGTGCTGCGCAGATGGACGGCGCGATCCTGGTTGTTGCTGCGACTGACGGTCCGATGCCGCAGACCCGTGAGCACATCCTGCTGGGTCGTCAGGTAGGCGTTCCGTACATCATCGTGTTCCTGAACAAATGTGACATGGTTGATGACGAAGAGCTGCTGGAACTGGTAGAGATGGAAGTTCGTGAACTGCTGTCTCAGTACGATTTCCCGGGCGACGACACGCCGATCGTTCGTGGTTCTGCTCTGAAAGCGCTGGAAGGCGAAGCAGAGTGGGAAGCGAAAATCATCGAACTGGCAGGCTTCCTGGATTCCTACATTCCGGAACCAGAGCGTGCGATTGACAAGCCGTTCCTGCTGCCGATCGAAGACGTATTCTCCATCTCCGGTCGTGGTACCGTTGTTACCGGTCGTGTAGAACGCGGTATCATCAAAGTGGGTGAAGAAGTTGAAATCGTTGGTATCAAAGACACCGCGAAATCGACCTGTACTGGCGTTGAAATGTTCCGCAAACTGCTGGACGAAGGCCGTGCGGGCGAGAACGTGGGTGTTCTGCTGCGTGGTATCAAACGTGAAGAAATCGAACGTGGTCAGGTACTGGCTAAGCCGGGTTCAATCAAGCCGCACACCAAATTCGAATCAGAAGTTTATATCCTGTCCAAAGATGAAGGCGGCCGTCACACTCCGTTCTTCAAAGGCTACCGTCCGCAGTTCTACTTCCGTACAACTGACGTGACTGGCACCATCGAACTGCCGGAAGGCGTAGAGATGGTAATGCCGGGCGACAACATCAAAATGGTTGTTACCCTGATTCACCCGATTGCGATGGACGATGGTCTGCGTTTCGCAATCCGTGAAGGCGGCCGTACCGTTGGCGCGGGCGTTGTGGCAAAAGTTCTCAGCTAATTATCTGGCTTTGAATGAAAAAGGGCGCTCCGGCGCCCTTTTTGCTGTCTGCTAAAAATTAATTGCGGACATATTTCCATGTAATTCTCCCTGCGCTTCTGACGAGGGCTTTACAGTTGTGCTATTGTAATCGTAACTATTCTCATTTACACTTTTGTGCATAAATTGAACGGGAGTGATCATGTACGTTTGTTTGTGTAATGGTGTGAGTGATAAAAAAATTCGTCAGGCAGTTCGCCAGTTTCACCCCCAATCATTTCAGCAGCTTCGCAAATTTGTTCCGGTGGGAAATCAATGCGGTAAGTGTGTTCGCGCGGCAAGAGAGATTATGCAGAACGAACTTACACAGATGCCGGAATATAAAGAGATCGCTTAAGGCGCTATCTTTTTTTGACATCCTTGTAGGCGCATCTACGCTTCAATAAGTGGAAGCGGAGGGACTACATAATGAAAGGTGATGTTAAAATCATAAATTATCTCAATAAATTATTGGGAAATGAGCTTGTCGCAATAAACCAATACTTTCTCCATGCGAGAATGTTCAAAAACTGGGGGCTGACGCGCCTCAACGACGTTGAATACCACGAATCCATTGATGAAATGAAACACGCTGATCAGTACATTGAGCGTATTTTGTTTCTTGAAGGATTACCGAACCTGCAGGACTTGGGCAAGCTCGGAATAGGTGAAGATGTCGAAGAGATGCTGCAATCTGACCTCAGGCTGGAACTGGAAGGCGCAAAAGATCTGCGCGAAGCCATTGCCTATGCTGATAGTGTTCATGATTATGTCAGCCGCGATATGATGATCAATATTCTCGCCGAAGAAGAGCACCATATTGACTGGCTCGAAACAGAGCTCGATCTGATTGCGAAAATTGGAATTCAAAACTACCTGCAATCGCAAATCAAAGTTGAAGATTAAAACGATATCAGTGTTGGGTATCCAGCCAGCAGACCCGCAGCCGCCAGAAATGGACCTAACGGCAGCGGGTTTTTTAATGACTGCCAGTTATGAGTACAGATGCATCTGATTCCTGCGACGCAACAGGCCAACAAAGATGCAATGACAATCAGCGTGGGCAAACTTTCCCAACCATGCCAGGCCCCCAGCGCAGAAAGGTATTTTACATCGCCATATCCCATTCCTTCCCGACCACGCCACAAGCGATAACCCCAATAGACAGCAGCAAAAACAGAATAGCCAGCGATTGCTCCCCATACGGCATATGGCAAAAAAGACACATGGAAAAGAGTGTGCCAGCAAAGTCCTGTCCACAATAAAGGGCAGGTAAAACGGTCAGGGAGGAGTCCACTACGAATGTCATGCCAGACGAGTAGCAAGTTCAGGAATAAGTAAATAAAGAGCATTTCGCCTCAAGTAAAGAATGATGTCGTACCTGGAGAGTGGCGAAGGAGGGGCTGATTGCATAATGTATTTCTGCAAAATTACGAGAAGACTCGCCAGAAATATCACCTGATTGATTGCAATGACATTCCTGCTGTGGACTTGCGCGCAATGTTGCTTATTTTCTAAACGGCACTTGCGTCCAGCCCAGATTTACGTATAATGCGCGGGCTTGTCGTAATTGACGGCGGGTTCAATCTGAACCCCAGCAGTGTTTTTTAGCTGCTAACAATGCTCCCAATCGGGGGGCTATGTTATGAACGATTACACTCCCCCATCAATCGTAATGGGTGTGAGGAGTAATTATTTTCGTCTATAAATAATTGGAGCTCTGGTCTCATGCAGAACCAAAGAATCCGTATCCGCCTGAAAGCGTTTGATCATCGTCTGATCGATCAATCAACCGCGGAAATCGTCGAGACTGCCAAGCGCACTGGTGCGCAAGTCCGTGGTCCGATCCCGCTGCCGACCCGCAAAGAGCGCTTTACCGTTCTGATCTCCCCGCACGTTAACAAAGACGCGCGCGATCAGTACGAAATTCGCACTCACAAGCGTCTGGTTGACATCGTTGAGCCAACCGAGAAAACCGTTGATGCTCTGATGCGTCTGGACCTGGCTGCCGGTGTAGACGTGCAGATCAGCCTGGGTTAATCAGGTCATCGAGCGATTGAGAGGTTGAAACAATGATTGGTTTAGTCGGTAAAAAAGTGGGCATGACCCGCATCTTCACTGAAGATGGCGTATCTATCCCAGTAACCGTAATCGAAGTTGAAGCAAACCGCGTTACTCAGGTTAAAGATCTGGCTAACGACGGCTACCGCGCTATCCAGGTTACCACCGGTGCTAAAAAAGCTAACCGTGTAACCAAGCCGGAAGCTGGCCATTTTGCTAAAGCTGGCGTAGAAGCTGGCCGCGGCCTGTGGGAATTCCGTCTTGCTGATGGCGAAGAGTTCACCGTAGGTCAGGCAATTAGCGTTGAGCTGTTTGCTGAAGTTAAAAAAGTTGACGTAACTGGCACCTCTAAAGGTAAAGGTTTCGCAGGTACCGTTAAGCGCTGGAACTTCCGTACCCAGGACGCTACCCACGGTAACTCCCTGTCTCACCGCGTTCCGGGTTCTATCGGTCAGAACCAGACTCCGGGCAAAGTGTTCAAGGGCAAGAAAATGGCAGGTCAGCTGGGTAATGAGCGTGTAACCGTTCAGAGCCTGGACGTAGTACGTGTTGACGCTGAGCGCAACCTGCTGCTGGTTAAAGGTGCTGTCCCGGGTGCAACCGGTAGCGACCTGATCGTTAAACCAGCTGTGAAGGCGTGAGGAGATAGCAATGGAATTAGTATTGAAAGACGCGCAGAGCGCGCTGACTGTTTCCGAAACTACCTTCGGTCGTGACTTCAACGAAGCGCTGGTACACCAGGTTGTTGTGGCTTATGCAGCCGGTGCTCGTCAGGGTACTCGTGCTCAGAAGACCCGTGCTGAAGTAACTGGTTCCGGTAAAAAACCGTGGCGCCAGAAAGGCACCGGCCGCGCTCGTTCCGGTTCTATCAAGAGCCCGATCTGGCGTTCTGGTGGCGTGACCTTCGCTGCGCGTCCGCAGGACCACAGTCAAAAAGTTAACAAAAAGATGTACCGCGGCGCGCTGAAAAGCATCCTGTCCGAACTGGTACGTCAGGATCGTCTGATCGTTGTCGAGCAGTTCTCTGTTGAAGCACCGAAAACCAAGCTGCTGGCTCAGAAACTGAAAGACATGGCTCTGGAAGATGTGCTGATCATCACCGGTGAGCTGGACGAGAACCTGTTCCTGGCCGCGCGCAACCTGCACAAGGTTGACGTTCGCGACGCGACTGGTATCGACCCGGTTAGCCTGATCGCCTTCGACAAAGTCGTAATGACTGCTGATGCTGTTAAGCAAGTTGAGGAGATGCTGGCATGATTCGTGAAGAACGTCTGCTGAAGGTGCTGCGTGCACCGCACGTTTCTGAAAAAGCGTCTACTGCGATGGAAAAAACTAACACCATCGTTCTCAAAGTTGCTAAAGACGCGACCAAAGCAGAAATTAAAGCTGCTGTGCAGAAACTGTTTGAAGTCGAAGTCGAAGTCGTTAACACCCTGGTAGTTAAAGGGAAAGTTAAACGTCACGGACAGCGTATCGGTCGTCGTAGCGACTGGAAAAAAGCTTACGTCACCCTGAAAGAAGGCCAGAATCTGGACTTCGTTGGCGGCGCTGAGTAAGTCGGAGGAGTAATACAATGGCAGTTGTTAAATGTAAACCGACATCTCCGGGTCGTCGCCACGTAGTTAAAGTGGTTAACCCTGAGCTGCACAAGGGCAAACCTTTTGCTCCGTTGCTGGAAAAAAACAGCAAATCCGGTGGTCGTAACAACAATGGCCGTATCACCACTCGTCATATCGGTGGTGGCCACAAGCAGGCTTACCGTATTGTTGACTTCAAACGCAACAAAGATGGTATCCCGGCAGTTGTTGAACGTCTTGAGTACGATCCGAACCGTTCCGCGAACATCGCGCTGGTTCTGTACAAAGATGGCGAACGCCGTTACATCCTGGCCCCTAAAGGCCTGAAAGCTGGCGACCAGATTCAGTCTGGCGTTGATGCTGCAATCAAAGCGGGTAACACCCTGCCGATGCGCAATATCCCGGTTGGTTCTACCGTTCATAACGTAGAAATGAAACCAGGTAAAGGCGGTCAGCTGGCACGTTCTGCTGGTACTTACGTTCAGATCGTTGCACGTGATGGTGCTTATGTCACCCTGCGTCTGCGTTCTGGTGAAATGCGTAAAGTTGAAGCTGAGTGCCGCGCTACTCTGGGCGAAGTTGGCAATGCTGAGCATATGTTGCGCGTTCTGGGTAAAGCAGGTGCTGCACGCTGGCGTGGTGTTCGTCCGACCGTTCGCGGTACTGCGATGAACCCAGTAGACCACCCACATGGTGGTGGTGAAGGTCGTAACTTTGGTAAGCACCCGGTAACTCCGTGGGGCGTTCAGACCAAAGGTAAGAAGACCCGCAGCAACAAGCGTACTGATAAATTCATCGTACGTCGCCGTAGCAAATAATTTTAGAGGATAAGCCATGCCACGTTCTCTCAAGAAAGGTCCTTTTATTGACCTGCACTTGCTGAAGAAGGTAGAGAAAGCGGTGGAAAGCGGAGACAAGAAGCCCCTGCGCACTTGGTCCCGTCGTTCAACGATCTTTCCTAACATGATCGGTTTGACCATCGCTGTCCATAATGGTCGTCAGCACGTTCCGGTATTTGTTTCCGACGAAATGGTCGGTCACAAACTGGGTGAATTCGCACCGACTCGTACTTATCGCGGCCATGCTGCTGATAAAAAAGCGAAGAAGAAATAAGGTAGGAGGAAGAGATGGAAACTTTAGCTCAACATCGCCATGCTCGTTCTTCTGCTCAGAAGGTTCGCCTTGTTGCTGACCTGATTCGCGGTAAGAAAGTGTCGCAGGCCCTGGATATTCTGACCTACACCAACAAGAAAGCGGCTGTACTGGTCAAGAAGGTTCTGGAATCTGCCATTGCTAACGCTGAACACAACGATGGCGCTGACATTGACGATCTGAAAGTTGCGAAAATTTTCGTAGACGAAGGCCCGAGCATGAAGCGTGTTATGCCGCGTGCAAAAGGTCGTGCAGATCGCATCCTGAAGCGCACCAGCCACATTACTGTGGTTGTGTCCGATCGCTGAGACTCTGGAGACTAGCAATGGGTCAGAAAGTACATCCTAATGGTATTCGCCTGGGTATTGTAAAACCATGGAACTCTACCTGGTTTGCGAACACCAAAGAATTCGCTGACAACCTGGACAGCGATTTTAAAGTACGTCAGTACCTGACTAAGGAACTGGCTAAAGCGTCTGTATCTCGTATCGTTATCGAGCGTCCGGCTAAGAGCATCCGTGTAACCATTCACACTGCTCGCCCGGGTATCGTTATCGGTAAAAAAGGTGAAGACGTTGAAAAACTGCGCAAGGTCGTAGCGGATATCGCTGGCGTTCCTGCTCAGATCAATATCGCCGAAGTTCGTAAGCCTGAACTGGACGCAAAATTGGTTGCTGACAGCATCACTTCTCAGCTGGAACGTCGTGTTATGTTCCGTCGTGCTATGAAGCGTGCTGTACAGAACGCAATGCGTCTGGGCGCTAAAGGTATCAAAGTTGAAGTTAGCGGCCGTCTGGGCGGCGCTGAGATCGCACGTACCGAATGGTATCGTGAAGGTCGCGTTCCGCTGCACACTCTGCGTGCTGACATCGACTACAACACCTCCGAAGCGCACACCACTTACGGTGTAATCGGCGTAAAAGTGTGGATCTTCAAAGGTGAGATCCTTGGTGGTATGGCTGCAGTTGAACAACCGGAAAAACCGGCTGCTCAACCTAAAAAGCAGCAGCGTAAAGGCCGTAAATAAGGAGCGTCGCTGATGTTACAACCAAAGCGTACAAAATTCCGTAAAGTGCACAAAGGCCGCAACCGTGGTCTCGCGCAGGGCACGGATGTGAGCTTCGGCACTTACGGTCTGAAAGCTGTTGGCCGTGGTCGTCTGACCGCTCGTCAGATCGAAGCAGCACGTCGTGCTATGACTCGTGCTGTTAAGCGTCAGGGTAAGATCTGGATCCGTGTATTCCCGGACAAACCGATCACCGAGAAGCCGCTGGAAGTTCGTATGGGTAAAGGTAAAGGTAACGTGGAGTATTGGGTTGCCTTGATTCAGCCGGGTAAAGTCCTGTATGAAATGGACGGCGTTCCGGAAGAGCTGGCCCGTGAAGCCTTCGAGCTGGCAGCAGCAAAACTGCCGATTAAAACCACCTTTGTAACTAAGACGGTGATGTAATGAAAGCAAAAGAGCTGCGTGAAAAGAGCGTTGAAGAGCTGAACACCGAGCTGCTTAACCTGCTGCGCGAGCAGTTCAACCTGCGTATGCAGGCTGCAAGTGGCCAGCTGCAACAGACTCACCTGTTGAAGCAAGTGCGTCGTGATGTCGCACGCGTTAAGACTTTACTGACTGAGAAGGCGGGTGCGTAATGACCGATAAAATCCGTACTCTGCAAGGTCGTGTTGTTAGCGACAAAATGGAGAAATCCATTGTTGTAGCTATCGAGCGTTTCGTGAAACACCCGATCTACGGTAAATTCATCAAACGTACGACTAAACTGCACGTACATGACGAGAACAACGAATGCGGCACTGGCGACGTGGTTGAAATCCGCGAATGCCGTCCGCTGTCCAAGACCAAGTCCTGGACGCTGGTTCGCGTTGTAGAGAAAGCGGTTCTGTAATACAGTACGCGTTCTCAAACGAATAAACGGCTCAGCGATGAGCCGTTTATTTTTTCTACCCATATCCGAGATCCGGTGTTATAATGCTGCGCCCTCGATATGGGGCTTTTTAACGACCCTGATTTTAGGGTCTTCAGTAGTAGTTGACATTAGCGGAGCACTGAAATGATCCAAGAACAGACTATGCTGAACGTCGCCGACAACTCCGGTGCACGTCGCGTAATGTGTATCAAGGTTCTGGGTGGCTCGCACCGTCGCTACGCAGGCGTAGGCGACATCATCAAGATCACCATTAAGGAAGCAATTCCGCGTGGTAAGGTCAAAAAAGGTGATGTGCTGAAGGCGGTAGTGGTGCGCACCAAGAAGGGTGTTCGTCGCCCTGACGGTTCTGTCGTTCGCTTCGATGGCAATGCTTGTGTTCTTCTGAACAACAACAGCGAGCAGCCTATCGGTACGCGTATTTTTGGGCCGGTTACTCGTGAACTTCGTTCTGAGAAGTTTATGAAAATCATCTCTCTGGCACCAGAAGTACTCTAAGGAGCGAATCATGGCAGCTAAAATCCGTCGTGATGACGAAGTTATCGTGTTAACCGGTAAAGATAAAGGTAAGCGCGGTAAAGTAAAAAATGTCCTGTCTTCCGGCAAGATCATTGTTGAAGGTATCAACCTGGTTAAGAAACATCAGAAGCCGGTTCCGGCCCTGAATCAACCGGGTGGCATCGTTGAAAAAGAAGCTGCAATTCAGGTTTCTAACGTTGCAATCTTCAATGCGGCAACCGGCAAGGCTGACCGTGTAGGCTTTAGATTCGAAGACGGTAAAAAAGTCCGTTTCTTCAAGTCTAACAGCGAAACTATCAAGTAATTTGGAGTAGTACGATGGCGAAACTGCATGATTACTACAAAGACGAAGTAGTTAAGAAACTCATGACTGAGTTTAACTACAATTCTGTCATGCAAGTCCCTCGGGTCGAGAAGATCACCCTGAATATGGGTGTTGGTGAAGCGATCGCTGACAAGAAACTGCTGGATAACGCAGCAGCTGATCTGGCAGCTATCTCCGGTCAAAAACCGTTGATCACCAAAGCGCGCAAATCTGTTGCGGGCTTCAAAATCCGTCAGGGCTATCCGATCGGCTGTAAAGTGACTCTGCGTGGCGAACGCATGTGGGAGTTCTTTGAGCGCCTGATCACTATTGCTGTACCGCGTATCCGTGACTTCCGTGGCTTGTCCGCTAAGTCTTTCGACGGTCGTGGTAACTACAGCATGGGTGTCCGTGAGCAGATCATCTTCCCAGAGATCGACTACGATAAAGTCGACCGCGTGCGTGGTTTGGATATTACCATTACCACTACTGCGAAATCTGATGAAGAAGGCCGTGCTCTGCTGGCTGCCTTTGACTTCCCGTTCCGCAAGTAAGGTAGGGTTACTTCATGGCTAAGCAATCAATGAAAGCACGCGAAGTTAAACGCGTAGCTTTAGCTGAAAAATACTTCGCGAAACGCGCTGAACTGAAAGCGATCATTTCTGATGTGAACGCTTCCGACGAAGATCGTTGGAATGCTGTTCTCAAGCTGCAGAGTCTGCCGCGTGATTCCAGCCCGTCTCGTCAGCGTAACCGCTGCCGTCAAACTGGTCGTCCGCATGGTTTCCTGCGGAAGTTCGGGTTGAGCCGTATTAAGGTCCGTGAATCCGCTATGCGCGGTGAAATCCCGGGTCTGAAAAAGGCTAGCTGGTAATTGTCACCAATTGAATCACGGGAGTAAAGACAGATGAGCATGCAAGATCCGATCGCGGATATGCTGACCCGTATCCGTAACGGTCAGGCCGCGAACAAAGCTGCGGTCACCATGCCTTCCTCCAGGCTGAAAGTGGCAATTGCCAACGTGCTGAAGGAAGAAGGTTTTATTGAAGATTTTAAAATTGAAGGCGACATCAAGCCGGAACTGGAACTGACTCTCAAGTACTTCCAGGGTAAAGCTGTGGTAGAAAGCATTCAGCGTATCAGCCGCCCAGGTCTGCGCATCTATAAGAAAAAAGATGAGCTGCCGAAAGTTATGGGTGGTATGGGTATCGCAGTTGTTTCTACCTCTAAAGGTGTTATGACTGATCGTGCAGCGCGCCAGGCTGGTCTTGGTGGCGAAATTATCTGCTACGTAGCCTAATCGGAGGAAAAAATGTCTCGTGTTGCTAAAGCACCGGTCGTTATTCCTGCCGGCGTTGATGTAAAAATCAACGGTCAGGTTATCACGATCAAAGGTAAAAACGGCGAGCTGACTCGTACCCTGAACGATGCTGTTGAAGTTAATCATGCAGACAATGCTCTGACCTTCGGTCCGCGTGCTGGTTACGTGGATGGTTGGGCTCAGGCTGGTACCGCGCGTGCCCTGCTGAACGCAATGGTTATCGGTGTTACCGAAGGCTTCACTAAGAAGCTGCAGCTGGTTGGTGTAGGTTATCGTGCAGCGGTCAAAGGGAACGTAGTAAACCTGGCACTGGGTTTCTCTCATCCTGTAGACCATCAGTTGCCGGCCGGTATCACTGCTGAATGTCCGACTCAGACTGAAATCGTGCTGAAAGGCGCTGATAAGCAGATGATCGGCCAGGTAGCAGCAGATCTGCGCGCCTACCGTCGTCCTGAGCCGTATAAAGGCAAGGGTGTTCGTTACGCCGACGAAGTCGTGCGTACCAAAGAGGCTAAGAAGAAGTAAGGTAACACTATGGATAAGAAATCTGCTCGTATCCGTCGTGCGACCCGCGCACGCCGCAAGCTCAAAGAGCTTGGTGCGACACGCCTGGTGGTACATCGTACCCCGCGTCATATTTACGCCCAGGTAATCGCATCGAATGGTTCTGAAGTTCTGGTAGCTGCTTCTACTGTAGAAAAAGCTATCGCTGAACAACTGAAGTACACCGGTAACAAAGACGCGGCCGCAGCTGTGGGTAAAGCTGTAGCTGAACGCGCTCTGGAAAAAGGCATTAAAGATGTGTCCTTTGACCGTTCCGGGTTCCAATATCATGGTCGCGTCCAGGCACTGGCAGATGCTGCCCGTGAAGCTGGCCTTCAGTTCTAAGGTAGAGGTGTAAGATGGCTCACATCGAAAAACAAGCTGGCGAACTGCAGGAAAAGCTGATCGCGGTAAACCGCGTATCTAAAACCGTTAAAGGTGGTCGTATTTTCTCCTTCACAGCTCTGACTGTTGTTGGTGATGGTAACGGTCGCGTTGGTTTTGGTTACGGTAAAGCCCGCGAAGTTCCGGCAGCGATCCAGAAAGCGATGGAAAAAGCCCGTCGCAATATGATTAACGTCGCGCTGAACCACGGCACCCTGCAGCACCCGGTTAAGGGTACTCACACGGGTTCTCGTGTATTCATGCAGCCGGCTTCCGAAGGTACCGGTATTATTGCCGGTGGTGCAATGCGCGCCGTTCTGGAAGTCGCTGGGGTTCATAACGTTCTGGCTAAAGCATATGGTTCCACCAACCCGATCAACGTGGTTCGTGCAACTATTGATGGCCTGGAAAATATGAAATCTCCGGAAATGGTCGCTGCCAAGCGTGGTAAATCCGTTGAAGAAATTCTGGGGTAATTGACCATGGCAAAGACTATTAAAATCACTCAAACCCGCAGTGCAATCGGTCGTCTGCCGAAACACAAGGCAACGCTGCTTGGCCTGGGTCTGCGTCGTATTGGTCATACTGTAGAACGTGAGGATACTCCTGCGGTTCGTGGTATGGTCAACGCGGTTTCCTTCATGGTTAAAGTTGAGGAGTAAGAGATGCGTTTAAATACTCTGTCTCCGGCCGAAGGCTCCAAAAAGGCGGGTAAACGCCTGGGTCGTGGTATCGGTTCTGGCCTCGGTAAAACCGGTGGTCGTGGTCACAAAGGTCAGAAATCTCGTTCTGGCGGTGGCGTACGTCGCGGTTTCGAGGGTGGCCAGATGCCACTGTATCGTCGTCTGCCGAAATTCGGTTTCACTTCTCGTAAAGCAATGATCACGGCAGAGATTCGTCTGTCCGATCTGGCGAAAGTAGAAGGCGACGTAGTAGACCTGAACACGCTGAAAGCAGCTAACATTATCGGCATCCAGATCGAGTTCGCGAAAGTGATCCTGGCTGGTGAAGTAGCTCGTCCGGTAACTGTTCGTGGCCTGCGTGTTACTAAAGGCGCTCGTGCTGCTATCGAAGCTGCTGGCGGTAAAATTGAGGAATAAGTAGCAGATGGCTAAACAACCGGGGTTAGATTTCCAAAGTGCCAAAGGTGGAATTGGCGAACTGAAACGCAGACTGCTGTTTGTTATCGGTGCGCTGATTGTGTTCCGTATTGGCTCTTTTATTCCGATCCCTGGTATTGATGCCGCTGTACTTGCCAAACTGCTTGAACAACAGCGAGGCACCATCATTGAAATGTTTAACATGTTCTCTGGTGGTGCTCTCAGCCGTGCTTCTATCTTTGCTCTGGGTATTATGCCGTATATTTCGGCGTCCATTATTATCCAACTGCTAACGGTCGTTCACCCGGCCCTGGCGGAGTTAAAGAAAGAAGGGGAATCTGGTCGTCGTAAGATTAGCCAGTACACCCGCTACGGTACCCTGGTGTTGGCTATATTCCAGTCGATCGGTATTGCTACCGGTTTGCCGAATATGCCCGGAATGCAGGGCCTGGTAATGAATCCGGGCTTTGCATTCTACTTCACCGCTGTTGTAAGTCTGGTTACAGGAACTATGTTCCTGATGTGGCTCGGCGAACAAATTACTGAACGTGGTATCGGTAACGGTATCTCGATCATTATTTTCGCCGGTATTGTGGCGGGTCTTCCGCCAGCCATTGCCCATACTATCGAGCAAGCGCGTCAAGGCGACCTGCACTTCCTTCTGTTGCTGTTGGTTGCAGTATTAGTATTCGCAGTGACGTTCTTTGTTGTTTTCGTTGAGCGTGGTCAACGCCGCATTGTGGTAAACTACGCGAAACGTCAGCAAGGTCGTCGTGTCTATGCTGCTCAGAGCACACATTTGCCGCTGAAAGTAAATATGGCAGGGGTAATCCCGGCTATTTTTGCTTCCAGTATTATTCTGTTCCCTGCGACTATTGCATCATGGTTCGGGGGCGGTACTGGTTGGAACTGGCTGACAACAATTTCGCTGTATTTGCAGCCTGGGCAACCGCTTTATGTGTTACTCTATGCGTCTGCAATCATCTTCTTCTGTTTCTTCTACACGGCGTTGGTTTTCAACCCGCGTGAAACAGCAGATAACCTGAAGAAGTCTGGTGCATTCGTACCAGGAATTCGTCCGGGAGAGCAAACGGCGAAGTATATCGATAAAGTAATGACTCGTCTGACTCTGGTTGGTGCGTTGTATATTACTTTTATCTGCCTGATCCCGGAGTTCATGCGTGATGCAATGAAAGTGCCGTTCTACTTCGGTGGGACTTCTCTGCTTATCGTTGTTGTCGTGATTATGGACTTTATGGCTCAAGTGCAAACTCTGATGATGTCCAGTCAATATGAGTCTGCATTGAAGAAGGCGAACCTGAAAGGCTACGGTCGTTAATGGTCGCCCGAGAAGTTACGGAGAGTAAAAATGAAAGTTCGTGCTTCCGTCAAGAAATTATGCCGTAACTGCAAAATCGTTAAACGTGATGGCGTCATCCGTGTGATTTGCAGTGCCGAGCCGAAGCATAAACAGCGCCAAGGCTGATTATTTCGCATATTTTTCTTGCAAAGTTGGGTTGAGCTGGCTAGATTAGCCAGCCAATCTTTTGTATGTCTGTACGTTTCCATTTGAGTATCCTGAAAACGGGCTTTTCAGCATGGTACGTACAAGTAAAATTATAGGAGTGCATAGTGGCCCGTATAGCAGGCATTAACATTCCTGATCAGAAACATGCTGTGATCGCATTAACTTCGATCTATGGCGTCGGTAAAACCCGCTCCCAGGCCATTCTGGCGGCTGCGGGCATCGCTGAAAATGTTAAGATCAGTGAGCTGTCTGAAGAACAAATCGACACGCTGCGTGACGAAGTTGCCAAATTTGTCGTTGAAGGTGATCTGCGCCGTGAAATTAGCATGAGCATCAAGCGCCTGATGGATCTTGGTTGCTATCGCGGTTTGCGTCATCGTCGTGGTCTCCCGGTTCGCGGTCAGCGTACCAAGACCAACGCACGTACCCGTAAGGGTCCGCGCAAACCGATCAAGAAATAATCGGGGTGATTGAATAATGGCAAAGGCACCAATTCGTGCACGTAAACGTGTAAGAAAACAAGTCTCTGACGGCGTGGCTCATATCCATGCTTCTTTCAACAACACCATCGTTACTATTACTGATCGTCAGGGTAACGCGCTGGGTTGGGCAACAGCCGGTGGTTCCGGTTTCCGTGGTTCTCGCAAATCCACTCCGTTTGCAGCTCAGGTTGCAGCAGAGCGTTGCGCTGAAGCCGTAAAAGAATACGGCATCAAGAATCTGGAAGTTATGGTTAAGGGACCGGGTCCGGGTCGCGAATCTACTATTCGTGCTCTGAACGCCGCTGGTTTCCGCATCACTAATATTACTGATGTGACTCCGATCCCTCACAACGGTTGTCGTCCGCCGAAAAAACGTCGCGTATAACGCGCTCGTTTTCTAGGATTGTTGGAGAAAGAAAATGGCAAGATATTTGGGTCCTAAGCTCAAGCTGAGCCGTCGTGAGGGCACAGACCTGTTCCTTAAGTCTGGCGTTCGCGCGATCGATACCAAGTGTAAAATTGAACAAGCTCCTGGCCAGCACGGTGCGCGTAAACCGCGTCTGTCTGACTATGGTGTGCAGTTGCGTGAAAAGCAAAAAGTTCGCCGTATCTACGGTGTGCTGGAGCGTCAGTTCCGTAACTACTACAAAGAAGCAGCACGTCTGAAAGGCAACACTGGTGAAAACCTGCTGGGTCTGCTGGAAGGTCGTCTGGACAACGTTGTATACCGTATGGGCTTTGGCGCCACTCGTGCAGAAGCACGTCAGCTGGTTAGCCACAAAGCAATCATGGTAAACGGTCGTGTTGTTAACATCGCTTCTTATCAGGTTAGTCCGAATGACGTGGTTAGCATTCGTGAGAAAGCGAAAAAGCAGTCTCGCGTGAAAGCCGCTCTGGAGCTGGCTGAGCAGCGTGAAAAGCCAACCTGGCTGGAAGTTGATGCTGGCAAGATGGAAGGTACGTTCAAGCGTAAGCCGGAGCGTTCTGATCTGTCTGCGGACATTAACGAACACCTGATCGTCGAGCTTTACTCCAAGTAAAGCTTAGTACCAAAGAGAGGACACAATGCAGGGTTCTGTGACAGAGTTTCTAAAACCGCGCCTGGTAGATATCGAGCAAGTGAGTTCGACGCACGCCAAGGTGACCCTTGAGCCTTTAGAGCGTGGCTTTGGCCATACTCTGGGTAACGCACTGCGCCGTATTCTGCTCTCATCGATGCCGGGTTGCGCGGTGACTGAGGTTGAGATTGATGGTGTACTTCATGAGTACAGCACCAAAGAAGGCGTTCAGGAAGATATCCTTGAAATCCTGCTCAACCTGAAAGGGCTGGCGGTGAGAGTTCAGGGTAAAGATGATGTTATTCTTACTCTGAATAAATCTGGCATTGGCCCTGTGACCGCAGCCGACATTACCCACGACGGTGATGTCGAAATCGTCAAGCCGCAGCATGTGATCTGCCACCTGACCGATGAAAACGCATCTATCAATATGCGTATCAAAGTTCAGCGCGGTCGTGGTTATGTGCCGGCGTCTGCCCGAATTCATTCGGAAGAAGATGAGCGCCCGATCGGCCGTTTACTGGTTGATGCGTGCTACAGCCCTGTAGAGCGAATTGCCTACAATGTTGAAGCAGCACGTGTTGAACAGCGCACCGACCTGGACAAGCTGGTCATCGAAATGGAAACCAATGGCACAATCGATCCTGAAGAGGCGATTCGTCGTGCGGCAACCATCCTGGCAGAACAACTGGAAGCTTTCGTTGATTTACGTGATGTACGTCAGCCGGAAGTTAAAGAAGAGAAACCAGAATTCGATCCGATCCTGCTGCGCCCTGTTGACGATCTGGAATTGACTGTCCGCTCTGCTAACTGCCTCAAGGCAGAAGCTATCCACTATATCGGTGATCTGGTACAGCGTACCGAGGTTGAGTTGCTGAAAACGCCGAACCTGGGTAAAAAATCTCTTACTGAGATTAAAGACGTGCTGGCCTCACGTGGTCTGTCTCTGGGCATGCGCCTGGAAAACTGGCCGCCGGCAAGCATTGCTGACGAGTAACCGGATCACAGGTTAAGGTTTTACTGAGAAGGATAAGGTCATGCGCCATCGTAAGAGTGGTCGTCAACTGAACCGCAACAGCAGCCATCGCCAGGCCATGTTCCGTAACATGGCAGGTTCTCTGGTTCGTCATGAGATCATCAAGACGACTCTGCCGAAAGCGAAAGAGCTGCGTCGCGTAGTTGAGCCGCTGATTACTCTTGCCAAGACTGATAGCGTTGCTAATCGTCGTCTGGCATTCGCCCGTACTCGTGATAACGAGATCGTGGCAAAACTGTTTAACGAGCTGGGCCCGCGTTTCGCGAGCCGTGCCGGTGGTTACACTCGCATTCTGAAGTGTGGCTTCCGTGCTGGTGACAATGCTCCGATGGCTTACATCGAGCTGGTTGATCGCGCCGAGCCGAAAGCAGAAGCTGCTGCAGAGTAATCTGTAGTAACGTAAAAAGACCCGCTTCGGCGGGTTTTTTTATATCCTGAGCATTATCACTTTCCTACAATGTTCTTATCTTTCTTGCTCATCCCTGGAGACCCATTATGTGGTTGCTTGATCAGTGGGCAGAACGGCATATTCTTGACGCCCAAAATAAAGGTGAATTCGACAGCCTTCCCGGCAGCGGCGAGCCGCTCACTCTGGATGATGATTCTCATGTTCCTCCGGAGCTTCGAGCTGGATACCGTTTATTAAAGAATGCCGGCTGTCTACCGCCAGAGCTTGAATATCGTAGAGAAGCGATCGCGCTGGCTGATTTGTTAAATGGCGTGCAGGAAAATCATCCACAGCATCGAGAGTTGCAACGTCGCTTAT
The DNA here is from genome assembly GCF_000280495.2 of Kosakonia radicincitans DSM 16656. Classification (NCBI taxonomy): domain Bacteria; kingdom Pseudomonadati; phylum Pseudomonadota; class Gammaproteobacteria; order Enterobacterales; family Enterobacteriaceae; genus Kosakonia; species Kosakonia radicincitans. The sequence goes on from NZ_CP018016.1 coordinate 453,300, forward strand.
CTTTACTTGAGCTCAAATTGCGCCAGGCAGGTTTAAGTACTGATTTTCTGCGTGGTGATTACGCCACAAAACTGCTGCAAAAGTTGAATGAGGAGTAGCCTATGTACCGCATTGGTGAAATTGCAAAACTAGCTGAAGTGACGCCAGATACCATCCGCTACTACGAAAAACAACAAATGATGGATCATGAAATACGGACGGAAGGCGGTTTTCGTCTTTATTCGGATCGGGATTTGCAACGTCTAAAATTTATCCGCCATGCGCGCCAGTTAGGATTTACGTTAGAAGCGATACGCGAATTACTGTCGATTCGAATTGATCCTGAACATCATACATGCCAGGAGTCGAAGAGTATTGTGCAGACCCGTCTGGCTGAAGTGGAGGCACGTATTGATGAACTCCAGACGATGCGGCGTTCCCTGCAGAAACTGAACGATGCCTGTTGTGGTACCGCGCACAGCAGCGTCTATTGTTCCATTCTGGAAGAGCTGGAACAGGGCGCGAGTGGTAAGACTGATTCGTCGACATGTTGATCTTCTCTGCGCAGAGATCTACACTTCGGCCGTTTTAATATACAAACTGGAGAAGTTATGAGCCGCTATCAACATACCAAAGGGCAGATTAATGATAATGCCATCGAGGCATTGTTGCATGATCCACTGTTCAGACAGCGTATTGAGAAAAATAAGAAAGGGAAAGGGAGTTATCTGCGAAAAGAAAAACATGCAAACCGGGGCTATAAGGAGGCCAGTGGCAAGCAAGCATATCGCTTATTTACCACTGGCCTTCTGGTTTCTGCTTAATTAATTACGGTTATTCTGCTCTTTCAGCAGGTCGCGGATTTCGCTCAGCAAGACTTCTTCTTTGCTTGGTGCCGGCGGGGCTTTAGGCTCTTCTTCCTGATTGCGTTTCAGTTTATTAATTACCTTGATCGCAAGGAAGATGGCAAAAGCAACGATGATAAAATCAAATACATTCTGGATAAACACGCCGTAATGCATTACGACAGCGGGCACATCGCCCTGTGCATCTCGCAACGTTAATGCAAACTGTTTGAAATCAATTCCGCCAATTAATAATCCAAGTGGCGGCATAATGATATCGGCTACCAGTGAAGATACGATTTTACCGAATGCTGCACCGATGATCACACCAACGGCCAAATCCACTACATTGCCGCGCATTGCGAACTCGCGGAACTCTTTCAAAATACTCATATCCTTCTCCATGGGCAGGCTGTCTGGATAAGTTTAACAAATTACTGTTCAATTTCCATTTGCAGAGAAAACTAACCAGACTTTTTAATCCCTTGTTAATACAGGGATTAAAAAAGGATGCGGATATTCGCATCCTTTGATGATTAAAGGAAGAAAGGGCTTGGCTGGAAGAGTCTTTCAACATCCGTAATATATTTTTTATCGGTTAAGAACATAATTACATGGTCGCCCTGCTCAATACGCAAATTATCATTAGCAATCATCACATCGTTGCCACGTACTACCGCGCCAATAATCGTTCCGGGTGGGAGTTTAATCTCATCAATAACACGACCCACCACGCGAGAAGTCGTTTCATCACCGTGCGCGACAGCTTCGATCGCCTCGGCAACGCCACGACGCAATGAAGATACACCGACAATATCGGCTTTGCGTACGTGGCTAAGCAGTGCGGAGATAGTTGCCTGCTGCGGTGAAATCGCAATATCAATTACGCTGCCCTGTACCAGATCGACGTAAGCGCGGCGCTGGATCAGCACCATGACCTTTTTCGCTCCCATACGTTTGGCCAGCATTGCCGACATAATATTCGCTTCGTCATCATTGGTGACGGCAATAAACAGATCAACTTGATCGATGTGTTCTTCGGCCAGCAATTCTTGATCCGACGCATCCCCATAGAAAACGATGGTGTTTTGTAGTTTTTCTGCCAGTTCTGCGGCACGCTGCTGATCGCGTTCGATCAATTTGACGCTGTAATCTTTCTCCAGTTGGCGTGCCAGACCTGCGCCTATATTCCCGCCGCCAACCAGCATGATGCGTTTGTACGGTTTTTCCAGGCGCTGCAGTTCGCTCATTACTGCGCGAATATGCTGCGATGCGGCAATAAAGAACACCTCGTCTCCGGCCTCTACAATGGTGGAACCTTGCGGTCGAATAGGGCGGTCGTGGCGAAATATGGCCGCAACGCGGGTATCAATATGCGGCATATGTTCTCGCATCGTCGATAATGCATTACCAACGAGCGGCCCACCGTAATAGGCTTTAACTACGGCAAGACTGACTTTCCCCTCGGCGAAATTCACTACTTGCAGTGCTCCCGGATACTCGATTAGTCGATAGATACTATCGATAACCAACTGTTCCGGTGCAATTAAATGGTCGATCGGTACAGCTTCTGAGTGGAACAGTTTATCGGCATCGCGCACATAGTCTGGCGAACGAATACGTGCAATGCGGTTCGGCGTATTAAACAGCGAGTAAGCAACCTGACAGGCAACCATATTGGTTTCATCTGAACTTGTCACAGCGACCAGCATATCGGCATCATCTGCGCCGGCTTCACGTAATACTCGTGGATGCGATCCATGCCCCTGCACAACGCGCAGATCAAACTTGTCCTGCAGGCTGCGCAGACGGTCGCCATTGGTATCGACAACGGTAATGTCGTTATTCTCACCGACCAGGTTTTCCGCCAGCGTGCCGCCAACCTGCCCTGCACCCAGAATAATTATTTTCATCTGCTGTGACCCGTTGTTCTCATCACTGTTTGATTATCTTAGCGTAAAAGAAACCGTCGCCTTCTTCCGCTCCCGGCAATTTCTGCAACCCTGGCTGTTCCGGCGTACCGGTCAAGCTAAGCTGCGCATCTGGCGTACGCTTAAGGAAAGCTGCAACCTGCTGGCTGTTCTCTTCCGGCAGGATCGAACAGGTTGCGTATACCAGCGTGCCGCCAGATTTTAGATGAGGCCAGATAGCATCCAGAATTTCTGACTGTAAGTGTACCAGCTCAGGGATATCGCGATCGCGACGCAGCCACTTGATGTCCGGGTGTCGACGAATAACCCCTGTCGCAGAGCAAGGAGCATCTACCAGAATACGGTCAAAGACTTCATCACCACACCACTGTGACGGGAAACGACCGTCTCCCTGTTTGACCTGCGCTTTCATACCCAGACGTTTCAGGTTGTCGTAAACGCGGGATAAGCGTTGTTCGTCAACATCCACGGCCAGAACGCTGGCTTCCGGCGCCGCCTCAAGAATATGTGTTGTTTTGCCGCCTGGTGCAGCACAAAGATCGAGAATGCGTTCGCCATTTTGCGGAGCGAGGAAGTAAACACAACCCTGGGCTGACGCATCCTGCACCGTGACCCAGCCTTCTGCAAATCCAGGAAGCGCAGTAACGGGAGCTGCCGCTACCAGACGCACGGCATCCGGGTAATCCGCATGAGTCAATCCTTGCAAACCATGTTCTTCCAGTAATGCCAGCCAGGCGTCACGGGTATGGTGTTGGCGGTTCACGCGCAGCCACATTGGTGGGCGTTGATTACTGGCCTCGATAACCTGCTGCCATTGCTGCGGATAAGCTTTTTGTACTCGTTTTAGCAGCCATGCCGGAAACAGATAGCGGTTATCGCTGCTGGCGAATTCCGCCAGTAACTCCTCTTGCTGACGCTGAAACTGACGCAACACGCCATTAATCAGCCCCTTAAGTTGCGGTCGTTTGATAGCAACCGCACCTTCTACCGTTTCTGCCAGCGCTGCATGCGCAGGAATTCGGGTATGTAGAAGCTGATAAAACCCGACCATGATCAGATAGTGTACCGTGCGTTGCTTCCCGGTCATCGGACGCGACATTAGCTTATTGATCAGCCAGTCGAGTTGCGGCAGCACACGTAAAACACCGAAGCACAACTCCTGGAGCAGTGCCTTATCTTTGTCAGAGACTTTCTGTTGAAGCGGCGGCAGGATATTGCTGAGCGATTGCCCTTGTTCTATCACCTGCTCGATGGCCTGCGCAGCCATACTGCGTAAATTATTCTGTTTTTTCATAACCACAAACATAAAAATGCCCGGCAAAACCGGGCCAGGAAATGCGTATCACGCCAGGCGGTTGCCGGGGACAAACCACTCACGCCGCGAGTTCAGGAGGTCCTGCGCGCTCATGGCTTTTTTACCTGCCGGCTGTAGCGACTCAAGATTCAGTATTCCATCAACGGTGGCAACCTGAATACCCGCTTTTGAAGCATCCAGAACCGTACCCGGCTCAGCACGGGTAGCAGAAGGAATCACCGAGGCTTGCCATATTTTCACCGGCTGCTCATCAATCATGAACCAGCTCATTGGCCACGGGTTGAAAGCACGGATGCAGCGTTCCAACTGCGCGGCGCTGAGCGACCAGTCAATACGCGCCTCTTCTTTGCTCAGTTTCTCTGCGTAAGTGACCAGCGCTTCGTCCTGCACCTGTGGTTGCGCGTTGCCCTGAGCAAGCTGTTGCAGTGTCGCAAGCAGCCCCTGCGGGCCAAGTTCCGCTAATTTCGCATACAGCGTGGCACTGGTGTCTTGTGCGGTAATAGGGCATGAAAGCTTATATAGCATATCGCCAGTATCGAGCCCCACATCCATTTGCATAATAGTGACGCCGGTTTCCTCATCGCCAGCCCATAATGAGCGCTGGATCGGCGCCGCGCCGCGCCAGCGCGGCAGCAGAGAACCATGCACGTTTATGCAGCCCTTGCGCGGCATATCCAGAACGGCTTTGGGAAGAATCAAACCATATGCCACTACGACCATGACATCGGCGTTAAGGTCGGCAATCAGTTGCTGATTTTCCTGTTGGCGCAGAGATGCTGGCTGAAACACCGGCAAGCCTTTTTCTTCTGCCAGCACTTTCACCGGGCTAGGCATTAGTTTTTTACCGCGGCCGGCGGGACGATCGGGCTGGGTGAAAACCCCAACGACCTTATGCTCAGAAGACAACAGCGCGTCAAGATGACGCGCTGCGAAGTCAGGTGTGCCGGCGAAAATAATACGTAGAGAATCTGACACGTTTATCCCTTTTTGCCTGCGCTTAAGCGCGAGCGTTCATGCGATCCAGTTTTTCAACTTTCTGGCGAATGCGCTGACGTTTCATCGGCGACAGGTAATCAATGAACAGTTTACCTACCAGATGATCCATCTCGTGCTGAATACAGATAGCCAGTAGCCCATCAGCTTCCAGTTCGAATGTTTTTCCGTCACGATCCAGCGCCCGAATTTTCACTTTTTCAGCGCGCGGTACTAATGCACGTTGTTCCGGAATTGACAGACAGCCTTCTTCGATGCCTGTTTCACCGCTTTTTTCCAGCAGTTCCGGGTTAATCAGTACCAGTTGTTCATCGCGATTTTCAGAAACGTCAATCACGATAATGCGCTGATGGATATCAACCTGCGTTGCCGCAAGACCAATACCTTCTTCTGCGTACATGGTTTCAAACATATCATCCACAATACGTTGAATGTCCGCATTTACTTCTTTTACCGGCTCGGCGACTTTGCGAAGACGCTCGTCCGGAATATGTAACACATGCAAAACTGCCATAAATATCCAGAGTCGTGTTCAGGAGTTGGTGAGAATATTATCTCTATTCTAGACAAAACCCCCACTGATTGACAGCATCGGTGACCAATCGCAAGGATTGCCAGGACGGCTTGTGGCAGGGGAAACGGATGACACCCACAGAGATAGAATTACGTTTACTACAGGTCGGAGACCTGTGCGGCGATAAATGGTTACGTACAGCGCAATGGCTGGAGCAAAGCAAGGGAGCAACGCCTGAAGAACTAGAGCATTTCGGGCTGACAACAGCGCAGGTCAGGCGTTTTTTCTCTTTGTCGGCGCAGGAACTGGAGAGGAGCCTGGACTGGCTGAGTCAGGCAAACCATCATCTCATCAGCGCCAGTGATGCGGCGTATCCCGAACCTCTGCGCGCTATTGCTGATTATCCGGGTGCCATTTTGGTGAAGGGCGAAGTCTCAGCGCTAAAAACTCAACAACTGGCAGTTGTTGGCAGCCGTGCCCATTCCTGGTATGGAGAGCGCTGGGGACGTCTGTTTTGCGAAGCGCTTGCCCGAAGTGGTTTCACCATTACCAGCGGTATGGCTCTGGGGATCGACAGTGTTGCTCACCGGGCCGCGTTGAATGTTGGAGGCAAAAGCGTGGCTGTGTTGGGAAATGGCCTGTTTAGCCTCTATCCCCGGCGACACTCAGCGCTTGCCAGCCAGCTTATTGATTGCGGTGGTGCACTGGTTTCCGAATTTCCCCTTGCGGCGCATCCCAAACGGGAACATTTTCCTCGACGAAATCGCGTTATCAGCGGCCTTAGTCGTGGTGTGCTGGTTGTTGAAGCCGCGTTACGCAGCGGATCGCTCGTTACCGCCCGAAGTGCGCTTGAACAAGGCCGTGAGGTTTTTGCGCTGCCCGGCCCAATTGGTAGTCCCGGTAGCGAGGGGCCGCATTGGTTGATCAAACAAGGGGCAACTTTGGTGACATCTGCCGATGAGATCCTCGAAAGTTTGCAATATGGGCTAAGCTGGCTACCTGAACCAGGTGGAAATTCATTTTATTCTTCAGATCAAGAAGAGGTGGCATTGCCATTTCCTGAGCTCCTGGCTAACGTAGGAGATGAGGTAACACCTGTTGACGTCGTCGCTGAACGTGCCGGCCAACCTGTGCCAGTCACAGCCGCTCAATTGCTTGAACTGGAGTTAGCAGGATGGATCGCAGCTGTACCCGGCGGCTATGTCCGATTGAGGAGGGCAAGCCATGTTCGACGTACTAATGTACTTGTTTGAGACTTACATCCATAACGAAGCTGAAATGCGTGTGGATCAAGACAAACTGGAACGGGATCTTACCGACGCCGGATTTGATCGTGAAGATATCTACAACGCTCTTTTGTGGCTGGAAAAGCTGGCTGATTATCAGGAAGGCCTCGCCGAACCGATGCAGCTTGCTTCTGATCCACTCTCCGTGCGTATCTATACGGCTGAAGAGTGCGAAAGGCTGGATGCCAGTTGCCGGGGATTTTTGTTGTTCCTTGAGCAGATTCAGGTGCTAAACCTCGAAACCCGAGAAATGGTGATAGAACGTGTGCTGGCGCTGGATACGGCAGAGTTCGACCTGGAAGACCTTAAATGGGTCATCCTGATGGTACTCTTCAATATTCCAGGGTGTGAAAACGCATACCAGCAAATGGAAGAATTACTCTTTGAAGTGAATGAAGGTATGCTGCACTAATCATTTTTGCAGCTTCAAGAGTCGTTATGGCCAAATCAGCACTGTTTTCGGTGCGCAACAACGAGCCCTGCCCACAATGCGGGGCTGAACTTGTTATCCGTTCCGGGAAACACGGCCCGTTTCTCGGATGTTCCCATTATCCGGAATGCGATTATGTTCGTCCCCTGAAGAGCCAGGCGGATGGACATATTGTTAAAGTTCTGGATGGGCATCTGTGTCCGGATTGCGGTGCACCGATGGTATTACGGCAAGGGCGTTTTGGTATGTTTATCGGTTGTAGTCAGTATCCGGAGTGTGAACATACCGAGCTGATTGATAAGCCTGACGATACCGCCATTACCTGCCCGCAGTGTCAGAGCGGTCATCTGGTGCAGCGCCGTTCCCGATACGGCAAAACCTTCTATTCCTGCGATCGCTACCCTGATTGTCAGTTCGTTATCAATTTCAAGCCGGTGGCGGGTGAATGTCCTGCATGCCACTACCCGCTGCTTATCGAAAAGAAAACCGCGCAAGGTGTAAAACGCTTCTGCGCCAGTAAACAATGTGGACAGCCGGTAACGGCGGAACAAACTCGTGAAGAATAACCTGCCAACAGATCCTGTCGCTTCGGCGATCGGGGTTCTGAATAAAGAAGAAGTCATCGCTTATCCAACTGAAGCTGTTTTTGGTGTCGGTTGCGACCCGGACAGTGAAACTGCCGTCTATCGTCTGCTTGAACTGAAGCAGCGTCCGGTTGATAAAGGCTTAATCCTGATTGCTGCCAACTTTGATCAACTGAAACCCTATATTGATGACAGTATGCTGACGGACGAACAACGCAAGGCCGTCTTCAAATGCTGGCCTGGCCCGGTAACCTTTGTGTTTCCGGCAAAACCAACCACACCGCGCTGGTTAACCGGGCGTTTTGACTCGCTGGCTGTACGTGTCACCGATCATCCTATGGTCATTGCACTTTGCACGGCTTACGGTAAACCGCTGGTTTCAACAAGTGCCAATTTATCCGGGCTGCCGCCTTGCAGAACAGCGCAAGAGGTTATCGAACAATTTGGTGCCGACTTTCCGGTGATTGATGCGCCAACGGGTGGCCGGCAGAACCCTTCGGAAATTCGTGATGCCCTCACCGGCGAACTTTTTCGCCAGGGATAATAGTATGGAATCCTACGCAGTCTTCGGTAACCCTATTGCTCATAGTAAGTCGCCCTTTATCCATCAACAGTTTGCTCTTCAGCTTGGCATCGACCATCCCTATGGGCGCGTGCTTGCGCCAATAAATGACTTTGTGAATACGCTGGATGCCTTCTTTGCTGCTGGTGGTAAAGGCGCAAACGTTACGGTTCCCTTTAAAGAAGAGGCATTTGCCCGAGCCGATGAACTGACAGAACGTGCAGCGCTGGCTGGTGCAGTAAATACATTAAAGCGCCTTGATGATGGGCGTTTGGTGGGAGATAACACCGATGGCATAGGTCTGCTCAGCGATTTACAACGGCTGGGCTTTATCCGCCCGGGATTTCGTATCCTGTTGGTTGGCGCGGGAGGTGCGGCGCGTGGCGTATTACTTCCTCTATTATCACTGGATTGTGCGATAACGATTACTAACAGAACATTTTCACGGGCGGAAGAGCTGGCGAAGCTTTTTGCTCATACCGGTAGCGTCGTTGCCGTGCAAATGGATGATCTTCAGGAGCATGAATTCGATCTGATCATCAATGCAACTTCCAGCGGGATTGGTGGGGATATCCCGGCATTACCGTCGTCGCTCGTTCATGCCAGGCTTTACTGCTACGACATGTTCTACCAAAAAGGGAACACACCGTTTCTGGACTGGAGTATAAACTTGGGTGCAAAACAGTGCGCAGATGGTTTGGGTATGCTGGTGGGGCAGGCTGCACATGCGGTATTGCTGTGGCACGGCGTGTTGCCGGATGTTGAACCAGTCATTCAGACGCTGAAGCAGGAGCTGGCGAAATGAATCAGGCTATCCAGTTTCCGGATCGCGAAGAGTGGGATCCCTCAATGCAGGCTGTCTGCTTTCCGGCACTGGTTAATGGAATGCAGATGATATGCGGCATTAAAGGTGATGCCCTAAAGCAACGTTTCGGCGTTGAAACGCCGGAGCAGTTTCTGGCGACGTTTCGTGACTATCGCTGGGATCTGGAGGAAGAGGCGGAACAGTTGATCCGCCAACAGAAGGAAGATGATCAGGGTATTGTCTGGTTATCCTGATCCAGATACTCATCTTTCCATTTCACATAGTTGTTCGCCGAGTACTTTAATCCTTCTATTTCCGCTTTCTTCAGGGGGCGGATCTGTTTTACCGGGCTTCCCAGATACAAGTATCCGCTCTCCAGCCGCTTGTTTTGCGGCACCAGGCTGCCTGCGCCGATCATGACGTCGTCGTCAATAACCGCGCCATCCAGCAAAATAGAGCCCATTCCAACCAGCACGCGATCGCCAATGGAGCACCCGTGTAGCATCACTTTATGCCCAACGGTGACATCCTCGCCGATGATGAGTGGGTTTCCCTCGGGGTTATAAGAAGATTTATGTGTAACATGCAGAACGCTACCGTCCTGAATATTGCTGCGGGCACCGATCTCTACATAGTTCACATCACCGCGAATGACGACCAGCGGCCAGATGCCTACATCATCGGCAATTCTGACATCACCAATTACCACGCTGCTGCTATCAACCATGACCCGCAAGCCGATTTTAGGGAAGAGATCCTTATAAGGACGTAAAACAATTGACATAGCTACCTCATCAAAAACGGGCTGAGATAGAGACTTTGATCGTTAGAAAGGCCTTCTGCAAGCCTTTTACGCGTCATTAAGTGCGCAGATCGTACGGGATCGCAGCAAAAAGAATGAAAAAACAGCAGTCAGAAAAAAAGATCGCAAAAAGGCTTGTGCTTAAAATTGGGATCCCTATAATGCGCCTCCGTTGACACGACAACGTGAATCACTTCACGAGATAGTCGGGTAACGAAAGAGAAAAAATCCTGAAATTCAGGGTTGACTCTGAAAGAGGAAAGCGTAATATACGCCACCTCGCGACGAAGCGCTGAAAGCCGCGTCGCAACTGCTCTTTAACAATTTATCAGACAATCTGTGTGGGCACTCAGGTGACTGGATTCTTGATGTCTCCGGACAAAAAATGAATACCAAGTCTCACGGGTGAACACGTAATTCATTACGAAGTTTAATTCGATGAGCATCAAACTTTAAATTGAAGAGTTTGATCATGGCTCAGATTGAACGCTGGCGGCAGGCCTAACACATGCAAGTCGAACGGTAGCACAGAGAGCTTGCTCTCGGGTGACGAGTGGCGGACGGGTGAGTAATGTCTGGGAAACTGCCTGATGGAGGGGGATAACTACTGGAAACGGTAGCTAATACCGCATAACGTCGCAAGACCAAAGAGGGGGACCTTCGGGCCTCTTGCCATCAGATGTGCCCAGATGGGATTAGCTAGTAGGCGGGGTAATGGCCCACCTAGGCGACGATCCCTAGCTGGTCTGAGAGGATGACCAGCCACACTGGAACTGAGACACGGTCCAGACTCCTACGGGAGGCAGCAGTGGGGAATATTGCACAATGGGCGCAAGCCTGATGCAGCCATGCCGCGTGTGTGAAGAAGGCCTTCGGGTTGTAAAGCACTTTCAGCGGGGAGGAAGGCAGTCCGGTTAATAACCGTGCTGATTGACGTTACCCGCAGAAGAAGCACCGGCTAACTCCGTGCCAGCAGCCGCGGTAATACGGAGGGTGCAAGCGTTAATCGGAATTACTGGGCGTAAAGCGCACGCAGGCGGTCTGTCAAGTCGGATGTGAAATCCCCGGGCTCAACCTGGGAACTGCATTCGAAACTGGCAGGCTGGAGTCTCGTAGAGGGAGGTAGAATTCCAGGTGTAGCGGTGAAATGCGTAGAGATCTGGAGGAATACCGGTGGCGAAGGCGGCCTCCTGGACGAAGACTGACGCTCAGGTGCGAAAGCGTGGGGAGCAAACAGGATTAGATACCCTGGTAGTCCACGCCGTAAACGATGTCGATTTGGAGGTTGTGCCCTTGAGGCGTGGCTTCCGGAGCTAACGCGTTAAATCGACCGCCTGGGGAGTACGGCCGCAAGGTTAAAACTCAAATGAATTGACGGGGGCCCGCACAAGCGGTGGAGCATGTGGTTTAATTCGATGCAACGCGAAGAACCTTACCTGGTCTTGACATCCACAGAACCTGGCAGAGATGCCGGGGTGCCTTCGGGAACTGTGAGACAGGTGCTGCATGGCTGTCGTCAGCTCGTGTTGTGAAATGTTGGGTTAAGTCCCGCAACGAGCGCAACCCTTATCCTTTGTTGCCAGCGGTTAGGCCGGGAACTCAAAGGAGACTGCCAGTGATAAACTGGAGGAAGGTGGGGATGACGTCAAGTCATCATGGCCCTTACGACCAGGGCTACACACGTGCTACAATGGCGCATACAAAGAGAAGCGACCTCGCGAGAGCAAGCGGACCTCATAAAGTGCGTCGTAGTCCGGATTGGAGTCTGCAACTCGACTCCATGAAGTCGGAATCGCTAGTAATCGTGAATCAGAATGTCACGGTGAATACGTTCCCGGGCCTTGTACACACCGCCCGTCACACCATGGGAGTGGGTTGCAAAAGAAGTAGGTAGCTTAACCTTCGGGAGGGCGCTTACCACTTTGTGATTCATGACTGGGGTGAAGTCGTAACAAGGTAACCGTAGGGGAACCTGCGGTTGGATCACCTCCTTACCTTAAAGAACCATCTCCTGAAGTGCTCACACAGATTGTCTGATGAAAAGTAAAAAGCAAGGCGTCTTGCGAAGCAGACTATGTGTCCCCTTCGTCTAGAGGCCCAGGACACCGCCCTTTCACGGCGGTAACAGGGGTTCGAATCCCCTAGGGGACGCCACTTGCTGGTTTGTGAGTGAAAGTCACCTGCCGATGTATCTCAAAACTGACTCACGAGTCATGTTTGAGATATATGCTCTTTAAAAATCTGGATCAAGCTGAAAATTGAAACACTGAACAACGCAAGTTGTTCGTGAGTCTCTCAAATTTTTGCAACGCGATGATGAATCGGAAGAAACATCTTCGGGTTGTGAGGTTAAGCGACTAAGCGTACACGGTGGATGCCCTGGCAGTCAGAGGCGATGAAGGACGTGCTAATCTGCGAAAAGCGCCGGCGAGGTGATATGAACCCTTGACCCGGCGATGTCCGAATGGGGAAACCCGGTGCACTACGGTGCATCATCACAGCATGAATCCATAGTGCTGTGAAGCGAACCGGGGGAACTGAAACATCTAAGTACCCCGAGGAAAAGAAATCAACCGAGATTCCCCCAGTAGCGGCGAGCGAACGGGGAGGAGCCCAGAGCCTGAATCAGCTTGTGTGTTAGTGGAAGCGTCTGGAAAGTCGCGCGATACAGGGTGACAGCCCCGTACACGAAAACGCACAGGCTGTGAGCTCGATGAGTAGGGCGGGACACGTGGTATCCTGTCTGAATATGGGGGGACCATCCTCCAAGGCTAAATACTCCTGACTGACCGATAGTGAACCAGTACCGTGAGGGAAAGGCGAAAAGAACCCCGGCGAGGGGAGTGAAAAAGAACCTGAAACCGTGTACGTACAAGCAGTGGGAGCACCCTTCGGGGTGTGACTGCGTACCTTTTGTATAATGGGTCAGCGACTTATATTCTGTAGCAAGGTTAACCGAATAGGGGAGCCGAAGGGAAACCGAGTCTTAACTGGGCGTTAAGTTGCAGGGTATAGACCCGAAACCCGGTGATCTAGCCATGGGCAGGTTGAAGGTTGGGTAACACTAACTGGAGGACCGAACCGACTAATGTTGAAAAATTAGCGGATGACCTGTGGCTGGGGGTGAAAGGCCAATCAAACCGGGAGATAGCTGGTTCTCCCCGAAAGCTATTTAGGTAGCGCCTCGTGAATTCATCTCCGGGGGTAGAGCACTGTTTCGGCTAGGGGGCCATCCCGGCTTACCAACCCGATGCAAACTACGAATACCGGAGAATGTTATCACGGGAGACACACGGCGGGTGCTAACGTCCGTCGTGAAGAGGGAAACAACCCAGACCGCCAGCTAAGGTCCCAAAGTCATGGTTAAGTGGGAAACGATGTGGGAAGGCCCAGACAGCCAGGATGTTGGCTTAGAAGCAGCCATCATTTAAAGAAAGCGTAATAGCTCACTGGTCGAGTCGGCCTGCGCGGAAGATGTAACGGGGCTAAACCATGCACCGAAGCTGCGGCAGCGACGCTTATGTGTTGTTGGGTAGGGGAGCGTTCTGTAAGCCGTTGAAGGTGGCCTGTGAGGGTTGCTGGAGGTATCAGAAGTGCGAATGCTGACATAAGTAACGATAAAGCGGGTGAAAAGCCCGCTCGCCGGAAGACCAAGGGTTCCTGTCCAACGTTAATCGGGGCAGGGTGAGTCGACCCCTAAGGCGAGGCCGAAAGGCGTAGTCGATGGGAAACAGGTTAATATTCCTGTACTTGGTGTTACTGCGAAGGGGGGACGGAGAAGGCTATGTTGGCCGGGCGACGGTTGTCCCGGTTTAAGCGTGAAGGTGTGTGCTCCAGGCAAATCCGGAGCGCTTTAACACTGAGGCGTGATGACGAGGCACCACGGTGCTGAAGCAACAAATGCCCTGCTTCCAGGAAAAGCCTCTAAGCTCCAGGTAACACGAAATCGTACCCCAAACCGACACAGGTGGTCAGGTAGAGAATACCAAGGCGCTTGAGAGAACTCGGGTGAAGGAACTAGGCAAAATGGTGCCGTAACTTCGGGAGAAGGCACGCTGATGGTAGGTGAAGCGACTTGCTCGTGGAGCTGAAATCAGTCGAAGATACCAGCTGGCTGCAACTGTTTATTAAAAACACAGCACTGTGCAAACACGAAAGTGGACGTATACGGTGTGACGCCTGCCCGGTGCCGGAAGGTTAATTGATGGGGTTATCCGTAAGGAGAAGCTCTTGATCGAAGCCCCGGTAAACGGCGGCCGTAACTATAACGGTCCTAAGGTAGCGAAATTCCTTGTCGGGTAAGTTCCGACCTGCACGAATGGCGTAATGATGGCCAGGCTGTCTCCACCCGAGACTCAGTGAAATTGAACTCGCTGTGAAGATGCAGTGTACCCGCGGCAAGACGGAAAGACCCCGTGAACCTTTACTATAGCTTGACACTGAACATTGAGCCTTGATGTGTAGGATAGGTGGGAGGCTTTGAAGCGTGGACGCCAGTCTGCGTGGAGCCAACCTTGAAATACCACCCTTTAATGTTTGATGTTCTAACGTGGACCCGTAAACCGGGTTGCGGACAGTGTCTGGTGGGTAGTTTGACTGGGGCGGTCTCCTCCTAAAGCGTAACGGAGGAGCACGAAGGTCAGCTAATCCTGGTCGGACATCAGGAGGTTAGTGCAATGGCATAAGCTGGCTTGACTGCGAGCGTGACGGCGCGAGCAGGTGCGAAAGCAGGTCATAGTGATCCGGTGGTTCTGAATGGAAGGGCCATCGCTCAACGGATAAAAGGTACTCCGGGGATAACAGGCTGATACCGCCCAAGAGTTCATATCGACGGCGGTGTTTGGCACCTCGATGTCGGCTCATCACATCCTGGGGCTGAAGTAGGTCCCAAGGGTATGGCTGTTCGCCATTTAAAGTGGTACGCGAGCTGGGTTTAGAACGTCGTGAGACAGTTCGGTCCCTATCTGCCGTGGGCGCTGGAGAACTGAGGGGGGCTGCTCCTAGTACGAGAGGACCGGAGTGGACGCATCACTGGTGTTCGGGTTGTCATGCCAATGGCACTGCCCGGTAGCTAAATGCGGAAGAGATAAGTGCTGAAAGCATCTAAGCACGAAACTTGCCCCGAGATGAGTTCTCCCTGACCCTTAAAGGGTCCTGAAGGAACGTTGAAGACGACGACGTTGATAGGCCGGGTGTGTAAGCGCAGCGATGCGTTGAGCTAACCGGTACTAATGAACCGTGAGGCTTAACCTTACAACGCCGAAGATGTTTTGGCGTGAGAGAGAATTTTTTCAGCCTGATACAGATTAAACCGGTGTGCCCCTGGGGCATGGCGGTGAACAGAATTTGCCTGGCGGCACTAGCGCGGTGGTCCCACCTGACCCCATGCCGAACTCAGAAGTGAAACGCCGTAGCGCCGATGGTAGTGTGGGGTCTCCCCATGCGAGAGTAGGGAACTGCCAGGCATCAAATTTAGCGTGCTGATATGGCTCAGTTGGTAGAGCGCACCCTTGGTAAGGGTGAGGTCCCCAGTTCGACTCTGGGTATCAGCACCAGTTATAGCGGTTAAAGTTCGGCACTTAGAAAGAATTTGCCTGGCGGCAGTAGCGCGGTGGTCCCACCTGACCCCATGCCGAACTCAGAAGTGAAACGCCGTAGCGCCGATGGTAGTGTGGGGTCTCCCCATGCGAGAGTAGGGAACTGCCAGGCATCAAACAAAACAAAAGGCCCTGTCGAAAGACGGGGCCTTTTGTTTTATCTGCTGTTTACCCATAAACATCATCTCCTGATGAGGATAAATCGTCGGGGAGATGTTGAACGTTGCGCTCGACCTCTCGTAAAACACCATAACATTAGAACGCGAGCGATAAAAAAGGCCACCCGTAGGTGGCCCTGAAATACGGCGATAACGATCAGTGGATAACTTGCGACAGGAAAGCGCGGGTACGTTCTGATTTCGGGTTCGCAAAGAACTCTTCAGGTGGCGCCTGCTCAACAATCTCACCGCGATCCATAAAGATCACACGATCAGCGACGGTGCGGGCAAAGCCCATTTCATGGGTTACGCACAGCATCGTCATACCAGATTGCGCCAGGCCAATCATCGTATCCAGCACTTCTTTCACCATTTCCGGATCCAGCGCTGACGTGGGTTCATCAAATAGCATGATCTTTGGCTTCATGCAGAGCGAGCGGGCAATCGCCACACGCTGCTGCTGACCACCCGAAATCTGTCCGGGGAATTTGTGCGCATGCTCGGCAATACGCACGCGCTCAAGATAGTGCATTGCCAGCGCTTCAGCTTCCTTCTTCGGCATTTTGCGCACCCAAATTGGTGCCAGCGTACAGTTCTGTAACACGGTGAGATGCGGAAACAGATTGAAGTGCTGGAAAACCATGCCCACTTCCTGGCGAACCTTTTCAATATTGCGGATATCTTCGTTCAGTTCGATACCATCAACAACGATACGGCCCTGCTGATGCTCTTCCAGATGGTTGATACAACGGATAGTCGTTGATTTCCCTGAACCGGAAGGGCCGCAGAGTACAATACGTTCACCCTGCTTAACGTTCAGATTGATGTCTTTCAGGACATGGAACTGCCCGTACCACTTGTTCACATTATCGAGCGTAATCATCGCGTCGGCAGGTTGCATAATCATATTACTCATGGTGTTCCTCAGTGCGGTGTACGCCCGGTGTTAAAGCGCTTTTCCAGATGCTGGCTGTAGCGCGACATGCTAAAACAGAAAACCCAATAAACTAATGCGGCGAAAACATAGCCCTCAGTCGACATACCGAGCCAGGCCGGATCGACTGTAGCCTGCTGCACGCTGCTGAAAAGATCGAACAGGCCGATGATGATCACCAGGCTGGTATCTTTAAACAGCGCAATAATGGTGTTCACCAGGCCCGGGATCACCAGCTTCAGCGCCTGCGGCAGAATCACCAGCCCCTGCGTTTTCCAGTAGCCCAGCGCCAGAGATTCCGCGGCTTCGTACTGGCCTTTCGGTAGCGCCTGCAAACCGCCGCGCACCACTTCCGCCACATAAGCAGACTGGAACAGGATCACGCCGACCAGCGCGCGGATCAGCTTATCAATGCTGGTTCCTTCCGACATAAACAGCGGTAGCATGACCGAGGACATAAACAGAACGGTGATCAGCGGCACACCGCGCCAGAACTCAATAAACACTACTGACAAAATACGCACGACTGGCATTTTTGAACGACGCCCCAGCGCCAGTAAAATGCCCAGCGGCAGCGCACCGGCAATACCGACAGAAGCGATAATCAGCGTCAACGTCAGACCGCCCCACTGGCGGGTTTCAACGCGATCCAGTCCCAGAAAGCCGCCAAACATTAACCACCAGACAACGATCGGGTAGATAACAGCCCAGCAGGCAATGTAGCGGCCACGACTTGGTAAAGCTTTCCAGAACATCGGCACAATCGAGAGCAGGCCGATAATCAGCGCCAGATTAATACGCCAGCGCTGTTCATGCGGGTAAAGGCCATACATAAACTGGCCAAAACGCTCATGAATAAATACCCAACAGGCACCCGCTTTTGTACAGTCCGCCCGGGTTGAGCCCACCCAGTTCGCCTGAAAAAACGCCCACTCCAGCAGCGGTGGGATCAGTTCCCACATCAGCCACAGGCAAACGATCGTTAGCAGTGAGTTAGACCAACTGGAGAACAGATTTTTTCGTACCCACAACACCGCGCCATTGCTTCTTGCAGGTGTCTGGCGCGCAGAGGGAGACAGAATAGCTTTTGTCATCGTAATTCCTTAGCGCTCAATCAGTGCAATGCGACGGTTATAAATGTTCATCAGTAGTGAGATCGACAGACTGATAAGCAGATAAACAGACATAGTGATAGCGATGGTTTCAATGGCCTGACCGGTCTGATTCAGCACTGTTCCCGCGAAGAGTGACACCATATCCGGATAGCCGATAGCGGCCGCCAGAGAGGAGTTTTTCGCAATGTTCAGGTACTGGCTGGTCAGTGGCGGAATAATGACGCGTAATGCCTGAGGGATGATGACCTGGCGCAGCGTCACCGGATTCGGCAGCCCCAAAGAACGCGCGGCCTCATGCTGACCATGAGGAACGGACTGAATGCCTGAACGGATAATCTCAGCGATAAACGCTGAGGTATAAACCGATAACGCAAGCGTCAGCGCGGCAAGTTCCGGGATCAGCACCATTCCGCCCTGGAAGTTAAAACCGCGCAGTTGCGGAATCTCCCAGTGCAATGCTGCGCCGAAAACCCAGTGCGTCAGCAGCGGTAGCGCAATAATCAACCCCAGCGCAGCCGGCCAGGTACGACGCAACTGACCGGTCTTGATCTGATGGGCTTTATTAAAACGAAACAGACCGACAGAAATGATCACTGCCACGATAACAGCGGCAGCAAAGGCCAGCAGACCTTCGCCAATTTGTGGCGAAGGAATATAGAGGCCACGGTTGCTTAAAAACAGCAAATCCATTGCATTAACCGCCTGGCGTGGGCCGGGCAAGTTACGCAGTACGGCAAAGTACCAAAAAAAGATTTGCAGCAGCGGCGGGATATTGCGAAAGGTTTCGATATAAATCGTCGACAGTTTTCGCAGTAACCAGTTTTCCGACAGGCGCGCCAGACCAAGGAAGAAGCCGAGGAAAGAGGCGAATACAATACACAATGCCGAGACCAGCAGGGTGTTAAGTAAACCGACAAGGAACACTCGGCCATAGGTGTCGCCCTGCTCATAATCAATCAAGTGTTGAACAATTCCGAAACCAGCGGCGCGATCGAGGAACGCAAAGCCGGAGGTGATCCCGCGATTGTTCAGGTTAGTAACCGTGTTGTGTACCAAATAGATTGCGATAACGACCACGGCGACAATCGCAAGGATTTGAAACAGCCAGGCACGAACCGCAGGGTTAGAAAGGGAGAAGGAGCCTTTCACGGTTGGGCGGCGATGGGACATAGCAAAAACCTCAGTAACCATGACTCTGGGCTGGGCACCACGCGAGGTGGTGCCCGTTACAGCACTTGCGAATTAACGCACTGGCGGAGCGTACTGGATACCGCCGTTATTCCAGAGGTTGTTCTGGCCACGTTTGATTTTCAGCGGGCTTTCAGAACCTACGTTACGTTCAAAGATTTCGGAATAGTTACCGACTTTCTTGATGATGTTGTAAGCCCATTTATTATCAAGCTTCAGATCTTTACCAAAGTCGCCTTCTTTGCCGAGCAGGTGAGCCATATCCGGTGTCGCCGGGTTTGCGGCTTTCTGATCAACGTTCTTCGAGTTAACGCCCATCTCTTCGGCGTTCAGCATCGCGAACAGCGTCCAGCGCACGATGGCAAACCAGTCGTCGTCGCCACGGCGAACAACCGGACCCAGCGGCTCTTTAGAAATCACTTCCGGCAGGACGATCCACTCAGTCGGGTTGCTCAGTTTGATACGCAGCGCGTACAACTGAGACTGGTCGGAAGCCAGCGTATCGCAACGGCCTGACTCCAGCGCTTTTGCCGATTCGTCAGAACGATCGAAGGTTACCGGGGTATATTTCATGTTGTTGGACTTGAAGTAATCCGCCACGTTCAGCTCGGTATCGGTACCGGCCTGAATACAAACGGTTGCGCCATCCAGCTCTTTAGCACTTTTCAGACCCGCTTTGTTATGGGTCAGGAAGCCGATACCGTCGTAATAAGTTACGCCAGTAAATGACAGCCCCATGCCGCCGTCGCGGGAAGAAGTCCAGGTGGTATTACGGGAAAGAATATCCACTTCGCCGGACTGCAAAGCGGTAAAACGCTCTTTCGCGGTCAGCGGGGTATATTTCACTTTGCTGTCGTCACCGAAAACGGCGGCGGCGACGCCACGGCAAACGTCTACGTCGATACCGGTGAATTTACCGCTCGCGTCCGCGTAGGAGAAGCCAGGCAGGCCGTCGCTGATACCGCATTGTACAAAACCTTTCTTTTTAACGGCATCCAGCGTTGTGCCCGCATGCGCCTGATTTGCAAGAGCAAACAGCGCACCGGCAGCGACCAGGCTGGCGATCATCATCTTTTTCATAATGTATCCTGTGTGGCGAAAAATTTATCGTTATATAAAGGCGTCCGGGAAACGCCTGAAACCTGTCTGTGGCTATGGCCATTCTCTCTTAAGCAAAGGGAATGCCAATATTGCGAATGACGTGTTTGAAAGGGGCGTATACGCAATATTGAGAGTGTAGACAGGAAAAAATAAAACCAGCGCCCCGTCGTGGTGCAAAACTACAACCTGCGCCACAAAATGGAGCAAAAAAATCACAGAAATTACTTTTTATTAACAGACAAGTTTCGCAGGTGAATATAAGCAATATAGTGAATGGCTGCGTTTGTGAATCAGCTCACGAAGAAAGGGGAGAGATAGAAAAACAGGATATTAATACGCGGCGGTTAATCATTTATTTTTGAATAACGACAGATATGAAATGCTGGACATTTACTGGCGGGAAAAAGAGTGCACCACAATAAAGCAAAAGCGCGGTAAGCCGCGCTTTTGCTAATTTATCGGGTCAATGCCACGATGCCGAGCGTCAGACCAGCCAGCGCCGCTGCGCCGCCCGCAATCGCTCCGGCAGTTTCCCAGTTATCCTGAGTTGTCCCTTTCATGCAGGTATTGGTATGTACCAGGCGACCCTGATCGTCATACACCGGCACGCAAGGAGAATCATGAGCACAACCGGCAAGCAGTGTTGTCAGTGATGCTACAGCGATGAAATTTTTCATAATGTTACCTCGAATAAACACAACTCCCGATATCAATACCCGTGATATCTCTACTGAGTCGATATTGATTATTTTACCATCCGGTAACGGCGATTCCCTGGTGCAATAATCTCAAAGTATGTGCAGTGTAAACATCATGGAGGGAAAAGTGCGCTCAGAATAGAAAATGCAGAAAAGATGAAGCAAAGAATAAAAATAGCGCCTGTTCAACTACAACGTATTGATTAATGGCCAACCGGCGCGGCATTGTGAAATTAACTGGATACGAATAATAATTCAGTTTATCGGTCAGGTAAAATAAAAGCGCCGTTAAGCGCCTGGATTTAACTGCTTAATTATTTTCAGGAAAAGGTGTCCGTCGGGCTAAGTTTATTACCATAAGCGGTAATGGATTCCGCACTTACTGGTTTCCCTAATAAATAACCTTGCAGCGTGTTGCAGCCCAGTTCAGTGAGAAAAGCCTGTTGTTCTTCCGTTTCCACCCCTTCCGCCACAACTTTCAGGTTCAGCGTTTTGGCCAGCGCGACGATCGCCGAAACAATCGTGGCATCTTCGCCTTCTTTACATAGTTCCCGAACAAAGGCGCGATCGATTTTTAACTCGCAAGCCGGTAGACGCTTCAAATAAAGCAGGCTGGAGTAACCGGTGCCGAAATCATCAATCGATGCCTGCACGCCCGCATTCGTTAACTCGGTTAATACACGCACGCTCTCATCAGGATTGCTCATAGCGGTGGTTTCTGTCACCTCAAGAATCAGCTTTTCTGGCGGAACATCATGCTTTTTCAGTGCGTCCAAAATGGTCTGCACCAGCCCATTTTGCTCGAATTGCATGGTGGAAAGATTAACGGCAATCGACCACTCCAGATGGCCCTGTTTGCGCCATTCGCTAAGCTGCCGACAGGCTTCATCCACCACCCAGTTACCTAGCGGAATAATCAGGCCGGTTTTCTCCGCCAGCGGAAGAAACACCTCCGGCGACAGAACCCCCTGAAAAGGATGATGCCAGCGCAATAGGGCTTCAAAACCAATGACCGGCCCGGACGGTGCTTTAAATTTCGGCTGGTAAACCAGGCGAAACTCCTGGCGTTCCAGCGCTAACCACAAATCATTGAGCAGTTGCAGTTGGGTTTGCGCCAGCGTATTCATTGAAGGCTGGAAGAAGTGATAGCCGTTACGCCCCATATGTTTGGTGTGATACATCGCCGCATCGGCGTTAAACATCAGCTCGCGCTCGTTTTTACCATCGTGAGGATAGAGGGCAATCCCGACACTCAGCGTGACGATCACATCGTAAGGATCGATGTTGAAGGGTTTGTCGATTGCACGGACCAGCGCATTGGCAAGCGTTGCTGCTTCATCCGGGGCATTGACTTCCGCCAGCAGAACAAACTCATCGCCGCCGATACGCGCCAGCGTATATTGCCCTTTCAGCGGTTGTCTCAGACGATCGGTAACCGCCACCAGAAGCTTATCGCCAACATCATGGCCCCAGGCATCATTTACGGTTTTGAAACCATCCAGATCCATAAACATCAGCGCAAAGAAAGATCCTTCGCGCCTGGCTTTATTGATCGCTTGTTCAAGGCGGTCTTCCAGCAATACGCGGTTTGGCAGACGGGTCAGCGTATCATGCAGAGCCAGACGCGCCAGCTCGCGGTTAGCCGCCGCCAGTGAAGCCGCCAGCAGGGAAGTCCGCACCTGTAAACGGGCATCGAACATTGAGACCAGCAGAGTAATACCGAGTACAGAGAACGCCATCATACTGACCAGAATGACCAGCCAGTTGTTGTTGAATCCGTGGTGCCCTGTTGCATGCTGTGGAGGAAATTGCGCCGCCATCATGCCGGTATAGTGCATTCCGGCAATGGCAATCCCCATCAGGATCGCCGCGCCAAAGCGCATCAGCGCTACTTGAGCGCCTTCATGACGCAGACGGAAAGTGAGCCACAATGCAGCGAAGGATGCCGCCATGGCAATCACCACCGACAGCGCGACCCAGTTCATATTCCAGACGATAGCAGGCGAAACCTGTAATGCAGCCATGCCGGTGTAATGCATAGCGACAATTCCCAACCCCATAATAATGGCGCCGGGTATCAGGCGCTGGAGATGAAGTTGCGAGCCGCTGACGAGCCACAGGGCGAACAGTGATGAGCCGATGGCGATAACCATCGAAAGGGCAGTCAGAAAGGGTTCATACAGCATGCTCATCGAAATGTTCATCGCCAGCATGCCAATAAAATGCATCGCCCAGATGCCGATCCCCATCGCCACGCCGCCGCCGCTTAACCAGACCCAGGACGCGGTTCCGCTACTGGAGGTGACGCGTCCGGCCATATTCAGGGCGGTGTAAGAGGCCAGAATGGCGACAATAAAAGAAACAACAACAAGGATATAGTCGTATTGGCTAACCAGCATGATGTCATCAACTCATTCACTAAGATCGTTACGTATTACTACGGTCGTACGGGCGAAAAGGGCTGAGACATTATCATCGACTAAGGATGACGCAAAATGATTTAAATCCCCGAGATATACAGGGGATAGCAGCAAGTTCGCGAATTTTCGCTACAAGCAATCACTTACAGATTATCGCAATTCACCAGTTTGAGAGGGTTGACGGAATTCATATTGCGGCATTTATCGACCTCGGTGGTGATGTACTCCACCCAGTGCATGATTAAGCCATCCAGCGCAAGGATTGAGAGGGCGAAAACGACCAGCCACCAATATTTGCGAATCATTCCGTATCTCCCTTTCTTGCAACCATTGGCTGAAAATATACACGAATCCGCAACCGTGCAAAGAGAGGGAAAGCGGCGTTTTTAGCGTCATTTCAGGCAATAAAAAAGGCGCTTCCCCATGCCGGTTAGCGCCTTTTTATCAATACAACTTACTGATTCAGAATCAGTTCATGCCGTATTTTTTCAGTTTTTTACGCAGCGTGCCGCGGTTGATGCCCATCATCAGCGCCGCGCGGGTCTGATTACCACGGGTGTATTGCATCACCATGTCCAACAGTGGCTGTTCTACTTCAGCCAGTACCAGCTCATACAGGTCATTAACATCCTGACCATTCAGTTGAGCAAAATAGTTCTTCAGTGCCTGTTTTACCGAGTCACGGAGCGGTTTTTGGGTTACCTGATCCTGAGAGTTAACGGTAGAAACGGTCAGTACGTCAGAATTTACGCGTTGTTCGAACATAGTTCTGTCAGCTCTTTATTTCTGTTTACGCAAAATTTTCGAAGTATGCCTCCAACGCCTCCAGCTGTTCGCTGGCATCCTCAATGGCGTTGAATGTGCGCCGAAACTGGTCATTCGGAGCGTGCTCCTGAAGATACCAGGAGACGTGTTTACGTGCGATTCGGTAACCTTTTGCCTGGCCATAAAAGTCATGCAGTTCCCGAACATGCGCGCAAAGCAAGCGCTTAACCTCTGCCAAAGGCAGCGGGGCCAGCAGCTCCCCAGTGTCCAGATAGTGCTGGATTTCCCGGAAGATCCAGGGTCTTCCCTGAGCTGCGCGGCCTATCATCAGGGCATCCGCCCCTGTATAGTCGAGCACAGCTCTGGCTTTTAGCGGGTCAGTAATGTCGCCATTCGCGATAACCGGAATGGAAACTTTCTGCTTAACTGCCCGAATACTGTTGTACTCAGCTTCTCCGTTGAACAAACAGGCGCGGGTGCGTCCATGAATGGTCAGAGCCTGAATACCACATTCTTCAGCCAGTTGGGCAATTTCTACGCAGTTACGGTGTTCCGGAGCCCAGCCTGTGCGAATCTTCAGCGTAACAGGCACATCTACTGCATTCACTACCGAGGTCAGGATAGACTTCACCAGATCCGGGTACTGCAACAGAGCCGAGCCTGCCAGCTTGCGATTCACCTTTTTCGCCGGGCAACCCATATTGATATCAATAATCTGGGCGCCGCTTTCCACGTTAATGCGTGCGGCTTCCGCCATTTCATCCGGATCGCTCCCTGCAATTTGCACGGTGCGAATACCGGGTTCATCAATGTGCACCATCCGCAGTCGGGATTTGTCGCTTTCCCACACTTGCGGGTTAGACGACATCATCTCGGATACGGTCAAACCTGCTCCCATCTCGTAGCACAACGTCCGGAATGGTCTGTCAGTAATGCCAGCCATGGGCGCTGCGATCAGGCGATTTCTGAGCTGGTGATGTCCGATACGCATGAGTTAAGAAATGACCATACTGTGACTGCAAGGCGGCGTATATTACGCATTTTTTGCACGAGATGAAAGGCCAAACTTTGAGCAATCCTCTGTTGTAGATCAAGGAATCGCCAGTCCGCCAGAGTGATTCTGGAATTAAATTATATATTTCATGGCGTTATGATTAAGATAAAAATTTCACGTAACTAATAAATTCGCGCGAGTTATCGTTTTTTACCTGGCCATCAGCGGCAGAATTGCTGTTTTTTACAGCAGAAAAAAGCGGATTTTGCGAACCTGCTCGCATTTTTATGCCGATGTTTTTTCGTGGCCAGGCCGCCACACATCGGCTTTAGCGGCGATGATGAGCGTGAAAAGCGTCCGGATTGCGATGGGAAAATTGTCAAAGGATGTTTTGACGACAGATAAAGGCGAGGGGAGATAAAAAACGTGGCCCGCAGGCCACGCTTAAGTCCTATTTCTTCTGGCCAGTGATACGGCACCACTCCTCTTTCTCGACCACCGGATCGAGCGTGAAGAGATCGGCGTAAGCCTCGCAGACGCTTTCCGCCTGGCTGGCGAGGATACCGGAAAGCCCCAGCAGGCCGCCCTCTACGGGCAGTACGCTGATTAATGGCGCCAGTTCGCGCAGAGGACCAGCCAGGATATTAGCGACCACGACATCCGCTTTCATCACCTCTGGCTGGTCATTGGGCAGATAGAGATCCAGACGATCGGAGACGCCGTTACGTTCGGCGTTGTCGCGGCTTGCCTGGATCGCCTGCGGATCGATATCAATGCCGATCGCCTTTGCGGCGCCCAGTTTCAGCGCCGCGATCGCCAGGATCCCCGAACCGCAGCCAAAGTCGATCACTGTCTTGCCGCTCAGATCGAGGCTGTCCAGCCATTGCAGGCACAGCGCCGTCGTTGGATGGGTGCCGGTGCCGAATGCCAGGCCCGGATCGAGCATCACGTTGACCGCGTTTTCGTCCGGTACATCGCGCCAGCTTGGGCAGATCCATAGCCGCTCGCCAAAGCGCATCGGGTGGAAGTTATCCATCCATTCGCGTTCCCAGTCTTTATCTTCCAACTGCTCGATTTTATGGGCGAAGCCTTCACCCAGCAGTGGGTGCAGCGCAAGCTGGGCGACCACATCGGCCATCTCTGTTTCGGCGTCAAACAGGCCGATAACGTCGGTATCGCCCCACAAGCGAGTTTCGCCCGGCAATGGTTCAAACACGGGCGTGTCGTGCGTATCCTGGAACGTGATGGATACCGCACCCGCTTCCATCAAAGCATCGCTCAGATCTTCAGCATTTGCGCCGGTGGTGTTCAGTTTCAGTTGGATCCATGGCATGTCGTAACTCTTTATTCATTAACAGAAACAGTCGGAGCCTGCGGCGCCGGTTGACCAAAACGGTTCCCGACGACGAAGGCCAGCAAACTTAACAGCAACGAGGGCACAATCGGATGAAAGCCCAGGTACTGAATATTAAACGTGGCGAGAACGGCATACAGTACGCCGCCCGTGACCATGGCGCTCAATGCACCAGCAGCATTCGCCCGCTCCCAGTACAACCCCAAAACCAGCGGCCACAGGAATACCGCTTCCAGACCGCCAAACGCCAGCAGGTTTAACCAGATAATCATCTCTGGTGGACGCCATGCCGCCAGCATCATCAGTACGCCGAGTACCAGGGTTGTCACGGTGGAGATGCGTTTTAAACGCGGTTCATGACGAATTTTAGTCGGCTGGGCGCTTAACCACAGATCTTTGATGATTGTGGCCGAAGCCTGCAACAAATGCGCATTGACGTTCGACATGATCGCGGCCATTGGCGCAGCAAGAAACAACCCGGCAGCCCAGGGCGGTAAGACCTCGACCATCAGTGTCGGGATCACCTGATCGGGTACCGAAAGATGCGGTAACACGGCGCGGCCGAGTGCGCCAGCGAGATGCATTCCCAGCATTAACAGCGCGATGACAATAGTGCCGATAATAATGCCGCGATGAACCGATTTGCTGTCTTTATAGGAAATACAGCGAACGGCGGTGTGCGGCAAGCCAATAACACCAAAACAGACCAGCACCCAGAATGAGGTCATAAATGCAGGCGAAAGGATATCGTGAGCGCCGTGCGGGCTTACCAGTTGTGGATCGATCTGTTGCAGCGTTTCTACCGCACTGTGCAGCCCGCCAGCGGCATGGATCACGCCGACGAGCAGCACCAGCGTGCCAATCAACATCACCATCCCTTGCATCGTATCGTTGAGTACGCTGGCGCGAAAACCGCCAAATGCGGTGTATAGCGCAATGGTGATGCCAAAGATCAGCAGGCCGGATTCGTACTTGATCCCGGCGGCGGTTTCCAGCAGACGCGCGCCGCCGATAAATTGCACGGCGATGGCGCCGACAAAGGCAACCAGCAGGCTAAGGCTGGCGATCCACACAACCGCACGGTTCTGGTAGCGCGCCATCAGCATGTCGTTCAGGGTAATCGCATTGTAACGGCGCGCCAGGATAGCGAACTTTTTGCCGAGGATACCCAAAGAGAGCCAGATGGTTGGCACCTGGATCATCGCCAGCAACACCCAGCCGAGGCCAAATTTATAGGCTGCGCCCGGTCCGCCGATAAATGAACTGGCGCTGACATAGGTTGCCGTCAGCGTCATAGCCAGCACAAAACCGCCCATCGAACGACTGCCGAGGAAGTATTCACTCAGGAACGTGCCTTTGCTGCGCTGGCGCATAGCATAAAAGGAGAGACCGAATACTACGATCAGGTAGATAACCAGTACGGCGATAATTTCACTCTGCATCGTTATCCTCCAGCGGAATATCACGGAAGATAAAGCGCACCATGGCCCAGCACAGCAACACAAAGACCAGCGGCGTCAACAGGCAGGCCAGCTCAAACCAGCGCGGCAGCCCGGTAAATCCCTGCTCCGTACCAGGTAGGTAAGCGCACACTAACCATGCAGCAAGATAGAGAAGGGTCAGCCACAGTGCCCAGCGGGCTTCTTTGTGGGCTTGAACAAAACGGTTGTCCATTTTTTTCCCTTGTGGATGAAGAAAGCGGGGATTGTACCCTATGGAAAAGATGAGGGGAGAGAAAAAGAAAAAAGGCCGGAAAATCCGGCCCTTTGCGATGATTGCAGATTATTTTTCCTGCAAGCCGAGTTTTTTCTCCAGGTAGTGGATATTGGTGCCACCGTGCTGGAAATTCTCGTCGTTCATGATGCGGGTCTGCAACTCCACGTTGGTTTTGATACCGTCGATAATCAGCTCCTGCAGTGCATTCTTCATGCGCGCAATCGCCACATCGCGGCTCTCGCCGTAGCAGATCAGTTTGCCGATCATGGAATCGTAATACGGCGGCACGGTATAGCCAGCGTAGATGTGCGATTCCCAGCGAACGCCAAAACCACCCGGCGCGTGGAAGCGCGTAATTTTACCCGGGCTTGGCAGGAAGGTGTTCGGATCTTCGGCGTTAATACGGCATTCCACCGCATGGCCTCTGACCACAACTTCATCCTGCTTGATGGAGAGCGGCTGACCGGCAGCAATGCGCAGCTGTTCTTTGATCAGGTCAACACCGGTGATCATCTCAGTAACCGGGTGCTCAACCTGAATACGGGTGTTCATTTCAATGAAGTAGAACTCGCCGTTTTCAAACAGGAACTCGAACGTACCCGCTCCGCGATAACCGATATTGACACAGGCTTTGGCGCAGCGTTCGCCGATATAGCGACGCAGTTCCGGGGTAATGCCCGGTGCCGGCGCTTCTTCGACCACTTTCTGGTGGCGGCGCTGCATGGAGCAGTCGCGCTCGGCCAGATAGATGGCATTGCCCTGGCCGTCTGCCAGCACCTGGATCTCGACGTGGCGAGGATTTTCCAGGTATTTTTCCATGTACACCATGTCGTTGTTGAAAGCGGCTTTCGCTTCCGCACGGGTCATGGCGATGGACTGCGCCAGGTCGGCATCTTTGCGCACAACGCGCATACCGCGACCGCCGCCGCCGCCGGAGGCTTTGATAATGACCGGATAACCGATGCGTTTGGCATGCGCGCGGTTAGCGTCATTATCATCGCCCAGCGGGCCGTCAGAACCCGGAACGGTCGGTACGCCGGCTTTCTTCATGGCGGTAATCGCGGACACTTTGTCGCCCATCAGGCGAATGGTGTCGGCTTTCGGGCCGATAAAGATAAAGCCGGAGCGTTCAACCTGCTCAGCAAAGTTGGCGTTCTCTGAAAGGAAGCCGTAACCCGGGTGAATCGCCACTGCGCCGGTGATTTCGGCAGCAGAGATGATCGCCGGGATATTCAGATAGCTTTTCACGGACGGTGCCGGACCGATACAGACCGTTTCGTCCGCCAGCAGTACGTGTTTTAAATCGCGATCCGCAGTGGAGTGCACGGCGACAGTCTTGATGCCCAGCTCTTTGCAGGCACGAAGAATACGCAGTGCGATCTCGCCGCGGTTAGCGATAACAATTTTATCCAGCATGTGCGCCTCGTTACTCGATGACGACCAGCGGCTCGTCAAATTCAACCGGTTGGCCACTTTCCACCAGAATGGCTTTCACCACGCCTGCTTTATCCGCTTCGATCTGGTTCATCATTTTCATGGCTTCAACGATGCACAGGGTGTCGCCCACGTTGACTTTCTGGCCGATTTCGATAAACGCTTTCGCGTCCGGGCTCGGGGTGCGATAGAAGGTTCCAACCATCGGGGAACGTACGATGTGGCCACTGATTTCTGCTGCGGCAGGTGCTTCCGTAGCGGTTGCGGCTGGTGCGACAGCGGCTGCCATAGGCTGAGCTACCGGCGCAGCATAAGCCTGCTGCATCATCGGATAGCCGACATTCGGCGCGCTGCGGCTGATGCGAACAGACTCTTCGCCTTCAGAAATTTCCAGTTCGGAGATGCCTGATTCTTCAACCAGCTCGATCAGTTTTTTAATCTTACGAATATCCATGAGTGGGTTCCGTACTCTTGTTTAGTGTGTTTGTGACAGGCGTTTTACCGCCGTCTGTAAAGCGTATGTATAACCATCGGCGCCTAATCCACAGATAACGCCGACAGCGATATCGGAGAGATAAGAGTGATGTCTGAATGGCTCGCGCGCATGGACATTACTCAGATGGATCTCGATAAACGGGATATCCACCGCCAGCAGCGCATCACGAATCGCGACGCTGGTATGCGTAAAAGCGGCCGGATTGATCAGGATGAAGTCCGCAGTGTCTTTTGCCTGATGAATACGGTCGATCAACGCAAACTCGGCGTTCGACTGAAAATGCGTGAGCGTGACGTTTAGCGCTTCCGCTTCATTTGTTAAACGGTTAACAATCTGCTGCAGGGTAAGCGAACCATAGGTTTTTGGTTCACGGGTTCCCAGCATATTCAGATTGGGGCCGTTCAAAAGCAAAATACGCAATTTGTCCGCCATTGTGCTGCTATCTCCTGCAATTTTCCGGTAAAAAACAAAATATACCTTCGTTGCGTGGTTGTCACGTTGTTAAAGTCCGAAAACCCTGCCGTGAAAACCAAGGTCGCACATTATAACGATTTCGTAGCATTTGGCAGCTAAATACTGGTCTTATCAGGGAAGATTATTAACCACCCGGCTAACATATGGACGCGGATGATAATAGATTTGCGGGAAACTGCACAGATTGCTGCATTAACGCCACCATTGGCGGAACTTCTTGTAACGCCATGCTAAAAGCGCGATCGCGGCAGCGGCGTACAGGAGCGGTTGCGGGGAAAGAATCTTTACGGACCAGAGATAGTGAATCGGAGCGAGGATCGCCACCAGATAGACGAAGTTATGTAATTGTTGCCAGCGCTTGCCCATTTTGCGCTGCGCCCACTGCGTTGATGTGGCCGCCAGCGCCAGCAAGATCAGCCAGCTTACGGCTCCCAGCGTTAAATAAGGACGCGTGGTCAGCTCCTGGCCGAGCAGCGCCAGATTATTGATGCCCAGCTCCAGCAACGTATAGCTGGTCAAATGAAGCGTCGCCCAGGCAAAACACCAAAGCCCGAGCAGTCGCCGCGTGCGGATCAATAAAGGTTGTTTTGCATAGCGCGCCAGCGGTGTCACCAATAGCGTCGCCAGCAGGAATTTCAGCGCCATTCTGCCGGTAAAATGCTGAATATCTTTCGCCGGATCGGCGCTGAAGTAGCCCTGATTTGCCGCCCAGAACAGCCAGAGAAAAGGCAGTAGTCCTGCAAGATGTAACGCGACTTTAAGCCAGGTAACCTGTTTTGCCGTTAAACGCACTTAAAAATTCTCCCGTAGATCCAGCCCGTGATAAAGCGAAGCCACTTCCTCAGCGTAGCCGTTAAACAGTAATGTTGGCTGGCGTTTTACATCCAGCGCGCCGCCGGAACCAATAAAGCGCTCCGTTGCCTGCGACCAGCGCGGGTGATCCACATGTGGATTCACGTTAGCGTAAAAACCATATTCGTCCGGCGCGGCGAGGTTCCACGTGGTGGGGGGCCGTTTACTGGTGAGCTTAATGCTGACAATCGATTTAATGCCTTTAAAACCGTACTTCCACGGTACGGTCAGCCGAATCGGCGCGCCATTTTGCGGCGGTAGCGCTTTGCCGTAGACACCCACCGTCAGCAGCGTTAACGGATGCATTGCTTCATCTATACGGAGTGCTTCGACATAGGGGTATTTCAACCCGCCGCCGATAAACCGATCTTTTTGCCCCGGCATCTCCTCCGGCGCGTAACGGGTTTCGAAAGCGACATACTTGGCGTTGCTGGTGGGTTCGACCAGCGCCAGCAGCTTATGCAGCGGGAAACCAATCCACGGCACGACCATTGACCACGCCTCGACGCAGCGCATGCGGTAAATGCGCTCTTCCAGCGGGAAGCGCGACGTCAGCGCAGCATGATCGAGGGTTAATGGTTTCGCCACTTCACCATCAATGGTCAGTGTCCAGGGATCGGTTTTCATCCCCCCGGCGTTAGCGGCGGGATCGGCTTTATCCAGGCCAAATTCATAAAAGTTATTGTAGCCAGTAACTTTATCTTCCGGTGTCAACTCAAGCTTGGCTTGCCACTGCGCCGGCTGGCTGAAGTCGAGGGGTTTTCCTGCTGGCGCTTTCGGACGGTCATGACCTTTAAACCAATCCAGCAGATCCGCTTGCGCCATCGGCGACAAACTTAGCGTTGTCGCGCCAATACCGAGCATTTTTAGCACCTGACGGCGCTGTAACATAAATACGGATTCAGCGGTTACGTCGGCTTCAGTCAGTTTTTTCTTCATTGCATCCTCCGCGAATTTTGTTAATAAGCATGGTGTAAGCGATGCGATAGCGCGAGTGGGAGTGTGTTACCAAACATTGGGATCATTTGCCGAAACAATCATCCATATGATTGCTGATTGGAAAAATATTTATGAGGACTATACTCGCAGGGGTAAAAACGGCCTCGGATTTTTCTAACTTTACTCCTGACTATTCCATATCGCGGTTAGATTTGAAAGTTAGTGCTTACTTTTTAACAAGCTCCGGGTCGATATCGTCTTGTTCTTTAATACAACGGAGTTAACACAGGGATGCGATTAACGACGAAATTTTCCGCTTTTGTGACACTGCTGACCGCGTTGGCGATTTTCGTCACGCTGATCGGCTGCTCACTGAGCTTTTATAATGCCATACAAAACAAGGTGGCTAACCGCGTGGCGGCGGTCGCAGCGGTTGTGGATACCCGACTGATTTCTACACCTGTCAACCGGCTTTCGCCTCAGCTTGATGAGCTGATGGTGCCGCTGGATATCATTAAAGTTGAGATCAAGCAGGGGAAGAAAACCCTGCTCAGCTATGCGCGCAATGGTAGCTACCGTCCGGCAGGCAGTAGTTTGCAGACCCGTGAACTGTCCGTTTCGGGGCTGAAAAACCCCGGCCTCACGATTTCGCTTATCTACCAGGATCCGATGGCCAACTACTTTCGTTCGCTGGTCAATACGGCGCCGCTGACTCTCGCGATCGGTTTTATGATCGTCATTATCTTTCTTGCTGTGCGCTGGCTGCGTCGTCAGCTTTCCGGACAAGAACTGCTGGAAGGGCGAGCGACGCGGATCCTTAATGGTGAGCGAGGCCCGCAGGTTCGCGGCAGCATCTACGAGTGGCCATCACGCACCAGCAGTGCGCTGGATGTGCTGCTGACCGATATCCAGTTTGCCAGCGATCAGCGCAGCCGGATGGATACGCTGATCCGCTCTTATGCGGCGCAAGATACGCGTACCGGCCTGAATAACCGTCTGTTTTTTGATAATCAACTGGCGACACTGCTGGAAGATCAGGAAAAAGTCGGTTCGCACGGCGTGGTGATGATGATCCGCCTGCCGGATTTTGATCTTATGCGCGAAAGCTGGGGGCTGACTACGGCGGCGGAAGAGTATTTCTTCACCCTCATCAACTTACTTTCTACTTTTATTATGCGTTACCCTGGCGCGCTGCTCGCACGTTATCACCGCAGCGATTTTGCCGTGCTGTTGCCGCACCGGACATTAAAGGAAGCGGAAAGTATCGCCGGGCAGATCCTGAAATCTGTCGATGGGCTGCCGCACAATAAGGCGCAGAACCGCGAAGATATTATGCACATTGGCGTTTGTGCATGGCGTAGCGGCCAGTCAACGGAACAAGTGATGGAGCATGCGGAAGCTGCGGCGCGTAATGCGGTATTGCAGGGCGGTAACAGCTGGTCGGTTTATGATGATTCATTGCCCGAGCAAGGGCGTGGCAATGTGCGCTGGCGGACGCTGATAGAGCAGATGCTGAGCCGGGGCGGGCCGCGCGTTTATCAGAAACCCGCGGTTAATCGCGATGGACTGGTGCATCACCGGGAGCTGATGTGTCGTATTTTCGACGGTGAACAAGAAGTGATCGCCGAAGAATATATGCCGATGGTGCTCCAGTTTGGTCTCTCTGAAGAGTATGACCGCCAGCAGATCACCCGTCTTATTCCCTTCCTGGGTTTCTGGCCGGAAGAGAATTTGGCGATGCAGGTGACAGTTCAGTCTCTGGTACGCCCGCGTTTTCAGCGCTGGCTACGCGACACATTAATGGAATGCGAAAAATCTCAACGCAAACGGATTATTTTTGAACTTGCTGAGGCTGATGTTTGTCAACATATCAGCCGGTTACAGTCGGTGGTGCGATTAATTAACGCTCTGGGCGCGCGCGTAGCGGTGGTGCAGGCGGGTCTGACGTTGGTGAGCACCAGTTGGATTAAAGTGTTGGATGTGGAGTTATTAAAGCTGCATCCGGGACTGGTCAGGAACATTGAAAAGCGTACCGAAAATCAGTTGCTGGTTCAGAGTCTTGTGGAGGCGTGCAAAGGCACACGGACACGCGTTTTCGCGACAGGCGTTCGCGCGCGGGCTGAATGGCAGACGCTGGTGGATCGGGGCGTTGTCGGGGGACAGGGCGATTTTTTCGCGTCTTCTCAACCGCTCGATACCAATGTGAAAAAATATTCGCAAAGATACTCGGTTTGAACTGCTGTTTGAGTCGTTTTCACGTAGAATAATGCGCGCTGCCATTTTTGGGGGTGTGCTTGCCTGCCCGCCGGATTGTGACAGTAATACAAAGCCGGTTTGACCTTTGAAATAACGCAAAAGCAATACGCTGGAACAGAAGAGTTTTTTCTGCTTCCGGCTGAAGTCGTGTCGTTTTGCAACAAAGGAAACAAACTGCACTAATTTTCACCGTAGCAGATGATTCTTACGCCTTGTCGCTGCTGCGTGTGGTTGGTAAAGTAAGCGGATTTTGTATCCGCCCCAGCTTTCAGGATTATCCCTTAGTATGTTGAAAAAATTTCGTGGCATGTTTTCCAATGACCTGTCCATTGACCTGGGTACCGCGAATACCCTGATTTATGTAAAAGGACAAGGCATCGTATTGAATGAGCCGTCCGTGGTGGCCATTCGTCAGGATCGTGCCGGTTCACCGAAAAGTGTGGCCGCAGTAGGTCATGAAGCGAAACAGATGCTTGGGCGTACACCGGGCAACATCGCAGCGATTCGCCCGATGAAAGATGGCGTTATTGCTGACTTCTTCGTGACCGAAAAAATGTTGCAGCACTTTATTAAACAAGTGCACAGCAACAGTTTTATGCGTCCAAGCCCGCGTGTGCTGGTTTGTGTGCCGGTTGGCGCGACCCAGGTTGAACGCCGCGCGATTCGTGAATCCGCACAGGGCGCAGGCGCGCGTGAAGTGTTCCTGATTGAAGAACCGATGGCGGCCGCAATCGGCGCAGGCTTGCCGGTATCTGAAGCGACCGGCTCTATGGTTGTGGATATCGGTGGTGGTACCACGGAAGTTGCGGTTATCTCTCTTAACGGCGTGGTTTACTCCTCTTCTGTGCGTATTGGCGGCGATCGCTTCGACGAAGCGATCATTAATTATGTCCGTCGTAACTACGGCTCCCTGATTGGTGAAGCGACCGCTGAACGTATCAAACACGAAATCGGCTCCGCTTACCCGGGCGACGAAGTGCGTGAAATCGAAGTGCGTGGTCGTAACCTGGCTGAAGGCGTACCGCGCGGCTTTACTCTGAATTCTAACGAAATCCTCGAAGCGCTGCAGGAACCGCTGACCGGTATCGTCAGCGCCGTGATGGTTGCCCTGGAACAGTGCCCGCCGGAACTGGCTTCCGACATCTCCGAACGCGGCATGGTATTGACCGGTGGTGGCGCGCTGCTGCGTAACCTCGATCGCCTGCTGATGGAAGAGACCGGTATTCCTGTTGTGGTTGCAGAAGATCCACTGACCTGTGTAGCGCGTGGTGGCGGCAAGGCGCTGGAAATGATCGACATGCACGGCGGCGACTTGTTCAGCGAAGAATAGTCCGCGTCAGAACCGGAGTGATATTCCGCTCCGGTTCTGTCTGGCCTGAGAATACGCAAAGCCTATGAAGCCAATTTTTAGCCGTGGCCCGTCGCTACAGATTCGCCTTTTTCTGGCGGTTTTGGTGGCGCTTGGAGTCATCATCGCCGACAGCCGCCTCGGTACGTTCAGCCAGATCAGAACGTACATGGATACTGCCGTCAGTCCCTTCTATTTTATTTCCAACGGTCCCCGTGAATTACTCGACAGCGTGTCACAAACGCTGGCATCGCGCGATCAACTCGAGCTTGAAAACCGGGCATTGCGTCAGGAACTGCTGCTGAAAAACAGCGAACTGCTGATGTTAGGGCAGTACAAACAGGAGAATGCGCGCCTGCGTGAACTGCTGGGATCGCCGCTGCGTCAGGATGAGCAGAAAATGGTGACCCAGGTGATCTCGACGGTGAACGATCCGTACAGCGATCAGGTGGTGATCGACAAAGGCAGCGCGAACGGCGTTTACGAAGGCCAACCAGTGATCAGCGACAAAGGCGTCGTCGGTCAGGTAGTCGCGGTGGCGAAACTGACCAGCCGCGTGCTGCTGATTTGCGATGCGACGCATGCGCTGCCGATTCAGGTTCTGCGTAACGACATCCGCGTAATTGCCGCCGGTAACGGCTGTACCGATGATCTGCAACTGGAACACCTGCCCGCGAACACCGATATTCGCGTGGGCGATGTGCTGGTTACCTCCGGTCTTGGCGGTCGTTTCCCTGAAGGATATCCGGTTGCTGTTGTTTCATCGGTGAAACTGGATACGCAGCGTGCGTACACGGTGATTCAGGCGCGTCCGACGGCAGGCCTGCAACGTTTACGTTATCTGTTGCTGCTGTGGGGGGCGGATCGTAACGGCACCAATCCACGGACGCCGGAAGATGTGCACCGTGTGGCGAATGAACGTCTGCTGCAAATGATGCCGCAGGTTCTGCCTTCACCTGATGTGATGGGGCCGCCTGCGCCGATGCCTGCTCCGGCAACCGGTATTACACAGCCGCCGCCGCAACTCTCTCCGGGAGGGCAATAGTGGCAAGTTACCGTAGCCAGGGGCGCTGGGTTATCTGGCTCTCGTTTTTCATTGCTCTGTTGCTTCAAATCATGCCCTGGCCGGATGACATTCTTGTTTACCGGCCAAACTGGGTTCTGCTTATTCTGCTTTACTGGATCCTGGCGCTCCCGCACCGCGTAAATGTCGGTACGGGTTTCGCTATGGGTGCCATACTGGATCTTATTAGCGGATCCACCCTTGGCGTTCGTGCGTTGTCATTAAGCATTGTCGCCTATCTGGTTGCACTGAAATTTCAGTTATTCCGTAATCTGGCGCTCTGGCAACAGGCGCTGGTGGTAATGTTGTTGTCGCTGGCGACCGAAGTGATTGTTTTCTGGGCTGAGTTTCTGGTCATCAACGTTTCGTTCAAGCCCGACATTTTCTGGAGCAGCCTCGTAAATGGCGTGCT
This sequence comes from Kosakonia radicincitans DSM 16656, assembly GCF_000280495.2. Taxonomy (NCBI): domain Bacteria; kingdom Pseudomonadati; phylum Pseudomonadota; class Gammaproteobacteria; order Enterobacterales; family Enterobacteriaceae; genus Kosakonia; species Kosakonia radicincitans. Next base: position 490,660 of record NZ_CP018016.1, read on the forward strand.
CTGGCCGTGGCTCTTCCTGTTAATGCGTAAGATCCGCCAGCAGTTTGCGGTGCAATAAAGGTTGTTATGACAGATATCTGGCTCGCTTCCGGCTCCCCCCGTCGTCAGGAACTGCTCACCCAATTGGGTGTGGCTTTTGAACGTATCGTTCCGGGAATTGAAGAACAACGCCAGCCGCAGGAGAGCGCGCGGCAGTACGTTCTGCGCCTTGCGCGTGAGAAGGCACTGGCGGGCGTAGCGATGGCACCGCGCGATCTGCCGGTGTTAGGCGCGGACACGATTGTGATATTTAATGGTGAAGTGCTTGAAAAACCGAAAGACTCCTCGCATGCTGCCAGTATGTTACGTCTGCTTTCCGGGCAAACACACCAGGTCATGACTGCTGTGGCGTTGGCCGATCGCCAGCACCTGCTCGATTGTCTGGTAGAAACAGAAGTGACCTTCAGAGTGTTATCAGAAAAGGATATTGCCGCCTACGTCGAAAGCAAAGAACCGCTGGATAAAGCCGGCGCGTACGGCATTCAGGGGCTGGGTGGGTGTTTCGTCAGGAAAATTAACGGTAGTTATCATGCCGTTGTGGGTTTACCGCTGGTGGAAACCTGGGAATTGCTGAGCAATTTTAACGCACTGCGTGAAGGAAGAGATAATCATGACGGCTGAATTGTTGGTCAACGTTACACCATCGGAAACACGCGTCGCCTATATTGACGGCGGTATTCTTCAGGAAATTCACATCGAGCGCGAAGCACGGCGCGGGATAGTAGGCAATATCTACAAAGGTCGGGTCAGCAGGGTACTTCCGGGTATGCAGGCGGCTTTTGTAGATATTGGTCTGGAAAAGGCGGCGTTTCTACACGCCTCCGACATTATGCCGCACACCGAATGCGTCGCCGGAGAAGAACAGAAAAACTTCACCGTTCGCGATATCTCCGAACTGGTTCGCCAGGGGCAGGATCTGATGGTGCAGGTGGTCAAAGATCCTCTCGGTACCAAAGGCGCGCGCCTTACCACAGATATTACGCTACCGTCCCGCTATCTGGTGTTTATGCCGGGTGCGGCGCACGTTGGCGTTTCCCAGCGTATTGAAAGTGAAGCCGAGCGTGAGCGCCTGAAGCAGGTAGTGGCCAGCTACTGCGATGAGCAGGGCGGTTTTATTATTCGTACTGCCGCCGAAGGCGTGTGCGAAGAGGATCTCGCGTCTGATGCCGCTTATCTGAAGCGTGTCTGGACGAAAGTGATGGAGCGCAAGAAGCGCCAGCAGACGCGCTGCAAGCTCTACGGCGAACTGGCGCTGGCGCAGCGCGTACTGCGCGATTTTGCCGATGCGCATCTGGATCGTATCCGCGTTGATTCACGGCTGACTTTTGAGGCACTGCTTGAATTCACGGCCGAATACATTCCGGAAATGACCAGCAAACTGGAACATTACAGCGGCCGCCAGCCGATCTTCGATCTCTACGATGTGGAAAACGAAATTCAGCGCGCGCTGGAGCGTAAGGTTGAACTGAAATCGGGCGGCTATCTGATCATCGATCAAACCGAAGCGATGACCACTGTCGATATTAATACCGGCGCATTTGTCGGCCATCGCAACCTTGATGACACCATCTTCAACACCAATATTGAAGCCACTCAGGCGATCGCCCGCCAGCTACGGTTACGTAACCTTGGCGGCATTATCATTATTGATTTTATTGATATGAATAATGAGGATCACCGCCGCCGCGTGCTGCATTCGCTGGAGCAGGCGTTGAGCAAAGATCGGGTGAAAACCAGTATTAACGGTTTTTCCCAGCTTGGGCTGGTAGAGATGACCCGCAAACGCACGCGCGAGAGCGTGGAGCACGTCCTGTGCAACGAATGTCCCACCTGTCATGGCCGGGGAACGGTGAAAACCGTGGAAACCGTGTGCTATGAGATCATGCGCGAGATTGTTCGCGTCCACCATGCCTACGATTCCGATCGCTTCCTGGTCTATGCTTCACCTGCGGTAGCGGAAACCCTGAAAGGCGAAGAGTCGCACGCGCTGGCCGAGGTGGAAATCTTTGTCGGCAAGCAGGTAAAAGTGCAAATCGAGCCGCTCTATAATCAGGAGCAGTTTGACGTAGTCATGATGTAATACGCAGCGTGCTGCGACACAAGCGGGTCTGATTGGGTTGACAAGGAGAGAGGCGTGAGGCGACTGCCGGGGATATTGCTGCTTACAGGGGCGACGCTGATTGTTATCGCGGCGCTGCTGGTGAGCGGTTTGCGCCTGGTGTTGCCGCACCTGGATAACTGGCGCGAGGAGATCCTGACGCGCATCACGGCGCAAACCGGTATTCCGGTTTCGGCCAGCCAGTTGCAGGCGCGCTGGGAGAATTTCGGCCCAGAGCTGGAAGTGCGCGATATCAAAGCCCGCCTGAATGACGGCGGCGATCTTTCTGTTAAGCGCGTGACGCTGGCGCTGGATGTCTGGCAGAGCCTGCTGCACCTGCGCTGGCAGTTCCGTAACCTCACCTTTTATCAACTGGTCGCACGCACCAATACCCCGCTGCAACGGAATGACAACGGTGAGCCGATTGCCAGCGATCGCATCAGCGATCTCTTCTTACGCCAGTTCGATCATTTCGATCTTCGCGACAGCCGCGTCAGTTTTCTGACGCTTTCCGGCCAACGCGCCGAACTGGCGATCCCGCAGCTTACCTGGCTTAATGGCAACGATCGTCACCGCGCTGAGGGGCAAGTCAGTCTCTCGAGTCTGACCGGGCAGCACGGTGTGATGCAGGTTCGGATGGATCTCCGCGACGACAACGGGCTGCTGAATAATGGTCGTGTCTGGCTGCAAGCCGATGATATCGATGTTAAACCGTGGCTCGGCACATGGATGCAGGACAACGTGGCGCTCGATTCTGCCCGTTTTAGCCTTGAGGGCTGGATGACGCTGAATAAAGGCGTGGTGGAAAGCGGCGATGCGTGGCTGAAAAAAGGCGGCGCAAGCTGGCAGGGAGAGCAGGCTACCACCCACCATTTGACGGTCGATAACCTGACCGTCCATGTTTCCCGTCAACAGCAAGGCTGGCAGTTTGATGTACCGGTAACACGTATCGCTATTGATGACCGCGCATGGCCGCAGGGCGCTCTGAGTTTCGCCTGGGTTCCGGCGCAGGAAGCGGGCGGGGTGAACGGCGTTCGCAGCGATGAATTGCGCGTTCGCGCCAACAACCTTGAGTTGAGCGGGCTGGAAGGGCTGCTGCCGATTGCGCAGAAGATCTCGCCGTCCCTGTACGACATCTGGCGCACTATGCAGCCGGAAGGTTCGCTGGAGCAACTGGCGCTGGATATCCCGTTGCAGGCAGCCGACAAAACGCGTTTCCAGGCACAGTGGAAAGATATCCGCTGGAAACAGTGGCAGTTGTTGCCGGGCGTTGAACATTTCAGCGGCAAGCTGGAAGGCAGCCTCGCTGACGGGCGCTTAACGGGCACAGTGATGCAGGCGAAAATGCCGTACGTCGGTGTGTTCCCGGCACCGCTGGAGATTGAGAAAGCGGATGCCACGCTGAACTGGCAGAAGAACGAACGTGGCTTCCAGCTTGATGGGCATAACATTGATGTGCAGGCGAACGCGCTACATGCGCACGGTGGTTTCCGTTATCTCCAGCCGCAGGATGATGAACCCTGGCTTGGCATTCTGGCGGGGATCAATGTTTCCGACGCCGGGCAGTCCTGGCGCTACTTCCCGCAAAACCTGATGGGCAAAGCGCTGGTGTCGTATCTCAGCGCCGCCATTAAAGGCGGGCAGGCGCAGGATGCCACGCTGGTGTACGGCGGTAACCCGCACTTATTCCCCTATAAGCACAATGAAGGTCAGTTTGAAGTACTGGTGCCACTGCGTAATGCGACCTTTGCTTTTCAACCTGACTGGCCAGCGCTGCAAAATCTGGATATCGAGCTGGATTTCCTCAATGACGGTCTGTGGATGAAAAGCGATAAGGCGGCCCTCGGCGGCGTGACCGCCAGCAATCTGACCGCGGTTATTCCGGATTATGAAAAAGAGAAGCTGCTGATCGATGCCGATATTAACGGCCCGGGCAAAGCCGTTGGCCCCTATTTCAAAGAGACGCCGCTACACGATACGCTGGCCAGCGCGCTGGATGAACTGCAACTTGATGGCGACGTAAGCGCTCGCTTACATCTTGATATTCCGCTGGATGGCGAGATGACTGTCGCCAAAGGCGATGTGGCGTTGCGTAACAACAGCCTGTTTATTAAGCCGCTCAACAGCACGCTGAAAAACCTCAGCGGCAAATTCAGTTTTGATAATGGCACCCTGAAGAGCGAGCCGTTACAGGCGAGCTGGTTTAATCAACCGCTGAACCTCGATTTTTCCACCACCGAAGGCGATAAAGCGTACCAGGTTGCGGTCAATCTCAACGGCAACTGGCAGCCAGCGCACACGGGCGTATTACCCGCTCAACTTGAGTCTGCGCTCGGCGGCAGCGTGGCGTGGAAAGGGGATGTTGGTATTGAGCTGCCGCATCGTGGCGGTGCGACTTACAAGGTCAATATTGATGGCGATCTGAGTAACATCGCCAGCACCTTGCCGCCGCCGCTGGATAAAGACGCAGGTAAAGCGCTGCCGGTAAAACTGAAAGTGGACGGCGATCTGCGTAGCTTTACGCTGACCGGCAACGCCGGTAGCAATAATCACTTCAACAGCCGTTGGCTGCTTAACAACAAACTCACTCTCGATCGTGGGATCTGGGCGTCGGATAGCCGCACCCTTCCACCACTGCCGGAGCAGGCCGGGCTGGAGCTGAATCTCCCCGCGATGAACGGCGCGCAGTGGCTGGCGCTGTTCCGCCAGGGCGTGGCGAATAATGTCAGTAATTCAACGAGCTTCCCGTCCAGCATCACGTTACGCACGCCAGCGTTGACGCTGGGCGGGCAGCAGTGGAATAACCTGAGTATCGTCTCGCAGCCGCAGCTTTCCGGCTCAACCATTGAGGCGCAGGCACGGGAAATTAGCGGTACGTTGACGCTGCGCGATAATGCGCCGTGGCAGGCGGCCATCCGTTACCTCTATTACAATCCGGCGAATACGCAGCCGAATGATGATGACATTTCGTCGCCGTCGACGTTGTTGCGCGGCAAAACCCGTATTGATTTTACCGGCTGGCCGGATTTGCAGTTGCGCTGCGCTGAATGCTGGCTGTGGGGGCAAAAATATGGGCGCATCGACGGTGATTTCACGATCAATGGCGATACGATGACGCTGGCAAACGGCCTGGTGGACAGCGGCACCGCGCGTCTGACGGCAGACGGCGAATGGGTGAACCGGGAAGGAGCGGAACGCACATCGCTGAAAGGCGTGCTGCGCGGCGAGAAGCTCGATTCGGCGATGAGTTTCTTTGGCGTGCCGACGCCGGTACGTGGCTCCTCTTTTGATATCAACTATGACCTGCACTGGCGCAGCCCGCCGTGGCAGCCGCAGGAAGAGTCGCTGAACGGCATTCTGCGTACGCGGCTGGGGAAAGGGCAGATCACCGATATCAGCACCGGTCATGCGGGTCAGGTATTGCGCCTGTTCAGCGTCGACGCGCTGCTGCGCAAACTGCGCTTCGATTTTAGCGATACCTTCAGCAGTGAAGGGTTCTGGTTTGATTCGATCCGCAGCACCGCATGGATCAAAGATGGCGTGCTGCACAGCGACGATACGCTGGTGGACGGGCTGGAAGCGGATATCGCGATGAAAGGTTCGGTCGATCTGGTGCGTCGCGAGCTGGATGTTGAAGCGGTCGTGGCACCGGAAATTTCGGCAACCGTAGGTGTGGCAGCCGCTTTCGCCGTCAACCCGATTGTAGGCGCGGCAGTGTTTGCCGCCAGTAAAGTGCTGGGGCCGCTATGGAATAAAGTCTCTATTCTGCGCTACCGCATTACTGGCCCGGTCGATCAGCCGCAGATTAACGAAGTCCTGCGCCAGCCGCGCACGGACAAAACGCAATGATTTGACGGCATCGGCGAATTGCCTCAAGCTCCTTGTATCGCTTTTTTTATTGCCCGATGTGGCGGCAACGATGAGTAAAAAATGATGAGTCTTAATCTGGTGAGTGAACAACTGCTGGCAGCGAATGGCCTGAGTCATCAGGATCTGTTTGCCATTCTCGGTCAATTGACCGCACGTCGTCTTGATTATGGCGATCTCTATTTCCAGTCGAGCTATCACGAATCCTGGGTTTTAGAAGACAGCATCATTAAAGATGGCTCTTACAATATCGATCAGGGCGTGGGCGTTCGCGCGGTGAGCGGTGAAAAAACCGGTTTTGCTTATGCCGACCAGATAAGCCTGCTGGCACTGGAGCAGAGCGCGCAGGCCGCGCGTACCATTGTGCGTGAAGATGGCGACGGCAAAGTGAAGACGCTGGGCGCGGTGGAACATACGGCGCTTTATACCAGCCTTGATCCGCTGCAAAGCATGAGCCGCGAAGAGAAGCTGGATATTCTGCGCCGCGTGGATAAAGTGGCGCGCGCGGCCGACAGGCGCGTGCAGGAAGTGACTGCCAGCCTGACCGGCGTTTATGAATTGATTCTTGTCGCGGCGACCGACGGTACGCTGGCCGCCGATGTGCGTCCGCTGGTGCGTCTCTCGGTGAGCGTGCAGGTGGAAGAGGATGGCAAACGCGAGCGCGGTTCCAGCGGTGGCGGCGGTCGTTTCGGTTATGACTGGTTCCTGCAAGACGTTGATGGCGATGTGCGTGCAGATGCGTGGGCGAAAGAGGCCGTGCGCATGGCGCTGGTGAACCTGTCTGCTGTTGCGGCGCCTGCGGGCACGCTGCCAGTGGTGCTGGGCGCGGGCTGGCCGGGCGTGCTGTTGCACGAAGCGGTCGGTCACGGTCTGGAAGGCGACTTCAACCGTCGCGGCACATCAGTATTCAGCGGTCAGATGGGCCAACTGGTGGCTTCAGAGCTTTGCACGGTGGTTGATGACGGCACGATTGCCGATCGTCGCGGTTCAGTGGCAATTGACGATGAAGGCACGCCGGGGCAATACAATGTGCTGATCGAAAATGGCGTGCTGAAAGGCTACATGCAGGACAAGATGAACGCGCGTTTGATGGGCATGAAACCGACCGGTAACGGCCGCCGTGAATCTTATGCTCATCTGCCGATGCCGCGCATGACCAACACTTATATGCTGGCCGGTAAATCGACGCCGCAGGAGATTATCGAATCCGTTGATTACGGGATCTACGCGCCAAACTTCGGTGGCGGCCAGGTGGATATCACCTCCGGCAAGTTCGTCTTCTCCACCTCGGAAGCGTACCTGATTGAGAAAGGTAAAGTGACCAAAGCGGTGAAAGGCGCAACGCTGATTGGCTCCGGGATCGAAGCCATGCAGCAGATCTCTATGGTCGGTAACGATCTGAAGCTGGATAACGGCGTTGGCGTATGCGGCAAAGAGGGACAAAGCCTGCCGGTTGGCGTGGGTCAACCGACGCTGAAAGTAGATAACCTGACGGTAGGCGGTACGGCTTAATCGTTAAAATCCTCTCCCTGCGGGGAGAGGATTATCCGCTCAGGCACTGCGCCCCTGCATTCCCTGATATACCTTTCCCACTTCAATAAAATATTCCGTCATGTAGTTAATACAGACCTGCACTTTCAGCGGGAGCTTATCTTTTTCTGTATACAGCGCATAAACCGGGCGCGGATCGGACTGATAGCGCGGCAGCAGGATCTCCAGCTGGCCGCTGTTGATCTCATCGATCACCCACATCAGCGGGACATAGGCCAGCCCGGCACCGGCGGTCAGCCAGCGCGTCAGCGTCATCGGATCGTTGGTGACAAAGCGTCCCTGCGGGATCAGCCGCGTTGAGATCCCTTCTGGCGCGATCAGTTCAAATTCGTTATCCGGACGGACGCTATATTCCAGCCACGAATGATTTGCCAGGTCGGTGGGTTTTTCCGGCACGCCATATTGGGCAAGATAGTTTTTCGCCGCGCACAGCACCATCGGCATCGCGCCGAGGCGGCGGGAGAAGAGGCTGGAATCCTGAAGTGCGCCGACGCGGATCACCACGTCCAGCCCGTCGGCGATCAGATCCGGCGCCGGGATACCGGTTACCAGGTTAACAGTCAACCCTGGATGCTCTTTCAGCATCTCTGCCGTCATTTTTGCCAGCACATTTTGCGCCATGGTTGAAGAACTACCAATGCGCAGCGTACCAATCGGCGTGTTGTTGAAAGCGTAAAGTTGCTCGTGAACATCCTGCACTTCATGCAGCATGCGACGACACCCCTGATAGTAAATTTTTCCGGCTTCGGTCAGCCCCAGGCTGCGTGTGCTGCGGTTTAGCAGCTTGACCTGTAATTCATCTTCCAGCTTCGCCACCGTCTGGCTGATGGACGAAACGCTCATTTCCAGCTGTCGGGCGGTGGCGGTAAATGAACCTAATTCCACTACCTTGGCAAACACCGACATGCGTTTTAGTCGTTCCATTATTCATTCTTACTTAAAAGTGATTTAGATCACACAATATAGATAACAGCATAACAGTTACGTTAATATACTATCTCTTAAGAATATCCACGTCACTCTCGCCCTGGCACGCCTGTCCTATTCCTGCGGTGACGTAAAAACAATTTCACCTGCTTGTTCTCGAATCAAGGTCAACATGAGTCTGTTTCCCGTAATCGTGGTGTTCGGTTTGTCGTTCCCACCGATTTTTTTCGAATTGATTTTGTCACTGGCGATTTTCTGGCTGGTGCGACGGGTGCTGATCCCCACCGGAATCTATGATTTCGTCTGGCATCCCGCGTTATTTAATACTGCGCTGTACTGCTGCCTGTTTTACCTGCTGTCGCGTCTGTTTGTTTGAGGTTGAAGTGAAAACACTAACAAGAAATATCTCCCGTACCGCTATTACGGTCATTCTGGTTATCCTGGCGTTCATCGCAATTTTCCGTGCCTGGGTCTATTACACCGAATCGCCCTGGACGCGCGATGCGCGCTTCAGCGCGGATGTGGTTGCCATTGCGCCGGATGTCACCGGGCTGGTGACCTCGGTCAACGTGCATGACAACCAACTGGTAAAAGAGGGACAAGTGCTGTTCACCATCGATCAGCCCCGCTACCAGAAAGCGCTGGCAGAAGATGAAGCGGATGTTGCTTATTACGACGCGCTGGTCAACGAGAAGCGCCGTGAGGCCGGTCGTCGTAATCAATTAGGCGTACAGGCGATGTCGCGTGAAGAGATCGACCAGGCGAACAACATACTGCAAACGGCGATGCATCAGCTTGCGAAAGCGCAAGCGGCCCGCGACCTGGCGAAACTCGATCTGGAGCGCACTATCATCCGCGCGCCAGCTGACGGCTGGGTCACCAACCTGAATGTTTACGCCGGTGAGTTTATTACCCGCGGTTCCACCGCTGTGGCGCTGGTAAAACAGAACTCCTTCTATATTCTGGCTTATATGGAAGAGACCAAACTCGAAGGCGTTCGTCCTGGCTACCGGGCAGAGATCACGCCGCTCGGCAGTAACCTGGTGCTGAAAGGCACGGTAGACAGTATTGCCGCTGGTGTGACCAACTCCAGCAGCAGCAACGACAGCAAAGGGATGGCAACCATCGACTCCAATCTGGAATGGGTGCGTCTGGCCCAGCGCGTACCGGTACGTATTCGCCTCGATAAACAGCCGGGAAATCTCTGGCCTGCGGGGACTACCGCGACCGTTGTCGTGACCGGGAAAACCGATCGTGACGAGAGCCAGGACTCCTTCTTTCGTAAAATGGCCCACCGCCTGCGTGAGCTGGGGTAATCGCTATGGGGCTGTTGTCGATAGCCAGCCAGCATTTGCGCTTTGCCGTCAAGCTGGCCTTTGCCGTGGTGCTGGCTCTGTTTGTCGGTTTTCACTTTCAGCTTGAAACACCGCGCTGGGCGGTGCTGACCGCTGCGATTGTTGCGGCTGGCCCGGCGTTTGCCGCCGGTGGCGAGCCCTATTCCGGCGCTATCCGTTACCGCGGGATGTTGCGTATTGTCGGGACGTTTATCGGCTGTATTGCTGGTCTGGCGATCATCATTGTATTGATCCGCACGCCGCTGCTGATGCTGATGGTGTGTTGTATCTGGGCCGGTTTTTGTACCTGGCTCTCCTCGCTGGTACGGGTTGAAAACTCTTATGCCTGGGGGCTGGCCGGGTATACCGCGTTAATCATCGTCGTTACCATTCAGACCGAGCCGCTGTTGGCACCGCAATATGCCGTGGAGCGTTGTAGCGAAATCGTCGTCGGCATCCTCTGTGCCATTGTTGCCGATCTGCTGTTTTCCCCCCGCTCGATCAAACGTGAGATTGACCGTGAACTGGATGCTCTGCTGGTGGCGCACTATCAATTGATGCGATTGTGTATCAAGCACGGCGATAGAGAAGAGGTGGATCAAGCGTGGGCTGCACTGGTGCGCCGTACCACCGCGCTGGAAGGCATGCGCAGCAACCTGAAGATTGAATCCTCCCGCTGGGGGCGTGCTAACCGGCGGTTAAAAGTCATCAACACGCTGTCATTAACGCTGATCACTCAGGCTTGCGAAACCTACCTTATTCAGAATACGCGCCCGGAACTGGTCACTGATACTTTCCGGGAATTGTTCGCGGATCCCGTCGACAATGTGCAGGATGTGCATAAACAGTTGAAACGCATGCGCCGGGTGCTAGCCTGGACCGGTGAGCATGATACGCCGGTAACCATCTATAGTTGGGTGGGTGCGGCGACACGCTACCTGCTGCTGAAACGCGGTGTCATCGGTAATGCCAAAATCAGTGCGGTTGAAGAAGAGGTTCTGCAGGGCGAAGTGGTGGTAAAACCGGAATCCGCCGAACGTCACCATGCAATGGTTAACTTCTGGCGCACTACTTTATCGTGCATGCTGGGTACGCTTTTCTGGCTGTGGACCGGCTGGACATCCGGCAGTGGATCAATGGTCATGATTGCCGTCGTTACCTCGCTGGCGATGCGTCTGCCGAACCCAAAAATGGTGGCGAAAGACTTTATCTACGGCATGCTGTGGGCGCTACCAATCGGGGCGTTGTTCTATCTGGTGATTATTCCCTCGACACAACAAAGCATGCTGCTGCTTTGTATCAGTCTGGCGGTGCTGGCCTTTTTCATCGGCATTGAGGTACAGAAGCGCCGTCTGGGATCGATGGCGACGCTGGCGGGCACCATCAACATTCTGGTGCTTGATAACCCAATGACCTTTAAATTCAGCCAGTTTCTCGACAATGCGCTTGGCCAGTTAGTGGGCGTGGTGCTGGCTATGGTGGTTCTGCTGCTGGTGCGGGATAACTCGCAGGCGCGCACCGGGCGTACGTTGTTGAATCAGTTTGTTTCGGCGGCGGTATCGGCAATGACCACCAATACAGCGCGACGTAAAGAGAACCATCTGCCCGCACTGTATCAGCAACTGTTTTTACTGCTGAACAAATTTCCCGGCGACGTGGCGAAGTTTCGTCTGGCATTAACGTTGATTATTGCCCACCAGCGTCTGCGCGATGCGCCGGTGCCGATCAACGATGATCTTTCCGCTTTTCATCGCCAGTTACGCCGTACCGCGTCGCAAGTGATTTCGGCTGGATCGGATAACAAACGACGGCGCTACTTTACGCAACTGCTGGAAGAGCTGGATATCTACCAGGAGAAACTGCGCATCTGGGATGCGCCGCCACAGGTGACGGAACCGGTGCAGCGATTAACCGGGATGCTTCACAAATATCAGCATGCGCTGACCAGCAACTAAACAGAGAACCGACGCTAAAAAGCGTCGGTTTTTTTATGGCTATACTTTGTGAAAGCTGATAACACACCGATCGGGAGAACAAATGACAACGCAGGTATTGCAGGACAACCCACTTTTTCAGACCGGCTATCTGGTGGATGGCGTCTGGAAATCCCTGAACACCACATTTGACGTTCTGAATCCGGCCACCGGTGAAGTCATCGCCAGCGTCGCGAAAGCAGGGAAAAAAGAGACCGAAGATGCCATTGCTGCGGCGAGTCGGGCTTTTCCGGGCTGGCGGGCGAAAACCGCGAAAGAGCGTTCCGCCATCCTCTATCGTTGGTATGAATTGATCATTGAAAATAAAAGCTGGTTAGGGCGCTTAATGGCCACCGAGCAGGGGAAACCATTGAAAGAAGCTGAGGGGGAAGTCGAGTATGCCGCCAGCTTTATTCAGTGGTTTGCCGAACAGGCAAAACGCGCCAACGGTGAAATTATCCCGCCGATCAAGCCGGGGTCGCGCATTCTGGCGACCCGGGAACCGGTAGGTGTGGTGGCTGCCATCACGCCGTGGAACTTCCCGATGGCAATGCTGACCCGCAAACTGGGGCCTGCGTTGGCGGCAGGGTGTACCGGCGTTATCAAACCGGCGAACAATACCCCGCTCAGCGCGTTTGCTTTGTTGGCGCTGGCGAAGAAGGCGGGCGTACCGGATGGTGTGCTCAATGCTATTGCCGGTAACACGGCAGAAATCAGCGATGCGATTATGGCCAGCCACGAGGTACGTAAGATCTCTTTCACCGGTTCGACTGCGGTAGGGAAAACCCTGGTTCGCAACGCCGCCGAAACCATGAAAAAAGTGTCGATGGAACTGGGGGGCAACGCGCCGTATATCGTCTTTGAAGATGCCGACATCGATGCGGCAGTTCAGGGGGCGATTGCTAACAAATTCCGCAATGCTGGCCAGGTATGCGTTAGCGTAAACCGCTTCTATATTCATGAGTCTGTCTACGATACTTTCACGCAAAAGCTGAGTACGGCGGTAAGCGCATTGAAAGTGGGAAATGGTCTGGAAGAGGGCGTGGTAGTGGGGCCGTTGATTGAGCCGGCCGCCGTCGAGAAAGTGCGTGAGCATGTGGAAGATGCGGTGGCCAAAGGCGCTAAAGTGCTGGCTGGTGGTAAAGCGCACAGCCTTGGCGGTAACTTCTGGCAACCAACCGTACTGGGCGATTGTAGCGATGGCATGAAGCTGGCGCAGGAAGAGACATTTGGTCCGGTTGCTGCCTGTTTCCGCTTTACCAGCGAGGAAGAAGTCGTCCAGCGTGCGAATGCGACGCCGTTTGGCCTGGCTGCTTACTTCTATACGCAAAACTTGCAGCGGGTGTTCCGCGTTTCGCAGGCCATTGAGAGTGGAATGATCGGTATTAACGAGTGCGCAGTATCCACCGAACTGGGGCCGTTCGGCGGAGTGAAAGAGTCGGGTCTCGGTCGCGAAGGGTCGGTGCTGGGGCTGGAGGAGTTTCTTGAGGTGAAAACCCTGCATCTCGGCGGATTATAACGCGTCGGCGGCGGATGCCGCCCTGTTGGGCTGGTGGCGGAAATAATGAATACCTACACTTTCGATTTTAAAAACATCGACGATCAGGGCGCGTTCTACCGGGAGTTCTCGCGCCAGTTCGAGCTGGGAAGCGGCAAAATTCGCGATCTCGATTCACTGTGGGACGCGGTGATGGCGGGAGCATTACCTTTGCCGCTGGAGATAGAGTTTGTTCATCTGCCGGAGCGACAGCGCCGCCGTTTTGGCGCATTGATCCTGTTGTTTGATGAAGCGGAAGAGGAGCTGGAAGGCGAGCTGCGTTTTAATGTGCGTTAAAGGCAAAAAAAAGCCCCTGACAGGCAGGGGCAAGTCGTCGGACTAGACGACGAGGGTTTATTTATACAGTTCCGCCGTGACGTGGGTGTGGTCACCCGTACGTGCTTCAACGATGCGATAGCTGCTGGCGCCCGCCTGGTCAGCTTTCGCAGAGAGTTCCTGGCGAATATCCATCGGTACACCGGCAACCTGTGAAACAGAAACACTGCCCATAGGTTGGAGGTTGCTTGCTTGTTCGCTGTTAACCAGCGTTGCAGCGCTTGCGCCGAAAGAGATCAGGGATGCAAGGCCAAGGGATGCGATGATTAGATTGCGTTTCATAGTTTGTCTCCTTAAGAGAGTCTCAACGGCAGGGAGGATTGAACTGCTATTTTTGTGCCTGGCGCCGTTGAGTGATGGCATAGGGTTATCGGTAAAACTTATTTGTACAGTTCGGCTGTTGCGTGCCAGTTGTCACCGGTACGTGCTTCGATAATGCGATAAGAAGAAGCACCTTGTTCTTCCGCTTTTTTGTTCAGTTCAGCACGCATATCCATCGGAGAGGAGGCGACAGATCCTACGGATACTGTGCCCAGAGACTGGCGTGATTGCGCCTGGTCTGCGCTGATGGAATCGGCAGCGAAAGCGCCAAATGACAGTGCTGAGAGAATGCCGAGTGTTGCAACAGTTGATTTGATATTCATGATTCTTCACCTCGTCGTATTCTTTTACTTCAATTCATTGGGGCCTTGTTTCGTGACCCTCATCACAAAATCAAGTATACACTAGTCACAGAAAAAATTAATACCATGCTAATTGTTTCTATGGTAATTAGGCCTCTATGAAATCATTTTTTATAACAAGAAAGCATAAAAAACCTGGATGCGATTAAAAAATGATTGGTGATATCTAAGAAAATCATATAGATATTTGAATTTGATTTTTTGTGCGATGGCATTCACTGCGCCGGGGGTTTGAAACAGGAAATCGCACTAACTGTTAAATTAATGTGAGTGAAAAGTCGTGAACGAAGGGGGAGGCGGCAGAACATTCCCCCGCAATCGAAGCGGGGGGAAGTGATATCAGAGTTCCTGCTCGAACAACACGAGGATCGCTTCGTAGAGATCTTTAACGGTGAAACCTCTGGCTGGGGTGGTAAAAATCGTATCGTCACCAGCAATGGTGCCGAGGATACCTTCTGCTTTACCCAGGGAATCCAGCAGGCGTGCAATAAGCTGCGCTGCGCCCGGGCTGGTGTGAATCACCACAACGGCATCGTTGTAATCGATATCCAGCACCAGGTTCTTCAGCGGGCTGGAGGTTGTCGGGACGCCCAGTTCAATCGGCAGGCAGTAGACCATCTCCATTTTTGCGTTGCGCGTACGCACCGCACCGAATTTGGTCAGCATGCGGGAGACTTTAGACTGATTGATATTGTCGAAGCCTTCATCTTGTAAAGCCTGGACAATTTCTCCCTGAGAACTGAATTTCTCTTCTTTAAGAAGCGCCTTAAACGCTTTAACTAATTCTTCTTGTTTTGCCGAGCTTCGCATAAGTCACCCGTAATATGGCCGTGAAAACAACATTATTATGCATATTAATGAATTTTTATGCAAACAATCTCGTCTGGGAAATTCTGAAATGTATGCTGAAAGGCGCGGAGTTTACCAAATCCTGCGCTGAAGGACAGGCACATGTGTCTTACGTCGCAAATAACATTAAAAAGTAAATTAAATGTTATAAAGTTGATGTTATTTTGGTGGATATCGCAGCTATATTATAAACTCTCAGTGTTAGTTGCTTAGTTTGCCGATCTGACGACGTATTTACCTTCTTATAAGATTTTAAAGTGGAGTGTGCTGCAGAATTTTTGCGCATGCATTGCCATAATTATCAGGGTGAATTAAGGTCGCCGCAACGGAGTAACAAGATATTTAGCTAACCATAATAAGGAGTTTAGGATGAAAGTCGCAGTCCTCGGCGCGGCCGGCGGTATCGGTCAGGCGCTAGCCCTACTACTGAAAACACAACTGCCTTCTGGTTCAGAACTCTCTCTCTATGATATTGCTCCTGTAACCCCCGGGGTTGCTGTTGATCTCAGCCATATTCCAACTGATGTGAGCATTAAAGGTTTCTCCGGCGATGATGCGACT
Source organism: Kosakonia radicincitans DSM 16656 (assembly GCF_000280495.2). Lineage (NCBI taxonomy): Bacteria > Pseudomonadati > Pseudomonadota > Gammaproteobacteria > Enterobacterales > Enterobacteriaceae > Kosakonia > Kosakonia radicincitans. The sequence goes on from NZ_CP018016.1 coordinate 506,415, forward strand.
CCTGCGCTGGAAGGGGCCGATGTCGTACTGATTTCCGCTGGCGTGGCGCGTAAACCGGGTATGGATCGTTCCGACCTGTTTAACGTCAACGCGGGCATTGTGAAAAACCTGGTCACCCAGGTGGCGAAAACCGCGCCGAAAGCCTGTATTGGCGTCATTACTAACCCGGTTAATACCACCGTCGCCATTGCGGCGGAAGTGCTGAAAAAAGCGGGTGTCTACGACAAGAACAAACTGTTTGGCGTCACTACGCTGGACATTATTCGCTCCAATACTTTTGTTGCCGAACTGAAACATAAATCACCGGGCGATATCGAAGTGCCGGTGATTGGTGGCCATTCCGGCGTTACCATTCTGCCGCTGCTGTCGCAGGTACCGGGCGTCAGCTTTAGCGAGCAAGAAGTCGCAGAACTGACAAAACGCATTCAGAATGCTGGTACTGAAGTGGTGGAAGCGAAGGCGGGTGGCGGTTCGGCTACGCTCTCGATGGGGCAGGCCGCTGCGCGTTTTGGTTTGTCGCTGGTTCGTGCGCTGCAAGGCGAGAAAGGCGTGGTTGAATGCGCCTATGTTGAAGGCGATGGCGAATATGCGCGCTTCTTCTCACAGCCGCTGCTGCTGGGGAAAAACGGCATTGAAGAGCGCCATGCTATCGGCAAGCTTAGCGCTTATGAACAACAGTCGCTGGAAGGTATGCTGGACACGCTGAAAAAAGATATTCAACTGGGCGTGGATTTCGTTAACCGCTAACGTGTTATCGCCGCCATAAAAAAACCGGAGCCTGTGCTCCGGTTTTTTTATGGCAATCAGTTAGTTGCCGGATACTCTTCGATGGTGACTTGCAGGGTCAGTTTCTTATCGTCACGCATCACTTCAACCGGAATGACGGAACCCGGGCGGATCTCGGCGACCTGATCCATAGTTTCAAGCGCGGAAACGGCCGCTTTACCATTGACGGAGGTGATAACGTCATTGACCTGAATCCCGGCGCGCGCGGCAGGACCGCCAGGCGAAACTTCGTTAACGACAATCCCCTGAATTGGGTCGATACCGCCGCCTTGCGAATGCAGAGGCGCAATTTCTCGCCCGCCGATACCAATGTAACCCCGGATCACCCGACCATCGCGGATCAGCTTATCCATAATCTTGGTGGCCAGCTGGAAAGGGATGGCAAAACCGATGCCTTCCGGTGTTTCGCCGTCGTTGCTCTTATCAAATGACAACGTGTTGATGCCCATCAGCTCGCCCAGTGAGTTGACCAGTGCGCCGCCGGAGTTCCCGTGGTTGATAGAAGCATCGGTCTGCAAAAAGTTCTGCCGTCCGCTCGGGTTCAGGCCGATACGCCCGGTAGCGCTGATAATCCCCTGCGTTGTCGTTTGACCAAGGTTGTACGGGTTTCCGATTGCCAGCACCACATCGCCGATATGTGGCGTGCGTTTCGTATTGATGGGGATCACCGGCAGACCGCCGGTTGCGTTGATTTTCAGCACCGCTAAGTCGGTCAGGGAATCCGAGCCAACCAGCAATGCTTCAAACACCCGGCCATCCTGCAGGGCGACGATAATCTGGTCCGCATCATTGATGACGTGCTTGTTGGTAATGATGTAGCCACGCTGATCCATAATCACGCCGGAACCAAGCGTACGGATCTCCAGACGATCATGAGTGGAGCTATTCAGGCTGCGGTTATAGACGTTGACCACCGCCGGCGCTGCGCGGCGTACAGCCGGGTTATAGCTGGCTGGCGTTTCGTCAGCGCTTTCAAGCTGGGGAGCGCTAAGTGGGATGTTTTTGCGCAGCGAAGGCATGGCGACGATGATCAGGCCACCCACAACCAAACCGATTGCAACTGAACGTAAAATCTTCACATACATGATGGGATTATCGCTAAAAGGAAGAACGGCAGCAGCATAACATGAGTTCTCCGGACATCACATGATGATGTCCGGAGAGTGAGGGACCTAGCGCAACAGCAGATAGATGCTGTCGTTGCCGCGCACGATATGCAGCGCCATTACCGAAGGTTTCGTTTCCAGCAATTTACGCATTTCAGCGATCGACTGAACGCGCTCACGGTTGATGCCAATGATCACATCATCTTTATGCAGACCGGCCTGCGCGGCGGCGCTGCCTTTTTCGACATTATTTATCGCGATGCCTTTGGTGCCATCTTTGAGCTGGCTGTCGCTCAGTTCTGCACCCTGCAATGACGGTGAAATCAGATCGGCGCTGGCGGACGAAGACGTGCTTTTATCCAGCGTGACTTCCACCTCCAGCGGCTTGCCATCGCGCAGCAGGCCGAGCTTCACTTTCGCGCCGGGTTCCGTCGTGGCAATACGTGAACGCAGTTCGGCAAAGCTGTTCAGCGGCTTACCGTTCAGACTGACGATAACATCACCGGATTTGATCCCGGCTTTTGCCGAGCCGGAGTTAGGCAGCACTTCGCTGACAAAGGCGCCGCGCTGGACGTTAAGGTTAAAGGCTTTGGCGATATCCGCACTCATTTCCGTGCCTTTGATGCCCAACAGACCGCGTTTGATCTCGCCAAACTGAATCAATTGCCTGGAGAGGGTTTGTGCCATATTGCTCGGAATGGCGAAGCCAATCCCTACACTACCGCCGCCTGGTGCGAGGATAGCAGTATTAATGCCGATAAGCTCGCCATTGAGATTAAGCAGCGCGCCGCCGGAGTTACCACGGTTAATTGAGGCATCCGTCTGGATAAAGTTTTCCAGCCCTTCCAGATTCAGGCCGCTGCGGCCCAGCGCGGAAACAATCCCGGAAGTGGCTGTCTGCCCAAGGCCGAACGGGTTACCTACGGCAATGACAAAGTCGCCGACGCGCAGTTTATCGGAGTCGGCAATCGCAATTTGCGTCAGATTGCTGGCGTTCTGTAATTGCAGCAGAGCAATATCACTCTGATCATCACCGCCGATCAGCTTGGCATCGAACTCGCGACCATCGTTCAACTGCACGCTGATTTTTTGCGCCTGATTGATCACATGATTGTTTGTCAGCACGTAGCCTTTCGCGGCGTCAATGATCACCCCGGAGCCCAGCCCTTCAAAAGGTTGCGGTTGCTGCGGTTGATCCGGCACATCGTCGCCGAAAAACTTCTTAAGCTCTTCCGGAACTTTCTGACCTTGTGTCGTTGTCCCCTCTACCTGCACGCTAACCACCGCAGGCAGTACCTTTTCCAGCACGGGCGCAAGGCTTGGCAACGCGCCCTGACCGGGCACTTGTGATGGCATGGCGGCCATCGCCTGAAACGGTGCCGAGAGAGTTAACCCGACACTTAACGCAAATGCACTCAACAGCAGGGTTGGTTTCTTCATTGATGCTGGCTCTCGTAACCTGAAGTGAAAGGAATGACGCCCCAAAACAGTTTGATGTTATTGAAATTTCAACCGGGTAACAATGAGGTGAATGACTAAATAATAGCTATGATGCGGAAGATGGGGTGGGCGCGGGGAACGCGCCCGAAAAAAACAGATGACAGGGCGGAATTATTTACGGCTTGCGCCGCCGCGCAGCAGGCCGGAAGCGCCATCAGAATAATCACGCGGGATCTGCACCGGCGCCTGATCGTTACTGGCTTCAGATTCGGCCAGACGGTTGCGGAACGGATTCTCTTCTGCCGACATTTCCGGCAGCAAGTTGGACGAGCTTTTCGCCATGTGTTGATACAGTTGGCGATAATCATGCGCCATGTTATCCAGCAGTTCCGCGCTGCGGGCAAAATGGCTCACCAGTTCTTCGCGATACTCTTCCAGTTCCGCTTTGTTTTTTTCCAGCTCATACTGCAAGGCCTGTTGCTGGCGCAATTTACGGTTTCCGAAACGCATACCCACGGCACCAATGATAATGCCGACAACCAACCCGATTAGCGCGTATTCCCAGGTCATGTACTTCTCCCGTTATTTTGTGATTCCGTAGGGTGTGGGCTGCAAGCTCCTTGCCTGCGCCTGATAGTGCCACTATAACCGCTTCTGGTGTAGAAGTGGAATCCTGACAAATCATCGCGTAGTGTAGAACGGCCTTTTTTTCGTCAACCCTGTGGGGGCGGATCGATTTTCAAGGAACAACCATAACACCATGCAAAGCCTTACCCCGACATCGCGATACAACAGCGCCCTCAACGAGGGGAGCCATCAGCCGGATGATGTGCAAAAAGAAGCCGTTCAGCGGCTGGAACATATCTATCAAGAACTTATTACCCGCAGCGACAACAGCGCACCGACAAACGGTGGTTTGCTGGCGAAGTTCGGCAAACTGCTGGGAAAACGAGAACCGCGTGAAAGCGCGCCAGTGCGCGGTCTTTATATGTGGGGCGGCGTTGGCCGTGGCAAAACCTGGCTGATGGACATGTTCTATCAGAGCCTGCCGGGTGAGCGTAAACAACGTCTGCACTTTCACCGTTTTATGCTGCGCGTGCACGAAGAACTGACTTCACTTCAGGGGCATAGCGATCCGCTGGAAATTGTTGCCGATCGCTTCAAAGCTGAAACCGATGTGCTGTGCTTCGATGAATTTTTCGTTTCGGATATTACCGACGCCATGCTGCTGGGCGGGCTAATGAAAGCGCTGTTCGCCCGTGGTATCACGCTGGTGGCGACGTCGAATATTCCGCCGGATGAGCTCTACCGCAACGGCTTGCAGCGCTCGCGCTTTTTACCTGCTATCGATGCCATCAAGCAGTTTTGCGATGTGATGAATGTCGATGCGGGCGTCGATTATCGTCTGCGCACATTAACCCAGGCGCACTTATGGCTGACTCCACTGGATAGCGAGACCGCGCGGCAAATGGATACGTTGTGGTTAGCGCTGGCGGGCGCAAAGCGTGAGCATGCGCCACAGCTGGAGATTAATCACCGTGCGCTGCCGACGCTGGGTGTGGAAAACCAGACGCTGGCAGTGTCGTTTGCCACGCTCTGCGTCGATGCGCGCAGCCAGCACGATTACATCGCGCTCTCGCGGTTGTTCCATACCGTAATGTTGTTCGATGTGCCGGTAATGACACCACTGATGGAGAGCGAAGCACGACGTTTTATTGCTTTAGTGGATGAGTTTTACGAGCGCCATGTGAAGCTGGTGGTGAGTGCGGCTGCGCCGCTACATGAGATTTATCAGGGCGAACGGCTGAAATTTGAGTTTCAGCGCTGTTTGTCCCGCCTGCAAGAGATGCAGAGCGAAGAATATCTCAAGCGCGCGCATATGCCGTAATCGGTAAATCCCTTTCCCACCGGGAAAGGGATTCGCCTTGCACAAAAGCCGCGCCAAATCACAAAAAGGGGTCGATCTTTGCCCACGACTTCTCTATAATCCTGCGACCCCACGTTACTACAAGGTTTTTTTCCCGAAACTCTTGTGTGCCGGCTAAACATATCCGAAGGGGTAGGTTTACTGGACAATGTCGTGTGAACCTCACTTGTATTTAGGCGTTTGGGTGTTCACCAACGTGTAACTTATTATTTGGGTAAGCTTTATAATGAAAACTTTTACAGCTAAACCAGAAACCGTAAAACGCGACTGGTATGTTGTTGACGCGACCGGTAAAACTCTGGGCCGTCTGGCTACCGAACTGGCTCGTCGCCTGCGCGGTAAGCATAAAGCGGAATACACTCCGCACGTTGATACTGGTGATTACATCATCGTTCTGAACGCAGAAAAAGTTGCTGTAACCGGCAACAAACGTTCTGACAAAATGTACTACCACCACACCGGCCACATCGGTGGTATCAAACAAGCGACCTTTGAAGAGATGATTGCCCGCCGTCCTGAGCGTGTGATTGAAATCGCGGTTAAAGGCATGCTGCCAAAAGGCCCGCTGGGTCGTGCTATGTACCGTAAACTGAAAGTTTACGCGGGTAACGAGCACAACCACGCGGCACAGCAACCGCAAGTTCTTGACATCTAATCGGGATTATAGGCAATGGCTGAAAATCAATACTACGGCACTGGTCGCCGCAAAAGCTCCGCCGCTCGCGTGTTCATCAAACCGGGCAACGGTAAAATCGTAATCAACCAGCGTTCTCTGGAACAGTACTTCGGTCGTGAAACTGCCCGCATGGTAGTTCGTCAGCCGCTGGAACTGGTCGACATGGTTGAAAAACTGGATCTGTACATCACCGTTAAAGGTGGTGGTATCTCCGGTCAGGCAGGTGCGATCCGTCACGGTATCACCCGCGCTCTGATGGAGTACGATGAGTCTCTGCGTTCCGAACTGCGTAAAGCTGGCTTCGTCACTCGTGACGCTCGTCAGGTTGAACGTAAAAAAGTCGGTCTGCGCAAAGCACGTCGTCGTCCGCAGTTCTCCAAACGTTAATTGCTTTCTGCTTCGGCAGAACGATTGGCGAAAAAACCCGGTGCAAGCCGGGTTTTTTTATGGATAAAAATCGTGTTATCCACAGTAATCAATCGCTTATTGCGTCTTTTTCAGCATTTGCAGAATCCCCTCACCACAAACCCCGCAAAATCTGGTAAACTATCATCCAATTTTCTGCCCAAATGGCTGGGATTGTTCATTTTTTGTTTGCTTCCTGAACGAAAGTGACAGTACGGGCGGGTAGGTAACTCACATCTGACCGGTCGAGTAAGTCCGGTAGCAGTAAATTCTTGAATATACCTGGAGGTTTTCATGGCTGTCGCTGCCAACAAACGTTCGGTAATGACGCTGTTTTCTGGTCCTGTGGACATCTATAGCCATCAGGTCCGTATCGTGCTGGCCGAAAAAGGTGTCAGCTTCGAAATTGAGCACGTGGAAAAGGATAATCCTCCTCAGGATCTGATTGACCTCAACCCGAATCAAAGCGTACCGACACTTGTAGATCGTGAACTCACCCTGTGGGAATCACGCATCATTATGGAATATCTGGACGAGCGTTTCCCGCATCCGCCGCTAATGCCGGTTTACCCGGTCGCGCGCGGTGAAAGCCGCCTGTACATGCATCGCATTGAAAAGGACTGGTATTCCCTGATGAATATCATCCAGAACAACAGCGGCGCACAGGCCGATGCCGCCCGTAAGCAACTGCGTGAAGAGCTGCTGGCAATTGGCCCGCTGTTCACCCAGAAACCTTACTTCCTGAACGACGAGTTCAGCCTCGTTGACTGCTACCTCGCACCGCTGCTGTGGCGCTTACCGGTACTGGGCATCGAGCTGAGCGGCGCAGGCGCCAAAGAGCTGAAAGGATATATGACGCGCGTATTTGAGCGTGATTCCTTCCTCGCTTCTCTGACTGAAGCCGAGCGCGAAATGCGCCTTGGCCGGGGTTAACTGAATGGATTTGTCACAACTGTCTCCACGCCGTCCGTATCTGCTGCGGGCCTTCTATGAATGGTTACTGGATAACCAGCTAACGCCACATCTGGTTGTTGATGTGACGTTGCCGGATGTTCGCGTGCCGATGGAGTATGCGCGTGACGGTCAAATCGTGTTGAACATCGCGCCGCGCGCGGTAGGCAATCTGGAACTGGCGAACGACGAGGTGCGTTTCAATGCGCGCTTCGGTGGCGTGCCGCGTCAGGTTGCGGTGCCGATGGCGGCCGTACTGGCTATTTACGCCCGTGAAAACGGCGCGGGTACCATGTTCGAACCGGAAGCTGCCTACGATGAAGACGTCGCCATGATGAATGACGACCACGAAACTTCAGCGCAGGAAAGTGAGACGGTGATGTCGGTTATCGACGGTGATAAACCCGATCATGCTGACGATCAGGACAACGACCCTGATGACGATCCGCCGCCGCGCGGTGGACGCCCGTCGTTGCGGGTAGTGAAGTAATCAAACAGGGCCGAAGGGCCCTGTTTTACTATCTGCGATCCGCCAATAAAAAAGGAGGCCGAAGCCTCCTTTTGGGTCGCTACATGGGTATTACACTTCGAGGTAGTTCATGATGCCGTCAGCCGCTTTACGGCCTTCGGCAATCGCGGTCACCACCAAATCGGAGCCACGTACAATGTCGCCGCCGGCAAAGATTTTCGGGTTGCTGGTCTGGAACGGATTTTCGCTGCCTTCCGGTGCGATAACGCGGCCCTGAGCGTCAAGTTCAACGCTGTGCTTCGCCAGCCACTCCATACTGTGCGGACGGAAACCAAACGCCATCACCACAGCATCGGCCGGAACCACATGCTCAGAACCCGGGACGATTTCCGCACGGCGACGGCCTTTAGCATCCGGCTCGCCCATTTCGGTCCGCGCCATCTTCACGCCGCACACTTTGCCGTTGGCATTGATTTCGATGCCCAGCGGCTGCACGTTAAACTGGAATTCCACGCCCTCTTCACGCGCGTTTTTCACTTCGCGGCGGGAACCCGGCATGTTCTCTTCATCACGGCGATAAGCACAAATTACGTGCGTTGCGCCCTGGCGAATAGAAGTACGCACGCAGTCCATTGCGGTATCACCACCGCCAAGCACCACGACGCGTTTGCCTTCCATGCTGATATACGGCTCATTTGGCGTTTCGCCAAAGCCCATAATCTGACGTGTATTAGCGATGAGGAACGGCAGTGCGTCGAATACGCCCGTAGCGTCTTCGTTCTCCAGCCCGCCGCGCATTGACTGATAGGTACCGACGCCGAGGAACACCGCGTCGTAATCTTTCAGCAGTTCGTCGATCTGCACATCGCGACCCACTTCGGTATTGAGTTTGAACTCAATACCCATACCGGTAAAAATCTCACGGCGGCGGGTCATCACCTCTTTTTCCAGCTTGAAGGCCGGGATACCAAAGGTCAGCAGGCCGCCGATTTCCGGATGACGGTCGAAGACGACGGCTTTTACGCCGTTGCGGGTCAGTACATCGGCACACGCCAGACCTGCCGGACCTGCACCGATAATCGCCACGCGTTTACCGGTTTGCTTCACGCCGGTCAGATCGGGACGCCAGCCCATTTCGAACGCTTTATCGTTGATATAGCGCTCGATGTTGCCGATGGTGACTGCGCCGAACTCGTCGTTCAGCGTGCAGGAACCTTCGCACAGACGATCCTGCGGGCAGACGCGTCCGCATACTTCCGGCAGGGTGTTAGTCTGGTGCGACAGCTCTGCTGCTTCAAAAATACGACCTTCGTTGGCCAGCTTCAGCCAGTTAGGAATGTAGTTATGAACCGGACATTTCCACTCGCAGTACGGGTTACCGCAGGAGAGGCAGCGATCGGCCTGCGCTTTAGCTTGCCCTTCAGAGAAGGGCTCGTAGATTTCAACAAATTCAATTTTACGCAGCTTGATCGGTTTCTTGGGCGGATCAACACGCTGTAAGTCGATAAATTGGTAAACGTTCTGACTCATCTCAATTCCTTACTGCGCCTGCACGCGCAACTCTGCCGCGCTACGACTACGGTGACCTAACAGGGCTTTCACATCGCTGGACTTCGGTTTCACCAGGGCGAATTTCGATGAGAATGCCGGCCAGTTCGCCAGGATCTCTTCGCCACGCTGAGAACCGGTATGGTGCACATGCTCGGTGATCAGACCGCGCAGATGCTCTTCATGGATGGCGAGGTCATCGACGCTCAGCACTTCCACCAGTTCCGGGTTAACGCGTTTACGGAATTCACCGTCTTCATCCAGTACATAGGCAAAGCCGCCGGTCATCCCTGCGCCAAAGTTGACGCCGGTTTTACCCAGCACGCAAACAATGCCGCCGGTCATATATTCACAACCGTTGTCGCCGATGCCTTCTACAACCGTGATGGCGCCGGAGTTACGCACCGCAAAACGCTCGCCTGCGCGGCCCGCAGCGTACAAACGACCGCCGGTTGCGCCATACAGGCAGGTGTTACCGATAATGCTTGCTTCATGGCTACGGAAGGCCGAACCCACCGGCGGACGCACCGCCAGCAAACCGCCCGCCATACCTTTACCGACATAGTCGTTGGCATCGCCGGTCAGATAGAGCTCAACGCCGCCAGCGTTCCACACGCCGAAGCTCTGGCCTGCGGTGCCGCTGAAATGCGCTTTAATCGGATCGGCTGCCAGCCCTTGATCGCCATGAGACTGCGCAATATAGCCAGACAGTGAAGCACCCACGGAACGATCGGTGTTGCGGATATCGAACCAGAAAGTTTTGCTCTGCTTCTCATCGACATACGGTTTCGCCTGCTGCAATAACTGCGCGTTCAGCACGCCATTATCAAACGGCGGGTTGTTTTCCGTGCAGTACAGCGCTTTGCCTGGGTGCGGCTCGGCGGTTTCCAGCAGTTTCGCCAGATCCAGCTTCTGCTGCTTGGCGGTAAAACCGTCCAGCTCTTTCAGCAGATCGGTGCGGCCAATCAGATCGACCAGGCGTTTCACGCCCAGTTGCGCCATTAACTCGCGGGTTTCACGGGCGATAAATTCAAAGTAGTTGGTCACTTTGAACGGCAGACCGTGATAGTGATTCTTACGCAGTTTGTCATCCTGAGTCGCTACGCCGGTTGCGCAGTTATTCAGGTGACAAATTCGCAGGTATTTACAGCCCAGCGCGACCATTGGCCCGGTACCGAAACCAAAGCTTTCGGCGCCCAGAATGGCAGCTTTGATGATGTCCTGGCCGGTTTTCAAACCGCCATCCACCTGCAAACGGATCTTGTGACGCAAACCGTTCGCGACCAGCGCCTGCTGGGTTTCCACCAGCCCCAGTTCCCACGGACAACCGGCATATTTCACCGAAGAGAGCGGGCTTGCACCAGTACCGCCGTCGTAGCCGGCGATAGTGATCAGATCGGCATAGGCTTTCGCCACACCGGTAGCGATGGTACCGACGCCCGGTTCGGAAACCAGCTTCACGGAGATCATCGCTTTCGGGTTGACCTGCTTCAGGTCGAAAATCAGCTGCGCCAGATCCTCGATAGAGTAGATATCGTGGTGCGGAGGCGGAGAGATCAGCGTTACGCCGGGTACGGAGTAGCGCAGTTTGGCGATGTACGGGGTGACTTTGTCACCTGGTAGCTGGCCGCCTTCTCCCGGTTTTGCCCCCTGGGCGACTTTGATCTGAATGACATCAGCGTTCACCAGGTACGCCGGGGTTACACCAAAGCGGCCAGAAGCAACCTGCTTGATACGCGACACTTTATTGGTGCCGTAGCGCGCCGGATCTTCGCCGCCTTCACCGGAGTTGGAGAAACCGCCGAGGCTGTTCATTGCTTCTGCCAGCGCTTCGTGAGCCTCCGGGCTGAGCGCGCCGATAGACATCGCTGCGGTATCGAAGCGTTTAAACAGCTCGGTCGCCGGTTCCACATCTTTCAGACTGACCGCTTCACCGTTCGGCGTGATGGCCAGCAAATCGCGCAGCGTAGCTGCCGGGCGTTCGTTAACCAGCTTCGCATATTCCTGATAATCGCTGTACTCGCCACTCTGTACTGCCTGTTGCAGCGTACGTACGACATCCGGGTTATAAGCGTGGTATTCACCGCCATGGACATATTTCAGCAGGCCGCCCTGCGACAGCGGTTTACGCGCCAGCCAGGCCAGTTTAGAGAGGTTCAGCAGATCTTGCTGGAAGTCGCTAAAGCCCGCGCCGCCAATACGGCTGATAACGCCCTGGAAGCAGAGCGCAGCAACGTCATCGTGCAGGCCCACGGCTTCAAACAGTTTTGAGCAACGGTATGAGGCGACCGTCGAAATGCCCATTTTGGACATGATTTTGTACAGCCCTTTATTGATGCCGTTACGGTAGTTCAGCATCACTGTACGGTAATTTTTCTCAATGGCATTGTTGTCGACCAGTTTCGCCAGCGTTTCATACGCCAGGTACGGGTAGATGGCCGTCGCGCCGAAGCCGAGCAGCACCGCAAAGTGGTGCGGGTCGCGGGCACTTGCTGTTTCAACAATAATGTTGGCATCGCAGCGCAGGCTCTTATCCACCAGGCGTGTCTGGATCGCGCCCACTGCCATCGGCGCCGGAACCGGCAGGCGATTTTTGGCGATGTTACGATCAGAGAGCACCAGCAATACAGTACCATTACGCACCATCTGCTCTGCTTTATCACACAGCGCTTTGACGGTCTCTTCCAGCGACGTTTCAGTCACGTCGAAGGTGATGTCCAGCGTGTCGGCGCGGTAGTGCTCCTCTTCCATCGTCGTCAGTTGCTTGAAATCGGAGTACAGCAGGATCGGTGATTTGAAGCTCAGGCGGTGCGCCTGGCCTTCCGCTTCGCAGAAGACGTTCATTTCGCGACCGATGCTGGTAGCCAGCGACATAACGTGGGCTTCACGCAGCGGATCGATCGGCGGGTTGGTGACCTGCGCGAACTGCTGACGGAAGTAGTCATAAATAATGCGTGGCTGGCTGGAAAGCACCGCAAACGGGGTGTCATCGCCCATGGAGCCGACCGCTTCCTGGCCATTTTCGCCCAGCACGCGGATAACCGAATCCAGCTCTTCAAAGCTGTAGTTAAACTGCTTCTGGTAGCTTGCCAGCAGATCGTCGTCCATCTCGCGGGTACCGACTTCTTCATCAGGCAGATCTTCAAACGGCACCAGACGGCGAACGTTTTTCGCCATCCACTCTTTATACGGGTGGCGGCTTTTCAGATCGTCATCGGTTTCGGCAGAGTGCAGAATGCGCCCGTCTCGGGTATCGATAACCATCAGTTCGCCCGGGCCGACACGGCCTTTTTCGACCACTTCGTCCGGCTGATAATCCCAGATCCCCACTTCTGAAGCACAGGTGATCAGCTTATCTTTGGTAACGACATAGCGCGCCGGGCGCAGACCGTTACGGTCGAGGTTACAGGCAGCGAAACGCCCGTCAGACATCACGATGCCCGCCGGGCCGTCCCACGGTTCCATGTGCATGGAGTTAAAGTCGAAGAAGCTGCGCAGGTCCGGATCCATATCCGGGTTATTCTGCCAGGCTGGCGGCACCAGCAAACGCATGGCGCGCACAATATCCATCCCGCCTGCCAACAGCAGCTCGAGCATGTTATCCATTGAACTGGAGTCAGAGCCGGTTTCGTTGACGAACGGCGCGGCATCATGAAGATCCGGGATCAACGGCGTTTTGAATTTGTAGGTACGCGCGCGCGCCCACTGGCGGTTACCGGTAATGGTGTTGATTTCACCGTTGTGCGCCAGGTAGCGGAACGGTTGCGCCAGCGGCCAGCGTGGCACGGTGTTGGTGGAGAAGCGCTGGTGGAACAGGCAAATGGCCGATTCCAGACGCAGATCCGCCAGATCCAGGTAAAAGCGCGGCAGATCCGCCGGCATACACAGACCTTTATAGATGTTCACCAGATTGGAGAGGCTACAAACGTAGAACTCTTTATCTTCCTGCAGGCGTTTTTCAATGCGGCGACGAGCGATAAACAGACGACGCTCCATATCGCGCGGGCGCCAGCCTGCGGGGGCGTTCACGAAAATTTGTTCAATACGAGGCAGCGAGGAGAGGGCGATTTCACCGAGCACCCCTTCGTTGGTTGGCACATCGCGCCAGCCGACGATCGACAGGGTTTCTTGTTGCAGCTCTTCTTCAACAACGCGACGTGACGCGCTGGCTTTTTCTGGATCCTGATTCAGGAACAGCATGCCCACGGCGTAATTTTTGGCTAAGCGCCAGCCGCGCTCTTCCGCCACAATACGGAAGAAACGGTCGGGTTTTTGCAGCAGCAGGCCGCAACCATCGCCGGTTTTACCATCGGCAAGGATTGCGCCACGGTGCTGCATTCGGGCCAGTGCGTGAATAGCGGTACGCACTACCTTGTGGCTAGGTTCGCCTTCTATGTGGGCGATCAGGCCGAAACCACAGTTATCTCTCTCGAGAGATTTATCGTACAACATATCAGTGAACCTCCCCAGGCTCTACGAGACACCCTCCGTTGATCGATACGCACAGGCGCAAAAAGAGCATGGCGACGGGGCATATGCCTCGCATGTCGCCCTCTTTAATTTCCTTTTCGCATCGATACACAAGTGTTGAGGACTTGCTTAAGAGGGAATCTCAATTACTGCATAAATATGATGAGCAGACTGCTCATCCAGAAAGCTTCCAGCGGATTCCCAAGTTATCGGGAATCCGTACACAGGTCAAATGCCGAGCTTATTTATACAAAAATGTGCTAAAGATGGTTTATATATTTGATATTTATATTTATTTAAGCTTTTTTACATTCATGGAGCGCAGCGACAAGCGGTAGCGGAGTGTGATCTGACTCACTATACCAAAGCGTAGTTTCTGATGTTCTGTCCTGAGTATGTATTTAACGGCAGATTTTTATTCTGCTGTGTGGGTGAGAGTTGCATGAAGACACTGTTTTTCACTTACGCACGTATTTCTGCAAAATAAGGCAGGAATATAAGGAAAAGTAATCGCCTTTGAGGTGAATGAAATTGCGATTATATTGACTTTTTATGCAATGAATAAAAGCCTTCCGGGGCGATTGATCCAGGTCATCGCCGATGAAAGCTAAAAGTGGCAGGCTACACCCTTTCGTCAGGGCGGCCTTTCAGATTATGCAGTTACAGAAATTAGTCAATATGTTTGGTGGGGATCTTGCTCGCCGGTATGGAGAAAAAGTCCATAAACTCACTTTGCATGGCGGTTTTAGCTGCCCAAACCGCGATGGCACCATTGGACGCGGTGGGTGTACGTTCTGTAATGTCGCTTCTTTTGCCGATGAGGCACAGCAGCACCAATCCATTGCTGACCAGCTTGCTCATCAGGCGAACCTCGTCAATCGCGCACGTCGCTATCTCGCCTATTTCCAGGCTTACACCAGCACCTGGGCGGAAGTGCAGGTGCTACGGTCGATGTACCAGCAGGCGATAAGCCAGGCGAACATTGTGGGTTTGTGCGTCGGCACGCGCCCTGATTGCGTGCCGGAAGCGGTGCTGGATTTGCTTTGTGAAAACCATCAACAGGGTTATGAAGTGTGGCTGGAATTGGGCCTGCAAACTGCTCACGATAAAACGCTGCATCGCATCAACCGTGGGCATGATTTCGCCTGCTATCGGAAAACGGCGCAACAGGCCCGTCAACGCGGTCTGAAAGTCTGCACGCATTTGATTGTCGGGTTACCGGGGGAACGTCGCGTGGATTGCCTGGAGACCCTACAGCGCGTTACAGATGCTGGCGTTGATGGCATTAAGCTGCATCCGCTGCATATCGTAAAAGGCAGTATTATGGCGAAGGCATGGGAAGCTGGCCGCCTGAATGGTATTGGCCTGGAAGAGTATACCGTTATTGCCGGAGAGATGATTCGCCATACGCCGCCGGAGGTTGTCTATCACCGCGTTTCCGCCAGCGCGCGCCGTCCGACCCTGCTGGCGCCGCTGTGGTGCGAAAACCGCTGGACCGGCATGGTGGAGCTGGATCGCTATCTGAATGAGCAGGGCGGACAAGGTTCGGCGCTTGGACGTTGCTGGCAATTGCCCGCCTGAACCGGCAACAAAACCTTAACTCTCACCGCATTTTTCACACAAGCTTCAATCCCTTGCCCAGAATTGAGTATTATTGAGCGCAATTGTCCGAGGGAAACTCTATGAAGCAAATCCGTTTACTGGCGCAATACTACGTCGATCTGATGATGAAGCTTGGTCTGGTGCGCTTTTCCTTGCTGCTGGCTTTAGCGCTGGTGGTGCTGGCAATCGTCGTGCAGATGGCGGTCACCATGGTATTGCAGGGTCAGGTGGAGAGCATTGATGTTATCCGCTCGATCTTTTTTGGTCTGCTGATCACTCCGTGGGCGGTCTACTTTTTATCGGTGGTGGTTGAGCAGCTGGAAGAATCCCGTCAGCGGTTATCGCGGCTGGTAGAAAAACTCGAAGAGATGCGCGATCGCGATCTGAAGCTCAATGTGCAGTTAAAAGATAATATTGCCCAGCTTAACCAGGAGATCAGCGATCGTGAAAAGGCTGAAGCGGAGCGCCAGGAGACCTTTGAACAGCTAAAAATAGAGATGCAGGAGCGCGAGCAAACGCAGATCCAGCTCGAACAACAATCCTCCTTTCTGCGCTCTTTCCTTGATGCCTCACCGGATTTGGTTTTCTACCGTAACGAAGATAAAGAGTTTTCTGGCTGTAACCGGGCGATGGAACTGCTGACCGGCAAAAGCGAGAAGCAGCTCATTCACCTGAAACCGCAGGATGTCTATTCTGAGGAAGCCGCAGCGAAAGTTATTGAAACCGATGAAAAAGTCTTTCGTCATAACGTATCGCTGACCTACGAACAGTGGCTGGATTATCCGGACGGGCGCAAAGCCTGTTTCGAAATCCGTAAAGTGCCTTATTACGACCGCGTGGGTAAACGCCACGGGCTGATGGGCTTTGGCCGCGATATTACTGAGCGTAAACGCTACCAGGATGCGCTGGAGCGGGCCAGTCGGGATAAGACCACCTTCATTTCCACGATTAGCCATGAACTGCGTACACCGCTGAATGGCATCGTCGGCCTGAGCCGGATCCTGCTCGACACGGATTTGACGCAGGAGCAAGAGAAATACCTGAAGACAATCCATGTCTCAGCCGTGACGCTGGGGAATATCTTCAACGATATTATCGACATGGATAAAATGGAGCGCCGTAAAGTTCAGCTTGATAACCAGCCACTGGATTTCACCAGCTTCCTTGCCGATCTGGAAAACCTTTCCGGTTTGCAGGCGCATCAAAAAGGGCTGCGTTTTGTACTGGAGCCAACGTTGCCGCTGCCGCACAAGGTGATTACCGACGGTACGCGTCTGCGGCAGATTCTGTGGAACCTGATCAGCAATGCGGTGAAATTTACTCCGCAAGGTCAGGTTGAAGTGCGCGTTCGCTACGATGAAGGTGAAATCCTGCACTTCGAAGTGCAGGATTCCGGTATCGGTATTCCGCGCGACGAGCAGGATAAGATCTTTGCCATGTATTACCAGGTCAAAGATAGCCACGGTGGCAAACCGGCCACGGGAACGGGTATCGGGCTGGCCGTTTCACGTCGCCTCGCCAAAAATATGGGGGGGGATATCTCTGTCAGCAGCCAGCCAGGCGCCGGGTCCATCTTTACGCTGACCGTTCATGCGCCCGCAGTGGCGGAAGAAGTTGATGACGCTTTCGAAGATGATGATATGCCGTTGCCTGCGCTGCATGTGCTGCTGGTTGAGGACATTGAGCTGAATGTCATTGTCGCGCGCTCGGTGCTGGAAAAGCTGGGTTGTAGCGTCGATGTGGCGATGACCGGAAGCGCCGCGCTGGAGATGTTCGCCCCTGGCGAATACGATCTGCTGCTGCTGGATATTCAGTTGCCGGACATGACCGGGCTGGATATTTCCCGCACGCTAACCAGCCGTTACCCGCGCGAAGATCTGCCGCCACTGGTAGCACTGACAGCCAACGTGCTGAAAAACAAACAGGAGTATCTCGATGCGGGCATGAATGACGTATTGAGCAAACCGCTGGCGGTCCCGGCATTAACTGCCATGATTAAAAAGTTCTGGGATACAAACGCCAATGAGGAGAAGCAGGTGACAACTGTCGATAACAGCAAAGTACAAACGGTGCTGGATACGGCCATGCTTGAGCAATATATCGAGCTGGTTGGGCCTAAATTAATCACCGATGGGCTGGCTGTCTTTGAGAAAATGATGCCGGGCTATCTCAATGTGCTTGAGTCAAATCTTACGGCCCGCGATCAGAAAGGCATAACCGAAGAGGGACATAAGATTAAGGGCGCGGCAGGCTCTGTCGGTTTACGTCATCTGCAGCAACTGGGGCAACAGATCCAGTCTCCCGATCTTCCGGCGTGGTGGGACAATGTCGGCGAATGGGTGGAAGAGATGAAACAGGAGTGGCAGAACGATGTGGCGGTACTGAAAGCCTGGGTTGCGGCAGTGGACGCTGGAAAAAAATGACCCCGGATTAACCGGGGTGCGCGAATACTGCGCCAACACCAGGGAAACCGTAGCTGCGCCGTAGTTTTTACTCTTTTTTGCAAGGGCGTAGCCTGAAAAAATTCGACCACACGCACATAAGATAGCAAATCTTAAATGATTTGTTACATCAATCAGTGAAATGTGTGAAGCAAGGCTCCCTTATCAAAATTTTTAATTATCGACAGTACGCTGCATAAAGGATGAGCAAAATGAAAAAAGTAGGCGTGATTCTTAGCGGCGCGGGTGTCTATGACGGTGCGGAAATCCATGAAGCGGTGATCACGTTACTGGCGATCGCCCGTTCAGGTGCTGAGGCAGTTTGTTTCGCGCCGGATAAATGGCAGAGCGATGTGGTGAATCACCTGACAGGTGATGTCATGACGGAGAGCCGCAATGTGCTGGTCGAAGCGGCCCGAATTGCGCGTGGAAATATCCGGCCGCTGGCACAACTATCAGTAAATGATCTGGATGCGCTGATTGTGCCTGGTGGTTTTGGTGCGGCCAAAAATTTGAGTAATTTTGCCAGCCAGGGCAGCGCGTGTGTTGTCGATAATACGCTTAAACAGCGAGTGCTGGAGATGCATCAGGCGGGTAAACCGCTGGGATTTATGTGTATCGCTCCGGCGTTGCTGCCGAAAATTTTCGACTTCCCGCTGCGTCTGACAATCGGTACGGATGTCGATATCGCTGAAGTGCTGGAAGAGATGGGCGCGGAACATGTGCCGTGCCCGGTGGACGATATTGTGGTGGATGAAGAGAATAAAGTGGTAACCACGCCAGCGTATATGCTTGCTGAGGATATTGCGCAGGCTGCGGCGGGGATCGAAAAGCTGGTTGCGCGCATACTGGTGCTGGCGGAATGAGAAATGGCTTTCGCGGCCCGCTGAAAACTATGCTGAAACGTATTGCGCTGCGGGTTTTACTGGTACTGGCCATTTTCTGGGGCGGCGGCATTGTGCTGTTCAGCTTTCTGCCGGTGCCATTTTCTGCCGTGATGGTCGAGCGGCAAATTGGGGCCTGGCTGACAGGTAACTTTGGTTATGTTGCTCATTCCGACTGGGTCAGTATGGATGAAATTTCGCCGTGGATGGCGCTGGCTGTTGTCGCAGCAGAGGATCAGCGTTTCCCCGATCACTGGGGGCTGGATTTTGGCGCGATCCAGAAGGCACTTTCACATAATGAACGCCATGAGAACCGTATTCGCGGCGCGTCGACTATCTCTCAGCAAACGGTGAAAAACCTGCTGTTATGGGATGGAAAAAGTTGGGTGCGAAAAGGGCTGGAAGCCGGGCTGACGCTGGGGATGGAAGCGGTGTGGACGAAACGGCGTATCCTGACGGTGTATCTTAATATTGCGGAGTTTGGCGACGGCGTGTTTGGCGTGGAAGAGGCGGCTCAGCGCTATTTTCACAAACCGGCCAGCCGGTTAACCATGTCGGAAGCGGCATTGCTGGCGGCAGTACTGCCAAACCCAATACGTTTCCAGGCGGCAGCGCCATCCGGCTATGTCCGCAGCCGTCAGGCGTGGATCCTGCGCCAGATGCGCCAGCTCGGAGGCGAAGGCTTTTTGCAGAACAATAAGCTGTACTAACTCAGTCTTCGTCAAAGCCCGCGTTAAACAGGGCAATCACGGCTGCCAGGGCTTCTTCTTCCTGCGGGCCGCTGGCTTCGACTTCAATTTGCCGCCCTTTTGCGGAATCCAGCATCAGCAATGCAATCACGCTGCTGGCTTCCGCTTCGGTGCCTTCGTCGTTACGCAGTAACACTTCTGCGTCAAACCCCTGTACCAGCTCAAACAGTTTCATCGCCGGGCGCGCATGCATGCCCAGTTTATTGGTGATCTCAACGGTTTGTTTTACGGTCATGTTTTGCGTTTTTCCAGCGTACGGTGACGGGACTGAACGTTTTTACCGCGCGAGCGGAAATAATCTGCCAGCTGTTCGGCGACATAAACAGAACGATGCTTACCGCCAGTACAGCCGATAGCGACGGTCAGATAGCTACGGTTGTTGGTTTCCAGCATCGGTAACCACAGTTCAAGATAACTGCGGGTCTGGTAAATAAAATTGTGCACTTCGGTATGCCGGTCAAGGAACGCCGCGACAGGTTTGTCGAGACCGGTCATCGGGCGCAGTTTCGGATCCCAGTGCGGGTTGGGCAGAAAGCGAACGTCAAAGACGTAGTCAGCATCGATAGGAATCCCGTGCTTAAAGCCGAACGACTCAAAGACCATGGTCAGTTCGCGCTCGCGCTTGCCGAGCAGGCGAGTGCGCAGCATTTCGGCCAGCTCATGTACCGACATTTCGGAGGTATCGACAATCAGGTCCGCGCGGGAACGCAGTGGCTCCAGCAGGTTGCTCTCTTCATCGATAGCACTTTCCAGCGATAAATTTTTGCTGGAGAGCGGATGTAAGCGGCGCGTATCACTGTAGCGACGAATCAGCGTGTTGCGGTCAGCATCAAGGAACAGCAACTGCGGCGAGAAGGCGTCAGGCAGGCTGCTCATCGCCTGTTCAAAAATTTCCGGTGATTCCGGCATATTACGCACATCAATACTGACGGCGGCAGAGGTCTGACGATCGGCGAGTGTCTGCGCCAGTTGCGGCAGCAGCACTACCGGCAGGTTATCGACACAATAGAAGCCCATATCTTCCAGGGCGCGCAGGGCCACGGATTTGCCTGAACCCGAACGACCACTTACGATCATCAGGACCATGAACCGTTTCTCCCCATAACGACAAAAAAGGTGTTCTTCCCGTTACGCATCGTCGCTTTCGCCTTCTGTCTGCGTGATTATCTGATACAGCTCTTCATCGTTCTGCGCACTGCGCAGGCGACGGCAAATGGTTTTATCCGCCAGCCGTTTGGCCACCAGCGAGAGCGTATGCAGATGCGTTTTGGTTTGATCGGCCGGCACCAGTAGTGCAAACAGCAGATCGACAGGCTGATTATCGATAGCGTCGAAAGCAATGGGCGTTTCGAGTTGTACAAAAACGCCGACGGCGCGCAGCGTGTCCTCTTCCAGCTTACCGTGGGGGATGGCTATACCGTTACCAATACCGGTACTGCCCATCTTCTCACGCGTAAGAATGGCTTCGAAAACGACCTGTGGCGGCAGGCCAAGCTGTTTTGCCGCCAGTTCACTGATGATTTCCAGAGCACGTTTTTTGCTCTGGCAGTGAACGCCGCTACGTGTACATTCCTGGTTAAGGACATTGCTCAGTTGAAGAGCGGAATCGTTATTCATCATAATTTCACCTAAGCGCCGTCAGAGCCACGCACCCTACCGGGTTGCGGTAGGGTGCAACGCGCCAAACGAACGCCCGGACAATTAGTGTTGTTTCAGTTTATCTTTATGTTTCGTGAGCTGCCGCGACAGTTTATCGATCAAACCGTCGATGGCAGCGTACATATCCTGTCCTTCCGCGCTGGCATGCAACTCGCCTCCATTAACATGCAGGGTTGCATCCGAGGTATGGATCACTTTCTCCACTTTCAACACAATATAGACCTGATTAATCCTTTCGAAATACTGCTCAAGCTTGGCAAATTTGCTGTTCACAAATTCACGTAAGGCATCAGTGATTTCGACGTTTTGTCCTGTGATGTTAAGCTGCATAGTGTCTTCCTTATCGGTTGGGTCACACCAGCTGTTTACGCTGGTTAGACGGCGGAATGGATAAAGACTCTCGATACTTCGCAACGGTACGCCGCGCTACCATAATTCCTTGATCGGAAAGGAGCGTCGTCAGCTTACTGTCGCTCAGTGGTTTTGCAGGGTTTTCTGCGGCGATTAATTTCTTAACCAGTGCGCGAATGGCTGTTGACGAGGCTTCGCCGCCGCCTTCCGTATTCACATGGCTGGAGAAGAAATACTTCAGTTCAAAAATGCCGCGAGGACTGTGCAGGTACTTCTGCGTTGTCACACGGGAAATCGTGGACTCGTGCATTTCGACGGCCTGAGCGATATCCGCCAGCACCATCGGTTTCATAAACTCTTCGCCCTGTTCAAAGAATGCCTGCTGCTGCTCGACGATGCAGCGGCTGACGCGCAATAGCGTGTCATTACGGCTTTCAAGGCTTTTGATCAGCCACTTCGCTTCCTGCAAATTACTGCGGATAAACTGGGTGTCGGCGTCATTGCGCGCGCCGCCGCCCATTGAAGCGTAGTGCTGGTTGATTTGCAGACGCGGAATGCTGTCGGAGTTCAGTTCTACCGTCCAGCGCCCGTTGTGCTTACGCACCAGCACATCCGGGATGACATATTCTGGTTCACCGGTCTGGATCGACTGGCCGGGGCGCGGATCCAGCGACTGGATCAGATTTACTGCTTCTTTCAGCACATCCTCTTTAAGACGTGTGACGCGCATGAGAGAGCGGAAATCATGGTTAGCGAGCAGATCAAGGTGATCGCTGATAATCAGGCGAGCCTCTTCACACCAGGGCGTATCTTTCGCGAATTGGGACAGTTGGATCAACAGGCAGTCGCGCAGATCGCGCGCAGCGACGCCAACCGGATCGAAACGCTGAACGCGCTTTAATACCGCTTCAACTTCATCGAGACCGATTTCTTCATCGCCCATGCTTTCCAGCACATCCTCAAGCGACACGGTAAGGTAGCCGGTCTCATCGACAGCATCGACAATAGAGGTTGCGATTGCGCGATCGGTATCGGAAAACGGCGTTAACTCTACCTGCCACATCAGGTAATCCTGAAGAGACTGTGTCGTTTCACCCTGATAAATCGGCAGTTCGTCATCAATATAATCGTGGCTGCTGCCGGAAGGCGTTCCGGCGGTATAAATCTCATCCCAGCTGGCGTCCAGCGGCAGCTCTTCAGGCATCTCTTTCTGTTCGAGCGCGTCTACAGTATCCAGGCCTTCATTTTCCTGGGTTTGTTGGCTATCCACTTCTTCATGAAGATCGGCTTGTTCCAGCAATGGGTTACTCTCCAGCGCTTGCTGAAGTTCCTGCTGAAGTTCTAACGTAGACAGCTGCAACAGACGGATAGCCTGTTGCAGTTGCGGCGTCATAGCTAGCTGTTGGCTAAGCCTTAATTGCAAACCTTGCTTCATATTCAGAGCAGCACTCTCCGCCAAAATACCTCAATAAACTCTACCCTATCAGAGTCTGAAGTCTTCCCCAAGATATACGCGCTTAACGTGTTCGTCTTCAAGGATTTGCTGCGGTGTACCATGAGCAATTAAATGCCCCTGGCTGACGATATAAGCACGTTCACACACCGCCAGCGTTTCGCGAACATTGTGATCAGTAATTAACACGCCTAACCCACTGTCACGTAAGTGTTCAATGATGCGTTTGATGTCGATAACCGAAATAGGATCGACGCCCGCAAAGGGTTCATCCAGCAAGATAAATTTAGGATTTGCCGCCAGTGCGCGCGCAATTTCAACGCGGCGACGTTCACCACCGGAAAGGGACTGTCCCATATTGTCGCGCAGATGCTCAATATGGAACTCTTCCATCAACTCGTTAGCGCGATCCTCGCGCTGTTCGGAAGTCAGATCGTCACGGATCTGAAGCACCGCCATCAGGTTGTCGTACACGCTCAAACGACGAAAAATAGACGCTTCCTGCGGCAAATAACCGATGCCGCGACGTGCGCGCGCATGCAGTGGCAGTAAGCTGATATCGTCGTCATCAATAATGATATTGCCCGCGTCACGCGGAACAATCCCGACCACCATATAGAAGGTGGTCGTTTTCCCTGCGCCGTTAGGGCCAAGTAGCCCAACAATTTCGCCAGAGTTAACGGTCAGGCTGACGTCTTCAACCACGCGGCGACCCTTATAGGCTTTCGCGAGATTCTTTGCAGTTAATGTTGCCATAACGAATTAGTTACTCTTCTTAGGAGCCGGGGTTTGGGTGTTGCCCTTGTCCTGCAACTGCGACGGCACCAGTACGGTGGTGACGCGTTTACCTTTGTCGCTGAACGCCTGCATTTTCTGCTCTTTCACCAGGTAGGTGATCTTGTCGCCTGTGATGTTGCTGTCCAGCTGCTCGAGATAGGCCTTACCGGTCAGCACGACAAAATCTTTTTCCAGCTCGTAGTGCATCTGTAAAGCGTGGCCTTTCACCGGTTTGCCGTTGTCCTGCATCTGATAAAACGTAGCCGGGTTGCCATAACCATCAATGATCTCTTTGCCTTGCTGGCCGCCCGGACGCGTCACCACCACTTTATCGGCGTTGATTTTAATGGTTCCCTGCGTCACCACGACATTGCCGGTGAAGGTGACAATATTGCCCTGCATATCCAGCGACTGCTGATCGGAGTCGATATGGATCGGCTGTTCGGTATCACCGGTCACGGCAAAAGCCGGAAGCGCAGCGGCAAAAAGCGTACTGGCAAGAACCAGGTTAAGGCTGAGTTTGTTTGTTTTGAATTTCATAGGAGCTTCTAACCTTTTCAATCAGCTCGGCGTTTTTGCTGCGTAAGTTGCCGCGCATTTTCAGGCCGGTGGAATTAAATGTTGTTCCGTACAATGTTACCTGATCATCGGAAGTAACATCCTGCGTTACCAGATTGATCTGGGCGTTATCCGTGGTGATTTTTCGTAGCTGTGCATCTGCTGTCAATGCGTTGACCTCAACATGTCCGTAAAGGTAAAGCATTCTGTCGCTTGTTAATTTCGCTTTATCTGACTTAATTGACCAGGTCGGTATTTTGTTCTGGTCAAAGGTTGTCAGCACCGGTTTCGCGTACCAACTCACGCCATCGACGGAGTAGTATTCGACATTTTGCGCAATCAAGCGGTAGTTGAGCGCACCTTCCGGGCTATAAACCACCGTGTCGGTGTGTTTGCTGGTGTAGGTTGGCGCTTTGTCGTCAGTTGTGGTTTGTTCAGGTTCATCCTGAGAGGTCAGGTTAATACCAATCAGTACCAAAGCGACCAGCGCCAGTAGAATAATGACCCAACGTCTGGTTTTACTCATATCGATTGCCCTTTGGCCTCATCCAGCTTGCCCTGCGCCAGCAGCAACAAATCACACACTTCACGGACTGCGCCGCGGCCTCCATTGATGCGCGTAACATAATCGGCACGCGGAAGCAGCAAGGGATGCGCATCGGCGACGGCAATGCTTAGACCAATTTCGGCCATCACCGGCCAGTCAATTAAATCATCACCCACATAGGCAACCTGCTCCGGCGTTAGCGCCAGCCTGGCCAGTAATTCATGGTAGGCCAGTAGTTTATCCGACTGTCCCTGATACAGGTGCTTAATCTTCAGGGTTTCACAACGATCTTCTACCAGTTTAGCTTTTCGACCGGTAATAATGGCGATCTCAATGCCGGAAGTTAATGCACAGCGGATCCCGTAGCCATCGCGAACGTTAAACGCTTTTAGCTCTTCCCCATTGTTGCCCATATAGATGAGGCCATCGGATAGCACGCCGTCCACATCGAGGATCAGCAGGCGAATTTTTTCCGCTTTACTCATGACTTGCGCGCTAACCGGCCCATAACAGGTTGGAAGCGACGCGCCAGCATTACTCATTCTGATGTCCTTCTTTACACTACGCCAGCGCGCAGCAAATCATGCATATGTAACACACCCAGCAACTGGTCGCCATCGGCAACCATCACCGAGGTAATGTGGCGGGACTGCATCAGGTTCAGCGCATCAACCGCAAGCGTATTAGGCCGTACGCGAATGCCGCCCGGTGTCATCACGTCAGCAATACCCATGTTGCGTACATCTCCGCCCATATCAAACACGCGACGTAAGTCGCCGTCGGTAAAAATGCCTTCGATCTTCATCAGATCGTCGCAGATCACCGTCATACCTAAATTTTTGCGTGTGATCTCCAGCAGCGCATCGCGCAAACTGGCGGCCTTGCTGACATGCGGGATCTCATCGCCGGTGTGCATGATATCGTTGACGCGCAACAACAGCTTGCGTCCCAGCGCGCCGCCAGGGTGAGAAAGGGCGAAATCCTCTGCGGTAAACCCACGCGCTTTCAATAGCGCAACCGCCAGCGCATCACCCATGACCAACGCGGCTGTGGTACTGGAAGTCGGCGCCAGGCCAAGCGGGCAGGCTTCTTTAGGCACCTTCACGCAGAGATGAATATCCGCCGCGCGCGCCATACTGCTTTCCGGGCGGCTGGTCATACAGATCAGCGAAACTTTTAGCCGTTTCAGTACCGGGATCAGCGCCAGTATTTCGTTTGATTCGCCAGAGTTAGACAGGGCGATCACCACATCCTGCGGGCTGACCATACCCAGATCGCCATGAGCCGCCTCGCCGGGATGGACAAAAAAGGAAGGGGTGCCCGTGCTGGCGAATGTGGCCGCCATTTTTCTGCCGATATGGCCGGATTTTCCCATCCCCATCACCACTACTTTGCCGGCGCAATAGAACATTTTCTCGCACGCCTGAGCGAAGTCATGGTTGATGTATTGATCAAGCTGTGCGAGGCCTTCACGTTCAATCTCGAGGACGTCTTTGCCTGCTTGTTGAAAGTCAAAACCCGGCTGCAAATCTATTTGCGACATAATGCGTATCCGATTATCCAGTCAAAAGCGGCGACAGCCAGTACAGCATCGCCAGCCATACGATAAACCCGCTAAACAGCAGCGCGCCCACGCCCTTACTGATCTGCTTACGTTTCCAGCAGGTAAGGGCAAAAATGGCGCTGACCAGTAACATCACGCCATAATCACGCGTAAAAGCCATCGGGTTAAACGTGCCCGGCGCAATCAGCGCGGGCAAGCCAAGCACGATAGCAATATTAAAAATGTTGGAGCCAATGATATTGCCTATCGCAATATCGTCTTCCCCCTTGCGTGCTCCCGCAATGGCTGTTGCCAGTTCCGGAAGCCCGGTGCCGATGGCAATAACCGTCAGGCCAATGGTGAGTTCGCTGATCGCAAAATAGTTCGCCACCACGGTGGCGTTATCCACCACCATGCGTGTTGCCATCGGCATAATAATCAGCGCGACGCCCAGCCACAGGCAGGCGACAGAGAGCGTGCCATCGCGTGGCAATTCAGCCAGTTGCTCGCGTGTCAGGCTATCATTGCCCTGACGCTCGGCGTGGCGGGCAATTTTAACAATGAACACCAGCCATAGCACGGCTAATAACAGTAAAATAATGCCATCTACGCGCGTTAGCTGCCCATCGTAAAGCACAGCGCCAGCCAGCAAGCTGGCTAACAAGGTTAGCGGTAATTCTCGACGCAGAATATCGGAATGCACGGTAAAAGGGTGCAGCAGCGCCGCGACGCCGAGAATCAATAAGATATTGGTAATGTTGGAGCCGATGGCGGTACCGATAGCCAGATCAAGCTGGCCATGAAAGGAGGCTGCAACCGAGGTGATAATTTCTGGTAATGACGTGCCGATACTGACAACGGTCATCCCGATGATTAAAGGGGGTACGCCTAATGCCCGGCAAAGTATCGAAGCTGCGAACACCAGACGATCGGCGCTGTAGACCACCAGGAGTAAACCAATTATCAATAGCGCCGTGGCTAAAAGCATCTAACGTCCTTTCTTAAGGTATAATTCTGCCGGTTTGCAGGCCGCCATGTCGTGCGAAACCGGACGTTACGCATAGCGTAATGATTCCTAATTTTGACTTTATGCGGCTCAAAAGTAAAACAAATGCCAGCTTTCGCTAACCTCCGCGGGTAATATTCTGTAAAAATATTGGGTTTTAGATGTTAGCAAGCGTCATGCTTATATCCGATAAGGTCGAAAGGAAAAGAAAATGAGCCAGACTGTGGCGAATCTGGTCGATGTCCGTGGCGTGAGTTTTTCCCGCGGCAATCGATCCATCTTCGACAATATTTCACTGACGGTACCGCGCGGTAAGATCACCGCGATCATGGGGCCGTCGGGGATCGGCAAAACAACGCTGCTGCGCTTGATTGGCGGCCAGATCCCGCCAGACAAAGGCGAGATATTGTTTGATGGCGAGAACGTGCCGGCAATGAGCCGTTCGCGTCTTTTTACCGTACGTAAACGAATGAGCATGCTGTTCCAGTCTGGCGCGCTGTTCACGGATATGAACGTTTTTGACAACGTTGCTTATCCCTTGCGTGAGCATACGCATCTGCCCGCGCCGCTATTGCACAGCACGGTGATGATGAAGCTGGAAGCCGTCGGTTTGCGCGGCGCCGCACGGCTGATGCCTTCGGAGCTCTCTGGTGGCATGGCGCGACGTGCTGCGCTGGCGCGCGCTATCGCGCTGGAGCCGGATCTGATCATGTTCGATGAGCCGTTTGTTGGTCAGGATCCAATCACTATGGGCGTGCTGGTAAAATTAATTTCTGAACTCAATAGCGCGCTTGGCGTCACATGCATCGTGGTTTCTCATGATGTGCCTGAAGTGCTGAGCATTGCTGATTATGCCTACATCGTGGCTGACCGTAAGATCATTGCCCACGGTAGTGCGCAGGGGTTACAGGAAAATAGCGATCCTCGCGTGCGTCAGTTCCTTGATGGCATTGCCGATGGCCCGGTGCCGTTCCGCTATCCGGCTGGTGATTACCAGCTCGATTTATTAGATTCAGGGAGTTAAGACGCTCATGCTGTTAAATGCACTGGCGGCGCTAGGACATCGCGGCATCAAAACGATCGCCACATTTGGGCGTGCCGGTTTGATGTTGTTCAACGCGGTGATTGGCAAGCCAGAATTCCGTAAGCATGCGCCGTTGCTGGTTCGCCAGCTTTATAACGTCGGCGTGTTATCCATGCTCATCATTATTGTCTCCGGCGTGTTTATTGGTATGGTGCTCGGCCTGCAGGGTTATCTGGTGCTGACGACTTACAGCGCAGAAACGAGCCTTGGCATGCTGGTGGCGCTGTCGCTGCTGCGTGAATTGGGGCCGGTGGTTGCTGCACTGCTGTTTGCCGGCCGCGCGGGTTCTGCGTTGACGGCCGAGATTGGCCTGATGCGCGCTACTGAGCAGATCTCCAGCCTGGAGATGATGGCGGTTGATCCGTTACGTCGCGTGATTTCTCCCCGTTTTTGGGCTGGTGTTATCTCGCTGCCGCTGCTGACGATCATTTTTGTCGCGGTCGGGATTTGGGGCGGTTCGCTGGTTGGGGTTAACTGGAAAGGTATTGATAGCGGCTTTTTCTGGACGGCGATGCAAAACGCCGTTGAACTGCGGCGGGACCTGGTTAACTGCCTGATAAAAAGCGTGGTCTTTGCTATTACCGTAACCTGGATTGCGTTGTTTAACGGTTACGATGCAATCCCGACTTCTGCCGGGATTAGCCGTGCGACAACGCGCACCGTTGTGCACTCCTCGCTGGCCGTACTCGGTCTTGATTTTGTGCTCACCGCATTGATGTTTGGGAATTGAGTTCATGCAAACGAAAAAAAGTGAAATCTGGGTAGGTGTTTTTCTGGTGCTGGCGCTGCTGGCTGCACTCTTCATCTGCCTGAAGGCGGCGGATGTCACGTCAATGCGTACTGAACCGACCTACCGCGTTTACGCGACATTCGACAATATCGGCGGCCTGAAAGCGCGCTCGCCGGTCCGCATTGGTGGGGTAGTGATTGGTCGCGTTGCTGATATCTCCCTCGATCCTAAAACCTATCTGCCGCGCGTGGCGCTGGATATCGAAGATCGTTACAACCAGATCCCGGATACCAGTTCGCTGGCTATCCGTACGTCGGGTTTGCTGGGGGAACAGTATCTGGCGTTGAATGTCGGGTTTGACGATCCAGAAATGGGAACCTCGATGCTTAAAGATGGCAGCACAATTCAGGACACCAAGTCCGCGATAGTGCTTGAGGATCTCATCGGACAATTCCTTTACAACAGTAAAGGCGGTGACAATAAGAATTCAGGCGATGCGGTAGCGCATGGTGAAGGGAATACTCAAGCCGCACCGTCTGCTGGTCAGACGAATTAAGAGGAGAATCGAGTTATGTTTAAACGCTTATTAATGGTTGCCCTGTTAGTAGTGGCGCCGCTGGGTGCGGCAGTCGCTGCCGATCAAAGCAACCCGTATGCTGCAATGAAAGATGCGGCGCAGAAAACGTTCGATCGCCTCAAAAATGAGCAACCGCAGATCCGCGCTAACCCGGACTACTTGCGTGATGTCGTCGATCAGGAACTGCTGCCGTATGTACAGGTGAAGTATGCTGGTGCGTTGGTGCTGGGTCGTTACTATAAAGAAGCTACGCCGGCGCAGCGCGACGCGTATTTCGCCGCTTTCCGCGAGTATCTGAAACAGGCTTATGGCCAGGCGCTGGCGATGTATCACGGCCAGACTTATCAGATTGCACCGGAACAGCCGCTGGGCGATGCCACGATTGTGCCGATCCGCGTAACCATCATTGATCCGAACGGCCGTCCGCCTGTGCGACTGGATTTCCAGTGGCGTAAAAACACGCAGACCGGAAACTGGCAGGCCTTCGACATGATTGCCGAAGGGGTCAGCATGATCACCACTAAACAGAATGAGTGGAGCGATCTGCTGCGTACGAAAGGTATCGATGGTCTGACTGCGGAATTGCAGTCTATTTCCCGCCAGAAAATTACCCTGGACGAGAAGAAACAATGACGCCGCAGCTCAGCTGGTCGCGCGAGGGTGAAAGCCTGACGTTGCAGGGGGAACTGGACCAGGATGTCCTCAACCCGCTGTATAATGCACGCGTCGAGGCAATGAAAGGTGTAACGTGCATCGATTTACAGGGCGTAACTCGTGTTGATACGGCTGGTGTCGCTTTATTGATTCATCTTATCGCTGAGGGGAAAAAGCAGGGCACCGCTATTTCGTTGGCTGGTATGAGCGATAATGTCACAACGCTCGCAGCACTGTATAACCTGCCCGAGGATGTACTCCCTCGCTAATTTTTTCAAAGCGTTACTATCTAAAGCCCCATCCTTTATATTGATGGGGCTTTTTGCTTGTTTAAGACCGCGTCACTTTCCTCTAAGATGTGTGACTGTTTTCACTATCAGATGATATTTACACCCATGGAAAATCATGAAATCCAGACAGTGCTTATGAACGCACTCTCTCTCCAGGAAGCCCACGTCACTGGCGATGGCAGCCACTTTCAGGTTGTCGCTGTGGGTGAGATTTTTGACGGCATGAGCCGGGTAAAGAAACAACAAACCATCTATGGCCCGCTGATGGAATACATCGCGGATAACCGTATTCATGCCCTGTCGATCAAAGCGTATACACCGCAAGAGTGGGCTCGCGATCGCAAATTAAACGGCTTTTGAGCGTAGGTGGGGCTCGTCCCGCTGCGCGTGTGAATTCTTAACAGAGATCAGATGAATGGATAAGTTTCGTGTACAGGGGCCAACGCGTCTCCAGGGCGAAGTGACAATTTCAGGTGCGAAAAATGCCGCACTGCCGATCCTCTTTGCCGCCCTGCTGGCAGAAGAACCGGTCGAAATCCGCAACGTTCCGAAACTGAAAGATATCGACACCACCATGAAGCTGCTGAGCCAGCTGGGTACGAAGGTGGAGCGTAATGGGTCCGTATGGATCGACGCCAGCAAAGTGAATGTGTTCTGCGCGCCGTACGATCTGGTGAAAACCATGCGTGCCTCTATTTGGGCGCTGGGGCCGCTGGTTGCCCGTTTCGGCCAGGGGCAGGTTTCACTGCCAGGTGGTTGTGCAATCGGCGCGCGTCCGGTTGATTTGCACATTACCGGCCTGGAGCAGTTGGGTGCCGAGATCAAACTGGAAGAGGGTTATGTAAAAGCCTCTGTCAATGGCCGCCTGAAAGGCGCACATATTGTGATGGATAAAGTGAGCGTCGGCGCGACGGTTACGATTATGTCCGCAGCCACGCTGGCGGAAGGTACAACCATCATCGAGAATGCTGCCCGCGAGCCGGAAATTGTCGATACGGCAAACTTCCTCAACACGCTTGGTGCGAAAATCTCCGGTATGGGTACTGACCGCATTACTATCGAAGGCGTACAACGCCTTGGCGGTGGTGTTTATCGCGTGTTGCCCGACCGTATTGAAACGGGGACTTTCCTCGTTGCAGCGGCGATCTCCGGCGGCAAAATTGTCTGTCGTAATGCTCAGCCGGATACGCTGGATGCAGTGCTGGCGAAACTGCGTGATGCAGGGGCTGAAATCGAGGTCGGTGAAGACTGGATTAGCCTCGATATGCACGGCAAACGCCCGAAAGCAGTGAATGTGCGGACTGCGCCGCATCCGGGGTTCCCGACCGACATGCAGGCGCAATTTACGCTGCTGAATCTGGTCGCTGAAGGAACCGGCGTCATCACTGAAACCATTTTCGAAAACCGTTTCATGCACATTCCGGAGCTGATCCGCATGGGCGCGCATGCGGAAATCGAAAGCAATACGGCGATTTGCCACGGCGTAGAAGTTCTCTCCGGCGCTCAGGTAATGGCGACCGATCTGCGTGCTTCCGCAAGCCTGGTGCTCGCGGGGTGTATTGCTGAAGGGACAACCATCGTCGATCGTATCTATCATATCGATCGCGGCTATGAACGCATTGAAGATAAGCTCAGCGCTCTCGGTGCAAACATCGAGCGCGTTAAAGGCGAGTAAGCGACAGTTAGCGACAAAAAAGGGAGCCTCTGCTCCCTTTTTTACTGGCCGGTTTTACTTACTTATCGCCGCGCTTTTTGCGCATCAGCTTTGTTTTATCAATAAAAGCATGCGTGACGGGATCGTAATAGCGCGATGGCCATATTACCCACGGCTCTGTTCCCAGCGCCCTGGCGATAATCAACTCTCCTTTCGGCCAGGAACGGGTCAATGCATTCGCAAGGGTGGATGAGCTTAACCCGTTTTTTCGCGATTCTGCGGCCAGCGATGTCCCTTTTTTACGCAGCCCTGCAATAATATCGGCTTGATGCCAGTCGATAAATTTCGTTTCCATAACATCTCCCTGATAGAAGTTGATACCAATCCTTTTGTGATACTTACTATACTCATACAGGAATTTTTGTTCTAAAAAGTTCATGTATATTTTGTGTTTTAGGATTTTGACAAAGCAATGATGTCAGGTGATTTGAAAGGTTTTGATTTATTTATGGAAACTTACAAGAACTTTCCCGCGACAAAGCGCGGGAATCTGGAAGGATTAACGATCGCGCTGCACCGCGATATGGGCCAGGCCGATCAGTGCCTCTCTCCATGGGGTATCAGGCAGAACCTGTAGAGCAGAAATCGCTTTATCCGCTTCCTCTTCGGCGCGACGACGAGTCCACTCCAGTGAGCCGCAAGCTGCCATTGCTTCCAGTACAGGTTCCAGAAGATGCCGACCATTACCTTGCTCAATGGCTTCGCGAATCATCTGCGCCTGTTCCGGAGTACCGTGATGCATAGCATGCAACAGTGGCAACGTCGGTTTCCCCTCGTTCAGGTCATCACCGGTGTTTTTACCTAATGTCTCGCCATCAGCGCTGTAATCCAGCAAGTCGTCGATCAACTGGAACGCGGTTCCCAGATAACGGCCGTAATCCTGTAACCCTTTTTCCTCTGCTTCGTTGCAGCCGGCCAGCAGACCGGAACACTGCGCCGCCGCTTCAAACAGACGTGCGGTTTTGCTATAGATGACGCGCATGTAGTTTTCTTCGGTGATGTTCGGGTCGTTGACGTTCATCAATTGCAGCACTTCACCTTCGGCAATGACGTTCACGGCTTCTGACATCAGTTCCAGCACCCTCAGCGAACCGAGACTGGTCATCATCTGAAAAGCGCGAGTATAGATAAAATCCCCGACCAGCACGCTGGCTGCATTACCAAATGCGGCATTGGCTGTCGCTTTGCCGCGACGCATGTCAGATTCATCCACAACATCGTCATGCAGAAGTGTCGCAGTGTGAATAAATTCGATCAGCGCTGCGATCGTGATGTGTGAATTGCCTTCATATCCAACGGCGCGCGCCGCCAGTACTGCTATCATTGGGCGGATGCGTTTGCCACCGCCGCTTACGATGTAATAACCCAACTGGTTAATTAACTGAACATCCGAGTTGAGTTGTTGCAGGATCGTCGCATTCACACCCGCCATATCTTGCGCGGTTAACTCATTGATTTTTTCTAAATTCATCGCAAAAGCCGGGCTTTCAGTCCTGTTTACCACATATCAAAATGGGATAACAAAGGGTTACGGGTTAGAATAGTATTGTTGATTGTACTGTAAAAACGCGCCAGATAAACGATACCTTACAAGTTGTGTTTTTTTTCTTCGTTGAGTGACGATCTCTCTTGTCAAAGGCTCGCGATTTGCGTAATATTCGCGCCCTATTGTGAATATTTATAGCGCACTCTGATTGATCAGAATATGTGCGCGGAAGCGGAGTTTTATATGTACGCGGTTTTCCAAAGTGGTGGTAAACAACACCGAGTAAGCGAAGGTCAGACCATTCGCCTGGAAAAGCTGGACATCGCAACTGGCGAATCTGTTGAATTTGCTGAAGTTCTGATGATCGCAAACGGTGAAGAAGTCAAAATCGGCGTTCCTTTCGTTGATGGCGGCCTAATCAAAGCTGAAGTTGTTGCTCACGGTCGTGGCGAGAAAGTTAAAATCGTTAAGTTTCGTCGTCGTAAACACTATCGTAAGCAGCAGGGCCATCGTCAGTGGTTCACTGATGTGAAAATTACTGGCATCAGCGCCTAAGACCTGAGGAGTAGATTTAAATGGCACATAAAAAGGCTGGCGGCTCAACTCGTAACGGTCGCGATTCAGAAGCTAAACGTCTGGGCGTAAAACGCTTTGGCGGAGAAGCAGTTCTGGCAGGTAGCATTATCGTTCGTCAGCGTGGCACCAAGTTCCATGCTGGCCCTAACGTAGGTTGCGGCCGTGACCATACTCTGTTCGCTTTGACTGACGGTAAAGTTAAGTTCGAAGTTAAAGGCCCGAAAAACCGTACATTTATCAGCATCGTTGCTGAATAAGTTTTTCGCGTCCCGGTAACGGAAGAAAGCCCCGCACAGGTTGCGGGGCTTTTTACATTAGAAGTCCGGTAAAATTTCTGGCAGGGAATACGGGCATGAAACAGCAGGCAGGCATAGGTATCGTCCTGGCGCTCATCACTGCGATGTGCTGGGGGGCGCTACCTATTGCGATGAAGCAGGTGCTGGAAGTGATGGAGCCGCCTACGGTGGTATTTTATCGCTTTTTAATGGCAGGGATCGGCCTCGGCCTGATTCTGGGCTACAAGAGGAAATTTCCTCCACTGCAAATGTTTCGTAAGCCGCGTTGGTTAATTTTGTTGGCTATTGCCACTGGTGGGTTGTTCGGAAACTTTATTCTGTTCAGCTCTTCCCTGCAGTATGTCAGCCCGACGGCCTCGCAGGTGATAGGTCAGCTTTCTCCCGTAGGTATGATGATTGCCAGCGTCTTTATTCTGAAAGAGAAGATGCGTGGTACTCAAGTGATTGGTGCATTGATGCTAATCAGTGGTCTGGTGATGTTTTTCAATACCAGCCTGGTGGAGATTTTTACCCGACTGACCGATTACACCTGGGGTGTTATTTTCGGGGTCGGTGCGGCAATGGTGTGGGTGAGCTACGGCGTCGCGCAAAAAATATTATTGCGTCGACTGGCGTCTCAGCAAATCCTCTTTTTGCTGTACACTTTATGTACGATAGCATTATTGCCGCTGGCAAAGCCCGGTGTACTGTTCCAGTTGAGCGAATGGCAACTCGCTTGCCTGATTTTTTGCGGGCTGAATACGCTGGTTGGGTACGGTGCGCTGGCGGAAGCAATGGCGCGCTGGCAGGCGGCGCAGGTAAGCGCATTGATTACGTTGACGCCGCTGTTTACGTTGTTATTTTCAGATGTGTTATCAATGGCCTGGCCCGATGTTTTCGCCAGACCGATGTTAAACCTGGTCGGTTATCTCGGTGCGTTTGTCGTGGTTGCGGGCGCCATGTTTTCCGCTATTGGCCATCGTCTGCTGGGACGTTGGCGCAGTCGTGAAGTGGTCGTCACTGTGCCCCGCTCAGGCGAATGAGTTACGGAGAGTAAAATGAAGTTTGTTGATGAAGCTACGATCCTTGTCGTGGCGGGCGATGGTGGTAACGGCTGTGTAAGCTTCCGCCGCGAGAAATATATTCCGAAAGGTGGCCCTGACGGCGGCGATGGCGGTGATGGTGGTGATGTCTGGCTGGAAGCGGACGAAAACCTGAACACGCTGATTGACTACCGTTTTGAAAAATCTTTCCGCGCAGAGCGTGGTCAGAACGGTCAGAGCCGTGATTGTACCGGGAAGCGCGGTAAAGACATCACCGTGAAGGTGCCTGTTGGTACGCGTGTTATCGATCAGGGCACTGGCGAAACCATGGGTGATATGACCAAACATGGTCAGCGTCTGATGGTCGCCAAAGGCGGCTGGCACGGTCTGGGCAATACCCGTTTTAAATCATCCGTTAACCGTACTCCGCGTCAGAAAACGATGGGTACACCGGGTGATAAACGCGATCTGCAACTAGAGCTGATGCTGCTGGCGGATGTGGGAATGCTGGGGATGCCGAATGCGGGTAAATCAACCTTTATTCGTGCCGTGTCTGCTGCAAAACCGAAAGTGGCGGATTATCCGTTTACTACTCTGGTTCCGAGCCTGGGCGTTGTCCGTATGGATAACGAGAAGAGCTTTGTGGTTGCTGATATTCCGGGGCTGATTGAAGGGGCTGCCGATGGCGCAGGTCTTGGTATCCGCTTCCTGAAACATCTGGAACGCTGCCGTGTGTTGCTGCATCTGATCGATATCGATCCGATCGATGGTTCCGATCCGGCTGAAAACGCGCGCGTTATCGTCGGTGAACTGGAAAAATACAGCGAAAAGCTGGCTTCTAAGCCGCGCTGGCTGGTGTTCAACAAGATTGACCTGATGGACAAAGCCGAAGCGGAAGAGAAAGCGAAAGCGATCGCTGAAGCACTGGGCTGGAAAGATAAATTCTACCTGATTTCTGCTGCCAGCCAGCAGGGCGTCAAAGAGCTGTGCTGGGACGTGATGACGTTCATCATTGAAAACCCGATCGCGCAGGCACAGGAAGAACAGCAGCCTGAGAAAGTTGAATTTATGTGGGATGATTATCATCGCCAACAACTCGAAGATGCTGAAGCGGTTGCTGAAGATGATGAAGAGTGGGATGACGACTGGGACGAAGACGACGAAGAAGGTGTCGAGTTCATCTACAAGCGTTAATACCTGAAACGCCCCGGTTTAGCGGGGCGCTGTAATCTGTGAAATGCCGGGACAGTGTGAACTACCCCGGCATTTTTTATTAGTTGTTCTGGTAGATATCTTTGTACAAACGGCTCTCAAAACGAACCAACGGAATACGACGGTTTCGTTGATCCGCAGGTTCTACCGCATAGCCTGAAAGGTACTGCACAAAAGCCATCCGTTGACCGCTGGCGGTAGTAATAAATCCGGCCAGGTTATACACGCCCTGCAATGACCCGGTTTTCGCAGAAACCTTACCGTCCACGCCTGCTTCATGCAGACCCGCACGGTATTGCAGCGAACCATCATAGCCAGCCAACGGCAGCATCGAGATAAAATTAAGCTCAGTATCATGCTGCGCAATATATTGCAGTACCTGCATCATGGTTGACGGCGCCAGCAGATTATGGCGCGACAGACCTGAACCATCCGCAATAATCGTATTTCCCAAATCAACACCGGCCTGCTGGCGCAGAATCTGACGAACTGCATCTGAGCCCGCTCTCCAGGTGCCGGGCACGCCAAAACGAGCATGTCCGATCATGCGAAAGACGGTATCGGCAATCATATTGTCCGATTTCTTCAGCATGATCTTCAGCAGGTCGTGTAATGGGGCAGATTGCTTACTGGCGATCACCGTGCCTGGCTGGTTTTCCAGCGTTTGTCGCAGCAGTGTGCCGGTGTAAGTGATGCCTGCGGTTTTGAGTTCGTCTTTAATAATGGCACCAGCATAGCTGGCACCGTCCTGGATGGCGAAAGCCAGCGGGAGTGGGTCTGCTCGTTGTGGCAGGCAGCCGGTGAGTGTGAAGCGGTTTAAATCGCCGGGCACAACGTCGAGTTCACAATATTGTGCTTCTGATGAACCACGCGCGAGGGTGCGAACCTGGCTGAACATATTGACCGGGTAGTAAGAGGCGATACGGATATAGGCCAGATCGCCTGGTTTTTGCGCACTATAAAGTGATATAGAGAAGCAGTTTCGATCGATAATCGCCGCAGCCGGGGGAGCGCTAAAGCACTGCGTCATATCATTCCAGGGCCAGCCCGGGGCTTTATCGTGGCTGGCGAAAATGGAAGTATCAATCAGTACATTACCCTCGATTTTCTGCACGCCTGACTTTTTCAGAGCGTTAATCATATTGCGAACATCCTGGCGTTTTAACGTCGGATCGCCGCCAAATCGTGCAATTAAGTCGCCTTTTAATACCCCATTCTCGACAGAACCTTTGCTTTCCAGCGTGGTTGTAAAGCGAAAGTCCGGCCCGAGTTGCAAAAGTGCCGCCAGTGCGGTGATCACCTTTTGCGTACTCGCGGGAAGCGCCATTTGCTTACCGTGGTAATCAATCTCGGGCGCCTGCGCGCCTACCTTTTGAACCATCAGTGCTAAATTCGCGCCGTCCGGAAGTTGATTAATATATTCGTCAACATTCGCGGCCTGAGCAGTCAGGGCTATACTAGTGGTCAATCCGATGATAAAGCTAGAAAATCGCATAATCTCGCGCTAACAACCTGGAAACAAGCCGTCATACTACGGCGCAACGCCCCGGAAAGTAAACGATGACCCATAGTGAACTTCCGGGTAAAATACGTATCAAATTGAAAAATTGTAGCTGACCTGGGGCTTTGTCCCCGGGTCAGTTTTCTTTTGCTCCTGCCCGGCGAGAAGCCCTGTCCGCGGGGAGACAGAGCAGACGGGGCGGGTTAACGCTCCTTACAGGAATGTTTAAGAGGTATAACAAATGCAAGCTATTCCGATGACCTTACGTGGTGCCGAAAAACTGCGCGAAGAGCTGGAGTTTCTGAAATCCGTTCGCCGCCCTGAAATCATCGCCGCTATTGCGGAAGCCCGCGAACATGGCGATCTAAAAGAGAACGCTGAATACCATGCTGCACGTGAACAGCAGGGTTTTTGCGAAGGCCGAATCAAAGACATTGAAGCGAAGCTCTCCAATGCGCAGGTTATCGATATCACGAAAATGCCGAAAAACGGCCGCGTTATTTTTGGCGCAACGGTTACTGTTTTGAATCTGGATAACGACGAAGAACAGACTTACCGCATTGTGGGTGATGATGAGGCTGACTTTAAACAGAACCTCATCTCTGTAAATTCACCGATCGCGCGTGGCCTGGTAGGCAAAGAGCAAGATGATGTTGTGGTTATCCACACACCTGGCGGCGAAGTTGAATACGAAATCATCAAAGTGGAATACTTATGATGACAATACAGGTCACGTTTGTTGATCTATTGTAAAGAAAAGAAAAAGGCCGCATCGCGGCCTTTTATCAATACCAGGAGCGTGGCATTTTGCTCGTCTGCTGGCGGAAACCCCTCGTTTTACACAGCTTTTGTGTTCAATTCAGGATATCCTTAGCGTGGCAGCGAAATTTTACGCTCCGCGGTTGGGCGATAAAGCACCAGCGTTTTACCGATGACCTGTACATTGCAGGCGCCGGTTTCGCGAACGATAGCTTCCACAATCAAGGTCTTAGTTTCTCTGTCTTCAGAGGCGATCTTCACCTTGATAAGTTCATGGTGCTCTAACGCTTGTTCAATCTCGGCCAGTACCCCTTCGGTCAAACCATTATTGCCAAGCATAACTACCGGCTTGAGCGGATGTGCCAGACCTTTCAGGTGCTGTTTTTGTTTAGTACTCAGATTCATCGTATATTTTGCTTACGTTGGGATTGAAAACGGGTCATTCTACCGCCATCTCCTGTGTATCGCCAAATTGCGCGTCGAAATTTATCGATGTCGACGATGAACCCGGATGGAAAGTTAAATGACAGGTAAAAAGCGTTCTGCCAGCTCGAGCCGCTGGCTTCAGGAACACTTTAGCGATAAATATGTTCAACAGGCGCAGAAAAAAGGGTTGCGTTCCCGTGCCTGGTTTAAACTTGATGAAATACAGCAAAGTGACAAACTTTTTAAGCCGGGGATGACAGTTGTTGATCTCGGTGCGGCGCCTGGTGGGTGGTCGCAATATGCGGTCACGCAGATTGGCGGCAATGGCCGCATTATCGCTTGCGATCTTTTACCGATGGATCCAATCGTTGGTGTGGACTTCCTTCAGGGCGATTTTCGTGATGAATTAGTCCTGAAAGCATTACTGGAACGTGTTGGCGACAGTAAAGTCCAGGTTGTCATGTCTGATATGGCGCCGAACATGAGCGGAACGCCAGCGGTGGATATTCCCCGCTCGATGTATCTGGTTGAGTTGGCGCTGGATATGTGCCGCGATGTGCTGGCACCAGGCGGAAGTTTTTTAGTTAAGGTGTTTCAGGGCGAAGGTTTCGATGAATATCTCACGGAAATTCGTTCCATGTTTACGAAGGTAAAAGTGCGTAAACCGGACTCTTCGCGTGCGCGTTCACGCGAAGTGTATATTGTAGCGACCGGGCGAAAATGATACCCCGTTGATTTCGGCCTTTGGTTTGAAAGAAACTGGATATGTTGTATCCTGACGCTGTTTTTAACACAGTTGTAATATGAGGTTAATCCCTTGAGTGACATGGCGAAAAACCTAATACTCTGGCTGGTCATTGCCGTTGTGCTGATGTCAGTATTCCAGAGCTTTGGGCCCAGCGAGTCTAATGGCCGCAAGGTGGATTATTCTACCTTCCTGCAAGAGGTCAACCAGGACCAGGTTCGCGAAGCGCGTATCAACGGACGTGAGATCAACGTTACCAAGAAAGATAGTAACCGTTACACGACTTACATCCCGGTCAACGATCCGAAACTGCTTGATAACCTGCTGACGAAAAACGTCAAGGTTGTTGGTGAGCCGCCTGAAGAGCCGAGCCTGCTGGCTAACATCTTCATTTCCTGGTTCCCGATGCTGTTGCTGATTGGTGTCTGGATTTTCTTTATGCGCCAGATGCAGGGCGGCGGTGGCAAAGGCGCCATGTCGTTCGGTAAAAGTAAAGCGCGCATGCTCACGGAAGATCAGATCAAAACGACTTTCGCTGATGTTGCTGGCTGCGACGAAGCGAAAGAAGAAGTTGGTGAACTGGTCGAATATCTGCGTGAGCCGAGCCGGTTCCAGAAACTGGGCGGTAAGATCCCCAAAGGCGTACTGATGGTCGGTCCTCCGGGCACTGGTAAAACGCTGCTGGCGAAAGCTATTGCGGGGGAAGCGAAGGTTCCATTCTTCACAATTTCCGGTTCTGACTTCGTTGAAATGTTTGTGGGTGTTGGTGCTTCTCGTGTGCGCGACATGTTCGAGCAGGCCAAGAAAGCGGCACCGTGCATTATCTTCATCGATGAAATCGACGCCGTTGGCCGCCAGCGTGGCGCAGGCCTCGGTGGTGGTCACGATGAACGCGAACAAACGCTGAACCAGATGCTGGTTGAGATGGATGGTTTCGAAGGTAACGAAGGTATTATCGTTATCGCTGCAACGAACCGTCCGGATGTGCTCGACCCTGCGTTACTGCGTCCTGGCCGTTTTGACCGTCAGGTTGTGGTTGGTTTGCCGGATGTTCGCGGTCGTGAACAGATCCTGAAAGTCCATATGCGTCGCGTGCCGCTGTCGCCGGATATTGATGCCGCGATTATCGCGCGCGGTACGCCGGGCTTCTCTGGTGCCGATCTGGCGAACCTGGTCAACGAAGCTGCACTGTTTGCCGCTCGCGGTAATAAACGCGTGGTTTCGATGGTCGAGTTCGAAAAAGCGAAAGACAAAATCATGATGGGTGCGGAACGCCGCTCCATGGTGATGACGGAAGCGCAGAAAGAGTCCACGGCCTACCATGAAGCTGGTCATGCGATTATCGGCCGTCTGGTGCCGGAACACGATCCGGTGCATAAAGTGACGATTATCCCGCGTGGTCGTGCATTGGGTGTGACGTTCTTCCTGCCGGAAGGTGATGCGATCAGCGCCAGCCGTCGGAAACTGGAAAGCCAGATCTCAACGCTGTACGGCGGTCGCCTGGCTGAAGAGATTATCTATGGTGTTGAACATGTTTCTACCGGTGCGTCCAACGATATTAAAGTTGCGACCAACCTGGCGCGTAACATGGTTACCCAGTGGGGCTTTTCCGACAAACTCGGTCCGTTGCTCTACGCCGAAGAAGAGGGTGAGGTTTTCCTTGGCCGTTCTGTAGCGAAAGCGAAACATATGTCCGATGAAACTGCGCGTATTATCGACCAGGAAGTGAAAGCGTTGATCGAGCGTAACTACGATCGTGCACGTCAGATCCTGAACGATAACATGGATATTCTGCATGCAATGAAGGATGCTCTGATGAAATATGAGACCATCGATGCACCGCAGATTGATGACCTGATGGCGCGCCGCGAGGTACGTCCGCCGGCAGGTTGGGAAGATCCTGGCGCGAACAACTCTGACAACAATGGTACTCCGCGTGCACCGCGTCCGGTTGATGAACCGCGTACGCCGAACCCGGGCAACACCATGTCTGAGCAACTGGGCGACAAATAAGTTATCCGTTGCTGGACCTGTTCTAACTGAAAAACCCTGGGGCATGCTCCGGGGTTTTCTTTATTGTATTAACCGCAACAACGCAGGGACTTTAAGTCATGAAACTCGACGCCCATGGCACCATACTCGATCTCTCCCACCCGCACGTGATGGGGATCCTCAACGTTACGCCGGACTCATTTTCCGATGGCGGCACGCATAATACGTTGGTTGAGGCAGTCAAACATGCCAATTTGATGATCAACGCCGGGGCGACAATTGTTGATGTTGGTGGGGAGTCCACAAGGCCGGGTGCGACGGAAGTTAGCGTTGAAGAGGAGCTGGAGCGTGTGATCCCGGTGGTTGAGGCGATAGCCCAGCGTTTTGAGGTCTGGATCTCTGTTGATACGTCGAAGCCTGAAGTGATCCGCGAATCCGCGCGAGCAGGCGCACATATTATTAATGATATCCGCTCGTTGACGGAGCCGGGTGCAATAGACGCTGCCGCTGAGACCGGTTTACCGGTGTGTCTGATGCATATGCAGGGACAACCAAAAACAATGCAAGAAGCGCCGAAGTACGACGATGTGTTTGCTGATGTAAATCGCTTCTTTGTCGAACATATTGCCCGTTGCGAAAAGGCAGGTATCGCAAAAGAGAAATTGATACTCGACCCGGGATTCGGTTTCGGTAAGAATCTCTCGCACAATTATGCGCTGCTGGCCAGCCTGGCGGAATTTCATCACTTTGGGTTGCCGCTGCTGGTTGGGATGTCACGTAAATCCATGGTAGGACAACTGCTCAATGTCGGTCCTTCTGAGCGTTTAAGTGGGAGTCTTGCGTGTGCGGTGATTGCGGCAATGCAGGGCGCGCAGATTATTCGTGTTCACGATGTAAAAGAAACGGTAGAAGCTATGCGGGTGGTTGAAGCCACGCTGTCAGCGAAGGAAAATAAACGCTATGAGTAATCGTAAATATTTTGGCACCGATGGCATTCGTGGCCGAGTAGGCGACGCACCGATCACCCCGGATTTTGTTCTCAAGCTGGGTTGGGCTGCCGGAAAAGTACTGGCACGCCACGGTTCACGGAAGATTATTATTGGTAAGGACACCCGTATTTCCGGTTATATGCTGGAATCCGCTCTTGAAGCCGGGCTGGCGGCAGCGGGGTTGTCCGCCTCCTTTACCGGGCCGATGCCGACACCGGCTGTGGCCTATCTGACCCGCACTTTCCGTGCTGAAGCCGGTATTGTTATTTCCGCATCGCATAACCCGTTTTATGACAACGGTATCAAGTTCTTCTCAATCGATGGCACTAAATTGCCTGATGCGGTTGAAGAGGCGATTGAAGCAGAAATGGAGAAAGAACTGACCTGCGTCGATTCCGCTGAACTGGGTAAAGCAAGCCGCATTGTTGATGCTGCAGGACGTTATATTGAATTCTGCAAAGCCACATTCCCCAATGAACTGAGCCTGAATGAGCTAAAAATCGTCGTTGATTGCGCTAACGGGGCAACTTACCACATCGCACCGAATGTGTTCCGCGAGCTGGGCGCGAAAGTCATCGCCATGGGTTGTGAACCTGATGGCGTAAATATCAATGAAAAATGCGGTGCCACGGATGTCAGTGCATTGCAGCAACGCGTTCTGGCAGAGAAAGCGGATCTTGGCATCGCTTTTGATGGCGATGGCGATCGCGTCATCATGGTGGACCATGAAGGTAACAAAGTGGATGGCGACCAGATCATGTATATCATTGCGCGTGAAGGTTTGCGTCAGGGGCAATTGCGTGGCGGCGCTGTAGGCACGCTGATGAGCAATATGGGGCTGGAGCTGGCGCTCAAGCAATTGGGCATTCCTTTTGCTCGTGCCAAAGTAGGCGATCGCTATGTCCTCGAAAAAATGCAGGAAAAAGGCTGGCGCATTGGTGCAGAGAACTCCGGGCATGTGATCCTGCTGGATAAAACGACGACCGGAGATGGTATCGTTGCTGGTTTGCAGGTTGTGGCGGCAATGGTACGCAACCATATGTCACTGCACGATTTATGTAGCGGTATGAAGATGTTCCCGCAGGTGCTTGTCAACGTGCGCTTTACGGCTGGCAAAGGTGATCCCCTGGAAGATGAGCATGTAAAAACGACGACATCTGAGGTGGAAGCTACCCTGGGTAACCGTGGACGCGTGCTGTTGCGTAAGTCGGGGACCGAGCCGTTAATCCGTGTGATGGTGGAAGGCGAAGACGAAGCTCAGGTGACGGAGATGGCAAATCGCATTGCCGACGCGGTGAAAGCCGTATAATGGTGTGATAAGTGCTTAAAAAGGCGGCTATTGCTGCCTTTTAACGGGACAGAAGTTGTAGTTTTGCTGTTTTTTTCCGCACTTGATAAAATGCACTGAAATTGCCCTTGCGAAGGTCATTCGCTTTGGTTAGTATTCACACCCGCTTCAGTGGGAAAGCAGAAAACGCCCCACTTTTATTGGTTGAAGCATTTGCTGCGGC
Source organism: Kosakonia radicincitans DSM 16656 (assembly GCF_000280495.2). NCBI lineage: Bacteria > Pseudomonadati > Pseudomonadota > Gammaproteobacteria > Enterobacterales > Enterobacteriaceae > Kosakonia > Kosakonia radicincitans. The sequence continues at coordinate 551,327 of NZ_CP018016.1, forward strand.
AATACCGCAAGGAACAGGTTGATTATGTACGAAGCTCTTTTAGTTGTTTTCCTTATTGTGGCACTGGCGCTTGTTGCCATGATTATGCTGCAACAAGGTAAAGGCGCTGATATGGGAGCCTCCTTTGGCGCTGGCGCGTCTGGCACGTTGTTCGGTTCAAGTGGTTCTGGCAACTTCATGACTCGCACGACTGGTATACTGGCAACCCTGTTTTTTATCATCAGCCTTGTGCTGGGTAACGTTAACAGCAATAAAACCAATAAAGGAAGCGAGTGGGAAAATCTGAGCGCACCGGCGAAGAGTGAACAAACTCAGCCTGCAGCGCCGGCGCAGCCGACAAGCGATATCCCGCATTAAGTAAGTCGTGCCGAGGTGGTGGAATTGGTAGACACGCTACCTTGAGGTGGTAGTGCCCGATTGGGCTTACGGGTTCAAGTCCCGTCCTCGGTACCAATATTCCGGAAAAAAGACATCGTAAGATGTCTTTTTTTTCGTCTGTAATCCGGAAAGAGAGACAATAAAAAAGACGCCATCAGGCGTCTTTTTTAATCCGTCAGCGATTATTTCTTCTCGCTGTTCTCCTGATTCTCTACCTGCGGCAGACCATTGCCGGAAGTGGTGGAGATCAATCCGGTTTGCACGTAATTGAAGAGTTTCTCGCGGGTATCAGTGATATCCAGGTTGCGCATAGTTAACTGCCCAATACGGTCATCCGGAGAGAACACAGACTCGCCTTTTTCCATCGTCAGGCGTTCTGCTTTGTAAGTCAGATTGTCGGATACGGTATTGAGGATCGAGTAATCATTGCCGCGACGCAGCTCCAGCGTTACCTCACCCGTGATCGCACTGGCCACCCAACGTTGTAAAGAGTCACGCAGCATCAGCGCTTGCGGATCGAACCAACGGCCCTGATACAGCAGACGACCCAATTGACGGCCATGAGCGTGATACTGCTCGATGGTATCTTCATTGTGAATACCGGTTAACAGACGTTCATATGCGATATGCAGTAGAGCCATCCCCGGTGCTTCGTAAATACCACGGCTTTTCGCTTCGATGATACGGTTTTCAATCTGGTCACTCATGCCCAGACCATGACGTCCGCCAATGCGGTTCGCTTCGAGCATCAGTTCAACGTCATCGGCAAAGGTTTTACCATTCAACGCTACCGGATGACCACGTTCAAAACGGACAGTCACTTCTTCGGCCTGAATTTTGACGCTCTCGTCCCAGAATTTAACGCCCATGATTGGGTTGACGATTTTAACGCTGGAGTTAAGGAATTCGAGATCCTTCGCTTCATGCGTCGCGCCCAGCATGTTGGAATCGGTTGAGTACGCTTTTTCTGCTGACATTTTGTAATCAAAACCGGAGGCAGTCATGAATTCAGACATTTCCTGACGACCGCCCAGTTCATCGATAAAATCAGTATCAAGCCATGGCTTGTAGATTTTCAGCTCCGCGTTGGTCAGCAGCCCGTAGCGATAGAAACGCTCAATATCGTTTCCTTTGTAGGTGCTGCCATCACCCCAGATATTCACGCCATCTTCTTTCATTGCTGCAACCAGCATGGTACCGGTAACTGCGCGGCCGAGCGGGGTGGTGTTGAAATAGGTCAAACCGCCCGTGGTATTGTGGAACGCGCCGCACTGAATGGCTGCGATGCCTTCAGCGACCAGTTGCTTGCGGCAGTCGATCAGGCGGGCATTTTCCGCACCATATTCCTTCGCGCGACGGGGAATCGCGTCATAGTCATCCTCATCCGGTTGACCCAGATTTGCGGTGTATGCATATGGAACCGCGCCTTTCTGGCGCATCCACAGCAGCGCTGCACTGGTGTCCAGGCCGCCGGAGAAAGCGATACCAATACGTTGACCTGTAGGAAGATGCTTGAGAATCGTCGTCATAAAAAAATCCCTGCTTGATAGACAGATGGTGAGAGACTTAACAGCCACGCCATACTATTTGCCACTCATTTTGAAAATCTCAGTGAATGGTTATGCAAAATAAATGAGTTTTCATTTAATCATTTTTTGGCGATGACCGGAAGAGAAGAGTGCAATTTTCATCGGAATTATTGGTATAAGACATCTTTTATACAGGCATAATTTGCCGCAATAAAATGCATAGTCGGAAGTGTACAGGATGCACATAACATACGGTTGACAGATAGTTATATTTATCAATATAATGTAGGCCGATTTTACGTCCCGTCTTCGGTACCAAATCCCAGCATTATTTGCAAATTCGCGCTCAACCGGGTAGAATTTGCCACGTTTCAGGCGCGGGGTGGAGCAGCCTGGTAGCTCGTCGGGCTCATAACCCGAAGGTCGTCGGTTCAAATCCGGCCCCCGCAACCACTTTCCCTAAGTGTTTTTTTTTTCAAATATACTATGAAGACTTAACGCCTTCGTAGCTGGATTTGAGAAAAATACTCACGGAAGGTTCTCCAGGCCGCAGTTGCGGCTATAGGGTTCAGTTATTTAAAGCCCCGATTTATCGGGGTTTTTTGTTATCTGAGTACGAAATAACTGGGCTATACGCCCTTTTTTTATGTCTTGGGGGTGGACTTGTCCACATTAGAGCAAAAATTAACAGAGATGATTACGGCGCCGGTTGAAGCACTGGGCTATGAACTGGTCGGTATCGAATTTGTGCGTGGTCGCACATCTACGCTGCGCATCTATATTGATAGTGAAGATGGCATCAATGTTGATGATTGCGCTGATGTCAGCCACCAGGTCAGTGCGGTACTGGATGTTGAAGATCCGATTACCGTTGCTTACAACCTGGAAGTTTCCTCACCAGGTCTTGAGCGTCCTTTGTTTACGGCTGAGCACTATGCGCGCTTTAAGGGCGACGAAGTCTCGCTGGTGCTACGTATGGCGGTACAGAACCGCCGTAAATGGCAGGGCATCATTAAAGATGTCGATGGCGAGATGATCACCGTTACGGTCGAAGGTAAAGATGAAGTGTTCGCATTGAGTAATATTCAGAAAGCGAACCTGGTCCCCCACTTTTAACAGTCTGGATTGAGGTGAAAGGCCCCCGATGAACAAAGAAATTTTGGCTGTTGTTGAAGCTGTTTCTAACGAAAAGTCGCTTCCGCGTGAAAAAATCTTTGAAGCGCTGGAAAGTGCTTTAGCTACAGCAACCAAGAAAAAATATGAACAAGAAATCGATGTACGCGTAAGCATCGATCGTAAAAGTGGTGATTTCGATACTTTCCGTCGCTGGATGGTTGTTGAAGAGGTAACTCAACCGACGCGTGAAATCACGCTTGAAGCGGCACGCTACGAAGACGAAAGTCTGAATGTCGGCGACTACGTCGAAGATCAGATTGAATCCGTGACCTTTGACCGTATCACCACGCAAACTGCGAAGCAGGTTATCGTACAGAAAGTGCGTGAAGCTGAGCGCGCTATGGTGGTCGATCAGTTCCGTGAACACGAAGGCGAAATCATCACTGGCGTGGTGAAGAAAGTTAACCGCGATAACATCACTCTTGACCTCGGTAACAACGCTGAAGCCGTGATCCTGCGTGAGGATATGCTGCCGCGTGAAAACTTCCGTCCGGGCGACCGAATCCGTGGCGTACTGTATGCAGTGCGTCCTGAAGCGCGCGGCGCTCAACTGTTCGTCACGCGTTCCAAACCGGAAATGCTGATCGAATTGTTCCGCATCGAAGTGCCGGAAATCGGCGAAGAAGTGATTGAGATTAAAGCTGCAGCCCGCGATCCGGGTTCACGCGCCAAAATCGCTGTGAAGACCAACGATAAGCGTATCGATCCGGTCGGCGCTTGCGTTGGTATGCGTGGCGCGCGCGTTCAGGCGGTTTCAACCGAGCTGGGCGGCGAGCGTATCGATATCGTGCTGTGGGATGACAATCCGGCTCAGTTCGTGATCAACGCAATGGCGCCGGCAGATGTTGCTTCTATCGTTGTGGATGAAGACAAGCACACCATGGATATCGCCGTTGAGGCGGGTAACCTGGCGCAAGCTATCGGCCGTAATGGTCAGAACGTGCGTCTTGCGTCTCAGCTGAGCGGCTGGGAACTCAACGTTATGACCGTTGAAGATCTGCAGTCCAAGCATCAGGCTGAAGCGCATGCGGCAATTGATACCTTCACCCGTTACCTGGATATTGACGAAGATTTCGCTACCGTCCTGGTCGAAGAAGGTTTCTCTACGCTGGAAGAACTGGCCTATGTGCCAATTAAAGAGCTGCTGGAAATCGACGGTCTGGATGAAGACACCGTTGAAGCCCTGCGCGACCGTGCGAAAAATGCCCTGACTACTCTGGCATTGGCGCAGGAAGAGAGTCTCGGCAATAAAGAGCCGGCTGAAGACCTGCTGAATCTGGAAGGTCTGGATCGTGCATTGGCTTTCAAACTGGCTGCTCGTGGTGTTTGTACGCTTGAAGACCTCGCCGAGCAAGGCGTGGATGACCTGAGTGATATCGAAGGGTTAACCGACGAGAAAGCAGGTGAGCTCATCATGGCCGCACGTAATATTTGCTGGTTTGGTGACGAAGCGTAATAAACTGTAGCAGGAAGGAACAGCATGACAGATGTAACCGTAAAAACGCTGGCCGCTGAGATTCAGACCTCTGTGGACCGCCTGGTACAGCAATTTGCTGATGCAGGGATCCGCAAGTCCGCTGAAGACTCAGTGACGGCACAAGAAAAGCAGACGCTCCTGGCGCACCTGAACCGTGAACATGGTTCGTCGCCTGATAAGCTGACGCTGCAGCGCAAAACGCGCAGCACATTAAGTATCCAGGGCACCGGTGGTAAAAGTAAATCGGTGCAGATCGAAGTCCGTAAAAAACGCACCTTTGTAAAACGCGATCCACAAGAGGCTGAACGTCTCGCTGCGGAAGAAGAGGCGATGCGTGAAGCGGAAGAGAAGGCCCGTCGTGAAGCAGAGGAAGCCGCTGAGCGCGAAGCCGAGGAAAAAGCGAAGCGTGAGGCCGAAAGTCGCCTGAAACGTGAAGCTGAAGAAAAAGCTAAACGCGAACATGCTGAAAATGCAAAACGCGAGGCTGCGGAAAATAGCAAAGTGAGCAACCAACAATCTGACGAAATGACCAGGGCAGCCCAGACGGAGAAAGCCCGTCGCGAAGCTGAAGCGCAAGAACTCAAGCGCAAAGCGGAAGAAGAGGCTCGCCGCAAACTGGAAGAAAATGCGCGCCGCGTAGCGGAAGAAGCTCGTCGTATGGCGGAACAAAATGAAAATGGCTGGGTAGCCAGCAGCGATGAAGAAGAGACTGTCGGTGATTATCACGTGACCACCTCTCAGCACGCTCGTCAGGCGGAAGATGATAGCGATCGCGAAGTTGAAGGCGGTCGTGGTCGTGGTCGTACCGCTAAAGCTCCGCGTCCGAAAAAAGGTAACAAGCACGCTGAAAGCAAAGCCGACCGTGAAGAAGCGCGTGCAGCCGTACGCGGCGGTAAAGGCAACAGACAGCGTAAAGGTTCCACTCTGCAGCAGGGCTTCCAGAAGCCGGCGCAGGCGGTTAACCGTGACGTGGTAATCGGTGAAACCCTCACCGTTGGCGAACTGGCGAACAAGATGGCCGTTAAAGGCTCTCAGGTCATCAAAGCTATGATGAAACTGGGTGCGATGGCCACCATCAACCAGGTTATCGATCAGGAAACCGCGCAGCTCGTTGCTGAAGAAATGGGCCACAAAGTTATCCTGCGTCGTGAAAACGAGCTGGAAGAAGCGGTAATGAGCGACCGTGATACTGGTGCAGCGGCCGAACCGCGCGCGCCGGTCGTGACCATCATGGGTCACGTTGACCATGGTAAAACCTCTCTGCTGGACTACATTCGTTCGACGAAAGTAGCCTCCGGCGAAGCGGGCGGCATTACTCAGCACATTGGTGCATACCACGTCGAAACCGACAACGGCATGATCACCTTCCTGGATACCCCAGGCCACGCCGCGTTTACCGCAATGCGTGCCCGTGGTGCTCAGGCAACGGATATCGTTGTTCTGGTTGTTGCTGCCGATGACGGCGTCATGCCGCAAACCATCGAAGCTATCCAGCATGCGAAAGCAGCGCAGGTGCCGGTGGTGGTTGCAGTGAACAAGATTGATAAACCTGAAGCCGATCCAGATCGCGTTAAAAACGAACTGGCTCAGTACGGCATCATCCCGGAAGAGTGGGGCGGCGAAAGCCAGTTCGTACACGTTTCCGCGAAAGCTGGTACAGGTATCGACGACCTGCTGGATGCAATCCTGCTGCAGGCCGAAGTCCTGGAGCTGAAAGCTGTCCGTAAAGGTATGGCGAGCGGTGTAGTTATCGAATCCTTCCTGGATAAAGGTCGTGGTCCGGTGGCTTCCGTTCTGGTTCGCGAAGGTACACTGCATAAAGGCGATATCGTTCTGTGCGGCTTCGAATACGGTCGTGTGCGTGCGATGCGTGACGAGCTGGGCCGTGAAGTCACTGAAGCGGGTCCGTCTATTCCGGTGGAAATCCTCGGTCTTTCCGGCGTTCCGGCTGCGGGTGATGAAGCAACCGTTGTGCGTGACGAGAAGAAAGCGCGTGAAGTTGCGCTGTATCGTCAGGGCAAATTCCGTGAAGTTAAACTGGCGCGTCAGCAGAAATCCAAACTGGAAAACATGTTTGCCAACATGACTGAAGGCGAAGTTCATGAAGTGAACATCGTACTGAAGGCTGACGTTCAGGGCTCTGTGGAAGCGATCTCCGATTCTCTGCTGAAACTCTCTACTGAAGAAGTGAAAGTGAAGATCGTGGGTTCCGGCGTAGGTGGTATCACCGAAACCGACGCGACTCTGGCTGCTGCGTCCAACGCTATTCTGGTTGGCTTTAACGTTCGTGCTGATGCTTCTGCGCGTCGTGTGATCGAAGCTGAAGGCCTGGATCTGCGTTACTACTCGGTCATCTATAACCTGATCGACGAAGTGAAAGCAGCGATGAGCGGTATGCTCTCTCCAGAACTGAAACAGCAGATCATCGGTCTGGCGGAAGTTCGTGATGTGTTCAAATCACCGAAATTCGGCGCGATCGCAGGCTGTATGGTTACTGAAGGCGTGGTTAAACGTCACAACCCGATCCGCGTCCTGCGCGACAACGTGGTTATCTATGAAGGCGAACTGGAATCCCTGCGTCGCTTCAAAGATGACGTGAACGAAGTCCGTAACGGCATGGAATGTGGTATTGGCGTGAAGAACTACAACGATGTGCGCACTGGCGATATGATCGAAGTGTTCGAGATTATCGAAATTCAGCGCACAATCGAGTAATCCGCATCGCCTTTCGGGCTGCTGCGTTGGCGGCATGTTTTGTACCCCCAGTTAGAGAGGTATCTGTGCTCCTGGGGGGCACGAAGTTGCCGCACTGCTGTAACCCGCAATTCATCGTGGATACAAATATTGTAGGCCGGGTAAGCGAAGCGCCACCCGGCAGTATATCAAAAGGGGCTACGGCCCCTTTTTAGTCTGGAGAATTATTATGGCGAAAGAATTCGGTCGCCCGCAGCGCGTAGCCCAGGAACTGCAAAAAGAAATTGCGATTATCCTGCAGCGTGAAATCAAAGATCCGCGACTGGGGATGATGACCACCGTATCCGGTGTTGAAGTTTCCCGCGATCTGGCTTATGCCAAAGTGTTTGTTACCTTCCTTAACGACAAAGATGAAGCTTTTGTTAAAGCGGGCATCAAAGCGCTACAGGACGCTTCCGGTTTTATTCGTACCCTGCTGGGTAAAGCGATGCGTCTGCGTATCGTGCCGGAATTGACCTTCTTCTACGACAATTCGCTGGTGGAAGGAATGCGTATGTCCAACCTGGTGACCAGCGTGGTGAAGCACGATGACGAACGTCGTGTGAATCCGGACGACAGCAAGGAGGACTGATGAGTCGTCCTCGTCGTCGTGGTCGCGACGTGCATGGCGTGCTGCTGCTTGATAAACAGCAGGGCGCGTCGAGCAATGATGTGCTGCAAAAGGTCAAACGCCTCTACAATGCTAACCGTGCCGGGCATACCGGGGCGCTGGATCCGCTGGCGACCGGTATGTTGCCGATTTGTCTGGGCGAAGCGACAAAGTTTTCCCAGTATCTGCTGGATTCTGATAAACGCTATCGGGTCATTGCGCGGCTGGGCCAGCGAACTGATACTTCTGATGCGGACGGGCAAATTGTCGAAGAGCGTCCGGTAATCTTTACCGACGAGCAATTGGCTGCGGCGCTGGAGAGTTTCCGTGGTGATACGCAGCAAGTGCCGTCAATGTATTCCGCGCTGAAATATCAGGGAAAGAAACTCTACGAGTATGCACGGCAGGGTATTGAAGTGCCGCGTGAAGCCCGGCCTATAACCGTTTATGAGCTGCTATTTATTCGTCATGAAGGTAATGAGCTGGAGCTGGAAATCCACTGCTCTAAAGGGACTTACATCCGCACCATTATTGACGATCTGGGTGAGAAGCTGGGTTGTGGCGCGCATGTTATCTATCTGCGTCGTCTGGCGGTGAGCAAATACCCGGTTGAGCGGATGGTCACCCTGGAGCACCTGCACGAGCTGGTTGCCCAGGCTGAGCAGCAGAATATTCCGGCGGCGCAGCTACTGGATCCGCTGTTGATGCCGATGGACAGCCCGGCATCCGATTTTCCTGTCGTCAATATTCCTTCTGTCGTGGCCGCGTATTTCAAAAACGGTCAGCCGGTACGTGCATCAGCCGCGCCCAAAGAGGGCCTGGTACGCGTGACGGAAGGTGATGAAGGTAAATTTATCGGTATGGGTGAGATGGATGATGATGGCCGTGTGGCGCCGCGTCGTCTGGTTGTAGAGTATCCTGCTGTATAACGGGCTTACCTTGCGAGAACCTGTCACTACGAGTAGAATATTGCCGCTTAACGTTGGGCCATGTATTTAACATTGCCCGGCGCTAAACCCTGGAGCGCTGAATTAGAGATCGGCGCCCTTTCATTTATAAATACTTTGGAGTTTTAAAATGTCTCTAAGTACTGAAGCTACAGCTAAAATCGTTTCTGAGTTTGGTCGTGATGCAAACGACACCGGTTCTACCGATGTCCAGGTTGCTCTGCTGACTGCACAGATCAACCACCTGCAGGGTCACTTTGCAGAGCACAAAAAAGATCACCACAGCCGTCGTGGTCTGCTGCGCATGGTTTCTCAGCGTCGTAAACTGCTCGACTACCTGAAACGCAAAGATGTTGCACGCTACACCTCGCTGATCGAGCGTTTGGGTCTGCGTCGCTAAGTCTGGCGAGTTTCAAGAAGGGGCCTTTATGGCCCCTTTTTTCAACCAGGCGGCAGCAATTGGCAGTAAACTAATGTATTGTTGCCATGTATGTCTTCACTGCAGAGGTTCGCGCGGCTAATGAGAGGCTTTATCCGCAATGGGGCGGGTTAGGGTTGTCATTAGTCGCGAGGATGCATGAAGATTCGGTTTAATTGTCAGCACGCCTTTGGTGTGCTGACATTCATTAAGAAAGGACAGAATTTTGCTGAATCCGATCGTTCGTAAATTCCAGTACGGTCAACATACCGTTACGCTGGAAACCGGCATGATGGCGCGTCAGGCCACCGCTGCCGTAATGGTAAGCATGGATGACACCGCGGTATTTGTGACCGTTGTTGGCCAGAAAAAAGCGAAACCAGGTCAGGACTTTTTCCCGTTGACCGTTAACTATCAGGAGCGTACCTACGCTGCTGGTAAAATCCCCGGTGGTTTCTTCCGTCGTGAAGGCCGTCCGAGCGAAGGTGAAACCCTGATTGCGCGTCTGATTGACCGCCCGGTTCGCCCGCTGTTCCCGGAAGGCTTCGTTAATGAAGTTCAGGTTATTGCCACCGTCGTTTCCGTTAACCCGCAGGTTAACCCGGATATCGTCGCGATGATCGGTGCCTCCGCAGCCCTGTCTCTGTCCGGTATCCCGTTCAATGGTCCGATCGGCGCTGCTCGCGTGGGCTATATCAACGACCAGTACGTGCTGAACCCGACCCAGGAAGAGCTGAAAGCGAGCAAGCTGGACCTGGTTGTTGCCGGTACTGAAGCGGCTGTTCTGATGGTGGAATCCGAAGCAGAACTGCTGAGCGAAGATCAAATGCTGGGCGCTGTGGTATTTGGCCACGAGCAGCAGCAAGTTGTTATCCAGAACATCAACGATCTGGTGAAAGAAGCCGGTAAACCGCGTTGGGACTGGCAGCCGGAAGCGGTAAACGAAGCGCTGAACGCGCGCGTTGCTGCTTTGGCAGAATCTCGTCTGAGCGATGCCTACCGCATCACCGACAAACAGGAACGTTACGCTCAGGTTGATGTGATCAAATCTGAAACTATCGCGACTCTGACAGCCGAAGACGAAACGCTGGACGCTAACGAGCTGGGCGAAATCCTGCACGCTATCGAGAAAAATGTCGTCCGTAGCCGCGTACTGGCTGGCGAACCGCGCATCGATGGCCGCGAAAAAGATATGATCCGTGGTCTGGACGTTCGTACCGGTGTTCTGCCGCGTACTCACGGTTCTGCACTGTTCACCCGTGGTGAAACTCAGGCGCTGGTAACGGCAACGCTGGGCACTGCGCGTGATGCTCAGATCATCGACGAGCTGATGGGCGAGCGCACTGACTCTTTCCTGTTCCACTATAACTTCCCTCCGTACTCCGTAGGGGAAACCGGGATGGTTGGTTCGCCGAAGCGTCGTGAAATCGGTCACGGTCGTCTGGCAAAACGCGGCGTGCTGGCAGTAATGCCGGATGCGGAAAAATTCCCGTACACCGTTCGTGTGGTTTCTGAAATCACCGAATCCAACGGTTCTTCTTCCATGGCTTCCGTGTGTGGCGCTTCTCTGGCGCTGATGGATGCGGGCGTGCCGGTGAAAGCAGCCGTTGCAGGTATCGCAATGGGTCTGGTGAAAGAAGGCGACAACTTTGTTGTTCTGTCTGACATCCTTGGCGATGAAGATCACCTGGGCGATATGGACTTCAAAGTAGCGGGTTCCCGCGACGGTATCTCTGCACTGCAGATGGATATCAAAATTGAAGGTATCACCAAAGAGATCATGCAGGTCGCGCTGAACCAGGCTAAAGGTGCACGTCTGCATATCCTGAGCGTGATGGAGCAGGCGATTAACGCGCCGCGTGGCGATATCTCTGAGTTCGCACCGCGTATCCACACCATTAAGATCAACCCGGACAAAATCAAAGACGTTATCGGTAAAGGCGGTTCTGTTATCCGTGCATTGACCGAAGAAACGGGCACCACTATTGAAATCGAAGACGACGGTACCGTGAAAATCGCGGCCACCGACGGTGAAAAAGCGAAATTCGCTATTCGCCGTATCGAAGAAATCACCGCTGAGATCGAAGTGGGCCGTATCTACAATGGTAAAGTGACCCGTATCGTTGACTTTGGTGCGTTTGTTGCCATCGGCGGCGGTAAAGAAGGTCTGGTACACATCTCTCAGATCGCTGATAAGCGCGTTGAGAAAGTGACCGATTATCTGCAGATGGGCCAGGAAGTTCCGGTGAAAGTTCTGGAGGTTGATCGCCAGGGCCGTATTCGTCTGAGTATCAAAGAAGCGACTGAACAAACTCAGCCTGCTGAAGCGTTAGAAGCGCCGCAAGCAGAGCAGGGCGAGTAAGGTTGCCTTTGCCCTCCGCCATCAGGCGGAGGGCTTATTTGCAGGCAGGACGCCATGTTTGCAGCCGGGGGACAGGACGTTCATCCAATTGTTGTCTTCGGGAGTGGGAAATGAAGCCTTTTTTGCGCTGGTGTTTCGTTGCGACAGCTTTAACGCTGGCAGGATGCAGCAACTCTGCCTGGCGTAAGAGCGAAGTCCTCGCGGTGCCATTGCAACCGACTTTGCAGCAAGAAGTGATTCTGGCACGCATGGAACAAATTCTTGCCAGTCGGGCTTTAACCGATGACGAACGCGCACAGCTTTTATATGAGCGCGGAGTGTTGTATGATAGTCTCGGTCTGAGGGCCTTAGCGCGGAATGATTTCTCACAAGCGCTGGCAATTCGACCGGATATGCCCGAAGTATTCAACTACTTAGGCATTTATTTAACGCAGGCAGGCAATTTTGATGCTGCCTATGAAGCGTTTGATTCTGTACTTGAGCTTGATCCAACTTACAACTACGCGCACTTAAATCGCGGGATCGCATTGTATTACGGCGGTCGCGATAAGTTAGCGCAAGATGATCTGCTGGCGTTTTATCAAGACGATCCTAATGATCCTTTCCGTAGCCTGTGGCTTTACATCGTTGAGCGAAAGCTTGATGAGAAGCAGGCAAAAGAAGCACTGAAACAGCGCTTCGAAAAATCGGATAAGGAACAATGGGGATGGAATATTGTCGAGTTCTACCTCGGTGACATTAGCGAAGCAACGCTGATGGATCGCCTGAAGGCAGACGCAACGGATAACACCTCGCTCGCTGAGCATCTCAGTGAAACCAACTTCTATTTAGGTAAGTATTACCTAAGTCTGGGGGATAAGGACAGCGCCATGGCACTGTTCAAACTAACGGTTGCCAACAACGTCCATAATTTTGTTGAGCACCGTTACGCATTGTTGGAATTAGCGCTCTTGGGCCAGGAGCACGATGACCTGGCAGAATCGGACCAGCAATAGCTGACGAACATATCAGCCCGTAATCTCTTTTGATTGCCATCATCTTCGCGGGTGAGGGCTTCATTGTTCGTTAATTAACCTACTTTGAGCCGGTTCACACTTTTCAATGAAAATTGCTAATCATTTTCACGATGAGTTATGTAGACTGGCCGCCAATGACATAGAGGCACTTGTACTACATGGCTGAATTCGAAACCACTTTTGCAGATCTGGGGCTGAAGGCTCCTATCCTTGAAGCCCTGAACGATCTCGGTTACGAAAAACCATCTCCGATCCAGGCTGAGTGCATTCCGCACCTGCTATCTGGTCGTGACGTACTGGGCATGGCCCAGACTGGTAGCGGTAAAACCGCAGCGTTTTCTCTTCCGCTGCTCCATAACATCGATCCGGACCTGCGTGCGCCGCAGATCCTTGTGCTTGCTCCGACCCGCGAACTGGCGGTTCAGGTAGCTGAAGCAATGACCGATTTTTCTAAACATATGCATGGCGTAAACGTGGTTGCTCTGTACGGCGGCCAACGTTATGACGTGCAATTACGTGCCCTGCGCCAGGGGCCGCAGATCGTCGTCGGTACGCCGGGGCGTCTGCTGGATCACCTGAAACGCGGTACGCTGGATCTCTCTAAACTGAGCGGTCTGGTTCTGGATGAAGCCGACGAAATGCTGCGCATGGGCTTTATCGAAGACGTTGAAACGATTATGGCGCAGATCCCGGAAGGTCATCAGACCGCGCTGTTCTCTGCAACCATGCCGGAAGCGATCCGTCGCATTACCCGCCGCTTTATGAAAGAGCCGCAGGAAGTGCGCATTCAGTCCAGCGTAACCACTCGCCCGGACATCAGCCAGAGCTACTGGACGGTGTACGGCATGCGCAAAAACGAAGCGCTGGTTCGTTTCCTCGAATCGGAAGATTTTGATGCGGCGATCATCTTCGTTCGTACCAAAAACGCGACGCTGGAAGTGGCTGAAGCCCTGGAGCGCAGCGGCTATAACAGCGCTGCGCTGAACGGCGACATGAACCAGGCGCTGCGTGAGCAGACCCTGGAACGCCTGAAAGATGGTCGTCTTGATATCCTGATCGCAACAGACGTTGCGGCGCGTGGTCTGGACGTAGAGCGTATCAGCCTGGTCGTTAACTACGACATTCCGATGGATTCTGAATCCTACGTTCACCGTATCGGCCGTACCGGTCGTGCGGGTCGCGCTGGCCGCGCACTGCTGTTCGTTGAGAACCGCGAGCGCCGTCTGCTGCGCAACATTGAACGCACCATGAAGCTGACCATTCCGGAAGTTGAACTGCCGAACGCAGAACTGCTTGGCAAACGCCGTCTGGAAAAATTCGCCGCGAAAGTACAGCAGCAGCTGGAAAGCAGCGATCTGGATCAATACCGCGCGCTGCTGGCAAAAATCCAGCCTTCTTCTGAAGAAGAGATGGACATTGAAACGCTGGCCGCTGCGCTGCTGAAAATGGCACAGGGCGAACGTCCGCTGATTCTGCCGCCGGATGCGCCGATGCGTCCTAAGCGTGAATTCCGCGAGCGTGATGACCGTTTCGAACGCCGTGGCGATCGCAATGACCGCAGCCCGCGTGGCGAGCGTTCCGAGCGCGGTGGTGAAGATCGCCCGCGTCGTGAACGTCGTGACGTTGGTGAAATGGAACTGTACCGCATTGAAGTGGGCCGTGATGACGGTGTTGAAGTTCGTCATATCGTCGGCGCGATTGCTAATGAAGGCGATATCAGCAGCCGTTATATTGGTAACATCAAGCTGTTTGGTTCCCACTCCACCATTGAGCTGCCGAAAGGTATGCCGGGTGAAGTTCTGCAGCACTTCACGCGTACGCGTATTCTCAACAAACCGATGAATATGCAGTTGCTGGGCGATGCACAGCCGCGCGAGCGTAACGAACGTCGCGGTGGCGGTGCCGGTGCCGGTGAGCGCCGTGGTGGCTTCGGTGGCGAACGTCGTGAAGGCGGTCGTGGCGAAGGCCGTCGTTTCAGCGGTGAGCGTCAGGAAGGCCGTAGTTTTGCTGGCGAACGTCGTGCGCCGCGCCGCGATCGTGACGAAAGCTCCAGCCGTCGTCGCAACGACGCATAATTTTCCTTACGATCTGTAAAGAAAAAGATACAGCCCCGGTCAAAACGATCGGGGCTTTTTTTATCTGAAATGTACTCTTGTACTGGTACAATGCGGCGGCCTGAATCCAGGCTTTGAATCCACAGGAGAATATTTCAGATGTCGACACTGACAACCACACAGGCTTCCCCTTCGCTGTTCGGCGGGGTGGTAATTATCGGCGGCACCATCATTGGCGCAGGCATGTTCTCATTGCCCGTAGTGATGTCCGGCGCGTGGTTCTTTTGGTCACTGCTGGCACTGTTGTTTACCTGGTTCTGTATGCTGCACTCGGGTTTAATGATCCTTGAGGCCAACCTTAACTATCACAGCGGGGCAAGTTTCGACACCATCACCAAAGATCTGCTGGGAAAAAGCTGGAATCTGGTGAATGGCGTCTCGATTGCCTTCGTGCTCTATATTCTGACTTACGCTTACATTTCAGCGAGCGGCTCCATTCTGCATCACACCTTTGCCGAAATGTCGCTGGACGTGTCGCCGCGTCTGGCGGGATTGTGTTTTGCGTTGGGTGTTGCTTTTATCGTTTGGCTCTCCACGCACGCAGTCAGCCGCATGACGGCGATTGTGCTGGGGGCGAAAGTGATCACTTTTTTCCTCACCTTTGGCAGCCTGCTCGGGCACGTGCAGCCCGCGACGTTATTTAATGTGGCGCAAAGCGACGCATCCTATACGCCCTATTTGCTGATGACGCTGCCGTTTTGTCTTGCCTCATTTGGCTATCACGGCAACGTTCCAAGCCTGATGAAATACTACGGCAAAGATCCGCGCACCATCACCCGTTGCCTGGTCTACGGCACGTTACTGGCGCTGGGGCTGTATGTTGTCTGGCTGCTGGTGACGATGGGCAATATCCCGCGTCCGGCATTTATTGAGATTGCAGCGAAGGGCGGCAACATTGATGTACTGGTGCAGGCGCTCAGCGGTGTGTTGAACAGCCGTAGCCTGGATCTGCTGTTAGTGATTTTCTCAAACTTTGCGGTTGCCAGCTCATTCCTGGGTGTGACTTTGGGGCTGTTCGATTATCTGGCGGATCTGTTTGGGTTTGATGATTCACCGGCTGGACGTTTCAAAACGGCTTTGCTGACGTTCGTACCGCCGATTGTCGGTGGTTTACTGTGGCCGAATGGTTTTCTGTATGCCATTGGCTATGCGGGGCTGGCGGCGACGATTTGGGCGGCAATTGTTCCTGCGCTGCTGGCGAATGCGTCACGTAAACGCTTTGGCAGCCCGGCATTTCGCGTCTGGGGCGGCAAGCCAATGATTATCCTGATTCTGCTGTTTGGCGTCGGTAACGCCGCAGTACACCTGCTTTCCAGCTTTAATCTGCTGCCGGTTTATCAGTAATTTCAGTCCGGGTGGCGTTGCGCTTACCCGGCCTGCAAATCCACCGTGCCGGATAAGGCGCACGCCGTCATCCGGCACGACAAAAACTACCCGAGCAGTGCTTCTTTCACCTGCATCGCCAGTTCAAACGAATAGAGCCGCGCCTGGTGATCGAAAATTTGCCCGTTAACCATAATCTCGTCCGCGTCGGTTTCCCGCAGGATCGACTCCAGCCCGTGGCGCACCTTCGCTTTATCCCCGACCAGCGACATGCTCAGCGCTTGCTGTACACCGTACTGCTCCGACGGTGACCAGAACTGATCCATATTGGCGATCGGCGGTGGCAACTGCGCTGTTTCACCCCGACGCAGTTTCACAAACGCCTGCTGCATGGAAGTAAAGAGGAATTCCGCATCGCGGTTGCTGTCGGCGACAACAATGTTGATGCACACCATCGCATAAGGTTTCTCCAGCCGCGCGGAAGGTTTGAAATTCGTGCGATAGAGATGCAGCGCCTGGAACAACATATCCGGCGCAAAATGCGAGGCAAAAGCAAACGGCAGGCCGAGTTGTGCGGCCAGTTGCGCACTGTACAGGCTGGAACCCAGCAACCAGACCGGGATCTGCTCGCCGTAACCCGGCACAGGGCGGACATGCGGGTTCGGATCGCGGGCGTCAAACCAGTCCACCAGTTCGGCTACATCGCGCGGGAAGTTATCGATATCGCCGCTCATATGGCGACGTAACGCCATCATGGTGCGCTGATCGCTACCCGGCGCGCGGCCGAGACCCAGATCAATGCGTCCCGGATAGAGCGTATTCAGCGTGCCAAACTGCTCGGCAATCACCAGCGGCGAATGGTTCGGCAGCATCACGCCGCCGGAACCCAGGTGCAGGGTTTGCGTATTGGCGGCAAGGTAGCCAATCAGCACCGACGTCGCGGCGCTGGCGATGCCAGTCATATTGTGGTGTTCGGCCAGCCAGTAACGGTGATAGCCACGCTTCTCAGCCAATTTCGCCAGATCCAGCGAATGGGTAAACGCCTCGCGGGCAGAGGAGCCTTGTGGGATCGGCGCGAGATCCAGCACCGAAAAGGGAATTGTTTTCTCAGACATAGAAACTCACTTTGCTACAGCATCGTCATCAGATTGAAGGTCTTCTTCCAGCCTGGCCCAGAGTGGCGGGACAGGCCAGAAAAGCTGCAACTTTTATAGTGCATTAACCTTTGCTGAAAAGCTGTTAACAAAGTGAGCTTTATTAAAGTTCTAACTGCAAGCCGGGCAGCCTGCGCCAGTAGCCATTACAGTCGCTGTGAGCGGCGAGCGGCAGCGGCGCGTTGCCCGTTTCATTCGCTTTAAACGCGTCGAGCATGGCGAACGTTTCCGGTCCCATCGGCGACAGACGCACGATATCGACAACATCTTTCATCGAAACCAGTTCATTGCCGAGGTTATAGACATAGCCGCTCATCGTCTGGATGCCATTGAGAACAAATACTTGCTGGTTCTCCTGCGACACCATGCCGCGCCCGTTCGGGTATTTAATGCAGCAGGTTTCGCACTCATCTTTTGGTCTGTCTTCCGAGCGAGCGGTAAAGCAGCGGGCGGAATACGCCAGCGGCAGGTGGCCGTAGCTCAACACTTCTACCTCAAACTGCCGACGAATGCCCAGCGTTTCACACTGTTCGAGCAGATTGACCAGCCAGTCCCGGGAAAGCTCGACCGGCATACACCAGCGCACCATGCCTTGCTTGAGCAGCAGACGCAGCGTCACGGCGTTATAGCAGTTAAGGGCATGCCCGGCGACGAACGGCAGTTTACGGTCGGCGCACATGTTCACTACGCCCAGATCGCTGGCTTCCAGCAGAAATTCGCCGTTATCAACATAGCGCTTCAGTTCATTTAATTCTGAAGAGGCTTGCACCAGCGCCAGCGTGGAGAGCACCACCTGTTTGCCGCTACTGGCGAGCGCTTTTGCCATATCCAGCCAGTCGCCCACTTTGGTCGCGCGACGCTTGCTGCACACCGCCTCGCCAAGATAAATCACATCAGCGCTGCTGGTAGCCGCCTGGCGGTAAAAATCTTCCAGCGTCTCTTTTGGCCAGTAATAAAGGACCGGCCCTAATGAATATTTCATTGTCTACCTACTGCCATTTACGGTGATATGCGCCGAGCGTGGTTTGTGTGCCTTCCGACATGGCTCCTAACGTCTCCATCCATGCGGATTGCGGGACAAAGTCCTGCGGCGCGGCTATGCAACGATCAATAGCCTGACGCCACACCTTCGCCACCTGGCTGACGTACGCCGGGCTGCGCTGGCGGCCTTCGATTTTTACCGAGGCGATATTTGCTGCCAACAATTCCGGCAACAGCTCCAGCGTATTCAGGCTGGTAGGCTCTTCCAGCGCATGATAACGCTCGCCATCCACCAGATAACGCCCTTTGCACAGCGTGGGATAACCTGCGTTTTCACCCTCCTGATAGCGATCGATCAGCACGTCATTCAGACGAGATTCCAGCCCTTGCGGCGTTTGCTGCCAGCGGACAAAACGCGCGGGCGAACAGGCGCCAACGGTATTGGGCGATTCGCCGGTGAGATAGGAGGAGAGGTAGCAACGGCCTTCGGCCATAATGCACAGGCTGCCGAAAGCGAAGACCTCCAGCGGAACGGGCGTTACGCGCGCCAGTTGTTTCACCTGATGAATGGATAAAACGCGCGGCAGTACCACACGTGCGACATCAAAGTGACGATGATAAAAGCGAATTGCTTCTTCGTTAGTGGCGGAGGCCTGCACGGAGACATGACGCTCAATATGCGGATAACGCTCGGCGGCGTATTCCAGCATCGCCAGATCGGCGAGGATCAGCGCATCGGCACCAATCTGTGCGGCCATATCCACGGCCCGCTCCCAGCGCTGGTAACCATCCGGGTGCGCAAAAGTATTAATGGCGATATGCAGTTTGCGGCGGTGCTGATGAACAAAACTCACCGCCTCCTGGAGTTTTTTCTCCGTAAAGTTGAGTCCGGCGAAATGGCGGGCGTTCGTATCATCTTTCAGGCCGATATAAACCGCATCGGCACCGTTTTCGATAGCCGCCTTCAATGCCGGAAGGTTTCCGGCAGGGCAGAGCAACTCCATAGTGTATCCTGCAATCAGCGGGCCAGATGGCCCGGACGTACCCCGCAGGGTCGCCAAATTGTTAACGAACTGGGATTTTAGTTAACCTGCTGGCGACAATTTTTGATTTGAGGCAGTTAAATGCGTATTGATGGAGCCATAACCGCCGTCTATTTATTGCCTGATTGTTGATTTGCGCCGCTATACCATTACGGGAATGTGGCAAAATAGCCGCAATTATCATTTCTGGGAGTTAAGCCCGTGTTGGATTCATTGCGCTCACGTCTTGTTCACTTCGGCCCGGCATTACTAAGTGTTCCGGTTAAGCTCACACCTTTCGCCATCAAGCGTCAGGTGCTGGAGCAGGTGCTGCGATGGCAATTCCAGCAGGCGCTGGCGGACGGAGAGCTTGAGTTTCTCGAAGGGCGCTGGTTAAGTATTCAGGTACGGGATATCGGCCTGACGTGGTATACCTCTGTTGAGAATGGTCAGTTGATTGTTCGTGAGTCAGCTGATGCTGATGTCAGCTTCAGTGCGGACGCCAGCGATTTGCTAATGATTGCCGCGCGCAAGCAGGATCCGGACACGCTCTTTTTCCAGCGTCGGCTGGCGATTGAAGGCGATACGGAGCTTGGGCTGTACGTAAAAAATCTGATGGACGCCATTGAACTGGAGCAGATGCCAAAACCCCTGCGGGTGATGCTGCTGCAACTGGCGGATTTTGTTGAGGCCGGCCTGCAAGCGCCGCCCGCAACGACACAACCTTCTATAGGTGAGCCATGCTGATTAGAGTTGAAATTCCCATTGATGCACCCGGTATCGACGCGTTATTGCGTCGTAGTTTTGGTGGTGAAGGCGAAGCCACGCTGGTGCACAATCTGCGTGAGGATGGTTTGATCACGCTGGGATTTGTCGCAACCGATGATGAAGGTCAGGTTGTGGGCTATGTGGCCTTTAGCCCGGTTACGGTTGCCGGTGAAGAGCTGCAATGGGTTGGGCTTGCGCCGCTGGCAGTCGATGAGCAGTATCGCGGCCAGGGCATTGCGCGCCAGCTTGTCTATGAAGGGCTGGATTCGCTGAATGAGTTTGGTTATGCCGCAGTCGTCACGTTGGGCGATCCGGCGTTCTATAGCCGTCTGGGGTTTAAAAATGCCTCGCAGTACGATCTGCGTTGCCGCTGGCCGCAAACGGATGAGGCGTTTTTAGTTCACCCTCTTGCTGATGATGCGCTGAATGGCGTCAGTGGGCTGGTGGAATACAGCGATCACTTCAATCGCCTTTAACGACGGTTGCTTGCAGGCTTTCCCGTAGCGCCTCGAACGTGCCATCTCCGGCGACGAGGCGCTCTTTCTGGCGTTTGGTTAACTGCTTGATGCGATACTCCAGCCGTAACGCCAGCGATCTTTCTCCTACCTGAGCTGAAAAAACCAGCGCCAGTGCGCCTTTTCCCCGCAGCGCTTTTGCCCCTTTCCCGTTTTGATGCTGCGTAAAGCGACGCGCCACATCGGTGGTAATGCCGGTATACAGCATGTTGTCGGCGGTGCGGATAAGATAAAGAAACCAGAGCGTCATGGCATTATTCATTGTGTTAATGTGAACGAAAAAATAACACGAGGAAGAGAAAAAATGGAGACGCTTGCAGCCATTAACCGCTGGCTGGCGAAACAGCATGTTGTCAGTTGGTGCGTGGCGAACCGGGGCGAATTGTGGTGTGCTAATGCGTTTTACGTTTACGATGCGCAGAAAGTGGCGTTTTATATCCTCAGTGAAGATCATACGCGCCACTCGCAGATGACAGGGCTTCAGGCGAAGGTGGCGGGAACCGTCAACGGCCAGCCGAAAACCGTAGCGCTGATTCGCGGCGTGCAATTTACCGGCGAGATCCGTCGTCTGGAAGGGGAGGAAAGCGAGGTGCCGCGTGCGCAGTACAACCGTCGCTTTCCTGTTGCGCGCATGTTGTCAGCCCCTATGTGGGAGATTCGCCTTCACGAATTGAAATTCACTGACAACACGCTGGGTTTTGGTAAAAAATTACACTGGATCCGCGACTCAGGCACCCAGTAAACGCAATGCCTCGCGGTTAAACGCAGGCAAATCTTCGGGGGTGCGGCTGGTCACCAGTTGATCCTTATCGATCACCACTTCCTGGTCATAGAACTCACCCCCGGCGTTTTTCACATCGACGACAATAGGTTTCACCGCTGTCAGCTTGCGTCCGCGGATGGCGTCCGCGCTGATCAGCAACTGCGGGCCGTGACAAATGGCGAAGACGGGTTTACCGCTGCTGATAAAATCGCGGGTGAAGGTAACAAACCGGTCGTCGCCGCGCAAATGATCGGGTGAGTGGCCGCCCGGTAGCAGCAGGGCGTCAAAATCCGCTGGCCGCACCTCATCAATGGCTTTATCAATCACCACTTCAGCTTCGCCTTGTTTGCCGTGGATGGTTTTCCCCGCCTGTTTCTCTATAGTGATCACCTCATGGCCGGCCTGACGAAATTCCTGTGCCGGAGAGGTGAATTCTGAATCTTCAAACTCGTCGGTGATCAAGACTGCAATTTTCTTGCTCATAATTCCTCCGTTGTTTTGGCTTCAGCGCTCGTTGTTATCCATACTGATAACCCATCAGACTACTAAGCCTGGTTTAGCTGGCGGGTATTGCAAGACAGATTCATCTGCAAAAGGAGAGTAAATGCCACGCGTAATGATCACTGGTGCAACGGGTCTGGTTGGCGGACACCTGCTGCGATTACTGAGTAACGATGCGCGAGTCGGTACTCTTGTTGCGCCAACTCGCCGCCCATTATTGGGCTTCTCCGACGTGGAGAACCCGCACGATCCGCAGTTAAGCGATGCGCTGGCGCAGGTAACAGGAGCGGTGGATACGGTTTTTTGCTGCCTTGGTAGCACGCGGCGTGAAGCAGGAAGTGAAGAGGCATTCATACATGCGGACTATACGCTGGTGGTCGATACGGCATTAACCGGGTTGCGGCTTGGCGCCCGGCAGATGCTGGTGGTCAGCTCGATGGGCGCAAACGCGCGTTCACCATTTTTCTATAACCGGGTAAAAGGCGAGATGGAAAAAGCGCTCATCGCGCAGGAGTGGCCCCGGCTGGTTATTGCCCGTCCGTCGATGCTGCTGGGGGAGCGCGAAAAGCAGCGCTTCAGTGAATCTCTGCTAGCACCGCTGTTTCGTCTGCTGCCGGGCAACTGGAAGTCGATCCGCGCGCAGGATGTCGCCCGCGCGCTGCTGACATTGTCCTTCACGCCCGCGGAAAATCGCGTCGAGGTCGTCTCCTCTGCGCAGTTACGCGCGATTGCTGCAGGCTCGCAATTGGCAAAATAGTTTTCCCGGCGTACTATTCCCCGGCTTATCACCTATTTCCCCGGGGAATGTTATGACTGGTCAGTCTTCACCTCAGGCGGCAACACCCATTCAGTGGTGGAAACCCGCGCTATTCTTTCTTGTGGTTATCGTTGGTCTTTGGTACGTGAAATGGCAGCCTTATTACGGTAAAGCCTTCACTGCTGCCGAGACGCACAGCATTGGTAAATCTATTCTTGCTCAGGCCGATTCCAGCCCGATTCAGGCGGCGTGGGATTATGCGCTGGTCTATTTTCTTGCCGTCTGGAAAGCGGCCGTACTGGGCGTAGTGCTGGGCTCGTTGATTCAGGTTTTGATTCCGCGCGACTGGTTACTGCGCACGCTGGGGCAAAAACGCTTTAGCGGCACGCTGTTTGGTACGCTGTTCTCTCTGCCTGGCATGATGTGCACCTGCTGTGCCGCGCCGGTGGCGGCGGGCATGCGCCGTCAGCGCGTCTCAATGGGCGGCGCACTGGCATTCTGGATGGGCAACCCGCTGCTTAACCCGGCTACGCTGGTGTTTATGGGCTTTGTTCTTGGCTGGCATTTTGCCGCAATCCGTCTGGTTGCAGGTCTGGTGACGGTGCTGGGCGTTGCGATGCTGGTACAGGCGCTGGTCAAAGAGGGCCAGCAGCAGGCTGAAGCGGTGGATATTACGCTTACGGAGCCGCAGGGCAGCTTTATGGCGCGCTGGGGCAAAGCCTTATGGCAACTCTTCTGGAGCACCATTCCGGTCTATATTCTCGCTGTTCTGGTGCTGGGTGCGGCGCGTGTCTGGTTATTCCCGCATGCGGATGGCGCGATCGATAACACGCTGTTGTGGGTGATTGCGATGGCGATTGCCGGTTGCCTGTTTGTGATCCCGACGGCAGCCGAGATCCCGATTGTGCAGACCATGATGTTGGCGGGTATGGGAATGGCGCCTGCGCTGGCGCTGTTGATCACGCTACCGGCGGTAAGCCTGCCGTCGCTGATCATGCTGCGTAAATCGTTTCCATTAAAAGCGTTGTGGCTGACCGGCGGGCTGGTGGCGCTGTGCGGGGCGGTCACTGGCGCTATTGCGTTGTTCTGAGTTTTGACAGAGTAAAAAAAGCCCGGCGAATTTGCCGGGCTTTTTTGTTATTTCAGCAGGGTAAATGCCGTAGTTACGTGTTTCACACCGCTGACGCGGCTGGCGATATCTGCCGCTGCCTGGCCTTCACGCTGGGTGACCAGACCCATCAGGAACACTTCGCCATTTTCGGTGGTCACTTTCACGTTAGAGGATTTCACCTGATCGCTGCCCAATAGTTGCGAGCGGACTTTAGTGGTTATCCAGGTATCTGAAGACGCCGTACCGAGGCCGATCGGCTGACCCTGGCGAATTTCGTTGAATACTTCGGTTGCACCCTCAACGCCCACGGCAATCTGTTTCGCTCTGGAAGAGAGTTCGGTATTCGGGGCCTGCCCGGTCAGCAGAACTTTCCCCTGATACGCGGTAACGTTGACACGCGCTTCTTTTTTAAGCTGCTCATCTTTGGACAACGCGCTGTTGACGCGCAGTTCCAGCGTGCTGTCATCCACCTGGGTGCCAACGGTTCGCGGATCCGTCGCGGCTTTAGTGCCAACGGCGGCAGAACCGACCACGACTGCGCCAACACAACCTTGTAACAGCAGCGCGGAAATAAGGACTGCGAGGGGCGTGAATGCCTTCATGTGTACTCCTTAATCATCCTGGTGAGGAAAAAGCGTGTTATCAATCAGATCGCATAAGCAATTCACTGTCAGCATGTGCATTTCCTGGATGCGCGCGCTGCGATGGGAAGGAATACGGATTTCGACATCCTGCGGCCCCAGCAGACCCGCCAGCTCGCCACCGTCGTAGCCGGTCAGCGCTATGATGGACATATCACGCGTTACCGCTGCTTCCACGGCTTTAACGATATCGCGGCTGTTGCCGCGCGTGGAGATGGCCAGCAGGATATCCCCGCTGTGGCCGAGCGCGCGAACCTGCTTGGCGTAAATCTCATCATGCAGACGATCATTTGCTATCGCGGTTAAGACCACATTATCGGTATTAAGTGCAATGGCAGGTAAACTGGGACGTTCTGTTTCAAAACGGTTGATCATGCTGGCAGCAAAATGCTGTGCATTGGCGGCAGAAGTGCCGTTGCCACAACAGAGGATTTTGTTGCCGTTAAGCAGGGAGTGAACCATCGTCATGGCTGCGCGGGAAATGGCATCAGGCAACGCTTCCGCCGCCGCAATTTGGGTTTGAATGCTTTCCGTAAAGCAGTCTTTAATTCGTTCGAGCACAGTAATCCCTATCATTTTGCAATTATGAGTGGTCGTTAAAGGCGTTTTGTATCCACTCAACGTCATTTTCGGTGCAGGCTACCACATCAAACCGGCAATCCACAGTATCAAAACTCCCATTGTGCCGGGCGAGCCACAAACGGGCTGCTTGCAGGAGCCTGACCTGTTTCGCGCGTGTGACACTGCTCGCAGCGCCGCCAAAACGTGACGATCTGCGATAGCGCACTTCAATAAAGACGGTGGTAGTTTTGTGCCGCATTATCAGATCTATTTCGCCGCCGCGCTCGCGCACATTGGCGGCTAAAAAATGCAGTCCTTTGCTTTCCAGCCAGCGACGCGCTTTGGCTTCCCACACGTCGCCGGTCTGTTTACGGGTTAACTGGCCGGGACGATTTGTCCCTGCTGGTATTTGAGCCATGACAACTTCCTGTTGATCACGCAATCCTGGGTGGCGGTTAAATCACCGGTATTTCCGTTCAGTTCAAACCCCGGAACCTGGCGCATCTGCGAGAAGTTATTCGCCAGCGACCAGGCATCCGCGCCCATGGCATACAGGCGCGCCAGTGAGTAGTCATTGTTAACGCTTTTCAGCGCCTGCTGCATTAACGATGGGTTCGCGCCTGCCAGCATCGGGATTTCGTTAAATTGCAGGCCTTCCATCTCCAGACGGAAATCCGGGCCTGCGCCGCCCTGCGCGCTGCGCGAGCTGGCATAGAGCATCACGTTGCTCTGGCTGCCGGTGCGCAGGGTAATCATCGGTTTAATCAGCGCGATCTCATCCTGCGTCGCCACGATATAAACCGAATCCACGCTGCCGCTGCCGCTGATTTGCGCGTCGGTCGGCGGAGCCGGAATGTTCAGACCGCCAATAGTCACGCCCTGCTGCTGCGGCAGGCTGGCAACCACCGGGCTGCCGGTCATAGCAATACCGGAACCGCCATTCAGGCCCATCCGCAGTTCGGCGGTGGAACCAAATTTCTGCTCCAGCACCACGCCGCCGCCGAGTTTCAGCCACTCTTCGGCAAAGGCTTTACTGATTCGTTCGCCCAGATTGCTACGCGGCACCAACAGTAGCGGCGCATGACGGCCCTGTTCATGGATGTGGCGCGCGGCATCGTGTGCTTCATCTTCCGGCGAGAGTGCGAAGTAGCAGATATTTGCACGGTTTTCGACGCTTTCCGGCTGGTTGAGCGCCAGCACGTTCAGCGTGGTGTGGCTGCGCATCAACTCTTCAACATTGTTTTTCAGCAGCGGGCCGACCACGATACTCGCGCCATCTTGCTGCACCTGATTGAGGATCTGATCCATCGGCTGCGCGCTGGTATCGTAAATTTTCAGTTCAGCGCCCGGGTTTGCTGGCGTACCGGCAACGGCTGGCGCGGCAACCGGCTGCGTCGCATTGGCATCGGCTGGTTGAGGCGGCGTTACCGCTGCGGGATCCTGCTCTGCTGTGGTGTTGGATTGCGTGTCTGTTTCGCTCTGCGCGGCGCTATCCGGTGCCTGCACCTGCTGTGCATCCGGCGCAGCAGCGCTGGTTAAATCATTAACGCTGGTCTGCGATGGGCTAACCACCGCAGCATTGGCTGCCTGAGCCACCTGCTGCGGAACGGCCGGGCCGGAAACGGTGGAAACACCGTTTTTAGCGGCTTCAAACCCCTGCTGAATCGCCCGGCCAAAAACAGCGGCCTGGCCATTTAACGGCAGCAGCAGCGCGATTTTATTGGCTGATGCCGGTTTGAAGTTTTGCAGATTCGACAGTTGGGTCGGCAGCATTTTCGCCGCCGGGTTTTGCGGGTAGCGGGTCTGCCAGTCGGTGATGCCCGCTTTCAGCATGTTGGGATCGTTGCGGTTATCAAACCAGACGCGTTGCAGATCGAGCCAGCCCTGCAGGGTGACTTCATCGGCGTTGATCACCAGCGCTCTGGCTTGATCCTGCGTCATCGAAGCCAGCGCCTGCCAGGTGGCATCGATGTTTTTCTGCTTCTCTTCGGGTTTCGTTAACAGTGGCTCCTGGGCAATCAGCGCGCGCAGCAATGTCAGGGACGGCTTGCCTTGCGCGGCTTCAATCCCTAACTGCCAGTAACGCGCCTGCTGATTTTGCTCCAGATCGGCAGGATCGATCTTACTCAGCAGCGCCTGTGCGCCGGCGAAATCTTTCTGCACCAGTTTCATTTCGGCGGCGAGCAGAGAATATTCTTTACGCTGATTGTCGTTCAGATTCTGCGGTAGCTGGCTGAAGAGTTCGCTTGCCTGCTGGGTTTTACCCTCTTTAAGCAGTGCACGAATGGCGAGTAATTGCCAGTTGGTCTTGCTATCATCTGTGCTTTGCTGCATCTGCTGCAGGTAATAGCCAGAATCGGCTTGCGCCGCGCCTTGCAGATGCGTGGTGCTCTGGTCTGTCGACTGGGTACCGCAGCCTGCAAACAGCAGGGCGGCCAGCACCACAGGCACGCAGCGCGTGGCTTTCGAACGTAGAAATCTTGACGGTAGCATACTGTATCCAGTGATAATTTTTACGCAATGCTCAATATTAAATCGGCAATACGGATGAAACAATGAAACAACACGAATCGGCGGAGAATTCTCAGGGTCAGCTTTATATTGTACCTACTCCCATTGGGAATTTGGCTGATATTACGCAACGCGCCCTCAACGTGTTGCAGGCCGTTGATTTAATTGCGGCGGAAGATACCCGCCACACCGGTTTATTGCTTCAACATTTTGCCATTAATGCCCGCCTGTTCGCCCTGCATGACCATAACGAGCAGCAGAAAGCGGAAACGCTGGTGGCAAAGCTGAAAGAGGGGCAGAACATTGCCCTCGTCTCGGATGCCGGAACACCGCTGATCAACGATCCGGGCTATCACCTGGTGCGCACCTGCCGTGAAGCGGGCATTCGCGTTGTACCTTTGCCCGGCCCGTGCGCTGCGATTGCCGCGTTGAGCGCCGCCGGGCTGCCGTCGGATCGTTTTTGTTACGAAGGGTTTCTGCCTGCCAAATCGAAAGGGCGTCGCGATACGTTAAAAGCGCTGGAAACGGAAAGCCGCACGCTGATTTTCTATGAATCCACCCACCGTTTACTGGAAAGCCTGGAGGATATGGTCGCAGTGTGGGGCGAGAGCCGCTATGTCGTGTTGGCCCGCGAGCTGACCAAAACCTGGGAAACCATTCAGGGCGCGCCAGTAGGCGAACTGCTGGCATGGGTGAAAGAGGATGAAAACCGCCGTAAAGGTGAGATGGTGCTGATTGTCGAAGGCCATAAAGCGCAGGAAGATGAGTTGCCCGCCGATGCGCTGCGTACGCTGGCGCTGCTGCAGGCCGAACTGCCGCTGAAGAAAGCCGCAGCCCTCGCGGCGGAGATCCACGGCGTGAAGAAAAATGCGTTGTACAAGTACGCGCTGGATCAGCAATAACCCGATCAATACAGGCGCTGGAGAGTCGCGTCAGCGATCACAGCGCCGTAGACCCGCTTTTTACACCACAGCCAGTTCCTTCTCCATTTTGCGAAACGCGGATCTGTCCTTGTCGCTGATGCTGTCATCGGTGATCACCACATCGATTTTCTCCATCGGCAGCACCTGATTAAAACCGCGACGGTTGAATTTACTGGCATCCACGACAGCAATGACTTTATGCGCGGCGGCGGCCATCACGCTGCTAATGGAGTAGCCTTCATTAAAAGTGGTGATGCCGTTCGTCGCATCAATGCCATCCGCACCGACGAACATTAAATCTGCGCTGATGCCCTGCAAAGAGCGTTCAGCAATAGTGCCGTGCATGGAGTGCGTTTTATGCCGTACGGTACCGCCGCAAACCACAAGGGTGATGTCTTTGTTTTCCGACAGGGCAAATGCAGCGGGAAGGCTGTTGGTAATAACGGTAATGTTGGTTCTTTTCGTCAGGGCCTCAGCAATCAGCATGGTGGTGCTGCCGCTGTCGAGGATCACCGTCATACCCTCTTCAATCATGCTGGCGGCGGCCTGGGCGATACGTTTTTTCGGATCGCTCGCCAGTCGGTAGCGTTCTTCCAGCACCACTTCCTGATTTTCGTTATCCAGCACCGTTGCGCCGGGTTTCGCGGCGCCGCCGTGAAAGCGTGTTACCAGGCCTTTCTCTTCCAGCAGACGCAGATCTGCGCGGATGGTGACTTCAGAAATGCCAAAGCTGTTCGAAAGGTCAATCACCAGCACACTTCCCTGTGAGTTAACCAGTTCGACGATCTTATTCCTTCGTTCAAATGAGTTCATATTAATTTGCCTGATAATTAACTTCCTCTAGTGTAATCGAAGGATTGTGAAAGTTGAACGCTAACTTTCGAAAGGAAATGTGAGCCAGCGCAGGTTGCTGGCTCTCTCGCTTAATCGAGCCGTAACAGGATTTTGCCCTGCATCGGCGCACCGTTAAGGTTCTGTACTGCACGGGCGTAACTGTCCGGATCGCCGCGATGGGCGATCAACGGCTCCAGCATCAGCTTTTTCTCTGTCAGCAGGCTTGTAGCCGTTGTCCACTCTTCACCCGGCCACGGGCCGGAGTAGTTCATCCAGCTGCCAATCAGGATCATCTCTTTGCGCAGAATTTGGCCGAACACGGGCGCGGTTAACGTCAGGTCGTGATGCAGGGTACCGATCAATGCCAGCTGGGCGCGCGGCCCGGCGATTTCGATTGCCAGTGAGACGGTTTGCGGTGTTCCTGCCGTTTCCAGTACCAACTGGTCGAAACGTGCCTCTTCCAGGCCTGCGGTAATCGCCCTTACATCCTGCTTGCTGCTATTGAAGGTGAAGGTTGCGCCGAGTTCGTTTGCCAGTTGCAGCTTGTCGGGGTTGATATCGATAGCGGTAACGCTTTTGGCACCAAGCGCCCGTGCGCACTGCATGGCCAGCAGGCCAATGGTACCGGCACCGACAATGATCACGTTTTTGTTTTCACAACCGCCAGCAAGATGGAAGGCATGCAGGCCGACGGTGATGGGTTCAATAAATGCGCCATCTTCAATCGTCATATCCTTCGGCAACGCGATCAGATTCGCCCGTTTCACTACGATGTATTCGGCATTACCGCCATCGCTGCGCGAGCCGACAAACTGGTAGCGCTTGCACAAGGAGAAGTACTCGCGGCGGCACTCCAGGCAATCAAAGCATGGCAGCAGCGGCACGCATGCCACTGCATCCCCGGCGTGTAAATCGTTGATTGCCGCGCCACAGGCTTCGACATAGCCGCTGAATTCATGTCCCAGGGTAATTGGGTAAAAATGCGCGCCACCAGCAAAGATACGCGGGATGTCAGAACCGCACAGGCCGGAGCTGACAACCTTGACTTTGACATCGTCATCGTGCTGCAACTGAGGTTCCGGGCGTTCTTCAACGCAGACGTGGCCCTCAGCATGGATAACCACTGATTTCATAATACTCTCCAGGAACAACAACGGGGGAGCAGGGCTCCCCGGGGATCAGGATACGGTCTGGCTTTGTGCGGCGAGCGAGGCCTTTTCGGCCGCTCTGAAGTTGCGTGCTCTGCGCCATGTCAGCAGCACACCGGCCAGATAAAGGGTGGCAATCACCACAAAACCCACCACGTTTTGCCAGGTGAAAAGCTGAATAAGCAGCCAGGTGAATGGCGAACCGCCCTGGTCCATTGATGCCACCAGACTGCCCGATTTCAGCGCGCCTGCGTTGGCGGCAAGTTGCGTATGCAGGCCGATGGTTTGCGTGGCGACCCACAGCGTGATGCTCATGATAATAATGCCGGAGATCAGCGTGCGGAACAGGTTGCCCTGATGTACCGCAACCGCCATCGCCACAAAGAACCCGATGGTTGCCAGGTCGCCGAAGGGCAACACCTGGTTACCCGGCACCAGCACCGCAATCAAAATGGTTAGCGGAATAAAGATCAAACTGGCGGAGACCACTGAGGTGTGGCCAAGCAGCAACGCCGGATCGAGACCAATCAGGAATTCCTGGCTGCCAAATTTAGCCTGTAGCCGTTTACGCGCCTGTTTCGCGATAGGCGTTAGCCCATCCATAATCGGTTTGATGACGCGCGGCATCAGCAGCATCACGGCAGCCGTTTTCACCGCCAGTTGCAGCACGCCTTTCAGGTCGTAGCCTGCCAGCAGACCAATGACAATCCCCATCACAAACCCCACGGTGACCGGCTCGCCAAACGGGCCAAAGCGCTTCTGAATATCGTCGGCGCTAAAGTGAACGCGGTTAAGGCCGGGGATTTTTTCGATGATTGTATCAACCAGCACGGCAATGGGGCCGAGGTAAGCAGAGGTACCGTGTGGGATGGCAATCCCTTCCAGCCCAAAGAAATCCCGCGTGTCCTTTGCAAACCAGTCGCCCAGCTTGAAGACGAACGCCGCATGCGCCACGACGCCGAGTATGCCGATCCAGTAAGAGCCGGTAGCGAGGTGCAGCATGGCGCCGGTAAAGGTCATGTGCCAGATATTCCAGATATCGACGTTCACCACGCGCGTCATGCGGGTGACCAGCATCAGGATATTCACGGCAATCGCGACCGGGATGGCGACCAGCGCGATCTGTGACGCCCATGTCATCGGTGACGAGCCAGGCCAGCCGACATCAATCACATGCAGGTTAATCTGGAAATGTTCAGCCATTGCTTTTGCCGCCGGGCCTATGGAGTCCAGCATCAGGCCAATCACCAGCCCAATACCGACAAAGCCAATCCCGATGTGCAGGCCCGATTTAAAGCAATCCCCGAGCTTCATCCCCAGTAATTTCGAGAAGATGATGATCACCGCCGGCAGCATGACGGTAGGACCTAAATCGAGGATATAACGCATAATTTCGCTAAACATCGCGTTACCCCCTGAGGATCGTCAGGATTTTTTGTTGCAGCGCTTCAATGCCCACGCCGGAGACGAAAGGCATGCCGTGCACAACAGGTATATCGCCAAAGGTACGATCGACTCTCGCAGTGGTGCAGATCATATCTGCGCCATCCATATAGGTTTCAATTTCATTCACCCGACACTGCACGAGGTCGAGTTCGATCTGGTGGTCGGCGCAGAGCTCTTTGATCTCTTCCGCTGCCATGGTGGAGGTGGCGACCGCACCGCCGCAGGCGACGATTACTTTACGTTTCATAGGGTACTCCTTTTATTATCAGTATGTTATTAAGCCTGCTCGCACTTCTCAGGCTCCAGGATCGTGTCCCGAAAAAGCGTCGCCAGGTTATCGGCAGGCGTATCCAGCAGCGCTTCCAGCGTGTTCGGGTTTTGCAGCTCACTAAAAAGACGTCGTAACAACTTCAATTGCTCGGCCGGGTTTTCCACAATCAGGGCGATAATCAGCGAGACGGCGATTTCGGTATCATCGTCAGCTTGTTGAAAATAAACCGGTTTATCCGGGCGGATCAGATACAGTGCCGGGGACTTAGTATGTACCGCCTCGCAGTGCGGGATGGCCACCGCGTGGTGTTCAAGGGCAATGCCGGTCGGGTAAATCGCTTCGCGCGCCAGGAGGGCTGCCGGATAGCTTTCATGCACGACGCCCTGCGCCAGCATCTCCTCGCCAATATGCGTCAGCACATGCTGTCGCGAGGTAAATTCAATTCCGGTACAGACAAACAGTTGGCTCATACATTCTCCGGTCATCAGGCAATTTCAGGGGCGCATCCATAGCGATAGGCGCGCAATACATCCTGTATTTTGTCAATGATCAGGCTGTGCGGCGTTGCGGCGATCTCATTTAGCGACGCGCGTTCCAGTTGTACGGGTAAATACTGGCTGATCAGCCCCAACGGCAGCGTCGTGGCGCTGAGATTTGCCAGCAGTTTCCCGACGCTCTGGCGAATGCGCGGGTGCGGCCAGTAGTAGCGAATACGATCCGAAAGGCTGAAGTGGATATCCACCATCGACTGGCTCCAGGTCGGACGGTAATACTTTTTCCAGTAATCCGGTTCGTTAAGCATCACTTCATCGATCACCTCCAGTACGCGGCTGCGGTTTTCCGGCGCAATCAGTTCGTTTTCCATCTGCGCCAGCGCAAAAATGGCTTCGCGTAGCGCAAAGGTCAGCGCGGGACCCACTTTCAGAATGGCGAAGTGGTCGCGTACCAGCGCGCGGTAAGCCTGGCGGGACTGGTAATCAGTGGAGTGCGCTTCGTAGACCATCGGCGTCTGGCGGATCCAGCCGGAAAGCGCTTCTGCTGCCTGCGGCTGATAGTGGATCACCTGGGTATGATCGAATTCAACGCCTGGCTGCACGACGATAGCAATAACGCGGTTCATCGCATCATCCAGCCCTAATGCATGGAAAGCGACACGGTGTGTTTCCAGCGTACGAGCAGCATCTTCGACGCGCGTAACGTGAACCGTATTGATACTGCTGGCTTCGCCGCCGGGAACCGGTACTTCAGTGCCAATCACATAGGTCAGGTTTTTTTTCAGCGCGTCGCTGGCGGTTTCTTCCGCTGTCTGGCACAGACGTGCGGCACGTTCGGCGACAACATGCGGTTCCAGCGGAACCGGATCGTCGGCGCAGGACATCGATGCATCCAGATGGATCTTGCTGAAACCGGCAGCCACATAGGCTTTGATCAGCGCCACGGATTTTTCCATCGCGGCGGTAGCGGTTTCGTTTTGCCAGCAGTTAGGCCCAAGGTGATCGCCGCCAAGGATCAGCCGCTCCCGTGGAAAGCCAACCTCATCGGCGATGCGGTAGACAAAGTCGCGGAAATCGGCGGGTTTCATGCCTGTATAGCCGCCAAACTGATTGACCTGGTTCGAGGTTGCTTCGATCAATACTTTCGCGTCGGTCGATAAATCAAAGCGCAGCGCGGCTTCAATGACCAGCGGGTGCGCTGAGCAAACAGAACAGATACCGAGGTGCTCCCCCGCTTTATGGCGGGCAATAATCTCTTTCACTTCTTCCTCCGGTTATTACGCAATATTTTCAAAAGGTTGTGGCGTTACAGCTTGCCTTCGCAGCCGCAGACGCCGATCACTTTGCGCACCACCTCTTTCATGGCCGTTTTGGCCGGAACCATGTAGTGGCGCGGATCGCTGGCATCCGGGTGCGAAGCAAACCAGGCCTTTAACGCGTCCGAGAAGGCGATTTTCAGTTCGGTAGCGACGTTCACCTTGCAAACGCCCAGCGCGATGGCACGGCGAATATCCGCTGCGGGCAGCCCGGATGCGCCGTGTAAAACCATAGGAATATCAACCTGTTGGCGTATTTCCGCCAGCCGTTCAAAATCGAGTTTCGGCTCGGCGGTATAAAGGCCGTGTGCGGTGCCAATCGCCACTGCGAGCGAATCAATACCGGTTTTCTCGACGAAATCTTTAGCCTGTTGCGGATTGGTGTAGCGGGTGTCTTTTGCATCGACAATCAGATCGTCTTCCTGTCCGCCGAGGCGGCCCAGCTCCGCTTCCACGCTGGCGTCGTAGCGATGGCATAAATCCGTTACCGCTTTCACCAGCGCAACATTGTCGTGGTAGGGGAAGTGGGAACCGTCAATCATCACCGAACGAATACCGGCCTGAACTTTGGTTTCTATGTCGCTGAATGTTTCATGGTGATCGAGATGAATGGCCAGTGGCTGGTTGAAGTGGCTGGCCAGATTACCGGCGATAGCGACCAGATTGCCGACGCCTGCATAACTGAATGTCCCTGGTGTGCCCGCAACAATCAGCGGAGAGCGCAATTCGGCAGCAGTTTCGACTACCACTTGTAAGGTTTCGAGATTGTGGATATTGAAGGCGGGCACCGCGTAACCTTCACGTTGTGCTTTGTTAAGCATGGTTTTCGTCGAAATAATATACACACAGCCTCCGAAATCTTTCGTTTGTTTTCTTCGAAAGAATCTATAGGCTTTCGTAATGTTTTTTTGTGATTGGTGTCTGGAAAATGAAAATTTCGAAAGTGAAAGGAAGTTTGTGAAAGGAAAAGCAGGCAAAAAAAAGCATGGCCGAAGCCATGCTTAAAAGTGAGGTTTACGTTTTTGTTATTAAAATCAAGTCACCGGAGCCGGGTTAAATACTGCCAGCTGGTTATGCAGCCCCCACTGATCGGAGAAGGTTTTCTTACGACCGCTGGCGACATCAAGGATAAAGTGGAACAGCTTCCAGCCCACATCCTCGATAGTCTCTTCGCCGGTTGCGATCGTCCCGGCATTGATATCCATTAAGTCATACCAGCGATTTGCCAGCTCGGTGCGGGTCGCCATTTTGATTACCGGTACGGCAACCAGGCCGTACGGCGTGCCACGCCCGGTGGTAAACACTTGTACGGTGATCCCGGAAGCCACCTGCTGCGTACCGCAGACGAAGTCGCTCGCCGGTGTTGCGGCATAAATCAGCCCGCGTTTGGTCGGACGTTGTCCCGGAGAGAGCACTTCAGAGATGGCGCTCTTACCGGATTTCGCGATCGAACCCAGCGCTTTTTCCACGATATTCGCCAGGCCGCCTTTTTTGTTCCCCGGAGAAGGGTTGGCGCTGCGGTCGGTTTTACCCATATCGAGATAGTTATCGTACCAGGCCATCTCTTCCAGCAGGCGTTTGCCCACTTCTTCGTTGATGGCACGCGGCGTCAGCAGGTGAATCGCATCACGTACTTCGGTCACTTCGGAGAACATCACCGTACCACCGCAGCGAATAATCAGGTCGGAGGCATAGCCCACCGCCGGGTTCGCCGTCACGCCGGAGAATGCATCGCTGCCGCCACACTGCATACCGACTACCAGTTCAGAAGCCGGGCAGGTTTCACGTTTACGCTGGTTCAGCTTCGCCAGGTGGCGCTCGGCAACCTGCAGAATATCGTCAACCATTGAGCGGAAGCCCACATGCTGCTCATCCTGCAAACGAACAATACTGGCGCTGTCAACCGGAATGGCTGTCACATCCTCGGTCCCTTCCAGCAGACGTTCCGGCTGCAATTTTTCACAGCCCAGGCCAATTACCATGACTTCGCCGCCGAAGTTCGGGTTCAGCGAAATGTTATGAATGGTGCGAATGGGAATGACTGCCGCCGGTGCATTAATGGCTACGCCGCAGCCATACAGGTGATTCAGGCCGACCACGCCGTCAACGTTCGGGTATTTCGGCAGCAGATCGCGCTCAATGATCTTCACGACATAATCCACCACGCCCGCAACGCAGTGCACGCTGGTGGTCAGGCCGAGCAGGTTCTTGGTGCCGACGCTTCCATCCGCGTTGCGGTAACCTTCAAAGGTATACCCCTCCAGCGGCGGCAGTGGCTCCGGGACTTTCGTCGCCAGCGGCAGTGTATTCAGCGGCGGTGCTTTTGGCAGCTCAACCATGGATTCATCAATCCAGCTACCGCGGGGGATATCGCGCATGGCGTAGCCAATGATCTCACCATAGCGCACGATTTCGCCGTGATGGGGGATATCAACCAGCGCCACTTTATGGCCTTGCGGAATATGCTCAATTAGCTCGAGACCGTCCGGAAAACGGGTTCCCGCCTTTAAGCCATTGTCATTGACGATGATAGCGACATTATCCGTGTCGTGTACCTTAATATAAAACGCCCCTGGCGGTTGCTGTCTAATTTCAATGTTGGACATTGTCAAGTAATCTCCAGCTAACTTATACGATGCATTGCTCTATAAAAGCGGAATCATTCTTTATTCTGGAATTAATATCGGGAATAAAAATCTTGTTTGCTGAAATAAGAATGTCAGGAGTTTAAATATTAAAATGTGATCTAAATCACTTATTATCTCGATTCCCCATCTGGCGGGGCTGCATATTGCAAGATCTGTGCATCAGCGCCCAGGCTTATGTGCAAATGCTCAAAATAATCTTTTCAGATAATGTTAAAATTGAGCAACCCACCAGTGTGTGGTGCCTTGTCGGTGATTATACTGAAGGCTAATAAAATCAAAGTGCCATTATCTGATAATAAGTTTCGAGTGCTTAAATAAAATCAGATAAGAAACGTCTCAATAATTATATTTTAAAGTTAGCGGCGCCCAAGGAAATTAAAAATGACTATCGAAGATTCTGTCGTGGAAACAAAACGGGGGTTGCCGACCCGTTATTTAATTCTGCTGATTATATTTATTGTAACCGCAGTGAATTATGCAGACCGCGCCACATTGTCCATTGCCGGGACCGAAGTGGCGAAAGAGCTGCAACTTGACGCTGTATCGATGGGCTACATTTTTTCGGCTTTCGGCTGGGCTTACCTGCTGATGCAAATCCCTGGCGGCTGGCTGCTTGACCGCTTCGGCTCTAAAAAAGTGTATACATGGAGCCTCTTTTTCTGGTCGCTCTTTACTTTCCTGCAAGGTTTTGTCGACGTTTTCCCGATCGCCTGGGCCGGCATTTCCATGTTTTTCATGCGCTTTATGCTGGGCTTCTCTGAAGCGCCGTCATTCCCGGCGAATGCCCGCATCGTTGCGGCCTGGTTCCCGGCGAAAGAGCGCGGCACGGCATCAGCGATTTTTAACTCTGCGCAGTACTTCTCACTGGCGCTGTTCTCGCCGTTGCTGGGCTGGCTGACCTTTGCCTGGGGCTGGGAACATGTCTTCACTGTGATGGGCGTGATCGGTTTTGTGCTGACCTTCGCCTGGGTGAAATTTGTTCACAACCCGACCGATCACCCGCGTATGAGCCGCGAAGAGCTGGAGTATATTGAGAAAAATGGCGCGGTTGTCGATATGGACCACAAAAAAGCCGACGATGGCAAAAATGCGGGTCCAAAAATGGATTATATCAAGCAGTTGCTGTGCAACCGCATGATGCTCGGCGTGTTCTTCGGGCAATACTTCCTGAACACCATTACCTGGTTCTTCCTGACATGGTTCCCGATTTACCTGGTGCAGGAAAAAGGCATGTCGATCCTGAAAGTGGGATTTGTTGCTTCCATTCCGGCGCTGTGTGGTTTTGCCGGTGGCGTACTGGGCGGGCTGTTCTCTGATTATCTGATCAAGCGCGGTTCAACCCTGACGATGGCGCGTAAATTCCCGATTGTGGTCGGGATGTTACTGGCTTCCAGCATCATTCTGTGTAACTACACCGATAACACGGTGATGGTGGTCGCACTGATGGCGCTCGCTTTCTTCGGTAAAGGTTTTGGCGCGCTGGGTTGGCCGGTTATCTCCGACGTCGCGCCGAAAGAGATTGTCGGTCTGTGCGGTGGTGTATTCAACGTATTTGGTAACGTGGCTTCTATCGTGACGCCGCTGGTCATCGGATACATGGTTAAAGAGTTGCATTCTTTCAACGGTGCGTTGGTGTTCGTAGGCTGTTCAGCGCTGATGATGATGGTCTGCTATCTGTTCGTGGTCGGCGACATCAAACGTATGGAATTGAAGAAATAAGCAACGACACATTTAAGGTACAAAAGATGAATAACGATATCTTCCCAAACAAATTCAAGGCCGCGCTGGCGGCCCAACAGATTCAAATCGGTTGTTGGTCTGCGCTGGGTAGTCATATCAGCACTGAAGTTCTGGGCCTGGCAGGCTTTGACTGGCTGCTTCTGGACGGCGAACACGCCCCAAACGACGTGCTCACTTTTGTACCGCAATTAATGGCGTTGAAAGGCAGCGTCAGCGCACCGGTCGTGCGTGTACCGACTAACGAGCCGGTGGTTATCAAGCGCCTGCTGGATATCGGCTTCTACAACTTCTTGATCCCGTTCGTGGAAACCGAAGAAGAAGCGGTAAATGCGGTAGCGGCAACCCGTTATCCGCCGGAAGGCATTCGCGGCGTGTCGGTTTCGCATCGCGCCAATATGTTCGGCACCGTGCCGGATTACTTCCGTCAGTCCAACGCCAACATCACCATCCTGGTACAGATCGAAAGCCAGGCCGGTGTGGATAATCTTGATGCAATCCTTGCCACCGACGGCGTGGATGGCGTGTTTGTCGGCCCAAGCGATCTGGCGGCGACGCTGGGTTATATCGGTAACGCGGCGCACCCGGAAGTCCAGCGCACCATTCAGCACATTTTTGCCCGCGCGAAAGCACACAACAAACCGAGCGGCATTCTGGCGCCGGTAGAAGCTGATGCTCGCCGCTACCTGGAATGGGGCGCGACCGTCGTTGCGGTTGGCAGCGATTTGGGCGTGTTCCGTTCGGCGACGCAGAAACTGGCCGACACCTTTAAAAAATAACCAAACCACCCTTTAAAAGAGAGACGCAATTATGACGATGAAAGTTGGTTTCATTGGCCTTGGCATCATGGGTAAACCAATGAGTAAAAACCTCATTAAAGCAGGTTACTCACTGGTGGTCGTGGACCGTAACCAGGAAGCGGTGGCTGAACTTATCGCTGCAGGCGCGGAAACGGCAGCGAACGGGAAAGCGATTGCTGAGAAGTGCGATGTCATCATCACCATGCTGCCGAACTCCCCACACGTGAAAGAAGTGGCACTGGGTGAGGGCGGCATTATTGAAGGTGCTAAAGCCGGTACCGTGCTGATCGACATGAGTTCCATCGCACCGCTGGCCAGCCGTGAAATCAGTGACGCGCTGAAAGCGAAAGGCGTGCAAATGCTTGATGCGCCGGTAAGCGGCGGCGAACCGAAGGCGATCGACGGTACGCTGTCTGTGATGGTTGGCGGCGACAAAGCTGTCTTCGACAAATACTACGACCTGCTGAAATCCATGGCCGGTTCTGTCGTGCACACCGGTGATATCGGTGCGGGCAACGTCACCAAACTGGCAAACCAGGTGATTGTGGCGCTGAACATCGCTGCGATGTCTGAGGCGCTGACACTGGCAACCAAAGCCGGCGTTAATCCGGATCTGGTGTATCAGGCTATCCGTGGTGGTCTGGCAGGTAGTACCGTGCTGGATGCGAAAGCGCCAATGGTGATGGATCGCAACTTCAAACCGGGTTTCCGTATCGATCTGCACATCAAAGATCTCTCCAACGCGCTGGATACGTCGCATGGCGTGGGCGCTCAACTGCCGCTGACCGCTGCAGTGATGGAAATGATGCAGGCGCTGCGCGCTGATGGTCTGGGCAACGCCGACCACAGCGCCATTGCTTGCTACTACGAGAAACTGGCGAAAATCGAAGTTACTCGTTAATTAAGAAGGGCGCGGCTCTGCGCCCTGGATTTCTTGTACATCCACATCTTCGGGCCGCAGTGGGCCTGAAGAGTGAAGTGCGCGGCACTATCAGGCTCACAATTATGAAAATCGTAATCGCCCCAGACTCTTATAAAGAAAGCCTTTCCGCTACTGAAGTAGCTCAGGCGATAGAAAAAGGATTTCGGGAAATTTTTCCTGATGCTCACTACGTGTCAGTTCCGGTTGCCGACGGTGGTGAGGGAACAGTTGAAGCCATGATTGCTGCCACTAAAGGTATTGTGCATACCGCGCACGTTACAGGCCCGCTGGGGAATGATGTTGATGCCCGGTGGGGGATGTCCGGCGACGGGAAAACCGCTTTTATTGAAATGGCGGCGGCCAGCGGTCTGGCGCTGGTGCCACCGGAATTACGTAACCCTTTGATTACCACTTCGCGCGGCACCGGGGAACTTATTTTGCAGGCGCTGGAACATGGGGCGAACAATATTATTATCGGCATTGGCGGCAGTGCGACCAACGATGGCGGTGCGGGCATGGTACAGGCGCTGGGCGCCAAACTGACCGATGCGAACGGCACCGAGATTGGTTACGGCGGCGGCAGCCTGATGAGCCTGAATGCGATTGATATTTCCGGGCTGGATCCGCGCCTGAGCGATTGTACGATTCGCGTGGCCTGCGATGTGACTAACCCGCTGACCGGCGAGCAGGGCGCATCGCGTATTTTTGGGCCGCAAAAAGGGGCCACCGAAGCGCTGATCGTTGAGCTGGATCGAAACCTTGGTCACTTCGCCGACGTCATCAAAAAATCGCTGCGAGTGGATGTGAAAGAGGTGCCAGGCTCCGGCGCGGCAGGCGGTATGGGCGCGGCGCTGATGGCTTTTCTCGGCGCGGAACTGCGCAGCGGTATTGAGATTGTGACCCAGGCGTTGAATCTCGAAGAGCATATTCATGACTGTACGCTGGTGGTGACCGGCGAAGGGCGTATCGACAGTCAGAGCATTCACGGTAAAGTGCCGGTCGGCGTGGCACATGTTGCTAAAAAATACCACAAACCAGTCATCGGGATTGCCGGCAGTCTGACCAGCGATGTTGGCGTGGTTCACCAGTACGGTATCGATGCGGTGTTCAGCGTGTTGACCGGCATTACCACGCTGGAAGAGGCGTTCCGCGGCGCGTTTGATAATATTTACCGCGCGTCACGCAATATTGCGGCCACATTGCAGGTCGGAATGCTGACGGAAGGGTGACAGGCGCGCGCAAACCCACTATACTGCGCGCCGAAGCTGACCAGACAGTCGCCGCTTTGTTGCAGTCCTCCTTCGGGGGAGACGGGCAGAGGGGAGGAAAGTCCGGGCTCCATAGGGCAGGGTGCCAGGTAACGCCTGGGGGGCGCAAGCCTACGACCAGTGCAACAGAGAGCAAACCGCCGATGGCCCACGCAAGTGGGATCAGGTAAGGGTGAAAGGGTGCGGTAAGAGCGCACCGCGCGTCTGGCAACAGTTCGCGGCACGGTAAACTCCACCCGGAGCAAGGCCAAATAGGGGTTCACAAGGTACGGCCCGTACTGAACCCGGGTAGGCTGCTTGAGCCAGTGAGCGATTGCTGGCCTAGATGAATGACTGTCCACGACAGAACCCGGCTTATCGGTCAGTTTCAATTTTTCAGGCAAAACCCGCTTCGGCGGGTTTTTGCTTTTTTGCTTTTTTGCTTTTTTGCTTTTCTGCGGCTCTGCGGCGAGAGATGAATGACTGTCCACTCCGCTTTCTATGTAAAGAACGCGGCTTACCGGTCAGCTTCAGTTTTTCAGGTAAAAACCCGCTTCGGCGGGTTTTTGCTTTTCTGCGGCCTTGCGGCGAGAGATGAATGACTGTCCACTCCGCTTACCCGGCCTACGCCCGGACCTGCAATCCCACACTCCCGCTACGCCAGGCGCATGGCGATATTCCACTGAACAGAGCATGCGAATTAAATCTCTTGCGCTTCTGCCTTCCCCGTTTTGGGAAAACAGCTTTATTGTCGTAGAGAAGTATCGCTGGGGAAATGTATAAAGATGCCCCGGCATAAACCGGGGCGGGAGATTAGGCGGCGTCTTCTTCCGCCTGCCGGATTTCGGCTTCGGCGACGATGGCTTCCAGCTCGGTCAGCATCTCTTCAAACCCAAAGGCCGGAAGCGGTTCATGGAGCGTAGGCTGTGTGTGGACGCTCTCAACAGATATTTTAGTTACGCTGCTATTCATATACTCACCTGCTAAAACATAACTGTCACACTGGTAAATCTATCAGCAAAGCGCGCAACGGCGTATCGGCAACTAACGTTATGTTAGCCTCATCACGAATAAAAGCGCCGTCGCCGCAGGTCAGGGCTTCCTTCGCTTCGCAATGCGTAACCGCATGCACCGTGCCGTGGATCGATTGCAGATAGGCGCGCGGGCCATGTAACTGAATTGTCAGCTCTTCGCCTTTTTTCAACTCGATATGGTGCAGCCACACTTGTTGGCGCAGTTGCAAACTGCCCTGGTTGCCATCCGGCGAAGCCAGCAGTTGTTGCGCTGCATCGGCAATCGTCATTTTCTGTACCGGCGGATTTTCGCGCTCCGGGCAGGCATCAAGCCACAACTGCATACGCGTTAACGACTTGTCTTTGCTCAGGTTATGTTCGCTATAGCTGATGCCTGGCTGAGTGGCAATAAGCAGCGCTTCACCGGCTTTCGCCTGGACATGGTTCCCTTCGCTGTCGCGGTATTCCGCTTCACCTTCAAGGATCAGGTTCAGAATATCCACTTTCGGGTAGGCCCGTGGCTGGAAGGAGGCACCTGGAGCAAGGACTTCCTGGTTCAGTACACGCAGGGAGGCATAACCTAACAGTTTCGGGTCAAAGTAATGTCCAAAAGAAAAAGTGTAGCGGGCCTGAAGCCAGCCGAAGTCAGCTTGTCCGCATTGTTTTGCAGTACGGGTAGTAATCATCGTTATTGACCTCTCTTTACTTAAAACAATGTTAAAGGTATGGACGATGCATTGTTAGCCAGATATTCTGCCCGGTATGTTCAAATTTACTGAATGAGAACAATAAATGGCGAAAGA
The DNA here is from genome assembly GCF_000280495.2 of Kosakonia radicincitans DSM 16656. Lineage (NCBI taxonomy): Bacteria > Pseudomonadati > Pseudomonadota > Gammaproteobacteria > Enterobacterales > Enterobacteriaceae > Kosakonia > Kosakonia radicincitans. Next base: position 594,297 of record NZ_CP018016.1, read on the forward strand.
AAGGGCACTTACGCTGGAAGCGTTGCGCGTGATGGATGCGATTGATCGACGCGGAAGCTTTGCCGCTGCGGCGGATGAGTTGGGGCGCGTTCCTTCCGCACTCAGCTACACCATGCAAAAACTGGAAGAAGAACTGGATGTGGTGCTGTTTGACCGCTCCGGCCACCGGACCAAATTCACTAACGTCGGGCGTATGCTGCTGGAGCGCGGGCGCGTGCTGCTGGAAGCGGCAGATAAACTGACGACCGATGCCGAAGCGCTGGCGCGCGGTTGGGAAACGCATCTGACGCTGGTCACCGAAGCGCTGGTGCCGACGGTTGAACTCTTCCCGCTGGTGGAGAGGCTGGCGGCGAAAGCCAATACGCAATTATCGATTATTACCGAAGTGCTGGCCGGGGCGTGGGAGCGTCTGGAGCAGGGGCGTGCGGATATCGTTGTCGCGCCGGATATGCACTTTCGTTCCTCCTCGGAAATTAACTCCCGCAAGCTCTACTCGGTAATGAATGTGTATGTTGCCGCGCCGGATCACCCGATTCATCAGGAGCCGGAACCGCTGTCGGAAGTCACTCGCGTGAAATACCGTGGCGTGGCGGTGGCGGATACCGCTCGCGAACGGCCGGTATTAACAGTACAACTGCTGGATAAACAGCCGCGTCTGACGGTCAGTACCATTGAAGATAAACGCCAGGCGTTGCTGGCCGGCCTCGGCGTGGCGACAATGCCTTACCCGCTGGTGGAACAGGATATTGCCGAAGGCCGGTTGCGGGTGGTGAGCCCGGAATATACCAGCCAGGTGGATATCATTATGGCGTGGCGTCGCGACAGCATGGGTGAAGGGAAAGCCTGGTGCCTGCGTGAAATCCCCAGGTTGTTTGCCGGTAAATAAAGCTTTCAGGGAAACGCTTTCGGCTGCGGCCCAAAACGGTTCTCCTCCGGCGTACTGCGCTGGCTGTAAAAGGCCAGCAACATTAACCAGCCCAGCACCGGAAGCAGGAGCAACAACAACCAGCGACCGCGGCGATCGGTATCGTGCAGGCGGCGAACCTGCACCGCCAGCGAAGGCACCAGTACCAGTAACGTGTAAATCAGGCTCAATGGGCCAAACCCGCCGTCAAAGTGCCAGCCAAGAATGTGGTCCACCGTCATCAGCACGCCGCAAAGGATGATGTTGACCAGCGCGAACATCCAAAACTCGCGTCGGTGCGCCCGTCCGTGGAAGGTGGCATAGTTACCCAGTACCTTAAAATACCAGTCCATTTTTAACCTCGATCAACGGTCAATTCGTTGTTTTCTAAACGATCAAAGTAAGAATAGACGGCAAAAATACAAAGCGATAAATCCGGCGGGAAATAATTTGGGCGCGCTAACGCGCCCGAAAGATCAGGCGAAACGAATGTCGCGCCCGTGAGGTTCATCCAGATCCTGCCACGGCCCGACAGAGATAATCCCGGTTGGGTTGATGGTTTTGTGGCTGCGGAAATAGTGATTGCGGATATGCGCAAAATCGACGGTTTCCGCAACGCCCGGCATCTGGTAAATATCGCGCAGAAAACCGTGCAGATTGAGGTAGTCGCTGATGCGGTGTTTATCGCATTTAAAATGGGTGACATATACCGGATCGAAGCGGATAAGCGTAGTCCACAGGCGAATATCAGCTTCTGTCAGCCGATCGCCGGTCAGATAACGGTGCTGACCCAGGATCTGCTCCAGCCGTTCCAGCGAGGTAAAGACATTCGTCACGGCTTCGTCGTATGCCTGCTGGCTGGTGGCGAAACCCGCTTTATAAACGCCATTGTTGACGTTGTCGTAGATCCAGCTATTAAGCTCATCGATTTGCGCGCGCAGTTCCGGCGGGTAGTAATCCCCGGCTCTGGCGCCCAGCCCGTCAAAGGCGGTATTGAACATGCGGATAATTTCCGCTGATTCATTACTGACAATGGTGTGATTCTTTTTATCCCACAGCACCGGCACGGTGACGCGGCCGCTGTAGTGTGGATCGGCATGCAGATAAAGCTGATAGAGAAATTCGTGCTGATAGAGGGTATCACCGGTCGCTGCCGGGAAATCGTCATCAAACGTCCAGCCATTTTCCAGCATCAAAGGGTGAACGACGGAAACTGAGATAAACGGCTCCAGACCTTTCAGTTTACGCAGGATCAGAGTGCGGTGCGCCCATGGGCAAGCCAGTGAAACATAGAGATGATAGCGATCTTTCTCTGCGGCGAAGCCCCCTTCGCCGGAGGGGCCAGCCGCGCCGTCGGCAGTGAGCCAGTTGCGAAATGCGGAAACGGAGCGCTTAAACCGCCCACCGGTGGATTTGGTGTCATACCAGGTGTCGTGCCAGACGCCGTCAATCAGTTGTCCCATTTTGCTTCCTCCTTCTGATAGCAAAAAAGCGAGGAGTGAACTCCTCGCTTTGATCTCTTTACTCAGTATAGAGTGCTTACCATTTTTTATTCAGCACGCGGTCGATGCTGATGGCACCCGGACCGGTGATACCCAGCAGCAGATAGCCGCCAGCAATGGTCAGGTTTTTCATAAACATCAGAGAGTTCACGCCTTCCGCAAAGTTGCTGTGGAAGATGAATGCGGTCAGTAGTGTGAAGCCCGCAGTGAACAGCGCGGTGGTACGGGTCAGGAAACCGAACAGAATTGCCAGACCGCCGCCGAACTCAAGCAGGATGGTCAACGGCAGCAGGAACCCCGGCACGCCCATTGCTTCCATATATTGCTGTGTACCTGCATAACCGGTGATTTTTCCCCAGCCAGCCACGATAAACAGAATCGGCATCAGGATACGTGCGACCAGAAAACCAACATCTTCTAATTTTTTCATCTTTCTCTCCAGGGGGCCACTACCGCGGCTATCAGTAAATAGTGTGCAATTACGGGCATATGCCGCGTGCTTGCTGTTGATGGAGAGGATAGTAATCGTGGCGGGAAAAGATTGTTAGCAAGGAAAACTGTCGAATCTTTTCAAAAAAACTGAGTAAGAAGAGAAGGGCGGTCGTCAGGACCGCCCTTAACGCATTAACGCGGTGAGTTAAGCGTGGTTTTAACCAGGCGCCACAGGCTCCAGATGCCGAGACCGCGTTTACCCCAGCGCACCAGCATATTAGGATGGCGAACCGACCAGACAGCGAGCGCGCTGCTGCCAATTAATGCCCATGAACGCAGGCTGAGCAAGGTATTCCAGCCGCGATCGTAAGGGCTGGTCGCTTCAAGCCAGTCACGACGCCCGGCGGTGAGATCCAGCCGTTGCTGCTGGATCTCGCTGAGCAGGCGCGCTTTACGTTTCAGACGCTCTGCTTTGCTACTCACGATTTATCGTCCTCCAGCAGGGCGCGGTCATTTTCAAGCTCCTGCCGGGTATGGCGCAGCAGTGTTGATGCGCGCGCTTTGCGTAGCGTCCAGATGCCGCCAATCAGCGCCAGCACCAGTAACACTACCGTGGTGGCAATCATCGCGTTCAGGCGATATTGCGGATCAATGGCCCAAATAATCAGCACCATCAGACTCATCAGGCCAAATGCGGCAAAAAGCATGGTCAGACCCAGCATCATCAACAGCTGGAACAGATTGGCTTTCTCTTCTTCCAGCTCGACAACCGCCAGCCGCAGGCGGGTCTCAACCATCTCTACAAGGATCGTCAGAATACGCTGACCAATCCCCAGTGCGCTTTTGCCTGGCCCCTGCGCGTGTCGTGGCTCCGTCATATCAACGACGCGTCAGCAGCACGCCCAACACCACCCCAATAGCGGCACCGATGCCTACACTGGCCCATGGGTTTTCGCGGACATATTCATCAGTACGGGCGGCGGCTTCACGCGTTTGTTTGGCGATAACATCGCCCGTTTCGCCGAGGCGATGACGACTCTCACGCAAAGCCTGCTCAGCTTTTCCCCGCAATTTACTCAGCTCTTCTTTCGATTTTTCACCAGAATTACTCAGCACTTCTTCCAGCGTATCCGCGAGGGATTTCAGTTCAGCGCGCAAATGATCGGCATTATCTTTTGACATAATTTTCTCCAGGTGAGTGAGTGGTAACGTCCTTAAAAATCAGTAATCGCGAGCCTCCAGCTCTTTCAGTTCAAGCTGTGCTTCTTTCAGCTTGTGTTCGCGTTTGCTTATTTTCTCCGCATCGCCTTTCTGCTTTGCTTCCGCCAGATCGCGACGGCGCTCGGCAACCTCTTCTTTCTGCTCGGCTATTTTTTTCTGGTGGGCGGCGCGGAGTTGGGTATCTGAACAGTTAGCGCGCATTTCATGCAGCGCCTTTTTCAGCCCCTCAATTCGGCTCTGGTTGTTATGCTTTTCGGCATAACTGATTTCGCGCTGGATATCATGTTCTTTCTCCTGACAGGGGCTTGCAGCCTGTGCAACAGCGCTCAGAGAAAGAAGAACCAACGCCAGTGCGATGCGGTTTTTCATCATCGAAACCTTCCATTGTTGGCCAGCGAAACGGTCGTTGCGCCAGCATCCAGTTGTACAAAGTGAACCCTGGTTCCGTTTACTCAAGCATAGTAAGTAAACCGATAAACACCAAAGTGAGTGAAAAGATTCAGAATCCTGGAAGGATTAACCGAATCGGTGAGTGGTAGTGCGCAGAAGCGCCAGCCACGCAGAGGGTTGGCCGTTTTCATCATCCTGGGCGGCGATGATATAGCCACGGGGCAAGGTACGATCGAGGACGGCTTTCGCCGCTGCGCTTTGGTCGCTGGATTCGAAAGTAATCAATAACGTATCGTTTTTCGGCGTAATACTTTTGAATTGGATGCCGTTGGCATCCAGATGGTGCCAGACGGAGAAACCATCCGGCACGCTGACGTTCTGCGTCGCCGGGCGAATCGCCAGCGTGGATTCACGGTTTTGCAGCGTCGCCCAGGCAATGAACATGACGCTGAAAATCGCCATCGTAATGAAACCCATTAATAACCGGCGCAGGAAGGGACGTTGCAATTCCATGTTTCTTAGCCTCGATCGCGATATTTTTTCTTCCACAGCACTACCAGTGAGCCGACAAGGCCAATCACCAGCAATACGACCGGAAGCAACATCAGGCAGGACATCAGCGCGTCTTCATACTTACGAAACACTGGCGTCTTACCCAGCAGGTAACCGAGCGATGTCAGAATCAACACCCACAGCAGGCCGCTCATCCAGTTGAAGAACTGAAAGCGTGCATTACTCAGACCAGAAAGTCCGGCAATCGTTGGCAACAATGTGCGAACAAAAGCAATAAAACGCCCGATTAACAGTGCGGAAAGGCCATGCTTATGGAACAGGTGGTGCGCGCGTTGGTGATAATGCGCGGGCAGATGCGACAGCCAGTTTTGTACGATGCGCGTATTGCCAAGCCATCGTCCCTGGATGTAGCTCAGCCAGCAGCCAAGGCTGGCCGCAACGGTCAGGAGGAGGATGGTTTGCGGGTAGCCCAGCGCGCCTTTGGCAATCAACACGCCGATCAGCACCAGAAGACTATCACCAGGCAGAAACGCCGCCGGAAGCAGACCGTTTTCCAGAAATAAGATGACAAATAAAACAAAATAGAGCATGCCGATCATGCCGGGATGCGAAAGCGTTTCGAAATCCTGGCTCCAGAGGGCATGAAGTAATTGGCTTAAAAGTTCCATTCGGTGTTCCTGGTACATCGGTTTACGTCAGTCTGTTACTGGCACAGAACAACACGGCGGCGGGCTCTAATATATTATGACCGCGCATGGCACATCCGGGTGCGATTGTTATGCAGCTAAAAGACGCTGTGAGTAAGCGCTAACTCATTCAATGGCGAAATGCATCTAATTGTAACAAAAGCTGACCATGTGCGTCAGTCAGAATAACGCTCGCAAACGATTTTGCTTGCCAGGAGAGGGGGTGGCGAGGGTATTTACAAAGGCTGACACTCTATACCATTCACTGACCCAAAAAGGGGGCGGCGCAGCGTAAGTGTGCGCCTGCATAGCGGTTTTTATTTCGTGCCGGTAGCGGCAGCATCAAGATGGACCACCGGGTTTTCGGCAAACAGGTAGCGGTCAGCGTTGAACTCAAAATCATCACTGGTTTCGTTAAACAGCATCTGCTTGGTATTTTCCAGGTGTTGCCACATCGCCACTTTCGCCGCGTGCGGATCTTTGCGGATCAGCGCCTTCAGAATTTGGTCATGATCGTCACACCAGTTATCGACGGTGCGTAAATCGATATGATCGTGCAGTTTTTTCCAGTACGGGTTATGTACGCGCTGCGTCCACATCTTCTCGACAATCGCCGCCAGTGCGCTATTTTGCGTTGCCAGTGCGACCTGAACATGGAATTGCAAATCCCATTCTGAATCGCGGAAGCACTTCTCTTTGCGGGCGTTATCCTGGATTTCCATCAGCTTCATAATGTCCTGTTTCGTCACCTGAGTGGCGGCGAACTCAGCGATATTACTCTCGATAAGCTGACGAGCCTGCAACAGTTCAAACGGGCCGTAATTGGCAAACTCCAGGCTCTCATCCGGCGCTTGCGTATGGCGCGGCTGGTTGGAAATGACATGGATGCCGGAGCCTTTGCGAACTTCAACGTACCCTTCCACTTCCAGCATAATGATCGCTTCGCGAACCACGGTCCGGCTGACGCTTTTCTCATCGGCAATAAAGCGCTCAGCGGGCAGTTTGTCCCCCACAAGATACACGCCTTGCTCAATACGGCTCTTAAGCTCGGCGGCAAGCTGCTGGTACAAACGACGTGACTCGGAAATTTCCATATAGGCTCCAGGGAAAAGAAAGGCGAGAGTAGATTTGTTATACCACTTTTACCGCATTCTCACCATCATCTGTGACGAAAAAGCCGCCTTGAGGCGGCTTTTACATCGTTCTGTCATACTTCCGTGAATCGCTAATTTTGCGCAGCGGTTCCGCCAACCGTATGATTCACCACCTCTTCGGCGGTCTGGTTTTTCAGCACCGTCCAAATCACCACGGCGCCCATCAGGTCAAACAGTGCCAGCACGGCGAACAGCGGGCTGAAACCGATGGTATCCGCAAGTGCACCGACGACCAGAGCGAACAGCGTACTTGCGGTCCAGGCAGCCATACCGGTCAGGCCATTTGCCGTTGCCACTTCATTACGACCAAAGACGTCAGAAGAGAGCGTAATCAGTGCGCCGGACAGAGACTGGTGAGCAAAACCACCGATGCACAGCAGACCAATTGCAACGTACGGGCTGGTGAACAGGCCGATCATGCCTGGGCCGATCATCAGCAGTGCGCCCATGGTCACCACCATTTTACGGGAAACGATCAGGTTGACACCAAACACGCGCTGGAACAGCGGCGGCAGATAACCCCCCACGATGCAACCCAGGTCAGCGAACAGCATCGGCATCCAGGCGAACATGGCGATTTCTTTCAGGTTGAAACCGTACACTTTAAACATGAACAGCGGGATCCAGGCGTTGAAGGTACCCCAGGCCGGTTCTGCCAGGAAGCGCGGCAGTGCGATACCCCAGAACTGACGGGTGCCCAGAATCTGCCAGACGGACATTTTCTTGCCGTTGTTGGTCTGGTGCTGTGCTTCCTGACCGCCAATGATGTATTCGCGTTCTTCTTCGCTCAGTTTTTTCTGGTCACGCGGGTGTTTATAGAAGAACAACCAGGCCATTGCCCATGCGAAACTCAGCACACCAGAGATGATGAACGCCATTTCCCAGCTGTGCATCACAATTGCCCACACCACCAGCGGCGGAGCGATCATAGCACCGATAGAAGAACCGACGTTAAAGTAGCCAACGGCGATAGAACGTTCTTTCGCCGGGAACCATTCAGACGCGGCTTTCAGGCCTGCCGGAATCATGGCTGCTTCAGCCGCACCTACCGCACCACGCGCCAGCGCCAGGCCGCCCCAGCTGCCTGCCAGCGCTGTAGCGCCACAGAATACAGCCCAGGTGATCGCGAAGAAGGCGTAACCAATTTTGGTGCCCAAAATATCCAGCACATAGCCGGCCACAGGCTGCATAACAGTATAAGCCGCGGAATACGCTGCAATGATGTAAGAATATTGCTGGGTAGAAATGTGCAGCTCTTCCATTAATGTTGGAGCCGCGGCTGCCACTGTGTTACGTGTCAGATAGCCCAATACGGTGCCGACCGTCACCAGAGCTATCATGTACCAACGTAATCCTTTGATTTTACGCATGTAAACCTCATCGTTATGTTATTACCGCTAGCGCGGTCACCCTTCGATCGTGTTCGGAGGATGAAAACGGGAGGACGTAACCGGGAGAGTCCCCGGTACGGCCCAAACCTTGCCACAAGTAAGCGTTTTTTTAATCCGGCATCCGTACCGTCAAGACCGATTTAATGAGTTATCGGGAATGCATTCCGTCGGCTATGTGTTCGACGGCTGAAAGATAACTTGTCATACAACTTGAAAAGGTGAGTGATATCACAAAAGTGTTTTTCTTTGTGTGGTCTTTAACTTTGCCGGGAGAAGCCAGATTTGGCGCGGTCTGGCGGGGTATTTATCGCGCAGAAGCGTAAATTTTTGTCCGTTTTTATTGATCCAACTCACGAAAATATCTTCGGTCTATAGAAATTGGTGTGATAACTTTGTCAGCATCAAAGGTAAGCATCAGACGCACTCGTTGAGAGGAAGACGATAATGACCCCGTTTATGACTGAAGATTTTCTATTAGATACCGAATTTGCGCGCCGCCTGTACCACGACTACGCCAAAGACCAACCGATTTTCGACTATCACTGCCACTTACCGCCGCAACAGATCGCTGAAAACTACCGTTTTAAAAACCTGTATGACATCTGGCTGAAAGGTGACCACTACAAGTGGCGCGCGATGCGTACCAATGGTGTGCCTGAGCGCCTGTGTACCGGCGATGCGTCCGATCGTGAGAAGTTTGACGCCTGGGCGGCGACGGTGCCGCACACGATCGGTAACCCGTTATACCACTGGACACATCTTGAGCTGCGTCGCCCATTTGGTATTACAGGTAAGCTGTTTTCTCCGGCGACTGCGGATGAAATCTGGGAGCAGGGCAATGCACTGCTGGCGCAGGATAAATTCTCCGCGCGCGGCATCATGCAGCAGATGAATGTGAAAATGGTCGGCACCACCGACGATCCGATCGACTCTCTGGAGCATCACGCATCTGTCGCCAAAGACAAAACCTTTAACGTCAAAGTGCTGCCAAGCTGGCGCCCGGATAAAGCGTTCAATATTGAACAGGCGACCTTTAACGATTACATGGCGAAACTGGGTGAAGTGTCCGATACCGACATTCGCCGCTTTGCCGATCTGCAAACTGCACTGGCCAAACGTCTGGATCACTTTGCGGCGCACGGCTGTAAAGTTTCCGACCATGCGCTGGATGTTGTGCTGTTCGCCGAAGCCAGCGAAGCAGAGCTGGATAGCATCCTGGCCCGCCGCCTGGCTGGTGAAAGCCTGAATGAAAAAGAGATCGCGCAGTTCAAAACCGCAGTACTGGTCTGGCTGGGTGCGGAATACGCGCGTCGCGGTTGGGTGCAGCAGTACCACATTGGCGCGCTGCGTAACAACAACCTGCGCCAGTTCAAACTGCTGGGGCCGGATGTTGGCTTTGACTCCATCAATGACCGTCCGCTGGCAGAAGAGCTCTCCAGACTGCTGAGCAAGCAGAATGAAGAAAACCTGCTGCCGAAAACCATCCTCTACTGCCTGAACCCGCGCGACAACGAAGTGCTGGGCACCATGGTCGGTAACTTCCAGGGTGAAGGTATGCCGGGCAAAATGCAGTTCGGCTCCGGCTGGTGGTTTAACGACCAGAAAGATGGCATGGAACGTCAGATGACCCAGCTTGCGCAGCTCGGCCTGCTGAGCCGTTTCGTCGGCATGTTGACCGACAGCCGCAGCTTCCTGTCTTACACCCGTCACGAGTATTTCCGCCGCATTCTGTGCCAGATGATTGGCCGCTGGGTGGAAGCAGGCGAAGCGCCGGCAGATATCCAGCTGCTGGGCGAGATGGTGAAAAATATCTGCTTTAACAATGCGCGTGATTACTTCGCAATTGAACTGAACTAAGGCCGTTTGAGGTTGATATGCAATACATCAAGATCCATTCGCTGGATAACGTTGCGGTAGCACTGGCGGATCTCGCCGAAGGGACGGAAGTCGTTGTCGACAACCAGACCGTTCGGCTGCGCCAGGCAGTGGTGCGCGGGCATAAGTTTGCTCTGCAACCCATTGCCGAAGGTGAAAATGTTGTCAAGTATGGTCTGCCAATTGGTCATGCGACATCAGATATCGCGCCGGGCGAGCACATTCATTCCCATAACGCGCGTACCAATCTGAGCGATCTGGACGAGTATAGCTATCAACCTGATTTTCAGGATGAAGGCGCACAGGCGGTGGATCGGGACATTCAGATCTACCGTCGCGCAAAGGGTGAAGTCGGGATCCGCAACGAACTGTGGATCCTGCCGACCGTGGGCTGTGTTAACGGCATCGCCCGCCAGATCCAGAACCGTTTCCTGAAAGAGACCCAGGATGCCGAAGGTATCGACGGCGTTTACCTGTTCAGCCACACCTATGGTTGTTCCCAGTTGGGCGACGACCACATCAACACCCGCACCATGCTGCAAAACATGGTGCGTCACCCTAACGCCGGAGCGGTGCTGGTAATTGGTCTGGGTTGTGAAAACAACCAGGTCGATGCCTTCCGCGAGACACTGGGTGAGTTCGACCCGGAACGCGTTCACTTTATGATTTGCCAACACCAGGACGACGAAGTGGAAGCCGGGCTTGAACATTTGCATGAGCTCTATCAGGCGATGCGTAACGACAAACGCGAGCCGGGTAAACTGAGCGAGCTGAAATTCGGTCTGGAATGCGGCGGCTCAGATGGCCTGTCCGGTATTACCGCGAACCCGATGCTCGGTCGTTTCTCCGATTATGTGATCGGTAACGGCGGTACTACCGTGCTGACCGAAGTGCCGGAAATGTTCGGTGCTGAGCGTATTCTGATGAGCCATTGCCGCGACGAAAGCACCTTTGAGAAGACCGTCACCATGGTGAACGACTTCAAACAGTACTTTATCGCTCATAATCAGCCGATTTATGAGAACCCATCGCCGGGTAACAAAGCAGGCGGTATCACCACGCTGGAAGAGAAGTCCCTCGGCTGTACACAGAAAGCAGGGGCCAGCCAGGTCGTGGATGTGCTGCGTTACGGCGAGCGTTTGAAAACTCACGGCCTGAATCTGCTGAGCGCTCCGGGTAACGATGCCGTTGCCACCAGTGCACTGGCAGGTGCTGGTTGCCATATGGTGCTGTTCAGTACCGGTCGCGGTACGCCGTACGGTGGTTTTGTGCCAACGGTAAAAATCGCCACCAACAGCGAACTGGCCGGGAAGAAAAAACACTGGATCGACTTCGATGCAGGTCAACTGATTCACGGCAAAGCGATGCCGCAACTGCTGAACGAGTTTGTTGATGTGATTGTCGATATCGCTAACGGTAAGCAAACCTGTAACGAGAAGAACGATTTCCGCGAGTTAGCCATTTTCAAAAGCGGCGTTACGCTCTGATTGGCCTTTATCTTTCGCGCCCGGGGTCGCCGTTGTAGCCCTGGCGCGAAATATTTTGGTAAATACGTTAGCGCTGGCATGTTGTAACATCTTCTCTTTTGGACCTGACAAGGATTTTTCATGACCACGTATTGGCTTGCCCAGGGCGTTGGTGTCATTGCCTTTCTGATTGGTATTACAACTTTCATCAATCGTGATGAGCGCCGCTTCAAAAAGCAGCTCTCGCTCTACAGCGCCATCATCGGCGTGCACTTTTTTCTCATGGGCGCATTTCCCGCCGGATCGAGCGCCATGCTCAACGCAATACGAACGCTGATCACGCTGCGCACCCGCAATGTGTGGGTGATGGTGCTGTTCATTGTGCTGACCGGCGGGTTGGGGCTGGCAAAATTCCACAATCCGATCGAGTTGTTGCCGGTGGCGGGAACGATCGTCAGTACCTGGGCGCTGTTCCGCTTTAAAGGTTTACCGATGCGCTGTGTCATCTGGTGTTCGACCGGATGCTGGGTGATCCACAACTTCTGGCTCGGATCGATTGGCGGTACGCTGATCGAAGGCAGTTTTCTGGTGATGAACGGCCTGAACATTATTCGTTTCTGGCGTATGCAGCGACGCGGTATCGATCCGTTTAAAATCGAAACCGCGGTGCATAAAGAGCCTGCCGCCCGCTGACGGCAGGTTTGCTATTCCTGCGCTTTTTTCTTGTCGTTCTGGTAGTTAACCCAGGCGTTGATCAGCAGCGTCAGCGCCAGGATCCCGCCGACCACCCCCAGCGAAATGGCGATAGGGATATGGAAGAAATCCACGATCAGCATCTTGATACCAATAAACACCAGGATCACCGACAGCCCGTACTTAAGCATTGAGAAGCGCTCCGCGACGCCCGCCAGCAGGAAGTACATGGCGCGCAGACCCAGAATCGCGAACAGGTTTGAGGTCAGTACGATAAAGGGATCGGTGGTCACCGCAAAGATCGCCGGAATGCTGTCGACGGCAAAAATCACATCGCTCAGTTCCACCAGAATCAGCACCAGCAACAGCGGCGTGGCGAACAGCAGGCCATTTTTACGCACAAAGAAGTGCTCGCTTTCGATGCGATCCGTCATGCGCAAATGCCCGCGCAGCCAGCGCACCAGCGGCTTATCGCCGATCCCGGTTTCATCTTCTTTCGCCAGCGCCATCTTCACGCCGGTAAACAGCAGGAAAGCGCCAAACACATACAGCAACCATGAGAATTGCGAGATCAGCCAGCTACCGGCGAAGATCATGATGGTACGCAGCACAATCGCGCCGAGTACGCCGTAAACTAGTACCCGACGCTGGAGCGCCGCCGGAACCGCAAAGTAGCTGAACAGCATCAGCCAGACAAAGACGTTATCCACCGCCAGCGCTTTTTCAATCAGGTAACCGGTGAGAAACGCCAGCGCCTGCGTATCTGCCACTGCGCGCCCTTCGGTTTGCGTCAGATACCACCAGAACGCGGCATTGAAGAGTAACGAGAGGCTAACCCAGACGATCGACCATACGGCCGCTTGCTTCATGGACATGGTGTGCGCGCCGCGTCGTCCCTGAAGCAAGAGGTCGATGGCCAGCATAATCACGACCACGACAGCGAACCCGCCCCATAACATCGGTGTGCCGACTGTATTCATAATGAATTCCTTACCTAAAACAAAAAACGGCTAACGTCGAAAGACGTCAGCCGCTTGCTTTAGATGCAGGGAGTCTCGCCTTCCGGCAAGGTCTCACTTACGTCTGCGAAGACGCCCGGCGACCGGATGCAATAACGCATCGTAATGACGATCCACCGGCAATGAAGTTACTCCCCTTTGCGAGTAACAAAATATGTCAGTCTATTCGTGCCGTCAATGATTCGGCTTGCCTGGTTTACGAACCTTTACGCAGTGAGTTCGACGCCAACGTCATCTGCCGGGAATTTCACGCCGGTCTGACGGCGGATTTCCGTTTGCAGTTTGGCCGTGGTACGGCTGATAGCCAGCCCCGGATGGTTGATCTCATTCTCTTCCACCAGCCGCGCAAAGGTCTCCGCTTCATAGAGCATGGTGTTGATATGCTGCGGCTGCGTCAGCTCCTGCGCTTTACTGCCGCGCGGCACGAACGACACTTTCTGGCATTCGGAGATCTTTTCCACCACCAGCGAACCGGCTTCACCCTGGATCTCGCTTGGCAAAACGGAGTCGCTCACTTTCGAGTGTTGCAGCGTAACGCTGAAATCGCCGTAATCCATCACCACCACGCCGTGCGCATCAACGCCGCTGTCGAGCAGGCTGGCGGTGGCCTGTACGCTGTGCGGCTCGCCCCACAGCGCTACCGCAGATGCCAGGCAGTAGAAGCCGATATCCATAATCGAACCGTTAGAGAACGCCGGATTAAAGGTATTCGGGTTTTCGCCATCCAGATAACGCTGGTAGCGCGAAGAGTACTGGCAGTAGTTGATAAAGGCTTTTCGCACTTTGCCCACTTTCGTCAGCGACTGTTTCAGCAGGATGAAGTTCGGCAGGCTGGCGGTTTTGAAGGCTTCAAACAGCACCACCTGATTTTCCCGCGCACAGGCAATCGCCGCTTCGACTTCCTGTAAGTTCGAGGCCAGCGGTTTTTCACAGATCACATGCTTTTTGTGGCTCAGAAACAGCCGGGTCTGCGGGAAATGCAGAGAGTTCGGGCTGGCAATATACACCGCATCAATGGCATCGCTTTTCGCCATCTCTTCCAGAGAGGTAAACAGATGTTCTACCGGGTAGTCGTTGGCGAACGTTTGCGCCTGTTCAAGGCTGCGGGAAAAAACGGCGGTGAGTTTATATTTGCCCGTCTCATGGGCGGCGTCGACAAACTGGCGGGTGATCCAGTTTGTACCTATGACAGCGAAACGTATCATAAGGGCGCAATTTCTCCGTAAAGGGGGTATTTGTGCACTCTACCACGTCATAATGACAAAACCAGTGCACTGCTACGCAGAAGCACAAATGGCCTCAACCGGGGAAGAGACGCAGCGCAGCAATACGCGAAAGCGCGGTTTCGAGCGCCTCATCGCTGGCCGTCAGGCTGATACGAATAAACTGCTCGCCTCCTTTACCAAAGCCTGAACCCGGCGCAACCAGCACATGCGCCTCGTTGAGCAGTAAAGCGGAAAACGTAGCGGCGTTAAAGCCCGCAGGTACGGGCAGCCAGAGAAAAAACGTGCCTTGCCTTGCGTGTACCGGCCATGACATCGCGGCCAGCATTTCCAGCACCCATTTGCGTCGCTGATGGTAAACCGCCACCAGTTGCTGCGTACGCTGTGGCGGCAGCGCTAACGCCGCGATTGCCGCATCCTGTACCGCACCAAAAACGGTGCTGTAGCTGTGGGTATGCAGCTTTTTAAACGCCTGAATGACAGATGCATTGCCGACGGCAAAACCAAAGCGCCAGCCTGCCATGCTGAAGGTTTTCGACAGCGTATAGGTCTCTACACCCCACGCTTTAGCGCCGGGCATCGCCAGCAGGCTTAATGGCGCTTCTTCCGCGTGGCTGCCAATCGCCGCATAGGCAAAATCATGCACCACCGGAATATGGTATTCGCGGGCGAAATCGAGCGCCGCCGAGAACAACGCTGGCGTGGCCAGCGCGCCGGTGGGGTTGTGCGGATAATTGAGCATCAACAAACCGGCATGACGGGCGACATCGGCGGGCACGCGGCTGAAGTCCGGTAAAAAGTCATCGGCTTCCTCCAGCGGGATGCCATAAAAGCGAGCCTGTGCCTGTAGCGCGGCTGAGCGATAAATGGGGTAACAAGGATCGGTGGAGATCAGGTATTGCCCGGGCTTGAGCAGCGCGCGCGGCAGACCGCTGACGCCGATATGTGATCCCTGAAAAACTGCCACTTCCCGCCCCGGATCCAGTTCGACGCCATAACGTTGCTGGTAAAAATCGGCAATCGCCTGGCGCACCTGTGTCTTGCCCCAGAACGAGGGATAACCGTGGTTCTGCTCGTCGGCAACGGCGTGTTGCAGGCGGGCAATGATTTCCGGCGGTGTGGGTTGCCCAGGGCTGCCGCTGGAGAGATCCACGAGCGGCAACGCGGCGGTATCAATGGTTGCCGCCACCTTTTCCAGCGCGCTAAACAGGTTCTCTTCCAGCGCATCGATCAACGGTGAAGGGGAAAAATCAGGCATAGTTTGCTCAACATAGTATCCATTATTCCCTATGGCATAACAGCAAATGGCGGATTCGCTAAAGAATAAAAGCGGCAATGTTTTTTTATTTTTTGAATATTCTGTGGGCAATTATCGTTATGACAAAAAAGCAAAATAAAAATATATCGCCTGTGATTTAATCAGATCGAAATTTACTCTGATGGGGACATTATTAATGAGCAGGCCAGTCATATTGGGTGTTATCTTTGCATTATTAGCCACTTCCTCTTCGCTGGCGCTGGCGGCGGATGCACAAACCAAACTCATCCGCGTGGGTTTTAACCCTGGGCCTTATAAAGAACAGTTTGAAAAAGGTGTTGTCCCTTTCCTGCAGGCCAAAGGCTACACCGTCGAATTTAAAGATTTTAGCGACGGTATTCAGGTGAATGATGCGGTGGCGCGCGGGAATATTGAAGCCAATATCATGCAGCATCCGGTGTATCTAAAATCGGTGAATGAACGGTTAGGCATCGATAATATCGGCATTGTGCAGGTGCCAACGCCGCCGATGGGCCTCTATTCCGCGAAGATAAAACAACTGGTGAAACCCGAAGCGGGCACCACGGTATCGGTACCGAATCAGCCCTCGAACGAGTATCGCGCCGCGCTGGTGCTGCAAAGCCTGGGCTGGATAAAGATCGATCCAAAGAGCGATCCGGCAACCTTCTCCCAGCGCAATATCAGCGAAAACCCGTATAAAATCGTGTTGAAAGAGATGGATAACGCCCAGCAGGTTCGCGCCCTGCCGGATGTGGATTATGGATTAATTCAGGGGAATTTTGCGGTCTCCAGCGGAATGAAACTGGCTTCGGCATTAAAACTGGAAGATCCCACCAGCAACTTTATTAATGTGGTGACCATCGCGGGCAAAAATAAAGATGCGCAGTTTGCCAAAGATATTATTGCTGGCTATCACTCGGCCGAATTTAAAAATTATATTCACGGACAATCGCAATATAGCGGCTATCTGTTGCCTGATTACTTTAAATAAATAATCCGATGATTGAGTTTCGTAACGTCAGTAAAACCTTTGCGCGTAACGGCCACCAAATCCAGGCGCTGGATAACATTACGCTGAAAATTGAAAAGGGCGATATTTTCGGGATTATTGGTTACAGCGGTGCAGGGAAAAGTACCTTGCTACGTTTAATCAATCGTCTTGAATCGCCAGGGAAAGGCGATGTCGTGCTGAATGGCGAATCGTTGCAGGGCGTAACCGGAAAGCGCTTGCAGGCGATCAAAAAAAACATCGGCATGATCTTTCAGAATTTTAATTTGCTGAATGCGAAAACCGTTTTCCATAACGTGGCCATCCCGTTGATTCTGCAAGGCAAAGATAAAGCTTTTATTCAGGCGCGTGTTACGGAACTGCTTGATTTCGTCAGCCTTGGCGACAAGGCGCACAGCTATCCGGACGAGTTATCCGGCGGGCAGAAACAGCGCGTTGGCATCGCCCGTGCGCTGGCAACCAACCCTTCAGTGCTGCTGTGCGACGAAGCGACCTCGGCGCTGGATCCGCACACCACCGTGCAGATCCTGCTGCTACTGAAAGAGATCAATCAGCGCTATGGCATCACTATCGTGTTGATTACCCATGAAATGTCAGTGGTGCAAAAGATTTGCAACAAAGTGGCGGTGATGGAGCGGGGCCGGGTCGTGGAGCACGGCGAGGTGTTTACGTTGTTTGCTGAACCCCGTCACGCCGTAACCGCCAGCTTTGTGCAGTCGGTGATCCATGACCGGCTTCCGGCGCGCGTTGATGCATTACTTCAGGCGCACGGGCGCGGGTTGCGGCTGGAGTTTGTCGGCAGCACCGCGCAACAGCCGATCATCAACCGCATCATTAAAAGTTATACGATTGAAATCAATATCCTTTTTGCCAGCATGTCAGAAGTCCAGAACCGCATTATCGGTTTTATGATTGTGCAAATTCAGGGAGATGACGCGGCGATAACGAGCGCGATTGCCGATCTTCACGAGGCGGGGGTAAAAATCAGCGATGTTTGAGTTATTTGATACTGCCGTAACCGGCGACCAGTTTGTGCTGGCGCTGCATGACACGCTGGTGATGGTGTGCGTGTCGTTAGGGTTTGGCTCCCTGCTCGGCATTCCGCTGGGAATTGTACTGGTGATTTGCCGACCCGGCGGCATTGTGCCTAATCGCGTGGTTCATCAGGTGCTAAACCCGGTGATCAACGTCGTGCGCTCGCTGCCTTTTATCATTTTGCTGATCACCATTCTGCCTTTCACCCGTTTGCTGGTTGGCACCACCATCGGTACTGCCGGGGCGATTGTGCCGCTGATTGTCTTTATCGCCCCGTATATTTCGCGGCTGGTGGAGAGCTCACTGCTGGATATTGATGACGGCATTCTGGAAGCGGCGGATGCGATGGGCGCTTCTCCGTTGCAAACGATCTGGCACTTTATGCTGCCGGAAGCCGCCTCTTCGCTGGTCCTCGCATTAACGACCGCCACCATTGGCCTGCTGGGCGCCACCGCGATGGCCGGAACGGTCGGCGGCGGCGGTATCGGCGATCTCGCCATTACTTACGGTTACCAGCGTTTTGATGCGTTTGCCACGCTGGTGACCGCCCTTGTTCTGATTGTCATTGTGCAGTTAATCCAGACCCTCGGCACCCGCCTGGCGCGCCGTCTGCGCCGCGAGTCGTCGCGGTAACCCTGAGGAGAAAATCATGCCTGTTGTTGAAAGCTTTACGCTCGACCACACCAAAGTAAAAGCCCCTTACGTTCGCGTTGCTGGTGTTGAACGTCACGCGCTGGGCAGCGTGGTGCAAAAGTTTGATTTGCGTTTGCTGCAACCGAATACCGACGCCATTCCCACGGCGGCGCTGCACACGCTGGAGCATCTGCTGGCCTTTGGCCTGCGCGAGGAGCTGGACCGCATTATCGATATTTCGCCGATGGGCTGCCGCACCGGTTTCTACCTGATCCTGTGGGATGAGCACAAACCTGCCGATGTGGCTGCCGCTCTGACGCGCGTCCTGCGCCGCGTACTTGACGCGACCGATGTTCCGGCTGTGACGCCGCTGGCCTGTGGCAACTATCGCGACCATTCGCTTTTCTCGGCGCGGGAGTACGCAAAACAGGTGCTTGACGCCGGGATCAGCGATGACCCGTTCCGGCGTAACTAACCATGATTGCCCTCGACTTTAGCGGGCAAACCGCCGTGGTGAGCGGTGGGTTACAGGGGATCGGCAAAGCGATTGCCGATCTGCTGCATCATGGCGGCGCGAATGTTGTTGTCGGCGATATCGCTGCGACAGCCGCACAATTGCATTCACGCTATCTGCTGCAACCCTGCGATGTGGCTTCGCGTCCGCAGGCGGAGGCCTTGATCGACGCTGCGATGAGTACGTTTGGCGGGGTGGATATTCTGGTCAATAGTTGCGGCGTTTCGGCGATGAGTCCGGTAGATGCAATGCGCGACAGCGACTGGCAGCGGCTGCTGGACATCAATGTTAAGGGGCTGAGTTACCTGTCAGAAGCGGCGATCCGCGTGATGAAACCGCAATCCGCCGGGCGCATCATCAATATTGCGTCGCAGGCCGGGAAAAACGGTTACCGGTTGATGGGGCAATATGTCGCCACCAAGCATGCGGTGCTGGGGCTGACGCGGGTGATGGCTATCGAACTGGCGCGGCATAACATTCTGGTGAACGCCGTTTGCCCCGGTATTGTTGAGACCGAAATGAAGTGGCGCGAACGCCGCGAAGGTGCGGTTTTGCGCGGTTTAACGGCGGAAGATATCTACGCAGAAGATTGTTCGCAAGTGCTGCTCGGGCGCACGGCGCAGCCGCTGGATGTCGCCAACGTGGTCGCCTTTCTCGCCAGTCCTTTAGCCTCGTATATGACCGGGCAGGCCATCAATGTCACCGGTGGCATGACCATGCATTAAAAGCCGGGTTCCGCGTCCTTGCGGAACCCGCCAGGGATTATTGAACGGCGGCGAACGCCTGCGCCACGCGGGCGATATTGTGGTGGTTCAGCCCCGCCATGCAAACCCGGCCGCTGGCGATCAGATAGACGCCAAATATTTCACGCAGTTTTTCCACCTGCTCAGGGCTAAAACCGGTGTAACTGAACATGCCGCGCTGGTTTAGCAGGAAGCTGAAATCCTGCTGCGGTAACGCGGTTTTCAGCGCCGCCACCAGCGCGTGACGCATCTCGCTGATACGGGTACGCATCGCTTCCACTTCAGCACGCCAGAGTACATTCAGTTGCGGGTCGTTAAGCACCAGCGAAACCACCTGTGCGCCGAAATTAGGCGGGCTTGAGTAGTTGCGACGCACCGTGGCTTTAAGCTGCCCAAGCACGCGGGCGGCGGCGTCCGCATCTTCACACACTACTGACAATCCGCCGACGCGCTCGCCATAGAGTGAGAAGATTTTCGAGAACGAGTTGCTGACCAGCGCAGGCAAACCGGCGCTGGCAATGGCGCGAATGGCATAGGCATCGTCATCCAGCCCGGCGCCAAAGCCTTGATAGGCGATGTCGAGGAACGGGATCAGTTCGCGGGCAATCAGCACTTCAATGACCTGATCCCACTGGTTACGCGTCAGATCCGCCCCGGTTGGGTTATGGCAGCAAGGATGCAACAGCACGATACTGCGCGGCGGCAGCGTTTTCAGCGTGGCGAGCAGAGCTGCGAAATCGACGCCGCGGCTGGCGTTATCAAAGTAGGGATAGCTATGCACCGTGAACCCGGCACCGGCGAAAATCGCGATATGGTTTTCCCAGGTCGGATCGCTGACCCAGACTTCGGAATCCGGGAAGTAGCTTTTCAGAAAGTCCGCACCCACTTTCAGCGCTCCGGAACCGCCCAGCGTCTGGATGGCTGCGATACGCCCGGCACGCAGCGCCGGATGTAACTCACCGAACAGCAGCGTTTGCACTGCACTGCGGTAAGGCGCAAAACCTTCCATCGGCAGATAGAGGCTGGCGCTTTGCGGCTGGCTTTGCAGGCGCTCTTCCGCCTGCTGTACGGCCTTGAGGCGCGGAATGATCGCCTGCTCATTGTAATAAAGACCGATACTGAGATTGACCTTGTCGCTACGGTTATCCTGATGGAACGCTTCCATCAGAGAGAGGATCGGATCGCCCGCATAGGCATCAACATTCTGGAACACGTTACAACTCCTGGGGTTGGTCAGAGGTTCAATCCATTACACCGCGTAGCGTCCGGGGCGGTGGTTCATGGCGATAATCAAATTGAGGATGGTTGCGCCGACAACCGACACCACCAGCATCGGCCAATTCACCACAAACAGCGAAGCGGTGACGATGCAGGCATCCACCACCATCTGGAATTTCCCGGCGCGGATGCCACTCTTTTCCTGAAGCCAGAGCGCCAGAATATTCATGCCGCCGAGGCTGGCTTTATGGCGGAACAGCACCACAAAACCAATACCCATCATGATGTTGCCAAACAGCGTGGCGTAGAACGGATTGAGCTGATCGATATGAATAAAGCGGCCATGCAGATCGGAAAAGAGCGATACCATCGCCACCGCGCAGAAGGTCTTCAACGTAAACTGCGCGCCCATGCGGCGCACGGAAAGCCAGTAAAACGGCAGGTTAATCAGGAAGAACGCCACGCCAAACGAAACATGGGTGGTGTAGTGGATCAAAAACGCCAGCCCTGCCGTCCCGCCGGTCAGCGCGCCGGACTGACGAAACAGCACGACGCCAAAAGAGATCATCAGCGTACCAAACAGCAGCGCCAGCGCATCTTCCAGCCAGCTATGGGCGAGTTTATTTGGGGTAAGGACGTTATCCATAAGTGTGCACAATTATTTCAGTGATAAAGATAAGTATCACCTGCAATAAATACACCAGATGGCAGGGTTGCGAAGCGCTAATGGCGAATAAACCGACGACACACTCGCTAACATCTTGAAATGTCGGAAAAGAGAATTTTGCACGTTACGTGCGTATATGGCGTTACTTTCGGGTGATGTGTGCGCATTAGCTATGATTTATGCGTGAAAATATCGCCGCGTCGCACCAAAAAAAGGCGTTATGCCCCATTTTAGGGCAATGCGCTGCTGCCTGGCATCAGCAAACCGTTCTCTTTCAGGCGATTCAGCACCACCGAGGTTTTCAGATGCGCGACGCTTTTATTTTGCGCGAGGATACCGCTAATTAAGTGGTTTAACCCCGGCAGATCGGCAACCGCCACTTTGAGTAAATAATCCGCGTCACCGGTCGTTTTATAGGCGTCAATGATTGCATCCACGCCGCTGACCATCTGATGAAAGCTCGCCACGCACTCCGGCGTATGGTTCAGCAGACGCACCTCGATCAGGCCCAGCATCTCCTGGCCTGCGGCATCCGGCGCGAGTCTTGCGTGATAACCGAGAATCAACTGTGCCTGTTCCAGCGCAATACGGCGGCGGGAACACTGCGAGGCGGAGAGGCCAATCAGCTCGCTCAGCTCCTGGTTGGTTAAACGGCCGTTGGACTGTAGCAGCGTCAGGATCTTCAGATCGAAGTCATCAATGTTGTACATAGGTCTGCCTGGCGGACAAAAAAGAGTGGCTAACAGACTACCAGTTTTTTGCCCGGTGCAAAGGCGGGATTATTTCAGCGCCAGGTGCGTCAGCCACAGGCGGGTATCAAACTCAAGCTGGTGGTATTGCGGCTCCATATGGCAGCAGAGTTGATAGAACGCTTTGTTGTGATCTTTCTCTTTCAGATGCGCCAGCTCATGCACCACAATCATCCGCAGGAACGCTTCCGGCGCTTCGCGAAACACTGTCGCTACGCGGATTTCCGCTTTCGCCTTTAGTTTGCCGCCCTGCACGCGCGAGACTGCCGTATGCAGGCCGAGCGCATTATTCAGCACATGAATTTTGCTGTCATACATCACTTTATTGACCGGCGCGGCGTTACGCAGATACTGGTTTTTCATCTCCTGCGTGTACTGATACAGCGCTTTATCGGTGGTGATGTCATGGCTGAGCGGATAGCGTTTTTGCAGCACCTCGCCCAGCCGGTTCTGTTCAATAAGCGTGGTTACCTGCGCCAGCAGGGATTCAGGATAGCCCTGAAGGTAGGTAAGCGTGTTCATGGCGAAATGTGTTTACATCTCCGGATAATTAAGCGATAAAACGCGCGAATTTTAGCACTTCGGAGGGGCGATGAGCCAGGTTGAGTTAAACGGACAATCATTTACTTTAGACCGCTTTCCTGTCGGCGTGGAAGAGGCGTCATTACAGGCGTGGGACGCGGCGGACGAATATCTGCTGCAACAGGTGAATGAGGTCGAAGGCCCGGTTCTGATCTTTAACGACAGCTTCGGTGCGCTGGCCTGCGCGCTGGCGGAGCATCACCCGGTCTGCATTAATGATTCGTACATTGCCGAATTAGCGACGCAGCATAATCTGCGTATCAATGCGATGGATGAAAACGCCGTCACGCTGCAAGACAGCCTTAGCCCGCTGCCTGCCAACCCGGCGCTGGTGCTGATCAAAGTCCCGAAACAACTGGCGCTGCTGGAGCAACAATTGTTCGCGCTGCGCGATGTGGTGACGCCGAATACGCGGATTATCGCCGGGGCGAAAGCGCGCGATATTCACAATTCGACGCTGGCGCTGTTCGAGAAAATTCTTGGCCCAACGACGACCACGCTGGCATGGAAAAAGGCGCGTTTGATCAACTGCACTTTTACTGCGCCTGCGCTCGCCAGTGGGTTGCAGCTCGCCAGCTGGAAGCTGGATGGCACCGACTGGACTATCCATAATCATGCCAATGTCTTTTCACGCAGCGGGCTGGATATCGGCGCGCGCTTCTTCCTGCAACATCTGCCGGAAGGGATAGAAGGCGAGATGGTGGATCTCGGCTGCGGCAACGGGGTGATTGGCCTGCAACTGCTGGCGCAAAACCCTGGCCGCGTGCTGTTTGCCGATGAGTCGGCAATGGCTGTGGCATCCGCGCGGCTGAATGTGGAAAGCAATCTCCCGGAAGCGAGCGCGCGCAGCGACTTTATGATCAACAACTCGCTCGCCGGGATTGAGCCGGATCGTTTTGATGCGGTGCTGTGCAACCCGCCGTTTCATCAACAAAGCGCCATCACCGATCATATTGCCTGGCAGATGTTTAATGATGCGCGCTTTTGCCTGAAATATGGCGGCGAGCTGCGGATTGTCGGCAACCGCCACCTGGATTACTTCCGCAAGCTGAAGCGCGTATTTGGTAACTGCGAAACGATCGCGACGAACAACAAATTCGTGATCCTTAAAGCAGTGAAAGTGCGTAAGAAGCGCTAACGGTTGAATGAACCGCATGCCTGATGGCGCTTCGCTTATCAGGCATGCGATGTTTGCCGCGGTTCCAGGCCGGGTAAGGCGAAGCCGCCAATTAAATCTCCAGCGCCAGCGTGGTGCCCTGGGCAATCGCCCGGCGAGCGTCCAGCTCCAGCGCCACATCGCAGCCGCCAATCAGATGCACTATTTTGCCCGCCTCACGCAGCGGTTCCGCCAGCTCGCGCTTTGGCTCCTGACCGGCGCAGATCACGATATTATCCACCGCCAACAGTTGCGGTTCGCCACCAACCAACAGGTGCAGCCCGGCATCATCGATCTTCTGATAACTGACCGACGGGATCATTTTCACCCCGCGTGACAGCAGCGTAGCGCGATGGATCCAGCCGGTCGTTTTACCCAGATTTTCTCCCGGCTTACCGGCTTTACGTTGCAGCATCACAATGCGCCGCGGGCTTTTCGCCAGTTGCGGCCCTTCCGGGCGCAACCCGCCGACTTCCTTCAGGCTGGTGTCGATCCCCCATTCCACGCAAAACTCGGCAATGTTCTGGCTGGTCGGTTCGCCAGGCTGGCTTAAATACATTGCGGTATCAAAACCGATCCCGCCACAGCCGATGATCGCCACACTTTCGCCTACCGGGGCTTTGTCGCGCAGCACGTCGAGGTAGCTCAGCACCTTAGGATGATCGATGCCTGCGATCGGCGGAATGCGCGGTTCAATACCGCAGGCGAGGATCACCTCATCGAAAAGCATCAGCATCGAAGGATCGACGCGCTGGTTCAGGCACAGCGCCACGCCTGTCAGTTCAAGCATGCGCCGGTAGTAGCGCAGGGTTTCGTAAAACTCCTCTTTGCCGGGGATCTGTTTGGCAACGTTAAACTGCCCGCCGATCTCCGCCTGGGCGTCAAACAGCGTCACGCTGTGCCCGCGTGCCGCGGCATTCACGGCAAACGCCAGCCCGGCGGGACCAGCGCCGACAACGGCAAGGTTTTTCTTGCGTAATGCCGGAAGTACCGGCATTTGCGTTTCATGGCAGGCGCGCGGGTTGACCAGGCAGGAGGTTACCTTGCCGACGAAGATCTGATCGAGGCACGCCTGGTTGCACCCGATACAGGTGTTGATCTCATCTGCGCGACCACTTTGCGCTTTAGAAAGTAGCTCGGCATCGGCAAGGAACGGACGCGCCATCGACACCATATCAGCATCGCCGTTACTCAGGATCGTTTCGGCAACCTGCGGATCGTTGATGCGGTTAGTGGTGACCAGTGGAATGCCCACTTTCCCTTTCAGTTTGCGCGTCACCCAGCTAAAGGCTCCGCGCGGAACCGGCGTGGCGATCGTCGGGATCCGCGCTTCATGCCAGCCGATGCCGGTATTAATGAGGTTCGCGCCTGCCGCTTCGACTGCCTGCGCCAGCGTGATGGTCTGTTCCAGCGTGCCGCCGCCTTCGACCAGATCCAGCATCGACAGACGGTAAATAATAATAAACTCGCGGCCGACCCGTTCACGCATCTTGCGCACCACGTCCAGCGCAAAACGGCGGCGGCGGGCTTCATCGCCTCCCCATTCATCTTCCCGCTGGTTGGTGCGGGCGGCGAGGAATTCATTAATCAGATAGCCTTCGGAGCCCATAATTTCCACGCCATCATAACCGGCCTGCTGCGCCAGTTGCGCGCAATGGGCGAAGTCATCGATCAGCGCGAGGATCTCGTCGTGGCTCAGGGCATGCGGCGTAAAGCGGTTAATCGGCGCCTGTAACGCCGAGGGCGCCACCAGATGCGGCTGATAGCTGTAACGGCCGGTATGCAGAATTTGTAGCGCGATTTTGCCGCCTTCCTGATGCACGGCATCGGTGATCAGCCGATGATGTGGAAGCTGGCTGGCATCCTGCAACACAGCACCGCCCTCCATCGTCACGCCGGAGAGCGCAGGCGCGACTCCGCCCGTCACAATCAGCGCTACGCCGTGGCGTGCGCGTTCCGCGTAGAAGGCCGCCAGCCGTTCAGCGCCGTCCGGGCGCTCCTCCAGACCGGTGTGCATCGATCCCATCAGCACACGGTTTTTCAATGTGGTAAAGCCCAGATCGAGTGGGGCGAATAACGATGGGTAATGGCTCATGCGCGCTTCCAGTGTAAAATTATTGTTATGTGGTCGGATGAGTTCTACTTTAGCCGTCGCCGTCAAAAAGGGAAAAGCGGGAGGTAATGATTGTGATGGGATTCAAAATAGTGACCCCGCTTCCCGCAGGGAAGGGGGCCAGGTGAGAAGGGACGTCAGGCTTTTTCCGCAAGGCCGGGCGCGCGCCACATTGATGTCGTCAGCCCGCTATCGACCAGACCCAGCTGATCGGCATAGATTTTTTGCCACTTCAGCATCATGTTGTCGTACAGCTCTCGATGCGCCGGGTTTGGCATGTAGGTCTGGCTCCAGCGCACCAGCCGCTCGCCGGTTGCCGCCATGTCGTCATACAGCCCGGCACCGAAACCGGCCGCAATTGCGCAGCCCAGCGCAGTGGCCTCTTTCACTTCCGGCACGCGTACCGGCAGGCCGGTAACGTCACTTAAAATCTGGCTCCACAGCGCCCCTTTTGCGCCGCCGCCAGCGAACACCAGGCTGTCGAATTGCACGCCGGAGAAGCGTGAGATCTGCGCCAGGTTACAGGCCGAGACGATGGCGGCATTCTCTTCCAGCGCGCGAAACAGCGTGGCTTTATTGCATTTTTCCGCATCGATGGAGAGGTTAATAAACGACGGCGCAGCGTGATACCACTGCTTAAAATGCATAGCGTCGGAGAAGATTGGCATCACGCCCCACGAACCGGCGGGTACCCGGCTGGCCATCTCTTCCAGCAGGTGATACGCATCGGTGCCGAGACGTTCGGCGATCAGCTTCTCTTCCGCGCAGAACGCGTCGCGGAACCAGCGCATGGTCAGCCCGGTAAAAAAGCTGATGGATTCCGCCTGCGCCATGCCGGGGATCACATGCGGATTCACGCGGATATTCATCTCCGGATCGGTACGCACCTGCGGCAGATTAACCACCTGCTGCCAGAATGTGCCACCGAGCACCGCAGTTTGCCCGGCGCGAACCACGCCAAGCCCGAGGCAGCCAAGCTGCACATCTCCGCCGCCCATGATCACGGGCGTTCCTTCGCGCAGCCCGCACTCTTGTGCCGCCTGCTGCGTCACTTCGCCGAGCAGGCTGCCGGTCTCTTTCACCGGCGACAGAAGATCCGCGCGCAGCCCGGCCATATCCAGCAGCTCTGGTCGCCAGTCGCGGGTGAAGAGATCCAGCATGCCGGTGGTTCCGGCGTTGGAAGGATCGACCGCCAGCCAGCCGGAGAGGCGTGACGCCAGCCAGTCGCTGATCATGGTCATGGTCGCGGTATCGCGGTAGATATCGGGACGATGGTGCGCCAGCCACAGCAGGCGCGGCATGGCGCTGAGCGCCAGCGTCTGCCCGGAGACGCTGTAGACTTCGGATTCAAACTGCCAGTCGTGGATCTCTTTGAGCTCAGCCACTTCGTGGCTGGCGCGGGAATCGACATTGGCGCAGGCCCAGATGGCATCACCGTTGCGATCGTAGAGCACAATGCCTTCACGCATTGAGCAGCAGGCGATGGACTGAATATCGGCACCACTCAGGCCCGCGCTGTCCAGCGCCTTGCGGATGCACTGGCAGGCGAGTTGCCAGTTGCTGTCGAGATCGAACTCCATTGATCCCGGCACGTTTTCGATGCTCAGGTGTTTCCATTCGGCCTGGCCGGCGGCGATTTGCCGCCCGGATAAGTCGAAGATCACTGCGCGAATGCTGCCGGTTCCTGCATCCAGTGCCATCAGGTAACTCATGGGTTTGGCCCCCTCGACCAGCGTTATAGATAAAACTGTGATCCTCGTATGGTCGAAAATATAGTTCAGCGCCTACGCTTTTGAACAATCTTCAATCACAAAATCAATAGTTCAATCACAGCTTTGCGCGGGAGGAGAGATGGCGGACCTGGACGATCACAAAGAGGGGAAGGATTTTGGCGTTGGCATACCGCAACAGAATGTGCCCTTTACTCTGAAAGGTTGCGGCGCGCTGGACTGGGGCATGCAGTCGCGACTGGCAAGGATCTTTAACCCGAAGAGCAATCGCACGGTAATGCTGGCCTTCGATCACGGATACTTTCAGGGGCCAACCACCGGGCTTGAACGTATCGATCTCTCCCTTGCGCCGCTGTTTGGTGAAACGGATGTGCTGATGTGTACGCGGGGGATCTTACGCAGCGTGGTGCCTCCGGCCACTAACAAACCCGTGGTGCTGCGCGCCTCCGGCGGGAATTCGATGCTGACGGAGCTTTCCCATGAATGCGTCGCGGTGGCGATGGAAGATGCGCTGCGCCTGAATGTATCGGCCGTAGCGGCACAGGTGTATATCGGCAGCGAATATGAACATCAGTCAATCGGCAACGTTATCAAGCTTGTCGATGCGGGGAGCCGCTATGGTATTCCGGTGCTTGCGGTGACCGGCGTTGGTAAAGAGATGACGCGCGATGCCCGTTATTTCTCGCTTGCCAGCCGTATCGCCGCTGAAATGGGCGCGCAGTTTGTGAAAACCTATTTTGTGGAGCAGGGGTTTGAAAAAGTCACCGCCAGTTGCCCGGTGCCGATTGTGATTGCTGGCGGCAAGAAATTGCCGGAGCAGGAGGCGCTGGAGATGTGTTTCCGCGCCATCGATCAGGGCGCATCCGGCGTGGATATGGGGCGCAACATCTTCCAGTCCAGCGCGCCGCTCGCCATGCTGAAAGCGGTGAAAAAAGTGGTTCACGACAATATGAGCGCCCATGAGGCTTATCAGTTCTGGCTGGAAGAAAAACAAGGAGAGCAACCATGAATGTGACGCTGGTGGAAATCAATATTAAACCCGATTGCGTGGAGGATTTTTTGCACGTGTTTCGCGCCAATCATGAAGGCGCAATCCGCGAGCCGGGCAATCTGCGTTTTGATGTGTTGCAGGATCCCAAAGTGAAGACCCGCTTTTTTATTTACGAGGCCTATCAGGATGATGCGGCTGTTGAGGCGCATAAGAAGACACCGCATTATCTGGCGTGCGTGGAGAAGCTGGAGGCGCTGATGTCCGAGCCGCGCAAAAAACGCAGTTTCATTGGTTTGCTGCCGGAATAGCATCAAAAAAATGCCGGAGAGCACCGTTGCCTCACCGGCATTCATGATTTGCAGGCCCGGTAAGCGCGGACGCTACCGGGCACCGGATTACTCAGCGTTTACCGCCACCCGCAGCGCTGCCAGCGCATTGCTTGCCGCTTTCAGCACCTGCTCACACTGCTCAATGGTCAGTGTCAGCGGCGGTTCGATGCGAATGGTTTTCGCGTTGTTGAGCGTTCCGGCAACCAGCACGCGCTGGCGGAACATTTCGCTGGCGAAGTTGTAACCTGTTTCGTTATCGACAAATTCGATAGCCATCAGCATGCCACGACCCCGCGCGGTGTGTACCAAATCCGGGTACGCGCGCGCCAGCGCCAGGAAGCCATCCAGCAACATATCGCCTTTCTGCTCCGCCTGCGCCGGGAGGTTCTCCTCCAGCAACACATTGATGGTCGCCAGCGCCGCTGCACAGGCCAGAGGGTTACCGCCAAAGGTGGTGGTATGCAGGAACGGGTTATCAAACAACACAGAGAAAACCTCTTCCGTGGCGATCGTCGCGCCAATCGGCATCACGCCGCCGCCCAGTGCTTTGGCGAGGCACAGAATGTCCGGCTGCACGTTTTCATGTTCACAGGCGAACATTTTACCGGTGCGGCCCATGCCGGTTTGCACTTCGTCGAGGATCAACAGTGCGCCAAACTCGTCGCACAGCTTGCGAACTGCAGGCAGATAACCGACCGGCGGCAGGATCACGCCGCCTTCACCCTGAATAGGTTCCAGGATCACCGCCGCCACATCGTCGCCGGTTTTACGGCATTCGCTAAGCAGGGTACGCATTGCCTCGATATCGCCGAACGGCACGTGGCGAAAGCCCGGCAGCAGCGGCATAAAGGGTTTGCGGAAGGTGGATTTTGCGGTCGCGGACAGCGCGCCTAATGATTTGCCATGAAACGCGCCGCTGGTCGCGACAAAGGTGAATTTGCCGCGCGGCGACTGGTACGCCTTGGCGAGTTTCAGGGCGGCTTCGACGGATTCCGTCCCGCTATTACTAAAGAAGCTGTATTTCAGTTTGCCTGGCGCAAGGGCCGCCAGCGTTTTTGCCAGCATCGCCCGCAGTGGGTCGAGCAGTTCCTGACTATGAAGAGGTTGTTTGGCGAGTTGATTCTGTACGGCGGAAACCACAACTGGATTACGGTGCCCCACATTAAATATTCCAAAACCACCCAGGCAATCTAAAAACTCCTGTCCCTGGGTGTCGACAAGCGTATTAAGACTGCTCGCTTGCCACTCTACGGCTCCGTAATCCCCGCCGGCGGTAACAGATTTGCGGTACTCCAAAAACCCCGGATTGACATGCTCTTTAAAGTAATCCACTACCTCTCGGTTTAATGCTTTCATCTCCTCATGATCAAGCGTTCGCTTCTCAATGAGATTCAGGGCGTGAGCGCTGCACGCTAATGCCGATGCGCTGGAAGGTAACCTGTTCAAAATGGCCTCCGGGGGCTGGCGTATCACATGATACCGATTTAAGTATTGCAGGGATTGCGCCACATCGGCGTGGGCAGGTGAAATCGGGATAAACACCAGGGGAAAACGCGAGCGTACAAAATTTAATCATGCCGCTACGTTAATATTTTGTATCTTTTGTGATTAAAAGTTGTACGTATTTAGCCGGGTTATCGCGGCGTTGCGCCAATATGGTGCGCTTAATGCGCGATGATGGAGCAATTATGTTAAGGCCATTTAGTGGTAACATAGTGAAACTATTAAAATCAGAGAGTTAACGAACCCATAAAAACCAGGGTTTTATTGCGAATTGCGATCTAAATCAAATTTAACATCTAAAGATAAATTCATTATCGCCGAAATAACATTCGCACCAATTTTTAACAGCAATATAACCCGCACAGGACGCAACCATGTCTTCTCCTCCTTATGTCAGCCAGCAGCGTTTTATGCTGGATGCTGATACAACTCTGATGTCAACGACTGACCAGCAAAGCTACATTACTCACGCGAACGATGCTTTTATCCATGCCAGCGGTTACACCCTGGGCGAACTGCTCGACCAGCCCCATAACGTGGTGCGGCATCCTGATATGCCCAAAGCGGCATTTGCCGATATGTGGTACACCCTCAAACAGGGCGAGCCGTGGAGCGGTGTGGTGAAAAACCGCCGCAAGAATGGCGATCACTACTGGGTGCGCGCTAACGCCATACCGATGGTGCGCAACGGTAAGACTATCGGCTATATGTCGATTCGTACCCAGGCGACCGATGAGGAGATTGCCGCGGTTGAACCGTTGTACAAGGCCCTGAATGAAGGGCGCTGTAATAAACGGGTGCATAAAGGGTTGGTGATCAGCAAAGGCTGGTGGGGGAAACTCGCTTCCTTATCGCTGCGCTGGCGTACGCGCAGCGTGGTGTCGCTGCTGTGGCTTGCGCAGATGGCCGGGCTGTGGCTGAGTGGCGCAGGCGGGATGGCGCTGGCGATCGGTACGCTGGCGATGCTGGTGGGCTGTATGGCTGTTGAATGGCAGATTGTCCGTCCGGCGGAGAATGTTGCCCGGCAGGCGCTCAGCGTGGCTACCGGCGAGAGCAACAGCATACAGCCGCTGAACCGTAGTGATGAACTCGGGCTGACGTTACGCGCCATCGGCCAGCTTGGGCTGATGTGCCGCTGGTTGATCAATGATGTTTCTGGCCAGGTTAACAGCGTGCTTAACGGCAGCGAGACGCTGGCGAAAGGCAATGATGATTTGAATGAACGCACCCGCCAAACCGTGGTGAATGTGCAGCAGACAGTGGCGACCATGAGCCAGATGGCGGCATCACTGCAAACTAACTCGGAAACTGCTTCGGCAGCCGATCAGCTCTCCAGTTCCGCCAGCAGCGCAGCAACCCACGGCGGTAAAGCGATGGAGACGGTGGTGAAAACCATGGATGAGATTGCCGACAGCACGCAACGTATCGGCTCCATTACGACGCTGATTAACGACATTGCTTTCCAGACCAATATCCTCGCACTGAACGCGGCGGTGGAAGCGGCGCGGGCCGGGGAGCAGGGTAAAGGCTTTGCTGTGGTGGCGGGTGAAGTTCGCCATCTCGCCAGCCGCAGCGCCAGCGCGGCAAACGACATCCGTAAGCTTATCGATGCCAGCGCCAGCAAAGTGCAGTCGGGTTACGATCAGGTGCATGCCGCTGGCCGTACGATGGAAGATATTGTCAGCCAGGTACAGAACGTGACGTCGCTGATTGGGCAGATTAGCCGCTCCACTTCCGAACAGGTTGACGGGCTTTCCGATCTGACGCGTGCGGTCGCTGAGCTGGATGCAATCACCCAGAAGAATGCCGGTTTAGTAGAAGAAAGTGCTACCGTCTCGGCGATGGTGAAACATCGCGCAGGCCGCCTGCAGGACGCTGTATCCGTTTTGCATTAATGTTTTGTTGCCCTATTAAAAACCGCCATGTAATGCCGTGGCGGTTTTTTTATCTCTCCAGAGTAAATATCTATACGCATATGTAATTATATTTTTTGTTTTTTGTTAAAATATTATTAATTTATTGTTGTTGATATGGGCCATTAATATATTTCACACCTTTCTGTTTAATCATGAATTAAATTCATTTAAGTGGCATTAATATATGTTGCGCAAATCATTCTTCTCGAGAATATAACGATCGATAAACAGCGATTAATAGTTATTAACTATCAGATTCATCAATAAATAATTAAAAAAACGATCAAACTCATAAAGTTAGCGATTTGGTTACCGATAACGTGTTTTGGCTGCATATGTTTAATTTGCGCCAGGGACTTAAGCGGGCCTTTAGGGTTAAGCGCCCGACACTTTCGTCGGTAAAATAATCAAACCCATGGAGAAAATATGTTTTTACATAATGTAAAAATAGGCACGAAATTATTTCTGGCGTTCGGCTTTTTTATTGTGTTGATGGTGGTGAGTTCCTCAATGTCACTCACCAGCCTGGATCGCGCAAATAATGGAATGCAAGAAATCGTGCGTGATGACTATCCAACCACTGTTAAAGCCAATCAGCTGATCGATAACTTCAACTCTTTTGTCAGCATTCAGCAACTGATGCTACTTGATAGCGAAGGGAAGTGGACCTCCGAGTCGCAGAAGCAGCTTTCTGAGATCAGCAGCCACATTACCGCGTTGCTCGAAGATCTGGCGAAAAACCTGCATGATGACAAGTCGCAGAAAATCCTTGCTGAAATCCGCACCGTACGCCAGCAGTACCTTGATTCTCGCTTTCGTATCCTCGACGCCGTGAAAAATAACGATCGTGCGGCTGCGATACAGGAGATGATGAGCAACACGGTGAATATCCAGAACGCCTACAAAGCAAAGGTGCTGGAGCTGATTGCTATCCAGGATGCGCAGATGAAAGGGGCGGGTGAGGTCGTGCAGCACGATTTTGCCGCGAGCCGCTTGATCCTCATTCTGCTCGCAGTCTTGAGCATTGGCTTCGGCAGCCTGATCGGCTGGATCATTGTCCGTATGATCACGCGTCCATTGCGTGAGGCTGTCACCTTCGCAGAAGCCATTGCTAATGGCGATTTGACCCGCTCGATCGACTCACACCACCGCGACGAAACGGGGGTTCTGCTACAGGCATTAATGGAGATGAAAGAGCGCCTCGTGGAGATTGTTCATCAGGTACAGAACGGTTCGGAGAGTATCTCCAGCGCGGCGGCGCAGATTGTTGCCGGTAACCAGGATCTGGCGGCAAGAACGGAAGAGCAGGCAAGCTCGGTGGAACAGACTGCAGCATCGATGGAGCAAATCACCGCCACGGTAAAAAATACCGCCGATCACACCTCAGAAGCCACGCAGCTTTCCGCGGGCGCAGCGACAGTGGTGAAAAATAACGGCGAGATGATGAAACAGGTCACGGAGAAGATGCGCGTCATTAACGACACCTCAAACCGGATGTCTGACATTATCAACCTGATTGATTCCATTGCGTTTCAGACCAACATCCTCGCGCTGAACGCAGCCGTTGAAGCTGCGCGCGCAGGGGAACACGGACGTGGTTTTGCGGTGGTTGCGGGCGAAGTTCGTCAGCTGGCGCAGAAAAGCGCCTCGTCGGCGAATGATATTCGCCATCTGATCGAAAATTCCACCAGCCAGACCCGTGAAGGGATGGCGCTGGTGGAAAAAGCCAGTGGGTTGATTAACGGCATGGTGAGCAATGTGCAGGAGATGGATGTGATCCTGCGTGAGATCGGCCAGGCGAGCCGCGAACAGACCGATGGCATTTCGCAGATTAATAGCGCCATTGGCCTGATTGACTCAACCACCCAGCAGAACTCCAGCCTGGTGGAGGAGTCGGTTGCGGCGGCGGCGGCCCTGAACGATCAGGCGCTGCACCTGCGCGAACTGGTTCAGGTCTTCCGTCTGCGCGATACGCCAGAAATGGCTTAATCGAGTTGTGAAATATCCAGCGCCGCGCGGTCGATAATGCCAATTATCTGCTTAAGCTGTGCGGCGCTGAGTTCCCCCTGATTTACCCGTAAATCCAGCACTGCTTTAAAGTTATCCAGCGCCCGCTTCATTTGCGGGTTTCTGCGTAGCTGATAACCGACGTTACGCACCCGGATGCGTTCCTGAATCTCCGCAATCTGCGCCTGGCTCTCTTCCAGCCAGCGCAAACCCTGCGGCGTTATCGCAATAGTTCTGCGCCCATTCTCTTCATCGCCAACGGTAATGAACCCCTGCTCTTGCAGGTAATCGAGCGTGGGATAAATCACGCCAGGGCTGGGCGTATAGTTGCCCTGAGTCAGGGATTCGATGGCTTTGATCAACTCATAGCCGTGGCTGGCGTTGCTGCTCAGCAAGTAGAGGATGACCAGACGTAACTCACCGTGACCAAAAAAGCGCTGGCGTCGTCCGCCGCCGTGGTGCGGATGTTCGCGGTCGGTCCGTTCGTGATGATGGCGCATGCTGTACTCCTGATAAATTGATATATCTAATTTATATCTAAATTAACTGTTTAGACAGTGCTGGAGTGAGGATTTTTTTATTTTATTGATAATAAAAGAAATTATTTTATGCTTTGGCAATCGGTGCTTTCCCTGTGTTTATATCATAAAAATTCCTTGTCTTCTGCGCAATCAACAATCATTATCATTTGCACAACATTTAGATATATCGTATTCACTTTCACGAAGGCCGATTATGACAACTCATTCTCCACGTTATCCCCAACGCGTACGCAATGAACTGCGCTTTCGCGAGTTAACTGTTCTGCGCGCGGAACGCGCTGGCAGTGGTTTTCAGCGCATTGTGCTGGGCGGTGAACAACTGGAAGGCTTTACGTCGCGCGGTTTTGACGATCACACAAAAGTCTTCTTTCCGCAGCCGGGATCGCACTTTGTACCGCCGACGGTGACTGACGAAGGCATCGTTTGGGGCGATGGACCACGCCCGGCATCCCGCGATTACACGCCGATCTATGACGCCAGCCGGCACGAACTGGTGGTGGATTTCTATATTCACGACGGCGGCGTGGCGAGCCACTGGGCGGTGAATGCGCAGGCTGGGGATACACTGACGATCGGCGGGCCGCGCGGTTCGCTGGTGGTGCCGGAAGATTATGCCTGGCAACTCTATGTGTGCGATGAATCCGGTATGCCTGCGCTGCGTCGCCGTCTGGAAGCGCTAAGCCTGCTCGCAGTTCGCCCGAAGGTGACGGCAGTGGTGACGGTTGCCGATGCGGCGTATCAGGATTATCTGGCGCATCTGAGCGGCTTTGATATTCAATGGGTGGTTGGCCATAACCCGCAGGCGCTGCACGATAAACTGGCTTCGCTGACCGTCGCCGATGAGGACTATTTTATCTGGCTGACCGGGGAAGGTGAGGTGGTGAAATCGCTGATGGAGCGCTATGCGACCGACAATATCGATCAGCAACGGGTGCGTGCGCAGGCGTACTGGCACAAGAAATAATGACGAAGCCCGGTATTTCACCGGGCTTGCTGCTTTCAGGCCACTTCGTCGTATTCGGCTTCGCTGACTTGCTGCTCCAGCGTCTGGCGAATTTCACCCAGCGCTTTTTCCTGCTGGCGGAAGTAGGTTTCCCGATCGCCCAGCGACGACACAAGTTGCCAGGACTCCTCTTTCTCGAGCGTTGCCAGCTCTTCAATCAGGCTGGCAATATGCTGCTTCACTTCAGCAATACGCTGACGCAGGCGCTGCAGATCGTTTAAACGATCGCTTGCCATCAGCGGCTCCAGCCCTTTCTGCAGGCGGGTCAGAATGGCACGGATAGCGCTAAGATCGCCGCGCTGGCGCGCCTGGTTGAGCTGCACCATCATGCCGTGCGCTTCATTTTTTAAATCGTTGTCCACCAGATCCGGGTGGCAGAGTTTGCTGGCCTGGCGCCACAGGCGCTTCAGCTCGTGACGCTCATCCTCTGACATCTTCTGCTCGAAGCTGAAACGTTTTTCGGCATCGTGCTGCTGTTCCTGATAGCTCTCGTATTCCTGACGCGCTTCGTCACGCGCCTGGCGTGCCGGTTCTTCTTCACGCGTAAGACCGCGTTCCAGCTCCTGCGCTTCGGCCAGCAACGAGGCTATCAACTCGCTTTGCTGTTGCAGATGTTTACGTGCTTCGGCAGCCTGCAATGAGTGCGGCGGCATACTTTGCCAGCGCTGCGTCAAGGTAACCAGCACTTCCACCGCCTGCGACAGATACTTCTGGCAACGCAAATAATCGGCTTCGCGACGGCGCGCTTCCGCTTCCTGGCGGCGAACGGCGGCTTCTGCCAGGGTTTTGCGCAGGCGCAGGATCTGTGACATCAGCGGCCCAAGGCGGGTTAAGTAGAGATCGTTGAACTCGTCGAGCAGCTGGATGCGCGCGTTGCGTTTATCAATCAGTTCGCGCAGTTGTTCTTCCAGGGCTTTCAGTTCCAGCTTACTGGCGGCCACTTGCGGATCCTGCCAGCTTACGACGGAACGCTGGCTTTGCAACCAGTTCGTTATGGCGCGCATCGCTTCGCTGTAATTCTTCTCTTCAAGCGCATGGACGATAAACGCTAACTCCGGATCCGTAACTTCATTTTTCAACAAAGGAAGCTGACTGAGGATGATGCCGTCATCCTCCAGTTCGATGGCGTATTTGATGATTTCAAGCCGTTTTATAGGTTTGTTCATGGCGTTTCGTCAAAGCGCTTAAGAGTTTATTAAGGGGGTGTGGTTATTCATCAAATCTGGACTATAGATGTGAATATCGCAATAGTCTGCATCCATATTACATTGGACATATTTCAATGCGTTAGTGTTTCTGTGAAAATTGCGCTTATGGGGGCTTAAATCGGCGAAATACGCGAAAAAGTGCGCGCATTGCGGCTTTCAGGCCACTCTGCTGACATGCTTTGCGGCCTGAAAGGATCCCTTACACTTGCGTTAACCCGCCATCGACACAAATCTCGGCACCAGCGATATAGCTGCTTTCGTCACTCGCAAGAAACAGCGCGGCGTTGGCCACTTCTTCCGGCTGGCCCATGCGACCCAGTGGAATTGCCTGCGTTAATCCCTGACGAACATTTTCCGAGGCCGCAGCCATCATTTCCGTATCAATAGGGCCGGGCGCGACGACGTTAACGCGAATGCCTCTGGCTGCCAGTTCGCGCGTCCAGGTTCGGGCAAAAGAGCGCAGCGCGGCTTTGCTGGCGCTATAGACACCATAACCTTCCGTTCCGATAACATCGGCAATCGACCCTATCAGCACCACGCTGGAACCGGGTTTGAGCAGCGGCAGCGCAGCTTGCAGGGCAAATAGCGGCGAGCGGACATTCAACCCGAAGGTGCTTTCAAAGTGCGTTTCTGAAACCTGCTCCAGGGTGGCGTACTCTGACATGCCGGCATTAATCACCAGCACATCCAGTTGCTGAATATTTTCCATTATGCGCGCCAGTTCGCTGTGCTGGCTGACATCAGCACGCAGCGGCAACGCATTTCCTTCGATTTTAGCGGCAGTGTTCTGTAACTCTTCCTCGCGGCGGGAGGTAAACCAGGTCGTGGCGCCTTCATGGGCAAAACGCTGGGTTATCGCCAGGCCAATTCCTTTTGCGCCACCCAGTATGAGGGCCGTTTTGTTGTGCAGTCTGTTCATGATGATTCTCCTGTTGAGTGGAAAATCGATGATATAAGTTTTATATTTAGTATCAATTACGCACTTTGTTTATATTAGATATCATTGGATATACCGCTATGACAAAAATCGATGACTGCGTTTTAGGAAATGTGGGCAAAACGCGCCCGATACTTGAGCACATCACCAATAAATGGTCGATTTTGATCCTGACTGTGCTGTGTACAAAACCTTCTCGTTTCAATGAGATCCGTCGCAGGCTGGATGGTATCACCCATAAAGCGCTGGCCGACGCTCTGAAACGGCTGGAGCGCAACGGGCTGGTGCACCGGGAAGTGTTGCCGACAATGCCGGTGGGTGTTGAATACCGTATTACGCCGCTTGGCGAATCACTTCGACAGCCATTTGAGGCACTGTATCGCTGGGCGCTGGAATATGGGCCGCAATTGACGGCGGCGCAGGATGAGTATGATCAAAAATCTGCAGAGGCTGAAAGAGCATTAGCCTCCTGAAACGGGGCGTTCTGCTTGTCGGAACGCCCCTGCGAAAGGTCAGCGGAAAGTATGACTGACAAGTGAGCGGCGAATATCTGGCGCCCCTGGAATTCGGCGGGCCCTGAATTCTGTCTGGCTGTATGTTACTCCGGCACCATGGTATCCGGTTACCTGAATGCTGTTGTAACCGAGACGCTGAAGCTCTCTGCTTATGGTTTGCGCCAGAGGTTGAGTGCCTTTCAGGGAGATGAATTTTCCTATTATTCCTTTTCTTTTTGCACCTGACGATGCTTCCAGCTCGACAGCAGCAAAAGACGTTGGCTTGAAAGAATCAGCGCTATAACAGGCAGTTATACGGATATCCTCGAATGTTTTAGGTAGCCCACATGAATGCAATTGTTCAGCGAGGGTTGCGGCCGTCATCAACCCCAGGGTTGCCGCTTCATCGGCTGCCAGTACGTCTGCACCGGCCGTTCCGTGCCCAAGAATATAGAGTTTATCCGTGGTAGCGGATAATTGACTTAATGGTATATGTGCAAAGTTTGTATTTTTTAATACAACCAGTTGTTGTGATAATCTCGCAATACTGGCTGTGAATTTATCAAATATATCCGGTGACAGCGCTTTTCTTAATGTCTCACCATTCCAGTCTTCATGCACTTGTAAACCAGCATCGACCTCCTGCAATTTATCGCTGACAGTGTTTATCTGAGTAACCAGGTTGTTTATTTCTGCAGCACGTAGTTCCATTATTTCATTTCGAATTTTCTGATTTGGCACAATTAGTGGATAGAGGCTTTTTCCCTTCAGGTGGCGGATTAAATTTAAGCCCAGACTTTGATGGATCATATCCTCTGCTGCAAAAGGAATATACAGGTAACCTTGTTTGGGAAAACCGCTGTGCATCACCGGAGGTGCGCCATATCTCGCTTTAAATTCAGGTTGATTGGCCGGGGTTCCTGGCGGCGTATTGTTTCCGAATATCATTTTCTTCATTGAATCATCCTGGATATATTTTATATGAGTGGTTATCTCAATACGGATAGCTAAAAGCATTATAGCGATACATTATACGTTTCTGCCTTATAACATGGTACGTGGAAAAATAATCTATAATTCACGCCGCTGGAGCGATTTATACAGTGCTAAGGCATTTATTCTAGCGTATACGATGGTGGTTATTAATAGTTGCTGTCACGTTTTTATTATATTATTTATTCTATTAAGATATATCAGAGAGGTAATTTATTAAGGAAATTATAATGTGGAGAGTAATTATTTATAGTAAAGCGTTGATTAACTTTTTATGTTGGTACCGGTAATACGTTATTCTCGTGTGAAAAGATGCGGATCTTATTAAGATTCGGAAGACACCGCATGAAAAGTGTTGTCGCTTGAGTGATGGCTTCATCGGGAAGGAACGCATTGTGCCATTCTGCGACTGTTGTTGTAGCGATAGAAGCGACAGAGTGATGGGGATTACCAAAAGTTGGGGCGATACTTTTGGGACATTCAGGATTTAAAAAACAAAAAAACCACCATAAGAGGTGGCTTAAGTATCTGTTTCTAAATTTAAAATTTGGTGGCCCCTGTTGGGTTTGAACCAACGACCAAGCGATTATGAGTCCCAATTTGAAACGAGTAAAATCAGTAAGTTACTGATTTTTATGTTTTCTTTAGGCCGAATAGTGATGAAAAGTGGCACATAGCGTTGCGCTCTGCTGCCACTTTGCTGCCACTTTTACCACAATGCAATGATGCAGAAAATCCGAGATTAATTAAAAAACTCCAATCAATTCATATTTGAGAAATTTATTCATCCCATATTTCTGCTGCAAATGAAGTTAATGTGGGATCTTTGATAGCCAATGTTGTCCGACATAGATTAATGTTCTGCCCTAATTGCTGTTGCAGCTTATTTCTCAAAGCACGTTCCACAAATTTCCCATGCATGAAGTCACGATTGTTGCTGTCAAAATTTCGAGTGCAATTTTGAGAAATTTCTCCAGCATCTGGTTTATCACCGCCTCGATAAGAGGCTTGCAAACAGCGGTTGTAAATCGTATTAATATATTTCTTTATTATATCGTCTCGCTTCTCGACTAGACATTCATCAATTAAATTAGTAATCTGTTCGAGTGTGAGTGTAGGGTAAAGCTCATGAATATGATTCTCGTTCACAAAGTGGCTTTCTGCATCATTACCATTCGTCACGAATACTTTTATTCCCATTTCCTGTAAGTTTTCTACGTAAGATGATACTTCTGCATCTGTCATATAATCACGATCTCGATGAACTACGACAGAAGTTCCGGGAGCGTGTTGGATAATAAAAGAATTCAGAGCTAATGCAATGTGTATATTAGAACATCCATTATATGACCATATTTGATACTCATCTTGTAAAAAACCAGATGATTCTGCGATGATTTTAATATATTCTACATTTGTGTCTTCAGTTAATAATATGCAAGGTATTTCTCCATTCCTTAGCTGATCACCTTTATCAAGAGCTCCTATTTCCAATAATATACTTCTTTCAAGGTCTCCAGAATTTTCAACTAATGAACAATTGTTTATCCAAAATACACTTGAGTCATTTTTTAATGCTTCGAAAAAATGCCTTGAGTGGGTTGATATAATAATTTGGCATTCGGTTTCTTGATGGAGTTCTTTTAATAAAATAGCGAGGGTTCTTTGGTTGTTAGGATGAAGGTGAGAATCAGGCTCATCCAATATTAATAATTTTGGTTTGTATAAGTAGTAATATGCAAGTATCTGTATTGCTTGTAAAATCCCTGTGCCACAAGAATCAATGGGTAATGAAACTTCATTACTTGTTACTCTTGCATTAATGTGTTCGTCAACATTAGGATCAAATCTTACGCTAATTTCATAATCGGGAAAAACTGCTTTGAACTTATTCTCAAATGCTCTCCATGAATTTAGATCTTTAGATAAGAGTAAGAGAATATTCCTAAATACGCTGTTTGAATCCCCCTTAGCCGCAGCTTTGCGTACAACTGATGGAGGCCGATATTCTTCAAAAGATGGTATGCCTGCCAGGCCAGGAACAATCA
Organism: Kosakonia radicincitans DSM 16656; assembly: GCF_000280495.2. NCBI lineage: Bacteria > Pseudomonadati > Pseudomonadota > Gammaproteobacteria > Enterobacterales > Enterobacteriaceae > Kosakonia > Kosakonia radicincitans. The sequence continues at coordinate 636,165 of NZ_CP018016.1, forward strand.
TTGAATATGGGTGTTCGATATTCTGAAGATGCTCTCCCAACTCTTTTCCTTCAAGCGAGGTTGCTATATTTCTATTTTTCCCCTTACGTATAGTTACAGTTGAACTTGTTTGTTCGTTAAAAGTAACTTTGATTGCATGTTCCATTGATGTTTGAAGCTTTCCGTTAGGTGCCAAAGCATCAATGTCCCTTAATGGAGAATAGATTAAGGACTCACTCGAAAGTGATGAAGGGCATCTATCCTCTGTCCATCTTGCACCTTGTTGGTTTGTCGATTGGGCAATAGAAACCGCAAATTGTATTGCCTGTTGTATGCTACTTTTACCAGCATTATTAGAACCTATTAATAGATTTATTCCTACTAATGGGATCTCGATATCAACGATGTTTTTAAATCTTTCAATTTTTATGCTGCTTAGCAAGATAATCTCCTTTTGAAAAGATGAAAAGTTAATTAGGCATTAATATATGTGGATATCAAACTCACTTTAAACCTAACTATCAGGGTGCTGTATTATTCATTATTGATATTAAGAGTCTTTTCATAATTTACCAATAGTTAATGGGTTTAATGACATTGCTTCTGATAAATGATCTGGCGCAAAGTGTGCATATCGCATAGTTACCTTTATATCCGTGTGCCCAAGTATCCGCTGAAGCACAAGAATATTTCCACCATTCATCATGAAGTGAGATGCAAAAGTGTGGCGCAAGACGTGTGTTAGTTGCCCAGCTGGCGTCTCGATACCGGCACGTTGCATTGCCTTTCTAAAGCCTGAATAGCAAGCTGCAAAAAGCGGTTGTGCTTTTCTACTCGATGGTAGCTCTGCCTGTAGCTTCTCTGTTATCGGCACTGCGCGGTTTTTCTTGCCTTTAGTTTTCACGTAGATGATTTGCCCTGCGCGGATCTGGTTCCCTTTCAAACTTTCCGCTTCACTCCAGCGAGCTCCAGTTGCTAGGCAGATTTTAACTACTGTCGATAAGTCCTTTGACCGGCTGTTCTCACATTCGGCGAGGAGGGTTCTGATTTCCTCAATGGTGAGATACGCCATCTCCGATTCACTGATTTTAAATTCGCGCACATTCTCTAACGGGTTCGGTGCAGTCCATTCATCAAACCGGCGCAGTTCGTTAAACATAGCTCTGAAATACGCCAGCTCTAAATTAACCGTGCGCGGCGTAACCGTCTTCACTCGACTGGAGCGGGTGATCTTCCCGCTTAACCGCTGTTCGCGATAAGACGCAAAAATTTTCGCGTTAAACTCGGTTGCGAGTGGGTTACCCATCGCCTCGCAGGCGAATGCCATCGTGGTTCGCCGCTTCTCACCATCCGCTAACGTGATACCGTGCGTGTTGAACCAGAGTTCAACCAAGTCAATTACCCGTCGTTTATCCGCTTTCTCACCCAGCCAGGGCTTATCCTGAGCCTGTTCTTTTACGTACTTCTCATAGGACAGTGCTTCGCCTTTCGTCGCAAACTGGCGACGGATACGTTTTCCATCCCGTCCGTTGGGGAAAACCTGCGCTTGCCATTTGCCGGAGGGTAATTTACTAACAGCCATTTCTTTCCTTAAAAATATTCAGTGCGAGCGACCACCTTCCCCAGCACTTTGATCTCTTCTGCTTTACATTCAAACGATGCTTTGCCGTTCTCTACGCGGATACGTCCGCCGGGGAAACGATAAAGTTCTTTCACGCTGACAAGTCCATCAATCTCAATCAACCAAAGGCCATCGGTGACTTCGGCCTCAGTTTCATCAACCAAGAAGGTCTGTTTCTCAAATCGGATCAGTAATGGCGCGTTAACTTCACTAGGCAGGAGATGTACATCATACCCAACCCAATCTGATGGTGAGAACTTCCCATTTGTGATGTTTTTGAGTTCGATTTTCGTTGGTGAACTATCCTGATTTGTGATGTTTGGATCCCCACGCCCATAGGTTAACCACTCTAAAGACGTACCCGTCTCCATCGCGCAAATTAGCACCCAGTCGGCAGGAAAATTCCCACGCATTATGCGGTTAGCCATTGTGCTTTGTGATACATCTAAGTGACGACACAGAGCCTGACGCGATGAAAAACCATATGCCTGAACGATACGCTCAATGGGATCTTTACCACCCTCTGGTAAAGTTGGTGCTTTACGACTCGTAAAATCTTTCGTTGACCTTTCCAATTTGTGATCCTAATATTCACTCATCGTATCAAGACGTGTTTAATAGTGATAAATAGAGTTGGCTAGAACTCAACAGAGGATAGTGCATCATGACCCGTAAACTTTCAATGCGCCCTTCAATCAATCTCGTGATTTCCGAACCGTACATTACCGTAGAAGAGTTCTGTCGCCGTACGGGTTACAAGGAAGGCACCGTTCGCCAAATGTACCGCGAAAACCGTTTACCTATCAGGAAGAAAGAGGGCTTAAACGGACTTATCGAAATCAACATGGTTGCTCTCACTATTGAAGCTGCTGCTGGCTGTGAAATCACAATGCAAGCCTGATAAATCCATTTTGGGATAAAAAGGAATTTCCAGCATGTTAGATTTTCGCGTTTCGTCACATGCACATTTCGATGATGCATGCAGAAAGTTTGCCGTAACTCATAACATCAAAGAATTGGCAGTTAAGGCAGGTATCAAGCCGCACACTCTTTACAACAAACTCAACCCGGAACAACCGCACCAGTTAACACCACGTGAGATCTGGTTACTGACAGACCTCACCGAAGATTCAACGCTGGTTGATGGTTTTCTGGCTCAGATCCATTGTCTGCCGTGCGTGCCGGTTAATGAGATGGCGAAGGATAAGGTGCAAACCTACGTCATGCGGGCAATGGCTGAGCTTGGCGATCTGGCTGGCGGCACAGTGTCAACAGAGCGATTAACCCAGGCGAAAAAATACAGAATGGTTGAAAGCGTTAATTCTGGCATCCGCATGCTTTCGCTGACAGCGCTCGCATTACAGGCGCGCCTCCAGGCCAATCCGGCAATGTCCAGTGTCGTCGATACCGTTAGCGGCCTCGGCGCATCTTTTGGGCTGATGTGAGGTGAGTATGTTGAATAACGAACCTTCTTTCGCATCGCTACTTATTAAGCAAAGCCCAGCCATGCATTACGGCCACGGCTGGATTGTTGGTGAGAACGGTAAGCGCTGGCATCCGGTGCGCTCACAAACTCAGGCAAAGCCTGTTTCTTTTAAGGGGGCTGCATGGCTATCGAAGCTGTTTCCGCAACGGTTCCGCTGAGCACTGGCGCGCGCATGGCCGGCCTGAATCATATCGCTGAAATACGCGGGCGCTTCTGGGGTGATAGCTGGAAAGAGGTCGAGCAATTCGTTGCGAATATGCGCGATACGCGCGACCCGCAGCATGAAGACAACGAGCGCGCGCTGGCAGCGATTTTCTTTCTAGCAAAAATACCGGCAGCTCGTCACGGGCTCAAATTAAGTGAGCTGACTACTGACGAGAAAAAAGCGCTTATTTCAGCAATGAATCATTTTCGCGCAGTTGTGAGCTTATTTCCCAAACGGCTAACCATGCCGAATTAACACAAACCGTAATTAAAAGGCGTCAACCCGCCGGGCATTCTTTTGCCTAAATTCAGGAGAAAGCGTTATGCAAAATATCGAAACCCGCAATTTTGAAGCTGATAACGATGTACTGGTCAGCATGCTGAATAAAGCTAAAAACGAGGAGCGTCGTGATCGTGCTCTTGCTGTTTCCATTCGTCTTGAGGCTCTGGCTATTCATATCGCAAGAGAAGGGCTGAACGGAGTCGAAGCCGCCGAGCTTCTGCGCCGCGAGGCTATTCGCTACGAAAACGAATCACAGGAGCTGCACTGATGGCCGACGCAATGGATCACATCCAACAGCGTGAGCAGGAAGAGCGCGAGCGCCATATCAATAAAGCACGCAGCCGCGTTATGACACCTTCACGTTTTACCTGCGAAGAATGCGACGCACCAATCCCGGAAGCGCGCCGCAGGGCAATTGATGGCGTGTCACTTTGTGTGACCTGTCAGCAAATAACAGAGCTCAAATCCAGACATTATCGGGGCGTTTAAGTGGCAATTTCTTACGCTTATGCGTGGAATGCTCCTCGCTCAGCAATAGCCAGCCCCTATCTGACCTACTCAGAACAGCACCGCCGCGATCGTATGATTGCGGCGGTGCTGCATGCGCGCAAAGCGCTTTCCCTCCAGCCGGAATGTGTACGCTATGACGTATACCGAACCGCCGCCGCGCTGGAGCAACATCACGACAGCCAGCGAGCCAATGCTTTTTTAATCAGCTTTTGCAAAAAAGCATTGCCGCGCCTTGAGCTGGTCGCCAAAAAATACCAGGCCACTGGTGTTAAAAACGATGTTTCGGCTGCCATTTTTTCCGGTCATTTCGATACGGAAATGCTGCAATACATCGCCTCACGCCTCGTTAATATGGTCGCCCGTTATAACCGGCTCCCTGATATGGCAAAGGCAGATATTGAACTGCTGGCCGCTGATATCGCTAATTTCATCCGCGCGGAGCTTGCAGATATAGACGATGCCAGCGCCGGTGAACTGAAAACACTGCATTCGTGGTATATGCGCGCCGGGCTGATTGCCCTGCAATTTAACGTGACCCCGCCTCATTGGGAGCGTGTAACAAAAAAATATGCCAATGAGCAGGATCTCGCACCGGCAGTTATGCGCATGTTCAATGAAACGTGGTGGCGCGGGCGGTTGCGTCGCATTGCTGCTGCATGGCGTGAGCATCTGCAAATCGCTGTTGGTAACGTCAGCAAGAAAAAACATGCCTACGCCAGCAAAACATGCGTAGCCGAGTGGCGCGAGCAAAAAAGGCGCACGCGTGAATTTCTTAAAGGGCTGGAGCTCGAAGACGAGGACGGGAACCGCATCAGCCTGATTGAAAAATACGACGGATCGGTCGCTAACCCGGCCATTCGTCGATGCGAGCTGATGACACGTATTCGCGGCTTTGAAAATATCTGTAACGAGCTCGGTTACATGGGAGAGTTCTATACGCTGACAGCCCCGTCGAAATATCACGCCACGACAAAAGCGGGCTACCGTAACCACAAATGGAACGGGGCAAACCCGTCCGACACGCAAAGCTATTTAACCTCACTCTGGGCGCGCATTCGCGCCAAGCTCCACCGGGAAGATATCCGCATCTTTGGGATCCGCGTTGCAGAACCTCACCACGACGCTACCCCGCACTGGCATATGCTGATGTTTATGCTGCCGGAACATGCTGAACGTGTGCGCACTGTCATCCGGTATTATGCGTGGCAGGAGGACGGCAACGAGCTCAGCAGCGATAAGGCCAGAAAGGCCAGATTCCACGCAGAAGCAATCGACCCGGAGAAGGGGAGTGCAACGGGCTATGTCGCAAAATACATCTCAAAGAATATCGATGGCTATGCGCTCGACGGTGAAACAGACGACGAAAGCGGCGAGCTGTTAAAAGATACCGCGCCCGCCGTTTCTGCCTGGGCGGCGCGCTGGCATATCCGGCAATTCCAGTTTATCGGCGGTGCGCCGGTGACGGTCTACCGCGAATTACGCCGCATGGCCGACACCGAAACCGCCCACGGTCTTAGCGTTGAATTTGCTGCGGTGCATGATGCGGCTGATGCCGGTGATTGGGCGGGTTACGTTAACGCCCAGGGCGGCGCGTTTGTCCGTCGTGACGATTTGCAGGTTCGCACGCTCTACGAAGCGCGATCCGAGTTCAACCAGTACGGCGAGGAGACTGTCTGCATTCGCGGCGTGTACGACGCCACGGTCGGCGCTGGTTCGCCGGTTCTGACCCGTCTCACGCAATGGAAGATTGTCCCGAAACGCGCCGTTGATTTGGCCGTTGACCTTAAGGGCGCGACCGCGCCCTCTCGGAGTTCTGTCAATAACTGTACGGGAAGCGAAAGCGATCCCCTGGAGCTGGATTTATCAAAATCCCTGAGCCGATACGAGCGACGGCAATTAACGAACCGGCTCAGGGATAAAAAAACGGCGTTGAGGCGTAAATTTGTCCACGGAACGCCAGGGCAAGAGAAGGCCATAGCGCGAACTATTGACGAGATACAAATATTAACCGGTTGCGAAATCAGCCGGGGTGAAGCGCTGCATCTAATGGCACACGGGAAAAGCTGTTTTAACAAGAAATGGTGCAGGGGATCTGCCGAGGGGGATATTTTCCCGGCTTCACCTTCTGACAATGAAAAGGCGAAAAGCATTCTCCTACGCGTCTCAATGCTTGCTGGTAAGATATTTTAAAAATTAATGCAACTATTTAGCCAGTTGCGAGTAATCCAATTAACAGGCAAAAAACATTTTACATTTAGAAAGCTCTTATTATACTGTATGCATATACAGTAGATGTGTGTGCCTATTTAGGGGCAAAAGTAGTGATTGGAGGGAAGATGCAGGATTATCTTTTGGAGTCGCTGAAACTCCAGCGTATTGATTTTTTCATCAAGCTTGTTGCAGCGAGTGAGTGTAGTGAAGAAGAGAAGGGATTAGCTATTCAGTGGGTATCGGAACTGACGGATGATTTGATGGCGAAAATCCGCAGCCATGAATACAGCTGCTCAATAGATGTTGCCAGTTAGCTGACTGCATTGGAAAACGTTGCTGACGGCAGGACTTAATCTGGCGTCAGCAAGGTTGAGCAACGAGCCTTGCGAGGCGATAGGAAGTAATTATCAATGGATTGGTAATCCTAATACCATCTATTATATTTCACATAGAAATATGTAACGATAATAATCCATATAAAGGTAAGGATGCCGAAATAGTCAGGTATGAAACGCGCAAAAATATAAGCGCCTGCTACAATCAGTATCAGAGGTATATAATAAATATATGATTGTAGAAACCATAAAATCGCTCGCTTCATCTTTTTAATAGCTCATACAAAGCATCACCGATTATTTCTTCATTGTTGCCGCCTGACTCTACCTGATAAATTATCTTTGTCATTTGCGGTTCAATAAGAAAGTAAAGCATCTCAAGGTTTTCTTTGTACAGATCCTGATAATATGTTGCGTCCTGAAATTTGAGTTTGTTAGCTGCCATTGCCGCTATTTGTGCTTTTGAATATATTATGGCACCGTTAACATACATCGATGACAATGAATTCACCATTTTAATATGGGATTCCTGAAAGTCACCACTACTGATTACCAACTTTGCGATAGTCAAGGATAGCGCTAATTTACTGGATTTTTCTGCGTATTCATAAGCCTTGTCCCCTAATTCTTTTTTGAGGAATTCGGCAAGATTTGTACTCTTTTGTGTACCAAGTTTTTTAAGAGTTTTCCGAAAATAGATCTCAACCATATCGAGAGCAACATCATTTCGGTTATAGATTTCAGCAAGCGCCAATACGAGCCGTCGGTCTTCATTCATTAACTCACGACAGGTGTTGCGGTAGTAATCATCTGGTATTAAGCACGAACCATAGTTGATCAAACGCTGCGTGCCGAGTTTCAAACTTTCAATAGTGCTCATATTGGTTGCTTGTATTTCTCGTAATGCTTTTGTTAACGCTAAGGCCATCTGTCTGTCAGACTGAGCCTTCATTTTTAAGTAGCTTTCTGCCATTTTAATTTCCCTTGATATAACATTAACGAGTCAATAATTGATCATCATCGTCAGAAGGGGCAAGGAAGATAATGAAAAAAAGCGGTAAGGCGACCATTTATGTTCTGGTGGTGATTGTTTTCTTTCTAACTATTCCTGAAATCGTGATTCGCGTACTGACACCGGAACAGTTTGCCCGGCTGAGTGATTTCACAAGCTTCGGAGGGCTGTTCAGTCATCTCCTTTCATTACTGATTTTTCTGGGCTTAGCTTCTATTTTGCTGGGGGTGCTCGCCATTTTTTTAACGAAAAAAATCTACCGGCATTTAACGCGCGACAGAAGCTAATCAACATGCCTTACCGCAGAAATTCTGCGGCGCATGCATCAGGTGCGTCATTTCGCATTTGTTTTATCTTTCGTTGAATGAGGATCAAGGCCAGTTCTGGCAAGGATCCGATGACCTGTTGCAACTGCATTAAAACCGACCCACAAAGCGGGCAGGCGAGGCGGGGAAAGCACTGCGCGCCATAAACCCTCTGGGGATCTTGTTTTTCCTAACGGAAAGGTTAAAAATCGCAAAAAAACACATGAGGAACGAAAATGGTTCAGAAAGAATTTTTTAGTGCATCGCTCGTGACTCAAGGGCAGCATAGATTTTACACATTGACTATACCTATTGATGTTATCGCGGAATGCTGTTCAACAAACCCAAGATCAGAAGATCCAGTTAGCGGGTTTCAACGTTCCCTTGACGAAAAAAGAGCAGCCAGCATTGCAGAATATGTACGCAAAGGTGGTGTTATCCCTTCTAGCATAATTCTTTCAGCCCAATCAAACTCTGGTTTTGAATACCTTAGTAAGAACAAAACGGTTGGTTTTAATGTCTCACCATCGTCATTTCTCATTATTGATGGGCAGCACCGTGTTTATGGCTTCAGAATGTTAAATGATATGGGGTTTGACGAGATAAAGCTTAGAGTACCTGTAGTTATTTTTACAGAACTAACTCCTGTCCAAGAGGCTAAAATTTTTATTGATGTAAATACACAACAGAAGCCAGTGCCAAAAGAATTATTACTCGATATTAAAAAATTAGCTGAGACAGAAACGAGCGACGAAGCTTTATTGGATGTGATTTTTACTTTGTTTGAAGAGCAAAATGATAGTTGTCTTAAAAATAAACTTTCAAGGTTTGAAAAACAACGCTCAAAATTATCGAAGGTTACATTTTATGAGGCTTTTAAACCCTTACTGAAAACATTCAATATCAATAGCCCTGATAATCTCTATAATATAATAAATGCATATTTATATGCTGCAAAGGATTTATTGCAAAAGCAATCTATCGATTTCAACTCGGTGATCACAAAACCCACATCATTTAAAATTCTTATTGGTCATAGTAAGGCTATTATTTCAATAATCTCTGACAATGCTCCGGGGAGTTTGACGTTAATAAGTGAGCATAAGCGTTATTTGTCAAGAAGTATTGATAATAGTGCAGCAGCTCTGTTGAATAGTAGAACCACTGGTAAATCTATTGAAACCCTTGACAAAAAACTACTAAAAACAACGTTGACGATATGAATAATGAAACTGAATTGCTTCGTTTGTTTTCCATTACGGCAAGGGAACTTGTAGCTGGAGCTCGGAAAAAAAGCGTCACAAGATTTAATGACAGCTTAGAAAAAATGCACTTTATAGTTACAGACTTCGATCCTGCTCAAAAGAGGATTGAAGCCACTGCGACTATGCCAGCAGTATCTGCTTCACCACAGATAATGAAAATATTAATGCTCGAAGAAGCAAAGTTTGGGAAATTTATTGCAAGCGAGGCTCACAGATTTTATTTGGCATCTTTAGTTTCATTAGAAAGGTCTCGACAGTCACAGCCTCATAATTTAGCGTGGCAAGTAGTTGAGCATTACTATGCAGCTTATTATTCGGTACATTATCTTATGAGGATTTCAGGTTTTAGCTTGAGCAATCTTGATGATAAGGCTGTTAAAGCATTCAAAAAAAGCGCGTTGGTTCCTCTTGATAAACTTCAAGCAGGCCTTTCGACGTTAGAGTTTACTGAAGATTGCCGAGATATAACTATAATAAAGAATGATAAAGGAGGAGGGTCTCATAAAGATGCTTGGAGTATTTGGACAAAGATATTAAATAATTTGATTATTGCTTGTCAAAGTGATCCGGTCGAGTACGCGTCTACGGCAATTAAATTGATCGAACATAGACGGTTTATTGCCGTTAATGATAAAAAATTTAACCCTTCGGATATTCGTGGTGAAGTTAATTATCAGTTTAGAGGTGATTCTTGGTGTTTCGAAGAAAAAACAAATGATAGGATTAATATGATTAATCAGGAGTTAATTGATGATGATTACGACTTGTTTAATAGGAGTGATAGAATTCAGAATTTAATAAATAACAATAAATTTATTATTAATTTGGCTCGTGTTTTTTTTGAGTATTCTATGGAGGCATATCCTAATGGGATATGTAAAAGTATTCGCCATCAGTTTAAAAATAAAATAAGTATAATTTGACCGTATATTAACGGTATATGCATTTGGGCATCATGTTAAAAACCGCCCGCAGGCGGTTGCGTTTGCTCATCCTATGTCAAGTGTGTATTTCATAAATCTAATAATTTCCTCTCCCGCCCATTCGTTGAGTTCAAGAAATCTGGCCTGTAGCGGCATCAGCTCGTTACGCACAAACACTTTTGCCACCTTCTCAACGTCGCCGATCGAGCCCGCATTTTCTGGTTTGCCGCCCATCAACTGGAACGGGATGCGGTGCGCGTCCAGCAGGTCGGTGGCGCTGACTTTTTTGATATTGAAAAAATCGTCTTTGGTGGCGACCTCGCTCAGCGGCACAATTTTAATCCCGTCGGCTTTTCCGTTCGGCGCGTAGAAAAACAGGTTCTTAAAATTGCCGAGCCCTTTCGAGTCCCGCATCGCCTTACGCAGCGCCTCAACATCCGTGCTGCTTTGCGCCGCATCAGTGACATACATGATGTAACCCGCGTGCGCGCCGTTCTGGTAATACTTGCGCCGAAACAGCGTCGCCGACTCATTCAGCCAGGCCGAATTAAGCGCGCTCAGATATTCCGGCATCCCGTAAAGCTCCTGGTTAATATCGGGCTCCAGCAGGTGGAACACCGAGCCGGGCGCAAACTGATGCGGTTTTGTGTAGTTCTGAATATACCAGTAGGTATCCTGCTCCACCCCGCGCCGGGTGTATTTGGCCGGAGAGGTTTCATATTTTAGCGGCCTGCCTGTCACGCTCCGGCGCTGCTCAATAAACGCATTGCCAAACACCATGTAATCAAGCGCGAAGCGGGTAAAGTCCTGCCGGGATAACAGCGGGTGCGGAATGTAGGTTGATACCAGAATGTTACGTTTGACGTAGATCGGCGAGCTGTGGTGAACGGCGGCGCGCATGCTTTTCGCCAGCCCGGAAAAGCTCACCGGCGGCTCGTACCACTGCCCGTTATCGATACACTCCACATAATCCAGAATGTCGCGTTTATCGAGCACCGGCACCGGCTCGCCGAAGGTGAATGCCTCCATGCTCTGCGCGGGCGCGGCGGTATGCTGGCGCGGTTGGGTGTGGTGGCGTTTGTTGCGTTTAGCCATTAATAAAACTCCAGAATTGAGGATGAGGGCTGACCGCTTGCGGCGGTCAGCGGTTCGTTAATCAGTACGTGCATGGTCGCCCAGGCTAAATCCGCGTGGCTGGCTTCTTCGGTGCGGCTGGCCTCATAGGTGGCGCTACGCCCGCTGCTGGTCATGGTTTTGCGGATGGACATAAACGACTGCGTGATGTCGGTTGCGCTGACGTCGTATTCGAGGCAACCGCGCGTGATGGTGTCTTTGGCTTTCAGCACCATTGCGGTTTTCATCTCTGGCGTGTAGCGAATGTCACGCGCTGCCGGGTAAAACGAGCGCACGAGCTGAAAGACGCCCTGACCGAGCCCGGTCGCATCAATCCCGATGTATTCGACGTTATATTTTTGCGTGAGCGCGCGAATGGATTCGGCCTGTGTCGCAAAATCCATCCCTTTCCACTGATGGCGCTCCAGAATGCGAAATTTACCCCCGGCAACCAGCGGCGGCGCGATAACCACGCAACCGGCACTGTCGCCACGGTGCGACGGGTCGTAACCAATCCACACCACGCGCTGACCGAATGGCCGGTCGGCGAACGGCGCGTAATCCTCCCACTCCTCCATGCTGTCAACCATGCAGCGTTGCAGCTCCTCGAACGGGAACACCGACGCCTTGTCATCGACAAACTCGCACATAAACAGGTTGCGGAAGTCGTCCGCGCTGTTCTCCTGGCGCAGCGCGTCAAGGTCAAACAGGGTACAGCCCCCGGCGAGCGCGTCCTCAATGGTGACAATCTGTCGCCACTGCCCGTCTGCGCAGGCCACGCCGCGCGCTAATGCCGCATGGCTGATATCAATATCAACCCGCTCGCTGGCGCTGGCGCGCCCCCGGTTAAACAGCTCCCCAGACCAGAACGGATACGCGCCATGACCGAGCGAGGAGGGTGTCGAAAAATAGGTTGTGCGCAGGTGTTTTTGCGAAGCCATGCCCGATGCCACTTTGCGTAGCCGCTGGAAGTTGGGTATCCAGAAAATTTCATCGACATACAGGTCGCCGTTGTGGCTCTGCGCGGTGTTGGAGTTGGTGCCAAGAAACAGCAATTCCGCGCCGTTGTTGCCGATGACAATCGGGTCGCCGGTAAGGTCAACATCAACCAGCCGGGCAAACGCGATGATGTATTTTCGGAACACATAAGCCTGCGTTTTTGAGGCGGATAAAAATATCTGGTTATGGCCGGTTTTCAGGGCGCGTAACAGCGCCTCGCGGGCGAAATAAAACGTCGCGCCAATCTGGCGGGATTTGAGAATGTGCCGGATGCGGTGCTCAAGCCCGGCTTTATGCCAGCCGAGCTGATAGGCGAAGGACTGGTCAAAGAAAATCTCCTCCAGTTTTTCGACCGCCTCCTCGCTGAAAAAATTCTTTTTCGGCTTTTTGCGATCGCCCTTGTTGCGGTTTGCCACGTTCGGATTGAGATCCGCCTCGTTGCCGGTCTGGCCGTAGCGGTTTATACGCGCGAAGCGCTCCATCTGACGCGCCAGAAAGTCAGCGACCTTGAAGTCGTGCGCGGTCAGCTCCGGTTTGGCGTAAAGCTGGATTAACCGCGCCTCCAGTGTGTTTCCCACCCGGTCTAACGGGGCGGTTTCGTCCCAGCCGTCGCGCTGTTTCCAGCTCTGTACCGTCGGGCGTTTGGCCTGCAACATTTCCGCGATTTGCGGCACGGAAAACCCCTGCCAGTACAACAGCGCCGCCTGGCGCCGCGGGTCGTTTAAGAGTGTGGTGTCGGTGGTGATGGTCATGCATGCCTCGCCGTGATGAATACAGGGCAAGGCTACTTAAGCGCGGTCAGCGATTCGCTAATGTACTGATGTGTCGGGGTCAAGCCATCCGTGACTGATGGCGAAGCAACGGACGAGCCGGGAAACTACCTCCTGACAAAACCGTGAATCCTTCACAGACAATCAGGACTCCTGACGATGGCAAAAAAAGTAGTTTCAAAATGGTTTCGCATCGGCGTCGAGGGTGACACCTGCGACGGTCGCATTATTGGCGCGACGGAAATTCAGGAAATGGCCGACACGTTTGATCCGCGTGTCTATGGCTGCCGCATCAACCTTGAGCACATCAAGGGACTTATGCCGGACAGCCCGTTTAAACGCTATGGCGATGTGGTGGAGCTGAAAGCGGAGAAAATCGAGGACGATTCCGCGCTGAAGGGCAAGCTGGCGCTGTTCGCGAAAATCACCCCGACCGATGAACTGGTCGCCATGAATAAGGCGCTTCAGAAGGTTTACACCTCGATGGAGATCCAGCCGAATTTCGGCAACAGCGGCAAGTGCTACCTCACTGGCCTGGCCGTGACCGATGATCCGGCAAGCCTCGGCACCGAATATCTGGAATTCTGCCGCACCGCAAAACACAACCCGCTGAGCTCCCGCAAAGCCAGCCCTGAGAATTTCTTCTCGGCGGCCACGCTGGCGGAAATTGAGTTTGAAGAGGAGCCCGACACCCTGCTTAACCGGCTGACCGACTCGGTTAAGGTCATTTTCAGCCGTCAGCAGACCAGCACCGATGCGCGTTTTAACGATGTGCATGAAGCCGTGACGGCGATTGCTGAACGTGTCCAGACCAGCGGCGATGGCATTGATGCCCGTTTCAGCGCGCTCGAAAGCCAGCTCGCGGAAGTTAAGCAGGGGCTTGAAGCGCAAACCCTGTCCACGACTGAGCAATTCAGTGCGATCACCGCCACCCTGGACAAAACCCCCAGCGAGACGCAGCCGCGCCGGAAACTGAGCACCGGCGGTGAAGGTGCATCTGCTGCGCTGACCGACTGCTAATCAGCCCTTTTTCAGAACAGGAACACAGACACAATGCGTAAAGAAACCCGTTTTAAATTTAATGCCTGGCTGAGCCGCCTTGCGGAGCTGAACGGCGTCGGCGTGGAAGACCTGAGCAAGAAATTCAGCGTCGAGCCGTCGGTCACTCAGACGCTGTTCGACAAAGTCCAGCAGTCTTCCTCCTTCCTGCAACAGATTAATATGGTCGTGGTGCGCGAGCTGACCGAGGAAAAAGTCGGCATTGACGTCAACGGCACCATTGCCAGCACCGCTGACACGGCCAACGGCGTTGAGCGTAAAACCGCTGATTTCTCGAAGCTGGACGCGTACCGCTATTTCTGCCATCCGGTGAACTTCGATTATCACCTGAGCTATAACAAACTCGATTTGTGGGCGCGTTTTCAGGATTTTCAGATTCGCATCCGTAACGCGATCATCAAACGCCAGGCGCTGGACTACATCACTATTGGCTTTAACGGCGTGAGCCGTGCGGCCACCTCTGACCGCAAGGCAAATCCCCTGTTACAGGATGTCGCTGTCGGCTGGTTGCAGAAATACCGCAACGACGCGCCGGAGCGCGTCATGAGCAGGGTTGTCGACGAAGACGGCAAGGTGATTTCGGAAAAAATCACCGTTGGTAAAAACGGCGTTTATAAAAACCTCGACGCGCTGGTGATGGATGCGCATGAGTCCCTGATTGAAGAGATTCACCGCGAAAACCCGGAAATGGTGGTGATTTGCGGTCGCCGTATTCTGACCGACAAATATTTCCCGATGATCAACAAATTCCAGGCGAACAGTGAACAGCTCGCCGGTGAGCTGATTATCAGCCAGAAAACCATCGGCCAGTTGCAGGCGGTGCGCGCGCCGTTCTTCCCGGCCAACAGCATTTTCATCACCACACTCGATAACATCTCGATTTATCTCTACGAGGACGGTCACCGCCGCCACATCATCGAGAATCCGAAGCTCGACCAGGTGGAAAACTACGAACAGGTGAAGGTCGATTTCGTGATTGAAGACTACGAAGCCGGGTGCCTGATTGAAAACATTGAGATCCTTGAACAGGCTGAGGGCGACACCCCGGAAGCGGATATCGCGAAAGTGTTCGCGGCTGAACTGGCTGAAGCCATGAAAACACTGGCAACCGCCACCACAACCCCGGCCAGTACCGGCGAAGGAGCGTAACCGATGGCGAGTCCCGCACAGCGTCACGCGATGCGGGTCTCGGCCATGCTGGCCGCGCAGCGGGATAACGCCCCGCTGCGCCATGCCACCGCTTATGAGCAGATGCTCGTTAAGCTGGCCGCAGACCGCCGGACGCTGAAAGGCATCCACTCAAAAGAGCGCAAGGCAGAGAAAAAGCGTGAGCTGCTGCCGCTGTACCTGCCGTGGGTGGCGGGCGCACTGGAAAATGGCACCGGCGCACAGGATGACATCCTGATGACCGTGATGCTGTGGCGTCTCGATGCCGGTGATATTCCCGGCGCGCTGGAAATTGCCCGCTACGCGCTGCGCCACAACCTCGCGATGCCGGAACCCCACACCCGCACCGCGCCTTACATGCTGGCCGAAGAAGTCGCCCTTGCGGTGCTGCGCGCCCGTGATGCCGGTGAGCCGGTTGATATGGCGGGCATTCTGGAGACCATTGCCCTGACCCGCACCGCCGACATGCCCGACGAGGTACGCGCCCGGCTGCATAAGGTCGCCGGTCTGACGCTGCGCGATGCCGGTCAGCCTGCTGACGCCATGGCTCATCTGCAACGTGCGAACCAGCTCGACCGTAACGCGGGAGTACGCAAGGATATTGAGCGCCTTACCCGCGAACTGAATCCGAAGCCTGTTGTCGCGAAGCCTGCGCCAAAGACGCCCGCGAAAACCGCACAGCAGAAAAAAACAGCCACACCGGCGAAACGCGGGCGGGGTCGCCCCCGCAAAGCCGCCGGTTAACCGAATGCGCCCCGCGCCAGGGCGGCACGCCGGTCAATGAGGGTGGTTCACCTTATCTGCGACCGGCGTCCACCGCCCACCCTTTTCAGAGGCAGTCATGACGACACTGATTATTGAAAAAAATAACGAACAGCCGGAGCGCGGCACGGTGGTCATTCCGCCGCCTGTCAGTGACGAGCCGGTGATTAAAAACACCTTTTTCTTTCCCGACATCGAGCCGAAGCGCGTGCGCGAGCTGATGCGCCTTGAGCAGACCATCGCCCCGGCACGGCTGCGCCATGCCATTAAGGCCGGGATAGCCGAAACCAACGCGGAGCTTTTTGACTGGCGCGAAAGCCAGATGAAAGCCGGTTTTACGCACCTCGCTGATGTGCCGGCAGATGACATCGACGGCGAGAGTATGCGTATTTTTCACTATCTGAGCGCGGTGTGTGCGATGACGGCCGCCACGCTGTATGAGCGCTATCGCGGTGTGGATGCCAGCGCGAAAGGCGACAAAAAAGCGGACAGCATCGACACCACGGTTGATGACCTGTGGCGCGACATGCGCTGGTCAGTCGCCCGTATTCAGGACAAACCGCGCTGCATTGTGGGGCAAATCTGATGAAGGTTTATGCGCATCAGGGCGACACGCTGGATGTGATTTGTAACCGCTATTACGGGCGCACAGAGGGCGTGGTCGAAACGGTGCTCGCCGCTAATCCGGGGCTGGCCGAACTCGGCGTGGTGCTGCCCTATGGCACCGGCGTCGAGCTGCCGGACACTGACACGGCACCCACTGCCGAAACGGTGAATTTATGGGACTGAGCATGGAGAAAATCACCTCGTCGCTGGCCTACTGGATAAGCGTCGCGCTGACCTTTTTCGGGGCAATGACACCGCAGGATTTTGCCGCGTACTTTGGTGCGCTGGGCGTGGTGCTGACGGTCGGCGTTAACTGGTATTACCGGCGCAAAAGCTATGTGTTGCTGTCAACGCAGCTTCATCAGCAGCACCTCACTAACGGGGATATCAGCAATGTCATCAATCGTTAAGCGTTGCAGTGTGGCCGCCGTGCTGGCGCTGGCGGCACTGGTGCCTGATTTTCGTTTACTCCATACCTCGCAACAGGGGCTGGCGCTGATTGCCGACCTTGAAGGGTGCCGCCTGCGCCCCTACCAGTGCAGCGCGGGGGTATGGACATCGGGTATCGGCCACACTGCCGGGGTCGCGCCAAAACGCGATATCACGGAGCGTGAAGCGGCGCGAAATCTGGTTTCCGACGTGCTGACGGTTGAGCGTCGTCTTGCAGTGTGCGCGCCGGTTGCGATGCCGTCCGCCGTTTACGACGCGGTGGTCAGCTTTGCGTTTAATGTCGGCACCGGTGCGGCCTGTCAATCGACGCTGGTCTATTTCCTGAACCAGAAAAAGTGGCAACAGGCCTGTGATCAACTGCCTCGCTGGGTCTACATCAACGGAATCAAAAATAAAGGGCTGGAGAACCGGCGCAAGCGTGAGCGGGATTACTGCCTGAAGGGGGCGCGATGAAAACGTTAATGGTGGTGCTGGCGCTTGCGGTGGTGGGGCTGCTGTGGCTGCGTCATGAGAATGACACCCTGCGCGAATCTTTTGAGAAAGCGAACCGCGTCGCAGGCGAGCAAAAGCTGACGATCGGCATGCTGAAAAACCAGCTCATTGTTGCCCGCGACCGGGCAGATAAAAACGAACGGGCGCAGGTGGATTTGCGCCAGAAGCTGAATGCTGCCGGTGAACGGGAAGCCCGGCGGGAACAAACCATAACGAGGTTACTCAATGAAAATGACGCCTTTCGCCGCTGGTACAGCGCTGATCTGCCTGATGCTGTGCGCCGGTTGCACAAACGCGCCGCCTGCGCCAGTGCCAGTGACTGTTTACAACGGTTGCCCGAAAGTCAGCCTGTGCCCGATGCCGGGCAGCGATCCGCACACGAACGGTGATTTAAGTGCCGATATCCGAAACCTTGAGCGTGCATTAGAAAGCTGTGCGCTCCAGGTCGAAGCCGTTAAACAATGCCAGGATGATACAGATGCTGAAACCCGAAAGCCTGAGAAAAGCCCTGGCTGATGCCGTGCCGGTGCTGAAAACCAACCCTGAGATGCTGCGGCTGTTTGTGGACAGTGGCAACCTTGTCGCCACGCTCGCCGCCTCGCTGTCATTCGAAAAGCGTTACACGCTCAATGTGGTGGTGACGGACTTCACCGGCGACGCGGATTTACTGCTTGTGCCGGTGCTGGCATGGCTGCGCGAGAACCAGCCCGACATTATGGAAACCGACGCAGGCCAGGCGAAAGGCTTCACCTTTGAGGCCGATCTCAATAATGACAGCAGTTTTGATATCAGCATTAGTCTTGCCCTGACCGAGCGAACGCTGGTTAACGAGGTCGGCTCAGCGCTTCACGTCCGGTGCCTCCCGGAACCGCCCCCGCCGGAGCTGGTCACTCCACCGACAGAGATGTACATCAATGGCGAACTGGTGAGTAAATGGGATGACTGAGTTTAAACCGTTTGAGAATGAGCTTGCCGGGCTGCTGGCGGCACTGTCACCCGCTGGCCGTCGGCGTCTCACCGTGGAGATTGTGAAGAAGCTGCGCCAGCGCCAGCAACAGCGAATTAAATCGCAAAAAGCCCCCGACGGCACGGCGTATACCCCGCGCAAACGCCAGCCACTGCGGGCAAAGAAAGGCCGTATCAAGCGCGAGATGTTCGCGAAGCTGCGTACTAACCGCTATATGAAAGCCAGCGGCGATGACAGCGCGGCTGTGGTGGAGTTTACCGGCAAAGTGCAGCGCATCGCGCAGGTGCATCAGTATGGATTAAAAGACAGACCGGGGCGCAACAGCGCAGAAACTCAGTACCCAGAACGCCCATTGCTGGGTTTTTCTGAAGAAGATTGCAGTCTTGTTGAAAACATGATTCTCATTAAGTTAAGTGTGCGGTGAGGCATAGCTTTTTTCTCGCTTTTTGAGGTAATTTGTCAAAAAAAAGCGAGGTTTTTATGGATGAGAAGAAGTATCAAATCTTTGTTAGCTCAACTTACGTTGATCTTATCGAAGCTAGAAAGAAAATCATTGAAACGGTTTTAAATCTGTATCATTTTCCAGTCGGAATGGAAATGTTTAGTGCCGATGATTCTGAACAATGGGAGATAATAAAAGAAACGATCGATGCTAGCGATTATTATATTGTTATTATTGGTCATAAATACGGTTCAATATCCCCTTCCACAGGCATTAGTTACACTGAAATGGAATATGATTATGCAAAATCAATAGGTGTTCCTGTATTGGCATTTATTCGGGAAAGGGATGTTTTAACTTCACCTGATGAACGAGAGGCAGATTTCAGTAAAACAGAACGATTGAACTCTTTTATTGATAAAGCACAGTCCAGCAAAGTTTGTGACTTTTGGATTTCGCTTGAAGACTTGGCTACCAAGGTTGCTGTTGCTCTTCCGAAAATTATGAGAAGAAAACCTAGGGTTGGATGGGTGAGAGGCAATCAGTTAATATCTACCGAGGTTTCTAATGAGCTTGCGGGACTATCAACCGAAAATCGAGATTTAAGAAAAAAACTGCGAGAACTGGAAAGCCAGTTGTCAACTGATGTACCTGTTCTTGCCCTTGTGGGAATAAATCAGGATTTTTTGTTTGGTTTTAATAATAAAGTTGAGACTCTCGATTATTATGAACCTGTAACTTGGAAAGATATTCCTGAATCACTGATAGAGGAGTTAACTGATACTGATTTAGATGAATTTAACGGCAATCTTCCTCAAAATAATGTAATTGATAAGTATAATCGCAGCCTAATTCTTTACACTAATCGTTTGGAAAACTTTATAACTGTAACTCCTGTACTTGAGAATAAAGGGAGGAAGGTTGCAACCGATATTTATGTGGAAATAGAGTTGCCGGAATTTATTGTTGCATTAAATGATTCTAATGAGGGTTTTTTCAAATCACCTCCGGTTATCAATCTTCCTTTGCATCCAATAGAAATTGCAGAAAAAAGAGCGAAGGCAAGGAGGATTTTTAATTTTATTGGGACAGAAAGGGTGAAAATGAATGAAGGTGATTTTATTGATGGTAAAGGTGTATTTTTAAATGCTCAATCAAGAATTATGCCTCGTATATACCGAAAGGATGCGTCGAGTTGGGTGAATTATGAAAGGAATTGCATAACGCTCAGGGCGAAAAAACTCTTACAAAGTCTGTCCTTAAAATTTGATGATATAACTCTTTTCCCTATTAAGGAGGGGGAGGGGGTTATTAAATTTAAAATTATTTGTGAGGAAATAAAGGAGCCAATTTATTTTACTCATCAGGTTACTGTTGCAGGAGATAAATGAGAGCCCGGGTTGTGTGGAGCACTATATAACATTTGAAGATTGCCGCTTATTAATATCAGCGGCATTCTTCGTTGTATGAACATACCAGCAAACATTAACGAACTTGCCCGCGCGCTGCGCAACATGATACGCACCGGTGTCATTGTCGAAACTGACCCCGGTGCCGGTCGCTGTCGCGTGCAGACCGGCGGCAATATCACCGACTGGCTCCAGTGGCTGACGCAGCGCGCCGGTCGCTCCCGTACATGGTGGGCTCCTTCCGTCGGTGAACAGGTATTAATTCTGGCTGTGGGTGGCGAGCTCGATACCGCGTTTGTGTTGCCCGGTATTTTCTCCGATGACCATCCTGCGCCGTCGGCCTCGGCTGATGCCCTGCATATTGCTTTCCCGGATGGCGCGGTCATCGAATACGAACCGGCGACCAGCGCGCTGACCGTCAGCGGTATTAAAACCGCCGACGTTACCGCGTCTGAATCCCTTACCGCCACCGTGCCGGTGGTGCTGGTCAAGGCCTCTTCGCGCATCACACTCGACACGCCGGAGGTGGTCTGCACCAGTAAGCTCATCACCGGCTCGCTGGAAGTGCAGAAAGGCGGCACCATGCGCGGCGATATCGAGCACAGCGGCGGCGCGTTGTCCTCCAACGGCAAGGTATTGCATACCCATCAACACCCCGGCGACAGCGGCGGCACAACAGGAGCACCCCTGTGACAGTGAACTATATTGGCATGAGCCGTGTAAATGGCCGCGCGCTTACCGATTCACAGCACGTCAGTCAGAGCATGGGCGATATTCTGCGAACGCCGGTCGGCTCCCGCGTGATGCGCCGGGAATATGGCTCGTTGCTCTCCACGCTGATTGACCAGCCGCAGACACCGGCGCTCACGCTGCAAATCCGCGTGGCCTGCTATATGGCGCTGCTGAAGTGGGAGCCGCGCATCACGCTGAGTGAAATCACAACCGAACAGACCGAAGGCCGGATGACCGTCAATGTGACCGGCCAGCTCGTCAGCACCGGTGAAACCCTTTCATTAACCCTTCCTGTGAGTTGAACCCATGCCGATTGTTGACCTGAGCGAGTTACCCGCCCCGGATGTGGTTGAGGAGCTCGATTACGAGAGCATCCTCGCTGAGCGCAAGGCGACACTGGTTTCGCTGTTCCCTGCTGATGAGCAGGATGCCGTTGCCCGCACGCTGGCGCTGGAATCCGAGCCGCTGACCAAGTTCCTTGAGGAGAACGCCTACAGGGAGGTTATCTGGCGTCAGCGCGTGAACGAAGCCGCCCGCGCGACGATGCTGGCCTATGCCACCGGCAATGACCTCGACGTTATTGGCGCGAATTATGACGTCGCGAGGCTGGTGATCACCCCGGCTGATGAAACCGCACTCCCGCCCGTCGCGGCAGTGACGGAAGCCGACAACGATTACCGGCTACGCATTCAGCAGGCAATGGAAGGGCTGAGCGTGGCGGGCTCAACCGGGGCTTATGAATTTCATGGTCGCAGCGCCGACGGGCGTGTCGCGGATATTTCCGTTATCAGCCCGGAGCCCGCTTGCGTGACCGTGTCGGTGTTGTCGCGTGAGGATAACGGCGCGGCGTCGGCTGATTTGCTGACAGTCGTGCGAAATGCCCTTAACGATGAGGATGTGAGGCCGGTTGCCGACCGCGTGACAGTGCAGTCAGCGGCGATTGTTGATTACCGGATTGATGCCACGCTTTATCTCTACCCTGGCCCGGAAAGTGAGCCGGTTCGCAGTGCGGCAGAGGCCAAACTCAAAGCGTATATCAGCGCACAACATCGCCTCGGTCGTGATATCCGCAAATCTGCCATTTATGCCGCGCTCCATGTTGAAGGTGTGCAGCGTGTTGAACTGGCCGCCCCGGCGGCTGACATCGTACTCGATAAAACACAGGCTTCTTTTTGCACTGATTACCGGATAGTTGTCGGGGGCTCCGATGAGTGATTCTCGGTTGTTGCCGGTGGGCTCCTCGGCGCTGGAGGTGGCCGCCGCGCGTGCCTGTGCTGAAATCGAAAACACCCCGATACCGCTGCGCCGCCTGTGGAACCCTGACGTTTGTCCGGTCAGCCTGTTGCCGTGGCTGGCCTGGGCGTTTTCCGTTGACCGGTGGGACGAGAACTGGCCGGAAGAGACGAAACGTGACGTTATCCGCAGCGCCTATTTTATCCACTGTCATAAAGGCACCATCGGCGCAGTGCGGCGCGTGGTCGAGCCGCTGGGTTATCTCATTAATGTTACCGAGTGGTGGGAAACCGGCGATCCGCCAGGCACATTCCGGCTTGATATTGGCGTACTGGAAACCGGCATCACCGAAGAGATGTATACCGAGATGGAGCGGCTTATTGATGATGCGAAGCCCGCCAGCCGTCATCTTATCGGCCTCAATATTATTCAGGACGTTGCCGGGTATCTCTTTGCCGGTGGCGTGAATTACAGCGGCGACGTGACCACTGTTTACCCGGAGTGAGTGAAAGAACATGGCAACGAAATACAAAACCGTCGTCACCACGGCAGGGGTGGCAAAATTTGCGGCAGCCCTCACGCCGGGCGGGAAAAAGGTGAATATTACCGCGATGGCCGTTGGCGATGGCGGCGGTTCGCTGCCGCAACCGGAGGCCGGGCAGACAAAACTTATCAATGAAGTCTGGCGCCATACGCTGAATAAAATCAGCCAGGACAATAAACATAAAAATTACGTGGTGGCCGAGCTGGTTATCCCGCCGGAAACGGGCGGTTTCTGGCTGCGTGAAATGGGGCTTTATGACGACACCGGCACACTGGTCGCCGTCGGCAATATGGCCGAAAGCTACAAGCCAAAGCTCGAAGAGGGTTCCGGGCGGGCGCAGACCCTGCGCATGGTGATTATGCTGTCCGATGTTGCGTCTGTTGAGCTGGCTATTGACGGTTCCGTCGTGATGGCCACACAGGATTATGTCGATGACAGACTCGCGGAGCATGAGCAATCGCGACGCCATCCCGATGCCACCCTGACGGAAAAAGGCTTCACACAGCTCAGCAGTGCCACAAACAGCGCGGCGGAGAATCTTGCCGCCACGCCCAAAGCGGTGAAAGCGGCGTATGACCTTGCAGGCAGCAAATACACCGCGCAGGACGCGACCACGACGCAGAAGGGGATTGTCCAGCTCAGCAGCGCGACGGACAGTAACAGCGAAGCGCAGGCCGCGACACCGAAAGCCGTCAGGACAGCAAATGACAATGCAAACAGCCGGGTTCCACTAACCCGTAAGGTTAATGGCCGGGAATTATCCGCTGATATTAACGTGACGGCGCAGGATATTTTTAACGGTCAGGCGGTGGCTATTGGTAATGCGGCGGATCTCAACACGTTTATGACACCAGGGCTGTATTATCAGAATACAAATGATTTTGCAGCGGCTGGCGCTAACTACCCGGAAGCTAGTGCTGGTTCACTTGAGGTCTATAAACACGCCGGTATTACGCAGATTTACCGTATTTATAATAATTCGCGCAGCTATATCCGTACATACTGGAACAACGTCTGGAGCGCATGGGTTTCCAGTATCGATGCCGCCGGAGGAACCATAAACGGCGAGCTGAATCTTCACAGTGGATTCTGGATATCGGATAAGCAGACCGGCATTACCTTTGGCAAGGATGATGCCAGCTTTAACAGCGCCAACATGTTGATTAAATCCTGGTACGGGATCGGTTTTTATTCCACGCTCACCGGGAATGAAGGGATGGCGGGTTATATCAATGTCCGAACCGGTCTATTACAAATGGCCGGACAAATCATTCCGGGCAACTATGCAAATTTCGATGCCCGTTATTTCACGAAATCGGAAATGGATGGCCGATATTTAAATGATGCTCAGCGAGGTAGCCAGGCGTTACAAAACGGAGCTCATAACAGTATGACATCATGGGAAGCACCCTCAGGATGCTTTATTACCGGGGTAAATATCAGAACGGATTTAGGCGACAGTCGTTTTATGGGGTACTACTATCGCGCCCTTATGGTCAAGACTGCGAGCGGAAGCTGGCGACAGGTAGGTAACTAGTTATGATTGAATTCAAAAATATAAAAATCTCAAAAAATGTGAAAGAGGATGGCTCAGGGTATTCTTATATATATTTTGAAGACGAACATAATCGCGACTGGTATGAAATTCGTGATAAAGAGTGGAAAGGCGTTAATAAATTCATTGCCACTGATGAAAGTGAATTTGTGGTAACGTTTTCTGATAATCCAAATTTTCTCACCCTTGCTGAGGGAATGAACGTTTATGAGGTCGTTGATTATCCTGATGACATATCAACTGCGGTCTATAAATATCAGGGTGGTAAATTTCTGTCGCAGGAGCCATCAACCCGGGATATAGCGGAGCAAGAGAAAAACCGGCTCATCAGTCAAGCCACAACAATGATTTCAGTTTTGCAGGATGCTGTTGATTTAGGGATGGCTACGGAAGATGATGAAAGTAGCCTGATTGCCTGGAAAACATACCGGGTTATGCTGAGCCGCGTTGATACCCATAATCCTGAATGGCCTGATAAGCCAGCCAGTTAAATGTTTTATTTAACTGGCTGAGGGGTTACAGGATGAAGTGTTTAAATTTATCAGCATTATCCACAAGGTAGGACGGGAATTTAGCTTTTGTTAATTCCTGTCGCGCCATTTTACGATCTCGCCCCCATATATCCTTTGCATTGGTAAGGGCATCAATAATATGTTCTTTATTGTTGAGGTGGGGGAGATCATACTCAGTATGCGAGATCGTAGACATTTTCTCCGAAATGCGTTCCGGGCTCATAATCCATGAGAAGTGCCAGCCAGCATCAGACATAACCGTATGACGGAATTTAAAGAGAGTCTTCAAAATAAAACCTTTGTTCAGGCAGGACTTCTTAATGTTCCTGAAGTCTTCCGGCTTGCCTTTGAAATAGCCCTTTAAATTGCGAAAAGTCGTTGCTCGCGGCAACTTACACAGCCTTTTACTGCCATCAGTATTAAATACCTGTAAGTTAAACTGGTAGTTATAAAAACCCATATGCAGCGTCGTACAGAGTTTTTTAGGATTAATTGCTCTGATGGCTTCCGGTGAAAATATTTCGTCAACATCAGAGACCAGGATCAGATCATCATCCTGTGCATACTTAAGGCCTTGCATAATCGCGTTTCTCTGTGCCGCTTCGTTAGCCCATGCATCGACTTCGTCCGCAACCCCCTTAGTTTCTTTCTTAAGAGGTTCCTCATCATGGACGACATAGATAATTTTGTCTTTAAAACGGGCAAATTTTTCAATATTGAAGTGCAGGTTTCTTGGTTTTCCGGTAAACGTATGAGTTGATTCCACAATCACAAAGCGATCAACAACGTCCATGAGAGTATTCAAACGAATGTCAAGCAACATGTCTTCATCGTAATACAAAAAACAATCATAAATCATGTTTGTATTCTCTAATTATTTGGTCGAGCTGTAAGTTATCCGTAATTCAACAATTCAGAATTCTCGTATATTGCAAATGGTTAGTAAAGGATACCAGCTGTAAAAAATGAATTCCGGGCTGAATGAATCCCGTAAGCCAAATCGCGTGAGGGATTATTGAGCGATATATTTTCCGGGAGTTGTATTGCAACTTAACCAACCCTGATAAATAGCGTCCGGCTGTGGCACACCAGACAATAACACTCACCCCAACCCCTCGGAGTTAAACGGATGAGTGATTATCATCATGGTGTGCAGGTCGTCGAAATTAACGACGGCACGCGCGTCATTTCCACGGTCTCAACGGCAATCGTCGGCATGGTGTGTACCGCCAGCGATGCCGACGCGGCCACTTTCCCCCTCAATGAGCCGGTGCTGATCACCAGCGTGCAAAGCGCCATCGCCAAAGCCGGTAAAAAAGGCACGCTGGCCGCGTCACTCCGGGCCATCGCCGACCAGTCAAAACCGGTGACCGTCGTCGTACGCGTGGCGGAGGGAACCGGCGACGATGAAGAAGAGGCGATCGCGCAGACCATTTCCAACATCATCGGCACCACGGACGAGAACGGCAAATACACCGGCCTGAAAGCGCTGCTGACTGCCGAAGCCGTTACCGGCGTTAAACCCCGCATCCTCGGTGTGCCGGGATTCGACACGCCGGAGGTGGCGACCGCGCTTGCGCCCGTTTGCCAGAAGCTGCGCGCGTTCGGCTATGTCAGCGCGTGGGGCTGTAAAACCATCTCTGATGCCATCAGATACCGCGACAACTTCAGCCAGCGTGAACTCATGGTTATCTGGCCGGATTTTCTCGCCTGGGACACCGTGAAAAATGCGACCGCTACGGCTTACGCCACCGCCCGCGCCCTCGGTCTGCGTGCGTATATCGACCAGTCTGTCGGCTGGCATAAAACCCTGTCTAACGTCGGCGTCAACGGCGTGACCGGCATCAGCGCCTCGGTGTTCTGGGATTTGCAGGAGCCGGGCACCGATGCCGATTTGCTCAACGAGGCGGGCGTGACCACGCTTATCCGCAAGGATGGCTTTCGCTTCTGGGGCAACCGCACCTGTTCCGATGACCCGCTTTTCCTGTTTGAGAACTATACCCGCACGGCGCAGGTTATCGCTGACACGATGACCGAAGCGCATATGTGGGCGGTTGATAAGCCGATCACCGCGACGCTTATCCGCGACATCGTGGACGGTATTAACGCGAAATTCCGTGAGCTGAAAAGTAACGGCTACATCGTGGATGCGACCTGCTGGTTTGACGAGGACGCCAACGACGCGGAAACACTGAAAGCCGGGAAACTGTATATCGATTATGACTATACGCCGGTTCCCCCACTCGAAAACCTGACCCTGCGCCAGCGCATCACCGATAAATATCTGGCGACACTGGTCTCCTCGGTTAACAGCAATTAAGGAGCCTGACTGAATGGCAATGCCACGCAAGCTGAAATACATGAATGTGTTTCTCAATGGCTACAGCTATCAGGGTATCGCGAAGTCGATCACCCTGCCGAAGCTGACACGCAAGCTCGAAAACTATCGCGGGGCGGGTATGAACGGCGTCGCGCCGGTTGACCTCGGCCTTGATGATGATGCGCTGTCGATGGAATGGTCGCTCGGCGGCTTCCCGGATTCGGTTATCTGGGAGCTGTACGGTGCGACCGGCGTCGATGCCGTGCCGGTTCGCTTTGCCGGTTCCTTCCAGCGCGACGACACCGGCGAAACGGTCGCCGTTGAAGTGGTGATGCGTGGCCGTCAGAAGGAAATCGACACCGGCGAGAACAAACCCGGCGAAGACACCGAAGCGAAAATTTCGGTCGTCTGTACTTATTTCAAACTGACGATGGATGGCAAAGAGCTGGTTGAAATCGACACCCTCAACATGGTGGAGAAGGTCAACGGCACCGACCGGCTGGAGCAGCACCGTCGCAATATCGGCCTGTAATGTTCACCCCGGCCGGTGCGCTGGCCGGTTAACCCGAAAACCTGATTAAAAAGAGAAAACCATGAATAACGACAACGTGATCACCCTGGAAAATCCTGTTAAGCGCGGTGAGCAGATTATTGACGCCATCACCCTGATTAAACCGAACGCCGGGACGCTGCGCGGCGTCAGCCTTGCGGCGGTGGCAAACTCCGAAGTTGACGCCCTGATTAAAGTGCTGCCGCGTATGAGCGCCCCCTCGCTCACCGAGCAGGAAGTCGCCGCGCTTGAGCTGCCCGACCTTGTTGCCCTGGCGGGTAAGGTGATCGGTTTTTTGTCACCGAATTCGGCGCAGTAAATTTCCCCGACACTCTCTCTGTTGATGACCTGATGGCGGATATCGCGGTGATTTTTCACTGGCCGCCCTCAGAGATCTATCCCCTGAGCCTGACAGAGCTCATTACATGGCGAGAAAAAGCCATCCAGCGAAGCGGAAACACGAATGAGTAGCGTGAAATTACAGGTATTACTCAAAGCTGTTGACCAGGCGACCCGCCCGTTAAAATCCATCGACAAGGCCAGCAAGGAGCTGGCCGGAGGGATGCGCACAACACAAACCGCATTGCGTGAGCTCAACGGACAGGCGTCAAAGATTGACGGCTTTCGCAAAACCCGCGCACAACTGGCGGTCACTGAGCAGGCGCTGAAAAAAGCCAGAGACGAAGCCGCCGCGCTGGCGATTCAGTTTAAAAACACTGAACAGCCGACCCGCGCGCAGGCGCAGGCAATGGAGACGGCACGCAAAAGCGCCGCCGCGCTCCAGCTTAAACACAACAGCCTGCGTGAATCCGTGCAGCGTCAGCGGCAGGAGCTCAGCCTTGCCGGGATAAACACCCGCACGCTGGCCGCTGACGAGCGAAAACTCAAAGCCACCATCAGTGAAACCACGTCACAGCTCAACCGGCAGCGTGAGGCGCTGGCGCGCGTCAGTGCGCAACAGGAGAAACTCAGCCGGGTAAAACAGCGCTATCAGGCCGGAAAGGCGCTCGCCGGGAATGCGGCAGCGGTGGGCGCGGCAGGGGCGGGAATGGCAACCACGGCAACGCTTGCCGGGGCGGCGCTGCTGAAACCGGGCTATGACTTCGCGCAAAAAAACTCGGAGCTTCAGGCGGTGCTCGGCGTGGGTAAAGACTCGGCGGAAATGACTGCATTGCGCAAACAGGCGCGCCAGCTCGGCGACAACACAGCCGCCTCGGCTGACGACGCTGCCGGGGCGCAAATCATCATCGCCAAAGGGGGCGGTGATGCGGCCGCGATTCAGGCTGTCACGCCGGTGACCCTGAATATGGCGCTGGCTAACCGGCGCACGATGGAAGAGAACGCCGGTCTGTTGATGGGGATGAAATCCGCGTTTCAGCTCTCAAACGATAAGGTCGCGCACATCGGTGATGTTCTCTCCATGACGATGAACAAAACCGCCGCTGACTTTGACGGGCTGAGTGATGCGCTGACCTATGCCGCGCCGGTGGCAAAAAATGCCGGGGTGAGTATCGAGCAGGCCGCCGCCATGGTGGGCGCGTTACATGATGCGAAAATCACCGGCTCGATGGCCGGTACGGGGAGCCGCGCGGTGATAACGCGCTTACAGGCACCGACCGGCGAGGCGTACCGGGCGATTAAAGAGCTCGGTATCACCACGGCAGATAAAAAAGGTAACACCCGGCCCATCTTCAGCATCCTGAAAGAAATGCAGGCCAGTTTTGAGAAAAACAAACTCGGCACCGGCCAGCGCGCCGAATACCTGAAAACGATATTCGGCGAAGAAGCCAGCTCATCAGCGGCGGTGTTAATGGCCGCCGCATCGGGCGGGAAACTGGATGCACTGACCGCTGCGTTTAAAGCCTCGGACGGGAAAACGGAGGAACTGGTCAACGTCATGCAGGACAACCTTGGCGGCGACTTTAAAGAGTTCCAGTCGGCTTATGAGGCGGTCGGTACTGACCTGTTTGATCAGCAGGAATCCTCGCTCCGAAAACTGGTGCAGACCGCTACAGGTTACGTGCTCAGGCTTGATGGCTGGATACAGAAAAACAAAGGGCTGGCGCAGACGCTGGGCGTGATTGCGGCGGTGGCTGTCGGCGTGGTGGGGCTGGTCGGCGCTATTGGTCTGGTTGCCTGGCCGGTTGTGATGGGCGTTAACGCGATTATCGCCGCTGCCGGTGTGCTCGGGACGGTCTTCAGTGTGGCGGGCGGGGCAATTATGACGGTGCTCGGTGCGCTGACATGGCCGATTGTGGCGATCGGGGTGGCGATTGTCGCCGGTGCGCTGCTCATCCGTAAATACTGGGAGCCCATCAGCGCCTTTTTCAGCGGGGTTGTTGAGGGGCTAAGCGCCGCATTTGCGCCGGTCGGGGAACTGTTTTCGCCGCTTAAGCCCGTTTTTGACTGGCTCGGCGGGAAATTAAAGGCGGTGTGGGACTGGTTCACAAACCTGATTGCGCCGGTCAAATCCACGCAGGACACGCTTAACGCCTGCAGGGATACCGGCGTCCTGTTTGGACAGGCGCTGGCAGATGCACTGCTGATGCCGCTTACCGCGTTTAACAAACTGAAACAGGGCATAGACTGGGTGCTCGATAAACTCGGTCTCATCAATAAAGAATCCAGCGATCTTGACCAGAAAGCCGTAAAAGCTGGCGCGGCGGCGCAGAACGGCACCTATATCCCGGCAACCAGTACCTATGGCGGTTATCAGGGATATCAGCCCGCCGTTGCCCCCGGTGGTAAATCCTATGTCGATAACCGGCAAAGCCATTACAACATCACGATGCAGAACGGCGGCGCACCGGGCGGCGAACTCGGGCGGCAGTTGCAGGATGCCGTTGAAAAGGCTGACCGTGAGAAACGCGCCCGCGAACGTTCCAGCATGCGCCACGACGGATAAGGGAGACATTCAGAGATGATGCTCGCATTAGGTTTCTTTGTCTTTATGCGCCAGACACTGCCGTTTCAGGGCATGCAGCGCGACGCGGAATATCGCTGGCCGTCAAACAGCCGCGTCGGCAGGCGCGATGCTTTCCAGTTCCTCGGCGTCGGGGAGGAAAAAATCACGCTCAACGGCACGCTTTACCCGGAAATCACCGGCGGGACGCTGACGCTGACCGCGCTCAGGCAGATGGCCGAACAGGGTAAGGCGTGGCCGCTGATAGCCGGAACCGGCCAGATTTACGGCATGTATGTCATCAACAGCATTAACGAAACCGGCGCGGAGTTTTTTTCGGACGGCTCACCCCGCAAGATTGATTTTACGCTGGCGTTAACGCGCGTGGATGAGTCGCTGGCGGCGGTATATGGCGACCTGAGTCAGCAGGCTGACATGCTGGCCGGTAAAGCAAAAGACGCCGCCACCAGATTAATCACCATGCCGGGGTTATGATGTCAGAAATACTCTACAGCCAGGCGGGGAGCTCACTCACTCCCGCATTTATGCTGAAACTGGACAGTAAGGATATCACCGGCACCATCAGCAACCGGCTGATAAACCTCACGATGACGGATAACCGGGGCTTTGAGGCTGACCAGCTTGATATTGAGCTCGATGACAGCGACGGCCTTGTGCAGTTGCCGGTGCGCGGCGCGGTACTGACCCTGTATCTCGGCTGGAAAGATTCCGCGCTGGTCGGCAAGGGCAGTTTTACCGTTGATGAGGTTGAGCACCGGGGCGCGCCTGATACCGTGACCATACGCGCCCGCAGCGCTGATTTTCGCGGTACGCTGAATTCCCGGCGTGAAGAGTCCTGGCACGACAAAACCCTCGGCGATATCGTGGCGGCGATCGCCGCACGTAACAAACTGACGGCGAGTGTCACCCCGGCGCTGGCCGGGATTCATATCCCGCATATCGACCAGACGCAGGAATCCGACGCTAAATTTCTGACACGGCTGGCTGACCGGAACGGTGGCGAGGTGTCGGTCAAGGCGGGGAAGCTGCTGTTTCTCAGAGCCGGGAATGCCACAACCGCCAGCGGCAAGCCCATTCCGCAGGTGACGATCACCCGCCGCGATGGCGACCGGCACCAGTTTGCGATTGCCGACCGGGGCGCTTACACCGGCGTTACGGCGCAGTGGCTTCACACCAAAGACCCGAAACCGAAAAAAGTGAAGGTGAAGCGCAAGCCCAGAGAGCAGCATTTACGCGCGCTACAGCATCCGAAAGCCAAAGCCAAAAAGAAGGAAGCTAAAGTACCGGAAGCCCGTGAGGGCGAATATCTGGCCGGTGAGGCGGATAACGTGTTTGCACTTACAACGGTGTATGCCACAAAAGCCCAGGCCATGCGGGCGGCTCAGGCGAAGTGGGACAAGCTGCAGCGCGGTGTCGCGGAATTCTCGATAAGTCTGGCCGTCGGCCGCGCCGATCTTTACCCGGAAACGCCGGTGAAAGTCTCGGGGTTTAAGAGCATTATCGATGAGCAGGCGTGGATTATTACCAAAGTGACTCACACGTTAAACAACAGCGGTTTCACGACGGGGGTAGAGCTTGAGGTGAAACTATCAAATGTTGAGTATGATGCCGTTGCAGATAGTGATGATGAGGGGGAATAAAAGAGATAGCCAGCCATATGGCGGGGTAGGTTATCTGCTGACGTGTTTAGAGATATTGAAATCTCTTTCTGGTAGGTTTTGTGTTTTTTATTATCAATATGTGAATTTTTGAGTATTATGCATTCACGTTTCGTGAAGAGGGTGAATCATGTTCCATTGTCCACAGTGTAAGCACGCCGCGCATGCACGTACCAGCCGCTATCTAAGTGAGAACACAAAAGAAAGGTATCATCAGTGCACGAATATTAATTGCAGTTGCACCTTCGTGACGATGGAATCGATAGAGCGCTATATAGTTACCCCTGGTAAAATAAATCCCGCGCCACCGCACCCAAACCAGACCGGACAGCGTCAGTTATGGTTCTAAAATTACCCGCCTTGAGCGGGTTTTTTATTGGCTTTGCTGGTAAGCGTTATAAAACCTGCTGCCATTTTGCTGCCAATTAGAAATCAAGAAACAAAAAAGCCACCGCAGGAGGTGGCTTAATCACATGATTTTAAAGCTAAAATTTGGTGGCCCCTGTTGGGTTTGAACCAACGACCAAGCGATTATGAGTCGCCTGCTCTAACCACTGAGCTAAGGGGCCACAGCGGGGGGATTATAAAGTAACTTACCCCTGCAATCCAGCATGAATATCCTGGCTGATGTTTTTATAAACAGCGGATTTTCAATCCCTTATACTGGTGTTTATGACAATTGACCAGGAATAACTATGATCAATGATATTCTCGCTCCCGGGCTGCGCGTGGTGTTTTGTGGTATCAATCCGGGTAAATCTTCCGCGCATACCGGCTTCCACTTTGCGCATCCTGGCAACCGTTTCTGGAAGGTAATCCATCAGGCCGGCTTTACCGACAGGCTGCTGCGACCGGAAGAGGAGATTCATTTGCTGGATACGCGCTGTGGCATCACCATGCTGGTGGAGCGCCCGACGGTACAGGCCAGCGAAGTGGCGCTGCATGAGCTGCGTACCGGCGGCAGAGAGCTGGTTATGAAGATCGAAGAGTATCAGCCTGCAGCGCTGGCGATCCTCGGTAAACAGGCCTTCGAGCAGGCATTCAGCGTCAGAGGTGCTAACTGGGGCAAGCAGACAATGAGCATTGGCGTGACGCAAATTTGGGTGCTGCCCAATCCCAGTGGGTTAAATCGCGCGACGCTGGATAAACTGGTAGCCGCTTACCGCGAACTGGATGATGCGCTGGTGACAAGAGGGCTGTAGTGCGGCGGAAATAAAAAAGGCTCCCGTGGGAGCCTTTCGTTATAACGATGCGATAAATTAATCGTCGAGGAAGCTACGCAGCACTTCAGATCGGCTCGGATGGCGCAGTTTACGCAGCGCTTTCGCTTCGATCTGACGGATACGTTCGCGGGTAACGTCAAACTGTTTACCCACTTCTTCCAGCGTGTGGTCGGTGTTCATATCGATACCGAAACGCATACGCAGTACTTTCGCTTCACGGGCTGTCAGACCAGCCAGCACGTCGTGCGTTGCCGCACGCAGGCTCTCGGTGGTGGCTGAGTCCAGCGGCAGCTCGAGGGTGGTATCCTCGATAAAATCACCCAGATGCGAATCTTCATCATCACCAATCGGTGTTTCCATGGAGATTGGCTCTTTGGCGATTTTCAGCACTTTGCGGATTTTATCTTCCGGCATCAACATGCGTTCGGCCAGCTCTTCCGGCGTCGGCTCACGACCCATTTCCTGCAGCATCTGGCGGGAGATACGGTTGAGTTTGTTAATGGTCTCAATCATATGCACCGGAATACGGATGGTGCGCGCCTGATCCGCGATGGAGCGGGTAATCGCCTGACGGATCCACCAGGTTGCGTAGGTGGAGAACTTGTAACCACGGCGGTATTCGAACTTATCAACCGCTTTCATCAGACCGATGTTGCCTTCCTGAATTAGATCGAGGAATTGCAGACCACGGTTGGTGTATTTCTTGGCGATAGAAATAACCAGACGCAGGTTCGCTTCCACCATCTCTTTCTTCGCACGGCGCGCTTTCGCTTCGCCGATGGACATACGACGGTTGATATCTTTTACCTGCTCGATGGTCAGGCCGGTTTCTTCTTCAATCTGTTGCAGTTTTTGCAGGCTGCGCTGAACTTCTTCTGTCACTTCATGCAGCTTTTCGGACCACGGTTTGTTCATCGCCAGCGCAGCATTGAACCAGGTTTCGCTGGTTTCATTGCCGGTGAACAGCGTAATGAAGTTTTTCTTCGGCATTTTGCACTGTTCAACGCACAGCTTCATGATGATGCGTTCCTGAGTGCGCACGCGATCCATCATGATACGCATGCTGTTCACCAGGTAGTCGAACTGTTTCGGCACCAGACGGAACTGCTTGAAGACTTCAGACAGCTTGAGGATCTCTTCCTGTGCTGCAGCGTGGCTGCGGCCTTTGGCTTTGATCGTGTCGCGGGTCAGTTCGTACTGGGTACGCAGCTCGCCGAATTTTTCACGGGCCAGCTCAGGATCGATGCTGTTGTCATCGTCGCTGCTGTCATCGTCGTCTTCATCTTCGTCATCATCGTCGTCATCCATCTCTTCGCTGGAGAGCTCAGAGCCGACATGCGTTGCCGTTGGCGCAAGATCTTCTTCCGCATTTGGATCGACAAAGCCGGTGATCAAATCGGACAGACGCGCCTGTTCCGCTTCGACGCGGTCGTATTGTTCTAACAGATAGGTAATGGCTTCCGGGTACTCGGCAACGGAGCACTGAACCTGGTTAATCCCGTCTTCGATACGTTTGGCGATGTCAATTTCGCCTTCACGGGTCAGCAGTTCAACGGTACCCATTTCACGCATATACATGCGAACCGGGTCGGTCGTGCGCCCGATTTCAGATTCCACGCTGGAAAGCACTTGCGCAGCCGCTTCGGCAGCGTCATCGTCCGTGTCGGCAGTGGTCTCAGCCAGCAGCAAATCATCAGCATCCGGTGCTTCTTCCATCACCTGAATGCCCATGTCGTTGATCATTTGGATGATGTCTTCGATCTGATCGGAGTCGACGATATCTTCCGGCAGATGGTCATTGACCTCGGCATAGGTCAGATAGCCTTGCTCCTTACCACGGGTGACAAGTAGCTTCAGCTGTGACTGCGGGTTTTGCTCCATAAGACGGTATCCACACTTAAATTCATGAGGGTTGGTGTCGGTCGGCGAAATAAACAGCCAACATTTAACGCGAGGGTGTATTTATATTTTTGCCGCTGGCCCTCATCGCGGCTGTCGGGATCAACCCGATCGGTTATCGGCACTTAAGCCGTTGAATTCATTTTTTCGCC
Organism: Kosakonia radicincitans DSM 16656; assembly: GCF_000280495.2. Lineage (NCBI taxonomy): Bacteria > Pseudomonadati > Pseudomonadota > Gammaproteobacteria > Enterobacterales > Enterobacteriaceae > Kosakonia > Kosakonia radicincitans. The sequence continues at coordinate 671,836 of NZ_CP018016.1, forward strand.
AGTTCCTGGTTTAACTGCCAGAGCTCCCGGCGTTCTTCGCTGCTTAAACCGTGCGTACGATCGCGAGCTATCAGCTCTTCCTGTCGCCGTTCAAGCATCGAATCAAACATATGATTGAGCGAGTCGGTAAACGCTTCTTCTGCGATTTCCTTATCTGCTATATCGTCCCACATCGACAGTTTTTCAAGGGTTGCCGCCTCTTTGGTGCCGCGATAGTGCTCCAGCAGCTGTCCGGTAGTCAGGCCTGGCTGAGACAAACAAGTGTTGACCAGTTCTGCAAATAAGCCAAGCCCGGGGAGCCTGGATTGATCCAGCCCTTCTAATGACGGAACCGCTGATGCCAGCTCCGGGTTCTGGATCAATAACCCTATAAGTATACGCATGGTTGTGCGTTTTAGCTGCGGAGCGGGGCGCGGAGCGCTGTTTTCCGCTTGTTTTGGCATTAAACGATCAAGTTGCGCATCGTCGAAAATACCAATCTTGTTCCCCAGCAGCTGTCGCAACTGAATGCGTAACGTCTCGCCTGGCACCTGATTGATTAACGGCAGCGCCAGTGCGGCAAGTTGCGTGGTGCCATCCGGCGTCGTCAAATCCGCCTGCGGCAACAGGCTGTTAAACAAAAACGTGGAGAGCGGCTGAGCCTGCTCCATCCGCGCTTCGAACGCTGCTTTGCCCTCTTTACGCACCAGCGTATCCGGATCTTCACCATCCGGCAGGAACATAAACCGCAGTTGACGACCGTCGCTCATATAAGGTAGCGCGGTTTCCAGCGCACGCCAGGCGGCATCACGACCAGCCCGGTCACCGTCATAACAACAGATGACGTTTTTCGTCACTCTGAACAGCAACTGGATATGATCTGCCGTGGTGGAGGTGCCCAGCGAAGCAACCGCATAGTTGATGCCGTACTGCGCCAGCGCAACCACGTCCATATAGCCTTCGACGACCAACAGACGCTGAGGTTCATCGTTATCCAATTGCGCTTCATAAAGGCCATACAACTGGCGGCCTTTATGAAAAATATCGGTCTCCGGGGAGTTGAGGTATTTGGGCGTATCGTTACCTAGAACACGCCCGCCAAAACCAATCACCCGGCCACGCTTGTCGCGAATGGGGAACATTACCCGTTCACGGAAGCGATCGTAACTGCGCCCCTGATCGTTCGTTACCAGCATGCCGGCATCGATCAGAGATTTGCGGTTTTCGCTATTGCCGCCAAAACGCTTTAACACGTTGTCCCAGCCGGGAGGGGCGTAACCAATGGCGAAACGCGCAATAATTTCGCTACTCAAACCGCGCCTTGCCAGATACTGGCGCGCCGGTTCAGCAGCAGGTTGCGTCAGAGATTGCTGATAAAATGCGTTGAGCCCGTCCATCAACTGGTAGAGCGTTTGTCGTTGATGGCGCTCTATCAGGCTGGGCCCGCTGCCTGCTTCAAAAGGCACTTCAAGGTTGTGCATGGCAGCCAGTTCTTCGACGCTTTCCACGAACTCGAGCTTGTCGTAGTTCATTAAAAAGTCGAGGGCGTTACCGTGCGCGCCGCAGCCAAAGCAGTGATAAAACTGTTTTTCACCGTTTACGGTGAAAGAAGGGGTTTTTTCATTATGGAATGGACAACACGCGTGGTAGTTCTTGCCCTGCTTTTTCAGCTTTACACGCGCGTCGATGAGATCGACGATGTCGGTGCGCGCCAGCAGGTCATTGATAAAAACACGTGGGATTCGTCCAGCCATAGGCCCCGTTTTGATCTTTTATAGCCCTCGTTCTTCAGGCCGCTGAATGTGGCACAAATCACGCTGGTTATATCAGGTTATAAACGAAAATAAGCCGCGCATTCCTTTCGGAAGCACGGCCTTACAACTACAACTCGGTCTAAATCTGAGAGCGTGCCGCTCTCCAGAGATTAGTACAGACGAGTACGGCGTGCGTTTTCGCGAGCCAGTTTCTTCGCGTGACGTTTCACTGCGGATGCTTTAGCGCGTTTGCGTTCGGTAGTCGGTTTTTCATAGAACTCACGACGACGAACTTCCGCCAGAACACCTGCTTTTTCGCAGGAACGTTTGAAGCGACGCAGAGCTACGTCGAACGGCTCGTTTTCACGTACTTTAATTACCGGCATGTGCCTCTCACCTTTGATTAATTCGGTTTGCCGCTGGCGTTCACACCAGCATATTTCAAAATGGTGCGGAATTTTACTGCAACTACTGCTGCTTTGTAAAGCACCGACGCGCTTTTTGAAAGGGACTTTTGTAAGGGTGAGGAGTATACACGAACTCCTCACCTGGGGTGAGCAAAGTTTTACATCGACCGGTATTCGCCCTACACTGCGCGGTATTGCAAAGAGGTAAACAGATCCATGCGCGTACTGGGCATTGAAACATCCTGCGATGAAACTGGCATCGCAATTTATGACGACCACCAGGGGCTTTTAGCCAACCAACTGTATAGTCAAGTAAAACTGCACGCGGATTACGGTGGTGTGGTGCCGGAACTGGCTTCCCGCGACCATGTGCGTAAAACCGTGCCGCTGATTCAGGCTGCGCTGAAAGAAGCCGGGCTAGCGGCAAAAGATATCGATGCTGTGGCCTACACGGCTGGACCAGGCCTGGTTGGCGCGCTGCTGGTTGGCGCGACGGTCGGACGTTCGCTGGCTTTCGCCTGGGATGTCCCGGCGATTCCGGTTCACCATATGGAAGGGCATCTGCTGGCGCCGATGCTGGAAGAAAACCCTCCGGCTTTCCCGTTTGTAGCACTGCTGGTTTCCGGCGGGCACACGCAGCTCATCAGTGTCACCGGTATTGGTCATTACGAACTGCTGGGCGAGTCAATTGACGATGCCGCCGGTGAAGCATTTGATAAAACTGCCAAACTGTTGGGGCTTGATTACCCCGGCGGGCCGATGCTGTCAAAACTGGCGTCGCAGGGCACTGAAGGCCGTTTTGTCTTCCCGCGCCCGATGACCGATCGTCCAGGGCTGGATTTTAGCTTTTCCGGGCTGAAAACGTTTGCTGCAAACACCATTCGCACCAATGGCGATGACGAGCAAACCCGTGCCGACATTGCACGAGCATTTGAGGATGCCGTGGTTGATACGCTGATGATCAAATGCAAACGCGCGCTGGATCAGACCGGTTTTACGCGTCTGGTGATGGCGGGCGGCGTGAGCGCCAACCGCACTCTGCGGGCAAAACTGGCGGAAATGATGCAAAAGCGTCGCGGCGAAGTCTTTTATGCGCGTCCGGAGTTTTGTACCGATAATGGTGCGATGATCGCCTATGCGGGCATGGTACGTCTGAAAGCAGGAAATGATGTCGGGCTTGGCGTAACGGTTCGTCCGCGCTGGCCACTGGCGGATCTGCCGGCGGCGTAAACTGCAACAGCCCGGTTGCTGAGATGCCGCCGGGCTTACTCTTCTTTTTTCTTCTTCAGCTTCGACCAGATTTTGGTTTCCTGGCGGCGCCACAGGCGCTGAATATTGTCATGATGGCGCAGCAGAATCAGACAGGAAAGCATCGCCACCGGGAAGGTGAACTGCGGTTTGAACCACCAGACATAGAACGGCGCGATCAGCGCGCTGACAATCGCGCCCAGCGATGAGTAACCGCTCAACAACACGGTTAAAAGCCAGGTTCCCGCCATGACGCCCGTTAAATCCCAGCCTATCGGCGCAATCGCGCCAAACGCCGTTGCTACGCCTTTACCACCCTGAAATTTAAAAAATACCGGCCAGATATGACCAAGACAGGCGGCGATAGCAATAAGCCCCAGCCAAAACGGGGTTACGCCAAGCGCATAAGCGCCCCAGACGGGCAGCATTCCTTTCAGAATATCGAAAATCAATACCGTTACGGCTGCTCCCTTGCCGCCAATGCGTAAAACGTTGGTCGCTCCGGGATTGCCGGAACCGCTTGCTCGCGGATCGGGAAGACCGGCGAGGCGGCAGACCAGAATGGCGCTGGAGATTGAGCCACAAAGGTACGCAAGGAGGATCATTCCAGGCGCGATTGCACTCATGACGCTGTTCCGTTGTGAAAAAGTCGTTTTATTCTCTGCATCGATGGATAATACGCATAAATTCTGGAAAGTGGTATCCAGTGAATGCGCAAAATCTGCCAGACCGCAGGAAAGATCGGGCCTGGCAGCACAGTGTTGAAACAAACTGCGGGTGGAATGTGATGGATATTGTATTTATTGAGCAGCTTTCGGTAATCACCACTATTGGTGTTTACGACTGGGAACAGACCATTGAGCAGAAACTGGTGTTCGATATCGAAATGGCCTGGGATAACCGTCAGGCGGCGAAAAGTGATGATGTGAATGATTGTCTCAGCTATGCCGATATCGCCGATGCGGTTGTCGGTCATGTGGAAGGGGGACGTTTTGCGCTGGTTGAACGTGTTGCGGAAGAGGTGGCCGAACTGCTGCTGGCGCGTTTTCAGTCGCCGTGGATACGCATCAAACTGAGCAAACCAGGTGCCGTGGCGCGGGCGCAGAGCGTCGGTGTAATCATTGAGCGTGGGTTAAATCTGAAAGAAAGTATTTAAATTCATAATAGTTAAACCAAGCGCTAGTATTCAGGTCATAGATGATGGCCATTCACGGCTACTCCTCGGGGGGCCGTTTTTTATATCTTTTTTAGGGGTTTATTGATGAGCGATCTGCATTCGCTGCTGGTGGCAGCCATTTTGGGTGTCGTTGAAGGATTGACGGAGTTCCTGCCGGTTTCCAGCACTGGTCACATGATTATCGTCGGACATTTGCTGGGATTTGAAGGTGATACAGCAAAAACGTTCGAGGTTGTGATTCAGTTGGGCTCGATTCTGGCGGTTGTCGTGATGTTCTGGCGACGCCTGTTTGGTTTAATTGGCATTCACTTCGGCAAGCAACCGCATGAAGGCACCGGTACGGGACGCCTTTCGCTGATTCATATCATTTTAGGTATGATTCCGGCGGTGGTGATGGGTCTGGTATTCCATGACACCATCAAGTCGCTGTTTAACCCGCTCAACGTGACTTATGCGCTGGTGGTCGGCGGCTTTCTGCTGATTGCCGCAGAAGTGCTGAAGCCGAAAGTGCCGCGCGCGCAGGGCGTGGATGATATGACTTATCGCCAGGCGTTCATTATTGGTTGTTTCCAGTGTCTGGCGCTATGGCCTGGATTCTCCCGCTCCGGGGCGACCATTTCCGGTGGGATGCTGATGGGCGTTAGCCGCTATGCCGCATCAGAGTTCTCTTTCCTGCTGGCTGTGCCAATGATGCTGGGCGCAACCGCACTGGATCTCTATAAGAGCATGGGGTTTCTCACCACCGGCGATATTCCGATGTTTGCCGTGGGTTTCATCACCGCTTTTATTGTCGCGCTGATCGCCATCAAAACCTTCCTTGAGCTGATTAAACGCATCTCTTTTATTCCGTTCGCGATTTACCGTTTTATCGTCGCAGCGGCTGTGTATCTGGTCTTCTTCTAAGGCTCGCGCCCTCAGTCTGCGGGCTGAGGGCAACGATGCGCTTTCCACTGCGCCAGCGCGGCTATCCGGCGGCGCGTCAACTCTTCGCGGACTTCCGCCCCCTTAAAACCGGCTTCAATCACCGCTTTGGTTGGAACGGCACGAGCCACTTCCCACGCTTCACGCAGTAAACGTCCTTGCGGATAGTCGCAGGCTTCAAAACCGGTACGTCCACGCACATCGGCTTCGCTGGTCAGGGCAATTTGCTCTACGCGCTGCGGTTTACGCCACGCATCAATTGAGTCGAACAACTTCACAATGGTTTTGGGCTGCAAAATGGGGAAGGTGTGGATCAGATCGTGAAACTCCGCCACCAGTTTTGCCAGATCGCGGATCTCGTTTGGTACGCGCAGACGCTGGCACAGCCCTGCGACCAGTTTGACGCCCGCCGGGCCGTGGCCATGATGGCGCGGCCAGAGCTCTTTTGGCGTCAGCGCTTTGCCCAGATCGTGACATAACGTGGCGAAACGCACGTCCACTTCCGGGCTGAGCATCGCGGCCATCGTCAGTGTCATCAGCGTGTGAACGCCGGTGTCGATTTCCGGGTGCCACTTCGCCGGAGCGGGCACGCCAAACAGCGCATCGACCTCCGGGAACAGCACCTTCAGCGCGCCGCAGTCGCGCAGTACCTGGAAATAGACCTGAGGATTACGGGCATGCAGCGCGTTCTCGGTCTCTTTCCAGACGCGCTCTGTGGTCAGATGCGCCAGTTCGCCAGCATCGGTCATGGCGCGCATCAGCGACATCGTTTCGTCGGCAATCCGAAAACTAAGGTGAGCATAGCGGGCTGCGAAGCGGGCTACGCGCAGTACGCGCAGCGGATCTTCGCTAAAAGCCGGGGAGACATGACGCAAAATGCGGTTACGTAGATCGTGCTGACCATTAAACGGGTCGATGATGTGCCCGTTTTCGTCCTGCGCCAGTGCGTTGACGGTTAAATCCCGGCGCAGTAAATCTTGTTCAAGGGAGACATCGGGGGCGGCATGAACGATAAACCCGGTATAACCCGAGCCGGATTTACGTTCGGTGCGGGCCAGCGCATACTCTTCGCGGCTTTGCGGGTGGAGAAACACAGGGAAATCGCGACCTACCTGCTGGTAGCCCGCGTTGAGCATCTCTTCCGGCGTGGCGCCGACCACAACCCAGTCTCTGTCTTTGACTGGCAGGCCTAACAACGAATCACGTACAGCACCACCGACCAGATAACTCTTCACACCACTCTCCTCTACACATAAGTCGACAGATAATACGTAAGTGTAGAGAAGATGGCGAATGTCCTTAACTCATCCAGCGATCTTTGCGCTTGCGGCTTGGGATCATATGCGGCAACAGCAGGCCGAGGATTAAACCCGCGCCCAGCACGCCGCCGCCATACATAAACCACTGCATAATGATGGTGCGCTGCTTGTCGTCCAGTTGCAGATTCGCCGCGTTCACTTTCTTCTGCGCGACGATTAACTCATTTTTCAGCTTCTGGTTTTCATCTTTCAGGCCGTTGATCACCCCGTCGCTCTGCGCCACTTTTTGCTGCATTTCAGCCGTGCGCTGGTTCCAGGTGTTATCGATATTGTTCAGTTTATCGGTCAACGTTTTGACCTGGTTCTCCAGCTCCGGTACGCGAGTACGCAGGCTTGGCTCTACATTCAACTCTTTCAGCGGGATCCAGGAGGTGCGCCCGGTGCTGTCGCGCACCTGGCCGTAATCGTTGTTTTGTTGCAGCAGAGTCACTTCCTCGCCGGCATTTACCGTACCGACAAGGCGATAATTATCGCCAGGGCCACTACGTACCCAGGTATTCAGTTCGTCGGAAACATACCGTTTTTCTTCAGCGTGGATCCCAACGGACACACTCAGTGCAACCAGGGTCAATCCAATCAGGCGTAATTTTGGCATCAGGCAGTCATTATTTTCGTTAAATGTGAATGGGAAACAGTGACATCAGTCTGACGACACCTGGCAGGTGGCATCAATCGGAATCTTCCGGGTCAAACTGCGCGCTTATACGAACTTTTGCACCCAGCAAATTGCGCATTGCATGGCAATTTGGCACACAATACTATCTACTGACAAACATCAGGGGCGTTAGTTCGCCGAAATTTTCACTGATGTGACATAACCATAAGTGCAAGGCCATGGCTCAGGAAATCGAATTAAAGTTTATCGTTAATGCCGACAGCGTGGAAACGCTTCGTCACCATCTACATACGCTGACCGAAGAACATATCGCCGCCAGCCAGTTACTGAATATTTACTATGAGACACCTGACAACTGGCTGCGCGGCCATGATATGGGGCTGCGCATCCGGGGTTTTGACGGTCAGTATGAGATGACGATGAAAATTGCCGGACGGGTGATTGGCGGTTTACATCAGCGTCCTGAATACAATATTCCGCTTGCCAGCCCGGAGCTTGATCTGTCGCGCTTCCCTGCCGAAGTATGGCCCGATGGCGAGCTGCCTGCCGATTTACAAGCGCGTACGCGTCCGCTGTTCAGCACCGATTTTTACCGTGAAAAATGGCTGGTCAATGTAGGTGAGAGCCGAATTGAGATTGGCCTTGATCTCGGCGAAGTGAAAGCCGGGGAATCCGCTGAGCCGATTTGCGAGCTGGAGCTGGAGCTGCTGAGTGGCGATCCTGCGGATATCCTTAAGCTGGCGCGCCAGCTAGTGACGCTCTCCGTTTTGCGTCAGGGAAGTCTGAGCAAAGCCGCGCGTGGTTACCATCTGGCGCAGGGCAATGCCCCACGCGAGCGCCGTCCAACGGACATTCTGCAAACCGTCCCGAAGGCCAGCGTTGAGCAAGCTTTTGCTGCCGCGCTGGAACTGGCGCTTTCCCAGTGGCAATACCATGAAGAGTTGTGGGTGCGCGGCAACAACGCGGCAAAGCAGGATGTACTGCGTGCGATTGCGTTAATCCGCCATACGCTGGCGCTTTTTGGCGGTATTGTGCCGCGTAAAGCGAGCGCTCACTTACGTGATTTACTGACGCAGGTGGAAGCCACGCTGACTTCGGCGGTTTCTGCCGACACTGCGGTATGGGATGCGCCTTCGGCAATGGCAAAACTGCTGTTGACCGAGTGGCTGGTAACGCAGGGCTGGCGCGCCTTCCTTGATGAAAAAGCGCAGGCAAAATTTGCCGATTCATTTAAACGCTTCGCCGATGTACATCTTTCGCGCAGCGCGGCGGAGCTGAAAAAAGCCTTCGCGCAACCGCTGGGCGACAGCTATCGCGACCAGTTGCCACGCCTGGCGCGTGACATCGACAGCGCATTGCTGCTGGCAGGCCATTACGATCGCGCGCTGGCAAACGAATGGCTGGAGAACTGGCAGGGGCTGTACCACGCCATTGAAACGCGCCAGAGAATCGAGATCGAACACTTTCGTAATACCGCAATTACGCAGGAGCCGTTCTGGCTGCACAGCGGAAAACGCTAACTAAAGGATACTTCGGATGCCGCATGCCTCGCCGTTATCGCAGCACTGGCACACTGTGCTTTCCCGTCTGCCGGAGGTGCTAACCGCACAGCCACTCAGTGCGCAGGCGCAGTCAGTACTCACTTTTAGTGATTTCGTTCAGGACAGTATCATCACATATCCTGAATGGCTGGCCGAGCTGGAAAGCGCGCCGCCGCAGGCAACGGAGTGGCAGCACTACGCGCAATGGCTCAGTGCGGCACTGCGGGATGTCACGGATGAAGCGGCACTGATGCGCGTTCTGCGCCAGTTCCGCCGTCGGGTAATGGTGCGTATTGCCTGGGTGCAGGCGCTGCGGCTGGTGGCAGAAGAAGATGTCTTGCAGCAACTGAGCGTGCTGGCGGAAACGCTGATCGTCGCCGCGCGCGACTGGCTGTACGACGCCTGTTGCCGCGAATGGGGAACGCCCTGTAACCCGCAGGGCGTTGCGCAGCCGATGCTGATTTTAGGCATGGGCAAACTTGGCGGCGGCGAACTCAATTTCTCTTCCGATATCGATCTGATCTTCGCCTGGCCGGAAAACGGGGCAACCCGTGGCGGCCGGCGCGAGCTGGATAACGCTCAGTTCTTCACCCGCCTGGGGCAACGGCTGATCAAGGTACTCGACCAGCCAACGCAGGATGGTTTTGTCTATCGCGTAGATATGCGTTTACGCCCCTTCGGCGATAGCGGCCCGCTGGTGCTCAGCTTTGCCGCGCTGGAGGATTATTACCAGGAGCAGGGGCGCGACTGGGAGCGCTATGCGATGGTGAAAGCGCGAATTATGGGCGATAACGACGGTAAACACGCCCGTGAGCTGCGTGCCATGCTGCGTCCCTTTGTTTTCCGCCGCTACATTGATTTCAGCGTGATCCAGTCGCTGCGTAATATGAAAGGCATGATTGCCCGCGAAGTCCGCCGCCGTGGCCTGAAAGACAACATTAAGCTGGGCGCGGGTGGCATTCGTGAAATCGAATTTATCGTGCAGGTTTTTCAGTTGATTCGCGGTGGCCGTGAACCGGCGCTGCAATCCCGCTCACTGTTGCCAACGCTGGAAGCCATCGATCAGCTGCACCTGTTACCTGAAGGCGAAGCTGGCAGGTTACGGGCGGCCTACCTTTGGTTACGGCGTCTGGAAAACCTGCTGCAAAGCATTAATGACGAACAGACGCAGACCTTGCCGGGCGACGATCTCAACCGCGCCCGGCTGGCCTGGGGAATGGGCGTGGCAAGCTGGGATGAACTCAGCAGTACGCTGGAAACGCATATGGCCGCTGTACGTCGCGTCTTCAATGAGCTGATCGGCGACGACGAGAGCGACTCGCCGGAAGATGTGCTTTCCGAAAACTGGCGTGAACTGTGGCAGGATGCGCTGCAGGAAGATGACACCACGCCGGTGCTGGCACATCTTTCCGATGACGATCGCCGCCGCGTAGTGGCGCTGATTGCTGATTTCCGTAAAGAGATGGATAAGCGCACCATCGGCCCGCGCGGGCGCCAGGTGCTGGATCATCTGATGCCGCATTTGCTGAGCGATGTCTGCTCGCGAGACGACGCGCCAGTGCCGTTGTCGCGCCTGACGCCGCTGCTGACAGGCATCATTACGCGTACCACTTATCTTGAACTGCTGAGCGAATTCCCCGGCGCGCTGAAGCATCTTATTTCCCTTTGTGCGGCATCGCCGATGGTGGCCAGCCAGCTGGCGCGTTACCCAATCCTGCTCGATGAGCTGCTCGATCCCACTACGCTTTATCAGCCGACGGCGATGAACGCCTACCGCGACGAACTGCGGCAATATCTGCTCCGCGTGCCGGAGGATGATGAAGAGCAACAACTGGAAGCGCTGCGGCAGTTTAAACAGGCGCAGTTGCTGCGCGTCGCCGCGGCGGATATTGCCGGTACGCTCCCGGTAATGAAAGTGAGCGATCATCTGACGTGGCTTGCGGAAGCGATTATCGATGCGGTAGTGCAGCAGGCATGGGGACAAATGGTGGCGCGTTATGGTCAGCCAATGCATCTGCGCGATCGGGAAGGGCGTGGGTTTGCCGTCGTTGGTTACGGCAAACTTGGCGGCTGGGAGTTGGGTTACAGCTCCGATCTCGACCTGGTCTTTTTGCACGATTGCCCGATGGATGTGATGACCGACGGCGAGCGGGAGATCGATGGCCGCCAGTTCTATCTGCGTCTTGCCCAGCGCATCATGCACCTGTTCAGCACACGTACTTCGTCCGGCATTCTCTATGAAGTGGATGCGCGCCTGCGCCCGTCCGGCGCGGCGGGAATGTTAGTGACGACCACCGAATCCTTCGCGGATTACCAGAAAAATGAAGCCTGGACGTGGGAACATCAGGCGTTGGCGCGCGCGCGCGTGGTGTACGGCGATCCGCAACTGGCCGTGGAGTTTGATGCCATTCGCCGCGATATTCTGATGATCCCGCGCGATGGCGCAACATTGCAAACCGAGGTGCGCGAGATGCGCGAGAAGATGCGTGCTCACCTTGGTAACAAGCATAAAGATCGCTTCGATCTGAAAGCCGATGAAGGCGGTATCACCGACATTGAGTTTATCGCTCAGTATCTGGTGCTGCGCTATGCGCATGACAAACCGAAGCTGACGCGCTGGTCTGATAACGTGCGCATTCTGGAAGGGCTGGCGCAGAACAACATCATGGATGAACAGGAAGCGCTGGCGCTGACGCAGGCTTACACCACGCTGCGCGATGAGTTGCACCACCTGGCATTACAGGAGTTGCCGGGGCATGTGGCGTTGTCGTGTTTTGTCGCCGAACGCCAGCTGATCAAAACCAGCTGGGACAAGTGGCTGGTGGAACCGTGCGCTCCGGCGTAAGTATGATATTATCGCGCGCAAATTTTGTATCTCTCAGGAGACAGGAATGAAAGTGACGCTGCCAGAGTTTAACCAGGCGGGTGTAATGGTGGTTGGCGATGTGATGCTGGACCGTTACTGGTACGGGCCAACCAGCCGCATCTCTCCGGAAGCCCCGGTGCCGGTGGTGAAAGTCGATACGATTGAAGAACGCCCGGGCGGCGCGGCGAACGTGGCGATGAACATTGCTTCGCTGGGCGCAACGGCGCGTCTGGTGGGTCTGACAGGTATTGATGATGCGGCTCGCGCACTGAGCAAGGCGCTGGCGGATGTCAATGTAAAATGCGACTTCGTTTCTGTTCCCACTCATCCCACCATTACCAAACTGCGCGTTCTGTCGCGCAACCAGCAACTGATCCGCCTGGACTTTGAAGAAGGGTTTGAAGGCGTCGATCCCCTGCCGATGCATGAGCGCATCAGCCAGGCGCTCGGCAGCATTGGCGCGCTGGTGCTTTCTGATTACGCCAAAGGCGCGCTGGCCAGCGTTCAGCAGATGATTGCGCTGGCGCGTAAAGCGGGCGTGCCGGTACTGATCGATCCGAAAGGCACTGATTTTGAGCGCTATCGCGGCGCTACGCTGCTGACCCCGAACCTGTCGGAGTTTGAAGCGGTGGCCGGGAAATGCAAAAACGAAGACGAGATCGTTGAACGCGGCATGAAAGTGATTGCCGATTACGACCTTTCTGCGCTGCTGGTGACCCGCTCCGAGCAAGGTATGACGCTGCTGCAACCGGGCAAAGCGCCGCTGCACATGCCGACCCAGGCACAGGAAGTGTATGACGTGACCGGTGCCGGCGATACGGTGATTGGCGTGCTGGCAGCAACGCTGGCGGCGGGTAATTCGCTGGAAGAAGCCTGCTACTTTGCGAACGCAGCCGCAGGCGTAGTGGTTGGTAAACTCGGTACCTCAACGGTATCGCCTATCGAGCTGGAAAACGCCGTGCGCGGCCGTGCAGAAACCGGCTTCGGCGTGATGAGCGAAGAAGAGCTGAAAGCGGCAGTCGCTGCGGCGCGTAAGCGCGGTGAAAAGGTGGTGATGACGAACGGAGTCTTCGACATTTTGCACGCCGGGCATGTCTCTTATCTGGCGAATGCGCGCAAGCTCGGCGATCGCCTGATTGTTGCGGTTAACAGCGACGCTTCCACCAAACGGCTGAAAGGCGAAACCCGCCCGGTGAACCCGCTGGAGCAGCGCATGATCGTGCTGAGCGCGCTGGAAGCGGTGGACTGGGTTGTATCGTTTGAAGAAGATACGCCGCAGCGTCTGATTGCCGGAATTTTGCCGGATCTGCTGGTAAAAGGTGGCGACTACAAAGCGGAAGATATTGCGGGCAGCAAAGAAGTCTGGGCTAACGGCGGGGAAGTGCTGGTGCTCAACTTTGAAGATGGTTGTTCAACCACCAATATCATCAAAAAGATCCAGAAGCAGGGCGATTAAACCTGTTATCGGGCCTGCATAATGAGCAGGCCCGGAAAGCGCTCGCGCCATTCGGCGCAAAAGCTATTACGCCTGATCGTCTACCGGTGGAATGGCCGGAGCGGGTTTGACTTCTGCGCTTTTCCCCTGATTTTCGAGTTCACTCAGGCGTTGCTCCAGCAGCGCCAGTTTCTCGCGGGTGCGCAGCAATACCTGCGTTTGCACGTCAAACTCTTCGCGGCTCACCAGATCCAGGCGAGTTAACTGTGCCTGTAACGTCTGACGAATTTTCTTTTCCACATCTTCCCCGAACTCACGGATCCCCTTGGGCATGGATTCGTGAACCTGACGCGCAATCTGTTCAATTTTCTTTGGGTCAATCATTTTAGGTTCCCTGCTCGGATAGGCTCAATAAGTCATTGTAGTGTGATAAACCCAGGTGATAAACCAGAATTGTTTGAAGCTTATGCATTGCCGAAGATTATCAATGGCGTTATAGTTATCCCGCTTATTCTCAGGGCGGGGCGAAATTCCCCACCGGCGGTAAATCAGCAGATGCTGAAAGCCCGCGAGCGCTTCAGGCTAACGTTTGAAGGTCAGCAGATCCGGTGTAATTCCGGGGCCGACGGTTAAAGTCCGGATGGGAGAGAGTAACGAATCTGTCGGGCAATGACGCCCGCTCGCGTTATTTTTTTGCCGCATTGCGACACTCCTAAGACTGCCCTGATTCTGGTAACCATAACTTTATTGAGGTCTTTTACCATGAATCAGACGCTGCTTTCTTCTTTTGGCACGCCTTTCGAACGTATTGAACATGCTCTCGCCGCGCTGCGCGAAGGCCGTGGTGTGATGGTGCTCGACGACGAGGACCGTGAAAATGAAGGCGATATGATTTTCGCCGCAGAAACCATGACCGTTGAGCAAATGGCGCTGACTATTCGCCACGGCAGCGGCATTGTTTGCCTGTGCCTGACCGACGAACGCCGGAAACAGCTCGATCTGCCGATGATGGTCGAGAACAATACCAGCGCCTACGGCACCGGTTTTACCGTTACTATCGAAGCGGCGCATGGCGTAACAACCGGTGTTTCGGCGGCTGACCGTCTTACCACCGTTCGCGCGGCGATTGCCGATGGCGCGAAACCTTCCGATCTGAACCGTCCTGGCCACGTTTTCCCGCTGCGCGCGCAGCTTGGCGGCGTATTGACCCGTGGCGGTCATACTGAAGCAACGATCGATTTAGTGACGCTGGCGGGTTTTAAACCGGCGGGCGTGCTGTGTGAATTAACCAATGATGATGGCTCAATGGCGCGCGCGCCGGAGTGCATCGAATTTGCTAAGCAACACAATATGGCTGTTGTGACCATTGAAGATCTGGTGGCTTACCGCCAGGAACATGAGCGTAAAGCCAGCTAACTTGCGTTAGTGATAAAAAATCCTCGGCCGAAAGCTGCGGATTTTTTTTGCCTGTCCTGCGTCAATGTTTGTCGCATTTATAATATTCACGCATTGAAATTTCGCGGTGCTACTTATAAAGTGGTACCTGCTCTACGGACATAAAAAACAGTTTTAAAGCATTATAATTCATTAAGTTAACGCTATTTTGTCATTGGTTTGTTAACCAATGTTTGCCGGAAATAAGGGAGGCAATATGTTTATCTCATGGTACTGGCTTCTGGCGATTGTCATCGTCGTTTTCGGCTATGTCCACGTACTTAAACGCCATTGCAAAGCCTGCCGCCACGATCGCGAAGCGATCTATAAAGCTTATCAACGGGTGCTCGAAGAGCTGAAGAAAACTCGCCGCGTCGGGCAGGGCGAATAAGACGCGCCTGCCCTCTGCAAGAGCGTCCCGATCCTCAGCCGCTAAATCCCATCGCCTGCAACGCCACAAGGCTTAAGCCCATCACCGACATACCGCACAGCACGCCATAGCTGGGATTGTTGTTGGGATCGATCTCTTTCGCCAGCGGCATCAGTTCATCCACCGACAATGCCACCATAATCCCGGCGACGGTTGCCATAATGGCCGCCATCACCACTGGCGAGAGCAGACTGCCGAGGATCAACCATGCCAGGACGCCGCCGAGGATCTCCGCCAGCCCTGAGATTCCCGCCCAGAATACCGCGCTGCGTTTTGAACCGGTTGCCGCGTAAACCGGCCCGGCAACCGCAAGTCCTTCAGGAATATTGTGCAACGCGACCGCAAAGGCGATACCGAGGCCTAATTCCAGGTCGTTACTGGCGGTGACATAGGTGGCGATGCCTTCCGGGAAGTTATGGAGACTGATACCCATCGTCAGCAAAATGGCGGTACGGCGCAGGCCGCGCGGAAAGGTTCGCCGCGTACCCTGCATTAAATCCTGCGGGTGTGCATGGGGTAACATGCGATCCAGCGCGAAATACCCCAGCAGGCCCACGACAAACATGCCATAGCCGAGCATCGGTGACATATTTTCCGTCGCCAGTGCAGCGGGCAGCATCTCCATTAACGAAATCAATAACATGATTCCGGCAGCAAAGCCGAGCGAGAACGCCAGTACGCGGTTTGATGGTTTCTGGCCTAACACGCCAAGAATCGCGCCGATAAAGGTCGCTGCGCCAGCCAGGATGGTCAGAATCAACGGTACCGACATGAATTACTCCTTTATGATAATCATTCTCATTAATGTAAGAGTTTGTTACCTGAAAAGCGAGGCCGGAGCCTTATCTTTACTTGATGCTTACATTCAAAATTACTGAAGATCTTCATCATGGTTATCTGAGTTCTTCGCACCATGAAAAGGCGTAATGTGTCGTTATCAAATTGACACACTCAGTAAGGATATCACCATGTCTGCACCTCGTATGCCAGCACTGTTCCTGGGCCACGGTAGCCCAATGAATGTTCTGGAAGATAACGTTTATACCCGCGCCTGGGGAATGTTAGGCGAGACGCTGCCGCGCCCGAAAGCGATTGTGGTGGTATCCGCCCACTGGTTTACCCGTGGTACTGGCGTTACCGCGATGGAAGCGCCGAAAACTATCCATGATTTCGGTGGTTTCCCGCAAGCGTTGTACGATACTCATTATCCGGCACCGGGTTCGCCGGAACTGGCTCAGCATCTGGTTGATTTACTGGCACCTGTGCCCGTTGTGCTTGATAAGGAAGCCTGGGGCTTTGACCACGGCTCCTGGGGCGTGCTGATTAAAATGTACCCGAATGCCGACATCCCGATGGTGCAACTCAGTATCGACAGCACGAAACCCGCAGCATGGCATTTTGAGATGGGCCGCAAGCTGGCGGCGCTGCGTGATGAGGGCATTATGCTGGTGGCCAGCGGCAACGTGGTGCATAACCTGCGTACCGCACGCTGGCATGGCGAAAATACGCCGTATCCGTGGGCCACATCGTTCAACGATTATGTGAAAGCGAACCTCACCTGGCAGGGCCCGGTTGAGCAGCATCCGCTGGTAAATTACCTCGATCATGAAGGCGGAGCGTTATCTAACCCAACCCCGGATCACTACCTGCCGCTGCTGTATGTGCTGGGCGCATGGAACGGCACCGAGGCCATTACTATCCCGATAGACGGTATTGAGATGGGTTCGCTGAGTATGCTTTCGGTTCAGGTTGGTTAAAATAAAGGGTGGCTCTGGCAGCCACCCTTTTCATTCTCCTGGATGTGGAAAAATTCGAGGAAGATCGCAAAAAATCACATCTGAAATACGGTTTTTTTGAAAATAAAAAGACCTGTGCTGCAAAAATAAAACGCTGTGCTGAATTTACTCTTTTTTGTGAACATTATCGTCGCAAGAATCCCGCCGAGTGACTACTCTCAAAGAGTCTAATGTCTCAGACAATCCCATAAAAATTATCTGGTGTTGTACCTCGAACCCCTGTTCGTGGTCGCTCTTATTTACCTAAAAAGCAGTAAACCTCTGGAGACACGGAAATATGAATTCAGCGAAAACCTTACTAAAAGTCTGTATTAGTTCCGCTCTGCTGTTTATCTCTCACGCCTCTTTAGCCCAAACTTTTCGTGCAGCCGATGTTCACCCGGCAGATTACCCCAATGTTGTTGCGGTAAAACATATGGGAGAAAAACTCAGTGCAGCTACGGATGGTCGACTGGATATTAAAACCTTTCCTGGCGGTGTGTTAGGCGATGAGAAACAGGTTATTGAACAGGCGCAAATCGGTGCAATAGATATTATTCGCGTGTCGATGACGCCAGTGGCAGCAATATTACCGGAGATCAATGTCTTTACGCTGCCCTATATTTTTCGCGATGAAGATCATATGCATAAAGTGCTCGACGGAATGATTGGCCAGGAGATTGGCAATCGCCTGTCGGAAAGCAGTAAATCGCGGTTGGTTTTCCTTGGCTGGATGGATGCCGGTACGCGTAATTTGATTACCAAAGCGCCAGTCACGAAAGCGGAAGACCTGAAAGGGATGAAAATTCGCGTGCAGGGCAGCCCGATTGCGCTTGATACGCTGAAAGCCATGGGAGCCAACTCGGTCGCCATGGGCGTTAGCGAAGTATTTAGCGGTATGCAAACCGGCGTGATTGATGGCACAGAAAATAACCCTCCAACCTTTGTTGCGCATAACTATTTACCCGTTGTGAAGAATTACACCTGGAGTAAGCACTTTATTATTCCGGAGCTGTTTTTATTTTCTAAAGTTAAATGGGATAAGTTGAAAAAAGAGGATCAGGAATTGATCCTCAAGCTGGCGAAAGAAGCCCAGGACGAACAGCGTGAATTGTGGAAAACCTACAATCAGAAGTCGCTGGAAGCCATGAAAGCGGGCGGCGTGCAATTCCATGATATGGATACCACCGCCTTTTACGAGGCGACACAATCAGTACGCGATAAATACGGCAAAGACCATCAGGATCTGATGACCCGCATTAAAGACGTGCAATAACAGCTACGGGCAGGGGAAGCCTTGCCCCGATAATTATTTTGTCTGTTATATCTTTATTTTCTGCCGCGGGAAAATCGTTATGGCTGAACGCTATTCGTTGTTGATGGATATCCTTTACCGAATATCAATGTGGATCGCCGGAATTGCGCTGCTGATTATGGTGGCGATTATTCCGCTGGGGATCTTTGCGCGCTACGTAATGAACAGCGCTTTATCCTGGCCGGAACCGATAGCCATTATTTGCATGGTGACGTTTACCTTTGTCGGCGCAGCGGTAAGTTACCGCGCGGGTTCACATATCGCCGTCAGTATGGTCACTGACCGCTTAAGCGAACGCGCGCGTAAGATCTGTTTTGTGGTCGCCGACCTGATGCTGATGGCGATTAGCCTCTTTATTCTCTGGTACAGCAGCGCGCTGTGTGCGGAATTATGGGAGCAGCCTGTTGCTGAATTCCCGTTTTTTACCGCCGGTGAAACCTATTTGCCGCTGCCGATCGGCTCAGCAATCACGTTGCTGTTTATTCTCGAAAAGATGTTGTGTGGCGCGCAATATCACCGATCGGTGGTGATGGTGGGCTCGTCGGGTTAATCCGATCATCCAGTAAGGAACGTTTATGGATGCATTTATTCTCGTTTTTACGTTAGCCATTATGCTGGCGGTGGGTGTTCCGGTCGCTTATGCCGTGGGGATCAGCGCGGTACTGGGCGCATGGTATATTGATATTCCGCTGGAAGCAGTGATGATCCAACTGACCAACGGCGTCAATAAATTCTCACTGCTGGCGATCCCTTTCTTTATTCTCGCCGGAGCGATTATGGCCGAGGGCGGTATTGCGCGTCGGCTGGTGAATTTTGCTTATATATTTGTCGGTTTTATTCGCGGCGGCCTGTCGCTGGTGAATATCGTTGCATCGACATTCTTCGGCGCAATTTCCGGATCATCGGTTGCAGATACTGCCTCGATCGGCTCGGTGATGATCCCGGAGATGGACAAAAAAGGGTATCCGCGCGATTTTGCTGCGGCCGTAACTGCCAGCGGCTCGGTACAGGCGATCCTGACGCCGCCCAGTCATAACTCGGTAATCTATTCGCTGGCAACCGGCGGCACAGTCTCGATTGCTGCGCTGTTTATCGCCGGGATCCTGCCGGGATTGCTGCTGAGTTTTACTCTGATGGTGATGTGCGTGGCATTTGCCCACAAACGCGGTTATCCGAAGGGAGAGCGCATACCGTTTCGCCAGGCGTTAAAGATTTTTGTTGATACGTTATGGGGGCTGATGACGGTAGTGATCATCATGGGTGGCATTCTCTCGGGGATCTTTACCGCCACGGAGTCAGCGGCAATTGCCTGCCTGTGGGCTTTCTTCGTCACTATGTTTATTTACCGCGATTACAAATGGTCGGAGTTACCGAAGCTGATGTATCGCACCGTAAAAACGGTGAGCATTGTGATGATCCTGATTGGTTTTGCCGCTGCATTCGGCGCGATCATGACCTACATGCAGCTTCCTGCCCGCATCACCGAAGCGTTCACCAGCATCTCAGATAACAAGTACGTTATTCTGATGTGCATCAATATCATGCTGTTACTGATTGGCACGCTGATGGATATGGCACCGCTGATCCTGATCCTCACGCCGGTGTTGCTGCCGGTGACAAATGCGCTGGGGATCGATCCGGTGCACTTCGGCATGATTATGCTGGTCAACCTCGGCATTGGGTTGATTACGCCGCCGGTGGGATCGGTATTGTTTGTCGCCAGCGCGGTGAGTAAACAGAAGATCGAGCAGGTGGTGAAAGCGATGCTGCCGTTCTATGCGATCCTGTTCTTCGTGCTGATGCTGGTGACTTATATTCCGGCGATCTCGCTGTTTCTGCCGAAACTGTTTGGCGTACTTTAGGGATGTCGACTGGGCCTGTAAAAACAAACCCGGCGCGTTTGGCCGGGTTGTTATTGTCACCACGTAGATGCTCTTTTACGTTATTCGGTAAAGATATGCGGATAGAAACGTGACAGGTCCTGGGTGATCAGCGCGCGATCTTCACGAATGCCGATTCCTGCGGGTTGATCGTTGATCAGCCAACTGCCGATCAGCGTATAACTGTCGCCGAATTTTGGCAGCGGGTGGAACTGCTGCACAATCATGCCCTCTTCGCCGTACGGCCCTTCAACCGCCTCGACCGTTTTTCCGTTCTCAACGATCGACACATTTGCGCCTTCACGGGAGAAAATCGGTTTCACGACGTACTTTTCCATTTGCGGATAATTGTCTTCGGCAAAGTACGCAGGCAGCAGATTGGGATGATTGGGGAACATCTCCCACAGCAGCGGCAACAGCGCTTTATTGGAAATAATGCTCTTCCAGGCGGGTTCCAGCCAGCGAACACCGGCATCTTCCAGCTTGGTGGAGAACATTTCGCGCAGCATGTATTCCCACGGATAAAGCTTGAACAGGTTGCCAATCACCTGATCCTGAAGGTCGGTAAACTGGCCTTTCTCGCCAAGGCCGATATCCTCGATATAGAGGAACTCCGACGCCAGCTCCGCTTCTGCCGCGCAATCCTGCAAATACTGCACGGTACCGCGATCTTCAACGGTATCCCGGCAGCAGGTGAAGTGCAGCAACTGGAAACCATGCTGCTCGCGAAGCTCGGCGAAACGCGCAATGAGCTGCTCTTGCAGGCTGTTGAATTGATCGCTGCCCGTTGGCAAGTTTCCGGCGTTAAGCTGGTCTTCCAGCCAGATCCACTGGAAAAAAGCGGCTTCATACAGAGACGTTGGTGTATCTGCATTATTCTCCAGCAATTTGGGTTCGCCCACGCCATCCCAGGCGAGATCGAGACGCGAATAGAGCGACGGTTGCTGCGTTGCCCAGGACTGGCGTACAAAGCCCCAGGTGTGTTTTGGAATGCGGAATTTGGCCATCAGCTCGTCGCTGGCAACCACTTTTTCCACCACTTTCAGACACATCTGGTGCAGCTCAGCGGTAACCTCTTCCAGCTTCTCAACCTGAGCAAGCGTCAGCTTGTAGTACGCTTCTTCACACCAGTACGGTTCTCCGTACATGGTGTGAAAATTAAAACCATATTCGGTGGCTTTTTCGCGCCAGTCCGGGCGTTCGGTAATTGCGATTCTTTCCATGACCATCAACCGCCCATCGAGCGGGTCGGCGTACCGCTTACGCGGCGCTGCATCGTGTTCTGCTTCGCAACAGATTCACCAAAGCCGCCACGGGTCACCGTGGTTGTGGTCGCCGGTTTTGGCGCCATCGCTGTTTTCGGTACGGTCATGGTGCGGCCCGGCTGCGCTGCGCCATAGCCTTTACCGGATGCATCGGTGTACTGGCCGTAAGCCGGGCTTGCCGGATTACGCGAGCTGAACAGCGGCTGCTGGGCAAAACCTGCGCCACCGCCCATCAGGCGGCCCATCATATAGCCCGCCATCAGCGGCATCCAGAAGCTGCCGCCGGACTGTGCCTGTGCCTGATTTTCCGGCGTCATGCCCGCCTGAACCGGCGTCTGCTGGCACTGGCCTTCACCGAATTCTGCCACGCAGTCTTCGCGCGTCGCGTATTTCGGCGCCGTACGCTCAGCTTCTTTCAGCGCGTTGTTGTACGCGGTTTTACACTCAGCGCTTTTCCCCGGGTTTGCCGACGAACAATCGTCCGCATTCTGGTACAGGGAAACCGTTTCGTCGCTTTTTTCACAGCCTGCCAGCATGAAAACGGCAGTCACCGCCAGTGCGACAGGTGTTAAATGACGTGCGCTCCAGCTTTTGCGGAACGTCGCGTGTTGGATGTTTTTTGTCCGTTTCATTGTTATCTTCCTGGATCCCAAAGGCATATGTAAAACGCTCAGGATAGAGGATGAGTGGTTGAAGTTAAAGCGAGGAGGGGAGGCCTTTACGTTGCCTTACGTAAAAACGGGGGCTGGATTGCCCCCGTTGCGGATTGGTGCTGATTAGCGTTTAACGCTGGTGCGTGCTGCGGCAGGCTGTACGTTGCCGTTGAAGTTATCAACGCTTGCATCCTGCTGCGGGTTCTCCGGTGCGACGCTTTCCGGCGTCGTGGAGACGTTTTTACCCAGCGAGTTGTTCAGCGCCTGCAAATCCTGCTCGTTCAACGTACCCAGCGCTGATTTGATATTCAGCTCATTGATCAGGTAGTTATAACGTGCGCTGGAGAGCTGCTGTTTGGCGTTATACAGCGTGGTGGTCGCATCCAGCACATCAACAATGGTACGCGTACCCACGGAGTAACCTGCTTCCATCGCATCCAGGGAGCTTTGGGCAGAAACAACCGCTTGTTTGTAGGCGTTGATGCTGCTGATAGACGCGTTCACGTTGTTGAAAGAGGAGCGCACGTTCTGTACGACGCTACGATGCGCGCTTTCCAACTGTTCGCTTGCGCCAACAAAGTTGTACTGCGCCTGTTTAACCTGTGACGTTACCGAACCACCGCTATAAAGCGGCAGGCTGAAGCTCAGGCCAACAGAGTTCTGACCGATGTCCCGATCCGCATAGGAGGAGGAGGAAACTGCGTTGCCACGTGTCGCGGAACCGCTGTATTTGGTATTCGAAACGCTGGTGGACGCCGTTAAATTAAGTGTTGGCAGATGGCCGTCCTGCGCCTGGCGGATTTGCTCACGCGCCAGATCCTGGCTCAGACGCGCCTGCAGCAGCGTCAGGTTACGGCTTTCCGCTTCCTTCAGCAGAGCGTTCACCGGTTTCGGTTTGTCGGTTTTAAAGCCGTCGACATTCAGTGACGCCAGCTCCGGATAGTAGTTGCCGGTAACCTGACGCAGTGATTCCAGGGCATTGTCGAGGTTGTTGCGGGCGGTCACTTCGTTCGCCAGCACGCTGTCATACTGGGAACGGGCGTTCTGTACGTCGGTAATGGCGACCAGGCCAACGTTAAAACGCTGGGTGGTTTGATCCAACTGACGGTAAATCGCCTGTTTCTGCGCTTCCGTGTAGGAGAGCGCATCAATCGCGCTCAGCACGTTAAAATAGGCAGTCGCCGTGTTCAGAATCAGGGTTTGCTGATCGGTTTGCCAGGTGACATCCTGAATGCCAGCCGTTTTTTCTTGCAGCGTCAGCGCGCGCCATTTCGACATATCAAAAATAGTTTGCGTCAGTTGCAAAGAGCCACTGGTTACATTCGAATCGACACCATTACTATCACGAAAGCCATTGGTATACGTATAATCAGCGCCCAAACCGAGCTGAGGTAATAAAGGGCTGCGCGCTTCATTAATTTTCTCAAAGGCGGCATCGCGATCAGCGGCGGATTTACGCAGATCCGGGTTACTCAAACGAGCCTGCTGGTATACCTGAAGCAGGTTTTCTGCCTGGCTCATGGTGCTGAAACCGGTGAGGCTCAGACCGATAAGGAGGGAGAGCAATTTCTTCATTTGCATTCCTTGTTGTGAAGCAGTATTAGCGCTGGTCTAAATTGGGAAAAATAATCGCCGATTCTAGCAGAAACGGGCATCGCCTCAGCTTGGCGTTCCGTGCCATTGGCATAAATTTGCACCAATGTACCATATAGCGCTTGCAACAGTAATTAAACGGGTCTGAAATCCAGATTTTTGTCATTATTTTCGAATGAGATGCCGCCAATGAGTAAGCCAATATCACCCGAAATGACTTTCACAAAAAACGATGTAGAAATTATTGCACGAGAAACACTCTATAGCGGTTTTTTTTCGCTTGATCTTTACCGCTTTCGCCACCGTTTATTCAATGGTGAGATGAGCGGCGAAGTACGTCGTGAAATTTTTGAACGCGGTCACGCCGCAGTCTTGCTACCCTTTGACCCAGTGCGCGACGAAGTTGTGCTGATCGAACAGATCCGTATTGCGGCATTCGATACCAGCGAAAGCCCATGGCTGCTGGAGATGGTCGCCGGTATGATTGAAGAGGGCGAAACCGAAGAAGACGTTGTGCGCCGCGAAGCTGTTGAAGAGGCGGGGTTAACCGTCGGGCGCGCAAAAAAAGTATTGAGCTATCTGGCAAGTCCTGGCGGCACCAGCGAGCGTTCCGCCGTCTTTGTCGGTGAAGTGGATGCCACTCAGGCCGAAGGTGTTCATGGTCTGGTGGATGAAAACGAAGATATTCGGGTTCATGTGGTGAGTCGGGAGCAGGCTTACCAGTGGGTAGAAGAGGGGAAAATCGATAACGCAGCATCTGTCATCGCCCTGCAATGGCTGCAACTGCATCATGAGAGCTTACGAAACGAGTGGAAAAAATGAAGCGCTATACACCTGACTTCCCTGAAATGATGCGCCTGTGCGAAACCAATTTCGCTCAGTTGCGTCGTCTGTTGCCGCGTAATGATGAAGCGGGCCAAACGGTGAGCTATCAGGTGACTAACGCACAATATCGGTTAACGATAGTAGAAGCGACGCGTTATACGACGCTGGTGGAAATTGAACAGACGGTGCCTGCCGTGAGCTACTGGAGCCTGCCGTCCATGACGGTGCGCCTGTACCACGACGCGATGGTCGCTGAAGTGTGTTCAAGTCAGCAGATCTTTCGTTTCAAAGCGCGTTATGATTATCCTAATAAAAAGTTGCATCAACGCGACGAAAAGCATCAAATTAATCAGTTTCTGGCCGATTGGCTACGTTACTGTTTAGCACATGGAGCAATGGCGATTCCGGTTTGTTAGCGTCATGAAACCTAAGGACACCATTTGGAAAGCCTGTTAAACCTCTCTCTGGCCGGTGAGTCCAGAGTCAGGGTCTTACAAATTACTGATTCTCACCTGTTTGCCGAAAAGCACGAGACGCTGTTAGGGGTCAATACCTGGGAAAGTTATCAGGCGGTACTGGAGGCTATCCAGGCCCAGCAGCGCCCTTGCGATCTGATCGTCGCCACCGGCGACCTGGCACAGGATCACTCCGCTGCGGCTTATCAGCATTTTGCTGAAGGCATCGCAAGATTCACTGCGCCTTGCGTCTGGTTACCGGGTAATCACGATTTCCAGCCCGCCATGTACAGCGCGTTGCAGGATGCGGGAATATCACCGGCAAAACGCGTATTTATCGGCGATCATTGGCAAATTCTACTGCTGGATAGCCAGGTGTTTGGCGTCCCTCATGGCGAACTGAGCGAATTTCAGCTTGAGTGGCTGGAGAATAAACTCTCCGACAGCCCGGAGCGGCACACTTTGCTGCTGCTTCATCATCATCCGCTGCCATCCGGTTGTAGCTGGCTCGATCAGCACAGCCTGCGTAACGCGGGCGAACTGAATAATGTGCTTCAGCGCTTTCCGAAAGTGCGCCACCTGCTGTGCGGGCATATTCACCAGGAGCTGGATCTCGACTGGAATGGCCGCCGCCTGCTGGCGACGCCGTCAACCTGTGTGCAGTTCAAACCGCACTGCGCTAACTTTACGCTCGATACCATTGCACCGGGATGGCGCTGGCTGGAGCTCTATGATGACGGAACGCTGCATACCGAAGTCTGCCGGCTGGAGAGCACGCAGTTCCGCCCCGATACGGCTTCAGAAGGCTACTAATGTCCACTCTTCTCTATCTGCATGGCTTTAACAGTTCGCCGCGTTCGGCGAAGGCCACGCAGTTGTCGCAATGGCTGTCGCAGCACTATCCCGACATCGCCGTGCTGGTGCCGCAATTGCCGCCTTATCCCGCTGCTGCAGCTGAATTGCTGGAGTCGCTGGTGCTTGAGCAGGGCGGGCGGCAGCTTGGCGTCGTCGGATCGTCGCTGGGCGGTTACTACGCAACCTGGCTCTCGCAATGCTTTATGCTGCCAGCGGTGGTGATCAACCCGGCTGTGCGTCCGTTTGAGTTACTGGCCGATTACCTCGGCAATAACGAGAATCCCTACACTGGGGAACAATATGTGCTAGAGTCTCGCCATATTTACGAGCTCAAAGTGATGCAAGTTGACCCGCTTGAAGCGCCGGATCTTATCTGGCTGCTGCAACAGACCGGGGACGAAGTGCTCGATTACCGCCAGGCGGTGGCCTATTACGATGCCTGTCGCCAGACTGTAGAAGAGGGCGGGAATCATGCCTTTGTGGGCTTTGAGAATCATTTCACACAGATTATCGATTTCCTTGGGCTGCATTGAGCCAACAGGGAAACGATGCGGTCACTATCTACGAACAAACCATGACGCAATCCTATAACGCTGATGCCATAGAGGTACTCACCGGGCTTGAGCCGGTTCGCCGCCGTCCGGGGATGTACACCGATACCACTCGCCCGAACCACCTCGGGCAGGAAGTCATTGATAACAGTGTCGATGAGGCGCTGGCGGGGCACGCCAAACGCGTGGAGGTGATCCTGCACGCCGACCAGTCGCTGGAAGTTATCGACGACGGGCGCGGCATGCCGGTGGACATTCACCCGGAAGAGGGCGTTCCGGCCGTTGAGCTGATCCTCTGCCGCCTGCACGCGGGCGGTAAATTCTCAAATAAGAACTATCAGTTCTCCGGTGGCTTGCACGGCGTTGGCATTTCCGTGGTGAACGCCCTGTCGCGTCGCGTGGAAGTACAGGTAAAACGTGACGGACAGATTTATAGCATTGCGTTTGAAAATGGCGAAAAGGTCGAGGATCTGCAGGTTATCGGTACCTGCGGCAAACGCAATACCGGGACCAGCGTCCATTTCTGGCCGGATGAATCCTTCTTTGATAGCCCGCGTTTCTCGGTTTCCCGCCTGACGCATCTGCTGAAAGCAAAAGCGGTACTCTGCCCCGGCGTGGAAATTATCTTCAAAGATGAAGTGAACAACGCCGAGCAGCGCTGGTGTTATCAGGATGGCCTGAACGACTACCTGTGCGAAGCAGTCAACGGCCTGCAGACGCTGCCGGAGAAACCGTTTATTGGCAATTTCTCTGCTGAAACCGAAGCGGTGGACTGGGCGCTACTGTGGCTGCCGGAAGGCGGTGAGCTGCTGACGGAAAGCTACGTCAACCTGATCCCGACCTTGCAGGGTGGGACGCACGTTAACGGCCTGCGCCAGGGGTTGCTGGATGCCATGCGCGAGTTCTGCGAATACCGCAATATTCTGCCGCGCGGCGTGAAGCTTTCGGCGGAAGATATCTGGGAACGCTGCGCGTACGTGTTGTCGGTAAAAATGCAGGATCCACAGTTCGCCGGGCAGACTAAAGAACGCCTTTCTTCTCGTCAGTGCGCCGCGTTTGTCTCCGGCGTGGTGAAAGATGCGTTCAGCCTGTGGCTGAACCAGAATATTCAGACTGCTGAACTGCTGGCCGAAATGGCGATTTCCAGCGCCCAGCGTCGTATGCGCGCCGCCAAAAAAGTGGTGCGTAAAAAGCTGACCAGCGGTCCGGCGCTGCCGGGTAAACTGGCGGATTGCACCGCGCAGGATCTGAACCGTACCGAGCTGTTCCTCGTGGAGGGTGACTCGGCGGGCGGCTCCGCTAAGCAGGCGCGCGATCGTGAATATCAGGCGATCATGCCGCTGAAAGGTAAAATCCTGAACACCTGGGAAGTCTCTTCGGACGAAGTGCTGGCCTCGCAGGAAGTGCACGACATTTCCGTGGCGATCGGCATTGATCCGGACAGCGACGATCTCAGCCAGCTACGCTACGGCAAGATCTGTATCCTCGCCGATGCGGATTCCGATGGTCTGCACATTGCCACACTGCTGTGCGCGCTGTTCGTGCGTCACTTCCGCGCGCTGGTGAAGCATGGTCACGTCTACGTGGCGCTGCCGCCGTTGTACCGTATCGACCTCGGCAAAGAGGTGTATTACGCGCTGACGGAAGAAGAGAAAACCGGCGTGCTGGAGCAACTTAAGCGCAAGAAAGGCAAACCGAACGTGCAGCGCTTTAAAGGGCTGGGCGAGATGAACCCGATGCAGCTTCGTGAAACCACGCTCGATCCGAACACCCGCCGTCTGGTACAGCTGATCATCAGCGATGAAGATGAGCAGCAAACCACCGCCATGATGGATATGCTGCTGGCCAAAAAGCGTTCCGAAGATCGCCGCAACTGGCTGCAAGAAAAAGGCGATATGGCCGATATCGAAGCCTGATAAAACCCATCACGAAAAAGGGATGCTTAGCGCATCCCTTTTTACTTAGCGGCTCAGGTTCTGTTCGCCCCATGCAAGCGCCGTGTTTATCAGGGCGCTCAGCAGCTCGCGAAAGCGTTCGCTCTTCTCTTCGCAGAACGCAAAGCTCGTCTCATCCATGTAGCAGCACTGCGCCACTTCCAGTTGTACCGCATGAATGTTCTGTTGCGGTGCGCCGTAATGGCGGGTGATATACCCGCCTTTAAAGCGGCCGTTGAGCACTTTGCTGTAGTGCGGAAACGCCTCGCAGCAGTCCAGCAATGCGCGGCTCAGCTCCGGCGCGCAGCTTGCCCCATCGGCAGTGCCGAAATTCAGATCCGGCAGTTTGCCTTCAAACAGACGCGGAACCACCGATTTGATGGAGTGCGCATCCCACAGCAACGCGTAGCCAAAGGTATCACGCAACCGCGCCAGTTCCTGCGCCAGCGCCTGGTGATAAGGCTGCCATACGTTGTGCAAAATGGCGGCTTTCGTGGCGTCATCCGGCGCTTTGCCCGCTTCGAACAGCGGCTCGCCGTCAAAAAAAGTCCCCGGAAACAGGCCGGTGGTGGCCGTGCTGTATAGCGGTTTGTCATCCGCCGGGCGGTTTAAATCCACGACATAGCGGGAATACCTGGCGCTCAACACACTGGCGCCAAGCTCGCGAATCGGCTGATACAGCAGCGGAATATGCCAGTCCGTATCCTCCAGGCGCTGCGCCCGCGCAGTAAGACCGCGGGCGATCTCCGGCGTCAGGTGCGTGCCAGGATGGGGCATGCTGACCAGCAGCGGCAGCCGACCCTGATGTAATTCGAATCCGTTAGTCATGCCACACTTCCTCCCCCTGATAAATAACCTGTTTCGACAGCGTTCCACCCAGCCAGTAGCTGAGTTCTGCCGGATGAGCAACATCCCACGCGACAAAGCTGGCCTCTTTACCTGCCTGTAGCGTACCGCAGCGATCGCTGATACCTAATGCGCGGGCGGCATGACAGGTCACTCCCGCCAGCGCTTCTTCAGGCGTCAGACGGAACAACGTGCAGGCCATGTTCATCATCAGGCGCAGAGACAACACGGGCGACGTGCCGGGGTTCAGATCGCTGGAAATGGCCATCGGCACCTGGTGCTGACGCAGCAGCGCCACCGGTGGCTGCTGGCTCTCGCGTAAAAAGTAAAAGGCACCCGGCAGCAGAACAGCTGTGGTGCCATGCTCCGCCATCAGCACGATATCCTCTTCACACAAATACTCCAGATGATCGGCGGAAAGCGCGTTGTAGCGGGCGGCCAGACCAGCGCCATGCAGCAGTGAAAGCTGTTCGGCATGCAGTTTTACCGGTAAGCCAAGTTGCTGCGCTTTATGGAAAACCCGTTCCACTTGCTGCGGTGAAAAGGCCAGATGTTCACAAAAAGCATCGACCGCATCGACCAGCCCTTGTACGTGCCAGGCGGGCAGCCAGTGCTGGCAAATCTCGTCGATATAGTCGTCGGCGCGCCCCTGATACTCGCCCGGCAATGCATGCGCCGCGAGACAGGTGCTAAAGATAGTGAGTGGCATTTCTGCGCCAAGCGCGCGGATCACCTGCAACATTTTGCCTTCATCGGCAAAGCTGAGGCCGTAGCCGGATTTGATCTCAAGCGTGGTAACGCCATCTTTGCGCAGCGCGTGAATGCGCTTGCGGGCGCTTTCCAGCAGTTGTTGCTGGCTGGCGTTGCGGGTGGCGTTCACGGTACTGATAATGCCACCGCCGGCTGCGGCGATCTCCGCGTAACTCGCGCCGTTGAGACGCATCTCAAACTCCTGGCTGCGATCGCCGCCAAATACGCTGTGGCTATGGCAATCGATTAGCCCTGGCGTAACCAGCCGTCCGTGCAGATCCACTTCACGATCAATCGCATCGTCCGGCTGCGTTCCCTCTTCGCCCAGCCATACAATGCGCGGGCCATCGGTGATCATCGCCGCGTGTGGAATCAGGTTATATTTGCCCGCTTCCATGGTGGCAATCTGGCAGTGACGCCATAAAATGCGCATCCGCGTTCTCCCGTCATGGTTCGGCGCGGCCATCGCCGCGCCGCCGGTTTTACTTTGCAATCATCGGCAGGTTGAGGCCGTGCTCTTTGGCACAGGCGACAGCGGAATCATAGCCTGCATCGGCATGGCGCATCACGCCCGTCGCCGGATCGTTATGCAGTACGCGGGCGATACGTTCTGCCGCTTCATCCGTGCCATCGCAGACGATAACCATCCCCGAATGCTGTGAGAAGCCCATGCCGACGCCGCCGCCGTGGTGCAGGGAAACCCAGGTTGCGCCGCTGGCAGTATTAAGCAATGCGTTCAGCAGCGGCCAGTCGGAAACTGCATCGGAACCATCTTTCATCGCTTCGGTTTCGCGGTTCGGGCTGGCAACGGAGCCGGAGTCCAGGTGATCGCGGCCAATGACAATCGGCGCCGAGACTTCACCGCGACGCACCATTTCGTTAAACGCCAGCCCCAGACGCGCGCGCTGCCCCAGACCCACCCAGCAAATACGTGCTGGCAGGCCCTGGAAACTGATGCGCTCTTTCGCCATATCCAGCCAGCGGTGCAGATGCGCATCATCCGCGATCAGCTCTTTCACCTTTTCATCGGTGCGATAGATATCTTCCGGATCGCCGGAGAGCGCGGCCCAGCGGAACGGCCCGATACCGCGGCAGAACAGTGGGCGAATATAAGCGGGTACAAAACCCGGGAAATCGAAGGCGTTGCTGACGCCCATCTCTTTCGCCATCTGGCGAATATTGTTGCCGTAATCGAAGGTTGGGATGCCCTGCTGCTGGAAGGCGAGCATCGCTTTAACGTGCTCCGCCATTGAAGCTTTCGCCGCCTGAATCACTACCGCTGGCTCCGCCTTCGCGCGTTCGCGATACTCTTCCCACTGCCAGCCAATCGGCAGATAGCCGTTCAGCGGATCGTGGGCGCTGGTTTGATCGGTCACGATATCCGGACGAACACCGCGTTTAACCAATTCCGGTAAGACTTCCGCCGCATTGCCGTGCAGCGCGACAGAGATAGCTTTGCCTTCGCGGGTGTAGCGTTCAATACGCGCCAGTGCATCATCCAGATCCGTTGCCTGCTCATCCACATAACCGGTACGCAGGCGGAAATCGATGCGGGATTGCTGACACTCAATGTTCAGCGAGCAGGCGCCCGCCAGCGTGGCGGCCAACGGCTGTGCGCCGCCCATACCGCCCAGACCAGCAGTCAGCACCCAGCGACCAACCAGCGAACCGTCATAATGCTGGCGACCCGCTTCGACGAAGGTCTCATACGTGCCCTGAACGATCCCCTGGCTACCGATATAGATCCAGGAGCCAGCGGTCATCTGGCCGTACATCGCCAGCCCTTTAGCGTCCAGTTCGTTGAAGTGCTCCCAGTTAGCCCAGTGGGGAACCAGGTTGGAGTTGGCTATCAGTACGCGCGGCGCATTGCTGTGGGTTTTAAACACGCCGACCGGTTTGCCGGACTGCACCAGCAGCGTTTCGTCATCGTTAAGCTGTTTCAGCGCTTCCACCATTTTGTCAAAGCACTCCCAGTTACGCGCTGCCCGTCCAATCCCCCCGTAAACCACCAGCTCTTTCGGGTTTTCCGCGACTTCGGGATCAAGGTTGTTCATCAGCATGCGCAGCGGCGCTTCGGTCAGCCAGCTTTTCGCATTCAATGTCGTGCCGCGCGGCGCTCTGATCTCAACATCACGATAACGGGAAAATTCACTACTCATGCGGTTTACCTTCTTTGTTTGATAGCGGAATAAATGCTTACTGATGTTGTCTTGTATATACATGATAAGCACATATGGTGCCACTTTGATCGATTTATTTATTATCTATATAAAACAGTTAGTTGTAATTATCTGTTTTTTGCGTGGTGTTGGGGGAAGATATTTTAGCGCGCTTTACTGCACTATTATTGTGCTTAACGGCAGAAAAACGATCATTTTAAGTGCATTCATGCGCTGTTTTATGGCGAGAGAGCAGGGCAATAAAGCAGGACTAATCCGCCAGGTTAGACTGATTTTATTAACGAAATATAATTATCTTATTGTTTTTGATGCATTTTAATTTATCGATATATGTTGCGATTACGTTATGGCACATGGCTTGCAAGTTGTACATACAAGGATATACATAAAGCATTTTGCATCGCCGTCATAACGGGACGGCAAATGATGACCATAAGGCGTAACGATGATTACTTTCAACAATGTGACCAAGCATTACGACGACGGTACCGTCGTGGTCGATGGCCTGAACTTTGTCGCGCCAGGAGGCAAAATTACCGTGCTGGTAGGGCCGTCGGGCTGCGGCAAAACCACCTCATTACGCATGATCAACCGGCTGGTCGAACCCTCTTCCGGCACGATTTTGCTCAATGGCGAATCCACCGCGCAGATGGATGTGGTGCAGTTGCGTCGGCGCATTGGTTACGTGATCCAGAATGCCGGGTTGTTCCCGCATAAAACCATCATCGATAACATCGCTACGACCGCCATTCTTAATGGCGCGGCGAAAAGCAAAGCCAGGGCCAGAGCGGCGGAATTACTGGAAGTGGTCGGCCTGGCGCCGCAACTGGCGAAACGCTACCCGTGGCAACTCTCCGGCGGGCAACAGCAGCGCGTCGGCGTGGCACGCGCGCTGGCGGCCGACCCGGAATTTATGCTGATGGACGAACCCTTCAGTGCAGTCGATCCCGTTGTGCGTGAACAATTGCAGGAAGAATTTCTGCGCATTCAGAAAGAGGTCAGTAAGACCATCATTATGGTCACCCACGATATCGATGAAGCGATGAAACTGGGTGATTGCGTTGCGGTGCTGAAACCCGGCGGCAAGCTGGCGCAACTGGCGACGCCGGGCGAATTGCTGAATGCGCCGCAGAGTGAATTTGTTGCCGATTTCATTGGCCGCGACCGCGGTTATCGCAAACTCAGTTTTCACACCTCCGCACCGCTGACGGCGTTGCAGGCGGAACCGGCCATCGAAATGGGCGCAACCCTTGCGCAGGCGCGTGGTATCAGCGCGCAGCGCTGGCTGCTGGTGACGCAGCAGGGCAAAGCCTGCGGCTGGTTTGACACGCATCAGCAGGTAGCGGTGATTACGCCGGAGAACGTGAATCTCGGCGCGACGTTTTCTCCGCAGGGCGGCACGCTGCGCCAGTTGCTGGATTCGGCGCTCAGCTCTCCCTGCCATCGCGCTGTGGTGGTTGATGAACAGCTTGCCCCGCAGGGATCGCTGGCGCTGGAAAATGTGCTGGATGCCTGCAAGTCGCTGACGCAGGAGGCGCTATGAGATTTGACTGGCTGTGGGGGCAAAGTGACAGGATCCTCAACCTGCTGCTCTGGCACTGCTATTTGTCGATTACGCCGATCCTGATCGGCCTGCTGCTGGCGATCCCGGTGGGCTGGGCGGTCAATAACCTGCCGAAAGTGAAAGGGATCGTGCTGAACCTGTTCGGCTTGCTGTACACCATTCCTTCGCTGGCGCTGTTCGTGCTGCTGCCGCCGCTGCTGAATACGCAGATTCTCGACCCGATCAACGTGGTCGTGGCGCTGACCATTTACAGCTTCGCGCTACTGGTAAGAACCGTGTGCGACGGGCTGGATTCCGTTGCCGAAGATACCCGCCAGTCCGCTTTCGCGCTGGGGTACAAACCGCTACAGCAATTTTTGCAGATCGACCTGCCGCTTGCCGTGCCGGTGATCGGTTCCGGGCTACGCGTGGCGGTGGTTTCTAACGTCAGCATTGTTTCGGTGGCTGCGCTGATTGGCGCACCGCAGTTAGGTTCGCTGTTTACCCAGGGCTTTCAGCTTCAGTTCCTCACCCCGATTATCGCCGGGATTGTGCTGTGCATCGCGCTGGCCTTCATTCTGGATTGCCTGGTGGTGGCGATAACCCGTTCATTAAGCCGCTGGCAACCACAAAGGGGATAACTGATGAGTGAATGGTTTCTCGATCTCAGCCACTGGTATGGCGACGACGGCATTGTGCCGCTGCTGTTGCAGCATATCGGTTACAGCGCTGCGGCGCTGGCGATTGCCGTTGCCATTGCTTTTCCGGTCGGCTGCTATACCGGCCATACCGGGAAAGGGGAGGCGCTGCTGATTGGCACCACCAACGCCCTGCGTTCGCTGCCCTCTTTTGGCCTGATTATTTTGCTGGTGATCCTGCTGGCGGGTTATTTCGAATCGGATATGGCCTTTGTTTTGCCCTGCATTATCGTGCTGGTGGTGCTGGCGCTGCCGCCAGTGGCGCTGGGCGTACATGCCGGGATCCGTTCTGTCGATCCCAGCGTGCATGACGCGGCAAAAGGGATTGGCCTGACGCCGCTTCAGGTGCTGTTGCAGGTCGAGTTGCCCTGCGCAATGCCGCTGATCCTCTCCGGGATCCGCAGCGCCGCACTGCAAATTGTCTCCACCGCGACCATCGCGGCATATGTTTCACTCGGGGGCCTGGGACGATTGATTATCGACGGGCGTGCCGCCAACGACTTTGCGCAGATGACCGCCGGGGCCATCCTCGTCGCGCTGCTGGCATTGATCATTGATCTCTTTTTTTCGCTTTCAGGGAAAGTCGTGGTTTCACCGGGCATCACCCGGAAAACCAAAAACCAGTGATGTTGAATCCTTTAATTACAGAAGGTTAATAAGATGATTAAGAAACGCTATTTAACGTTGTTCAGTGCCGCGCTGCTGTCTGTCGCTTCTTCTGTCTGGGCTGCTGATGCCGGCCAGAAAGTGATTATTGGTTCGGCGGATTTTCCGGAAAACCAACTGCTGGCGACCATCTACGCCGGGGCGCTGGAAGCACAAAATATTCCAGTTGAGAAAAAACTCAATATTGGTAGCCGTGAAGTCTATATCCCGGCGCTGCTGGACGGTTCCATCACCGTGATCCCGGAGTACAGCGGCGCGCTGCTGAGCTATCTGGATGCGAAAAATGAAGCGCACAGCTCGGAAGATGTGGCAAAAGCGCTGGCCGCTAAGCTGCCGGAAAAACTGAAAATGCTCAACACTTCTACGGCGCAGAACAGCGATGTACTGGCGGTAACGAAGAAAACAGCAGAAAAATACAAACTGAAAACCATCGATGACCTGAAGCCTGTCGCCGGGCAATTAGTGCTTGGCGGCCCGGCGGAGTGGAAAACCCGTCATGAAGGCGTTCCCGGCCTGCGTGAAGTATACGGCCTGAATTTCAAAACTTTCAAGGTGCTGGATGTCGCTGGCCCGCTGACGCTGACGGCGCTGAAAAACAACCAGATTCAGGTCGCTGACCTGACTTCCACAACGCCGGAGATCAAAAAAGATCACCTTGTCGCGCTGGAAGATCCGAAGCACCTGTTTGCCGCGCAGAACATCGTGCCGATTGTCGCCAGCAGCACGCTGAACCCGACCATTGAAAGCACGCTGAACAAAATCTCCGCGCAGCTTACCACCGAAGATCTGATTTCCATGAACGAACAGCTTTCTGAGTTCGCCAGCATTGATGATGTGGCGCACCAGTGGCTGGTTAAACACCAACTGAGCAAGTAAGGAACGGCTGCGAGATGACGACGACAACCCGTTCTTCCACGCCGCAGGCGGATGCGGTCACCTTAGGCACTGTTGCCACTACCATTGATGAACTGGTACGCATTGCCGATGGCGCGCCGGTTGTTCTGGCTGATGATGCGCTGGCGCAAATGGATAAGGTCAGCGGCTACATTCACAACGCGATTGCTGAAGGGAAGGTGATTTATGGTCTGACGACCGGCGTGGGAGACCTGGTGACTGAGCGTCTCTCTGCGGATCAAATTGCCAGCGTACAGCTCAATATGCTGCGCAGCCACGCCTGCGGGATGGGGCCGGATCTGTCGGTGCGGGAAGTGCGGGCGATGATGGCGGTGATGCTGAAATCGTTATTGCAGGGTTACAGCGGCGTCAGCGCTGAACTGGCGCAGCGGATGTGCCTGATGCTGAACCGGCAGGTGACGCCGTGGTCACCTGCCAGCGGTTCCGTGGGGTATCTGATTGCTACCGCACATATCGGCTTATCGCTGTTTGGCGAAGGGCAGTGCTGGTATCAGGGTGAGTTGTTGCCCTCCGCCGAAGCGCTGGCGAAAGCGGGCATTGCGCCACGCATTCCCGGCCCACGCGAAGGGCACGCGCTGATCAGCGGCACCTACGAAATTACCGCACTGGCCTGTCTGGCGGTGCGGGATTTCGAGCAGTTGCTGCCGGTCGCGGATATGGCAGGCGGCATGTGTCTCGAAGCGCTGAAAGGCAACACCCGCGGCTATGACGCGCGTCTGCACGCTTTGCGTCCCCATGACGGGCAACAAGAAACGGCGCAGATTTTGCGCCGCTTACTGCGCGGCAGCGAGATCCTTCAGCGTTACCGCGACCACCGGGTGCAGGATGCTCTCAGCTTGCGCTGCATCCCGCAAATCCATGGCGCAGTGCGCGATCAACTGGCGCACTGCCGTCATATCGTCACCACTGAACTCAATTCGGTGACTGACAACCCGGTATTTTTAATCGAAGACGATGCGCTGGCGATTTTGCCTGGTGGCAACGGTCACGGTGCGCCGCTGGCGCTGGCGCTCGATGCGCTGGCGGTGGCTATCGCGCAACTGAGTACCGCGTCGCAAGCGCGTTCTGACCGTATCACTAACGTGCATCTCAGCGGGTTGCCGGCGTTTCTGGTCGGCAAAAGCGGGGCTAATTCCGGGATGATGATCCCGCCGTATGTCGCCGCCGCGCTCGCCGGGGATAACCGCAGCCTGGCGGCGCCCGCCAGCGTACATACGGTTTCCACCTGTGCCGGGCAGGAAGACCATATCAGCATGGGTGTCTCTTCGGCGCGAAAAGCGATGCAGGCGGTGGCAAACGCAGTGGATATCGTGGCTATTGAACTGCTGTGCGCTTGTCAGGCGATTGAATTTCACCGCCCGCTACGCGCCTCGGTGGGGGCGGAACTGACGCTGGCGAAGGTGCGCCAGCAAGTGGCATTTCGTGAAACCGACACGCCGCTGTACACGGATATGCACGCCGTCCGGGATCTGATTGCTGATGGCGAATTGAGCCGCCAGCTCACTTTACTGATTCAGGAGGGAGCTGATGAGTGAAGCCATTAAGCCGCTCAGTGGTGTACGGGTACTCGATCTGTCGCGCGTGTTGGCGGGCCCGTGGTGCGCCTCGCTGCTTAACGATCTTGGCGCTGAAGTTATCAAGATCGAGATGCCAGGCAGCGGCGACGATTCCCGCGCTTTTACGCCGCATATCAACGGCGAGAGCAGCTACTTTATGCAGCTCAACCACGGCAAAAAAAGCGTCACGCTGGATCTGAAAAGCCCGCAGGGCTTAGCGATCCTCAAAGATCTGGTCGCCTGTTCGGACGTGCTGGTGGAGAACTTTCGCCCCGGTGTAACCCAGCGGCTGGGGATTGATTATGCGACGCTACAGGCCATCAATCCGCGTCTGGTTTACGTCAGCATCTCCGGTTTTGGTCAGCAAGGCTCGCTGGCGCATAAAGCGGCTTACGACCATATCATCCAGGCGATTGGCGGCATTATGCAGGTCACCGGCTGGGCAAACGGCGAACCCACGCGCGTTGGCGATGCGATTGGTGATGTGGTCGCCGGGCTATATGGCAGTTGGGCGGTACTGGCGGCGCTGCTTCAGCGTGGCATTACCGGCAAGGGCCAGCATCTGGATGTTTCGATGCTCGATACCATGGTGACGCTGCAAATGGTGTCGTTAACCCAGTGGATCGGCGGCCAGCCCAGCGCCGGGCGGCTTGGTAATGCGCACCCGATCAGCGCGCCGATGGACAGCTACCGGGCGCAGGATGGACATATTGTTATTGCCGTCGCCAACGACAAACTCTTCCGCCAGCTTGCCAGCGCAATGGGAAATCCCGCACTGGTGGACGATCCTCGCTTTGCCAGCGATCCGCAGCGGCTGGCGCATCAACAGCCCTTGCGGGAAGAGATTGAACGCTGGCTGGCAGATAAAAGCGTCAGCGACGCGCAGGCGCTGCTGGATAGCGCTGGCGTTCCGGCCTCGCCGGTGCTGCGCCTCGACCAGATCCTCGACAGTGATTACGCCCACGAACGTGAGCTGGTGAAACAGATCCAGCACCCGCGAGCAGGCGCGATCTCCATTGTGCCGCAGCCGGTGAAAATGAGTGGTGCGCCGGGCGAACCGGCGCTGATCCCGCCGGTGCTGGGGGAACATACGCTTACAGTATTGCGTGAAGTGTTGGGTATGGATGAGGCAACGCTTGCGCAACTGCAAACGCAGGGTGTGATTTAGGGGAAAACAGCATGTCGCAAATTAATAAAGTGGCGGTGATTGGCGCCGGAACCATGGGCGCACGCATTGCTGTCGTCATGGCCCGCGCGGGTTATCGCGTCAGCCTCTATTCCCGCTCGCAGGAAACGCTGGATAAAGCTCAGGCGATCGTTGAATCGCGGGTCGCCCAGGCCGATGTGCAGTACAGCACGTCGCTGGAAAGCTGCCTGGCGGGCGCGGATATGGTGTCGGAAAACGTGGCGGAAGAGGTGGCGCTCAAACAGCATCTGTTCAGCCTTATTGAGTCACAGGTTTCCGCAGACTGCCTGCTGACGACCAATACTTCCAGCGTCTCCATCACGCAGCTGGCATCGGTACTCAGTAACCCGCAGCGGCTGATTGGTATGCACTGGTTTAACCCGGCGGATACCATGCCGATGATTGAAATTGTGCGCGGCGAGAAAACCGCCGACGACGTTTGCCAGCGCGTTCGCGATTTGTGCACACAGCTTGGCAAAGAGACCATCACCGTGAATCAGGACATTCCGGGCTTTATTATCAACCGCCTGCAATACGCCATGCTGCGCGAGGCGCTCTACCTGGTGAGCGCCGGGATTGGCTCGGTTGAGGATGTTGACCGTGCAGTGCAGCGTACGCTGGCACCGCGCTGGGCGGCGATGGGGCCAATGAAACTGATGGATTTCGCCGGGCTGGATACGGTTGAGAAAGTCGCCGGGATATTGCTGCCCGCGCTGGATAACAGCACGACGCTGCCGCCCTGGCTGCTGGAGAAAGTCGCCGCGAAACAACTGGGGGTGAAAAGCGGGGAAGGCTTTTATTGCTGGGACGGGCAAAGCGCGGCGGCGGCAATGCGTCACCGTGAAGCGATCGTCACCAGCCTGACGGCAAGGGGTACAGACGATGAGTGATGTTGTGTGCCGTCATGAAGATGCCGTCGCCGTGGTGACGCTGAACCGCCCGCAGAAATATAACGCCCTGACCGCAGAGATGCTGGATGCGCTGGTCACCACGCTTCAGCAGCTTGAGCAGGATCCGCAGGTGCGTGCCATTGTGCTGTTGGGCGGCCCGAAGGCCTTCTCTGCCGGGGCAGATACCGGCACGCTGGCGTCGGCTTCCGCCATCACTTTATGGCGCAGCGGTTTTAGCGAGAAATGGGATCGCATTGCCGCCATCGAAAAACCAGTGATTGCTGCCGTTTCAGGTTATGCGCTCGGCGGTGGGCTGGAGCTGGCGCTGCTGTGCGACATTATTATTGCCGACACCACGGCACAGTTTGGGTTACCGGAAAGCCACATCGGCATTATTCCCGGCGCCGGAGGCACCCAGCGGCTGGTGCGTGCGGTAGGGAAATCACTGGCGATGGAGATGCTGCTTTGTGCCAGACGCATCAATGGCGAGGAGGCGCGCCAGGCGGGGCTGATTAGCCAGTTGGTTCAGCCTGACGAACTGGAAACGCAGGCGCTAAGCGTCGCGCGACAAATCGCCAAAGCCGCGCCGCTGGCGGCCGCGATGATCAAAAAAGCGGTGCTGGCCAGCTACGAAATGCCATTAAGTGCGGGAGTGGCTTATGAGCGGGCGCTCTCGGCGTTGATTGCCGATAGTGAGGATCGTGCCGCCGGGCTGGCGGCGTTTCAGAACAGGCAGACGCCGCAGTTTAGCGGGCGTTAACGGAATGTCAGCGTCACGCAGGCGAAAAGCGTGTCGCTGCCTGCGTGGACGGCAACCGTCGCCGGGTTATCAATTAGCAGGCTGTCGTAATGTTGCAGAGTATGGCGTTCTCCCTCGACGATAACATCAAGTAAATTCCCGGCATTGAACAGCAGCATTGTTCCCTGTTGATGTTGCCATGCGCCATCGCGCAGCCAGCGCACTGTTGCCTGAGTGGTTTCACGGCGATAAATCACGTTGAAATCGAGTAACGGCCCGCCGACAACCTCGCAAAACACCTCGCTGTCGCCGTTGAAATCCGTCGCCTGAAACGGTGGAATTAACGCGCTGCGCTGGCCATCAACCGTCAGAAACATACCTTCGCCTTCCAGCACGCTGATATTTCGCAGGTAACCGGAGAAACGTGAGAACGCACCGTCTTCGCGGATCGTTGCAACCGATATACGCCAGTCATACTGTTCGCTGGCGGGAAAACGGCACACTTCACGGGTGACGCCCAGGCCATTTTTCCAGCGCATCTCAGCGTAGCCGCTATAAGGTAGGCGCTTCATTTGCGCATACTTCCTTCCAGGCGGTAGCGCGAACCGGGATAGACCAGGCGCACGCTGGTGACGATTTTTTTGTCCTGACGACCGGTCCAGGTGCGGCGGTTCACTTGCAGGCAGGGGGTGTGCTCATCAATTTCCAGATAAACGCACTCGCTGCGGGGCACGTTCACGGCTTCGATTATATGCTCGCCCTCGACAATCGGCGCGATGGAAGAGAGATAGGCATTCGGGGTGATACGGGTGAAATCCTGTTGCAGATAGTCCGGCACAATCAGCGCATTCACCAGCCTGTCTTCCAGCATCACCGGAACGCCGTTTTCATAATGGCAAATTAGCGAATGGAACAGGCGGCTGCCTTTCGGCAGATTAAAAGCCAGCGCTTGCTGGGCATCTGCATGCAGTTGGGTCAGCTCCAGCACTCTGGCGTGATGGCGATGGCCGCGGCTGGCAATCTCATCGGCAATGTTGTTAATTTCCAGCAGCGCCGACTGTCCGCGCACTTCGGCGACAAAGGTGCCCACGCCCTGCATGCGCACCAGCAGCCCTTCGGCGGTCAGTTCACGCAGCGCGCGGTTAATCGTCATCCGGCTATAGCCAAACTGACTGACCAGCTCGCTTTCGGAAGGCACACGGTAGTTCACCGGCCAGGCGCCGCTGTGGATATTGGTTTTGATCATGCTCTTCACCCTTTCATAAAAAGGGGCGGGCTGATCGAGATGCGTCTCGCTTGCGGCTGCTTTAAAAATTTCGCTTTGCTCCATTAACCCTTTCCTCGGCCGGATGACCGTTGAAGTTTACTCTACGCACAATTGGATGTATATATATAAACATGTATATACATCTTAAATAACGGCAGGCGGTGAGGGGATATATGACGGTATATTTCGCGGCAAAAGCATTGTTGCCGCAGGGCTGGGCGGAGAATGTCCGCATTACGGTTTCCGCACAGGGCATCATCACCGCGCTGGAAAGCGGTAGTCAGCCAGACGACAATACGATTCGCCTGGACGGTTTCCTGGTGCCGGGCATGCCAAACCTGCATTCGCACGCCTTTCAGCGCGCAATGGCCGGGCTGACCGAAGTGGTGGGCGATCCGGCAGACAGCTTCTGGACATGGCGCGATTTGATGTACCGGCTGGTGGATAAAATCACCCCCGAGCAACTGGAAACCATCGCCAGCTATCTGTACATCGAAATGCTGAAGGCCGGTTATACCTCGGTGGCCGAGTTTCACTATTTGCACCACGATCGCGGCGGAAAACCTTATGCGCAGCCTGCAGAGCTGGCGTTGCGTATTTCGCAAGCGGCGAAAACGGCGGGCATTGGCCTGACGTTACTGCCGGTGCTTTACAGCTTCTCCGGATTTGGC
Organism: Kosakonia radicincitans DSM 16656; assembly: GCF_000280495.2. Classification (NCBI taxonomy): domain Bacteria; kingdom Pseudomonadati; phylum Pseudomonadota; class Gammaproteobacteria; order Enterobacterales; family Enterobacteriaceae; genus Kosakonia; species Kosakonia radicincitans. The sequence goes on from NZ_CP018016.1 coordinate 713,971, forward strand.
GGGCAGCCAGCGACCGCCGGGCAGAGCCGCTTTATTCACGATACGGAAGGCTATCTCGCGCTACATGAGGCGCTGACGTCGCAGCTTGCCGCTGAGCCGATGCAGCGTACCGGGCTGTGCTTCCACTCGCTACGGGCCGTTACGCCGGAGCAGATGCAGCGCGTGCTCAACGCCTGCCTGCAAGCGCAGCCGGTGCATATTCATATTGCCGAGCAGCAAAAAGAGGTCGATGACTGCGTGGCCTGGTCCGGGCTGCGTCCGGTAGAGTGGCTTTACCAGCATATGCCGGTGGATGAGCAGTGGTGTTTGATTCACGCCACGCACCTTACGCCGCAGGAAACCCAACAGATTGCCGCTTCCGGCGCAGTGGCGGGCCTCTGCCTGACCACTGAAGCCAATCTTGGCGACGGTATTTTCCCGGGGCCGGACTATCTTGCGCAGCAGGGGCGCTGGGGGATTGGCTCCGACAGCCATATCAGCGTCAGCGTCAGCGAGGATTTGCGCTGGTTTGAGTACGGGCAGCGGTTAAACAAACGGCGGCGCAACTTGCTTCATCTGCCGGATGAACCTTATATCGGCAATGTGCTGTATCAGGGCGCATTGCAGGGCGGACGCCGCGCGCTGGGGCAGGCGATTGGTCAACTGGCGACCGGTCATCGCGCGGATATGCTGTTGCTCGACAGCCGCGATCCTTTCCTTGCTGCCGCAGGCGATCGTGAACGTCTGAATCGCTGGATTTTCGCCTGTTCGACGAACCCGATAAAAAGGGTGATGACCGGAGGACGCTGGGTGATTGAAGCGGGGCGTCACGCGCAGGAAGAACAGGTGACAGCTGCGTTTATCAAAGTCATGCAGCAACTGGTGGCGTAAGACAAGGGATGCCGGGCGGCATCCCTTTTTGTCTCTTAATCTACGCGGTTAAGCAGCGGCAGCAGGAAGTTCGCTGCTTTCATCGCGCCGTTCGCCGTAATGGTGTGCGGCACGCCAGGCTCAAAATAGGTATCAACATCGACACCCGCCGCGCCAAGCAGTTCGGCAGCGTGCTGGCTCTGCTGATAGTGAATCACCGGATCGCTCGCTCCATGCACCAGCAGCACCGGCGTGTGCGGCGCAGGCTGCCATGGCTGTGCCGAGGCCAGACGACCGGAAAACGCCACCACCGCTGCCAGCGGCCACCGGGCGTTGACCAACGCATCCAGCGACATAATCGCTCCTTGCGAAAAACCGCTCAGCACCAGCTTGTCTCGCCCGGGCTGCACATCGTGTTTCTCCAGCAGGCCATTAATGGTGGCGTTAAAGGCACTGCGGGCTTCGGCAATGCGTGCGGCGCGCGTTTCATCGGTGATGCCGTTAACGCTGAACCACTGGAAACCCGGCCCCATATCAAAAGGCGACGGCCCGTCCGGCGTGGCGATAATCACATCGTCGAGAGTTTGCGACCAGTATTTCCCCAGACCTTGCAAATCCGAGCCACGGCTACCGACGCCATGCAACAGCACAATCAATTTTTTCATTATCGCTTCCTGTCACAGCCCGTAAGCGCGTAAATCCGGCCCTTGTGGAACAATACCATTGGGGTTGAGGGCTTTAATCGAGTAATAACCCTGCTTGATATGGTCAATATTCACCGTCTCGCGAATACCAGGAACTGCCAGCATCTCGCGCAGATAGCGATCCAGATGCGGATACTCCGTCAGCTTACGAAGATTGCATTTAAACAATCCGTGGTAAGCCGTATCGAAGCGAACCAGCGTGACGAACAGGCGAATATCTGCCTCGGTAAGCTGCGTGCCGCACAGGAACGTGCGCTGGACGAGGTGGTTTTCCAGCTTATCAAGCTGGCTGAACACATCGTTCACCGCTTCTTCGTAACTCACCTGGGTGGTGGCAAAACCTGCGCGATAGACCCCGTTATTGAGGTTCGGGTAGATCTCCGCATTCAACTGGTCGATCTCATCGTGCAGGTGCGCCGGATAGAGATCGACCGCGTTATTTGCCAGCGAACCAAAGCCGCTGTTCAGCATACGGACAATGTCGGCCGACTCGTTATTGACGATGGTGTGGGTTTGCTTATCCCACAGCACCGGCACCGTTGCGCGCCCGGTAAAGCGCGGGTCGGCGCGGGTATAGAGCTGGTGCAGCCATTCGGCCTGATTCAGTGTGTCACGGTCGGCGCCTGGGTAGTCGCCAAAGTGCCAGCCTTCATCCAGCAGCCACGGTTCAACCACTGACACGCTGATCACCGATTCCAGCCCTTTCAGCTTGCGGGCAATCAGCGTGCGCGAGGCCCAGGGGCAAATGAGCGCCACATACAGATGGTAGCGGCCAGGTTCGGCGATAAATCCGCCTTCGCCAGTGATACCGGGCGCCCCGTCCGGGGTCACCCAGTGGCGAAAGCTGGAGGTCTGGCGAACAAAACCGCCTTTCTCGTCGGTGGCCTGAACCGGGTGCCAGTCGGCCGTCCATTTACCCTCAATCAGCATGCTGCCTCCGTTAGCCTTTTACCGGGGTGGGCTTCAGGGCAAATTTGCCGTCGCCCGTCAGCGCCAGTGTTAACAGACCAACAATCCAGAAGGCCGGGAACTCCCAACCGCCGTTCGGGTTAGTAAAGAAGAAACCGGCCGGGCCATGAACGGTGAAGATCGCGCCGAGCAGAATCGGGATCAGCACAATCGCCACAATACGTGCGTAAACACCGAGGATCAGGGCAATCGCCCCTACCAGTTCAACCGCCATGGTGACATACGCCAGCCAGCCTGGCAGACCGAGCGAGGCGAAGAACTTCGCGGTGCCCGCTGGGGTGAAGGCGAAAAATTTCAGACTAAAGTGCGCCAGAAACAGAATACCGAGCGCCAGGCGCATAATCAGTGCGGCATACGGGGTAGTGCGTTGGTCAAACATGGTAGTGTTCCTCTCAGTCAGTTGATGAGAGGAGTGTAAAGTCTTTCCAGCTGGAAAATTATCTGCGTAAAACAGGGATGTTTATTTCCATTTTGGAAATTATCACCACCCCTGTTCCCATTCCGGTTGCAGCGAGAAAGCGTCCACCAGAAAATCGATCAGCACGCGGGATTTCTGCGCCAGGTAACGAGCGGGCGGATAAACGGCGAACAGCGCCAGCGGCGGGGCTTCATAGGCAGCCAGTACGGGTTTTACGCGCTGCTCTTTCAATGCCTTACCGGCGACAAACACCGGAATGCGCGCTATGCCCAGGCCGGCGCAGGCGGCTTCAAGGCACACTTCAGCGTTGGAAAATTTAATATGTCCGCGCACCGGCTGAAGATGCTGTTGTTTGTGCTCATCGAGAAAAGGCCAGTGCCAGGGATCGCGGAAGTTGGTATCCACAATCAGGCTGTGTTGCTCAAGTTGCTGCCAGTGCGTGGGCTCACCCTGTCGGGCAAGGTAATCCGGCGAGGCAACCACCACATTGCGGATTGCGCACAGGCGGCGGGCCACCAGGCTGCTGTCGGAAAGCGCGCCAATGCGCAGGGCAACATCGAACCCTTCATCCACCACGTTGACCAGCCGGTCGGCAAAGCTGACATCCAGTTCGATTTCCGGGTAGCTACGGGCAAACGCCACCAGATGCGGCGTGAGCTGGGAAGTACCAAACGTGACGGGCGCAGAGATGCGCAGCAAACCAGAGGGGGCATTGGCGATATTGCGCACTGCATCGTTAAGCGCATCGTAATCAATCAACAACTGGCGGATACGGTCGTAATAGGCCAGCCCAACTTCGGTTGGCGTCAACGAGCGGGTGCTGCGTCGCAGCAGATTAACGCCCAACTCCTGTTCCAGGCGGGAGATGAGTTTTGACGCCTGGCCGTGGCTGGTACCGCAGCGTAGCGCCGCACCGGTAAAGCTACCCGTTTCCATCACCGCCACAAACATGCGATCGCAATCCAGCCGTTCCATACGTCTTTTCCGCAGAATTATCAGTGCCTCACCATAGCAAAAGCGCGCCACGGGCAACAGTCAGCGCCGTTGCGACGCGTGATTTTTACGGTATTGCAGCGGTGTTTCACCGATACCTTTCCTGAAAGCGCTAATAAACCAGGTGACGTCAGAAAATCCCACCAGTGCGGCGATGTCGCGAATGCTGTGCGGGCTGTGCAGCAGATAGTCGCAGGCTTTGCGCAGGCGAATGGTGTTGAGATAGTGATTAATCGGCTCGCCGGTTTCTTCATGGAAGCGGCGCGAGATGTAGCTGCGCGATTTCCCCAGCTCCTGCGCCAGCTTTTCCAGGCTGAATTTTTGCTGGTAGTTCTCTTCCAGCCAGAACATCACTGGCGTGGCAATGCCGCAACCTTCTTCCGGCAATTTCTCACTCTCTTCCGGCAACATACTTAGCAAATTCAACAACAGGCAGGCGACTTGTTCGCCGTTCAGTTTCGCGCTGGCGGCCAGCTTGGCGTAGCCGCTGAACAGATGGTCGATATGGGCGTGAATAGTTGCTGCATCCATCACCACCGCCGCGCCGCCGCGCTGAGAAAGTCGCTGCAAACGGCTGTGATTGTGCGGAAAATCGCGGAAATAACGGAGGATCGCGTGGTGGTCAACATGAATGATAGTGCGGCGATAACTCGCCTGCGCCTGCTCATCGACCATCACTTTATGGATGGTGAGCGGTGGAAAGAAAAACAGCCGTCCAGGGCGCATGGTGTACTGGCGGTTATCGACGATCACCACGCCAAACCCCTCCTCGACGTACAGCACTTCCAGGCACTGATGCCAGTGGTGATAGCGCACCGTATTGGCAAACAGGCGGCTGAACGATGCAACCGCATCGTTGAGGGTGATCAGTTCCAGTCTCTCTGTTTGCCAGTTGTCTGCCATAGTGCAACCAAACTCAACTTTTGCCCCGATGTCGCTATTTATAAACCACAGTTTTAAATTTCCTCAACAACGGGTTCAGCTAAAGCTTGGCGGTGTGACAGAGCTAACATTTCCCCTTCCTGGCGATTCACTATGCTTCTGCCACACGATACGGGAGAGAAACCTATGCAGGCGGCGGAAGTGAAAACCTCAAATCCATTGTCATCCCGCGCGGAGGTAGCCTGCGCGTTGACGCAGATGCTGGACGCGCTTGATAAGCAGTTTCCACAGGGCGCAGCGCGATTTTCGCTGGGAGCAACCAGCGCGCATTACAGCGTAGATATTGCCGAAATGGAGGGGCTGTCCCGCGCGTTGTGGGGGTTGTTTCCGTTGATGGCGGGCGGCGATGTGGAAACGTTCAGCGATAAATATCTGACGGCCATTAAGCGCGGTACCGATCCACAATGTGCCGGTTTCTGGGGGAAAACAGGGCCGTACGATCAGCGGCTGGTGGAGATGGCCGCTTACGGTCTGGGGCTGGCGTTACTCGGCGATAAGCTGGCGGTGAAATTCAGCGAGACTGAGGCCGATAATCTGCATCAGTGGCTTAATCAAATCACCGATGCTGAGATGCCCGACAGTAACTGGAATTTCTTTGCCATCATGGTGCAACTGGGGTTTAAACGCGCCGGATTACCCTGGGAGCCAGCAGCTATCGCACACCGTTTTCGCCTGATGGATGCCTATTACCTTGGCGACGGCTGGTATTCCGATGGTCCTGGCCGACCAAAGGATTACTACATTTCGATGGCGTTCCATTTCTATGGCCTGATCTACGCCACGCTGAATGGGGAAGAGGATGCAGAACGCGCGGCGATTATCCGCCAGCGAGCCAGCCTGTTTGCACAGGACTTTATCTATATGTCGGCGGCAGAAGGGGAGTCCGTGCCGTTTGGCCGCAGCCTGACCTACCGTTTTGCGATGGTGGCTTTCTGGAGCGCGGTGGCGTTCTCCGGGCTGGAGGTCTTTTCACCCGGCGTGGTGAAAGGGCTGATCCTGCGCCATTTGCGCTGGTGGCTACGGCAGCCGATTTTCGATCGCGACGGCATCCTGACGCTCGGTTTTGCTTATCCGAACCTGGCGATGTGCGAAGACTACAACTCGCCGGGCTCGCCCTACTGGGCGCTGAAAGTCTTTTTGATCCTTGCGCTGCCGGAATCCCATACCTTCTGGCGATCGGAAGAGCTGCCGCTGCCCGCGCTGGCTCCACAGCGCGTTATTCCGCCGGCGGGGCAGATCCTCGTGCATACCGATCAATCACGGCATGTCTGGATGCTGACGTCCGGTCAGTTGGAACTGAACAACTACGTCAATACCGAGGCGAAATACACCAAATTTGCCTACTCCAGCCGGTTCGGTTTCACCATTGAACGTGGGCGCTATGGCATCAAGCATGCGGCCTGTGATTCGATGCTGTTACTCAGTGAAGGTGATAACTACTTCCGCGGCCGCCGCGAATGTGACGAGGTTGTGGTCAGCCCACAGGCGATTTTCTCCCGCTGGTCACCGTGGCATGACGTGCAGATCTCGACGTGGCTTATTCCCTGTGAAAACTGGCATTTACGCGTGCATCGCATTGATTCACAACGCCATTTACAGAGCGTCGAGGGCGGTTTTGCGGTGCTGAAAGCCCCGCATCGTCATGAGCAAAACGGCAGCCTGGTAGCGGCGGAAAATGGCGTCAGCGGTATTTTCGAACTGCTGGCTGATAATCCGCGGGAAGCTGACAGCGTGGTAACGCCGCCGAACAGCAGCATTATGTTTGCTCCTTGCGCCTCCATTCCTGTGCTGCGCGGCACGATAATGCCGGGCCGGCAATGGCTGGCCTGTGCGGTGCAGGCGGCCGTGACAGAGCAGGTGTTTCATTCGCACTTACCGCAATTATCCATAGAAGAAGATGCGCTGGTGATCCATTCGCCCGCGCAGGAAAAAATCGTCATTACATTTTAATTAAACGCCCGGCTGCGGCCGGGTAAATATCTCTGAACCCTACATGCTTTCGTCGAGGATAGTATGGAAAGAATAGCCATTAATAATAAAGCAGAGTATTACAAAATCAGCAGCTTTATATTTCTCTACTTTTTTACCTGGTCCGCCAGTATTGGTTTGCTGGCTATCTGGTTGGGGCAAAAAGCCAATCTTAGCGGAACGGTAATTGGTACTGTATTTGCTATTAATGGGATATTTTCAGTGATCCTGAAACCAATATATGGTTATATCCTGGATAAAATCGGCATGAGCAAATATTTGCTCTATTTTGTTGTGCTGATGTCTGCGCTGATGGCACCATTTTTTATCTACGTGTATCAACCGCTACTTATTTCCAATACCTTAGTGGGCATTATTGTCGGCGCGATTTATTTAAGTTTTGCCTGGTATGCCGGGGTTGCTGCCTGCGAATCCTATACCGATCGTTACAGTCGCTTAAACGGCATGGAGTTCGGGCAAATCCGCATGTGGGGATCGCTCGGCTGGGCTGTTGCATCGTCGTTTTCCGGCCTGCTGTTTAACCTCTCGCCAGCTTATAACTTCATCATGGGTTCTGTTGCCTCGCTGATCATGCTGGTGGTTCTACTGAGCCTGAAAGTGAATGTCCACTCCGCTCACGCCAGCGATGTGCTGACGAAAGAGAAAATCGTGCCAGCGGATGTTTACGCGCTGCTGCGTAACCGCAAATTCTGGGCTTTCTGCCTGTATGTTGCAGGCGTGGCGTGGATGATGTTTATCGCGGAACAGCAGTTCTCCCGCTACTTTGTCACCTTCTTTACGGATATCCACCAGGGCAACGCGGTGTTTGGTTACCTGGGCACGGTGCAGTCCGGCATGGAATTTGTCATGTATATGGTGATCCCGCTGTTCGTTAATTTTATCGGTGCAAAGCGCGGGTTGCTGATTGTCGGGTTGGTAGTGGGCGCGCGGCTGATTATTTCCGGGCTGTGCGAATCGCATCTGCTGATTTCGGTATTAAAACCGCTGTACGGTCTGGAAATCTGCCTGCTGTTGGTGTCGGTATTTAAATATATCGCCGAGCATTTTGATAAGCGGGTTAACGCCACCATGTATTTATTAGGTTATCAGGCCATGCTGTATGTCGGTAATGTGGTGGTCTCTTCTCCGGCCGGAATATTATATGACCGTATCGGCTTTGAAAATACCTACATCATTATGGGCTGTATTGCACTGAGCTTTACTTTTATTTCGTTATTTACCTTGTCTGCCTGCCAGAGCAAATGGCGACAACATGGACCATTAGATATTGCCCGCGATAATGCAGCGCGCTGATCTTATTTTCTGTAACAACAAGGAACCGAAATATGTTAAGTAAAATCGTTGAGGAAACGTTACGCGATTATCCGGGCACGCCGATGGATGTGCAGTCGTTTAAAGATGAACTGGATTCCGCGCGTGCGCATACCCTTGAACTGATTCGCCGTCATTTAACGGATTTCGGTGATAAATTCCCCGCCGAAACCTGCGTCCAGGGGTATTATCCGCTGACCGAAAATGTTGAGTGGACCACCAGCTTCTGGACCGGGCAATTGTGGCTGGCGTGGGAGATGAGCGGCGATGACGGTTTCCGTGCGATGGCGGAGCGCCACGTGCGCTCGTTTGGTCTGCGCATTGCCGGACGTCACGATACCAACACACACGATCTGGGCTTCTTATATACGCTCTCCTGCGTGGCGGCCTGGCGTCTGACCAGCAATCATGAGGCGCGCGGGTTTGCCCTGCTGGCTGCCGAAGCACTGCTGGAACGCTTTCACGAGAAAGCGCAGATCATCCAGGCGTGGGGCGATTTGCAGGATCCTGAGCAGGCCGGGCGCATGATCATCGACTGCAACATGAATCTGCCGCTGCTTTACTGGGCCAGTGAGCAGACCGGGGATCGGCGCTTTGCCCAGGCTGCGCAGGCACATGTACAGCAAGCGGCGAAATACCTGATCCGTGAAGATGCTTCCACTTTTCACACGTATTATATGGACGTGCAAACGGGCGCACCGTGCTATGGCAACACGCAGCAGGGGTATGCCGATGACTCCTGCTGGTCGCGCGGCCAGGCGTGGGGGATTTATGGTTTCCTGCTGAGCTTTATTTACACCGGTGATAAAGAGATGGTGGCGCTGTCGAAACGGCTGGCGAATTACTTCCTCAACCGTCTACCGGAAGATGCGGTGTGCCACTGGGATCTGGCGCTGGTGGGCAGCGATGCGCTGCGTGACTCCTCTTCGGCGGCGATTGCGGTGTGCGGCTTGCTGGAACTGATTAAACATCTGCCGGTGACCGATCCCGATCGCGCGCGCTATCAACAATGGGCGATGCGCATTATGTCGTCGCTGGGTAAGCACTACCTGGCCGGGAAAAATGAAGCCACGACCGGGCTGCTGAAACATTCGGTCTACCATCTGTCGGGCAATAAAGGGGTGGATGAGTGCTGTAGCTGGGGGGATTACTTCTATGTGGAGGCGCTGGCGCGCTTTTCGCAGAGCTGGAAACTGTACTGGTAGAAATAAAAATGCCGGATAGCGGCTGCGCTTATCCGGCTTTCGTCACTTCCCCTCGCCGTGCGGTGAGGGTCGCATGCTCAAAGACCCGCTTGCAGAATGCGGATATGCGTTTCCAGCACGTCGCTTTTGACCGCTTCGCTCCACGCTTTCATGTGCGGCGTTTGCAGGTGCGCTTCAAGATGCGCCACGCTTTCCCACAGCTCCACCATCATAATGGAATCCGGCGCAGTAGCCTGGAAACTAACGCCCGCAGCGTGATCGACCAGCGGCTCATAGCCGTGACAACCCTCTTCCTGCAACACAACAGGAACGATTTTCGCGAACTGATCGAGCACCGCCTGGCGATGATGCTGCCCGGGACGGGTACGGATTTCGGCAATAACTGTCAACATAATTGGCTAACTCCTTCTAAGTCCAGCTACACAGTTAAGCAAAAATCTCCGCCAGATGCTTGCGATATTCTGCGATATAGCGCGGCACGTCAGGCATTTTAATCACGTCATTGGTGATAAAGGTCGGCAGCGCTTCCATGCCGAGGAACTGATTCGCTTTGTGGAACGGCAGGTAAACACCATCAACGCCGACACCGTGGAAGAACTGATCTTTCTCGGTGAACGCTTCCATCGGCGCATTCCAGGTCAGCGACAGCATATAGGTTTTGCCCTGAATCAGACCGCCGGAACCGTATTTTTTGGAGGCATCGGAACGGGTACGGCCATCGCTGGCGTACAGTGAACCGTGACCTTCGGTGAACACGTCATCCATATATTTCTTCACCGTCCACGGCGCGCCCATCCACCAGCCCGGCATCTGCCAGATAATGGTGTCGGCCCACAGGAAGTTCTGCACTTCCGCCTTGATGTCGTACTCGCCGTCGGTACGCACGGTTTTAACATCATGTCCGAGGTCGCGCAGATAGCTTTCCGCGACTTCGGTCAGGGTGTCGTTCAGTTGACCATTAGAGTGCGCGAATTTTTTCGCACCGTTGATAATCAGAATATTGCTCATGGGATGTCCTCAATCAAAATCGAATGACGGCAATGTTACCCTGAACATCGGCACGGAAAAATTGGCAAAAAGTGCAAAGACTTTTACGTTGGGGGCAATAATCGCGTTACCACGTTATTTGCGCGACAAAGCCTCCCTCAGGATGATTGCTGAAGGAAACCGACATGTGATGCAGCCTGGCGATGCGTTTAACAATCGACAAACCGAGCCCGCTGCCGGTGGCGCTTTGCCCTGGCGGGCGGTAGAAACGCTCACCGGCGCGCTTTTGCATCTCATCGCTCATGCCGGGGCCGTTATCCCGCACGGTCAGTGAGTGGCTATCGAGCGTGACATCCACCGTGCTTCCCGGCGGGCTGTAGCGGATCGCATTATCCAGCAGATTGCGGATCAGCAGGCTGAGCAACAGCGGCTGGCCTTCGCGGCTGACGGAGGGCGTATTCAGATGTAAACGCACTTCAATACCCGCTTGTTGCGCCGGGTGATAAATATCCATGATGGCCGATTGCAATACGTTCTCCAGCGCAACGGTTTCGATATCCGCCAGATTATCCAGCGAATCCAGCCTTGATAAGGTGAGTAACTGATCAACCAGGCGTGTGGCGCGATCAATACCGCGATGCAGCTGGGAGAGCGCCTTTTGCAGCGCTTCGGGGTCGTCATCGGAAAGCTGCGCCACTTCGGTTTGTACTTTCAGCGCCGCCAGCGGGCTACGCAGCTCATGCGCGGCATCTGAGGTGAAGCGCCGCTCGCGCAGCATCATGGTGTGCGTGCGGGCAAAAAGCTGATTCAGCGCATCGACTAGCGGCCGCACCTCGCTGGGCACGCCTTGCGTATTGAGTGGTTGAGCGAGATCCGGCGCGCGATGCCGCAGTGCCAGCGCCAGTTTTTTCAGTGGCCGCAATTCAATACTCAGCAGCACGATCAGTAAGATCAGCATTAATGGCAGGGCCACCAGCCAGGGCGTGAGCTGGGAGGTAATGATCTCCAGTGCCATCTCCTGGCGATATTCCCACTCCTGGCCGACCACAATGCGGAAGGTATTGTCCGGTGCGGTCAGCCAGAGAAAACGCCAGCGTTCGTCATCATCGCGCAAATGACCATTATCAAAGCCTTCTCGCCGATAGCTGTAAGGGATCTCTTTGCCGTTTTCGCCGTCGTGCAGCAGCATTTTGCCGTCGGTTGAATAGATGGCGAATGCCAGCGCATCATCGTCCAGATGACCGTGTTTGATCTTCTTGCTGGCGATCTGCGGCGCGGGATTTTTAAGCTGTTCAAATTCCATCACGCTTAAGCGTTTGGCAAACAACATTTGCTGCGTATCGAACAATTTATCGAGCTTTGAACGCGTCTGATCCCAGGCCACCAGGCTGGCGCACAGCCAGGCCGCCATAGCCAGCAGAAAGAAGAGTAGGGTCAGGCGCAGACGCAGACTCAGTGGACGGGCAATTTTCATGCGTCTCCCAGCGTATAACCGATGCCATGAACGGTGCGGATAAACGCGCTACCGAGCTTGCGCCGCAAGTGGTGGACATGCACTTCAACCGCGTTGCTGGAGACTTCATCGTCCCAGTTATAGAGTTTTTCTTCGATTAATTTACGCGGCAACACGCGTCCGGCGTTGCGCAGCAACAGCTCCAGCAGGGCAAACTCTTTTGGCTTTAACACCAGCGTTTCGCCCTCAAGCGTGGCAATCAGGCTGACAGGATCAAGGGTTACTGGGCCGTGTTGCAGCACGCTTTGCGTCTGCCCGTGGGTGCGGCGAATAAGCACTTCCAGCCGGGCGGCGACTTCGACCAGCGCAAAAGGTTTGCACAGATAATCATCCGCGCCCAGGCGCAAACCTTCGACACGCTGGTCAATGGCATCGCGGGCGGTGAGGATTAATACCGGTTCGCTGCGTTTTTGGCTGCGCCAGTGGCGAAGAATATCCAGCCCGTCAATGCCTGGCAGCGTTAAATCCAGGATCACCGCATCGTAAGGCGCGGCAAACAGCGCGGCCTGACCCTGCTTGCCTTCGGTGAACCAGTCAATGCTAAATCCTTTTTTGCTCAGCCCGGCTTTGATGCCATCGCCGATGAGCGTGTCATCTTCAATCAATAAAATGCGCACATGGCCTCCTTTCTCACTAGACTCTCACGCAGTTAAACCGCTTGCGACAGGTAATGTACAGCGGAAATTTTTCTTTTCTCCCCTTAAGAAGTTGTTAAGAAGTTGCAGGTTAAATGAGCGGAAACCACAGGAAAAGGGAGAGAAAAGATGAAGAAGATTTCTGCAATTATCGCCGCTATTGCACTGTGTTCCGCCCCCGCTTTCGCGGCAAATCAGGGGGGCTTTACCGGTCCGGGATCTGCGCAGCAGAGCGGTGGATTTACCGGCCCGGACAGCAGCAAAGCGACCGTCGAAAGCGCTAAGTCGCTGCGTGACGATGCCTGGGTTACGCTGCGTGGCAACATTGTCGAGCGCCTCTCTGACGATACTTATTTATTTAAGGATGCAACCGGCACCATCAATGTCGATATCAACCGTAAACGCTGGAATGGCGTGACGGTCGGGCCACAGGATGTGGTCGAAATTCAGGGCGAAGTCGATAAAGACTGGAATTCAGTGGAAATCGACGTCAAAGAGATTCGCAAAGTCACTCAGTAAGCGCCTGTTGTGCGCGAAAAATCGCTCATCGCTATGACTCTTCGCCGCAGATAAGGTAGTATCTGCGGCAATATTGCCGCCGCACAGGCGGCCGCATACGTTGAGGAATCTCGATTAATGAGCGATATGGCAGAGCGCCTTGCGCTGCATGAATTTACGGAAAACGCATACCTGAACTACTCCATGTACGTCATCATGGATCGTGCGTTGCCGTTTATCGGTGATGGCCTGAAACCGGTTCAGCGCCGCATCGTTTACGCAATGTCAGAGCTGGGGTTGAACGCCAGCGCGAAGTTTAAAAAATCCGCCCGTACGGTCGGCGATGTATTGGGTAAATACCATCCGCACGGCGATAGCGCCTGTTACGAAGCGATGGTGCTGATGGCGCAGCCGTTCTCCTACCGCTATCCGCTGGTGGATGGCCAGGGCAACTGGGGCGCGCCGGACGATCCGAAATCCTTCGCCGCCATGCGTTATACCGAATCCCGCCTGTCGAAATACGCCGAACTGCTGCTCAGTGAACTGGGCCAGGGCACCGTTGACTGGGTGCCGAACTTCGATGGTACGTTGCAGGAGCCGAAAATGCTGCCTGCACGGTTGCCGAACATCCTGCTGAACGGCACTACCGGTATTGCGGTTGGGATGGCGACAGACATTCCGCCGCACAACCTGCGTGAAGTGGCGAATGCCGCCATCGCCCTGATTGAACAGCCGAAAACCACGCTCGATCAACTGCTGGATATTGTGCAGGGGCCGGATTATCCGACTGAAGCAGAGATCATCACCTCCCGCGCTGAAATTCGTAAAATTTACCAGAACGGTCGCGGCTCGGTGCGCATGCGCGCGGTGTGGAAAAAAGAGGATGGCGCAGTAGTGATCACGGCGCTGCCGCATCAGGTTTCCGGCGCGCGCGTGCTGGAGCAGATTGCCGCCCAGATGCGCAATAAAAAGCTGCCGATGGTCGATGATCTGCGTGACGAGTCGGATCATGAAAACCCGACGCGTCTGGTGATTGTGCCGCGCTCTAATCGCGTGGATATGGAGCAGGTGATGAATCACCTGTTCGCCACCACCGATCTGGAAAAGAGCTATCGCATTAACCTGAACATGATCGGTCTGGATGGTCGCCCGGCGGTGAAAAACCTGCTGGAGATCCTTACCGAATGGCTGGCGTTCCGCCGCGATACCGTACGTCGCCGTCTGAACCATCGTCTGGAGAAAGTGCTTAAACGCCTGCATATCCTTGAAGGTTTGCTGGTGGCGTTTCTCAATATCGACGAAGTGATCGAAATTATCCGTACTGAAGATGATCCGAAACCGGCGTTGATGTCGCGTTTTGGCATCAGTGAAACGCAGGCGGAAGCGATCCTTGAGTTAAAACTGCGTCATCTCGCCAAACTGGAAGAGATGAAAATTCGCGGTGAGCAAAACGATCTGGAAAAAGAGCGCGATCAGTTGCAGGCGATCCTGGCTTCCGAGCGCAAGATGGACAATCTGCTGAAGAAAGAGCTGCAGGCTGATGCCACAGCATTTGGCGACGATCGCCGTTCGCCGCTGCATGAGCGTGAAGAAGCGAAAGCGATGAACGAGCATGACATGCAGCCGTCCGAGCCGGTTACTATCGTGCTGTCGCAAATGGGCTGGGTGCGCAGCGCCAAAGGCCATGACATCGATGCGCAGGGTCTGAGCTACAAAGCCGGAGACAGCTGGAAGGCGTCGGTAAAAGGTAAGAGCAACCAGCCCGTGGTGTTTATTGATACCACCGGGCGCAGTTACGCTATCGATCCGATTACGCTGCCGTCTGCGCGCGGCCAGGGCGAACCGTTAACCGGTAAGCTGACGCTGCCGCCGGGCGCGACGGTTGAGCATATGATCATGAGTAACGACGATCAGAAGCTGCTGATGGCTTCCGATGCTGGTTACGGCTTTGTCTGCACCTTCAACGATTTAGTGGCGCGCAACCGCGCCGGTAAAACGCTGATCAGCCTGCCGGATGGGGCGAAAGTGATGCCGCCGCTGGCGATCGACAACGATGACGATATGCTGCTGGCCATCACCACCGCAGGGCGTATGCTGATGTTCCCGGTGAGCGAGTTGCCGCAGTTGTCGAAAGGCAAAGGCAACAAGATCATTGGCATTCCGTCGGCGGATGCGGCGAAAGGTGTTGATAGTCTGGCGCATCTCTATTTGCTGCCGCCGCTCAGCACGCTGACCATCCACGTCGGCAAACGTAAAATCAAACTGCGTCCGGAAGAGTTGCAGAAAGTGCAGGGCGAGCGCGGACGCCGCGGTACGTTGATGCGCGGCTTGCAGAAAATCGACCGCGTGGAGATTGATGCACCTTCCCGTCCGACGGTAGGCGATAGCGAAGAATAATCTTCCTAAAGTGTGCGCCTCTCCTTCCTGGAGGGGCGCATGTACACGTAAAATTTCCCGTAAAAGCGTTGTTTATTCGTGCATTGCGATTAACAATACGTTGTTTTAAAGGCCGCATAACAAAAAGTCCAGACCAGGTAATGGTCATTGGTGGCACAGCCTGTTTTAGCATCATTGCAGGCATGGATATTATGCTCAAAGGTATGGGCTTCAGAGGTCGCTATGCTATTCATTTTTCGTGTAATCATCGTTGTTATTTACTCCATTCTGGTGTGCGTATTCGGGTCAATCTACTGTCTGTTCAGTCCGCGTAATCCTAAGCATGTCGCCACGTTCGGCCATATGTTTGGTCGGCTTGCGCCGGTACTTGGGCTGAAAGTAGAAACTCGCCTGCCGCCGGGCGCTGAGAAATTCGGTAACGCGATTTACATCGCCAACCACCAGAACAACTACGATATGGTTACGGCGTCCAGCATTGTGCTGCCGCCAACGGTGACGGTGGGCAAAAAGAGCCTGCTGTGGATCCCGTTTTTCGGCCAGCTTTACTGGCTGGCTGGCAACCTGCTGATCGACCGTGATAACCGTGCGAAAGCGCACGGCACCATTGCTCAGGTGGTGAAACAGATCCAGAAACGCAATATCTCTGTCTGGATGTTCCCGGAAGGCACCCGTAGCCGTGGACGCGGTCTGCTGCCGTTTAAAACCGGCGCATTTCACGCGGCGATTGCGGCGGGCGTGCCGATTATCCCGGTTTGTGTTTCTACCACCTCTAACAAAATCAACCTTAACCGCCTGCGCAACGGGCTGGCGATTGTTGAGATGCTGCCGCCTATTGATGTGGCGCAGTTTGGTAAAGATCAGGTTCGCCAGTTGGCGATGCACTGCCATGATCTGATGGCAAAGAAGATTGAAGAGCTTGATAAAGAAGTTGCCGAACGCGAAGCAGCCGGCCGGGTTTAATCTTTCGTCACAAAGCAAGTCCGGCGGCGGTATCGCTTTCGGCGTATTGAGTTAGTTTTACACGGAGCAAATATGTCACTCAGTCGGCGTCAGTTTCTTCAGGCATCAGGAGTTGCGCTTTGTGCAGGCGCGGTGCCGCTGAGGGCAAATGCTGCCGGGCAGCAACCCCCGCTGCCGGTTCCTCCTCTACTGGAATCGCGACGCGGCCAGCCGCTATTTATGACGCTGCAACGCGCGCACTGGTCATTTGCTACCGGTACCCGCGCGCAGGTTTCCGGCATTAATGGGCGTTATCTGGGGCCGACCATTCGCGTCTGGAACGGTGACGACGTTAAGCTGATTTACAGTAACCGGCTGGCGGAGAATGTCGCCATGACCGTCAGCGGTTTGCAGGTGCCAGGCCCGCTAATGGGCGGTGCCGCGCGGATGATGACGGCGAACAACGACTGGGCGCCGGTGCTGCCGATCCGCCAGAGCGCGGCGACGCTGTGGTATCACGCCAACACGCCGAACCGCAGCGCTCAACAGGTTTACAGCGGCCTTGCCGGTATGTGGCTGGTGGAAGATGAAATCAGCAAATCGCTGCCGGTGCCGAACCACTACGGCGTGGATGATTTTCCGGTCATTATTCAGGACAAAAGGCTGGATAACTTCGGTACGCCGGAGTACAGCGAGCCGGGGAGCGGCGGATTTGTCGGCGATACCCTGATGGTGAACGGCGCGCAAAGCCCGTATGTTGAAGTCTCGCGCGGGTGGGTGCGCCTGCGCTTACTGAATGCCTCCAATTCCCGCCGCTATCAGTTGCAAATGAGCGATGGCCGCGCGCTGCATGTGATTGCGGGCGATCAGGGGTTTTTACCTGCGCCCGTTTCCGTGAAACAACTGTCGCTGGCGCCCGGCGAGCGTCGCGAAGTGCTGGTGGATATGACCAACGGCGATGAAGTGTCGATCACCTGCGGTGAGGCGGCGAGTTTGATGGACAGACTGCGCGGCATTTTTGAGCCGTCCAGCATTTTAATCTCTACGCTGGTGCTGACGCTGCGTCCGACCGGGCTGCTGCCGCTGGTAACTGATACGCTGCCGATGCGTCTGCTGCCGTCCGATGTCCTGGCCGGCACGCCGACGCGCAGCCGCGATATTACGTTGGGCAGCGATCCGGGCATTAACGGTCAATTGTGGGACACGCAGCGTATTGATATCACCACACAGCAAGGGATATGGGAACGCTGGACCGTGCGCGCAGAAATGCCGCAGTCGTTCCACATTGAAGGCGTAATGTTCCTCGTGCGCAACGTGAACGGCGCGCTGCCGTTCCCGGAAGATCGGGGCTGGAAAGACACGGTGTGGATCGACGGGCAGGTTGAACTGCTGGTGTGGTTTGGTCAGCCTTCATGGCCGCACTTTCCTTTTCAGTTCCAGAGCCAGACGCTGGAAATGGCCGATCGTGGCTCGGTGGGGCAACTGCTGGTCAACCCGTCGGCGTAAATTCCACAGCCTGATAAAGCACTTATCAGGCTTATGTTTCCTGAGCTTTTTGGGCACCGGAAACAAGCGCGTAATACTCCTTCATTTCCCGCTACAATCCGGCGTATAATCGCCGGCCTTTGATTATTTTTTTACCAATTTTGGAAGCAAAATGAGCGCAATATCCCTGATCCAGCCGGATCGTGACCTTTTCTCCTGGCCCCAGTACTGGGCGGCCTGCTTCGGCCCTGCGCCTTTTTTGCCGATGATGCGCGAAGAGATGGATCAACTTGGCTGGGATAGCTGCGACATTATTCTGGTTACCGGCGATGCGTATGTCGATCACCCGAGCTTCGGCATGGCGATTTGCGGCCGTATGCTGGAAGCGCAGGGTTTCCGCGTCGGCATCATTTCGCAGCCGGACTGGAACAGCAAAGACGACTTTATGCGTCTGGGCAAACCAAACCTGTTCTTCGGCGTAACCGCCGGAAACATGGACTCGATGATCAACCGCTATACCGCCGATCGTAAGCTGCGCCACGACGATGCCTACACGGCAGATAACGTTGCCGGTAAACGTCCGGATCGCGCCACGCTGGTGTATACCCAGCGCTGCAAAGAGGCGTGGAAAGATGTGCCGGTGATCCTTGGCGGTATTGAAGCCAGCCTGCGACGTACCGCGCATTACGATTACTGGTCTGATACCGTGCGCCGCTCGGTGTTGATCGATGCCAAAGCGGACATGCTGATGTTCGGCAACGGTGAACGCCCGCTGGTTGAAGTGGCGCACCGCCTTGCCGCCGGAGAACCGATCGCGGAGATCCGCGATGTTCGTAACACGGCGATCATAGTTAAGGAAGCGTTGCCGGGCTGGAGCGGGGTGGATTCCACCCGTCTGGATACGCCGGGCAAAATCGATCCGATCCCGCATCCTTATGGTGAAGATCTGCCGTGCGCGGATAATAAACCGGTCGCACCGCAGGCACAGGAAGTGAAGCGCGTCACCGTTCAGCCGCCGCGCCCGAAACCGTGGGAGAAAACCTACGTGCTGTTGCCTTCCTACGAGAAGGTAAAAAGCGACAAGGTGCTCTACGCGCATGCGTCGCGTATTTTGCATCATGAAACTAACCCCGGTTGCGCCCGTGCGCTGTTACAAAAGCATGGCGATCGTTATATCTGGATCAACCCGCCAGCGATTCCGCTCTCCACTGAAGAGATGGACAGCGTTTTTGCACTGCCGTACCAGCGCGTGCCGCATCCGTCATACGGTAAGAGCCGTATTCCGGCGTACGAGATGATCCGCTTTTCGATCAACATCATGCGCGGCTGTTTTGGCGGTTGCTCTTTCTGTTCCATCACCGAGCATGAAGGGCGCATTATTCAGAGCCGCTCTGAAGATTCGATTATCAATGAAATCGAAGCGATCCGTGATTCGGTGCCAGGTTTTACCGGCGTGATTTCCGATCTGGGCGGCCCGACGGCCAACATGTATATGTTGCGCTGCAAATCGCCGCGCGCGGAGCAAACCTGCCGTCGTCTCTCCTGTGTTTATCCGGATATCTGTCCGCACATGGACACCAACCATCAGCCGACTATCGATCTTTATCGCCGTGCGCGTAGCCTGAAAGGTATCAAGAAGATCCTGATTGCCTCTGGTGTGCGTTACGATCTGGCGGTGGAAGATCCGCGTTATGTGAAGGAACTGGCGACGCACCACGTTGGTGGTTACCTGAAGATCGCCCCTGAGCATACCGAAGAGGGGCCGCTGTCGAAAATGATGAAGCCGGGCATGGGCAGCTACGATCGCTTTAAACAGCTGTTCGATACCTATTCGAAAGAGGCGGGTAAGGAGCAGTATCTGATCCCGTACTTTATCTCGGCGCACCCGGGCACGCGTGATGAGGATATGGTGAACCTGGCGCTGTGGCTGAAACGCCACCGTTTCCGTCTCGACCAGGTGCAGAACTTCTATCCTTCGCCGCTGGCTAACTCAACCACCATGTATTACACCGGCAAAAACCCGCTGTCGAAAATCGACTACAAGAGCGAGGAAGTGGTGGTGCCGAAAGGGGATAAACAGCGTCGTCTGCATAAAGCGCTGCTGCGTTACCACGATCCGGCGAACTGGCCGCTGCTGCGCGAAGCGCTGGAAGCGATGGGCAAAAAACATCTGATCGGTTCACGCCGTGATTGTCTGGTGCCTGCGCCGACGATGGACGAGATGTGCGAAGCACGCCGCCAGAATCGCCAGTCGCGCCCGGCACTGACCAAACACACGCCGATTGTGCACCAGCGCAGCAACGGCAAGAGCGCCGCTGCGGCACCGGCGAAAAAGCGCGCACCGCGCGTTCGTTAAGCGCAATAAAAAACCCGGCAAAAAAGCCGGGTTTTGTTTATCAATAAACCGGATAAGACATTAACCACCGAACTGATCCGGATCTGGCCCCAGCCGTTTGCCCTGTTCCAGTTTGGCGATTTCCGCCAGCTCATCTTTGTCCAGACGGAAATCCCAGACATTGAAGTTCTCGGCAATACGCGCCGGCGTGACCGATTTCGGGATCACTATCAGCCCGCTGTCGAGATGCCAGCGGATCACCACCTGCGCCGGTGTTTTGCCGTATTTATCCGCCAGATCGCGGATAATTTTCTGATCAAAAACCCCTTCGCCGCCCTGCGCCAGCGGGCTCCAGGATTCAGTCTGGATCTTGTGTGTGGCATTCCAGGCATGGAGCTGGCGCTGCTGCATCAGCGGATGCAACTCGATCTGGTTGATCACTGGCACTACGCCGGTTTCATCGATGATCTTTTGCAGATGATGAACCTGGAAGTTGCACACGCCGATGCTCTTCACCAGTCCCTGTTTTTGCAGTTCGATCATGCCCTTCCAGGCGTCCACGTAATGATCGATCGCCGGAACCGGCCAGTGCATCAGCCAGAGATCGATATAGTCGAGCTGGAGCTTTTTCAGGCTCTCCTGCAGGGCTTCTGCCGGTCGTTTCTGATCATCGTTCCACAGTTTGGTGGTGATAAAGAGTTCCTCGCGCGCCACGCCTGCACTGGCTAATGCTTTGCCAACGCCGTCTTCATTTTTGTAGGCCGTTGCGGTATCGATAGAACGATAGCCCACTTCCAGTGCTTTATGAATGGCGGTTACCACTTCCTCGTTGCTTGCTTTCCACACGCCAAGGCCGAGCTGCGGCATCAGGTTGCCATCGGAAAGCTTAATCACGGTGGGATGTGTCATGCATTTCTCCTTTCAATGGGCTTACCGGGACAAGCCCGGTAAGGTGGTTTGCCTTAAGTGTGGTCGAAAAAACCAAAAACGGAAGCCGGGCTTTTCAGTGCTTAGCGTGCCGCTTCGTAGATACGACGGCTGACATCCAGCGTAATATCGTGATGTTCGCCAAGTTGCGTCATGCCATGTTCTTCCAGTTTCGCCAGCAGCGCCGGGATGGAGCTACCGTCAAGGCCGTAGCCGGAAAGGCGCGTCGGTACGCCCATGCGTTCGAAGAAGTTGCGGGTGGCTGCGATTGCGGCATCAATGCGCTCATTTTCGGAACCTTCAGTGATATTCCATACGCGTTCTGCGTATTGCAGCAGTTTTTCGCGTTTGGTTTCACGTTTTTCATTCCACAGCGCCGGCAGCACAATCGCCAGTGTCTGCGCGTGATCCAGCCCGTGCATTGCAGTCAGTTCATGGCCCAGCATATGGGTTGCCCAGTCCTGCGGGACGCCCGCGCCAATCAGACCGTTCAGCGCCTGTGTCGCTGCCCACATCACGTTGGCACGAACATCGTAGTTTTCCGGTTCCTGCAATGCTTTCGGGCCTTCTTCGATAAGCGTCAGCAGAATACCTTCGGCAAAGCGATCCTGAATTTTGCCGTTCACCGGATAAGTGACGTACTGCTCAACGGTGTGCACGAACGCATCGACCACACCATTCGCCACCTGGCGCGGCGGCAGAGTGTAGGTGTAAACCGGATCCAGCACGGCAAACACCGGCTGGACGAACGCCGAGTGGAATGCCTGCTTGTCACCCGTGGCTTTGCGTGAAACCACGGCACCGGCATTGGATTCAGAGCCGGTAGCGGGCAGTGTCAGCACGGAACCCATCGGAATGGCGCTTTTGATTTCTCTGCCGCCGGTTTGCAGGATGTGCCACGGATCAACGCCATCAGCATAGTTTGCCGCAGCGGCGATAAATTTGGTGCCGTCCAGCACAGAGCCCCCGCCCACGGCCAGCAGGAAGGTAACGTTTTCTTCGCGGACAATTTTTACGGCTTTCATCAGGGTTTCGTACGTCGGGTTTGGTTCGATACCGCTGAATTCAAGAATGTCCAGCCCTTCCAGTGCGCTGTAAACCTGATCCAGTACGCCGTTTTTCTTCACGCTGCCGCCACCATAAGTGATCAGCACGCGCGCGCCAGTTGGGATTTGCCCACGCAGGTCGGCAATCGCGCCTTTACCAAACAGAATGCGGGTCGGGGTATGCAGATTGAAGTTGTTCATTGCTCGTTCCCTTCTAACTAGAGGTGAAAGAAAAAGGAGGCAGCGGACTGCCTGATGACGGTTATTGTGGGCGTGCGCGTCCACTCTCTCAATGCACATTCCTGCCGATGTCTTGCCTGTTTCTCCATGCGGCTGGAGAAAAAGCACAAAACTCTGCACACTGTGTTCGTCAAAATGTCTTGCCGGAGTAGCGAAAAATGAAGCGTGAAGAGATTTGCCTGCAACTGACAGAAAAAATTAAACGACTGAAAATTAATGAAAACCGTCTGGCTGAGTTATTGCCGGATATTCGCCTGCTGTATGGTACGCAGCCGGGAACCCGTACGCCGGTGATGTACCAGCCAGGGATCGTTTTTCTCTTTTCCGGCCATAAAATTGGTTATATCAATGAAAGGGTGTTCCGTTATGACACCAATGAATATTTGCTGCTGACGGTTCCGCTGCCGTTTGAGTGCGAAACCTTCGCTACGCCGGAGGTGCCGTTGGCGGGGCTGCGCCTAAATGTCGATATCCTGCAATTGCAGGAGCTGCTGATGGATATTGGTGAAGACGAATATTTCCACCCTGGCGCTGCGGCCAGCGGTATCAACTCAGCGGTGCTGTCGGAAGAGATCCTCTGCGCGGCAGAACGTTTGCTGGATGTGATGGAGCATCCGCTGGATGCCCGTATTCTCGGTAAGCAGATTATCCGCGAAATGCTGTACCACGTGCTGACCGGGCCGCGCGGCGAAGCGCTGCTGGCGTTGGTCAGCCGTCAAACGCATTTCAGCCTGATCAGCCGCGTGCTGAAACGTATTGAAAGCCAGTACACGGAAAACCTGAGCGTGGATCAGCTGGCGGCGGAAGCCAATATGAGCGTCTCGGCGTTTCACCACAACTTTAAGTCAGTTACCAGCACGTCGCCGTTGCAGTATTTGAAAACATTTCGCCTGCACAAAGCGCGGATGCTGATGGTGCATGACGGCATGAAAGCCAGCGCGGCGGCAATACGCGTAGGGTATGAAAGCCCGTCGCAATTCAGCCGCGAATTTAAGCGGTATTTCGGCCTGACGCCGGGTGAAGATGTGGCAAGGATCCGCCTGATACAGGGCGCGTAATTTACCCTCTCCCAAAGCGGAGAGGGGAGAATCAGGCGTTGCAATACTTTTTCTTCAGCACCACGGTGACCGCGCCGACAAGGCCAATCACCAGCAGGAACAGCGGCAGCAGCATCAGGAAGGTCATCACCTGGTCTTCATGACGTTTGACGAAAGGGATCATGCTGATGGCATAGCCCAGCGACATCACCACGCCAACCCACAGCAGCGCGCTCAGCCAGTTAAACAGCTGGAAGCGGCGGTTCGACAGGCCGGAAATACCCGCCATGGTAGGCAGCAGCGTGCGCACAAACGCAAGAAAGCGACCGGCCAGCAGCGCCAGCAGACCATGACGGTCAAACATATAAGTCGCCCGTTCGTGATATTTCACTGGCAGATGCGATAGCCAGCTCTTTACCACCCGCGTATTGCCGAGCCATTTCCCTTGCAGATAACTCAGCCAGCAGCCGAGGCTGGCAGCGGTGGTGAGGATCGCGAGGGTGGAGATGAAGTCCATGCAGCCGCGCGCAACCAGTGCGCCCGCGAGCAGTAAAAGGCTGTCGCCCGGTAAAAATGAGGCAGGAAGCAAGCCGTTTTCTAAAAACAACGTAGCAAACATAACCAGATAAACGACACCGACAACATGTGGATTTGCCAGCGCAGCAAAGTCGTGATGCCAGAGCGCAGCAATAATATCTTGAATAACAGCCATGGACTTTCCTGTGGTACTGCGTAGAGGAGGCTATTGTACTCCAACTCGCCTGAAACACCTTGATCCGGGGCGCAAGAAATAAGAAATTTCCCGCCTTGCTGCCCCGGTCGCCAGGTTTACACGATGCGCTGGAAGCCTGCCACTAAATCTTCAATCAGATCATCAACATTCTCTAAACCGATATGCAGACGGATTAATGTTCCGCTGAAATCGACGCCGCCATCCGGGCGAATCGCCGCGAGCTGTTCTGGCTGGTTCGCCAGAATCAGGGATTCATAGCCGCCCCATGAATAGGCCATGCTGAACAGTTTGAAGTGGTCGAGATATTGCGATAACTCTTCATTACTCAGTCGTTTATTAAGCACGAACGAGAACAGACCGCTGCTGCCGGTGAAGTCGCGTTTCCAGTATTCATGGCCTTTACTGCCAGGCAGTGCGGGATGGTTAACGCGCGCCACTTGCGGATGCGTTGCCAGCCATTCGGCAATCTTCAGGCTGCTTTCATGATGCTGACGCAAACGGACGCCCAGCGTACGCAGACCCCGGCTGGTCATATAGGCGGTGTCGGCATCGACCATTTGTCCCATCAGGTAGGCATTTTCGCGCAGCTGTTCCCAACAACGTGCATTGGATACCGCCGTACCGATCATGCCGTCGGAGTGGCCAATCAGATATTTAGTGGCGGCCTGAATGGAGATATCAATGTCGAATTCCAGCGCCTTAAACAGGATCCCCGCCGCCCAGGTGTTATCGATCATGATGATCGCCTCTGGCGCGACGCTTCTTACCGCCTGAACGATGGCCGGAACGTCGTGGACTTCCATGGTGATTGAACCGGGAGATTCGAGAAATACCACTTTGGTGTTGGGCTGGATCAGCTTGACGATACTGGCGCCGATCAGCGGGTCAAACCAACTGGTAGTGACGCCTAGTTTGGCGAGAATTTTGGTGCAGAAATCCTGGCTTGGCTCGTAGGCCGTGTTGGTCATCAACACATGATCGCCCTGTTCGACAAACGCCAGAATGGTATTGGCCACCGCTGCCGCTCCGCAGGGGAAGAGCGCACAGCCCGCACCGCCTTCAAGTTCGCACATCGCTTCCTGTAATGAGAAGTGCGTCAGTGTACCGCGACGGCCGTAAAACAATTCACCATTGGCGCGATTGCGCGTGGCATGTTTTTTGGCTTCAACCGTGTCGAATACCAGTGAAGACGCGCGCTGGATAACGCTGTTCACCGAACCCTGCGTGTATTTTTTACTGCGCCCTGCGTTTACCAGAGCGGTATCTATATGCTTCGCCGTCATTGTTGCTCAACCTGTTTTTATACGTCTGGATGTCCAGACTACCATGATTGCGCATTGATGCATCGCCATGTTGGCGGCTGAGCGTTAATTTTTTCGCATTCCGTGCCTTGCGCGGCGGTTTGCTGTGTTAGCGCAAAGAAACAGGCTTCTCTTTACGGCACTATGTAAATACTAATGAGAACCACTATCAATTCGGTGGCATTTTGATATTATTACGCGCAGATTTTGTGATTTGCGTCTCGGAGATACACAGTGGGTAATAATTTGATGCAGACGGATCTATCCGTGTGGGGTATGTATCACCATGCCGACATCGTCGTAAAAATTGTGATGATCGGCCTGATTCTCGCGTCAGTCGTTACATGGGCGCTGTTCTTCAGTAAAAGCGCGGAGATGATCTCGCAGAAGCGCCGCCTTAAGCGCGAGCAGCAGAAACTGGCTGAAGCGCGTTCTTTGGATCAGGCCAGCGAAATTGCCTCCTCTTTCCACGCCAGAAGTCTGAGCCTGTCATTAATTAATGAAGCCCAGAATGAACTGGAGTTATCCGCAGGCAGCGAAGACAACGAAGGCATTAAAGAGCGTACCGGTTTCCGCCTCGAACGCCGTGTTGCGGCGACAGGCCGCCATATGGGGCGCGGCAACGGCTATCTCGCGACGATTGGCGCGATTTCACCGTTTATTGGCCTGTTTGGTACGGTCTGGGGCATCATGAACAGCTTTATTGGTATTGCGCAGACGCAGACCACTAACCTTGCTGTTGTGGCACCCGGTATCGCAGAAGCGCTGCTGGCAACGGCTATCGGCCTGGTAGCGGCAATTCCGGCGGTGGTAATTTATAACGTCTTTGCCCGCATGATTGGCAATTACAAAGCTATGCTTGGCGATGTTGCTGCACAGGTTCTGCTGCTGCAAAGCCGCGATCTTGACCTGGCGGCCAGCAATGCGCAGCCGGTTCGCGCCGCGTCGAAATTACGTGTAGGTTGATTCTCCATGGCAATGCGTCTTAATGAAAACCTGGATGATAACGGCGAAATGCATGAAATTAACGTGACGCCGTTTATCGACGTTATGTTGGTGCTGCTGATTATCTTTATGGTGGCCGCGCCGCTTGCCACCGTTGATGTAAAAGTGAATCTTCCGGCCTCTACCAGCCAGCCGCAGCCGCGTCCGGAAAAACCGGTCTACCTGTCGGTGAAAGCGGATAACACCATGTTCATCGGCAACGATCCGGTAACCGACGAGACGATGGTTAACCAGCTCAATGCTGTGACGGAAGGTAAAAAGGACACCACGATCTTCTTCCGTGCGGATAAAACCGTGGATTACGAGACGATGATGAAAGTGATGGATACCCTGCATCAGGCGGGCTATCTCAAAATCGGTCTGGTGGGCGAAGAGACGGTTAAAGCACACTAAACGCGGTGCTGATAAGCGAGAAAAGCTGGCAAAGGCCAGCTTTTTTTATATCGGATATATGAAGGAATAAAAAAAGCGACACGCTTATTTTAATTTTGTGCCTGCGGTTTTTTCTTGCTTCTCCGGCGCGGTTTTTTGGTTGCCTGATTCTGGCGCGACGGTGGTGACCGTCGTCGTATGGTATTCGCCGTCGCTGAGTTTGCGGCTCAGGCGCAGCGTCGCGGTTTCCCGCGCCAGTAAATGCTGGTAGTTAGCCTCCAGCCGCCCCATGATTTTGTCGCGCAGTTCCGGCTTTAGCTCGATGATGGCATTGATCACCGCGCCGTAAATTTCCTCTTTCACCTGTAACGGGTAGATTTCACGGCGGTTCTGCCATTTCAGGCGCACAAGCGCCGCAGGAATGGAAACCAGCTCATGGGCAATACGGGCAATGGTTTCATTTTTACTGAGTATCAGCGCCTCTTTATTGTGCTCTAAGATAAATTCATCGCTATTTTTGTCATTTAAAGTTAAATAAACATTATTATCGACATCGCTCACGTTATTCATCCCCAAGCTTATAAAATAGTGGCCCGTCCTTTTCGCGAGTAATCAGGTTAAGCCAAATCTCATTCCCGTTTTCATTAATTTGCTGCGTTTTTTCGGTAATTATTTGGCTTAATGCCTGGGGTTCAATCTCGCCCTCTTCCTGTAAGTCATTAAGCAGACGAGCGAATGTCTCGATTTTTACTACCCGCAGCAGACGCTCTTTTATATGGCGATCACGCTCTTCAAGTAACATATTTCTTGACTGCCCACCGCGGCTGGCATTAGCTAATATATCGTTGGCATGATCGTCGAGGGTTGTTTTCCCCTGAGCTAAATTAGCTTCTGTTCCTTCTTCTCCAGGGCTGGTTTCAGCAGTAGAAATATGAAATCGTGCCGGGACAAGATTCTCGGGAAGCATTTCTAATGTCCTTTAATATCAACAAGGAAGAGGGAGTGCGGGCGTGAGGTTCGTTGACAATATCACGGCGCACTTTTAAAATCAAAAAAAAGGAGCCTGCTCATGAACAGTATTTTTTATTCTGTTATTGCTATATTGCTGCTGACGGGCGGCGTACTTTTATTGATGCGTGAGTACAATAAAAAAACTCCCCTTAGTGAAATTGACAATCGCCCTCCGCAGTATCAGCCATTGTCGAAAGAGGAGGGCGAAGATCATTTCTCGGTATTAATGAACGCGATTACTCCGGTATGGTACTGGCGCGTCAACCATGAATATATTGATTTTCTTCATGCGACAATTAAACGTATGAACATGGCGGAATTAAATAGTACGCCGGGTTTATTTGAAGCACAGCGTCGCTGTAGCGATCTCAATTCAGCGGTGTATAAGTATTACGACAATATAAAAAAACGCTGTATCAACGGTGAAAAAGTCTCGCAGTCCGATCTGGATGTCCTCAATCTGCGCCAGTGTTTTCGCGAGTTCAGTATGGAAGCTTATCCGGCGCTGGTGGTGCTGGTCTGGCCTGAGAATCAGCGGCCATGGGTGAACCCGGAGGATGTGTAACCCCGCCAGGCCGGGTGTTGCAAATTGTTTGCCATCCTGAGATATACTGGGCGTCGGTTTCGCTATCTGACAGGACACTAACGCCACATGGAACGCTTTCTGGAAAACGCAATGTACGCCTCGCGCTGGTTGCTCGCCCCGGTCTACTTTGGCCTTTCCCTCGCTTTACTTGCGCTGACGCTGAAATTCTTTCAGGAGATTATTCACGTCCTGCCTAATGTCTTCAACCTGGCGGAAGCCGATCTGATCCTGACGCTGCTGTCGCTGGTGGATATGACGCTGGTGGGTGGGTTGCTGGTGATGGTGATGTTTTCCGGCTATGAGAATTTCGTGTCGCAACTGGATATTGCCGAGCACAAAGAGAAGCTGAACTGGCTCGGCAAAATGGACGCGACTTCGCTTAAGAATAAAGTGGCGGCTTCCATTGTAGCGATCTCTTCGATTCATCTGCTGCGTGTGTTTATGGACGCGAAAAACGTCCCGGACAATAAACTGATGTGGTACGTGATAATTCATCTGACGTTTGTTTTGTCTGCTTTCGTCATGGGATATCTGGATCGCCTGACGCGCCATAATCACTGATAAAAACCGCAAGAGAGTTGAAAGCCGGGCAAGCAGCGCTACCCGGCTTTTTTGTTACTTATCTGACGATGCCTGCCACAGATTCAACTCGCCGTCGGCAACATGTTGATCGATTTGCGCCAGTTCCTCTTCACTGAACGTCAGGTTATTCAGCGCCAGTACGTTCTCTTCAATCTGCTCCGGACGGCTTGCGCCAATCAGCACGGAGGTAACGCGCTGATCTTTCAATAACCAGCTCAACGCCATTTGCGCCATCGACTGCCCACGATGTTGCGCCATCTCATTGAGTAACCGCAGGCTGTTGAGGTTGCTCTCTGTCAGCATTTTCTCCGTCAAACCGCGCACTTTCTTGCCTTCACGCTGCATACGGGAACCTTCCGGAATGCCGTTCAGGTATTTGCCGGTCAACAGCCCCTGCGCCAGCGGGGTAAACGCGATACATCCCACGCCATTATCTTCCAGCGTATCGAGCAGGCCGGTTTTGTCGACCCAGCGGTTCAGCAGGTTGTACGAAGGCTGATGGATAAGTAGCGGGATCTTCCACTCGCGCAGCAACGCTGCCATCTGTTGCGTACGTTCAGTGGAGTAAGAAGAGATGCCGACGTACAGCGCTTTACCGCTTTGCACCGCCTGGGCGAGCGCTGCTGCGGTCTCTTCCATCGGCGTTTTTTCATCTACGCGGTGCGAATAAAAAATATCCACGTATTCAACGCCCATGCGTTTCAGGCTCTGATCGAGGCTGGCCAGCAGGTATTTACGTGAGCCGCCGGAACCATACGGGCCAGGCCACATATCGTAGCCAGCCTTGGTGGAGATAATGATTTCGTCGCGATAAGCGGCAAAGTCATCGCGCAGCAGGCGACCAAAATTCTCTTCCGCACTGCCCGCCGGCGGCCCGTAGTTGTTGGCTAAATCAAAGTGGGTAATGCCAAGGTCAAACGCTTTACGCAGCAGGGCGCGTTGCGAGTCCCGCGCCTGCCCATAACCAAAACTGTGCCACAAACCGAGGGAAAGCGCGGGTAGTTGCAGGCCGCTTTTACCGCAGTATCGATACTGCATCTGTTCGTAGCGATTCGGATTGGCGAAACCGGGCATGATGTCTCCTTTCTTATCTGGCTTTTATATGAAAATCGAAACAGCGTTTTTATCTTACGTCCGTTTTCTGCTTATCAAAAGGTTATGGTTATATCTGCGCATTTTTTGGGCAAGAACCGTAACGCTATGCTTTGCTTAGAATGGCTAAATGGAGGAGACAGAGAATGACGCGTTTGACAGCGAAAGATTTCCCGCAAGAGTTGCTCGACTACTATGATTACTACGCGCACGGCAAGATCAACAAGCGCGAGTTTTTACAGATAGCTGGCAAATACACGGTCGGCGGCATGACCGCGCTGGCGTTGTTCAACCTGCTAAAGCCCAACTACGCGCTGGCAACGCAGGTCGAATTTACCGATCCGGATATTCGCCCCGAGTACATTACCTATCCCTCGTCCAACGGTCACGGTGAGGTTCGCGGTTATCTGGTTAAACCGACAAAAGCGACGGGTAAAGTGCCAGCCGTAGTGGTGGTACATGAAAATCGCGGGCTGAATCCGTATATCGAAGATGTTGCCCGCCGCGTTGCCAAAGCCGGTTACATCGCGCTGGCTCCGGATGGTTTAAGCTCCGTTGGCGGCTATCCCGGCAATGATGATGAAGGACGCGAGCTGCAACAAAAAGTCGATCCTACAAAACTGATGAATGACTTCTTTGCCGCCATTGAGTTTCTGCAAAAGCATCCGGATGCCACTGGCAAAGTAGGCATCACCGGCTTTTGTTATGGCGGCGGCGTTGCTAACGCAGCGGCGGTTGCTTACCCGGAGCTGGCCTGTGCGGTGCCGTTTTATGGCCGCCAGCCGCCAGTCGACGGGGTGGCAAAAATCAAGGCGCCGTTACTGCTCCACTACGCTGCGCTGGACAAAAACATTAACGAAGGCTGGCCTGCCTATGAACAGGCGCTGAAGGCCAACCACAAGGTGTTTGAAGCTTACATCTACCCGGCCGTTAACCACGGTTTTCATAACGATTCAACGCCGCGCTACGATCGTGCGGCGGCGGAACTGGCCTGGCAACGAACCCTTGGATGGTTTGAAAAATATCTGCATTGAGTGGATCGTTCCTGAAAAAATAGCAGGGAATCTCCATTGGCTGAATGTATCGTTAATCGGTAATTATTGATTTATAACTTTATAAGATGGATTTATTGTCGATTTTTATGCTGTTAAGTGGCGAATGACACATTCTGTAAAGATAATGGCGCATTTTTATTATCCGGTTTGCAAGTAAAACTGCGCTATTAATTTACGTTAGGTGCTCTCGTTCTTCTGCGAAAATTCCTGGATAAATGTCTGCGAAAAATCTTTCGGGCGAAATGCCAGTGAGCGATCGGAAATAGCACGGATGCCGCGCTGAATATAAATATTTCTTCTCGCTGCGGCTGAAACCGGGCGTATGATAGCGTTCGTAAGTTCACTGCTGTATCGCTTCAGGCCTGTATTCATGCGGCTTACGGCGATGTTTCCGCGTCAGTAAGTGTGTAAAAACATCACAATGGTCAGAATGATAAATAATTAGTTAACCATACTTAAAATAAATTTTAATACTCCTTAATCATCATTTTTATTTGTTGTAAAAAACCTTTTTCCATTATTAATGGCATTATTTTCCTGCGTTTTTTTATTCATTTTTTAACTTTTTAAAAATTCTTATTTTAACTTTCGGTAACATTTTAATTTTTCTTTTTTTATATATAAACGAGGGAATTCTCTTTTCCGTCTTATTAATTAAAGATTTTTAAATCATTACCTAAAGAAATAATTAGCTGATTAATTTTTATTTTCATTTTGTTAAAAAACAATAGGTTATGTTTATTTATTGTAAATAAATGCCGTGGTGATGACAACGATTAATAACCCAATGATGAGACGGAATAAGATTCTGTACGGCCCCGATGCAGGCTGACGAAAAAAGAGAAGGGTGAAATTTTTTTTATCATTTTTTTCACTTTTACCATGCAGAATTTTCTTGTCCATGCCGATAACGGAGATAACTCTCGCCCGCAGGCGAGAATGTACCTTCACCGCAAGGATAATATTATGAGTATGCTTCGTAACTTTACTATACGAGCCGTTATGCTGGCGATCCTCGGGATCTTCGGTCTGCTGTGGTCAGGCGTTGGTTTGTATAGCGTTTTTTCTCTGTCAAAAGTGGCCGACGGTAATGAGGTAGATCGCCAGTTAGTGTCACAGATGACTCTGCTTAGCCAGGGCAATGATCAGTACTTTCGGTTTGTGACTCGTCTCAGTCGCGTGATGGAAGCCAAAGCTGCGGGTGGCTCGCCGGATATGGCGCCGGTTCAACAGGCGCTGGACAATATGACCCGTTATCTGGCGGCGTTTAAAGCGATTTCACCAGGGCCGATAGATGCGAAAATCTCTGAACAAGTGATCAGTAACTGGCAGGCGCTGCTGGAGCAGGGGATCACGCCGCAATTTCAACTGGCGCAGCAGGGAACATCTGACGCTTATCGCCAGCAAGCGAATAATGTTACGCCGGGTTTAAGCCGCAGCTTTGGTTCAGCGACGGAAAACTTTAATAAAGCCGCGGGTGAGATGCTCGATCAGACGCGCGTTGTCGTTGATAGCCAGACGAAAACTACTCGCGTGGCAATTATTTCAGCGATGGTGATTGGCCTGTTGATCCTGCTCTTTACCGATCGCTATCTGGTCAACATGCTGGTGCGCCCGCTGGATCGTATCCGCGCGCATTTCACGGTGATGGCGCAGGGCGATCTCAGCCAGCCGCTGGAAGATTTTGGTCGTAACTGCGTCGGCAAAGTCGTGCCGCTGTTGCTGGCAATGCAGGATAGCCTGCGTGAAGCGGTTAGCAGTATCCGCAACGGTAGCGAAAATATCTGGCGCGGGGCGAGCGAGATCTCTTCCGGCAATAATGATCTCTCTTCCCGTACCGAAGAACAGGCCGCCGCGCTGGAGCAGACGGCAGCCAGCATGGAAGAACTGACTTCAACGGTCAAACTGAATGCGGATAACGCCAGTCAGGCCAGCCAACTGGCGGAAGTGGCGTCAGCCACCGCCAGTAAAGGCGGCGCGCTGGTTAAAGACGTTATCAGCACGATGGACGGTATTTCCGGTAGCTCGAAGAAAATTGCTGAGATCACCACTGTCATTAACAGCATTGCCTTCCAGACGAACATTCTGGCGCTGAACGCTGCGGTTGAAGCGGCGCGGGCAGGTGAGCAAGGGCGTGGCTTTGCCGTCGTCGCCGGGGAAGTCCGTAATCTTGCCAGCCGCAGTGCGGGCGCGGCGAAAGAGATCGAAACGCTGATCGCCGATTCAGTCAGCCGCGTCGAGAAAGGGGCGCAACTGGTTAATGACACCGGCACCACCATGGAAAGTATCCTTAAGGCCGTGACCGAAGTGACCACCATTATGAAAGAAATTGCCTCGGCCTCTGCAGAGCAGAGTAAAGGTATCTCTCAGGTGGGCGTCGCGATCAGCCAGATGGATAGCGTCACGCAGCAGAACGCCTCGCTGGTGGAGCAGATCTCTGCGGCAGCGGCGGCGCTGGAGCGCCAGACAGAAGAGCTGCAACGTTCTGTTCAGAAGTTCCGTCTTTCCAGTAACGAGCAGCATAACCCTGCGACGACAGCGCTGGTAAAACCGGATTTGTCGCGCAAAACTACTTCTAAATCTGCCGCATCGTCGGATGAATGGGTGGCGTTTTAATCAGCGCTATCACCCCCGCAACAGATCGTTATATAATTTTTTATATAGCGATTGGGGGTGATAACGATGGAAAACCATTTTGGTAAAGGTTTAATGGCCGGGCTGAATGCAGCGCAGGCGGATAGCGCCAGCAATGTGGCGCATTTCTGCCCGGACTATAAGCGGGGTTTTGTCCTTGGGTTTTCGCACCGCATGTTTGAAAAGACAGGCGATCGACAGCTCAGCGCGTGGGAAGCAGGTATTCTCACTCGCCGCTACGGGCTGGATAAAGAGATGGTGATGGACTTCTTTCGCGAGAGTCACTCAAGCATAGTGCTCCGATTTTTTATAGCGGGATACCGCCTCGAAACATAACAATACGCTTCGCTCAATATGTAGTTCTCTTTTATGAAGGTCACTTTTGTCGAGGGTGACTTTCATTTTTTTTTGTTCATTTGTGCCCTAATACCCCTACGCTGAGTCCGTGTACTGTAATCCCCGTCTCATTTTTGCATAATGCCCCTGATTTTTATGTGCTTAATTGTCGGAGCGATCGCAGCACTCTTCTTCCTGTTGGATGGAGAATATTCTTAGTTCGGGCTGAGGAATAAAAATAAATGGCAGGAGATAATTTACATTTAGCATCCCAGGGTGTGAGTCGTCGTGATTTTATGAAGCTGTGTGCCGCGCTGGCGGCCACGATGGGACTGAGCGGAAAAGCGGCAGCAGAGATGGCAGAAGCCATCAGCCATCCGCAACGTCCTCCGGTTGTCTGGATTGGTGCGCAGGAGTGCACCGGATGTACCGAATCGTTGCTTCGCGCCACTCATCCCACCGTTGAAAACCTTGTGCTGGAAACCATTTCGCTGGAGTACCACGAAGTGCTTTCCGCCGCGTTCGGGCATCAGGCCGAAGAGAACAAACACCATGCGCTGGAGCAGTATAAAGGCCAGTACGTGCTGGTGGTTGACGGCTCTATTCCGATGAAAGACGGCGGCATTTACTGCATGGTGGCCGGCGAGCCTATTGTTGACCATATTCGTAAGGCGGCAGAAAACGCAGCCGCTATTATTGCGATCGGTTCCTGCGCCGCCTGGGGTGGTGTGGCGGCGGCAGGTGTGAATCCTACCGGCGCGGTCAGTTTGCAGGCGGTGCTGCCGGGGAAAACGGTGATTAATATTCCTGGCTGTCCGCCGAACCCACAGAATTTCCTTGCTACCGTGGCGCATCTCATCACCTTTGGCAAACCTCCGGCGCTGGACAGCAAAAACCGGCCCGCGTTTGCTTATGG
Source organism: Kosakonia radicincitans DSM 16656 (assembly GCF_000280495.2). Lineage (NCBI taxonomy): Bacteria > Pseudomonadati > Pseudomonadota > Gammaproteobacteria > Enterobacterales > Enterobacteriaceae > Kosakonia > Kosakonia radicincitans. The sequence goes on from NZ_CP018016.1 coordinate 749,013, forward strand.
GCGCTTGATCCATGAACACTGCGAACGCCGTCCGCACTTCGATGCCGGGCGTTTTGCGAAAGAGTTCGGCGATGCCGGGCACCGGCAGGGCTGGTGTCTTTATCACCTCGGCTGTAAAGGACCGGAAACCTGGGGCAACTGCTCGACGTTACAGTTCTGCGATGTCGGCGGCGCATGGCCAGTTGCTATTGGTCACCCTTGTTACGGCTGTAATGAAGAAGGCGTTGGCTTTCATAAAGGCATCTCTCAGCTTGCTCATGTCGAAAATCCAACACCGCGCGCTGAAAAACCTGACGTGCAACTGAAAGAGGGCGGCACGGTGTCAGCAACGGCCGTCGGTCTGCTGGGTGGCGTAGTCGGTCTGGTGGCGGGCGTTGGCGTGATGACGGTGCGCGAGCTGGGACGGCAACAGAAGAAAAACGACGCTGATTCGCAGGGAGAATAGCCGTGAACAGACGTGATTTTCTCAAAGTAGCGTCCGGCGGGGCGCTGCTGGTGGGGGGATCGTCCGCCAGTTTTGCTGCTGCGCAAAACCGGCCGCCGATCCCCGGAGCGCTGGGAATGCTATATGACTCGACGCTCTGTGTCGGCTGCCAGGCCTGCGTCTCACGCTGCCAGGCGATCAACTCGCCGGTGCCTAATCCGCAGGGTGAACAAACCTGGTCGAACAACGACAAACTCTCTCCGTATACCAACAACATTATTCAGGTCTGGCACAGCGGTAACGGGCAAAACAAAGACCAGACCGAAAATGGCTATGCCTACATCAAAAAGCAGTGCATGCACTGTGTGGATGCCAACTGCGTGTCGGTCTGCCCGGTACAGGCGCTGAAGAAAGACGCTGTCACCGGCATTGTTCATTACAACCCGGATGTCTGTACCGGCTGCCGCTACTGTATGGTCGCCTGTCCTTTCGACGTGCCGAAATATGATTACGACAACCCGTTCGGCCAGATCCACAAATGCCAGCTCTGCAATCAGAAAGGCGTCGAACGTCTTGATAAAGGCGAGCTTCCCGGCTGCGTGGAAGTTTGCCCGGCAGGGGCGGTGATTTACGGCACCCGCGAGGAGTTACTGGCCGAAGCCAAAAAACGCCTCACGCTGAAGCCGGGTTCCGAATATCGCTATCCCCGCCAGACGCTGCATGCCGACGATGTTTACCTTCACGATGTCCCGCACTATTACCCGCACTTGTACGGCGAGAAAGAGGGCGGCGGCACACAGGTGCTGGTGCTGACAGGCGTGCCTTATACGGATCTTGGTTTACCGGCGCTGGACTCCCTGGCGACCGGCGCGCGATCCGAACACGTTCAGCATACGGTGTACAAAGGCATGATGTTGCCGCTGGCGGTGCTGGCAGGTCTGACGGCGCTGGTACGGCGTAATACAAAGGCGCACCACGAGGAGGATGACCATGAGTCATGATCCACAAGCCATGGGCGGTAAGCTGCTGAGCAAACCTGTGCTACTGTTCGCCCCGCTGATCGTGCTGTGCGCGATCTTTATTCTCAAGCGTCTGATCTTCGGCCTTGGATCGGTCTCCGATCTGAACGGCGGTTATCCGTGGGGGATCTGGATCGCCTTCGACCTGCTGATCGGCACCGGTTTTGCCTGCGGCGGCTGGGCGCTGGCGTGGGCGGTCTATGTCTTCAACCGCGGCGATTACCATCCGCTGGTACGTCCGGCGCTGTTGTGCAGCCTGTTCGGTTACTCGCTGGGTGGGTTATCCATCACTATCGATGTTGGCCGTTACTGGAATCTGCCGTATTTCTATATTCCCGGATACTTCAACGTCAATTCGGTGCTGTTCGAAACGGCAGTCTGTATGACCATCTATATCGGCGTGATGGCGCTGGAATTTGCGCCTGCGCTGCTGGAAAGGCTGGGCTGGAAGGTCTCGCTGCGCCGTCTAAACAAGGTGATGTTTTTTATCATCGCCCTTGGCGCGCTGCTGCCGACGATGCACCAGTCATCGATGGGATCGCTGATGATTGCCGCCGGATACAAAGTCTATCCGCTGTGGCAAAGCTACGAAATGCTGCCGCTCTTCTCACTGCTGACTGCTTTTATTATGGGCTTTTCGATCGTTATCTTTGAAGGCTCCTTAATGCAGGCCAGCCTGCGCGGCAACGGCCCGGATGAGAAGCGCCTGTTCAATAAACTGATGGGCGTGCTAAGCGTCCTGCTGGCGCTGTTCCTGCTGCTGCGCGTCGGTGAAATCAGCTGGCGCGGCAAGTGGCATTACGCATTCGCCGGGGATTTTTACAGCCTGATATTCTGGCTGGAACTGGCACTGCTGGCTTTCCCGCTGCTGGCACTGCGCGTTTCCCGCTGGCGCAATGATTCCCGCGTTCTGTTCCTGGCCGCGCTCAGCATGCTGTTAGGCTGCGCGCTGTGGCGACTCTCCTATTCGCTGCTGGCGTTCAATCCCGGCAACGGATACGGCTACTTCCCGACCTGGGAGGAGCTGATGATCTCTATTGGTTTTGTGGCAATTGAAGTCTGTGCATACATCTTACTCATACGTCTGTTGCCGATTATTCCTCCGTTAAAAACATCTGCGCGACATGAGGCGAGCGAAGCATGAGTCAACGTATCACCATCGATCCGGTGACCCGCATTGAGGGTCATTTACGCATTGATTGCGAAATTGAAAACGGCGTTGTATCAAAGGCCTGGTCATCGGGCACCATGTGGCGCGGAATGGAAGAGATTGTGAAGGATCGCGATCCGCGCGATGCCTGGATCATCATGCAGCGTATTTGTGGTGTTTGTACCACCATTCACGCGATCGCCTCGGTGCGGGCAGTAGAAAGTGCGCTGAAGGTTAATGTGCCGCTGAATGCGCAGTACATCCGCAATATCATTCTTGCCGCGCACTCGATCCACGATCACATCGTCCACTTCTATCAGCTTTCAGCGCTCGACTGGGTGGATATCACCTCGGCATTGCAGGCCGATCCGGCAAAAGCCGCCGCGCTGCTGAAAGGGATCTCTGACTGGCCGCTGAACAGCGAAGGCGAGTTCAAAGCGGTGCAGGATAAGATCAAAGCGCTGGTTGCCAGCGGCCAGTTGGGTATTTTTGCCAACGGTTACTGGGGACATCCGGCAATGAAGTTACCGCCGGAAGTGAACCTGATAGCCGTCGCACACTACCTGCAGGCGCTGGAGTGCCAGCGCGATGCTAACCGCATTGTGGCGCTGCTCGGCGGCAAGTCACCGCATATCCAGAATCTGGCGGTCGGCGGTGTCGCCAACCCGATCAATCTCGACGGTATTGAAGTGCTGAACCTTGAACGCCTGATGTACCTGAAGTCGTTTATCGATCGCCTCGAAGGCTTTATTGAACAGGTTTATAAAGTCGATACCGCTGTCATTGCTGCGTTCTATCCCGAGTGGTTGTCGCTCGGCAAAGGTGCGGTAAATTACCTCAGTACGCCGGAATTCCCCACCGATGCGAAAAATGGCAGCTTCCTGTTCGCTGGCGGGTACATTGAAAACGCCGATCTCAGCACCTTCCGGGCGATCACCACCGGTGACGATCCCTTTATGGTGAAAGGGATCCAGGAGAGCGCAAAACACGCCTGGTACAAAGACGAGGCGCCACAGGAGCCGTGGCAGGGCACGACATTACCGCAGTACACCGGTTGGCAGGAAGAGGGCAAATATTCCTGGGTGAAATCGCCTACCTTTTACGGCAAAACGGTGGAGGTTGGTCCGCTGGCTAATATGCTCTGCAAACTGGCGGCGAAGCACGAAACCACAGCGACGAAGCTGAATGATATTGTCGCTATCTACCAGAAACTGACCGGCAAAACGATCGGCGTGGCGCAGCTACATTCAACGCTGGGGCGCATTATTGGCCGCACCGTTCACGCCTGCGAACTGCACGGCGTGTTGCAAAATCAGTATCAGGCGCTGATCGATAATATCGGCAAAGGCGACATGCAAACCTATGCGAAAACCGACATTCCGCAGAGCGGCGAGTTTAAAGGCGTCGGCTTTCTGGAAGCGCCGCGCGGCATGCTTTCCCACTGGGTGGTGATCAAAGACGGTAAAATCGCGAACTATCAGGCGGTTGTACCCTCGACCTGGAATGCCGGGCCGCGCAACTTTAATGATGATGCCGGGCCGTACGAACTGTCGCTGGTGGGCACGCCGGTTGCGGACGTGCAAAAACCGCTGGAAGTGGTGCGCACCGTGCATTCGTTCGATCCCTGCATGTCCTGCGCAGTGCATGTGCTGGACGCGGATGGCAACGACGTTGTGTCGGTGAAGGTGCTGTGATGTCGATTTTAGTGCTGGGCGTCGGCAACATTTTATTGACCGACGAAGCGATTGGCGTACGGGTTGTGGAGGCGCTGGCGCAGCGCTTCCATCTGCCTGAAGAGGTTGAAGCGCTGGATGGCGGTACCGCCGGAATGGAATTGCTCGACGCGATGGCTAACCGCGATCACCTGATTATTGCCGACGCGATCGTCAGCCGGAAAAGCGAGCCTGGAAGGGTCATCATCCTGCGTGATGACGAAGTGCCGACGCTGTTCAGCAATAAAATTTCCCCGCACCAGTTGGGGCTGGCGGACGTACTGTCGGCACTGCGTTTTACCGGTGAGTTTCCGGCGAAACTGACGCTGATTGGCGTTACGCCAGCCTCGCTGGAGCCGCATATCGGCATGACGCCAATCGTGGAAGCCAGCCTTGATAGCGCGCTGGCGGCGGTGATTGATGCGTTGGCTGAATCCGGCGTTGTGCTGACGCCACGGGAGACTGCTCATGCATAATGATGAATTACCAGGATTTGACGTTTCGCCGCACCGCGAAGTGCAGCAGGCTTTTAAGGCGATTGCAGCCCATGAAATGCAGGGGCTGCCGTTTGTGCATCCGCAAATGGACGTGTACTCCACACCATTTACTCTGTTTGAAAACCAGTGGCTTGGCTGCGTGTTGACGCCGTGGATGCTGAGCTTGCACATCTATCCCGGCCCGCAGCAATGCTGGCCGGTGCGGCGCGTTAGCGAGCGGCTGGGGTTGCAACTGCCCTACGGCGAGATGACCTTTTCCGTTGGCGAATTACCGGCGCTGGGGCAGTACCTGAGTTGCTCCTTGATGTCGCCATTAACGCCCGATCTCAGTCCGCAACAGGGCGTACAACTGGCGGATAACTGCCTGAAGATGGCGCTCTCGCTACCAGTAACGGATGCCAGCTTGAGCCGCCGCGCGCTGCTGTTCGGCCAGCGAGGCGCGCAGCATGCATGAGTTATCGCTGTGCCAGAATGCGGTGGAAATTATCGAACAGCAGGCGAAGCAGCATGGCGCGCAGCGCGTGACCGGCGTCTGGCTGGAAATCGGCGCGCTGGCCTGTATCGAAGAGAGCGCCCTGCGGTTCGGTTTCGATATTGCCTGTCGCGATACGCTGGCACAGGGGTGCGCGCTGCATATCATCCATAAACCCGCGCAAGCGTGGTGCTGGAACTGTAGCGCGTCGGTAGAGATCACCCGGCACGACGAGTGCCCGCGCTGTCACTGCCCGACGTTGCATATTGAGCACAGCGACGGCGTGCAGATCAAAAGTATTGAAGTGGAGTAAGACAACGATGTGTATAGGCGTACCGGGCCAGGTGGTGGCCGTTGGCGAAGATTTTCATCAACTGGCGCAGGTCGATGTGTGTGGTGTGCGTCGCGACGTTAATATCGCGCTGGTGTGCGAAGAATCGCCACAGCAATTGCTCGGCCAGTGGGTGCTGGTACATGTCGGTTTTGCTATGAGCATTATTGATGAGCAAGAGGCGCTGGCGACGCTTGCGGCGCTTCGGCAAATGGAGAGCGACGAGCTGGCGGCGGGATAAGAAACCGGGCGGCATTCCACCCGGTGTGGAAGATTAGGCGTTGCGTTTATCTTCGGTCTGCGTATCGAAATCGCTGGCGTCATGGCGCTCGTGCAACTGCTCGTTCGGCGCGCCGAACGTACGGTTAACGATGCGACCGCGTTTCACTGCCGGGCGGGCGAAAATCTCCTGTGCCCAGCGCTGCACATTTTTGTAGCTGCCCGCATCGAGGAATTCGGCGGCGTCATACACATTGCCAAGTACCACGTTGCCGTACCACGGCCAAATCGCCATATCGGCAATGGTGTACTCATCACCCGCGATGAATTTATGGTTGGCCAGTTGTTTATCCAGCACGTCCAGCTGGCGTTTGGCTTCCATGGTAAAGCGGTTGATGGCGTACTCAATTTTAACCGGCGCATAGTTGTAGAAGTGGCCAAAACCGCCGCCGAGGAATGGCGCAGAGCCTTGTAACCAGAACAACCAGTTCAACGTTTCTGTGCGTCCTGCCGGATCTTTTGGCAGGAAGTGGCCGAATTTTTCTGCCAGATACAGCAGGATGGCACCGGATTCAAATACGCGCGTCGGCGGCGTCGTGCTGTGATCGCGCAGCGCCGGGATTTTGGAGTTCGGGTTGACGTCGACAAAACCGCTGGAGAATTGATCCCCTTCGCCGATACGAATCAGCCAGGCGTCGTACTCCGCCTCGCTAACCCCTTTTGCCAGCAGTTCTTCCAGCATGATCGTGACTTTCTGACCATTCGGCGTGCCGAGCGAATAGAGCTGGAGCGGATGTTTGCCCACCGGCAATGTTTTGTCGTGCGTCGGGCCGGAAACCGGGCGGTTGATATTCGCGAAAGCGCCGCCGCTGGATTTATCCCACGTCCAGACCTTCGGTGGCTGGTAGTTGTCTGACATTTTGGTCCGCCTTTTCGTTGATGTGTTGAAGTTCAGGTTAAGTGAGTATAAATGGTTGCGGGTTCAGGCAAGGATGCGCTGCGCCCAGACACTGATATCATCACCGCTGCCAAGATCGGCCTGCACCAGCCCATTGACCATAAAAGTTGGGGAAACATGAATGCCGTTCTGGCGCGCATATTTGCAGTGCCATTTGATTTCGGTTTGCAGCTCCGGACGGGCAAAAGCGTCTGCCAGTTTCACGCCACTGTAGTTTTCAATGCGCTCAATAATCTGCTGCGGTGTGGCATCCATATTCGGGCCGCTGCAATGATCCGTAAATTCAAACTCTTCACGATGATCGGCAACTGCACGCAGTACCTTATGCGCGGCGTTTTTGCCATCGGGTAGCGTCGAAGCCGCGAGGATACAGCGCACAATCACACCAGAGAAGAGATGCCAGGGCTGTGATTGCAGGCGAATTTTGACCGTCACGTTCTCTTCGCCGACAGTTTCTAACAGCGCTTCCAGTTTGTTAAACGCCCGGACGGAGAAGGGGCAGGTGGGTTCGATAAAGATCTCGAAAGTTCGGGGGCCGTGGCCCCAGCTTAGCGGTGCGGCATGTAAAGGTTGTTGACTCATGGTCACTCCTGCTGTTTTTCATTTTGTGAGAGTTTGAGAGTAGCAGCATGCCGCAGACGCGGGGAGTTCGTTTTGCGTCGGATGCGGTTATCGTGCGGTGTTCGACGGCCGTAGCATTTCCACACGCGAACGTTTTAACAATAAGAAATAAATACTGCTGTAATGTGCATAATTAATTTTTAAGAGATGACTTAAATAATATTTAACTTAGTAACTTCACCTTAACGTAAATTATTATATTATTGATCGGTATTTGCTTATTTAAATTTTGTCTGTAGCGCTGATTATTTCATCATTATTTGTTATTAATCCGTTTCTCTCTGCTGTCGATAATCGTTATGAGGGGTTTTTTTCGACTCAGATCGGAGGAGTCATTAGCGGATTATCTGGGTAACCATCAGCGGAGATAATGATGCAGGAGATTCAGGCGATTCAGGCAACCACGCACCTTGCCAATGCAACACAAGAAAGTACGGCGGCCAAAGCCGATCCACACACCACCAGTGAAAGCGGAGCGGGTAACAAATCTCATCAGGATGAAAGTACTAAAGTGACGCTCTCCAGCCGCGCCGAAAGCCATAAAGAGGCGAAGGCTATAAAGGCGGAGCAGCAGCTCGCAGAAAAGAAAGAAGTCGAAAATCATCAAATTGATTATTCGCTGGCGATGACCGGCATTCCGCAATTTGGTGGACGTCTGGTAACGGTTGTTAAATATCCTGACGGTAGTACGGAAATGATTGACGCCTTTTCCGGCAAAAAAGTAACACAACAGGAACTGGACATCGCCCGGGCCGAGAAAGAAAACAGCGAACATGTACAACGCAAGCAGGAAGCCAAAAAAGTCGCGCAGGAAGTGCAGACATTCACGCCTGGAGAATCGCAGCCAACGGATCTGGAATAATCCTCTGGCGGTAAATTTGTAATAAAGGCGAAGGCTATTCAGAATTTATCCATAAAATATATCTTATATGTTATGGGTGGCCTGAGCTGAATATCATAGCTGTGTTGTTGTGTATTTAGTTTAAGTCAGTATCGGTGCCATTTTGCTTCAGCAATTTAATGCTGAGGATTGCGGCTGTCTGGCGTTTTGCTGCGAGAGAGGGCACATCGCTGCCGTTTTTGGGACGACAGAATGCGCCATTTACTTAGCATGCTTAATATTGGCTTTATGAGGAATTTGCCGGGATAAACGGTGGGTTATTATGATGAAGATGAGTGGTACAGCCACATTAATTATGTGGTTAATTTCTACGGTATCTGGCGTTTGGTTTTGTTGTGTTTTTCTTTGTAGTCGGCAATTGCCTGATTGATGTTTTCTGTTTCGATAACATCGACCTTTTCATCATTAAAGAACACTTCATAGTGGCCGGATACATATTTAAAAGTGAAAATTTTCCCCTGATAGCGAACGCGTCTCTCCTTCACCGACAAGCCTCTGCTGCGCATAGCCACTTTTGCCATTGTATCTATCTTTTTATTTTTCATAGCTATTTTCTTTACCTTTTCAGGCTGTTATGCGATGCCTGTATTTTATTCCGCGTGTTCAGGTGCTAATTTGTTATCCTCTCAAAGAAAATCAACAGTTGCCAGAACCTCATGCTTAATAATAGATGAAATATTTCTGCGTAACTTAAGGTTGTCTTAATCTTAAGAATATCCTGTAGTTAATAACTGGAGGATTAATTTAGTTAACCATATTTTTATGGGATTTAATTTCGAAACGCTCTTTTTGATAATTATTTCGATTCTCATTTCACCTTTGCTAGTATTAAACTTCTGGCGGCTCGCATGCGCTGACTATTACACTTATTTTAAAAGGAATGAGGATGAAGAATCGCTTTTTGCCGTTCTGTTCAATCGCACTGGTCATCTCTTCGGTTTTCGCCGCGTCTGCGGCATCTGCCGCCAATAACGACGACGGGATCGTGGTGTACAACGCGCAGCACGAAAACCTGACAAAATCCTGGGTTGATGAATTCACCAAAGAAACGGGTATTAAAGTGACGCTGCGTAACGGTGGCGACACGGAACTGGGCAACCAGCTTGTTCAGGAAGGAAAGGTTTCTCCTGCTGATGTCTTCCTCACCGAAAACTCACCAGCAATGACGCTGGTCGATAATGCCAACCTGTTCGCGCCGCTGGATGCCGATACCCTGAAGCAGGTGCCAGCGCAGTTCCGCCCGGCGCATGGCCGCTGGATCGGTATTGCCGCGCGCAGCACGGTGTTTGTTTATAACCCGACAAAAATCAGCGCGGCGCAGCTTCCGGCATCGATAATGGATTTAGCCAAACCGGAATGGAAAGGCCGTTGGGCGGCATCTCCGTCAGGCGCAGACTTCCAGGCGATTGTCAGCGCGATGCTCACGCTGAAAGGCGAAAAGGCCACGCTCGACTGGCTGAAAGCCATGAAGACTAATTTCGTGCCTTATAAAGGTAACAGCACCGTCTTAAAAGCGGTTAATGCCGGGCAGATTGATGGCGGTGTTATCTACCACTACTACTACTTTGTTGATCAGGCCAAAACCGGCGAGAACAGCAAAAACACCCAGCTTTACTACTTTAAGCATCAGGATCCGGGCGCTTTCGTCAGCATTTCCGGCGGTGGTGTTTTAGCCTCCAGTAAGCACCAGAAACAGGCGCAGGCCTTCATCAAGTGGATCACCGGTAAAACCGGGCAGGATATGCTGCGTACCAATACCGCTTTTGAATATGCCGTCGGTGCGGGCGCGGCTTCCAACGCGAAATTGGTGCCGCTGAATCAACTGGATGCGCCAAAGGTCGAGCCTTCTGCGCTGAACAGCAAAAAAGTGAGCGAGTTAATGACCGAGGCCGGTCTCCTGTAATTGCGGTATGAATGAGCGTTTTATGTCCAGTTTGAGTCTTCCGGCGACACGCCGCGCGGCCAGCCAAACCGTCCGGCGCCGCCCTTCCGGGGTGCTGGTGGTATTAGCCACTTTTGCGGCACTGCTTGCTTTACTGCCCGTGGGATTTGTTATTGGGGTGGGTATTGATACCGGGTGGTCAACGGTGAAGGCGCTCATTTTCCGCCCGCGCGTTGGCGAGCTGCTCAACAACACCTTTTTGCTGATTGCCTGCGCTGTTCCGGCCTGTGTGGCGGCAGGAATTGCCATGGCATGGCTGACGGAGCGAACCACGCTGCCTGGGCGACGCGTCTGGTCGCTGCTGGCCGTTGCGCCGCTGGCGATCCCGGCGTTTGTGCAAAGTTATGCCTGGGTCAGCGTCGCGCCGGGTTTCAATGGTTTGCCCGCCGCCGTTTTTCTCGCAGTGCTGGCCTATTTTCCCTTTATTTATATGCCGGTAGCCGCCGTATTACGTCGGCTGGATCCGGGTCTTGAAGATGTAGCCGCCTCGCTGGGCACACCGCCGTGGCGCATCTTTTTCCGCGTGGTTTTGCCGCAACTCAAGCTGGCGATTTGCGGCGGCGCGCTGCTGGTTGCGCTGCATTTACTGGCGGAATATGGCCTGTTCGTGATGATCCGTTTTGATACCTTCACCACCGCCATTTATGACCAGTTTCAATCCACCTTTAGTGGTCCGGCTGCCAACATGCTGGCGGGCGTGCTCGCCCTCTGCTGTCTGGCGTTGCTATTACTGGAGACCGCCGCGCGCGGTAAAGCGCGTTATGCTCGCGTCGGCGCAGGCGCGGCGCGTAAACAGCACCGCGTTGTGCTTGGCCGCGGGAGTTCAGCGTGTGGATTCGCGCTGATGCTGGTGATGGCGATCCTTGCGCTCGGTACGCCGATGATAGTGCTCGCCCGCTGGCTGTGGCTTGGCGGGTTGGCGAACTGGTCCAGCGCCGATTTGTGGCTCTCTTTGCGTCAGACGTTATTTCTGGCATTTTGCGGCGCGCTGCTGACAACGGCATTTGCGCTGCCGACGGCCTGGCTTGCGGTGCGCCATCCGCGTCCGCTGATTCGCGTGCTGGAGGGATGTAACTACGTCACCAGTTCGCTGCCGGGCATTGTTGTCGCGCTGGCGCTGGTCACCGTCACCATTCATTACGCAAGGCCAATCTACCAGACTGAAGTGACGCTGTTTCTGGCGTATATGCTGATGCTGATGCCCAGAGCGCTCATCAATCTGCGCGCCGGGATTGCGCAAGCGCCGGTGGAACTGGAACAGGTGGCGCAAAGCCTTGGTACTTCGCCCGGCAGAGCGCTACTGAGCGTCACGCTGCGGCTGGCGGCTCCTGGTGCTGCGGCGGCTGCAGCGCTGGTCTTTCTCGGTGTCAGCAATGAACTGACCGCCACGCTGCTGCTTTCACCCCTTGGTACTCGCACGCTGGCGACCGGTTTCTGGGCGCTCACCAGCGAGATCGATTATGTTGCGGCCTCACCTTACGCGCTGCTGATGATTTTGATTTCCCTGCCGTTGACCGGCCTTCTTTATAAGCAATCACAAAAACTGTCGGGTCTTTAAGATGTTAGAACTGAGCAATATTTCCAAATCCTTTGGCTCCGCACGTGTGCTGGACAGTGTGAACCTGCTTATTCCTCCCGGCAGCCGTACGGCGATTGTTGGTCCGTCTGGCTCGGGGAAAACCACGTTATTGCGGTTGATTGCCGGGTTTGAGCGGCCGGACAGCGGACAGATAATGATGCACGGAAAGCCGCTATTTGCTGGCGATCAGTTTGTTCCCGCTCATCAACGTAAAATTGGTTTTGTTCCGCAAGAAGGTGCGTTGTTCCCGCATTTGCGCGTGGGGGAAAACATTGCCTGGGGGCTGAGCGGCTCCCGTCATGGGAAGCGTGCGCGCGTGGATGCGTTAATGGCAATGGTGTCGCTGGATAGCAAACTGGCCCAGCGCTGGCCGCATGAGATCTCCGGCGGTCAACAGCAGCGCGTTGCTCTGGCGCGTGCGCTGGCGCAACAACCGGCGCTGATGCTGCTCGATGAGCCTTTCTCCGCGCTTGATACTGGTTTGCGTGCCGCCACGCGTAAAGCGACGGCAGATTTACTCACTCAGGCGGGTGTGGCGTCGATTCTGGTCACTCACGATCAGAAAGAGGCACTGTCATTCGCCAGCCAGATTGCGGTGATTCGTCACGGGCGCTTTGCCCAGATTGGCTCGCCCTTTGAGGTCTATTCGCAGCCTGCGGATGAAGAAACGGCGCTGTTTTTAGGCGACGCGCTGATTCTGCCTGCCGAGGTGACGCAAGGGAAAGCGCGCTGCCAGCTTGGCGATATTCCGGTTGATGATGTATCTGCTTCCGGCACGCGGCGCATTATGCTGCGCCCGGAGCAAATCAGCGTTGAGCCGTGCGATAGCGCAGCGGGGCTGCCGCAGGCGCACATTGTGGATATCGATTTCGTGGGTTATCTCTCCGCGCTGACGCTCGCTTTTGCGCATACAGATGAACGCATCACCGTGCAGACCGTTACCCGGCCAGGCTGGTTGCCGGGTATGAAGGTCAATATCCAGATTAACGGCTGCGCGCGCGTGTTTGCTTTGTGATCTCCCGCCCGCTTTGCTGCGGGCTTGTTTGCCATCTGTCATATTTTTGAATCTGATCTCAAAACAGTGTTTTTTAATGTGTAAAACTTCGTTTCGTTTTTATCTCTATAATAATTAACACCTTCTTTTAGCCGGATATGCATTGCGCGCTCCGGCATTTTGTTAAGTTCGCATTTTCCAGGAAACAGAAATTTTCAATTACACCGGGCTGTAAGGCCGGGAGGATCTGTTTCAGGAGAATACCTATGCAATACCCTCTGGGATTTACTGCGCTGTTGGGCTGTCTGCCCGTAATGGCAAATGCTGTCACGCTGGTGGCCCGGCAAATTCGCCAGACACCTTCGTTGTGCGTGCTGACTGACACACTGAAAAACGAAGGAGAGTTTTGATGAGGACACTGCACTATTCCGTGCTGTTGCTGGCTTGTATTGGCACCAGCCCGTTCTCTGCACTGGCAGAAGAGTGGAACGCGGTCGTTTCCGCCACACCGCAGGCGGGCGAGTTTGCCACCATCAGCCAGGCGTTGGCCGCTGCGCCGAAAAGCGGTACGCCGTGGCGCATTCTGATCAAAGAGGGACGCTGGAACGAGCGGCTGGTGATTGAAAAACCGGTCACGCTGGTGGGGCAGTCAAAAGATCGGACGCAGATTGAAGCGAATACCCCTGCGGGCGCGCTGGATGCCAGCGGGAAAAAGTGGGGAACCGGGCGTACCAGTACGGTGGAGATCCGCGCCACCGGCGTGACGATCGAGAACCTGACCATCCGCAACAGCTTTGATTTTCCGGCCAATGCCGCTCTGGCGGATACCGATCCGAAAAAACTGAAAGATACGCAGGCGGTAGCGCTGATGATTTCAGAAGGTGCAGATAAGGCGCGTTTCCGCCATGTCCGGCTGGAGGGGTATCAGGACACGTTCTACAGCAAAAGCGGCAGCCGCAGTTATTTCACCGATTGTGAAGTTAGCGGTCATGTCGATTTTATCTTTGGCCCTGGCATTGCGGTGTTTGACCGCTGCGACATTATTGCCCGCAACCGCAATGATATCGACCCGCCGTACGGCTATATCACCGCGCCCGCCACCCAACAGGATCAGAAATTTGGCCTGTTTATTATCAACAGTAAATTAAGCAAAGAGCCGGGCGTGCCGGCAAACAGCTTTGCGCTTGGGCGTCCGTGGCATCCAACCACTGAATTCAGTGACGGGCGTTATGCCGATCCGCATGCCATTGGCCTGGCGGCATTTATTCACTGCGAGATTGACGACCATATTTACGGCTGGGACAAAATGTCCGGCAAAGATAAAGCCGGGAATAAAATCTGGTTCTACCCGGAAGATAGCCGTTTTTATGAATCCGATAATCGCGGGCCTGGCGCCGGGCAGGGCGGCGCGCGCTACCAGCTCACGAAGGCGAACGCAGCGCAATACAGCCTGGCTGCGATTTTCGATGGCTGGGATAAAACCCTGCTGGAGTAAATTTTCAGGCATTGCCCCCGGCAACGGGGGCAATTTTCGTTATCAGTTGCCGTATTTAACGTTAAAGCCCAGCGCATCACCGACCGTGTCGTATTCGCGGAAATTAAAAATAAGCGGCTTCCATTGGGTGGAATCAACAATGCCGTTTTCACCTAAGAGTGGGTTTTCTACCCACAGATTGACAATATCCAGCTCGGCGAGAATAAAACGGCCTTTATCGCTGATGGACACTAAACGGCATTCCGCCTGAATCGGGCATTCAGCAATGCGCGGCGGCGCCACGTCAATTGAGGCTTCCGCAGTCAACCCGGCTTTGGCGAATTTATCATGGCAAATTTCCACGCCCCATTTGGTCTGGTTTTCCGACAGCGTATCGCCGCCAGTCAGCCTGCCAACCTGCTCGACTTTCTCCCACAGGGTATGATCGGGAATATTGATGACCGCATCGGAACCGGCAATTAAATTGCTATGTGTTTTGCTACCTTTACTTATTCCAATAATAATTTTCTCGCCAAGTGAAATTGATGATGAAGCTGCGCAAATATTATTTTTCCCTTCGCTATCTTGCGTTGTGACCATAAAAACGGGAAAGCCGTAATAGAATGAATTGAGTTTTGATTTGCTTTTCATTGTCCCTTTTCTCTTATATTTAAAGCCGTAATGAGACTATTTTTCACCCTGTTGATGGTCTTTTACAATAACCCTTTTTGAGTAGCGAAAATTAGCAAGAAATAACCACTAAAAAAAGTAGTCTACAAATCATAAAAGAGGTATATGATATGCAACATATGCTTTTCCCCCTCCCGGTGAGCTCCGCTTGCTGAGAACTTTGAGGATGAAACATGCAACGTATCACCATACCCGCAAACTATGTTCACACTCGTACGACGCCATTGTGGACGAAAGAAACCGCCCCGGCGTCTATCTGGAAACGCCATCTGGACGCCGGTACCCGGCAGGGTGTTTACCCGCGACTGAGCGTGTCGCAAGGGGCGATCCGCTATAACGGTTACGCGGATGAAACCAGCCCGCAGCCGGTGGAAACCGTGACGATCAATGCCGGGGAATTTGCCGTCTTTCCGCCGGAAAAATGGCACAACATTGAAGCATTAACCGACGACACAATATTTAGCGTCGATTTCTATGTTGACCCGAAAATTTTGCTGGAAGAGTGAGATATTTATCATGACGACTGAAAATAAAGGATATTCTTTAGCGGTTTCTCATTCCGGCAAGCATGAAACGAAAGAAAAAATATGGCTGAAGCCGATGTCGTTATATGTACCGGATGTCGCCGCAGAAGCGGTTGCGGAGCTGACTTCCGGGTTTAGCGAAAATAACAGTGAATATATTCTGACGGTCACGAACAATAATAATGGCGTTTCTGTTGATAAAGAATTTTCCAGCCTTGAAGTGTTGAAAGATCCGCTTAATGCCGCCGATTCGGTAAAAGAGTTGATTAACATTGTCCGTGGTTACGAATCGGATGAAGAAACCAATGTGTGCGGCTGGTAATACGACACTTCAGGAGGTTCACGATGGCATATCAAATTCCGGTTCACTTCCGCCATACCCGCTCCACGCCTTTCTGGACGAAAGAGACGGTACCGCAGGCGCTGCTCACCCATCACAATACGAAAAAGGGCGTTTATGGCCGTTTATCGGTAATGCAGGGCGCAGTGAAGTATTTCGGTTTTGCCGGTGAGTACGACACCACGCCGGAAGTGGAAGTGGTGATTGAGGCCGGGCACTTTGGCATCAGCCCGCCGCAATACTGGTATCACATTGAATTACTTACCGATGATACGTACTTCAATATCGATTTCTTTGCCGATCCGCACGAAGCGCTGGAAGGAAAAGGGATCGGTCAGGTGGTCAATACGCATCGCCGCTAAATGCCACGCGCCCGGCGCAGACCGGGCGTTTTTGTTCAGAAGTTATCAATAAACCGCTTCACCGCCGGTGAACGCTCGAATTTTCTCCATGCCAGCGCCACGTCTGTTTTCAACACTTCACCTTTGATGCGGTGGAACGTCACCAGCGGATGACTAAAGCAGGACATGGATTGCGGGACAATGGCGAAACCAAATCCTGCGCTGACCATGCTCAGCGATGAAGAAAATTGCGATGCCTGCTGCGGGTGGCTCATATTAATGCCGGCGCGCAGACAGGCGTTGTAAATCAGTTCGTACAGCCCTGGCGCCACCGCCTGCGGGAAGATCACCAAAGGCGTATCACGCAGCTCCGACAGCGCGAGATCGGCTTCATCAGCCAGCGGATGTGAGCGGTGTAACGCAATTAGCATCGGCTCTTCATCAATCAATTTCAGATTAAAGATTTTGCTGTTTTCACAGGGCAGGCGCACAAAAGCGACATCGATCAGCCCTTCATCCAGCTCCTGCATGAGCGTCGCCATATTGTCCTCTTTCTGATGGAGCATGACCTGCGGATAGTCATGCTGAAACTGGCGCAGCACGGCAAAAATGCGGATGTGAAAAGCGTTGGAACTGGTCACGCCGAGATAGAGTTTGCCGTTGATCCCCCGCGCGATACCTTTGGCTTTTTCCAGTGCGGCATCACTTAAGGCGAGGATCTGGCAGGCATCTTCGTAGAAGGCTTCGCCCGCCTCGGTAAGCTCCACACCGCGCGTTAAACGGTGAAATAACGGCGTCCCCACTTCCTGCTCAAGACGGCGAATTTGCTGGCTCAGCGGCGGCTGCGACATGCCCAGCATTTCCGCCGCGCGGGTGAAATGTTGCGTCTGCGCAACGGCGACAAAATAGCGTAGATAACGAAGTTCCATATCGAAAACATCTCAAACCTTGATGGTTTGTATATTGGAATCTCTCGCTGAAGCGAGTCAATATTTAATCAGCTTTTCTAAAGGTCTACTCAATGAGGTATTAGAGGATGACTAATCTAAATGATTGTTCCTGCAAAGAAAATTTAAGTGAAACAATTCGTGCTTTTTCTAAAAGCAAACCTGAATGTGTGATATATCAAACATCGCTAATGAGTGCGCTATTAAGTGGGGTTTACGAAGGAAATACCACGATTAAGGATTTACTCAATCACGGCGACTTTGGACTCGGCACGTTTAATGAACTGGATGGCGAACTGATTGCCTTCAACAGCGAAGTCTATCAGTTGCGTGCAGATGGCAGCGCCAGGGAGGCGCGTCCGGATCAAAAAACACCGTTCGCCGTGATGACCTGGTTCCGGCCGAGCTACAGCCAGCAGTTCGATGCTCCCGTCAGCCGTCAACAACTGCACGAGATCGTTGATAAACAGATTCCTTCCGACAACCTCTTTTGCGCCCTGCGCATTGAGGGCCATTTTCGCCACGCGCACACCCGCACCGTGCCGCGCCAGACGCCACCTTATCGGGCGATGACCGACGTACTCGACGATCAGCCGGTCTTTCGCTTTAACAGCCGCGCGGGCGTATTGGTTGGTTTCCGCACACCGCAGCATATGCAGGGAATCAATGTTGCCGGTTATCACGAACACTTTATTACCGACGATCGACGCGGCGGTGGTCATTTGCTGGATTATCAGTTGGATCACGGCACGTTGACCTTCGGTGAGATTCACAAACTGATGGTTGATTTGCCAGCGGATGAGGCGTTTCTTCAGGCCGATCTGCACCCGGATAATCTCGATGCCGCAATTCGTTCGGTAGAGAGCTGAGACACGGACAAAGGAGTGACTAATGAGCAATGAAAACCATACGCAGCAGTGGGCGCATGGCGCCGACATGGTGGTGAAACAACTGGAAGCTCAGGGCGTTAAACAGGTTTTCGGCATTCCAGGCGCGAAAATCGATAAAGTTTTTGACTCCCTTCTGGATTCATCCATCCAAATAATTCCGGTTCGTCACGAAGCCAATGCCGCCTTTATGGCGGGTGCAGTCGGACGTATTACCGGCAAGGCGGGTGTGGCGCTGGTCACCTCCGGGCCCGGCTGCTCCAACCTTATCACCGGCATGGCGACCGCGAACAGCGAAGGCGATCCGGTGGTGGCGCTGGGCGGCGCGGTTAAACGCGCCGACAAAGCCAAACTGGTGCACCAAAGCATGGATACCGTCGCGATGTTTAGCCCGGTAACCAAATACGCCGTGGAAGTCCCTTCTTCTGATGCCATTGCAGAAGTGGTGTCGAATGCGTTTCGCGCCGCAGAGCAGGGGCGCCCGGGCAGCTCTTTTGTCAGCCTTCCGCAGGATATTGCCGATCAACCCGCCAGCGGCGCGATCCTGCCTGCCGGCTCGCCTCCTGCGTTAGGCGCTGCGCCGGATGCGATGATCAACGACGTGGCAAAAATGATCGCCGCGGCGGAAAACCCGGTGTTTCTGCTGGGGCTGATGGCCAGCCGACAGGAGAATATCGAGGCGCTGCATCTGCTGCTGGAAAAAAGCCACATTCCGGTCACCAGTACTTACCAGGCGGCAGGCGCAGTCAACCAGCAACATTTCAGCCGTTTCGCCGGACGCGTTGGCTTATTCAATAACCAGGCCGGGGATCGGCTTCTGCATCTGGCGGATCTGGTTATCTGTATTGGTTACAGCCCGGTGGAATATGAACCTGCGATGTGGAACACCGGCAACGCCAGACTGGTGCATATTGATGTGCTGCCCGCCTATGAAGAGCGAAACTATATTCCGGACGTTGAGCTGATTGGCGACATCGCCAGCACGCTGGACAAACTGGCGGCGAAGATTGAAAAACCGCTGATCCTCACCCCGCGCGCGTCGGAGATTTTGATTGATCGCTGCAACCAGCGCGATTTGCTCAATCGCAAAGGCGCGCAGCTTAACCAGTTTGCCATTCATCCGCTGCGCATTGTGCGGGCGATGCAGGACATCGTGAATAACGACGTGACGCTGACAGTCGATATGGGCAGTTTTCACATCTGGATCGCCCGCTATCTCTATAGCTTCCGCGCTCGCCAGATGATGATTTCTAACGGTCAACAGACGATGGGCGTCTCACTGCCGTGGGCGATTGGCGCCTGGCTGGTTAACCCCGGGCGCAAAGTGGTGTCGGTTTCCGGCGATGGCGGTTTTCTGCAATCCAGCATGGAGCTGGAAACCGCTGTGCGTCTCGGCGCGAATGTGTTGCACATCATCTGGGTGGATAACGCCTACAACATGGTGGCGATTCAGGAAGAGAAAAAATACCAGCGTCTCTCCGGGGTGAATTTCGGCCCGGTGGATTTTAAAGCCTATGCCGAAGCATTTGGCGCGAAAGGTTTTGCCGTCGGGAGCACGGCGGAACTTGAACCGACCCTGCGTGCAGCGATGGACACAGAGGGCCCGGCAGTCGTCGCCATTCCGGTGGATTACAGCGATAACCCGCTGTTGATGGGCCAGCTCAACCTTAACCAGATTCTTTGAATAACCAAGGAGAAGTGATGAAAAAAGTCGCATTCGTGACCGGCGCCGGTCAGGGAATTGGTAAAGCCATTGCGCTGCGTCTGGCGAAAGATGGTTTTGCCGTCGCCGTTGCCGACTATAACGCCGCCACCGCCAAAGCCGTGGCCGACGAGATCAATAGCCATCAGGGCAGCGCGATTGCTGTAACAGTAGATGTTTCCGATCGCGAACAGGTTTTTGCCGCGGTGGAAGAGGCCAGAAGCAAGCTAAAAGGCTTTGATGTCATCGTCAATAACGCAGGCGTTGCGCCTTCAACCCCCATTGAATCGATCACCCCGGAAGTGGTGGATAAGGTTTATAACATCAATGTTAAAGGTGTGATTTGGGGGATTCAGGCTGCGGTCAGCGCTTTTAAAGCGGAAAAACACGGTGGCAAAATCATCAATGCCTGCTCGCAGGCGGGGCATGTCGGCAACCCGGAACTGGCGGTTTACAGTTCGAGCAAATTCGCCGTGCGCGGTTTAACCCAGACCGCCGCGCGCGATCTGGCGCCGCTGGGCATTACGGTTAACGGTTACTGTCCGGGGATTGTGAAAACCCCGATGTGGGCCGAAATCGATCGCCAGGTCTCTGATGCCGCGGGCAAACCGCTCGGTTACGGCACCGAACAGTTCGCCAAACGCATCACGCTTGGGCGCTTGTCAGAACCCGAAGATGTGGCAGCTTGCGTCTCATATCTTGCAGGGCCGGATTCAGACTATATGACCGGTCAGTCCCTGCTGATTGATGGCGGTATGGTATTTAACTAATACGTTTGATGGCTCGGACACAGCCTTGCCTCTGCGATCGTGCAGGGGCTTTTTTATATCCCGCAATGAAGGTCATTCTCATCAATAAACACTGTTAGCGACAATGATCTGCTGTGGTATATGCGATTTTCGGCAATCCAGCGCAAAAATTCTCGTTTTGGTTATGGAAGCGTTTGCGCTTAACTGAAAAGGTCAACCTTAGCCGGAGAACTTGCGGATGAAGAAAATATTGCAACAGTGGCTTGAGCGCCTTGCTCCCGTGCTGCCTGTACACGTGGAGGAGGGGGAATATGATTCTGGTCGCCATGTGGCGCTGATGATCCCATTCGGCCTGCTCTACGGCCTTGATTATCATCCTTCTGTATGGATTTACGATGAAAAATGAGCGCTTCCATCTGGTGATGCGCTACAGCTACTGGAATGAACTGTGCGTACCGGATTAGAACCCGCCCTAAAACAGGCGGGTTTTTTATTTTCTTACCCCACCAAAATCCATTTTGAAATTGCGTTTCACCTCTCATTTCCGTCTTTTTAAGGGATTTTTTTCTGCACCCTTCGCCCCCGGTCACAATTCAAACACCTTATCTTGTATGGTAGTAGACACAAAAACCGTAAGGGAGATACCGTGAAAGCCGTGATGTATTTGCCTTAACGCCCCCGGCTTTACGCTGGACATGGTTGAATGAAGATTTGCTTATGGAGTTTTGATGTCCATGAAAAATAAACAACAAACTCATTGGGTTAACGGTTTCCCGCTGGCGGGTAAGCTGCATAAACGCGGAGAGACGCTATGATCCGCAAAAACCGGAAAGTCACTATTCCCGTCAGTATCGGCTACGGCATGACGGATATTATGGGCGGCGGCGCATTTACCGTTATTGGTGCATGGTTACTCTTTTTCTATACCACCTTTGTTGGCCTGTCACCGATTGAAGCGGCTTCGATTGTGGCGATTGCCCGTATTGTTGATGCTATCGTCAGCTTATTTATGGGGCGCTTCACCGACCACTTTTACAAAAACTATTTCGGCAAGAAATTTGGCCGCCGCCGGTTTTTCTTGCTAATCGGCGCACCATTAATGCTGGTTTATATTTTGTTATGGCTCGACGGGATGAATTTTCTCTTTTATCTCGCCGTGTACCTGGCATTTGAAGTGATCGCGGCAATGGTGCTTATTCCCTGGGAAACGCTGCCCTCGGAAATGACCAAAGATTTTAATGAACGCACTAAACTTTCCACCTGTCGTATGTTTCTTTCCGCTGCTGGTACATTCCTCGCCACGTTTATTCCTGGCGTGTTGATTGGCTGGCTGGGGGAGAAAAATGCCGATGCCTATCTGATTAACGGTATCGTTTTTGCCGTGCTGTTTATGCTCTGTGTGTTTATTTCCTGGCGAGTCACCTGGGAACGTGAATTAACGCCGGAAATGCTGACGGAGATGGAAAAAGGCTACCAGCCGACCAGCGCGAGCCAGAAATTGCAGGCGGTTTTCACCCTGTTTAAAGATTACGCTTCAACGCTTAAAGTGCGGGCTTTTCGTAAACATCTGGCTATCTATCTGTTCTCATTCACGGCAAAAGATGTCTATAACACAGTGTTTGTTTTCTTCTGTGTCTACTGCCTGCACGTCTCCTCTTCACTGGCGGGAACCCTGTTGTCGATGAGTATCGTCGGGCTGCCGGTAACGCTGGCGGCGGGTGTGGCGATGATTAAATATGGCCCATCGCGGCTTTATGTTTTCGCCTACAGCGTAATGATCCTGTGTCTGGGCGGTTTCTTCCTGGTGTACCAGTTCCCGACGGAGAACAAGGTGCTATTGCTGGTGATTCTTGCCGGGGTGTATCAGGTTGGCCGCTGTGTGCTGGAGTTCACGCCGTGGAACGTTTTCCCGTTCATTCCGGATATTGACGAAATGATTTCCGGCCAGCGCCGGGAAGGGCTGTTTGCCGCCGTAATGACCTTCTCACGCAAAACCACCGTCGCGATTGCCACCTTTATTGTCGGTCTGTTACTGCAAAGCGGTGGTTTCGTTAAAGGCAGCCAGGTACAGCCGCAGGAAGCGGTGACCACCATTGTGCTGCTGCTGTTTGTCGGCACCGTTGGGTTATTGCTGGTGGCATTGTGGCAGGCGCTGACATTCCATTTGAACAAGCGCACGCACAAGATTTTCGTTGATGAACTCGATCGTCTGAAGGCGAACGGTCTGAAACAGAATGTTGCGCCGCAAGCGCGGGCGGTGGTGGAAGATCTGACCGGTTATACCTATGAAAAACTGTGGTGTAAAGATTCTGCGGGCCAGTCTGAACCGGTCACGCTAAATAACGCGATAGCACTGCGGAAATAACAAGTGTAAGTAAAGACCCGCCCGGAAAATAACAGGATGGAAAGTCTTCCGGGCGGCGATAAATATCGTCAGCGCCGTCAGTCGCGAATTGTAACGATACGGTCATGTGTAGAAAAATACGCTTACACTCTTTTGGGGCTTTTGTCATATAGCTGCGATTTTTTCACTATCTAATAATCCCCGGCTACTGCAACTTCGCCCAATCTGTGATTGCCGGGTTGCACATTTTAACCCTTAGGTTAATTTCATTTTTATTTTGCTTTTCATTCACTCCTCCGGGTAATTGCCCGGAGGTTTTTTTCTGCTGATTGATACCGCTCTATTTTTTGTCATGACACAAAATTGTCATATAAGCGCTCTATCCTTCCCTCCGTCCGCAAAATTATTCAAAAATCTATCAACTTTTTCGTTTTTGGAGAGATTATGGCAACGTTTAATGCATCTGTTCGCCTGATGGCCGCAGCACTTGCGCTTTCTACGACTACCGTTTTCGCAGCAACCAATGTCACTGGCGCAGGCGGTACCTTCCCGGCCCCGGTATACGCAAAGTGGGCCGCTGAATATCAGAAACAAGTGGGTTCTCAGGTCAACTACCAGGGAATTGGTTCGTCTGGTGGTATCAAACAGATCATTGCAAAAACCGTTGATTTTGGCGCATCCGACGCCCCGATGAGCGATGAAGATTTGGCAAAAAATGGCCTGTTCCAGTTTCCGACTGTGATTGGCGGTGTGGTGCTGGCAGTGAACATCCCGGGCGTGAAATCCGGCGAGCTGACGCTGGATGGTAAAACGCTGGGTGATATCTACCTGGGCACCATCAAAAAATGGAACGATCCGGAAATCACTAAGCTGAACCCAAAAGTAAAACTGCCGGACACCAATATCAACGTTGTGCGTCGTGCAGATGGCTCCGGCACGTCATTCGTCTTCACCAGCTACCTGTCTAAAGTGAACGCAGACTGGGCAAGCAAAATTGGTAAAGGTTCAACCGTTAACTGGCCAGTCGGTCTCGGTGGTAAAGGCAACGATGGCGTAGCCGCTTTCGTACAGCGTCTGCCTGGTTCCATTGGTTACGTGGAATACGCCTATGCCAAACAGAACAACCTGACCTGGACCAAACTGTTTGATGCCGACGGTAAAGTGGTTGAACCGTCGCAGCAGAGCTTCAGTAACAGCGCCAAAGGGGCTGACTGGAGCAAATCTTTCGCCCAGGATCTGACCTTCCAGAAAGGCAAAGACGCGTGGCCGATCTCCTCCACGACCTTTATCCTGGTCTACAAAAAACAGGATGACGCAGCGAAAGGCGCAGAAGTGCTGAAATTCTTCGACTGGTCTTACAAAAACGGTAACGCGATTGCGAGCAGCCTCGATTATGCGCCGCTGCCGGAGTCTGTAACCAGCCAGGTTCGTGCCGCCTGGAAAGCGAATGTCAAAGACGCTTCGGGTAAAGCGCTGTTCTAATTTTTTATCACCACGGAAAAAGCCCGATACTTGCGTACCGGGCTTTTTTATTGTCAATGCTCGCTATTAACGAGCGCTTTCAAGCTTCCAGAGTGCCGGAACGCTGACCGGATCCCAGCCGACAATAGCGCTATGCGCTTGCAGGCAGGAATAGGTTTTGCCGTTGAACGACACGCGATCGCCGACTTTATATACGGCGCCCTCTGCCCATGGCGTAACATCACCCGGCGCTGGCGTTTCTTCCGCATCATCCGCTAACGTTTTCACATTCAGCGAAGCGCTGAGGTTGGACACTAAACCGTTGCTGAACTCTGCTGCGACCTGGTAAACGTATGCAGTGCCTGGCTTCAGATTGCTGTCGGTAAACGACTCTGACTTCGGGCTTTCGAGCAGCTCGCCATTACGGTATACCTGATAGCGAGCGACATCACCGGCCACTTTTTTCCAGCTTAAGGTCACAGTGGTGGTGGTGATATTGCTGGCCTGAACGTTCTGCGGAATGCCCGGTTTTTCGGACGGGGTTTCATCCCCTTCCTGGCTGATCGAGCACTGGCCATTCTCCTGCTGAATGAAAAGATGCACCGGTGCCGTGCCGTCCAGGCTGCTGAGCTGATCCTGGATCAGCGTTGCACAATCCATACCTGCGCC
The DNA here is from genome assembly GCF_000280495.2 of Kosakonia radicincitans DSM 16656. NCBI lineage: Bacteria > Pseudomonadati > Pseudomonadota > Gammaproteobacteria > Enterobacterales > Enterobacteriaceae > Kosakonia > Kosakonia radicincitans. The sequence goes on from NZ_CP018016.1 coordinate 773,960, forward strand.
ATTTTCAAATGCGGCCTGCTGCACCTGGCTACCCGGCATCAGCGCGATTTTAGCATTCGGCTCCAGCCAGTCGTGCGAGACGATCGTACCCACATTATCCGCCACGGAGAGGAACAGACGTTGGTCGTCACTGTTAGTCAGCGTAGAAACCAGCGACTCGTCAATAGGGCTCTTCTCTGCAAACTGGGTGACCGGCAGTTCCACCATCAGCGCTTCCAGAACTTTGGCAAAATCGTGAGACCAGGAAATCTCGCCGTTTTTCGCCAGTTCATCGAAGCGGGCCATCGCGGCAGGCTTGGCTTTCGCCATCTCCGCATTGCTGTAGAAACCATAGCGGGCCAGCAGGTCAAAGTAGTTGCTGACATCAAGGCGCGTCAGTTGCGTTTCATAGCGGGTTTCTTCTTTCAGGCTTGCTTCGTTAAGCATTTGAGTGACATATGGGATCTGGCGAATATAGCGAGTCCCGAAATCATTCAACTGAACGAAACAGGCCGGATCGCTCTCCAGATGGTCTGTCAGAGCCATACAATGCTGGAAACTTTGCTCGCTTTTCAGCAGCAATTCTTTAACGGAATAGGGGCCACGGTTGTACATGTAGCTCATTACCATCGCTAATGTATCTTTATCCTTACTGTCCTGAATAAAGTCCTGAATACGCACTGTCGTATCGGTCTTATTTTTATCCCACGGCAGAGAACCGGTGTTAATCCCAATCACCGAACCGTTATAAAAGCCGCTGGTTACGGCTGAACCAATAATATTGCGTGCCGGGCCGGAGAAGGAGTCGAGGATTTTTTTCGGTTGCATCATACCAAAAATACGCGGGAAACCGCCGCCGCCAGTTCCCTGTAATTCACTCCAGGCGCTGCCCGGATATTCAATTTGTAGGACGCCGTCATCTCCTTCTTCCGATGGAGCAGGAAGATCGCGGCCTAATGAACTTTCCTGAAGCCCTTTAGAGACAAAGTAGTTCGGTCCCATATTACGCGCGAAATAGTTACCAAAGCTCTCGCCCACGCCGAAAGGACGCTGCAAATCAAAGGTACCGTTCTCTTTGTCCAGCCCGAACTGCATCTGGATCATGGTGCTGACATAGGCTTGCGCGAAGGCCATCGCCCACAACTTATGTTCAACCATGGTGGCATCGGAGCTATCACCCAGCAGATCCAGTTTCACCACGCCGGAACGATCTTTTTTCCAGTTAAGATCATGATGTTCGCAGTTATCCAGATCAATTTCATAACGGCCTTCACTGTCTTGCTTAATATTGCAGTGATACGGCAGTGATAATTTATCTGCCAGATGTAGATCATAATCAATCTGGCCAGAGGAATCTTTGGGTAATAACTGGCGATACATATCAAGAGAGATATTTTCGGTAGCCAATGCATTATTGGCACTGAATAGCGCCACGGCCAGTGCGATAATTTTAATTTTCATGAATAACCCTTTCCTTGCGTTAAATAATGATGGGAGTTTACTGGCAAGGAAAACGAGAAAGTATGAGTGGAAGGCGCTATGAATATCAGTAATTTCTTCAGAATGATAAGAAATATAATTATCGACAGGGAACTATTCTTTTGTAGTCAGGTAACGAGCTTAACGATTGTCTGTCTGTCGTGGGAAAGACCGGTTCGCGGCACGGCATGAAAAGTAGCGGCGTACTATAGGGCCAGGAAGTGACCCCGGTGAAAAGTTTAATTCTGTTTTTTCTGAGTTTTGTTGCCTGCGGCTGAATGGCGTCTTTTTTTAACCAAAAAATAAATAATGAGCACAATTGCTGCATCGGTAATCATTCCTAACGTATGCATTTTTCCTCCTGATTGATTAATGTTGCTAATGGTCGAAAGCCATCGCGTTTGTAAACACTGTGGAAGTAAACTTGTTATTCCGACATACCACAAGTTCAATTGCAGCCAGTATTAATTTTTAAGCTTTTTCATGCCGCGGCTCAGGGGGTAATAGTCAATAAGAGGAGCGTAATGGCAGACTCGCAAAATTTACAGAAAGAGGTTAAACAATTCAGCGGCCTTGCCGATGATGGTGTTACCGATAACACGAGGGTTTACGGAACACGCAGGTAAGGATGTATTAATGAAAAACATTTCTGTCAGGGTGGCGCTGTCAGGCGCAATATCGATATTTGTATTGATTATTGTGGCTATCTCATCCGTGGGTTTTTTCGCATTTACCCGTTCAACAAACACGACTGAATTTATTCACAATTCTGACAGTCGGGTGATCCTGATTAATGATATCTACAAAGACTCAGCCCGTACGCGTGCTGGTTTTGCGCTGGTCTATGCAAGCTTGTTAAAAGAGGGAAAAACCGAGGCATGGGTATTTAAAAATATTCAGACCACCCACGAAAGGATGCTGGTCAACCTGCGAAGATTTGAAACTCTGCCGGTGATGGATAGCCGGGATGAAGAGATAAAAACCGAGTTGGTTACCTCGGCTGGCGCGCTGAATACACTCCTTGATAAGGCTGAGCAATTACTTAAGGCTGGGGACGTACAAGGTTACTACGATGTTAACGTGCAGCAAATTGATAAAGCTGGCGGGCGTTTCTCAGCCGCACTGGAAAAATATCAAAAAAGCACCAATGAAATTGTTAATAATTTGGTAGATGAGCAACAAAAACAATACCGTCAGTTATTATGGGTTATGTTTGTGGGATTGTTGCTCGCTCTTTTAATTAGTGTTGCTGTTTTGTATGTTCTTCGTAATGTAATATTACGGCCTCTAAATTATGCTATTGAACATCTTGATACTGTCGCCAAAGGCGATTTAACAACAAATATTCAGATGGCCGGTAATAATGAAATCGGCAAACTTCTCAACGCTATTCGCGGTATGCAGGAGAGTCTGCGTAATTTAGTGGCGCAGGTTCGAAACGGGGTGGATGAAATACATGTGGGTTCCCGGGAGATTGCTGCAGGGAATTTAGATCTTTCATCCCGCACGGAAGAACAGGCATCCTCGCTTGAAGAAACGGCGGCATCAATGGAACAGCTTGCCTCCATCGTGAAGCAGAATGCTGACAACGCGTACCAGGCGAATTTGCTGGCCCTTAAGGCGTCAGAAATTGCCGAATCGGGCGGAAAAGCGGTATCGGAAGTGGTTCAGACCATGGATGAAATTGCTACAAGCTCCAGCAAAATCGCTGACATTGTCTCCATGATTGACAGCATCTCTTTCCAGACGAATATTCTGGCGCTCAATGCCGCCGTTGAAGCAGCCAGGGCCGGAGAGCAAGGGAAAGGTTTCGCGGTCGTCGCCAGTGAAGTGCGTACGCTGGCTCAGCGTTCCGCTTCAGCCGCTAAAGAGATCAAAGATTTGATCCAAAACTCAACGGACAGGGTGAATGCGGGAACTGAGCAAGTCGGGCGGGCAGGGGCTGCCATGCTCGAAATTGTGACATCCGTTAAACATGTTACTGATACCGTTGCGGAAATATCCCACGCTTCGCGCGAACAAGCCTCCGGGATAGATCAGGTTAATCTTGCCGTTTCGCAGATGGATGGTGTCACTCAGCAGAACGCCTCGCTGGTTGAACAAGCCGCTGCCGCAGCCAATTCACTGGAGCTGCAAGCCAGCGCGCTGGCGGAGGCGATATCCACTTTTCGTGTCAATCATGATACGACCAGCCGTTCCAGCGGCAGATTAACTGTGGCTTAGACTCCCTCATAACTTTCCCGTTTCTCGGTTATCTGTTCCGGCATGGGTTGTTTGTCATCACCCGTGCCGTAGGAGAATTACCGTCGTGTGGCAAAAAACTTAACGGTAACCGGGATATGTGGTTTGGCGCGACGAAATAAAAGGCTGGTATACCTGAGCAAGGTGCCATAGCTGCAGGCCAGGCAGCAGGAGGCAAATCCTGGCGCTGGTACCATCGGGGGCATGGTTTCTGTATCTATGATTTTTTTGAGCAATGTCCGCACCACATGGCCTGCGCAAGGTACTGTTTACCTTCCGAAAACGTCATCTGAAGTACAGTATCCGGAATGCCAGAATCACCTGATTCGGATGGTGCAGGATATTCCCCTGACAGAGAATGAGCGGCTGTAGTAGATGACGGGATGGAAGCCGAGGAAGGTCAGGAGAAATCACAGTGATTGCCAGCGACCATGTCATAAAAATGATTTTCATCACATGGTCCTGAACGAAAAGTGGTTACCTCATTCCACCGATAGTGAAACCGCCATCCACCATAATTTCCTGCCCTGTAACATAACTGGCATCATCAGAAAGTAACCATGCCACTGTCCCTGAGATGTCTTCAGGAACACCATTGCGTTGTAATAATGAACGTGAAGCCAGCGCGTTAACCGTTTCTTCGGGTAGTGCTGATGCTGCCATCGGGGTGAGAATAACTCCGGGGCTGACAGCATTGACTCTTATACCTCGGGGGCCACATTCCACGGCCAGTGTACGCATTATTGCAAGCAATGCTGCTTTCGTTGCTGCATAAATCCCTGCGCCGGGCATCACACTTCCGGTGGTCCAGGAAGCATTGATCAGAATTGCGCCTTTCTTTATCAGGGGCAGACAGTGGCGGATCGTCAGAAATGTTCCATTGAGATTGGTTTCCAGTGGCTCACTGAAGTCCGCGATATCTGCTTCAGCCAGCGGTTTAAAAGCCCCGAGATACCCTGCATTCGCAAACAGGGCATCAACTTGCCCGCAAACAGAAGCAACAGCGGTAAAGGTCTTTTCCACCTGGCTTTGGCTTCTGATATCACAGGGGAAAACATAAGAAAGGCCATCTGCTCGTTTTATTTCATCACGTACTTCTTCGAGCATCCCTGCCTGCCGGCCAAGGAGCATAACCTTTGCGCCTTCTGATGCCAGCCTTATTGCTGCTGTCCGTCCCATCCCACTACCGGCACCGGTAACCACAACGGCTTTGTCCACGAAACGCAATCTGTTCATAAATTCTCCGGGTGTCATTAAGTTCAACCGGGATAGTAATAAAATAGTTTTTTAAGGATAATCAGCCTATAAATTTAATGACTTTAAAGTAAAGGTATCGAATGGATCTTTTCCGGGCGATGACGGTTTTTGCTGAAGTGGCCAGATCCGGATCGATGAGTGCTGCCTCAAGAAAGCTGCTCATTACTCCGGCGATGGTGGGTCAGTATATAGCGGCACTGGAGGATCGGTTGGGAATGCGATTGCTGAACCGGACAACGCGGAAGCAAAAGCTGACCGATTTTGGCCTCAGTTATCTGGAGCAGTGCCATGACATTCTGGAAAGGGTGGCGGCCTCCGAAACGCAGGCTGAAGGATTGCAGCACTCCTTTGCCGGGAAACTGAGGCTAACCGCTCCCATATCTTTTGGTACCGAATGTCTCATACCCGCGCTGCAGCGTTACAGGAAAATGGCACTGGATGTTGAGATTGACATTACTCTGACCGATCGGGTTATCGATTTGGTTGATGAAGGGATCGACATTGCTTTCAGAATTGGGGAGCTGAATGACAGCAGTATGATTGGCAGACCATTGATGCCATACCGGATGGCAGTCTGTGCATCACCGGAATATCTGCAAGCATATGGCACACCGGCACATCCTTCTGAGCTTTTCGAGCATCAGTTGCTTTCTCTCTCGACGTCGTCCCGTTCGCCATGGAGGCTGAGCAGAGGTGAGGAAAAAATTGAAATCCCGGTAAACAGTAAACTGACGATTAACAATGGACAGGCGCTGAGGGTAGCGGCCCGGTCAGGTCTTGGGATTGTTATGCAGCCAGAAATACTTCTGTCGGAGGACATGATTTCAGGGAGACTGGTACGCCTGTTTCAGGAATGGCATATAAGAGAAAGACAGGTATGGCTGTTATATCTCAGGGATAAAAGAATGACACCCAAGATTCGCGCCTTTATTAATTTCTCACTTGAGGCGTTTTCTGCCGGTAAAGTTGAGGCAAATCCACATAATCAGCCCCTGACGCCATAAGCAGTCTGACCGTAGCCAGAAAAGCAAAAACCGCCTTTTGAGCGGGTTCTTTGAAGAAGTGGTGCCCGGACCCGGACTAACGCCGTCAGGCGTTGAACAGCGCGCTTGTCGCGCTGGCCCCGAAGGGGTGAGCCGCTTGCGGCGAATAATCGAACGGAGTTCGATGGAGAGTCCGGAAGCAGAAAAGCAAAAACCCAGCCATAGGCTGGGTTCTTTAAATAGTGGTGCCCGGACCCGGACTAACGCCGTCAGGCGTTGAACAGCGCGCTTGTCGCGCTGGCCCCGAAGGGGTGAGCCGCTTGCGGCGAATAATCGAACGGAGTTCGATGGAGAGTCCGGAAGCAGAAAAGCAAAAACCCAGCCATAGGCTGGGTTCTTTAAATAGTGGTGCCCGGACTCGGAATCGAACCAAGGACACGGGGATTTTCAATCCCCTGCTCTACCGACTGAGCTATCCGGGCAACGGGGCGCATTAAACCTGATTCCCCACGCTCCGTCAACGAAATTTCTTTAATTCGTAGCGGACTGCACAATCTATCACCACTTTGTTGATACTACACGCTAACTCAGGCAAAAAATGCCGTCCACAGCGCGGATACGGGCATCGCAATCACCAGCGCAGGCAGCATATTCGCCACCGCAAACATCTTGATGCCGCAAATACGTAGCCCGGTCGCCAGCAGTAAAACACCGCCCACGGCGGTGAAATCGCCCATCATCGCAGGTGTGGTCAGCGGCAGGATCAGCGTTGCGCAGGTGGCGAGCGTCAGTTGAATAATCAGCATCGGCACGGAAATCACCGCGACGGCAAAACCCAGTGAAGTGGCGAAGATCACCGCCGTAAAGAAGTCGAGAAACGCTTTGGCGATCAAAATGCTCGGATCGCCGGTCATCCCTTCACGCATGGCGCCAAAAATCCCGGTGCCGCTGGCGCAGAACAGAATGATGATCGCCACCAGGCTCTGAATAAAAGATTCATGCGCGCTGTTGGCTTCACCGTCTTTGCGTTTTTGCACCAGATTGCGCAGCGCGTTGACACCGCCGCTGATCCCGCGTTCCACGTAGCAAAGCTCGCCAATAAGCGTACCCACCAGCGTCGCCAGCACCATCACCGGCAGGTTCACGCACTTGATGACCAGCAGGATGCCGATACCTAACGAGGCGAGTCCAAAAATCGACGGCATTGAATTACGCACCCGCTCCGGCAGCCGGTGGCTGAGCAAGGCGCCAATTGTTCCACCGATCAATACGGCGGCGGCATTGATAAAAGGACCTGTTAACACGCCATCACTCCTGTGTTTCATATAACTGAATAATATGCCGCGCAGAATAGCATTTTTATGCGCGGTTGAGGCTGCGTTGGTTGCGCCAGTGGGGGAAAGGTGCCATGATTGCGCGAATTTTCTTCTACCTCAACGGGGCCGCCTGATGACGCACCATTCAGCCGTTAGCCAGAGAGATTGCGCGCCTGCGCAAACGGGCGCCCGTCTCATTTTATCGCCTACTTCACTCACCATGCGGTGAGGGTAACGCACGCTCACTGTAGGACAACAGTAAGATCAGAGACGTTCTGCTTTTACTGATGTCTGGCGGTTGGAGCTGGTTCCAGTCAGACACGTTCGTTGGGCGAAGCTGCAGCTTCGTCCGGGGTCTTTTACTCCCCTGAAACGGGTATTCGTGCTTATGAAATCGATGAAAATTGCCGTCAGCTGCGAGCTGGTATCCCTGCTTTCCACCCACCGAGAAGTGGTGACGCTGGAGAGTACCGACTTTACGGATGTGGCGGCAGTCGTCATAACAGTTGCGGAGAGTCGTAGCGGCATTCTGGCGCTGCTCAAACGGACAGGCTTTAACGTGCCGGTATTCTTGTTTTCCGGTGAGCCGGTCGATATGCCGGAAGGCATTACGGCGGTTATCTCTGGTAAAGATCAGGAGTGGCTGGAGCTGGAAGCTGCCGCCGTCGATTATGAAAACAATTTACTGCCGCCGTTTTTCGATACGCTGCGCCAGTATGTCGAGATGGACAACAGCACCTTTGCCTGTCCGGGTCATCAGCACGGTGAATTTTTCAAAAAGCATCCGGCAGGACGCCAGTTCTATGAATTCTTCGGCGAGAACGTCTTTCGCGCCGACATGTGTAACGCCGACGTCAAACTGGGCGATCTGTTGATCCATGAAGGATCGGCGAAGCATGCGCAGAAATTCGCGGCGAAAGTGTTTAACGCTGACAAAACCTATTTCGTCCTCAACGGTACATCCGCCGCTAATAAGGTGGTGACCAACGCGCTGCTGACTCGCGGCGATCTGGTGCTGTTCGACCGCAATAACCATAAATCCAATCATCACGGCGCGCTGATCCAGGCCGGAGCAACGCCGGTTTACCTGGAAGCGGCACGTAACCCGTTTGGTTTTATCGGCGGCATCGACGAGCACTGTTTCGATGAGAAATACCTGCGCGATCTGATCCGCGATGTCGCACCGCATAAGGCTGATCATCCACGTCCGTTTCGCCTGGCAGTGATCCAGCTAGGGACTTACGATGGCACTATCTACAACGCCCGTCAGGTGATCGACAAGATTGGCAGCCTGTGTGATTACATTCTGTTTGACTCGGCGTGGGTTGGTTACGAGCAGTTTATCCCGATGATGGCGGACTGCTCGCCGCTGCTGCTGGATCTGAACGAAAACGATCCGGGTATTTTTGTCACGCAGTCGGTGCACAAACAGCAGGCCGGTTTCTCGCAAACCTCGCAGATCCACAAGAAGGATAACCATCTGCGCGGTCAGGCGCGATTCTGCCCGCATAAGCGGTTGAATAACGCCTTTATGCTGCATGCCTCGACCAGCCCGTTCTATCCACTGTTCGCCGCGCTGGATGTGAACGCCAAAATCCATCAGGGCGAGAGCGGGCGCCGCCTGTGGGCCGAGTGTGTGGCGCTGGGGATCGAAGCGCGCAAGGCGATCATTGCCAACTGCAAAATGATCAAACCTTTCGTGCCGCCAGAGATCGCTGGCCGCCCGTGGCAGGATCATCCCACCGAGGTGATTGCCCGCGAACGCCGCTTCTTCAGCTTTGAGCCGGGTGACAAATGGCACGGCTTTGAGGGCTATGCGCGCGAACAGTACTTTGTCGATCCCTGCAAGCTGCTGCTGACCACGCCCGGTATCGATGCGGAAACCGGGGAATACGCCGATTTTGGGATCCCGGCGACCATTCTGGCGCACTTCCTGCGCGAGAACGGCATTGTACCGGAGAAGTGCGATCTCAACTCGATCCTGTTCCTGCTGACGCCAGCCGAGAGCGCAGAGAAGATGGCGCAGTTGGTGGCGATGCTCGGTCAGTTTGAACAGCATATTGAGGATGACACGCCGCTCGCCGATGTGTTGCCGACTATATTTAACAAATACCCGGTGCGCTACCGCGATTACACCCTGCGTGAGCTGTGCCAGGAGATGCACGATCTGTATGTCAGCTTTGATGTGAAGGATCTGCAAAAAGCGATGTTCCGCAAAGAGAGCCTGCCAGCGGTGGTGATGAATCCTCAGGACGCCAACAGCGAGTTTATTCGCGGTAACGTTGAACTGGTGCGTATCAGTGAGGCAGAAGGGCGCATCGCCGCTGAAGGCGCGCTGCCTTACCCGCCGGGCGTGCTGTGCGTGGTGCCGGGTGAAGTGTGGGGCGGGGCCGTCCAGCGCTACTTCCTGGCGCTGGAAGAAGGCGTCAATCTGCTACCGGGCTTTTCTCCGGAGTTGCAGGGCGTCTATTCCGAAACCGATGCCGACGGGATCAAACGCCTGTACGGCTATGTGCTGAAGTAACCTCGCTCCTTTGTCCGATAAGGGACAGCATTACGCGGCCACCCGGCGATACATACGGCGCGGGTGGCCGATTTTTCCGTACTGCATCTCGACCACCAGAAAACCAGCCTCCACGCAGTGTTCGAGGTAGCGACGGGTAGTGGTTTTACTTAATCCTGTCTCACTGACCACCTCATCAACGGAAAAACAGCGTTCGGCATCGTCGGCAAACAGCTTTTGTACCAGCGCCAGCGTGTTCTCCTCAATGCCCTTACTGCCATTGTCTTGGCGGTAGTTTTTGGCCTGCAATTGATAGAGTGAATCGACGTTTTGCTGATCGACGATTTTCCACACCCGTTGCTGGTCGGCAAACTGTACAAAGCGCTCCAGCGACTGGCTCAACCGCTTCCACGACACCGGTTTGAGGATATAGTCGAACGCGCCATTGCGGATCGCCTGGCTACAGGTATCCATGTCGCTGGCGGCGGTAATAAAAATCACTGAGCAGTTGGCGCGGATAATTTGCGTATCGCTAATCAGCGTAATGCCTTTGCCATCCGGCAGATAGTTATCCAGCAGAACCAGCTGCGGTTGCATGCTGTCCAGCATGACTTTTGCTTCTGCCAGCGACGAGGCGATTCCCACCAGCCGCAAGCGCGGATGTTTGCCGATAAGCTCCGCATGAAGCTGCGCAAGGGCGTGTTCATCTTCCACTATCAGCACGTCTATCAGTTCATGTTGCATAATTCTGATCTTCCAGGGTCGGTACGGGACGCAGTACGTTGCCCGTTTCAGGAATAAACAAAGAGAAAATGGTACCGCGCGGTTCGTTGGCCGAGACCTCAATCGACCCGCCGACATGCGCGACATAGTTGGCGATCAGGTACAGCCCGATACCATGATCGCCACGGCGTTTGGTGGTTATCCCGCGCTCAAAAATGTGCTCGCGGATTTCTGGCGCGATCCCCACGCCGCGATCCGCCACCTCAATAATCAACTCGTGTTCATGCTGCAGGATCAGCACCTCGACCGGCTCGTGCGGCAACTCTGCGCGCTGTGTCGCTTCAATGGCGTTATCCAGCAGATTGCCAATGATCGAAATCAGCTCTGCCTCGCCCAGCGTGCGGCAGGGGCGATCCATCCGGCACGACGGATCAAACGCCAGTTCGACACCTTTTTCGCGGGCGCGTGCCGCTTTACCCAACAACAGGCCGCACAATGTCGGCGAACTAAAGTGCGATGAGATAAAGTCCAGCAGTTCCTGCGCATGCTCTGACTGCGCCTGAATATAGCGAATGGCGTCGTCGTAACGCTCCATGTGCAGCAACCCCGACAGCGTGGCCATGCGATTGAGTTGCTCATGGCGCATAATGCGCAGGTTATCGACATAGCGTTTTACCTGGCTTAGTTGCGCGCTGAGGCTGTCGATCTCATTGCGGTCGCGGAAGGTGATCACCCAGCCCTGTAACTTATTCTCCAGCATAATGCGCACCCGGCTGGCAATGACTGTCAACTGGTTGAACCGGCAAATCTCATCGTGCGTGTCATTCTCCAGCATCACCTCGCGGGCGAAAAAGGGCACTGGTGCAATGACTTCGGCGATGGTTTGTCCGCGTAGCGCGCGCGTCGGCTGGCTTAAACCCAACAGTTTACGCGCCGCCTGGTTAATCACCTCAATACGCAGTTCGCTATCAATGGCGATTACCCCTTCGTAGATCGACTCCATCATCGCTTTCTGCTGGCGCACCAGCAGGCCAATTTCGCGCGGCTCCAGTGAGAAGATCTGCTTTTTGATGCTGCGGGTAAAAAACCAGGAAAAAACAAACAGTGCGACCAGTAACAGCACTGCGGCGATAAAAATGTTGATCACTTTACCCAGTGTGATCGTGTCGAGATAGCTGGTCAGGTAGCCGACGGAAACAATCCCCACCACATGCCCGGTATCATCAAATATTGGCGCTTTGCTGCGTAGTGAAATCCCCAGCCCTCCTTTGCGAATGGTCGTTGTACTTTTTCCCTGTAGTACCTCGGCATTGTCACCGCCAATCAACGTTTTTCCGACGACATCAGAATGCACTGAGTGAAATAGATGCAGCCCTTTGTCATCGCCGATAACAATAAAGCTTGCATCGCTGTGCGCTACTACTTTATGCATAAATTGCGCGATGGCTCGAATATCTTTATCAGCAACCGACCGGCGTAAATTCGGAATGATCGCTATTTCTTCCGCCTGTATTTTGGCTCTTGCGCTCATCTCCTGGTATAGCTGGCGACCAACATCCTTGTAATAATAAACGCCTAATAAAACGAAGAGGCCGGAGAAAAAAAGCACCAGTGAAATAAAAAGTTTGATTTGGAAAGAGACTTTCATGACATCACGCACGGCAGCCAACAATGCGCCAATGTAGCATCTTTTCTAACATGCGTGCGGAGTTTACTGGAAACTTGTGATCCCTTGCACAGCGTGGTCTGGTGCTTAAAAACGGCCTGTTAAATATTCTTTTTTGGAAATGTTATTAAGTTGTATTTCTATATAAAAAAACCATAAAAACCACAGCAATAAATAAGCGATGAATCACACAAAATAAAAGAAACCATAAAAACCATAGGTGCCATTAAAACAACGATTTTATTATGCATTCCCTCACATAAAGTGCGTTTTTAGCCCTTTACTCTGTACGCACAAAATAACCAAGGGGCTTAATTATGAGCACAACTGACGATTCATTCTCTGTTACCTCTGAATCGCTTGAGATTCAAAAGAAACCACTGAAAGAGAAATGGTGGCACATTATGGATACCTGGAAAATTGGGATTATTCCGCTGCCATTATTCCTGTTAGCCGGAGCATTAATTGCCGTCGACTGCCTGGGCGGTAAGTTACCGAGCGATATCGTGGTGATGGTGGCCACGCTGGCATTCTTCGGTTTTGCCTGCGGTGAGTTCGGCAAACGTCTGCCGATCGTCGGCAAACTGGGCGCGGCGGCCATTTGCGCCACCTTTATTCCGTCGGCGATGGTTTACTACGGCTTGCTGCCGGATGTGGTCGTGGAATCCACCACCAAGTTCTACAAATCCACCAACATTCTTTATCTCTATATCTGCTGCATCATTGTCGGCAGCATCATGAGCATGAACCGCACCACGTTGATCCAGGGCTTCCTGCGTATTTTCTTCCCGATGCTGTGCGGCGAAATCGTCGGCATGCTGGTGGGGATGGGTGTGGGCCTGGCGCTCGGTATGGAGCCGTTCCAGATCTTCTTCTTTATCATTCTGCCGATTATGGCGGGTGGTGTCGGTGAAGGGGCGATCCCGCTCTCCATCGGTTACGCGACGCTGCTGCATATGGATCAGGGCGTTGCGCTCGGTCGCGTATTGCCGATGGTTATGCTCGGCGGCCTGACTGCCATCATCATCTCTGGCTGTCTGAATCAATTGGGGAAACGCTTCCCGCACCTGACCGGCGAAGGGCAGTTAATGCCGAATCGCAGCAACGGTGATGAACAGGCTCCGGCTGCACCGGCTTTCTCTGGTAAAACCGATGTCACCACTATCGCGGCTGGCGCGCTGCTGGCTGTGCTGCTGTACATGATCGGCATGCTCGGCCACAAGTTGATTGGCCTGCCTGCGCCGGTCGGTATGTTGTTTGTTGCCGTTCTGATCAAGCTGGCGCACGGTGTTTCTCCGCGTCTGCTGGAAGGCTCTCAGGTGGTATACAAATTCTTCCAGACCTCCGTTACCTATCCCATCCTCTTCGCCGTCGGTGTAGCTATCACGCCATGGGAAGAGCTGGTTCACGCGTTCACCATCGACAACCTGCTGGTGATAGTGAGTACCGTTTCCGCACTGGTTGCCACCGGCTTTTTCGTGGGCAAAAAGATCGGCATGCATCCGATTGATGTGGCCATCGTTTCCTGCTGCCAGAGTGGCCAGGGCGGTACAGGGGATGTTGCCATCCTGACGGCGGGTAACCGCATGAGCCTGATGCCGTTCGCGCAGATCGCTACCCGTATCGGCGGCGCGATCAACGTCTCGGTATCGCTGTTGGTGCTCGGCAATTTCCTCGTTTGATTCAAGTGTTACAGGAACTGATATGAAACTCGCAAGCTTTGTCCATCAGGGGGTCCGGAGTTACGGCATCGTCAAGGCTGATGGCGTGATCAATCTGGGGCAGCGTCTGGGCGATCGTTACGGTGATTTGAAATCACTGCTCGCTGCCAACGCGCTGAATGAAGCGCAACAACTGAACGGTGAAACGCCGGATATCCGCTTCGACGACCTGCAATTTCTGCCGGTCATCGATAACCCGGCCAAAATTCTCTGCGTTGGCATGAACTACGCCGAAAAGCGCAAAGAGTTTGATCAGCACAACCCGGCGCCGACGCTGTTTGTTCGCTTTGCGGATTCGCAAACCGGCCATAACGCGCCGGTACTGAAGCCGCGCCACTCCAGTGAATTCGACTACGAAGGCGAGCTGGCCGTGATCATCGGCAAAGGTGGGGAGGATATCTCCCGTGAGGCGGCGTTAAGCCACGTTGCCGGTTACAGCTGCTACATGGATGGTTCGGCGCGCGACTGGCAGCACACCTGGTTTACCGCCGGGAAAAACTGGCGGCAGACCGGCGCGTTTGGCCCGTGGATGACGACGGCGGATGAGATCCCTGATCCGCATCAGTTAGCGATCCGTACCTGGCTGAATGGCCGCATGGTGCAGGACGATAACACCGCCAGCATGATCCATAAGGTTGCCGAGCTTATCGAGTACATCAGTACCTTCACCAGCCTGACGCCGGGCGATGTCATCATCACCGGCTCGCCGGGTGGCGTCGGCAAAAAACGCAACCCGCCGCTGTTTATGAAAGCGGGCGATCGCATCGAAGTGGAGATCGAGAATATCGGTCACCTCAGTAATGTGATTATTGATGCGCCAGCGCCAGCCCATTCGCTGACGGCGGCACACTAAGGACGAAGGCAACACCATGCAGGCACGACCCTCCATCGACTTCCGCGTGGCGGAAGTCAACGGCAATACTCAACGGCTGGCCTCAGTCCGCACGTTGCTCGCAGACAGCGGATTAGGCATGGACAGTGACATCACCACCTTCGTTGAAGCCTGGTCGGGAAACCGGCTGGTGGGTTGTGCGGGCCTGGCCGCCAACGTCATCAAGTGTGTTGCAGTGGATGAACAGCTACGCGGCGAGAATCTCAGTGCGCACCTGCTGGCGGAGGTATCCCATCTGGCGCTGGCGCGGGGACATTTTCATCTGTTCCTCTGCACGCGCCCCTGCAACCTGGAACGTTTTCGCCACAGCGGCTTCTGGCCGGTGGCGCAAAGCGGCAACAACGCGGTGCTGATGGAGAATACCCCGTCGGGGATTCAGCGTTACTGCCGCACGTTGCAGGTCGATCGCATGCCGGGCAAACGCACCGGCGCGATTGTGATGAATGCCAATCCCTTTACGCTGGGGCACCGCCACCTGGTGGAGCAGGCCGCACAGGCCTGCGACTGGCTGCACCTGTTCGTGGTACGCGAAGACGCCTCGTTCTTCCCCTTTGCCGCGCGGCTGAAGATGGTGAAAGCGGGCGTGGCGCATCTGCCGAACGTCATCGTTCACGAAGGCTCCCAGTACATTATTTCCCGCGCCACTTTCCCGGCTTATTTCCTGAAAGAGTCCGGCAAAGTGCAGCAGGCGTGGAGCGAAATAGACCTGTTGATTTTCCGTAACCACATCGCGCCGGCGCTGGGCATCACTCACCGCTTTATCGGCAGCGAACCTTTTTGCGACATCACCCGCCAGTACAACCAGACCATGCATCAGCTGCTGGCCGGGGCGGTGGAGGTGGTGGAGATCCCGCGCATTAAAGCGACCGGTAATGCCATCTCCGCGTCTGAAGTGCGCCGTTTACTGCAAACACACCAGTTTTCCCGTATTCGGGAAATTGTACCGGATACCACTTTCGCGCATCTCGAATCCCACTACAGCGCGGAAGCCGTTTAAAAATCAGGAATCAAAATATGAAAATTGTGAGGGAGGCGCTGGCCGGAACCATGGAGTCCAGCGACCTGATGGTGAAAATAGCCCCCGCCGAAGGCGAGCTGGAAGTCGTTGTTCACAGCGAGGTTATCAAGCAGTTTGGCGATCAGATCCGCAAGGTGGTGAACGACACGCTGCGGGCAATGGCGGTTCACCAGGGCTTGATCATCATTGAAGATAAAGGCGCGCTGGACTGCGTTATCCGCGCACGCTTACAGAGTGCGGTACTGCGCGCATCGGAAGGAACCGGGATCGACTGGGGGAAACTGCTGTGAAAAAACTCCGTCGTAGCATGCTGTTTCTGCCGGGCGCTAACGCCGCCATGCTCTCCACCGCGTTTATCTATCGTCCGGATTCGATCATGTTCGATCTGGAAGACGCCGTCGCCCTGCGTGAAAAAGACACCGCGCGCCTGCTGGTGTTTCATGCCCTGCAACACCCGATGTACCAGGATATCGAAACCGTGGTGCGTATCAACCCGCTGAACACGCCGTTTGGCCTGCCGGATCTGGAAGCGGTCGTGCGTGCCGGTGTGGATGTGGTGCGCTTACCGAAAACGGATACCCCGGAAGATATCTACGAACTGGAGCGCCACCTCGAACGTATCGAGCTGGCCTGCGGACGTGAAGTGGGATCGACCCGCGTGATGGCGGCCATCGAATCTGCGATCGGCGTTATTAATGCCGTGGCGATTGCCCGCAGCTCTCAGCGCCTGATCGGTATTGCGCTGGCCGCTTTCGACTATGTGATGGATATGCAGACTGAACGCGGCGACGGCACCGAGCTGTTTTATGCCCGCTGCGCCGTGCTGCATGCCGCGCGCGCTGCCGGTATCGATGCTTTCGATGTGGTGTGGTCAGACGTTAACGACGAAGCCGGATTCCTGCGCGAAGTCGAGTTGATCCGCAAAATGGGCTTCAACGGCAAGTCGCTGATAAACCCGCGGCAAATCGATCTGTTGCATAACGCCTATGCGCCAACGCAGCAGGAAGTGGACCACGCGCAGCGGGTTATTGAAGCGGCGGAAGAGGGTGAACGCAACGGGCTTGGCGTCGTCTCGCTGAACGGCAAAATGATCGACGCCCCGATTATTAATCACGCGCAGATGGTGCTGGAACGTGCGGCCGCGTCCGGCGTGCGTCGGTAAGGACAGAACAATGAATCAGACAGAGCTTCTTCACGTTAATTTTCCCCATCTGCGTGAATTAAAACCCTTCGACAGCGCTCATGCCGCCACGCCGTGGCTGGCGGACGTTAACAGCAAACACACGCGCAAACTCTGCGCCACGCTGGAAGACGCCATCGCCCGCAGCGGCCTGAAAGACGGGATGACCATTTCGTTCCACCACGCCTTTCGCGAAGGCGACCGGGTGATTAACAACGTTGTCGCCACGCTGGCGCGTCTGGGGTTTAAAAATCTGACGCTGGCTTCCAGTTCGCTGATGACCTGCAACGATGCGCTCATCGAACACATTGAGAGTGGCGTGATTACCCGCATTTACACCTCCGGCATGCGCGGCAGGCTGGCGGATGCCATCTCTCATGGCCTGATGGCGGAACCGGTACAAATTCACTCCCATGGCGGGCGCGTCAGACTGTTACAGGATGGCGAACTGAAGATTGACGTCGCCTTTCTTGGCGTACCCTGCAGCGATGAGTTTGGCAACGCCAACGGCACACAGGGGAAATCCTGCTGCGGTTCGCTGGGCTACGCGATGGTGGATGCGAAGTTCGCCCGTAAAGTGGTGCTGCTGACCGAAGCGCTGGTGCCGTTCCCGAATATGCCCGCCAGCCTCGGTCAGGATCAGGTGGATCTGATTGTGCAGGTGGAGAGCGTGGGCGATCCGGCAAAAATCAGCGTCGGCGCGGCGCGCGTCACCAGCAACCCGCGAGAACTGATGATCGCGCGCTATGCGGCGGATGTGATCGAGCACTCCGGCTATTTCAAAGATGGCTTTTCCATGCAGACCGGCTCCGGAGCCGCGGCGACGGCGGCGACCCGCTTTATGGAAGAGAAAATGGAGCGCCACGGAGTGAAGGCCAGTTTCGCGCTCGGCGGTATCACTGGCGGGCTGGTGGAGCTGCATGAGAAAGGGCTGATCGGCAAACTGCTGGATACGCAGTGTTTTGACGGCGAAGCGGCGGCATCGCTGCGCCGTAATCCGAATCACGTTGAGATCTCGACTGATGTCTATGCCAATCCTGGCGGCAAAGCGGCCAGCTGCGACCAGCTGGACGTGGTGATCCTCAGCGCGCTGGAGATCGACACGGAGTTTAACGTCAATGTGATTACCGGTTCAGACGGTGTGATGCGCGGCGCATCCGGTGGTCACTGTGATGTGGCGGCCGCGGCAAACCTGACCATTGTCGTGGCGCCGTTACTGCGCAGCCGTATTCCGACGGTAGTGAAACGCGTGACCACACTGTTGACGCCAGGGGAAAGCATCGACGTGCTGGTGACGGACCACGGGATTGCGGTGAACCCGGCGCGTCCGGAAATCCGCGAACGCCTGCTGGCGGCGGGGCTGAAAATTGTTGATATCGAAGCACTGTATCAACGCGCCATCTCGCTGACCGGTGAACCTAAACCGATCGCCTTTACTGACCGTATTGTCGGGGTGATCCGCTACCGTGATGGCACCGTCATTGACGTTGTCCGTCAGGTTAAAGAGGAAAATGCATGACGACACTGACGCCCGTCCGGGCGGGCGTCAGCCTTGAAGCGCTGCTGGCGGCGAAAGACAGCCGTGCAGCGCGTCAGGCTGACTGGCTCGCTCACTATCAACAACCGGTCATTTCACTGACGCTGGTGACGCCCGGCGCGGTAAAAGATAGTATTCGCTATCGCAATACTATGGGAGTGGCGTTACAGGCCTGCGATCAACTGCTGTGGCAGAACCGCTGGCAGGTGCTGGACCGGCAGGTACTGTGGCTGCCGACCGGCGCAGAAGCCCTGTGGTGTGTTGCGCATCCGGCGGTGGAAATCAAGGCGCAGTGCGTTGAGATGGAACAGACGCATCCGCTGGGACGTCTGTGGGACTTTGATGTGCTGTGCCCGCAGGCGGGACAGGTTGGACGACATTCACTGGATCTGACTACCCGCCGTTGCCTGGTGTGCGATGAGCCGGCGCACGGCTGCGCGCGTTCGCGCCGCCACCCGGTAGATGAAGTGGTTGCCCGCGTGGAGAAACTGATTGATGGCTGGTTTGCTCGCGACTAAATCCGTGGTTATCAGCGTACCGGAGCTTGCTGCCCGGGCGCTGCGCCTCGAACTGGATCTCACGCCGAAACCGGGGCTGGTGGACCGGGCGAACAACGGCTCGCACCAGGATATGGATCATGCGCTGTTTTTACGCAGCATTGCGGCCATCACGCCATGGTTTTCCGTCTTTGAACAGGCCGGGCGTGAACATGCCCACAAGGCGGCAGGAGTCCAGTTGCGCCTGCTGCGCCCGGCGGGCATTGCGTGCGAACAGGCGATGTTTGCTGCCACCGGCGGGGTGAATACCCACAAAGGCGGGATTTTTTCGCTGGGGCTGCTCTGTTTTGCCGCCGGACGATTGCAGGGACAACGCCGGCCGCTACAGGCCGAAACGTTGTGCCGGCAGGTCAGTGAAATCTGTCGCGGGCTGGTGGCGCGTGAACTGGCGGCCCGGCCACAGGCTGTGACGGCAGGTGAGAAACAGTTTCTGGAGTATGGTCTTACTGGGGCGCGCGGCGAGGCCGAACAGGGTTTTGCCACCGTGCGCCGCGCAGTATTGCCGTTCTGGCATCAGGAGCAGGGCGAAAGGCGGCTGCAGCATGCGTTATTGCGTCTGATGGCGGCAAACCCGGACAGCAATCTGGTGTCGCGCGGCGGCATTGCCGGGCTGCGCTATGTGCAGGATTATGCGGCGACTTTACTGGCGGTCGGCTGGGATAACGATGCGTTGTCTGAAATGGACAGGGCGCTGATGTCCCGACGCTTAAGCCCCGGCGGCAGCGCCGATTTGCTGGCGGTCGCGTACGTGTTGGCGCAACTTCCATAGCGCTGCATCGGGCGGCGTTATTCATCCGGGCTTTTCCAGCACAGATAAGTCGATTGAGATAGCGGCTGCCCCATTGCCGGATGGCGCTGGATTCTCCGGTCTGTGGATTTACCCGGCCGGAACAGGCCGAGAGGTATTAAAAAGGCATAAAAAAACCCGGCGCTCAGGCCGGGTTTTTTGTCTTACGCTTTCTGGGCGACTGCCGCAGGTTCGCGCACATGTTTGTATTTAAACAGTGTCACGAAGGCAAAAGCCAGTACCAGCGAATAACCGGCAAAAATCAGCCATACGGTTTTCCAGTCGGTAACGCCTGCGGTGGTGTAGATCTCTACCACTTTACCGCTGGCCATACCGCCGAGGATACAGCCGAAGCCGTTGGTCATCATCAGCAGCATACCCTGTGCACTGGCGCGGATCGCCGGGTTTACCTCTTTCTCAACGAACACCGAACCGGAGATGTTGAAGAAGTCGAATGCGCAGCCGTAGACAATCATCGACAGCACCAGCAGCACGGTACCGAACGGTGTCGGGTCGCCATAGGCGAACAGACCAAAACGCAGAACCCAGGCGAAGATACTGATCATCATTACGTTCTTGATGCCGTAGCGGCTCATAAAGAACGGAATCGCGAGGATGAAGACAGTTTCGGAAATCTGCGAAATAGACATCATCACTGACGCATGGGTCACGATGAAGCTATTCGCAAACAGCGGGTTGGCATCGAAGCTGTGCAGGAAGGTGTTGCCGAACATGTTGGTGATCTGCAACTCTGCGCCCAGCATCATCGAGAAGATGAAGAAGATCGCCATGCGCTTGTTTTTAAACAGCGCGAAAGCGTTCAGGCCCAGCATTTCCACCCAGGTCTGTTTCTCGGTGCTTTTCGCAACCGGCATGTGCGGCAACGTCAGGGAGAACAGGCTCAGCACCAGCGACAACACAGCACCGATATAGAGCTGCATATGGCTCAGTTCGAAGCCGGAGAAGCTCACCACCCACATCGCCAGGATAAAGCCAATGGTGCCCCAGATACGGATTGGCGGGAAATCGGTAACGATATCGTGCCCGGCGGATTTCAGGCGGAAGTAAGAGATGGTGTTTACCAGGCTCAGCGTTGGCATATAGGCCAGCGAGTTGAGCAGAATAATGGCAAACATCGCGCCCGGCGTGGTAACACCTGCGGCAATAAACAGGGTGATCGCACCGACCAGGTGGCACAGAGCATAAACCCATTTCGCGCTCAGCCATTTGTCGGCAATGATACCGAGCAGCGGCGGCATCAGCAGCGAGGCAATGCCCAGCGAACTATATACCGCACCAATGGATGCACCATCAAATTTCAGCGTGACGAACATATACGAGCCAAGCGTCGTCAGCCAGCTTCCCCACAGGCAGAACTGCAGAAAGATAATGACTTTCAGCTGCAGCTTAAGATTCATGCTAATTTCCTCACAAAGGAGACGGACAGATGTTGGAATGGGCACAATTAATATTGTTATGTGTCAGGATTCTATCATCACCTGGGTGGCGAATTTGTTATGCCCGACATAAAAATGCAAACTTCCTCTGATTGCATTTACATATGGTGACGGATATCACACTTTAGCGCAACCGTTTGCATCACGCAGATGAATACCTTATGCCTCTTTCGCACAAATGCACGAAAGAGGCACAAGATCAGTTGCGACGCCAGGTCTTCTGAGCCGAATTGACTTTATAGAGGTAGCGGCGGGATTCCGCCGACGGATGGCGGGTGGTCAGTGTCTGGTAAACATCACCTGGAGTCATGGTGTTGATGATATTGGCGGCCTGCATCTTATCGCTGGAAAAGACGCGAAGTACGCTGCCCGCACCACCGTTATAGGCGGTGATCACTGCATAACGCCGGGATGTCGGGTTACTGATGCCGGAGAGATAAACATTATTCAGCATCGCCAGATATGCGGTGCCGATATCAATATTGCTCTGCGGATCGAACAGATAGCTGCGATCCGGCGTACCGGATCTGCCCTGGGCGCGGAAGACATCTTTCCCGGCGCTGTGCTGTACCACCTGCATCAGGCCCAGCGCGTCAGAGCGGCTAACCGCGTACGGGTTAAACGACGACTCCGTCTGCATAATCGCCAGAATCAGCGACTCATCGACGCCATATTTCCGCGAGGCCTGGCGTACCATACCGATATATTTATGCGCACGTTTGTCCAGATGATTCGGCACCAGATTGATCGTCACACTATAGATAACGCGTAAGCCGTTACTGCGTTTTTTCAGCCGGGTTTGCAGCAGGTAATCCGCAAAGCGCGCCGCGCGCCACTCCCAGCGGATCGCTTCACCGTTGTTATCCAGCACCTGGCCGTAAAGGAACGGTTCTTTGGAGATCGGGATATCATCGGTATCAGAATAGAGGTCGATAGATCCGGGATCGTCGCCCATCAGCAGGGTTTTGATAATCGCCTGGCGCAGATGTGCAGCCGGATCGGTGCCGGAGATCGTTTCGATGGTGATGGTACCTGCATCAAAGTTGATGTGGCTGCGAGTCTGGTACTGGTCGGTGTATTTAACGTAGTCCTTCGGCCCGGCGATCAGGACTTCGTTAAATCCCCAAAGATTCTCAATGTTGTGGGCGAACTGCCCCATCAAAATATCAAAACCGTTAGTGTCTTTAATCCAGGCTTCGTTATAGGCTTCGCCCGATTTGTTAGAGCTGGAACAAGAAATCAGTAACGGCGCGATCATCACTAGCGCTAAAAATTTTTTCATCATTCCGGATGCAATTGTGTTTGGGGAAAACGCGCCTGTGACGCCCGGGCGCTGGCAATATCTCCCTGTTTCGCGACATTGCCAGCCGTGCAGGTATTTAGCCGCTTATTTTTTCTCTTGCGGCGTATAGCCTTCGATATGCACGTCTTTACCTTCAAACAGGAAATTCACCATCTCCTGTTCCAGCAGTTTGCGGTGCTCGGTATTCATCATGTTGAGCTTTTTCTCGTTAATCAGCATGGTTTGCTTCTGCTGCCACTGCTTCCAGGCCTCTTTCGAGATCTCGTTATAAATGCGTTTACCCAGATCGCCCGGATAGAGCTGGAAGTCTTGTCCCTCTGCTTCGCGTTGCAGGAAGGTACAAAAAATGGTTCTGCTCATAAAAAATCCTCTCTACTTGCGCGCCGTGCTACTTCGCTTCGGCGCGTAATTGCTGTATCAGGCGTTCCACTGGAGCCGCCAGACCGACGGATGGCGGCTGCGCCAAGTTATACCAGAGACCCGCGCCATCATCCATGCAGGATGAGAACGAGGACACGCCAAGCCACATAGGCACAATATCCAGATGGAAATGGCTGAAGGTATGGCGGAACGCCACAAGCTGGCTGAGATTATCGGCGCTAATGTTCCTCTGCGCCAGCCAGTCGCGCAGACCCGCTTCATCGCTGAACTGCGGGAAACAGAACAGACCGCCCCACAGCCCGCTGGGCGGGCGCTGTTCGAGATAAACCTCGCCTTCATGCTGCATCAGCAGGAAATAGCCGCTGCGTTCAGGCAGCGTCTGTTTGGGTTTTTTACCGGGATATTGTGCCCACGACTGCGCCGCTTTTGCTTCGCAGCAGGTTTGCAACGGGCACAATTCGCACTTCGGTCTGGAACGTGTACAGACGATAGCACCGAGATCCATCATCGCCTGGTTAAAGCGCTCCACCCCTTTTGCCGGTGTGACTTCAGTGCTGATATCCCACAGCCGCTTTTCCACCTCTTTTTTACCCGGCCAGCCCGCAACGGCGTAGCAGCGTGCCAGCACACGTTTAACGTTACCGTCGAGGATGGGAAAATGTTTACCCAGCGACAGTGAGAGGATCGCGCCTGCAGTGGAACGGCCAACGCCAGGAAGCGCGGCCACTTCATCAAAGGTTTCCGGGAAACGACCGCCATGCAGGTTCGCCACCTGCTGTGCGGCTTTATGCAGATTGCGGGCGCGGGCGTAGTAGCCGAGCCCGGTCCACAGATGCAGCACTTCATCCAGCGGAGCGTTTGCCAGATCGGTCACCGTCGGGAAACGGGCCATAAAACGCTGGAAATAAGGAATAACGGTTGCAACCTGCGTCTGTTGCAACATCACTTCCGACAGCCATACTTTGTAAGGCGTTTTTTCAATTTGCCAGGGCAGGGTTTTTCGCCCGTATTTATCGTACCAGTCCAGAACCTGGGCTGAAAATTGAGACGCTTGCATGGTCACCAGAATCGCGTTGTCAGGGGCGAAGATTGCAGCACAGAGGCGTTGGCCTGTAAACCGGAACTTTCCGGTGCTTGCATCATGCGATTAACTTTGGATAATGCCCGTTTCCTGAACACTCTCACGAGCAGATCATTTTATGAATAACGACGTCATTTCACCGGAATTTGATGAAAACGGCCGCCCATTGCGCCGGATTCGTAGCTTTGTCCGTCGCCAGGGCCGCCTGACCAAAGGGCAGCAGCACGCGCTGGAAAATTACTGGCCGGTGATGGGCGTTGAGTTCAGCGAACAGCCGCTGGATCTCGTCGCGCTGTTTGGTCGCACGGCGCCGGTGACGCTGGAAATTGGTTTCGGCATGGGCGCTTCGCTGGTGGAGATGGCGAAAATGCGTCCGGAGCAGAACTTCCTTGGTATTGAAGTGCACTCGCCGGGCGTCGGCGCTTGCCTCTCTTCTGCGCATGAAGAGGGCGTTGAGAACCTACGCGTGATGTGCCATGACGCGGTCGAAGTGCTGCATAAAATGATTCCTGACAATTCTTTAAATATGGTGCAGCTGTTTTTCCCTGACCCGTGGCATAAAGCGCGTCATAATAAACGCCGCATCGTTCAGGTACCGTTTGCTGAACTGGTGAAAAGCAAGCTCAAGCTGGGCGGCGTGTTCCATATGGCGACTGACTGGGAAGCCTATGCGCAACATATGCTTGAAGTGATGTCCTCTATCGACGGTTATAAAAACTTGTCGGCGACGAATGACTTTGTGCCGCGTCCGGATTCGCGTCCAGTGACTAAATTTGAACAGCGTGGCCACCGTCTTGGTCACGGCGTATGGGACTTAATGTTCGAGAGGGTGAAATAATGGCAACAAACCGCAGTCGTCGCTTGCGTAAAAAAATGCATATCGACGAGTTCCAGGAACTGGGTTTTTCCGTTGCATGGCGTTTTCCGGAAGGTACCAGCGAAGAGCAGATCGATAAAACCGTTGATGACTTTATTCAGGAAGTGATCGAGCCGAATAAGCTGGCGTTTGACGGCAGTGGTTATCTGGCCTGGGACGGTCTGATTTGTTTGCAGGAAATCGGTAAATGTACCGAAGAACATCAGGCCATTGTGCGTAAGTGGCTGGAAGACCGCAAACTGAGCGAGGTACGCATCAGCGAACTTTTCGACGTTTGGTGGGACTAATAAAGCATAAGGGGCCAGCATTAGCTGGCCCGTTTTGTCTCTACAGGAGTTTTTTATGATGCGCAAAACGCTGTTGGCGGCGGCTCTTACGGTTACCGCATTTGCGGCTCAGGCTGATTATCAATGTGGCGTGACGCCGCGTGACGATGTGATCATCAGCCCGCAAACCGTGCAGGTGAAAGGTGAGAACGGTAACCTGGTGATCACCCCGGACGGCAATGTCATGTTTAACGGCAAGCAACCTTCGCTAACCGCTGCGCAGCGCGAACAGGCGAAGGATTACCAGGCCGAATTGCGCAGTGCTCTGCCATGGATTGACGATGGCGCGCGCAGTCGCGTGGAGAAAAGCCGTGCAGCGCTGGATACGATCATTGTCAAACAGGTGGGAGAGAATAGCAGCATGCGCAACCGTCTGACCAGGCTGGATGCGCAACTGAAAGAGCAGATGAACCGCATTATTGAACATCGCAACGATGGCCTGACATTCCACTACAAAGCGATTGATGAAGTGCGCGCCAATGGTCAGCAACTGGTGAACCAGACAATGGGCGGCATTCTGCAGGACAGCATCAACGAAATGGGTGCTAAAGCCGTGCTGAAGAGCGGCGGTAATCCGCTACAGAGCGTGCTGGGGAGCCTCGGCGGTTTACAGACGGCTATTCAGGATGAGTGGAAAAACCAGGAAGCGGATTTCCAGCAGTTTGGCAAAGACGTGTGTAAGCGCGTCGTCTCGCTGGAAGAAAACCGCAAAGCGTTGACCGCCGGATTGAAGTGATCCGCTCTTATAGTTTTTTATTTTCGGAATAGTCAAATAAAGCCCGGCTATATTAGTCGGGCTTATTATTTTACCCGCTGTATTATATCTCTGGAATCCTTTCAAGCCGCCTTATGATATTAATTAAGGTAGGTTGACAGGAGCTTGTATTAATGTGACTGAAATATAGAGAATTAATTTACTTTAAGAACTCTCTTATTGATGATAGTATCGAATTTCAAATCATGGAATCGATACTTACTTGTATGACATCACTACATATTCAATCGAAAAATGACGCCTCAATCTATGAAGATTTTCCTGAGCGGTACAAAAATACCGAGCTTGATCTGCTCGGTTTAATTAGTACCTTGTGGGAAAGTAAGCGAATCATTATCTCGACTATTCTGATGTTTTCTCTGGTCGGATTCTTCATTAGTGCGTTATTAACGCCAAAATGGACCAGCCAGGCAGAAATCACGCCAGCAGAAAAACCGCAATGGAGCCAGCTGCAAAAGACCCTTTCTACTTTGCAGGTTCTCGATGTTAAACCTTCTCTTGATAAGGTTGAAGTATTTAACCTGTTCCTGAAAAAGTTTAATTCTGAGTCGCTGCGTGAAGAGTTCCTGGCATCGTCTCCGCTGGTGGCCGGCAAGCTGATGGCTTCTAATCCCGATGCTGAAGAGTTACGCCGCGGCATTGTACTGCTGTCCGGGAAGATCAAGGCGGTCAATAACACGCCGGTGAAAAGTGCCGATAACGTGCCTTACCAGTCCTGGACATTAAGCTTCACCGCCCCGACGGCTGGCGAGGCTAAGGAAATTCTTAACAGCTATATCAATTATATTTCTGCGTTGGTTGTTAAAGAAACATTAGATTATCTGCGCGAAGAAGTGGATTTAAAAAAGGATACGGAGAGGGAGTCGCTGGCGATGGAGCGTGAGCGGATGAATACGCTGCATGACACCAAGTTGAAGCGCCTAAATTACTCGCTGGAAGTGGCAAATGCTGCCGGTATTAAGCGTCCTGTTTACAGTAATGGGCAATCCGTACAGGATGACCCGGATTATTCCATCGCTCTGGGGGCTGATGGCATTGCTGAAAAGCTTAAAATCGAACAGTCAATTGTCGATGTTACCCGGCTTAATGCGGATTTCCGTTATCGTGAACATCGCCTGGCGGAACTGGAAAAACTGGATATTAAAGATATCACCTTTACGCCGTTTAAATATCAGCTTTCCCCGTCTTTACCTACCAAAAAAGAGGGGGCGGGTCGGGTTTTATTTATTATTTTAGCGGCGCTGTGTGGTGGGGTTATTGCCAGTGCTGTGGTATTAGTTCGACACGCTTTGCAGCAACGGAATCATTAATCTTTCTGTAGTACTTTGGCCCTCTGCGTTCTGCGCAGAGGGCCAAAGTCTTTATTCAGTCAGAAACAACTCAAGCAGAGAATTGAGAAACAGCTTACCGTGTTCGGTTATTTGCCAGTACGTGTCACATTCATTCAAATAATTTAATGCCAGCGCCTGCTCGATCTGCGGGCGTATTGTACTTTCATCCAGCCCGGTGTAGCGGGTGAATTCAGCGCGTGGCGCAGGCTCCAGCAGGCGAAAGCGATTCATAAAGAATTCGAACGGTTTATCCTGCGCTTCAACATCATGCTGCTTATCAAGGTATTTTCCCTGCATATACCCACGCGGATGGCGGGTTTTCGCCGTGCGCAGGATGCGCCCATCCGGAAAAGTGACTTTACCGTGCGCGCCGCAACCAATACCCAGGTAATCGCCAAAGCGCCAGTAGTTGAGGTTATGCTGACACTGATAGCCCGGTTTCGCATAGGCTGAGGTTTCATACTGCTGATAGCCGGCCGCGGTAAGGATCTGGTGTCCCTGCTCGAAAATATCCCACAGTGCATCGTCATCCGGCAGCACCGGCGGGCGCGAGCCAAACAGCGTATTGGGTTCGATAGTCAGTTGATACCACGACAGGTGCGGTGGGTTAAGTTCGATGGCCTGACGCAGATCGTCCAGCGCCTCTTCCAGCGACTGATCCGGCAGGCCGTGCATCAAATCGAGGTTAAAGCTGCGCAACCCCAGCCCGCTTGCCAGCTTTGCCGCGCGTTTCGCTTCCTCCGGGCCGTGAATTCGCCCGAGCCGCTGAAGCTTGGTTTCACTGAAGCTTTGTACGCCGATGGAGATACGGTTCACGCCCGCACGCTGGTAATCGACAAAACGGTCGGCTTCCACGGTGCCTGGGTTGGCTTCCATGGTAATTTCCGCATCGGCCGCCATCGGCAGCCGGGCGCGCACGCCATCCAGCAGCGTTTGCATCGCCGGGCCGGACAGCAGGCTCGGTGTGCCGCCACCAATAAAGATGGTCTTTATTTCACGTCCCTGCGCCCGGGGCGCGTCAGCATCGAGGTCGTTCAGCAGATGCTGAACGTAATCGTCGTGCGGCACTTCGCCCTTCAGCGCGTGCGAGTTGAAGTCGCAGTACGGGCATTTCTGCACGCACCAGGGAATATGGATATAAAGGCTCAAAGGTGGCAAATCAGCCATTACGCAGTGCTTCCAGTAACAATTTTAACGCCTGACCGCGATGGGAAATGGCGCTTTTCTCTTCGCGAGTAAGTTCCGCAGCGGTTTTACCCCTGGAAGGAACAAAGAAAATCGGATCGTAGCCAAAACCGCCGCTGCCAGCCGGTTGCTGCGCGATCACGCCTGACCAGCTACCGTGACATACCAACGGCGTCGGATCGTTCGCATGACGCATATAGACCAGCACACAGTGGAACTGTGCGGTACGTTGTTCATCCGGGACCGATTTCAGCGCATCGAGCAGCTTTTCCAGATTCTGCTGATCGGTTGCATCCACGCCGGAATAGCGCGCCGAATAGATCCCCGGGGCGCCCTGCAATGCATCAACCGCCAGGCCGGAATCGTCAGCGATGGCGGGCAAACCGGTAACCTGCGCCGCGTGGCGAGCTTTGAGGATGGCGTTCTCAATAAACGTCAGCCCGGTCTCTTCTGCGGACTCAACGCCCAGTTCAGTTTGTGCGACCACGTCGAGGCCGAAATCATTCAATAGCGAGGCAAGCTCGCGCACTTTACCGGCATTACCGGTCGCGAGGACAACTTTTTGCATAGTGGATCCTAATCGATTAGCGCCGCGACTTCCGTCGGGATCTGTTGCGGGTGGGTAATTTTAATCTGCTTATGGCGGCCCAGCTCGCCTTTTTCAATCACCACCTGGTTTTTTGCCACGCGAAACTGCTTTGCGAGGTATTTGACCAGGTGCGCATTTGCCTGGCCGTCTACAGGCGGAGCGGTGATGGCGACTTTCAGTTCGTCGCCATGCAACCCGATAATGTTGTCGCGGCTGGCTTTCGGCTGAATGTACAGCCGCAAAACCAGCCCCTCTTCACAGGTAAAAACGGCACTCATAGTGCCATCCACAACCCCGGCAGAAGAATATCGCCGGTGGATTGCAGTAGCTCCGCAACGCCCATATTGATGACGTACAGCAGCAGCACCAGGATCATCGGCGAGAAGTCGATGCCGCCCATCGCTGGCAGCAGATTACGGATTGGGCGCAGCAGCGGTTCCGTCAACTGTATTAAAACGTACTCGACCGGGCTACGGCCCTGGCTGACCCAACTCATGATCGCCATGACCAGCAGTACCCAGAAAATCATCAGACCGATGGTTTTCAGTAAAATCAGCAGCGCGGAAATCCAGATGATCGGCTGGAACGTGATCACCATAAACAGCACGATCGCCTTGATAAAACTGAGTACAAAAGCGATCAGCAGCGAGGCGCTATCCAGCGGCCCCAGTGGCGGAATGACACGGCGCAGCGGCCCGACAATCGGCTGTGTAGCTTTCACTACAAACTGCGAAAACGGGTTGTAAAAATCGCAGCGTGCCCACTGCATCCAGACGCGCAACAGCAGAACCATCGTATAGAGTTCAAGCACTGTCGAGAGCAGGAAAGTCAACGTCTTCATGGCGTTCCTCAGTATTCCTTAATTTTTCGTGTAATCGCGCGCACCAAAAATGGCTGTCCCGATGCGCACCATCGTGCTGCCAGCCGCAATGGCGGCGGTCATGTCGTCCGTCATGCCCAGCGACAGGGTATCCACCGTTGGATAACGTGTTTTGAGCGCTTCAAATGCTACAGCCATTTGCCGTGCTACGGCAAACTGCCGCGCGTACTCCGTTTCCGGCGCGGGGATCGCCATCAAACCTCGCAGACAAATGCCAGGTAATTCAACAACCTGTGCCGCCAGCGCATCCAGCTCGCCGAGGGCAATGCCCGATTTGCTCTGTTCGTCGCTGATGTTGACCTGAATCAGCACATTCAGTGGCGGCAGGTCGGCGGGGCGCTGTTCGCTTAAGCGGCTGGCGATCCGCAAACGATCTATGGTGTGGCACCAGTCGAAATGTTCGGCTACCAGACGGCTTTTGTTGGACTGCAACGGCCCGATAAAGTGCCATTGCAGGTCATCTACGCCCGCCTCGCGGAAGTGAAGGATCTTATCGACCCCTTCCTGAACATAGTTTTCTCCAAACGCGCGCTGTCCGGCGTCGATGGCTTCTGCGACAGCGCTCGCAGGCTTGGTTTTGCTCACTGCAAGTAAAGTAACTTCTGCTGGAGCACGGCCGCATTGTGTTGCGGCAGCGGAGATTTTGTCCCGGACCTGTGCCAGGTTGTGCGCAATATCGTTCATGTTTCCAGGATAGCGTTATGGATATAGATGAAATAGTGGAGCTTAGTGTAAAGCATAATGTCTCGGATCTACACCTGTGCAGTCATTGTCCACCGCGCTGGCGACAGCAGGGACGGCTGGTGCCTGCGCCTTTTACCGCGCCTGACATCAGCGGGTTTCTCAATGCTTATCTGAGCAGCGCGCTGCAGCAGCAATGGCGAGAACAGGGGCAGGTTGATTTTGCCCTGACCACCGCGCGCGGACAGCGCTTGCGTGCTGGTGCGTTCAGCCATCATCAGGGCGTCTCGCTGGCGCTGCGACTGCTGGCGCAAAGCAGCCCATTGCTTGCTGAACTGGATGTGCCCGTCGCGCTGAACACTCTGCTAGAGCGGGATAACGGGCTGATTCTGGTTACCGGGGCCACTGGCAGCGGTAAATCCACGACCCTGGCGGCGATGGTTGAGCATCTCAACCAACATCATGACGGGCATATTTTGACGCTGGAAGATCCGATTGAATTTGTCCATACCAGCAAGCGGTGCCTGATCCAGCAGCGGGAGATCGGCCAGCACTGTAGCTCATTCGCTGCCGGTTTGCGTGCGGCGCTACGTGAAGATCCGGATGTGATCCTGCTGGGCGAGCTGCGCGACAGTGAAACCATCCGCCTGGCTTTGACTGCTGCAGAGACCGGGCATCTGGTGCTGGCCACGCTGCATACACGTGGGGCAGCGCAGGCGGTGGAACGTCTGGTGGATACGTTTCCGGCGCAGGAGAAAGATCCGGTACGCAGCCAGTTGGCCGGAAGCCTGCAAGCGGTGCTGGCGCAGAGGCTGGAAGCAGACACGCGGGGTGGGCGGATCGCGCTGTTTGAGCTGCTGATTAACTCTCCGGCGATCGCGAATCTGATCCGCGAAGGCAAAACGCACCAGTTGCCCGGCGTGATGCAGACCGGGCAGCAGGCGGGCATGCAGACCTTTGCGCAAAGTCACCAACAGCGCGTTCAGCAGGGGTGGCTTTAACATACGTTTAGCGAATACACCGCAGGCAGGGCGCCTGCTGTCGCGAGGATCTCCAGCCGAACGCTCAATGCTGTCAGCGGTTCGGGGAACCGGTGCTGGCAGACGGAGTGGTGATTCTCCCGCACTTCAGCCAGAAGTTTATCGTCCGCCCACAGGCGGTAGTGCGTAATACAGTGTGGCGTCACCGCGTAGTGATGGCCCATTTGCACCGACTCCATGGCGTTATCAAAGTCGTTGTCCTGTACCAGCGTCAGATGGTGGATCTGGCGCGGCGTCGCCCAACGCCAGACGATTTCCGGCGTTGGATCGTTAGCATCCGGCGTCCAGCCGTTGATCTGCTGCTCCGGGCGCAGGCGTCCGTTGAGCACATTTTGTACGCTCCAGGCCATTAATGGCTGGCTGAAACGCAGGGCAGGCATAATTTGTTGCGGATGACGGCGCGGCAGCCAGAAGTCGAACTCGTCGACGCCATAATCGCCATCGACAACCTGACGAGTGTGTTTCGCCACGCGTGCATTCAGGCTGTTAAATACCGTCATCATGCCGGGCAGATGCGTATCCGTCAGAGCGATCTCGACCACATCCTGCACGTCGAAGGCGATAAACAGATACTGGTCGCGGTCACTCTGCCAGCGGAATGACAAGGTGTGCCAGGCTTCGCCGGAAACCTGTAATACAGACTCGGCGTATTGATAATCGGGGGTAAAATTTCCGGCACGCGCGCTGCCGAGCAGGGATACTGCCAGCGTTTGCGGCGTTTTGGCCCGCAGAAACAGCGCGATATCCGGCAACTGCGCACCAGCCTGTACCGGCAGCAGCAGCGCCATCCGCCCCATTAATGCGTGCCAGCGACCACTGGCAGGAAGTTCAGTCAGTTGATATTCACTACTGGCGCTGACCTCCGCTCCGGCCGCCGGATCGTTCAGCCAGCGTCGTGCAATATAGCAGCCGTTAGCCTGTAACTGCTGTTGCAGTAAGCCGATGTGTGCAGGCTCCGCCAGTTCACGCGGGGTAAGGCGCTCTGTTTTACAAAGAGCGGCGGCGCGGCCCACCACTTCACCCAGCAGACCGCAGGTGCACATCACGCGGGCGCTGCCAAACGCGACATGGGAGGCGGAAATCAGCCTGCCGGTGAGGAACAGATTGTCCAGCGAGCGGCTATAAAGGCAGCGAAATGGAATGGTATAGGTACCTTTGCTGTGAAACTGGCGGCAGCCGTCGTGCGTGCTGTAAACGCCATCTGCCGGATGCAGGTCGATCGACCAGCCTCCGTAAGCCACGGCATCGTAGTGATCGCGTTGTTCGATAATATCCTGCTGGCACAGTAAATGATCGCCGAGGAAGCGGCGGCTTTCGCGCTTGCCAGGAATTGCGCCCACCCATTCGATGGTCATATTCGCAGCTTCCGGGAAGTTGCCGGAGTTTTTAATATGATCCCAGACGCCCCAGACGATTTTCCACAGTTCCCATTTGATCTCTTCGCTTTCATGCACGGTATCCAGACGGCCTCCCCACTCCAGCCACCACAGATCGCAACCGTTCAGCGTCGATGTCAGCCGCTTGTAGCGCGGGATTTCGGTTATATCTTGCAGCGCAAAAGAGGGCGGTACAAAGTTGACCGGTCCATCGGTTTGTTTGGTGTAGAAGTAGATCGAATGACCCAGCTTATGGCCGAAATGATCCCCCGGCGCCATTTTCTCGCCCAGCTCTTGTGCCTCTTCCGCGCCCTCGCGATATTCAGCGCCCGCCAGAAAACCCAGCACGCCATCGCCAGTGGCGTCGCAAAACTGCGCTGCATTTACGCTGTAAAAGGTTTCGTTGATCGGATTGAAGGCTTTGATCCGGGTAATGCGCTGCTGCTCTTTTTCCACTTCATAAACGGCGGTATTCAGCAAAAGCGTTAACCCCGACTGGCTTTTTGCCAGATCCAGCAGGACCAGATCGAACATCACCGGGTTACCCTCTTTGTTGCGCCAGAGGTTCTCTTCCATGATTTCGCCCATGATGCCGCCTTCGCGCGCCCAGCGGTTATTGTTCCCCATATGCGACGTGGCGCCATTCGCCCACAGTCTTACTTCGCTGGAGGCATTCCCGCCAAGTACTGGCCTGTCCTGAATCAGCACCACTTGTAAGCCGTCGCGGGCAGCTGCAAGAGCGGCGCAAAGACCGGCAAGGCCGCCGCCTGCGACCAACAGATCGCAGCGAAGATGCTGCGTCGGAAAGGTTCTTGCCTCGCTATGGGGAAAGATCTTCATAACCTTGTATCCTTCTTTACTGACGGTAAAATCGAATTTTGAGCAATCTGATGAGCGAATCCTGAATGTCCTCACAACCTAACCAAAGCCTGATTGATGGTATCCGCTGCCTGCAGTATCTGGTTTCCAGTGGCCGCGCCATTGGTTGCCGCGAGCTGGCTCGCCTGATGGGCATTAACACTACGCGTGTCAACCGGTTGCTGATGACCATGGCGTCGATCGGCCTGACCATGCAGGATGCTCAGCGACGCTATCTGCCGGGGCCTGGTATCCATGCGCTGGCGGCGCAGGCGATTCGCGGCTCGGCGCTTTTCTCCCAGGCGCTCCCCCTGCTTGAACGCCACGCCCCGAAAGACATCGTGGTGGCGATGGGCGTGCTGTGGGAGGATCAGGTCATCTATATCTATCACTCCGAACCCGGTAGTCAGGTCAGCCAGGCGCTGGCTGGTTTTCATATGCTGCCCGCCTGGCAATCTGTCATCGGCATGTCGCTGCTGGCGGCGGAAAGCGATGATGAACTGCAAAAACGCTTTACCGACGAGCAGTGGCAGCAGCTTGGCCCGCATGTCGCTCTTCAGCGTCAGCAGGGCCATGTGGTCTGGCATCATGACGACGGCGAAGTGTCGATGGCCAAACCCCTCGGCGCGCACTCTGCGGCGCTGGCCTTTGCCGGAATGTGGAACATCGAAGACGCTGAGGTCGAAACCCGCTTGCAGGCGCTTCATACACTGGCCAGCCATCTGACGGAAAAGGCCTGACAGATTTATCGCTCTGTTATGTTTCTTTTATAGAAACAATCAGAGGAATGCAAAAAGGGCGGTCAGAAACTGTGAAAACGATCGGCAAAAAGCCGCGGTCGAGGCGCGGCTTTATTCAGGTGAGGTTGTTACAAAATTGAATTGAAGCGAGGATCAGGCGTGCTGCTCGAAATAGCTTTCGAGGATGATCACGGCGGAGGCGGAATCAACGCTGCCTTTGTCGAGTGCGCGAAAACCGCCGCGTTCGAACAAACCGGCGCGCGCTTCTACGGTACTTAACCGCTCATCATGCAGCGTAACTTTCACGCCAAAACGACCGTGCACTTTATTGGCGAAATTGCGCGCGCGCGCCGTCAGCGGCTGTTCGGTGCCATCCATATTGAGCGGCAAACCGACGATGACCGTTTCCGGCTGCCACTCTTTCAGTAGTTTTTCGATAAGCTTCCAGTCTGGCGTGCCGTCCTGCGCTTTCAGCGCGGTGAGCGGACGCGCCGTGCCGGTGATGCGTTGCCCAATGGCGACGCCAATACTTTTGGTGCCAAAATCAAAGGCCAGCAAGGTTCCGCTCATCAGGCATGCCCCGCTACGCCAGGCATGGTGGAGATATCAATACCGATAAGTTTTGCCGCTTCGCGCCAGCGGTCGGCGATCGGCGTTTTGAACAGAATGTTGAGATCGGCCGGGGCGGTGAGCCAGGCGTTATCCATGATCTCTTGCTCCAGTTGCCCTTTTTCCCACGAGGCGTATCCCAGCGCGACCAGCACTTCGCTCGGCTGTTCTGCCGTTCCAAGGGTTTCCAGCACATCGCGTGAGGTGGTGACCACGGTGTTATCCGAAACGCGAATGCTGGAAGCGAATGTGGCGGGCGGCGTATGCAGGATAAAACCACGATCTTCCGCCAGCGGGCCGCCCAGCAGCACCGGTTTGTCCAGACGGATGGCTGGATCCCGCGCTTCTGGCTGGATTTTGAGTTTTTCCAGGACACCGTCAACTTTCAGGTTTTCCAGCGGCTTATTAATAATCAGCCCCATTGCACCTTCGTCGTTGTACTCGCAGATATAGACTACCGAGCGCCGAAAGAGAGGATCCTGAAGAGCAGGCATGGCAATAAGAAAGTGATGCTGTAAATTCATTGTCAGAGGTTCTGTTTCCTGGTTCAAAAAAGCGACAGCCTAGTATGGGGGGAAAGCGCAGATCTGTCACCTGGCAATGCTGTCATGGGCGGGATCCTTCCCGCCCCGTGCGCTGAGATTATTTACCCAGACGTTTTTCGATGGCATCCATCAGCATGCCGGTGATGGAGATCGGGAATTCAGCCTCAATTTCACGTACGCAGGTTGGGCTGGTTACGTTAATTTCGGTCAGGCGGTCGCCGATAATATCCAGGCCAACAAAAATCAGCCCTTTGGCTTTCAACACCGGCGCAACTTTGCGCGCAATCGCCCAGTCGCTTTCGCTTAACGGACGTGGTTCGCCGCGGCCGCCCGCCGCCAGATTGCCGCGGGTTTCGCCGCCCTGCGGGATGCGCGCCAGGCAGTAAGGCACCGGTTCACCGTCAACCACCAGCACGCGTTTGTCGCCGTCTTTGATCGCTGGCAGATAGTTTTGCGCCATGCAATAGCGGCTACCCAGTTCGGTCAGCGTTTCCGTAATCACCGACAGGTTCGGATCGCCCTCTTTGACGCGGAAAATCGACGTGCCGCCCATGCCGTCCAGCGGTTTAAGGATGATGTCGGTGTGCTTTTGCCAGAACGCTTTCAACTGCGCTTTGTTGCGCGTAACCAGCGTTTCCGGTGTCAGATCCGGGAACCAGGCGGTGAACAATTTTTCATTACAGTCACGCAGGCTCTGCGGCTTGTTAACGATCAGCGTGCCTTTCTCTTCCGCACGCTCAAGAATGTAGGTCGCATAGATATACTCGGTGTCGAACGGCGGATCTTTACGCATCAGGATGGTGTCCAGATCGGCCAGCGCAATATCCTGCTCGCTGCCGAATTCGTACCATTTGTCGTAGTTCTGTTCGACGGAAAGCGTGCGGGTGCGGGCGCGGGCTTCACCATTGATCAGGTAAAGATCCGCCATCTCCATATAGTGCAGCTCATAGCCGCGGCGCTGTGCTTCCAGCAGCATGGCGAAGCTGGTGTCTTTTTTGATGTTAATGTCCGCGATGGGATCCATCACGATGCCAAGCTTGATCATTCTGCTTCTCCTTTCAACCCAGGTCGCCAAAGCGGACCTGAAGCGCGGTGATGGCGGTAAGCGCCGTAGTTTCTGTACGCAGTACGCGTGGCCCTAACAAAATATCCGTAAACTGGTAGCGAGCGGTCATGGCGATCTCATCGGCAGAGAGGCCGCCTTCCGGGCCTATCAGCAATCGAATGCGCTCAACCGGCAGCGGAAGCGTGTTGATGCTCTGGCTGGCACGCGGATGCAGGTTCAGTTTCAGACCAGCATCTTCTTCGGCGCACCACGCTTCCAGATCCATCGCCGGGCGAATATCCGGAATACGGTTACGACCGCACTGTTCGCAAGCGGCAATGGCGATTTTCTGCCACTGCTGGAGCTTTTTGTTCAGGCGTTCGGCATCCAGTTTAACCCCGCAGCGCTCAGAAAAAAGTGGCGTAATGAGGCTTACACCCAGCTCTATCGACTTCTGAATGGTGAATTCCATCTTTTCGCCGCGCGACATCACCTGGCCCAGATGGATATGCAGCGGGGATTCACGGTCGTCCACTTCGCTACGCAAAATGTTGACCATCACGCTTTTCTTATCCGCGCGAACAATCTCGGCGTCGAACACCTGATTGGATCCGTCGAACAGTTGAATAGCCTGGCCCGGCCCCATACGCAGCACGCGGCCAACGTGGTTTGCAGCATCTTCGCTCAGCGCGATTTCATGGCCCGGCTGGAGAGGTTCAGGGTGATGGATGCGGGGAATACGCATGTTTTGAAATTCCGTCTGTCAGGAGATGCAGCGGCTCATGGGTGGAAAGTGCGCCACTGCACCTGTCGATAATCAATTGTCGCTAGTGTAGGTTAGCTCTTTCGCGCCATGCAAGCGCGCTGCACGTAAGGGTTGTGGTTGCCCTGCACCTCGGCAATGCGCGCATCGCGCGTGCATTCCCAGTCGGTCACCGGATACTGCTTATCCCACGCAGTAAACAGTTGCGTTTGCTGTCGTGAAAGGCTGAGCTGATATTGATCGCGCATATAGAAGTAGGTACGGGCAATCGCACCGCGGGCGCGGGCTGGCGGCTCAGCAAGCTTCTCTTTGAAATCAATCTTCATGCCGCACTGGCCATACTGACCGTCGCCGCCATTCCACTGGCTATACATAAAGTTGCCGCGATCGCCATTCACTTCACCGACGGCAGGTTGCAGGTTGTGCATATCGCTTTCAATTTTGCGGTAGACCGGATCTTTGGCGCAGTTTTTCCGGCCGCCATCCTGCCAGCACTGGCGCAGATGGCCGAACTGCCATGCAGGCATCACGTGCTCCCATTCAATGCGGCTGGCGCGGTTTTCATTTTTTCGCACCTTGTAGCCGCAGGAAGCAAGGTCAACCACGCCTTTTTTACCCTGCCAGTTAATTTTGCAGCCGCAATAGAAGTCGCCCGGTGCGTCGGCGTTAACTTTGGCTCCCGCCGCTTTTGCCTGGGCAAAGCTGTTTATGCCATCTGCTGCGAAAGCGGGAATGGCGATCAGTGCGATGAAAAGTGAGAAAAGACGAAACATAGCGAACTCCCTGTGAAACGAGTTCGCAACGTAGCGGAAGGCGTTGTCTGATGCAATCAGTAAGAGCAGAAAATTTCTTAATGGATTCAGTTAGTCGCGTCGGCAATGAGCGGTTCGCCACAGCGTACACAGCGGTAAACGGCCTCGCCGCGCAGCACGCGGTTGTGTCGGCGTACCGTAAGCTGGTGCTGCTGGCACCGACAATGGTATGGGAAAGTATTGCGTCTTACCGATTCCAGTTCGAACTGGTGCGTGCGGCGGGCAGGAACGCCAAGCACGCCCTCCATCATCCATTTCCACTCTTTACCGTGCGGCGCAACGCGACCGAAGTGTTTCCACACCAGCAGATGCGCCAGCTCATGCGGAACCACTTCTTCAACAAATGCCTGCTGGTTTTCCAGCAGCAGCACAGGGTTGAGACGGATTTCGTAATCCGCCAGCCAGGCCGTGCCCGCAGCTGTGCCACGCTGTTGATACACCACTTTAGGTTCGGGATAGCTGCGCTCCAGTTTCTGGTTCGCAAGGGCAAGTTTATCCCGCAGGCTCTGCATGACGGCTTGCTGGATGGCGATGGGGAGACGGGGAGTTTTCATAAGTGCTGAGAATAGGATCGGCGAAGCGCGAGTGCAACAGGCAAAACAGAGGCTTCCTCCGCAGAGGAAGCCTGAAGGGTTAATTGTGGGAACCGATCTCGCGCAGCGGACGGCCGCGCATCAGGTTACGCTCGATGTGCTCCAGCGAAACGTGTTTGGTTTCCGGCACCAGCCACAGGGTCAGTACAATGAACAACAGGTTCAGCGCGCCGTAAACCCAGAAGGTATTGGCATTGCCCAGTGAGTTCAGCATCGTCAGGAAAGTTGCGCCGACGATCATATTGGCAATCCAGTTAGTGGCGGTGGAGCAGGTGATACCGAAGTCGCGGCCTTTCAGCGGCTGGATTTCGGAGCACAGTACCCAGATCAGCGGACCGGCGCTCATGGCAAAACCCACAATGAACATCAGCAACATGGCGACCGCAAAGTACTGCGCTGATGGTGAGTGGATGCCGAGGTGCAGCATCGTACCGAGAATACCCATCCCGGCGGCCATTACCAGGAAGCCCAGCACCAGCGTCGGTTTACGTCCCCAGCGGTCTACCAGACCGATAGCGATAAAGGTTGCCAGCACGTTGGTCAGACCAACGATAACGGTGCCCCACATCTGCTCGTTGGTATTGCTGTAACCCGCCAGTTCGAAGATTTTCGGCGCGTAGTACATGATGACATTCATACCGGTGAACTGTTGCATGATTTGCAACAGCACGCCGAGGAACACCGCGCGGCGGAAATTGCTGTTCTCTTTAAACAGCGCCCAGCCGGTCTGTTTCACTTTCAGGCTTTCGCGAATCTCTTCCAGTTCATTTTTCGCTTCCGCGCTGGTGTCGCGCAGGCGTAGCAGCACGCGTTCGGCATCGTGGAAGCGGCGTTTAGCGGCAAACCAGCGCGGACTGTCCGGCAGGAAGAAGACCCCAATCAGCAGCAGAATCGCCGGAATGATGATCACGCCCAGCATCCAGCGCCATGCACCGCTGTAGCTAAAGGCCGTGTCCGAGAGATACGCGCCGAGAATCCCGATGGTGATCATTAACTGATACATGGAGATCATGCTGCCGCGAATTTTTTCCGGTGCGATCTCGGAAAGGTAGAGCGGCGCGGTGTAGGAGGCGATCCCAACGGCCAGACCAAGCAGCACGCGGGAAATAATCAACACTTCCACATTTGGCGCAGCGGCAGAGCACAGCGATCCCGCCACAAACAACACGGCGCCAATCATCAAACTTTTTTTACGCCCCAGGCGCCAGGAGAGCCAGCCGCTACCAACAGCACCGACGGCGGCGCCGAACATCATTGAACTGACCACCCACTCCTGGGTATGTGAGCTAATTTGAAAGTCTTTGGTGATAAAGGGCAGCGCACCAGCAATAACCCCAATATCCAGACCAAAAAGTAATCCTGCCAGTGCAGCGAGGAAACAAACAAAAAAGGTCATCGCCTTATTTGAATGCCCCTGTTTTTTATTGTCAGGCATGATGCCCTCCATTGATGTATTGGTTTTTCCGGTGACAAAAGTAGGCCAGTTACCGGCAAAATTACGTGATTCACATCACATGAGTGTAATCGGTTACATTACGCTAAGAACGGTAATGTAAATAAAAGTGTTAAATATTATAGGATTGTTTACGTTGAAAGGTGAGTGCCAAGGAGAAGTTTCAGACTAAGCCGAAACTTAATGTAACAACTCTGCTTCATTCCTTTTTCAAAAGGAAAAATCTGAAAAAATCAGCGAAGCGGTGAGGTGTAATCGCTTTCAGAAAAATACCAGGCAGGCGTTAACAGTATAGACGGCGAAAATAACCGGACGAGAAATGCAAAAGGCCAGCACGAGGCTGGCCTTTAGAAGAAAACTGTCAGCGGATTATTACAGGCCGGCAGCTTCACGCAGCAGAGCGGCTTTGTCGGTTTTTTCCCATGGGAAAGTTTCGCGACCAAAGTGACCGTATGCAGCGGTTTGTTTGTAGATCGGGTGCAGCAGATCCAGCATCTGGATCAGGCCATACGGACGCAGGTCGAAGAATTCGCGGACCAGCAGCGTCAGTTGCTCGGTTGGCACTTTCTCAGTACCGAATGTTTCCACCATGATGGACGTCGGTTCTGCGATACCGATAGCGTAGGAAACCTGAATTTCACAACGATCGGCCAGACCTGCAGCAACGATGTTTTTCGCCACGTAACGAGCGGCATATGCTGCGGAACGGTCCACTTTCGACGGATCTTTACCGGAGAACGCGCCGCCACCGTGACGAGCCATACCGCCGTAGGTATCAACGATGATTTTACGGCCGGTCAGACCACAATCGCCCATTGGGCCGCCGATAACGAAACGGCCGGTCGGGTTGATAAAGAATTTGGTGGACGCGTTCAGCCACTCGGCTGGCAGGATCGGCTTGATGATCTCTTCCATGACCGCTTCTTGCAGCGATTTCTGGTCAATCTCTTCAGCGTGCTGTGTAGACAGAACGACAGCATCGATGCCGGCGATTTTGCCGTCATCATACTGGAAAGTGACCTGGCTTTTTGCGTCCGGGCGCAGCCACGGCAGGGTGCCGTTTTTACGCACTTCAGCCTGACGCTCTACCAGACGGTGGGCGTAGGTGATCGGTGCTGGCATCAACACGTCAGTTTCATTGGTCGCGTAACCAAACATCAGGCCCTGGTCGCCTGCGCCCTGTTCCAGCGGATCGGCACGGTCAACACCCTGATTGATGTCCGGAGATTGCTTACCAATGGCGCTCAGTACGGCGCAAGAATTGGCATCAAAGCCCATGTCGGAGTGCACATAGCCGATTTCGCGTACGGTGTTACGGGTGATCTCTTCGATATCGACCCATGCGCTGGTAGTGATTTCACCGCCAACCAGTACCATACCGGTTTTAACATAGGTTTCGCATGCAACGCGCGCTTTCGGATCCTGTTCGAGGATGGCATCCAGCACGGCGTCTGAAATTTGGTCAGCAATTTTGTCAGGATGCCCTTCAGAAACGGACTCGGACGTAAAAAGGTGTTTTGCCATAGTAAGTTTTCACCCTGGAGTAATACGGTTAGCTCGAATTCTGTGCCCGGATGTTTTCACGCCTGGCGGCGCAGATTGCAGATGATGGCACAAGAAGTCTGAGAGTTAATCAATCTGGATGGATTAACATCTGGACGGCTATTTTAGGTCACTTGTTGAACCCATTTCCAGCCTTTTTTTGATCCTGACCTCATCCTGACACAAATAGTGACGGAAATTTTTCCTGACAATGCGGCAAACACAGCTTTTTTATTTTGCATTTTCACCCCGTTGTCGGTATAAAACGCCGCGCGCGGCTCTTAAAAAAAAGCGCACGGCCAAAACGCCGTGTCGCCACTTCCAGCCGGGTTAAGCAGTTGATTCAGGGCTTTGGCTTGTCGCGGGTCGCTATGGCTTGCGTTGGAGGTGATAAGAGATAATGAACCGTCGTTTTCCGCAGAATCTGTCGCGCCGTTCTGGCGTGCGTTTATTCCCCGCAACCTGCATTTCTAATCTGCAAACCTGCCGATGTTATACCCATTTCGGCGCTTCCCAGGACTCCAGGGCCGGTAAGGCGTTGTGATACCTGAACAAGGGCTCTCCTGCTAATACAGGAGTTTTCTCGTGGTTTCGCCGGGCTGTCATACAGACGTTCGGATGCGTGTTTTACAATGATATGAAAAAGAAACCGGTCGCACAGGCGTGGCGTTGGCCTGAAATCAGGCTATGCCAGGCTGTTTATGGGTTGTTATCGCTATGTGTCACTGCGATAGTAGTCAACTATTTTATTCCTGTGTCTCTTCGCGCTTCGGCAATCGCTCAGCGTGATGTGCGCAGGGTATACACTTTTATAGATTGAGGTTCGCTATGTCTGACGACATGTCTTCGTTTTCGCCTTCGTCAGCAGGCGAACAGGGTGTACTACGTTCCATGCAGGAGGTTGCGATGAGCTCCCAGGAAGCCAGCAAGATGCTTCGTACTTATAACATTGCCTGGTGGGGCAATAACTACTACGACGTCAACGAGCTGGGCCATATCAGCGTTTGCCCGGATCCGGACGTCCCGGAAGCCCGTGTCGACCTGGCACAGCTGGTAAAAGCACGTGAAGCACAGGGGCAACGTCTGCCCGCATTGTTCTGCTTCCCGCAGATCCTGCAACACCGTCTGCGCTCGATTAATGCCGCGTTCAAACGAGCGCGTGAGTCCTACGGCTACAACGGCGATTATTTCCTGGTTTACCCGATCAAGGTGAACCAGCATCGCCGTGTGATTGAATCCCTGATCCATTCCGGCGAACCGCTGGGGCTGGAAGCCGGTTCCAAAGCGGAATTGATGGCCGTTCTGGCACATGCCGGCATGACCCGTTCGGTGATTGTCTGTAACGGTTATAAAGATCGTGAATACATTCGTCTTGCGCTGATTGGCGAAAAGATGGGCCACAAGGTCTATCTGGTGATTGAGAAAATGACCGAAATCGCCATCGTACTGGAAGAAGCTGAACGCCTGAACGTGGTGCCACGCCTCGGCGTACGCGCGCGTCTGGCATCGCAAGGTTCCGGCAAATGGCAATCCTCCGGCGGCGAGAAATCGAAATTTGGCCTTGCGGCAACGCAGGTGCTGCAACTGGTGGAGATCCTGCGCGAGCGCGGGCGTCTCGACAGCATTCAGTTGCTGCACTTCCACCTCGGTTCGCAGATGGCCAACATCCGTGATATCGCGACGGGCGTGCGTGAATCCGCGCGTTTCTACGTCGAGCTGCATAAGCTGGGCGTCAATATCCAGTGCTTCGATGTCGGCGGCGGTCTGGGCGTGGATTATGAAGGTACACGCTCGCAGTCCGACTGCTCGGTCAACTATGGCCTGAACGAGTATGCCAACAACATCATTTGGGCGATTGGCGATGCCTGCGAAGAGCATGGCTTGCCGCATCCGACGGTAATCACCGAATCCGGTCGCGCGGTGACGGCGCATCACACTGTGCTGGTTTCTAACATTATTGGCGTTGAACGTAACGAGTACACGCAAGCGACTCCACCGGCGGAAGATGCGCCGCGTGCGCTGCAAAGCATGTGGGAAACCTGGCAGGAGATGCACGAGCCTGGCACCCGCCGTTCGCTGCGTGAATGGCTGCATGACAGCCAGATGGATCTGCATGATATTCATGTCGGCTATTCCTCTGGCGCTTTCAGCCTGCAAGAACGAGCCTGGGCCGAGCAGCTCTATCTGAATATGTGCCATGAAGTGCAGAAGCAGCTCGATCCGAGCAACCGCGCGCATCGCCCGATTATCGACGAATTGCAGGAACGTATGGCGGACAAAATGTACGTCAACTTCTCGCTGTTCCAGTCGATGCCGGATGCCTGGGGTATCGATCAACTGTTCCCGGTGCTGCCGCTGGAAGGGCTGAACCATGCGCCGGAACGCCGCGC
Organism: Kosakonia radicincitans DSM 16656; assembly: GCF_000280495.2. NCBI lineage: Bacteria > Pseudomonadati > Pseudomonadota > Gammaproteobacteria > Enterobacterales > Enterobacteriaceae > Kosakonia > Kosakonia radicincitans. Next base: position 818,431 of record NZ_CP018016.1, read on the forward strand.
GGTGCTGCTCGATATCACCTGTGATTCAGACGGCGCCATTGATCATTACGTGGATGGCGACGGCATCGCGACCACCATGCCGATCCCGGAGTACGATCCGGAGAACCCACCAATCCTGGGCTTCTTTATGGTGGGCGCGTATCAGGAGATCCTCGGCAACATGCATAACCTGTTTGGTGATACCGAAGCGGTTGACGTGTTTGTCTTCCCGGATGGCAGTGTGGAAGTTGAACTGTCTGACGAAGGGGATACGGTGGCGGATATGTTGCAGTATGTGCAACTCGATCCGAATACGTTACTGACGCAGTTCCGCGATCAGGTGAAGCAGACCGGTCTGGACGAAGCGCTGCAACAGCAGTTCCTTGAAGAGTTCGAATCGGGCCTGTACGGTTACACCTATCTGGAAGATGAATAACACAGTAATGACGCTGTGATGAAATAAATCCCTTCCCGCCAGCAGGCGCGGAAGGGATTTTTTTATCAGAATACGTTGAACGGATATTCTGCGTAGAGGCGAACTTCGTTGCCGCCAATATTGTAATCGCTGGCATTGTCGGAAACGCGCAGTACGGAGTAGCGCACTTTCAGTTTCAGATCTTTCGCCGGGCCACTCTGCACCTGGTACTGAAGCTGGTTGAACCATTCATGCTCTTTACCGTTACTGGTTTCGGTGGTTTTGATGTTGTCGCCGCGTACATAAGCGGTGGTCCAACTCAGACCCGGTAAGCCCAGACCGGCAAAATCCAGCCCGTAAGAAGCCTGCCACGAACGCTCATCTTCACCGTTAAAATCCGACCAGTAGGAGTTCGCCAGCCAGATGGTGTTGCCACCATCGCCGACGCCGCCCACGTTTTTGTAGCTGCCGTAGTGATAGCCGGTGCTGCCGCTACTCTGCTGGTACGCCAGTTTAAAGGTGTGAATATCCCAAATATAGCTGGCGGCCAGGCTCTAGATACTGTTGCTGCGGCCGGTATTCTGGCTGTCTGCATAACCCTGATCCAGACGCGAGTTATAACCGTTGAAATCCAGAACCACCTGCTGGCCGGTGCTGAACGGTTGTTTGAAATTCAGACCGAGGTATTGTTTATTCAGTACGTCTTCCACGCGGGATGCATAGAGCGCACCGCTGAATTGATCGTTAAATTGATAGCTGGCTCCGCCGAAGCTCAGGCTTTTCAGCCCAGTGTTGTGGCTGTCATCACTTTTACGCTGCTCATCAGTGAAGTAACCGGCGTTTACTTCCAGACCGTCAACCTCTTTCGAGGTCAGCATCGTACCGGTATAGGTTTCGTACAGTAAACGGGAGCTGTCGGCATTCAGGATGGGCAGTTCCGGGCGCTGGGTACCATAGCTCAGTACGGTATTGGAGATACGCATTTTGGCGGTCGCACCAAATTTAGCCAGATCGGATTTTGCTTTGCCGTCATTATCCTGAGCAAAGAAGTCGATACCGCCTGCGCCGCTGCGGCCACGGCCGCCATCGAGGCGTACTCCGTATTGCGCAATACCGTCAACACCAAAACCTACCAGCCCCTGAGTGAAGCCAGATTGAAAGGTGGTAATAAATCCCTGACCCCATTCCGCTTTATTATCTGCGCCGCTGCGATAATCACGATTAATATAAGCATTGCGTAAAAAGAGATCTAAATGACTGTCGTCAATAAAACCCTGGCTTGAGGATTGCTGACTGGCGAATGCCGGAACTGCCAGAATAATACTTAAAGCGAGTAAGGATAATTGTTTTTTCACTGAGGGAACTTCTCTGTCTGTAGAATGCCAAAAGAAATAACTTGCTGATTTATAGTTACCTGAAACGATCCCGAAAGCAATCGTTGTCTGCTGCACTGCTGGCTTGCCATCGGCTTGTCCCAGAAAGTAGCAGAGCAGGGGTAGATTATTTATTATCTGGACATACCCCAATATTTAAGTGGGGAAATATGTTTGTGATTCTGCTCTGCGAAATAAATTACTGCATCAGATTTTTTTAAAAAATAATACACTTGTGGTAACGGGATTTCTATTTGGCGTTCCGTGCTATTGTTTTGGCAATTAATGCGTTTTTTCTGAGATGAATATTTTTCAGGCCTGGCAAAAAGGGAGGCTATATTGCCTCCCAATGCGATTATTTAATTCCGTCTGCGGCCATGCGATCGCGAATATGCTGGGCGCGCTCCGCCGATGCCGGATGATCGTCAAACATCGAACTCTGCCGACCCTCTTCCATTTTTGCCAGTTTCTCAAAGCTGGTCGCCAGCCCTGCCGGGTTGATGCCGCGTTTGCGCAACAGATCGTAGGAGTAGTCATCCGCTTCGGATTCCTGGCGCTGAGAGAACTGTGAATTTACCAGTTGTTCGCCCAGTGCGCCGAGCTGCGACTGCGACAGGCTGCCGACAATACCGCCTGCTGACGCTGCGGCTGCGCGTATCGCATTGGTGCCCAGCGCCACCTGCATCCCTTTTTTCACATGGCCCAGCGCAACGTGGCCCATTTCGTGGCCGATCACCGCTTCAACTTCGTTGTCGGTCATCATATCCATCAGCGCGCTGTAGACGCGGATGCAGCCGTTTGCCATGGCAAAAGCATTCACGTCTTTTGCCACATAAATCTTGTAGTTGACCGGCTGGCCGTTGATGTTATCGCCGAGCGCAGCAGCAATTTTAGCCAGGCGCTGGCTGTAGGTGCTGCTGGCGGGCGCGATGGTTGCTTTACTGTCCATCTGTTTACAGGCGTCATCACTTAATGCTTTTACTTGCGCATCGCTCAGCGTGTAGGCCTGAAAAGCTTCTGCGCCGGAGCTGAGAAAAGCATTTGAGTCCATATTCTGGCAGCCAGCAAGGACGGTTGTTATTCCCAGAGCAAAGAGAAGCGGGCGAATTTTCATTTGTTATTTTCCGTAATGGTTGAGTCAATATGCTGCTAACTACGCCGGCTCAAGACGAACCTGCAGATTGTCAGTATAAGGAAGAGTCAGAGTGCCAGGCGAGTAGATTGCGCAACATGCGAGCGGCTTCCAGAGATTTCTGAATCGGCAAAAGGATGCTCCATGTACATGGCATGCCGCTTGGGTTACATTGTTGGCACTTTTTTCCGGCGTAGCCCAAAACGCGCTGTCGTCAAGTCGTTACGGGAACAGCCCTTAACAGTCCGATCTGGAGTCAAAATGTCCTCACGTAAAGAGCTTGCCAATGCTATTCGTGCGCTGAGCATGGACGCGGTACAGAAAGCCAAATCCGGTCACCCGGGAGCCCCGATGGGTATGGCGGACATCGCCGAGGTCCTGTGGCGTGATTTTCTGAACCACAACCCGACGAATCCGGCCTGGGCCGATCGCGACCGCTTTGTGCTGTCCAACGGCCACGGTTCGATGCTGATTTACAGCCTGCTGCACCTCACCGGCTATGATCTGCCGATGTCCGAGCTGCAGAACTTCCGTCAGCTGCACTCGAAAACTCCGGGCCACCCGGAAGTGGGTTACACCGCGGGTGTGGAAACTACCACTGGTCCGCTGGGGCAGGGCATTGCCAACGCCGTGGGCATGGCGATTGCAGAGAAAACTCTCGCAGCGCAGTTCAACCGTCCTGGGCACGAGATTGTTGACCACTTCACCTACGCCTTTATGGGCGACGGCTGCATGATGGAAGGCATTTCCCATGAAGCCTGCTCCCTGGCCGGTACGCTGAAACTGGGCAAACTGGTTGCGTTCTACGATGACAACGGCATCTCCATCGACGGCCATGTTGAAGGCTGGTTCACCGATGACACGGCGAAACGCTTTGAAGCCTACGGCTGGCACGTAGTGCGCGGCATTGACGGCCACGACGCGGACGCCATCAAACGTGCAGTGGAAGAAGCCCGTGCTGTTACCGATAAACCGTCGCTGCTGATGTGCAAAACCATCATCGGTTTCGGTTCGCCGAACAAAGCCGGTACCCACGATTCCCACGGTGCGCCGCTGGGCGATGCTGAAATCGCTCTGACCCGTGAAGCGCTCGGCTGGAAATACGCGCCGTTTGAAATCCCGTCTGAAATCTATGCACAGTGGGATGCGAAAGAAGCCGGCCAGGCCAAAGAAGCGGCGTGGAACGACAAATTCGCCGCTTACGCCAAAGCCTTCCCGCAGGAAGCCGCTGAGTTCACCCGCCGTATGAAGGGCGAACTGCCGTCTGATTTCGATGCCAAAGCGCAGGCGTTTGTCGAGAAGCTTCAGGCTAACCCGGCGAAAATCGCCAGCCGCAAAGCGTCGCAAAATGCCATTGAAGCTTTCGGTCCGCTGTTGCCGGAATTCCTCGGCGGCTCCGCTGACCTGGCGCCATCCAACCTGACTATCTGGTCCGGTTCGAAAGCGATTAACGAAGACACTGCCGGTAACTACATTCACTACGGCGTGCGCGAGTTCGGTATGACGGCAATTGCCAATGGTATCTCGCTGCATGGCGGTTTCCTGCCGTATACCTCGACCTTCCTGATGTTCGTTGAATATGCCCGTAATGCGGTGCGTATGGCGGCGCTGATGAAACAGCGTCAGGTGCTGGTTTACACCCACGACTCCATCGGTCTGGGCGAAGACGGCCCGACGCACCAGCCGGTCGAGCAGGTAGCTTCCCTGCGCCTGACCCCGAACGTCAGCACCTGGCGTCCGTGTGACCAGGTGGAATCCGCAGTGGCGTGGAAATATGGCGTTGAACGTGCTGACGGTCCGACTGCGCTGATCCTTTCCCGTCAGAACCTGGCGCAGCAGGAGCGTACGGCACAGCAACTGGCAGATGTCGCCCGTGGCGCCTACGTGCTGAAAGAGAGTGCTGGTCAGCCGGAACTGATCCTGATTGCTACCGGTTCCGAAGTGGAACTGGCGGTTGCTGCTTATGAAAAACTGACTGCCGAAGGCGTGAAGGCGCGCGTGGTTTCCATGCCGTCGACCGACACCTTCGACAAACAGGATGCGGCATACCGTGAATCCGTGCTGCCGAAAGCGGTTTCTGCCCGTGTGGCTATCGAAGCCGGCATTGCGGACTTCTGGTACAAATACGTCGGCCTGAACGGCGCGGTAGTGGGTATGACCACCTTCGGCGAATCTGCTCCGGCAGAACTGTTGTTTGAAGAGTTTGGTTTTACCGTTGACAATGTGGTGGCAAAAGCGAAAGCGCTGCTGTAACCACTCTTGCCCGGCGGCGCTCCGCCTGCCGGGCCTGCATGAAAAGTCATTTCGGATGGCGCTTGAGCATTATCAAGTCTACGGGGTTGCAGAATATGTAGACCGGATAAGCGAAGCGCCATCCGTCATTCAGCTATACCCCTAATCTTCTGCCTCCTGACCCAACACTCTCTTCTTAGTGACTCGACTAAAACGACATTGATCCGTGCATGAAAAATATACTGGATATACATCCAGTAAGTTGTATAATAATTCTGCAAATTATCCAGGGTGAATGTGAGTAAGGAGTGAACCTATGATAATTCCTGGTGACAATCTCAATTCTCAGCCTGTGCTGGCGACAATCAGCAGCCGTGAAATCGCAAAATTGACAGGCGTGACGCATGGCGAAGTGAAGCGGATGGTGAAAAGCCTGGAAACCGCGCAGCGGCTCTCCCAGCCGGTGAAAGAGCACCCGTACGAGCGAGAAGGCGAGATGCGACAAGAATTTTTGCTTAATAAACGAGACTCATTGCTGACGGTTTCGCGCCTCTCGCCGACCTTTACGGCAGAAATGCTCGATCGCTGGCAGGAGAAAGAGAAGCTTATCAGTCTGCCCGATTTTACGAATCCTGCCGCCGCCGCACGCGCCTGGGCTGAGCAGTACGAAAAACGTCAGCGAGCGGAAGAGTTACTTGCTCTCTCAGCCCCAAAGGCGGAGTTCTTTGACCGCTATGTCAGGGTTGAAGAGTCGCTTGGTTTTCGTCAGCTTTGCAAGATGCTGCGCGTGAAAGAGTCTCTGTTCCGACGCTTTTTGCTTGAGCGCAATATTATGCAGCGTGTAAACGGTGCATTGATGCCGCAGCAGTACCATATTGATGAAGGTTACTTCACTGTCCATGGTGGCGTCGGGGAAAACAAACGTAGCTGGTCTCAGGCGCGTTTCACCGCGAAGGGGGTGAAGTGGGTGGCCGATCTGTGGGCTAAGCAACTCTCGTCGCAGCCGGTTGAGATGCCGCGCGCAGAACGCACCGAGCCGAAGGCGCTGGAGCATAGCTGGTTTTAATCAGCGCCAGAAAAGGATTTTGCTTTTCTTCATCAACCGGGTCATGCAGGGACGCTTTGTTGCGCTCATCCTCTTTCTGTCGGTTATTTTCCTCACGAAAGAACCTTCTGGCCGCGCTGATTATTCCTGCAAAAATGTGATGCAAGTCAGATTACTGGCGAAACCGTCTGGACAATCATTCCTTTTATTCCTTGTTTCGCTTATTCTAGCTGAAGCGTTTCAGTCGATTAAATGTTCGACAATTAACCAAACAAACGCAGTTTAAGGCAGGCGAGGATTCCCCTTCTGTGGTGGCTGGATTACTCTGTCATCCACTTCAGGCCAGCTAGCCTTGCAGGAGAATTATGACCGTACGCATAGCGATTAATGGTTTCGGTCGCATTGGGCGCAACGTGGTTCGTGCTTTATATGAATCCGGGCGTCGGGCGGAAATCACCGTGGTGGCAATCAATGAACTGGCCGATGCTGTGGGCATGGCGCATTTATTGAAATATGACACCAGCCACGGGCGTTTTGCCTGGGATGTTCGCCAGGAGCGCGAACAATTGTTTGTGGGTGACGACGTAATTCGCATCCTGCATGAGCGCTCAATTGCGGCACTGCCGTGGCGCGAGCTGGGTGTAGATGTGGTGCTCGACTGTACCGGCGTATACGGCAACCGTGAGGATGGCGAGGCGCATCTGGCGGCAGGCGCGAAAAAAGTGCTCTTTTCCCATCCTGGCAGCCACGATCTCGACGCAACGATTGTTTTCGGTGTTAACCAGGAAACCCTTCGCTCTGAAGACCTTCTGGTCTCTAATGCCTCCTGTACGACAAACTGTATTATTCCGGTCATAAAACTGCTCGACGATGCTTATGGCATTGAGTCGGGAACGGTGACAACTATTCACTCCGCGATGCATGACCAGCAAGTGATTGACGCTTACCATTCCGATCTGCGGCGTACGCGTGCGGCCAGCCAGTCGATCATTCCGGTGGATACCAAACTGGCGGCGGGCATCACGCGAATTTTCCCGCAGTTTAATGACAGATTTGAAGCGATAGCGGTGCGCGTACCGACAATTAACGTGACCGCGATCGATCTGAGCGTAACGGTGAAAAAACCTGTAAAAGCTATGGAAGTCAACATGTTGCTGCAAAAAGCAGCGCGTGGGACATTTCATGGTATAGTTGATTATACGGAATTACCGTTGGTTTCAACCGATTTTAATCACGATCCGCACAGCGCCATTGTTGATGGCACACAGACGCGGGTAAGTGGTGCGCACCTTATTAAAACCCTTGTGTGGTGCGACAACGAATGGGGCTTTGCTAACCGGATGCTCGACACGACGTTAGCAATGTCGGCTATTGGTTTCAGGTAGGGCGCGACAGCGCTCGCAAAACTTTAAGAATCATTGAGAGGATTCACCATGTCTGTAATTAAGATGACCGATCTGGATCTGGCTGGTAAACGCGTTTTCATCCGTGCTGATCTGAACGTGCCGGTTAAAGATGGCAAAGTCACCAGCGACGCGCGTATCCGTGCTTCCCTGCCAACTATTGAACTGGCGCTGAAGCAGGGTGCGAAAGTGATGGTAACTTCCCATCTGGGTCGTCCGACCGAAGGCGAGTACAACGAAGAATTCTCTCTGCTGCCGGTTGTTAACTATCTGAAAGACAAACTCTCCAACCCGGTTCGTCTGGTTAAAGATTACCTGGACGGCGTTGAAGTGGCTGCCGGTGAACTGGTTGTTCTGGAAAACGTTCGCTTCAACAAAGGCGAGAAGAAAGACGACGAAGCGCTGGCGAAAAAATACGCTGCGCTGTGCGACGTATTCGTTATGGACGCATTCGGTACTGCTCACCGTGCGCAGGCTTCTACTCACGGTATCGGCAAATTCGCTGACGTAGCGTGCGCAGGCCCGCTGCTGGCTGACGAACTGGACGCGCTGGGTAAAGCGCTGAAAGAACCGGCTCGTCCGATGGTTGCTATTGTTGGCGGTTCTAAAGTTTCCACTAAGCTGACCGTTCTGGACTCTCTGTCCAAAATTGCTGACCAGCTGATCGTTGGTGGCGGTATCGCTAACACCTTCGTCGCTGCTCAGGGCCACAACGTAGGTAAATCCCTGTACGAAGCTGACCTGGTTGACGAAGCAAAACGTCTGCTGGGCACTTGCGATATTCCGGTCCCGACTGATGTTCGCGTAGCCACCGAGTTCTCTGAAACCGCAACGGCAACCCTGAAATCCGTCAATGACATCAAAGATGATGAGCAAATTCTGGATCTGGGCGATGCATCTGCTGAAAAACTGGCTGAAATTCTGAAAAATGCCAAAACTATTCTGTGGAATGGTCCGGTTGGCGTGTTTGAATTCCCGAACTTCCGTAAAGGTACTGAAATCGTGGCTAACGCTATCGCCGACAGCGACGCGTTCTCCATCGCAGGCGGTGGTGACACTCTGGCTGCTATCGACCTGTTCGGTATTGCTGACAAGATTTCCTACATCTCTACTGGCGGCGGCGCATTCCTCGAATTCGTGGAAGGCAAAGTTCTGCCTGCAGTAGCCATGCTCGAAGAGCGTGCTAAGAAGTAAAATTGTTCAGGCGGGATAACCCCGCCTGTTTTTCAAAACGATTCAATTGTTGCTCTAACTAATTCGCGCTGCCAGAAGACGGTGACGCAGCGAAACTCCAAAAACTCGCCATAGTGAGTCACTGGAGGCGCGAGAGAAGCCAGCCCACTGGCAGCACGAATTATGACGAGCTGAAACGGCCGAAGATACAGGACTACGTACATGTCTAAAATTTTTGATTTCGTAAAACCTGGCGTGATCACTGGTGATGACGTTCAGAAAGTGTTCCAGGTAGCTAAAGAAAATAACTTTGCTCTGCCAGCGGTTAACTGCGTGGGTACTGATTCCATCAACGCCGTTCTGGAAGCTGCTGCCAAAGTTAAAGCACCGGTTATCGTTCAGTTCTCTAACGGCGGCGCTGCGTTTATTGCCGGTAAAGGCGTGAAAACTGACGTTCCTCAGGGCGCAGCAATCCTCGGCGCAATCTCTGGCGCCCACCATGTTCATCAGATGGCAGAACATTACGGCGTTCCGGTCATTCTGCACACTGACCACTGCGCGAAAAAACTGCTGCCGTGGATTGACGGTCTGCTGGACGCGGGTGAAAAACACTTCGCTGCAACCGGTAAACCGCTGTTCTCTTCTCACATGATCGACCTTTCCGAAGAGTCTCTGGAAGAGAACATTGCCATTAGCTCCAAATATCTGGCGCGCATGTCCAAAATGGGCATGACTCTGGAAATCGAACTGGGTTGCACTGGTGGTGAAGAAGATGGCGTGGACAACAGCCATATGGACGCTTCTGCACTGTACACCCAGCCGGAAGACGTTGATTACGCTTACACTGAGCTGAGCAAAATCAGCCCGCGTTTCACCATCGCAGCTTCCTTCGGTAACGTACACGGTGTCTACAAACCGGGTAACGTGAAACTGACCCCGACTATCCTGCGCGATTCTCAGGAATATGTTTCCAAAAAACATAACCTGCCGCACAACAGCCTGAACTTCGTATTCCATGGCGGTTCCGGTTCTACTGCTCAGGAAATCAAAGACTCTGTAAGCTACGGCGTTATCAAAATGAACATCGATACCGACACCCAATGGGCAACCTGGGAAGGTATCCTGAAGTACTACAAAGAAAACGAAGGCTACCTGCAGGGCCAACTGGGCAACCCGAAAGGCGCAGACCAGCCGAACAAAAAATACTACGATCCGCGTGTATGGCTGCGTGCAGCGCAGACCAGCATGGTGACTCGTCTGGAGCAGGCTTTCAAAGAACTGAATGCAGTAGACGTTCTGTAATTTCCGCTGCTTTATCTGAAAAGGCCCGCAAAATGCGGGCCTTTTTTATTGCCATTTCAATAAGCTGGCGTAGAGCACAAAGTGTGATCTACTTGGCGTAAATGCGGCTTTTTGTTTACCCTTTAGGGATCTCTCCTTGCTTGAAGGGGTGGTTTTCCCATTTTGGAACAACATAAGGAAGCACGAATGGAAGATCTTAACGTTGTTGACAGCATTAACGACGCAGGCTCGTGGCTGGTGAACAATCAGGCGCTGCTGCTGAGCTATGCCGTTAACATTGTGGCGGCTATCGCCATCATTATTGTCGGTATGATTGTGGCGCGTATTGTCTCGAATACGGTTAATCGCGTGATGGTTGCGCGACACATCGACGCTACCGTGGCTGATTTTCTCTCCGCGCTGGTACGCTATGGCATTATCGCCTTTACCCTGATTGCCGCGTTGGGTCGCGTCGGCGTGCAGACGGCCTCGGTGATTGCCGTACTGGGTGCCGCCGGTTTAGCCATCGGTCTGGCGTTGCAGGGTTCGCTTTCGAACCTCGCCGCTGGCGTGCTGCTGGTGACTTTCCGCCCGTTCCGTTCGGGGGAATATGTCGATTTGGGTGGCGTTGCCGGAACCGTGTTGCAGGTGCAGATTTTCTCCACCACTATGCGTACGGTGGACGGGCGTATCGTGGTGATCCCAAATGGTAAAATCATTGCCGGAAATATCGTGAACTTCTCTCGTGAGCCGGTGCGTCGCAACGAATTTATTATCGGTGTGGCTTACGATTCTGATATCGACCAGGTGAAACGCATTCTGACTGAAATTATCCAGGCTGATGAACGCATTATCAAAGATCGCGAAATGACGGTGCGTCTGAATGAACTGGGGCCGTCCTCCATTAACTTTGTGGTGCGTGTCTGGAGTAAGAGTAGCGATCTGCAAGCCGTTTACTGGGATGTGCTGGAGCTGATCAAACGTCGCTTTGACGAGAATGGCATCAGCTTCCCGTTCCCGCAGATGGACGTAAACCTCAAACGTTCTCATGAGCAGACAGAGCAGTAAGATATGGGGCCGGCGGCGCCGGCCTTCTTTTTGCTCATCAACATTAGCATTGCTACTTAACGATTAAAATTATCAATTTCCGCTAATGATGTTCCCGCGCTATAGTCTGCTTCCGAAACAATCTGACGGAATTACGACGTGTTATCTTATTACTTTCAAGGCCTTATGCTTGGGGCCGCGTTGATCCTGCCGCTTGGGCCGCAAAACGCTTTTGTGATGAACCAGGGGATCCGCAGGCAGTATCACATCATGACTGCCTTTTTATGCACGATGAGCGATGTGGTGCTGATCTGCGCTGGCGTGTTTGGCGGCAGCGCGCTGTTGATGCAATCCCCGTGGCTGCTGGCGCTGGTGACCTGGGGCGGTGTGGCGTTTCTGCTATGGTACGGTTTTGGCGCACTGAAAACGGCACTGAGTAGTCATCTCGAACTGGCAAGCGCCGAAGCATTACGCCAGGGGCGCTGGCGTATCATTGCGACCATGCTGGCGGTTACCTGGCTCAACCCGCATGTCTATCTCGACACTTTCGTGGTGCTGGGTAGTCTCGGCGGACAGCTGGATGCGGAGCCAAAGCGCTGGTTCGCGCTGGGAACGGTGAGCGCTTCTTTCCTGTGGTTCTTCAGCCTTGCGTTACTCGCTGCCTGGCTTGCTCCGCGTTTGCGCACGGCGAAAGCGCAGCGGCTAATCAATGCTGTGGTTGGGTTGGTGATGTGGTTTATTGCCTTCCAGCTTGCGCATGAAGGTATTCATCATGTACAGGGATTATTCAGTTAGGGTAAGTCCGATGGACAATTCACGCTGAGCCGCTAAGCTTGCTGCCAAGGCGTCTGCGTATTCGGACGTATTAACGCAACATGGAGGAGCAACTGTGAAATTTAAAGTGATGGCCCTGGCGGCGGCAGTCGGTTTCAGCGCAATGGCGGTACAGGCAAACGAATTGCCTGACGGTCCGCATATCGTCACCTCAGGCACGGCTAGCGTGGATGCGACTCCGGATATCGCCACGCTGGCGATTGAAGTGAACGTCGCTGCAAAAGACGCCGCATCAGCGAAAAAACAGGCCGATGACCGCGTTGCGCAATACCTGAGTTTTCTTGAGCAAAATGGTATTGCCAGGAAAGACATTAATTCCGCAAACTTACGCACCCAGCCAGATTACGATTACCAGAACGGCAAAAGCATCCTGAAAGGTTATCGCGCTGTGCGTACGGTTGAAGTGACATTGCGCGAGCTGGATAAGCTTAACTCACTGCTGGATGGCGCGCTGAAAGCGGGTCTGAACGAGATTCGCTCCGTGTCGCTGGGCGTTGCGCAAGCGGACTCTTTCAAAGATAAAGCGCGCAAAGCAGCGATCGATGATGCGACCCATCAGGCGCAGCAGCTGGCAGCCGGTTTCAATGCCAAACTCGGCCCGGTTTACAGCATTCGCTACCATGTTTCTAATTATCAGCCAAGCCCAATGGTCCGGATGATGAAAGCGGATGCCGCGCCGGTTTCCACCCAGGAAACCTACGAGCAGCCGACGATTCAGTTTGACGATCAGGTTGATGTGGTGTTCCAGCTTGAGCCTGCTCAAGCTGAGCAGCCGGCAGCCACCGCGGCGAAGTAAAGTTGTTCATCCTCTCCCCGGTCGGGGAGAGGTTAGCTGTTCAATCCTGCCTTAATACCCGATGTCCATACTCCAGCAGCGCATCCGTCACGTTGCGCATCATCCGGCTTTCCGGCGCAAAACGGTGCCAGTAGAGCATACGGCGCTGTAACAGGCCTGGCGTCAGATCGATCAAATCACCGCTCTTTAACTCTTTCTCGATTTGCAGGTGCGGGATCATACAGCAGGTCGTGCCCTGGCGCGCCAGTTGCACAAACGCTTCCGATGAATTCACGATATGACAGGGCACGCTACCCGGCGGTAAATCGAAATATTGCTGCAAAAATGCCTGATGCATATCATCCAGATGGTCGAACGCCACCGCCGGGGCTTTCAGCAGCGCTGAGCGGGTTACGCCATTAGGAAAATAGCGTTCGGCGAATTCTCTGGAACCGACAAACAGGTAATCCAGCGCGCCAAGTTGATCGACAAGGCAGCTCGGCAGCGCCTGCGGCTGAATACTGACCGCACCAACCACTTCGCCGCGACGCAGTCGCTCCTGGGTGCGGGTTTCATCCTCAACCTGCAAGTTCAGCCGGATAGGCGAATCCACCAGTACCGGCGCCAGCGCAGGCAGCAGCCAGGTTGCCAGGCTGTCGGCATTGACCGCCAGCGACAACAGCAACGGCGTCGAGCCTGTTTGCTCATCGCCCAGCCACTCTTCTTCCAGCAGCTCGACCTGACGCAACAGCGCCAGCAGTTTCTGCCCTTGTTCGGTGGGACGCGGCGGAACAGTACGTACCAGCAATGGCTGGCCGAACATGTTTTCGAGCTGTTTTATGCGCTGCGACACGGCGGACTGAGTAATACACAGTTTTTGCGCGGCGCGCTCAAACCCACGCTCACGAATGACCGCATCAAGCGCCTGTAAGGTTCTGTAGTCCGGACGTTTCATTGCTCGGCCAATCTCCTGAAAAATGATTACTCAGCACTATGACATAAATTTTTATTAGAATCAGACGAAATTGGACGTCGCGTAATGTGACACTGGTCACAGGGACATTTAGGCGAAGGGTGGTCTATAATGCGCCTGAAATTTCACACCACAGGCGAACGACCATGACGCAGGATGAACTCAAAAAGGCAGTGGGCTGGGCGGCACTCAAGTATGTTGAGCCCGGAACTATTGTCGGCGTAGGCACTGGCTCCACTGCGACGCACTTTATTGATGCGCTCGGCACGATGAAAGGCCAGATCGAAGGCGCGGTTTCCAGTTCGGATGCCTCCACCGCGAAACTGAAAAGTCTTGGCATTACCGTGTTCGATCTCAACGAAGTGGATAAACTGGGTATCTACGTTGATGGCGCGGACGAAATCAACGGCCAGATGCAGATGATCAAAGGCGGCGGCGCAGCGCTGACGCGTGAGAAAATTATCGCCTCGGTAGCGGATAAATTTATCTGTATCGCTGATGCATCCAAGCAGGTTGATATCCTGGGGAAATTCCCGCTGCCGGTGGAGGTTATCCCGATGGCTCGCAGCGCCGTTGCGCGTCAACTGGTGAAGCTGGGCGGTCGCCCGGAATATCGTCAGAACGTTGTCACCGATAATGGCAACGTGATCCTCGACGTTTATGGGCTGGAGATCATCGATCCGATTGCACTGGAAAACAGCATCAATAGCATCCCGGGCGTAGTCACTGTAGGGTTATTCGCCAATCGTGGCGCGGATGTGGCGCTGATCGGCACCGCCGATGGTGTGAAAACCATCATAAAATGATCTGACGGGGAGGCGTTCGCCTCCCTGTAAAAAAACACGATCGGCAAATTTGGTGATATCTGTCACATTTATCCGCTGATTATGCACTACCTGCCACTACTCCACGCTTTAACAGCATTTTTATCTGCCATTCCTCGCTGTATGACATTTCTTCAGAGTGCGCACGCAAACGTTCATATTGCTGCAATAGTTTTTTTTGATATGTTGACTGAAGAAAATTGCATTTCGCACAACATCACAGTCAAGACAAAAAACAGGGTCGGGTAAATGGCAAAGGTATCACTGGAGAAAGACAAGATTAAATTTCTGCTCGTCGAAGGGGTGCATCAGAAAGCACTGGATAGCCTCCGTGCGGCGGGTTATACCAACATTGAATTCCACAAAGGTGCGCTGGACACCGAGCAGCTTAAAGAGTCCATCCGTGATGCCCACTTTATCGGCCTGCGATCCCGTACTCAACTGACTGAAGATGTTATCGCGGCGGCGGAAAAATTAGTCGCTGTGGGCTGTTTCTGTATTGGTACTAACCAGGTGAATCTGGACGCGGCTGCAAAACGTGGTATCCCGGTGTTCAATGCACCGTTCTCCAACACCCGTTCCGTGGCGGAACTGGTTATTGGCGAACTGTTGCTGCTGATGCGTGGTATTCCTGAAGCGAACGCGAAAGCGCACCGTGGTGTCTGGAACAAACTGGCGGTCGGTTCTTACGAAGCGCGCGGTAAAAAGCTCGGTATTATCGGTTATGGTCATATCGGTACGCAGTTGGGTATTCTGGCGGAATCGCTGGGGATGCACGTTTTCTTCTACGATATTGAAAGCAAACTGCCGCTGGGCAACGCCACGCAGGTACAGCATCTTTCTGATCTGCTGAACATGAGCGATGTGGTGAGCCTGCATGTGCCGGAAACCCCGTCAACCAAAGATATGATTGGCGTTGAGGAGCTGAAATTGATGAAGCCTGGCGCGCTGCTGATCAACGCTTCTCGCGGCACGGTGGTCGATATTCCGGCGCTATGTGATGCGCTGAAAAGCAAACATCTGGCCGGTGCGGCAATTGACGTCTTCCCGACGGAACCTGCCACCAACAGCGATCCGTTTGATTCCCCGCTGTGTGAGTTTGACAACGTGCTGTTGACGCCGCACATCGGCGGTTCAACGCAAGAAGCGCAGGAAAATATCGGTCTTGAAGTAGCAGGTAAACTGATTAAATATTCTGACAACGGTTCTACGTTGTCGGCTGTTAACTTCCCGGAAGTTTCTTTGCCGATGCACGGCGGCCGTCGCCTGCTGCACATCCACGAAAACCGTCCTGGCGTGCTGACTGCACTCAACCAAATCTTTGCCAGCCAGAATATCAACATCGCGGCGCAGTACCTGCAAACAACGCCGTACATGGGTTATGTCGTGGTTGATATCGAAGCGGAAGAAGATGTTGCGCAAAAAGCGTTGCAGAGCATGAAAGCGATTCCCGGCACGATTCGCGCCCGTCTGCTGTTCTGATAAGTATTGTGTTTTCCTCTCCCACAAGGGAGGGGGAAACCTGTTACCACTCCCACACTTTTGATGGTGTGACTACCGCAGGTAGCGGAATATCCCACTCTTCCACAGGCAGGGCCTGAACGCCCTGACAGTCATGCGCGTAGCCCACGGGCTGTAAGTTGTAAGCGCGCCAGTTTTGCAGGGTGCGATCGTAAAAACCGCCGCCCATACCTAAACGCTGGCCTTGTTCGTCGAACGCCACCAGCGGCGTAACCAACACATCCAACTGATTAAGCGGCAGGACATCGCGCACGTCCAGTTTCGGCTCCTGAATCTTCAGGCGATTAATCACCAGTTCGCTGTGCGGGTGGTAATGCAGAAAGAGCAGATTGCCCGGGCTAAACGGGTGCAGCACCGGCAGGTAAACCCGTTTTCCGCTGCGCCAGAGTTGTTCAATCAACGGCTGGGTATCCAGTTCACCATCGAAAGAGAGAAACAACGCCACGGTATGCGCCATCACGACGGGCGGATATGCCATCATGCGCGCGGCGGCCTGCTGGGCAAAATGCGCCTGCTGCTCGCTGCTTAGCGCACGTCGACGCTGGCGGATAAGTTTGCGGATTTCTTGTCGCGAAGAGGGAAAATCAGGAAGTTGTGTCATGGTTTTGGGTAGAAAAAGAAGGGAATCTCCGAGATGCCGCCGCAGGCTGTAACCCTTGAACCCTTGGTTCAAGGTGAATGCGTCGTCATGATTTTAAGGCTTCTCGGACGGACCGAGCATGCTCACCAACCATGGATCGCCACATTCTTGTGGTATGAAATATCGGCTCAGGGGACTGGCCCGCTTGCAAACATCTCAGAGAAATTTTGTCTTCACGATCACTCTACCACAGTTGATCCTGAAGTGTTATTCAAACTTAGGCCCCGGCCTGTCTGTTATGCGACCCTGATCAAGCAATGCCTGTTCGATGGTCTGCTGTAACATTCGGATACGCTGTTCCATGTTGGCTGCGTATTCGCGGGTTTTTGCCTTTTCCTGAGTTAGCTCGTAGCTGATGTTCAGCGCGGCGATAAACACCAACTGCTCAGTATTTGTGACTCTAGTGCGAACTTTCAGATCTTGCAACCGCTGATTCAGATCCTCCGCAGCCTGGTTAAGAGCGTCCCTCTGTTCAGGCGGGCAGTTCACTCGCAGTGAACGACCAAAAATTTGGATATCGACGGGTTGTGCAGACATGCCACCTTCCTGCTGTTTGACTGCGCTCTGCCTTCGCATCCGAGTCCTGGGCTGCGAAGGGGCGACACTATAAGCTAGCCTGGTGAGCACTTTCAAGTTTTTTGCGTCTATACCTTAATGACTCATGTCACATGCAATGGCATGTAACGTGAAGTATCACGGGTATATCACCAGGGGCCAAAGTGGTAGCATATCATGAATATTCCCCCCAACGACGACGAATGCGTATGTCTATACAGAACGAAATACCTGGTTACAACGATGTAGGCCAGTTGCTTAACCAACAGGGCGTGGGGCTGCTTCCTGCCGAAATGCATGGGCTTATCGCGGGGATGATCTGCGGTGGCAACAATGACAGCTCCTGGCAGCCGTTGCTGCATGATTTAACTAATGACGGGCTGGCTTTTGGTCATGAGCTGGCACAGGCACTGCGGGCAATGCACGCGGCGACCAGCGATTCACTGGAAGACGACGGCTTTTTGTTCCAGCTCTATTTGCCGGAGGGCGATGATGTTAGCGTTTTCGACAGAGCCGATGCACTGGCTGGCTGGGTAAACCATTTCCTGCTCGGGTTAGGCGTCTCGCAACCGAAGCTCGACAAAGTGACTGGCGAAACCGGCGAAGCGATTGACGATTTGCGTAACATCGCACAACTGGGTTATGACGAAGAAGAAGATCAGGAAGAGCTGGAAATGTCGCTTGAAGAGATCATCGAATACGTCCGCGTTGCTGCGTTGCTGTGCCACGATACGTTCACGCACCCGCAGCCGACCGCGCCGGAAGTGCGTAAGCCGACGTTACATTAATTCGTCTTGTAGGAAGGAGGTGTCATGACACAGCTTGAGTTTCTCCGTCGTCGCCAGACATTGCTGGCGCAGATGGTTCCGGGTAGCGCGGCATTGATCTTTGCCGCGCCGGAAGCGACCCGCAGCGCAGACAGTGAATACCCGTATCGTCAGAACAGCGATTTCTGGTACTTCACCGGTTTTCACGAACCCGAAGCGGTGCTGGTGCTGATAAAGAGCGATGACACCCACAACCATAGCGTGCTGTTCAACCGTGTGCGTGATAAAACCGCCGAGATCTGGTTTGGCCGCCGCCTTGGTCAGGAAGCCGCGCCGGCAAAGCTGGGCGTCGACCGTGCGCTGGCGTTCCCGGAGATCAACACCCACCTTTATCAGTTGCTCAATGGCCTCGACGCGGTTTATCACGCGCAGGGTGAGTATGAGTACGCGGATACCATCCTGTTCACTGCGCTGGAGAAGCTGCGCAAAGGCGCGCGACAGAATCTGACAGCGCCTGCCACGCTGACTGACTGGCGTCCGATCGTCCACGAGATGCGTCTGTTTAAGTCGGCCGAAGAGATCGAGGTGATGCGTCGCGCCGGGGAGATCTCCGCGCTGGCTCATACCCGTGCCATGCAGGTTTGCCGACCTGGCCTGTTCGAATATCAGCTTGAGGGTGAAATTCAGCATGAATTTAACCGCCACGGCGCGCGTTTCCCGTCCTACAACACCATCGTCGGTTCGGGGGAGAACGGCTGCATCCTGCACTACACCGAAAATGAAAGCCAGATGCGTGACGGCGATTTAGTGCTGATTGATGCTGGCTGCGAATATATGGGATACGCCGGGGATATTACCCGCACCTTCCCGGTAAACGGGAAATTCAGCCCGGCGCAGCGTGAAATTTACGACATTGTGCTGGCATCGCTGGAACGTGCGCTGGAACTGTTTCGTCCGGGCACCTCCATCCAGGCCGTCACCGGCGAAGTAGTGCGCATTATGATCACCGGTCTGGCGAAGCTTGGCATTCTGCAGGGCGAAGTCGATGAATTGATCGCAAAAAATGCCCACCGCCCATTCTTTATGCACGGGTTAAGCCACTGGCTGGGGCTGGATGTTCATGACGTCGGCGTTTACGGCCAGGACCGTTCCCGCGAGCTGGCGCCAGGCATGGTGTTGACCGTTGAGCCGGGCCTCTATATTGCCCCGGATGCGGATGTTCCCGAGCAGTATCGCGGCATTGGTATTCGCGTGGAAGATGACATCGTTATTACCGAAGAGGGTAACGAGAATCTCACCGCCAGCGTGGTTAAAAAGGCGGATGATATCGAAGCACTGATGGCGGCGAGCCGTTCATGAGTGTGATTATTGTTGGCGGCGGCATGGCCGGTGCGACGCTCGCGCTGGTCATTTCACATCTGACGCAGGGGAAATTACCGGTTCACCTGGTAGAGGCTACAGCACCGGGTGCTCACCATCATCCTGGTTTTGATGCCCGTGCTATTGCGCTGGCGGCAGGCACGTGCCAGCAGCTTGCGCGCGTCGGGATCTGGCAGGCGATAGCCCGTTGTGCAACGCCCATTTCAACCGTTCATGTCAGCGATCGTGGTCACGCCGGTTTTGTCACGCTGGATGCGCAGGATTATCACCTTGATGCGCTGGGCCAGGTGGTTGAGCTGCATGATATCGGCCAGCGGCTCTTTACCTTGCTGCAAAATGCGCCGGGCGTGACGCTGCATTGCCCCGATCGGGTCAGCAGTTTTACCCGTAATGAGCAACAGGTATCGGTAACGCTGGAAAGCGGCGAGCTGATTATTGGCCAGTTGCTGGTCGCGGCGGACGGTTCCCGTTCGGGCATGGGCGAGCAACTGGGGATCCTCTGGCAGAAAACGCCCTATCACCAGGCCGCAGTCATTGCCAACGTCACTACCTCTGTTCCGCACCAGGGACGCGCATTCGAACGTTTCACCGAGCACGGGCCGCTGGCGATGTTGCCGATGTCGCAGGGGCGCTGCTCACTGGTGTGGTGTCATCCGCTGGAAAAACAGCAGCAGGTGACTGGCTGGTCTGACGAACGTTTTTGCCATGAGCTACAAAAAGCTTTCGGCTGGCGTCTGGGACGTATTGAACACGCCGGAAAACGCAGCGTTTATCCCCTGATGTTGACTAACGCGTCGTCGCCGGTTTCTCATCGCGCGGTGCTGGTCGGCAATGCGGCTCAGACGCTGCATCCTATCGCCGGACAAGGGTTTAACCTCGGCATGCGCGATGTTATGACGCTGGCGGAAACGCTGGCGGAGGCATGGGCGAAGCAGAAAGATGTCGGCTGTTATCCGGTGCTGACGCGCTACCGTCACCAGCGCCAGGCGGACAAAAGCGCCACCATAGGCGTTACCGACGGGCTGGTGCATCTGTTTGCCAACCGCTGGGCGCCGCTTGTCGTCGGGCGCAATATCGGGCTGATGGCGATGGAACTATTTACCCCGGCGCGCGATGTGCTGGCGCAGCGTACCCTCGGTTGGGTAGCCCGTTAATCAAAGGAGCAAAGAGTGCAGAGTGTTGATGTTGCGATTGTCGGCGGCGGCATGGTTGGTCTGGCGCTGGCTTGCGGGTTGCAGGGGAGTGGTTTACGGGTTGCGGTGCTGGAGCAGAATGTTCCGCAGCCGCTGGCGGAAGATGCACCACCGGCGCTGCGCGTATCGGCGATTAACGCCGCCAGCGAAAAACTTCTGACGCATCTTGGCGTGTGGTCAAACATCATTGCCCATCGCGCGGGACGCTATCACGGCATGGAGGTGTGGGACAAAGACAGCTTTGGCCGCATCTCCTTTGACGACCAAAGCATGGGCTATCCTCACCTTGGCTATATTATTGAAAACGCAGTGATTCATCAGGCGCTGTGGGATAAAGCTCAGCAGTGTCAGGATGTCACTATGATTGCCCCTGCCGAATTACAGCAGGTGGCCTGGGGTGAGAACGACGCGTTCCTCACCTTAAAAGATGGCACGATGCTCACGGCCCGGCTGGTGGTCGGGGCGGATGGCGCGAACTCCTGGTTGCGTAACAAAGCGGATATTCCGCTAACTTTCTGGGATTATCACCATCACGCGCTGGTAGCGACCATTCGCACCGAGGAGCCACATCAGGCCGTCGCGCGGCAGGTGTTCGATAACGATGGCATTCTGGCGTTTCTGCCGCTGAACGATCCACATTTATGCTCGATCGTCTGGTCGTTGCCGCCGGATCAAGCGAAAACGCTGCAACAGGCCAGCGATGAGACGTTCAACCAGGCGCTGTGCGTGGCCTTTGATAATCGTCTTGGTCTGTGCCGCGTGGAAAGCGAGCGCCAGGTCTATCCGCTCACCGGTCGCTATGCGCGCCACTTCGCCGGTCATCGTCTGGCGCTGGTGGGCGATGCTGCGCATACCATCCATCCGCTGGCCGGGCAGGGCGTAAATCTGGGCTTTATGGATGTTGCGGAATTGATTACCGAGCTGCGCCGTCTTCGCCGTGAAGGAAAAGATATCGGCCAGCATCTCTATCTGCGTCGCTACGAGCGCAGCCGTAAACACAGTGCGGCGCTAATGCTGGCGGGAATGCAGGGCTTCCGCGAACTGTTTGCCGGATCGAACCCGGCGAAGAAGCTGCTGCGTGATATTGGTCTGAAACTGGCGGATACCCTTCCGGGGGTAAAAACACAACTGCTGCGCCAGGCGCTCGGCCTGAATGACCTTCCGGAGTGGTTACGTTAACCCCATCACATTTCCCTTCCCGCAAACGGGAAGGGGACTCCCTGCCTCATTTGAAATATTCTAATTTCACCTCGTTTTTCGGATTAGATTTACTCATGTATGATTTTTCGCACTGCAGAAAAAATGATGCTTTTGCGGAGTGAAATATTGAAATAGGGCGCAACTACGTCGCTTTATTGATGTTTTGTGTGGGTGATTTCGTTTTTATCTGGCACAAAATTCTGTTGCTGTTTTTAGCTAAATAGGTCATAAGCTAATGTGATGGCCCATTTTCTCTTATGGTTAAGTGCCGCTTTCGGTGTTAAGTTCAGGCAAAAGATAACGTTTGCGTCGGCGTCCGAAATGGCCGTTGACGCTGGTCGTTTTGGCGAAATGAACGCCGCCGAAAAACGTGATAGCGCAGCTTATTCGACGAGGACAAGATGGCTCAGCAGACCCCTTTGTATGAACAACACAAGCTATGCGGCGCCCGCATGGTGGATTTCCATGGCTGGATGATGCCGCTGCATTACGGCTCGCAGATTGATGAGCACCACGCAGTGCGTAGCGATGCCGGGATGTTCGATGTTTCGCACATGACTATCGTCGATCTGAAAGGCAGCCGCACCCGGGAGTTTCTGCAATATTTGCTGGCAAACGATGTGGCCAAACTCACGAAGCCCGGCAAAGCCCTCTACACCGGCATGCTGAATGCCTCGGGCGGCGTGATTGATGATTTGATCGTCTACTACTTTACCGAAGACTTCTTCCGCCTCGTTGTAAACTCCGCCACCCGCGAAAAAGACCTCTCCTGGATTACCCAACACGCCGAACCTTTTGCCATTGATATCACCGTCCGTGACGACCTGTCGCTGATCGCGGTTCAGGGGCCAAACGCGCAGGCGAAAGCCGCCAGCCTGTTTACCGATGCGCAGCGCAGCGCGGTCGAGGGAATGAAACCGTTCTTCGGCGTTGAAGAGGGCGAGCTGTTTATCGCGACCACGGGCTACACCGGTGAAGCGGGTTACGAGATTGCCTTGCCGAACGAAAAAGCCGCCAGCTTTTGGCAGGATCTGCTGAAAGCGGGCGTAAAACCTTGCGGACTCGGCGCCCGCGATACGCTGCGCCTGGAAGCGGGCATGAATCTTTATGGCCAGGAGATGGATGAAAGCATCTCTCCGCTGGCTGCCAATATGGGCTGGACCATCGCCTGGGAACCGCAGGATCGCCAGTTCATCGGTCGTGAAGCGCTGGAGCAACAGCGCGAAAAAGGCACCGAACAGCTGGTTGGTCTGGTGATGACGGAAAAAGGTGTGCTGCGTAATGAGTTACCTGTGCACTTTACTGATGCGCACGGCAACGTGCAAAAAGGTGTGATCACCAGCGGGACCTTCTCGCCGACGCTTGGCTACAGTATTGCACTGGCGCGCGTTCCGGCCGGAATTGGCGAAACGGCAATTGTGCAGATCCGTAACCGCGAAATGCCGGTCAAAGTGACCAAACCTGTTTTTGTGCGCAACGGCAAAGCTGTCGCGTAACGTAATTTTTATCTGGAGAGAATAAAATGAGCAACGTACCGGGCGAACTGAAATACAGCAAAGAACACGAATGGCTGCGCAAAGAAGCAGACGGTAGTTATACCGTTGGCATCACTGAGCATGCTCAGGAACTGCTGGGTGATATGGTGTTTGTCGACCTGCCGGAAGTGGGCGCGACCGTTAGTGCTGGCGATGACTGCGCCGTTGCCGAATCGGTAAAAGCCGCTTCTGATATCTACGCGCCGATTGGCGGTGAAATCGTAGCCGTTAACGATGCGCTGAATGACTCTCCGGAGCTGGTTAACAGCGAGCCGTACGGCGAAGGCTGGATCTTCAAAATCAAAGCCAGTGACGAATCGGAAGTTGCTGCGCTGCTGGATGCAACGGCATACGCCGCATTGTTAGAAGACGAATAAATACGCGTCATCCTTCACGTTGCAGGCGCGTTGGCTTGCTCGCTCACCCAGTTACTTACTGATGTAAGCGCCTGGGGATTTGCAGCATCGCCGCCTTCCTGCAACGCGAAAGCTTTAGCGTATTCAGATAATTTCCGAATACGATTCACCGCACGTTTCAGGAACCATCGCTCATGACTCAGACGTTAAGTCAGCTTGAAAATCGCGCCGCATTTATCGGCAGGCATATTGGCCCGGACGCATCGCAACAGCAGGAGATGCTGAACACCGTAGGGGCAGATTCGCTAAATGCCCTGATTGCGCAGATCGTACCGAAAGATATTCAGCTCGCCACGCCGCCGCAGGTGGGTGAAGCTACCACCGAATTCGCCGCGCTTGCCGAACTGAAAGCCATCGCGGGCCGCAACAAGCGCTTTAAGTCTTACATTGGCATGGGCTACACCGCAGTGCAGTTACCGCCGGTGATCCTGCGTAATATGCTGGAAAATCCAGGCTGGTACACCGCGTATACGCCGTATCAGCCGGAAGTATCGCAAGGGCGCCTGGAAGCGCTGCTCAACTTTCAGCAGGTGACGCTGGATTTGACCGGCCTGGATATCGCCTCTGCTTCCCTGCTGGATGAAGCGACCGCCGCTGCTGAAGCGATGGCGATGGCGAAGCGCGTGAGCAAACTGAAAGGCGCTAACCGTTTCTTCGTTGCCGATGATGTGCACCCGCAAACGCTGGATGTCGTGCGCACGCGCGCCGAAACCTTCGGGTTTGAGGTGATTGTTGATGCGGCTGACAAAGTGCTGGATCACCAGGATGTTTTCGGTGTTCTGCTGCAACAGGTTGGCACCACCGGCGAAGTACACAATTACAGTGCGCTGATTGCGGAGCTGAAAGCCCGCAAAATCGTGGTTAGCGTCGCCGCCGATTTTATGGCGCTGGTACAGTTGACGGCGCCAGGCAAGCAGGGTGCCGACATCGTGTTTGGCTCCGCTCAGCGTTTCGGCGTGCCGATGGGCTACGGCGGTCCGCACGCGGCATTCTTTGCTGCTAAAGATGAATTCAAACGCTCCATGCCTGGGCGCATTATCGGGGTTTCCAAAGATGCTGCCGGTAACACTGCGCTGCGCATGGCGATGCAGACCCGCGAACAGCATATCCGCCGCGAGAAAGCCAACTCTAACATCTGTACTTCACAGGTGCTGCTGGCCAATATCGCCAGCCTGTACGCGGTGTTCCACGGCCCGGAAGGGCTGAAACGCATTGCGGGCCGCATTCACCGCCTGGCCGACATTCTCGCTACCGGCTTGCAGCATAAGGGGCTGAAACTGCGTCATGCGCACTACTTCGATACGCTGTGCGTTGAGGTCGCGGATAAAGCCGCCGTGCTGGCGCGCGCTCAGGCGCATGAGATCAACCTGCGCAGCGACATTCTGAACGCGGTGGGTATTACGCTGGACGAAACGACCACTCGCGAAGATGTGCTGGCGCTGTTTAGTGTTCTGCTGGGTGACAATCATGGTCTGGATATTGATGCGCTGGACAAAGATGTTGCGCTCGATAGCCGTTCCATTCCGCAGGGGATGCTGCGCGATGATGCGTTCCTGACGCACCCGGTTTTCAACCGTTATCACAGCGAAACCGAGATGATGCGCTATATGCACTCTCTGGAACGCAAAGATCTGGCGCTGAATCAGGCGATGATCCCGCTGGGTTCCTGCACCATGAAACTGAACGCGGCAGCCGAAATGATCCCTATCACCTGGCCGGAGTTCGCGGAACTGCATCCGTTCTGCCCGCCGGAACAGGCTGAAGGCTATCATCAGATGATTACTCAGCTTTCCGAGTGGCTGGTCAAGCTCACCGGTTACGATGCGCTCTGCATGCAGCCAAACTCCGGCGCGCAGGGAGAATACGCAGGCCTGCTGGCCATTCGCCACTACCACGAAAGCCGCAACGAAGGCCATCGCGATATCTGTCTGATCCCAAGTTCCGCGCACGGCACTAACCCTGCGTCGGCGCAGATGGCGGGGATGCAGGTGGTGGTCGTTGCCTGTGATAAAAACGGCAACATCGACCTTGCCGATTTGCGCGCGAAAGCTGAGCAGGCGGGTGATAACCTCTCCTGCATTATGGTGACCTATCCGTCCACTCACGGCGTATATGAAGAGACGATCCGTGACGTGTGCGAAGTGGTGCATCAGTTTGGCGGCCAGGTTTACCTCGATGGCGCAAACATGAACGCCCAGGTGGGCATTACTTCGCCGGGCTTTATCGGCGCGGATGTGTCCCACCTCAACCTGCATAAAACGTTCTGTATTCCGCACGGCGGTGGCGGTCCGGGTATGGGGCCGATCGGCGTGAAAGCGCATCTGGCGCCGTTTGTTCCGGGGCACAGCGTGGTGCAAATCGAAGGCATGTTGACGCGCCAGGGGGCGGTTTCTGCCGCACCGTTTGGCAGCGCGTCGATTCTGCCGATTAGCTGGATGTATATCCGGATGATGGGCGCGGAAGGGTTGAAGCAGGCCAGCCAGG
This sequence comes from Kosakonia radicincitans DSM 16656, assembly GCF_000280495.2. NCBI lineage: Bacteria > Pseudomonadati > Pseudomonadota > Gammaproteobacteria > Enterobacterales > Enterobacteriaceae > Kosakonia > Kosakonia radicincitans. The sequence continues at coordinate 844,608 of NZ_CP018016.1, forward strand.
TGGCGATTCTCAATGCTAACTACATCGCCAGCCGTCTGAAAGAGGCGTTCCCGGTGCTGTATACCGGGCGCGATGGCCGTGTGGCGCATGAATGCATTCTCGATATTCGTCCGTTGAAAGAAGAGACCGGGATTAGTGAACTGGATATTGCTAAGCGTTTGATTGACTATGGTTTCCATGCTCCAACCATGTCTTTCCCGGTTGCTGGTACGCTGATGGTGGAGCCGACAGAATCGGAAAGCAAAGTCGAACTGGATCGTTTTATCGATGCGATGCTGGCGATCCGTGGCGAAATCGACCGCGTGAAGCAGGGCGAATGGACGCTGGAAGATAACCCGCTGGTGAACGCGCCGCACACCCAGAATGAGCTGGTGGCGGAGTGGAACCACGGTTATACCCGCGAGCTGGCCGTATTCCCGGCAGGCTTCACAAACAAATACTGGCCAACCGTCAAACGTCTGGATGATGTCTACGGCGACCGTAACCTGTTCTGCTCCTGTGTACCGATGAGCGAATATCAGTAATTCGCTGATTCAGCTATTTTTTAAGGGCGCTTCGGCGCCCTTTGCTTTTGGGGAACGGTGATGATTGTAGTAGTGATGCGCGCCGCGTCAGGCAAGAAGCAGCTGAACGCTTTACCATGATTCACATACTGCAGTGCTCGTTATGTTTTGATCTGCAGCAGCTCAGGGAAAACCCTTCGTCACCGGCGTTAACCCAACAGGTTGCCGGATAAGTCTGATACTTAACCCTGCTCCCGCAGCGAGGCAGCACGCCATTGTCAGGACTGCGACGACAAACGCATGGGTGATATCCGTCGCGCTATGGCTGTCGCCCACAATACTGTAAAAAATACCGCCCATCACCGCGACGCTGAGCGCGGTGCTGACTTGCAAAGCTGAGCTGGTGATGCCGGCAATCATGCCTGCAAATTCCGGTGCGACGCGGCCTGTTAGCATGCGCATCAGCATTGGCATCGCCAGACCCTGGCCAAAACCGGTGATAAACAGTAGCGCGGCGAGTAGCGTCATTGCGGGAGTCGCGCCCGTCGCCGTTGCGGTTACCAGCCATGCCAGTCCTGCTAACCCGATGGTTTCGCATCCCATCCCGATCGTGCTCAGGTAATTTCCGGCAAAACGCCGCAGGTACGGGGTGAGCAACGGCCCAATCAGAAAACCGGCACCAAAAGGCAGAAAAATCAGGCCAGCCGTTAGCGCATCGACATGCAGTGCGCTTTGCAGGTAAACCGAAAACAGTAAAAAGAATGCGGCGATGGAATAGAACAACAGCGCGATCGCCAGCCCGCAACCCAGCCCTGGCGCTCGTAACGCGACAGGATCCAGCAGCGGTGAGCCGCCATGACGGCTGAGGCGTATTTCATAACGCCATAACAGCGAGGCCAGCAGCGGAGCTGCAAGGAATAACAGGCACGTCCACCAGGGCCAGCCCGCCTCACGGCCTTCAATCAACGGAATAATCAGTGCGCTCAACGTTGCTGTTGCCAGCAGCATGCCGCCGGGATCAAGTTTGCGGGCATGTGGCGCCCGTGTCTCTTTCAGCAATGGAATACCAAAAACAATCACCAGCAGCGCCACTGGCAGGTTAACAAGAAAAATGGCCCGCCATCCCAGGTTGAACAGATTCAATGTAATCAGGATGCCGCCCAGCGCCTGTCCGATAACGGAGGCAAGGCCAAACACGGCACCATATAAACCCAGCGCTAACGGCTTCTCTGTTTCAGGAAAAATGGCCTGCACGGATGCAAGTGCCTGCGGAGCCATGACGGCGGCCGAAGCGCCCTGGAGTGCGCGCCCGACAATCAACACCCACGGCGATCCGGCGATCCCGCACAACAGTGATGCAGCCGCAAAACCAATCAGCCCAAGGAAAAACATCCTGCCACGACCATACAGATCACCCAGCCGTCCACCAGTGATTAAGGTGGTCGCATATACCGCGGCATACGATGAGATAACCAGTTGCTCCGCAGAAGACGAAGAGGCTAAATCGCTCTGGATTGACGGGAGCGCCACATTAACGATAAAAAAATCGAGTGGTGGCAGGAAAGCTCCCACCAATAAAATTACGAACATCGCCCAGCGACGAGGTTCAGCGTGCGTCATGTTATGTGCTGACATAACCCCTCCCGGAAACCCTGCGGTTTCCAATCAAGCAAAATGGGTAGAACAAATGAAACATGTGGATTCGTGTGCGGAGGTATCCCGGCTCTCTCCTGCATGCGAACAGCCTGGCAGCCTTTATTGAATTGCGGCGGGTTAGCGCATGCCGCCAGACGCCATAATGACCTCGCCGGTCACCCATCCTGAGTCGTCTGATGCAAGGTAAGAGACTATCGGCGCGATGTCCTGCACCTGACCGATACGACCAAGCGGCGTCTGCGCTTCGTTCCAGGTCTGGAAGTCCGAACCCATCGCCCCGGTAGCGTGCGTACCTTCAGTTTCGACAAGACCAGGGTTAACGGCGTTAACGCGGATGCCGCGCGGACCAAGCTCGCGCGCGAGTACGCCGGTAATGGCGTCAATGGCACCTTTGGAGCCGCTATAAATAGCGCTCTCTGGCATAAATACGCGTGTGACGAACGAACTGATGTTGATGATGCTCCCGCCTTTCTCCAGATGTGGCACGGCGGCGGCGCAGACCAGCAACGGGCCAAGCACATTGATGTCGAACTGCTTGCGGTACAGCGCTTCGGTGGTTTCTTCGATCCTGGCGAACTGATAAATCCCCGAGTTATTCACCACAATGTCCAGCCGCCCAAAATGTTCAATCGCTGAGCTAACCAGCGCCTCAACCTCGCGCTGGTTGGTAACGTCTGCGGCGGCCGCCACGGCCTCTCCGCCTGCGGCTTTGATATCCGCAACCACGCTGTCTGCACCGGTTTTGCTGGTGGCGTAGTTGACGATAACCCTTGCTCCCTCCGCTGCCAGTTGGCGGGCAATCCCGGCACCGATACCTTTGGATGCACCTGTGACGATGGCAACTTTGTTTTTTAATTTGTTCATACTTTCAGATCCTGGATGAGGCCATAGCAGCCGGTTCAGTGAAGAGACATTATGGTGATGCCTGCATAATTGTTAGGGAACTGCCATTTATGTATATTTGATGTTCATTTTTGAATGGGGGCGGGTATGGAGTGGAGCGACGTACGGATATTTCTGGCGGTGATCCGCAAAGGATCGTTCGGCGAGGCCGCCCGAAGCCTGGGCGTGAGCCATCCGACGGTGGGCCGACGGATCAAAGCGCTCGAAGATGAGGCACAACAGCCGCTGTTTCGCCGCACGCGTGAGGGGCTGGTGCTGACCGATGCCGGAGACGCGGTGCTGAACCTGGCGGAATCGATGGAAAATTCTGCGCTGGCACTGGAAAGACGCCTGGCGGGTAATCACCAACGGCTCGAAGGTATTTTGCGGATTTCATGTGCCGAGTGGTTTGCGGGTTATGTGCTGGCACCGGTGCTGGTCGAATTGACGCGCCGTCATCCGGCCGTGGTACCGGAGATCATCGCCAGCTACCGCTTACTTAATTTATCCCGGCGCGATGCCGATGTGGCCTTTCGTCTCGTGCCTTTTACCGAGCCGGACATTGTCCAGCGTCGCCTGATGACCATTTCCTATGGTCTTTACGGTACGCCTGAAACCGCACAGACACTGCACCACGATCCGGCGTCAGTGGGGCTTATTCTGATGAACACCGCCCAGTCACATTTTCCTGACGTCACATGGTTGCTCGACAGATTTCCCCGCTCCAGGCGTGTTTTCACCAGCACAAGCCGGGCTGTTCAGGCGCAAATGTGCCTGCGAGGGATGGGAGTGGCCGTGCTACCACGGCCACTGGGAGACGCCGTTTCCGGGCTGCAACGTATTCAGACTGAAGATCAACTGCCATCCAGAGAGATATGGGTCGGCTACCACCAGGATCTCCGGCATATGGACCGCTTGCGCGCCATGCTGGATATCGCCGATACGCTGCTTGCCGACCCGGCGACGAGAGCACCGTGAACCCGCGTGTCATTTTACTGAGCACCGCACAAAGAAAACATGTCCCGCTCTGGTTAGCCCACGATGCTTTGTGCCGCTGGCATCCGGCAACGTCTCAAAGCATCACAGCTTTTCGCCATTGCTGGCGATCACCTCTTTGTACCAGTTAAAGCTCTTCTTGCGGGAGCGGGACATATCACCCGTACCGTCGTCGTGCTTGTTCACATAGATAAAACCGTAACGCTTGCTGTACTGGCCGGTGGTGAAGGAGACGCAGTCGATGCAGCCCCACGGTGTATAGCCCATCAGATCCACGCCATCGTAAGTGACTGCTTTCATCATCTCTTCAACGTGCGCGCGCAGATAATCGATGCGGTAGTCATCGTTGATGCTGCCATCGGCTTCGACTTTGTCGTAAGCGCCAAAGCCGTTTTCAACGATGAACAACGGTTTCTGGTAGCGTTCATACAGTTCGCACAGAGAGTAGCGCAGCCCGACGGGATCGATCTGCCAGCCCCAGTCGGAGGCTTTGACGTGCGGGTTCGGCACGCTGCCTTCGAAGCCGGAGATAGCATCGCCGCTGCCGCCTTCCGCTTTCACCGCATTGGTCATGTAATAGCTGAAACCCAGGTAATCGCAGGTGCCTTCACGCAGGATCTGCTCGTCGCCGTTTTCCATTTTGATGGAGAAGCCGCGGCGCTCCCATTCGTTCAGCACATAGGACGGGTAGTAACCACGCAGTTGTACGTCGGTAAAGACATAGCGCTCGCGCATTGATTCCTGCGCAAACATGACATCTTCCGGCTTACAGGAGAAGGGATAGAGCGCAACCATCGCCAGCATACAGCCGACTTTCATTTCCGGGTTGATGCGGCGGGCCGCTTTCACTGCCAGGGCGCTGGCGACGAACTGATGGTGCAGCACCTGGTACATGGTCTCTTCCGGGTTCTCATGATCGGTATAGACCACGCCGGAGCAGCAGTAGCCGAACAGCGGTGCGCGCCAGTTACGCTGGTTGTTGATTTCATTGAAGGTCATCCAGTATTTGACCTTGTGCTTGTAGCGTTCGAAAACCACTTCCGCGAAGCGTACGAAGAAATCGACTACTTTACGGTTGGTCCAGCCGCCATATTCCTGCACCAGATGCAGCGGCATCTCGAAGTGGGAGAGGGTGATCACCGGTTCGATGTTATATTTCAGCAGCTCATCGAACATATCGTCGTAGAATTTCAGCCCTTCTTCGTTAGGCTGCTGCTCATCCCCTTTCGGAAAGATACGGGTCCAGGCGATCGAGGTGCGAAAGCATTTAAAGCCCATTTCGGCGAATAGCTTGATGTCTTCTTTATAGTGACCGTGGAAATCGATCGCTTCATGGTTCGGGTAATATTTCCCGGCCACCACTTCGCTGGTGATCTCGCGCGGTACGCCGTGTGCGCCGCCGGTCAGCACGTCACAAATGCTTGGGCCTTTGCCGCCTTTATTCCAGCCACCTTCAACCTGGTGCGCGGCAACGGCGCCGCCCCATAGAAAATCTTTTGGTAAGGTCAGTTTTTTCATCTTTGCTCTTCTCGTCATATTGGCTATTAACGAGTCTAACAAAGGTGATTTAAATGTCACGATATAACAAATTGCCATCTGGGTAATTTGTTACACCAGAAAAACACTCTGTTTTTTTATGCTATTTTCTTCGCCAGCTTGCGCCCCAGCGATTCCAGAATATAAATGACCGGAATTTGCGTCGTAATATCGTAGCCGCCGGGAATACGCGTAGGAGGAATATGCCAGGAGAGATTGAAATCCGCCAGTTTCGCCAGGCGCGACTGTTCGTGGCTGGTAATCGACAGCACTTTGCAGTGATGCAGGCTGAACTGCCCGGCAAAACGCAGGATCTCCTCGGTCTCACCAGAGACGGAAAGGACAATTGCCAGGGCATTTTTTGCCATATCATTGGTGACCGGGAAATAAGGGTCATCAATATGGTTGCTGAATTTTCCAATATTAGAGAAGAAACGGGCGCCATATTTTGCCAGTGCGCCGGATGTGCCAGCGCCAACAAAGATAATACGCTCTGAGGATAATATTATATCGACGGCTTTATTCAGCAGGGCATCAAATTCATCGTTATTTACGCTTTTAAAAAAACTAATAACTTCACTGGCACCAAAATTCGCCTGTGGTAACTCATTTTGCTCTAAATATAATTTGAAGCGGACGCGAAACTCCGAATAGCCTTCACAGTTGAGCTTGCGGCAAAAGCGTAGCACCGTAGTGGTGGAGACGCCCGCCGCATCGGCCAGTTCGCGGATCGTCATATACATCACTTTGTCGCGGTTTTTGACTACATAGTGATAGACCATCATCTCCAGATTATTGAGGCTGGCGATGGCAGAGTGGGTAAACATCGTCACGGTGGTGTCCTTTACTCTCTGTTAACGTTGCCAGCCAGTGTGTAATTGCGTGACTACATGCTGCCATAACTCTGGCTGGCTTGCCCTGAGTTTTGTTCCCGGCATAAGAATCTGATTTAGCGGCCTGCATATTGTCATTTCCGCTTCATACTTTCATCCTACATTCACGTTTTATGGGCGTATGTTCCTTGCGAGAAGGTTGAACAGTTGTAACGCCAGTCGTCGGCTTAAATGCTGCCGTGAATATATATTGATACGAATTTTTTTAGCGTACAGGTGTGCACTGGAATCATTCTCAGTTACTCTAGTGACGCAATGTTTTTTTGAGTTCTCCCGGAGTTAGCTATGGCCAAGAAACCCTTAATCGCACAGGGATACACACTGGCAGAAGAAATCGCCAACAGCATTAGCCACGGAATTGGGCTGGTGTTCGGTATCGTCGGGCTGGTACTGCTGCTGGTACAGGCGGTAGATGCAAAGGCCAGTACAATGGCTATCACCAGTTACTCGCTTTATGGCGGTAGCATGATTTTGCTGTTCCTTGCCTCTACGCTTTACCATGCCATTCCGTACCAGCGTGCCAAGGCGTGGCTGAAGAAATTTGACCACTGTGCCATTTATCTGCTGATTGCCGGAACGTATACACCGTTTCTGCTGGTTGGGCTGGATTCGCCGCTGGCGCGCGGGCTGATGATCGTCATCTGGAGCCTCGCTCTGCTGGGGATCTTATTTAAACTTACCATTGCCCATCGCTTTAAAGTGCTGTCGCTGGTGACCTACCTGACCATGGGCTGGCTGTCGCTAATTGTGATTTATCAGCTTGCCACGCGCCTGTCGGTTGGAGGCGTAACGCTACTGGCTGTGGGTGGCCTGGTCTATTCGCTCGGCGTGATTTTTTACGTCTGCAAACGCATCCCTTATAACCACGCAATCTGGCACGGCTTCGTGCTGGGCGGCAGCGTCTGTCACTTCCTGGCGATTTATTTGTACGTCGGACAGCTTTAAGTTAAAGCCGGTGGCGGTTTCCGCCCCGGCTTAGCGCGTTTACTCTTCCAGTGAATAAGGCAGCGGCTCGATGCTCAACGTATTCGCATCGTCGCGCACGCGGAAAACGCTGCCAGGTTCCATATCGTTGTTCATCACCACCTGAACCAGAAGGCGTCCGTCATCAAGCTGCACAGATGCCAGCACGGTACCGGTACGGCGCCAGTTGTCTCCCATCTTCAACTCAAGATCTTCTCCCGCTTCCGGCACCCGGCTGGCTGTCCCTGCCAGATACCACAATGCGCGCTTGTTGGCGCCGCGGAATTTTGCTCGTGCCACCATCTCCTGGCCGGTGTAACAGCCTTTTTTAAAGCTGATGCCGCCCAGCGCCTGTAGGTTAGTGGCCTGTGGGATAAACTGCCCGCTGTTTGGCGCATCAATAACCGGCAAGCCCGCTTCGATATTCAGCGCCAGCCACTGTTGACTGTTATTAAGCTGCGCTTCGCCACGCAGTTTTTCGGCCACCAGTTCCGCTGTTGCTGCGTTGGTTACCAGCAGGAAACGCTCGGCAGGGTGTGCAAACCACAACAGGGTGGTATCGCCTTCCTGCACAACCTGTTTTTCACTGTCCGGAAGGATGGTAAAGAGATTCGCCAGCGCCGCGCGCGCCTGAAAACCGGCCACGCCCAGTAGCACGTGTTCATCGTCTTGTGCAATGGCGACTTTAGAGAATACGGCGTATTTCTTCAGTTCACGAAGCTGCGCTTCACGCACGCTGCGGCGCAGGATCCAGGCAAAACCGTCCTGAAAGTGGAACAACCGCATATTGCTCCACATTTTCCCTTTAGAATCACAGTGTGCCGCCAGCAGGTGCTGTTCAGCCATCATAGTGGTGACATCGGCGGTCACCTGGCCTTGCAGGTATTTTTCGCTATCTGCGCCGGTAATCGTTGCCAGCGCCCAGTCATCGAGCGTCATAAGCGTCAGCGGCAGACGTGATGATGCGGTCGGCTGGCGCGGAGGAAACGGAGTAAAAGGCATAATAATGTCCTGATTAGCTTAACGCTGTGTTGGTTCTTAATGGTAAAAGAGCCGTTGTTCAATGCAAGTAATAAAGCATGCGTTTTGTGCCATTGTGCATGCGTTGCGAAGCATTACGCAGCGCAATGATATTTTTTGCAGTGGGTGCGATTAATTCTGGAAGCGGCCCCGCGAAGCGAAATATTCCGCAAAAGGAATATTAAAAACACGTTACAATGGGCCATTATGCCGATGAAGGGAGAAGATCATGGATATTAACAACAAAGCCCGTATCCACTGGGCGTGCCGCCGTGGAATGCGTGAACTCGACATCTCAATAATGCCTTTTTTCGAACATGAGTACGACACGCTGAGCGATGATGACAAACAGCTGTTTGTTCGTCTGCTGGAAAGTGACGATCCTGATTTATTCAACTGGTTAATGAATCACGGTAAGCCTCAGGACACGGAGTTACAAAGAATGGTGCAGTTAATCCAGACACGGAATCGGGATCGTGGTCCTGTGGCAATCTGAGTTACGCGTCTCCTGGCGCGCACAATGGATTTCGCTTTTGCTCCACGGTCTGGGCGCTGCACTCATTTTGCTGATGCCCTGGCCTTTGAGTTACACACCGCTGTGGCTGCTGTTGCTGTCGCTGGTGGTTTTTGATTGCGTGCGCAGCCAGCGGCGGATCAATGCCTGTCATGGCGAACTCAAACTGCTGATGGATTCCCGCCTGCGCTGGCAGGGCATGGAATGGGATATCATCGGAACGCCGTGGATGTTACGTAGTGGAATGATGCTGCGCTTGCGCCGTGAAGAGGATGGGCGCCGTCAACATTTATGGCTGGCGGCAGACAGCATGGATGCGCAGGAGTGGCGCGATCTGCGCCGGGTGATATCACAGAAACCGGCGCAGGGGCTGCATTAACAGGGGATGTGGCTGCCTTTAAACCAGCCGTTCCGCCATCTCTGTCAGGATTTGCTCACACCATGACTGAATGCGCGAATCGCTCAGGTCATACTGATTGGTTTCGTCCAGCGCCAGGCCGACAAACAGTTGACCATTGGCAATTACCGGTTTGCTGCTGGTAAATTCGTAACCTTCCGTCGGCCAGTAGCCGATGAACGTCACGCCTTTGGGTGCCAGTTTGTCATGCAGCATGCCCAGTGCATCAAGGAACCATTCGCCGTAGCCGAGCTGATCGCCCATGCCGTATAGCGCGATGATTTTGCCGTCAAGATTGAGGTCATCAAGCTGATCCCAGATGGCTTCCCAGTCTTCCTGCAATTCGCCAAAATCCCAGGTCGGAATGCCGAGGATAAGCGCATCATATTGCTCCATCAGCGCGGGTGCGTCATCTTTCAGATTGTGCAGCGTCACCAGTTCCGGCCCGATAATTTCGCGAATTTTCTCCGCCGCCATTTCGGTATAGCAAGTGCTGGAACCGTAAAACAGGCCAATATTCATAACGTAAACTTCTCAATTCCGGATGTCTCTTTGTGAGCAGTGTACCAGAATCGTACGGCTATCAGGCATAATGCAGCGATTGAGAAACGGAGGCGTTTCAATGGAACAGGATTTCGCACGTATCGAACAATTTCTTGATGCGCTCTGGCTGGAAAACAATCTGGCGGACAACACGCTCAGCGCCTACCGTCGCGATTTGCAAGGCGTGGCCGAGTGGCTGCATCATCGTGGAAGTAGTCTGGCCCTGGCGAGAAGTGATGATTTACATGCGCTGCTGGCCGAACGCGTGGATGGTGGCTACAAAGCTACCAGTTCAGCGCGTCTGCTCAGCGCCGTGCGAAGACTCTTCCAGTACCTGTACCGGGAGAAAATCCGTAGTGACGATCCCAGCGCGCAACTGGCCTCGCCGAAGCTGCCGCAGCGTCTGCCAAAAGACTTAACGGAAGCGCAGGTTGAGAGACTTTTACAGGCGCCGGTAGTTGACCAACCGCTGGAGTTACGCGATAAAGCCATGCTTGAGGTTTTATATGCCACCGGGCTTCGCGTCTCTGAACTGGTCGGGTTGACCATGAGCGATATTAGCCTGCGCCAGGGCGTGTTGCGGGTGATTGGTAAAGGTAATAAAGAACGGCTGGTACCGTTGGGTGAAAATGCGGTGTACTGGGTGGAAAACTACCTTGAACACGGGCGTCCGTGGCTGCTGAACGGCGTATCGATTGATGTGCTATTCCCCAGCCAGCGCGCTCAGCAGATGACGCGCCAGACTTTCTGGCACCGTATCAAGCACTATGCTGTGCTGGCGGGGATTGACAGCGAAAAGCTTTCCCCTCACGTTTTACGTCATGCTTTTGCCACGCATTTGCTCAATCACGGCGCGGATCTGCGCGTGGTGCAAATGCTACTGGGGCATCAGGATCTTTCTACAACGCAAATTTATACGCATGTGGCTACCGAGCGGCTGCGTAAGCTTCATGAACAGCATCACCCGCGGGCGTGATGGCTGATAATTAAAGGATGTTTTATGAAAAATGGTTTGATTATGTTCACCCTGCTGGCAGCGGCTTTTTCTGGCGTTGCGCATGCAGACGACGCCGCTATCAAGCAGTCGTTGGCAAAACTGGGTGTACAGAGCTCTGAGATATTGCCCGCTCCCGTCGCCGGAATGAAAGCGGTATTGACCAACAGCGGCGTGCTGTATGTGACCGAAGACGGCAAACATATTATCCAGGGGCCGATGTACGATGTCAGCGGCGCGCAGCCGGTGAACGTCACCACGCAAATGCTGTTGCCGCATCTTAACGCGCTGGAAAAAGAGATGATTGTCTACAAAGCGCCGAAAGAAAAACATGTGATCACTGTGTTCACCGACATCACCTGCGGCTACTGCCAGAAACTGCACAGTGAGATGGCGGATTACAACGCGCTGGGTATCACCGTCCGCTATCTGGCGTTCCCGCGTCAGGGTGTGCCGAGTGAAGTTGAAAACCAGATGAAAGCGATCTGGTGTGCTAAAGATCGCAATAAAGCCTTTGATGACGCGATGGATGGCAAAGGCATCAAACCGGCCAGTTGCGATATTGATATTGCTAACCACTATGCGCTGGGTGTGCAGTTTGGCGTCAACGGAACACCGGCCATTGTGCTGAACGATGGCTACCTTGTTCCGGGCTATCAGGCACCGGCTGAGATGAAAGCCTTCCTCGACAAACATCAGCAAGCCACCAGCGGTAAATAAGACGCGTGAAAGCTCAGATACAACTTCGCCGCCGTAAGGTGGATGATTCGGCGGAACTGGCGGAAGACTTACCGCCGTTACTGCGTCGGCTCTACGCCAGCCGCGGCGTGCGTAAGGCCAGCGAACTGGAGCGCAGCGTAAAAGGCATGCTGCCCTGGCAGCAACTTACCGGCATTGATGAGGCGGTTTCGCACCTTTATCACGCGCTGCGCGAAGGTTTACGCATTATCGTGGTCGGTGATTTTGACGCCGATGGCGCAACCAGCACGGCGCTCAGCGTCCTGGCGCTGCGCGCGCTGGGCTGTGAAAATGTGAGCTACCTGGTGCCGAATCGTTTTGATGACGGTTACGGTCTCAGCCCGGAAGTGGTCGATCAGGCGCATGCGCGCGGCGCGCAGTTGATCCTGACAGTCGACAACGGTATTTCCTCGCATGCCGGGGTGGAGCGGGCGCACGAACTGGGTATTCCTGTGGTCGTGACGGATCACCACTTGCCTGGTGATACCCTGCCTGATGCGGAAGCCATCGTGAACCCCAACCTGCGCGACTGTGATTTTCCGTCGAAATCGCTGGCGGGCGTCGGTGTCGCTTTTTATCTGATGCTGGCGCTACGCGCTTTTCTGCGCGACAACGGCTGGTTTGAATCGCGCGGGCTGGCTATGCCGAATCTTGCGGAACTGCTCGATCTTGTCGCTCTGGGAACAGTAGCAGACGTGGTGCCGCTTGATGCCAACAACCGTATTCTCACCTGGCAGGGCCTGAGCCGGATCCGCGCCGGGCGCTGTCGGCCTGGCATTAAAGCGCTGCTTGAAATCGCCAACCGTGACGCGCAGAAACTGGCGGCGAGCGACCTGGGTTTTGCGCTGGGTCCACGCCTGAATGCGGCGGGCAGGCTGGATGATATGTCGGTGGGTGTTGCGCTGCTGTTATGCGATAACCTCGGCGAAGCACGTCAGTTGGCTAACGATCTGGATGCGCTGAATCAGACGCGCAAAGAGATCGAACAAGGTATGCAGGCCGAGGCGCTAACCTTGTGCGAGCAGCTTGAACGAAGCCGCGATACCTTGCCCGGTGGGCTGGCGATGTACCATCCCGAATGGCATCAGGGTGTGGTGGGGATTCTTGCCTCGCGAATCAAAGAGCGTTTTCATCGGCCGGTGATTGCCTTTGCGCCTGCTGGCGATGGCGTTCTGAAAGGTTCCGGGCGTTCGATTCAGGGGCTGCACATGCGTGATGCGCTGGAGCGCCTGGATATGCTCTATCCTGGCATGATGCTTAAATTCGGCGGTCATGCGATGGCTGCCGGTTTGACGCTCGAAGAGCAGCGTTTTGAAGAGTTTCAACAGCGCTTCGGCGAACTGGTGACGGAATGGCTGGATCCGGCGCTGTTGCAGGGTGAAATTGTTTCTGACGGCCCGCTAACGCCGCAAGAGATGACGCTGGATGTCGCCGAAATGCTGCGTGAAGCCGGGCCGTGGGGGCAAATGTTCCCGGAGCCGCTGTTCGATGGCGAGTTTCGGCTGTTGCAGCAGCGGCTGGTGGGCGAGCATCACCTGAAGGTGATGCTTGAGCCGGTTGGAGGCGGTCCGCTGCTTGATGGCATTGCATTTAACGTCGATACCACCTGCTGGCCGGATAACGGCGTGCGGCAGGTGAATATTGCTTATAAACTTGATGTCAACGAGTTCCGCGGGAATCGTAGCGTACAGCTTATCATCGAAAATCTCTGGCCACTTTAGCGCCAGTATTCGCTACAAAAAAGGGCGTGGATCCGGTAAACTCCCGCCCTTATCACCGCATTTTGACAAGTCCATTAAAAGAAATCAGACCATGTTTGAAATTAACCCGGTAAAAAATCGTATTCAGGACCTCACGGAGCGCTCCGACGTTCTTAGGGGGTATCTTTGACTATGACGCCAAGAAAGAGCGTCTGGAAGAAGTAAACGCCGAGCTGGAGCAGCCGGACGTCTGGAATGAGCCAGAGCGCGCACAGGCGCTGGGCAAAGAGCGCTCCTCACTTGAAGCTATCGTCGATACCCTCGATCAAATGTCGCAGGGGCTGGAAGATGTCTCCGGCCTGCTGGAGCTGGCGGTAGAAGCTGACGACGAAGAAACCTTTAACGAAGCGGTCGCCGAGCTGGACGGGCTGGAAGAGAAGCTGGCGCAACTTGAGTTCCGTCGCATGTTCTCCGGCGAGTATGACAGCGCCGATTGCTACCTCGATATCCAGGCGGGCTCCGGTGGTACCGAAGCGCAGGACTGGGCGAGCATGCTGATGCGCATGTATCTGCGCTGGGCGGAAGCTCGCGGCTTCAAAACTGAAATTATCGAAGAATCTGAAGGTGAAGTCGCGGGTATTAAATCTGTGACCATCAAGATTATCGGCGATTACGCCTACGGCTGGCTGCGTACCGAAACCGGCGTTCACCGCCTGGTGCGTAAGAGCCCGTTCGACTCCGGCGGCCGTCGTCATACCTCCTTTAGCTCCGCATTTGTCTACCCGGAAGTGGAAGACGATATTGATATCGAGATTAACCCGGCGGATCTGCGTATTGACGTCTATCGCGCATCCGGCGCGGGCGGCCAGCACGTTAACCGTACGGAATCTGCGGTACGTATTACCCATATTCCGACCGGACTGGTAACGCAGTGCCAGAACGACCGTTCTCAGCATAAAAACAAAGACCAGGCCATGAAGCAGATGAAAGCGAAGCTTTATGAACTGGAAATGCAGAAGAAAAATGCGGAGAAACAGGCGATGGAAGACACCAAGTCCGATATCGGCTGGGGAAGCCAGATCCGTTCTTATGTCCTGGATGATTCCCGCATCAAAGATCTGCGTACCGGGGTTGAAACCCGCAATACGCAGGCGGTGCTGGACGGCAGCCTGGATCAATTCATCGAAGCAAGTTTGAAAGCAGGGTTATGAGGAACCAACATGTCTGAACAACAAGCACAGGGCGCTGACGCGGCAGTCGATCTTAACAATGAACTGAAAACCCGCCGCGAGAAGCTGGCGCAACTGCGCGAGCAGGGTGTGCCGTTCCCGAACGATTTCCGTCGTGACCAGACCTCTGACAAGCTGCACGCTGAATTTGATGGCAAAGAGAACGAAGAACTGGAAGCCCTGGGCATTGAAGTGGCCGTTGCTGGCCGCATGATGACCCGCCGCATTATGGGTAAAGCCTCATTCGTAACCTTGCAGGATGTGGGCGGTCGAATTCAGCTGTACGTTGCGCGCGATGATCTTGCAGAAGGCGTGTATAACGAGCAGTTCAAAAAATGGGACCTCGGCGATATCCTCGGCGCGCGCGGCAAGCTGTTCAAAACCAAGACCGGCGAACTTTCCATTCACTGCACCGAACTGCGTCTGTTGACTAAAGCTCTGCGTCCGCTGCCGGATAAATTCCACGGCTTGCAGGATCAGGAAGCGCGTTATCGCCAGCGTTACCTGGACCTCATCTCTAACGATGAATCCCGCAATACCTTTAAAGTGCGTTCGCAGATCCTGGCCGGTATTCGCCAGTTTATGGTGAGCCGCGACTTTATGGAAGTTGAAACGCCGATGATGCAAGTGATCCCTGGCGGTGCGTCCGCGCGTCCGTTTATCACTCATCATAACGCGCTTGATCTGGACATGTATCTGCGTATCGCGCCGGAACTGTACCTCAAACGTCTGGTGGTTGGCGGCTTCGAGCGCGTGTTCGAAATCAACCGTAACTTCCGTAACGAAGGTATCTCCGTTCGCCATAACCCTGAGTTCACCATGATGGAACTCTATATGGCGTATGCGGATTATAAAGATCTGATCGAACTGACCGAATCGTTGTTCCGCACGCTGGCGCAGAACATCCTCGGCAAAACCGAAGTGCCTTACGGCGATGAAGTTTTCGACTTCGGCAAACCGTTCGAAAAACTGACCATGCGCGAAGCGATCAAGAAATACCGTCCGGAAACCAACATGGCGGATCTGGATAACTTCGACAGCGCGAAGGCGATTGCTGAAAGCATCGGTATCAAAGTTGAGAAGAGCTGGGGTCTGGGCCGTATCGTGACCGAAATCTTCGAAGAAGTGGCCGAAGCACATCTTATTCAACCGACCTTTATTACGGAATACCCGGCGGAAGTTTCCCCGCTGGCGCGCCGTAACGACGTTAATCCGGAAATCACCGATCGCTTCGAGTTCTTCATCGGCGGTCGTGAAATTGGTAACGGCTTTAGCGAGCTGAATGACGCGGAAGATCAGGCGCAGCGTTTTGCTGACCAGGTTGCAGCGAAGGATGCGGGCGACGACGAAGCGATGTTCTTCGACGAAGACTACGTGACCGCGCTGGAACACGGTCTGCCGCCGACGGCGGGTCTGGGCATTGGTATCGACCGTATGGTAATGCTGTTTACCAACAGCCACACCATTCGCGACGTGATTCTGTTCCCGGCAATGCGTCCGGTGAAGTAATCGCCCAGCGATAAAAAAAGCCCCGGCGTGAACAACGTCGGGGCTTTTTTATACCTGCAATGTGGCGGCAAAATTTCTGAGCGCGGGCTGCGCAGTGGCTGCTTCTGCCACCATCCAGGGGCTAAAAGCCCAGGGCGTAGCATTGAGCGCCTGCAATAACGCTTCCAGATCCACCCACTGATATTCCATCACTTCATCGTAGTTAATCGTCAACGGCGTTGTGATTTGTGCGGCGAAGACCGGGCAGATTTCGTTTTCCACGATGCCGGAAGGATCGGTTTCACGGTAACGGAACTCTGGTGCGATGGCGGTAATGTGCCCGAGCCCGGCGCCGACTTCATAACGGCAGCGGCGAATAAGAGCCTGTTCGGTGGTTTCCCCTTTTTGCGGATGCCCGCATACGGAGTTCGTCCAGACGCCTGGCCAGGCTTTTTTGCTTAATGCACGCCGTGTCACCAGAGACTGCCCTGCGGCATTAAAAATCCAGCATGAAAAAGCCAGATGTAACGGCGTTTGCGATGTATGTGCGGCGTACTTTTCCTGCGTACCGGTTACCACTCCCTGCTCATTCACTAAAATAACGTGCTCTTGTTTACCCATAACGGCTCCCGAACGTAAAACGCCGGGTGGCGCTGGACTTAGCCAGTTTACAGGGAACACGATCTCTGCAAACCAGCCAGCCACAGCGCCACCGGGCAAACGCGATTATAACCAACTATCAGGCGAAAAGTTTTGCCCAGAGAGCGGAAAAGGGCATTACCAGTACCAGTCCGGGCAACATATTCGCCACCGGGAACGGCTTGATATTACAAATCCGCAGCCCCGTTGCGACCATGATTAGCCCTCCCGCGCAGGAGAAATCCCCCATCATGTCCGGAGTGATCATGTGCAGGATGTAAACCGCCAGCGTTGCCAGCGCAACCTGCACGGCAATCAGTGGTAAACCGATGGTCATGACTGAGAAGCCCAGCATGGTGGCGAAAATGGCGGCGGTAAACAAATCGAGCACCGTTTTGATATACAGGATGGAGGGATCGCCAGTCATGCCTTCATGCATCGCACCGAAGATACCGGTGCCGCTGGCGCAAAACAGCACCAGAATCGCGACAAATTTCTCCGTAAATTCATCGTGGCCCAGGCCCTGAACCGGTGGGAACACGCGGTTGATTAAGCCGCGTGTTGTGCCTGCCGCTCTACCGATCTGTTTTTCCAGAAAGAATGCTTCGCCAATGACTGCGCCCAGCACCATCGCCAGAACCACGGCAGGCATGAACTTCACTTTTATCACCAGGTTGATACCAAGACCGACCGAACAGAGACCAAAGGTCAGGGGCAGCGCCACTTTCACGCGCTCCGGAATACGTTTGCCAACGAGTGAACCCAGCAAACCGCCGACAATAACGGCAGCGCCATTCACATAAGGACCGATTAACATAATATTTCCTGCATGATTACGCGTTATGAGCCAGGTTGCCCTCGCCCCAACGCGGAAGGTTTTTCACATCAATACCAAACAGGTCTAACGCGCGGCTGACGCTGTGGGTAATGATTTCATCAGTGGTTTGCGGGCGCTGGTATAGCGCCGGAACCGGCGGGAAAATAATTCCGCCCATTTCTGTTACCGCCAACATGTTGCGAATATGTCCGAGGTTAAGTGGCGTTTCGCGCGCCAGCAGCACCAGACGGCGGCGCTCTTTAAGCACCACGTCGGCGGCCCGGGTTAGCAGGTTATCTGTCAGGCAGTTTGCGATGGATCCCAGCGAACGCATGGAACAGGGGGCAACGAGCATGCCCATTGTTTTAAACGATCCGCTGGAAATGGCTGCGCCAAGATTACCAATAGGGTGAACCACATCTGCCAGTGCCATCACCTCATCCAACTGATAGTCCGTTTCCAGCTCACAGGTTTTTTCCGCCCCTTTTGAGATAACCAGGTGGACTTCAGGAGCCTGCGCACGTAAAAGCTCAAGTGCCTTTACGCCATACTGAAAACCAGAAGCACCGCTAATGCCGACAATGATGCGTTGAGATGCCGCCACATTGTTCCCCTTACTCGAAATCTGGCAGGAAGCGTTTCACATCAACCTCTTTAAACTTCGAGCGTTCAAAATGGCTTTTCAGGTGGAATGGCACCGTACAGTCAAAGAGGGTTTTGCAGGACATTCCCTGCTGCAAAATGCTCGGGCTGTAAGCCGGGATCTGCGAGGGATCGAGCGGATGACAGCGAACCCCGGGAATCGTGACGGTATCGACATCACCCTGATATCGGGTTTGCATCGCCCACAGCACATCGTCGCTGTCGAAAATATCCACGTCTTCATCAACCAGAATCACGTGTTTCAGTTCCGGGAAGGCAGAGAATGCCAGCAGGGCTGCCTGGCGCTGACGGCCTTCATCCGCCGGGGAGAATTTTTTGAATTGCATCACCGCCAGAAGTTTACCGCCACCCGCAGAGTGAGCGAACACGTTGAGCAGCTTGCCCGGCATTGCACGGCCCACCATATCGAGGATACTGGCTTCCGTCGGGATGCCCGCCATATTGACGTGTTCTTCGCCTGGACCCACAGTGGTACGCCAGATCGGGTTGTAGCGATGGGTGACGGCTTTGACTTTGATTACCGGCAGTGCATCTTTGGCCTCGCCGGTATAGCCGGGAAATTCAGGCATCGCTTTACCGGTATTGGTGTTCTGATCTTCACGCAGACGTACGTTCGGCAGCAGTTCGCCTTCGATAACGATCTCCGCATGCGCAATGGCGCGTTCGTTGATGGTTTTACACTGCACCATTTCTACAGCCTTGCCGCGCAGGGCACCGGCAACGCTCAGTTCGTCATAACCCAGCGGGGTGGTTGGTGGCTCAAAGCAGGCGGCGATTTCGATAGCAGGATCGACGCCAATGCTGATCGAGATCGGCAGTGGTTTCCCGGCGGCTTCCGCTTTCATGCGGAATGCATCGATATGGCGACCCGGGGTTAACCACATCGACAGCTCGTCGCGGCTCTGTACGCAAAGGCGATGAATGGTGATATCGGATTCGTGTGTTTCAGGATCGGAAGCGTAGCATAGACCCATTGTGATGTACGGGCCGGCATCCTCTTCGGTATTGGTTGGTGCTGGTAGCAGTTTGCGCAGGTCGAAGTTAGCGTCGCTGGCCAGATGAACCACCTGTTGGCAGACGGCATTGTCTTTGGTCAGTACTGGCGGAATAGGGTTCTGCACGGAATCTTTCAGCAGGTGGCCCAATTTTTCCGGCGCGCAGTTGAGGAAATGGCTGACGCGTTTACGCGAGCCGTTCAGGCCGATAGCCACGCTGATATCCTGGAAGCCCTTCACTTTGTTGAACATCATCACCGGGCCGTTTTTACGTGTTGGGCGCTGGCAGGTGCCGCCCGCGCCAACGTAACGGTAAACACCGGAAAGTTCGGCGTGTGGATCAACTTCAGTATCGGTTTCGACATATTCGCCGGGCAGTGTTTTTAATAATTCAATCGCCGAGCGTAAATCTGTAACGCCGCTGGTATTTTTATTTTCGCTATTTGACATAGTCTGTTCCATCGGAAAAAGGGTTTACTGTCGGTGGCTACCTTATTTTTCCAGGGAACATTAAACAAATACCGTTTTCCTGACTCAGACCAGATCAAAAAAGTACTATTTATAAAATTGTTAAATTTAGGTTTCTAATTTGATTAAAAAACCAGACTTTTCCTTTGCTGCGCTAAGTGTGATACTGAGCGCCGGGGGATCGTGGAGTAGATCTGTATGGATTTGAAAAGGTTGCGCTATTTTTGCCGCGTTATAGAGCAGGGATCCGTAAGCCAGGCCGCGAAAGTGCTGAATATGGCGCAGCCGCCATTGAGTAAACGGATCCAGGAACTGGAAGAAGAGCTACAGGTTTCACTGTTTACCCGCCAGGGAAATCGTATTGAGCCAACCGATGCCGGATATTTTCTTTATCGTAAAGCATGCGAAATATTACGTCAGGTTGAAGACACCGCCCGCGAAACGATCGCTATTGCTAATAAAGAAAAATTCAAGTTAAGAATCGGCTTAACCCATCTTTTTCAATCGTATTTCAAGCCATTGTTGCTGGAGCTTTATAAGCGTCATCCCGATGCGGAGATTAA
Source organism: Kosakonia radicincitans DSM 16656 (assembly GCF_000280495.2). Taxonomy (NCBI): domain Bacteria; kingdom Pseudomonadati; phylum Pseudomonadota; class Gammaproteobacteria; order Enterobacterales; family Enterobacteriaceae; genus Kosakonia; species Kosakonia radicincitans. The sequence continues at coordinate 864,805 of NZ_CP018016.1, forward strand.
TATTTCGGTAACGGATTCCAGCCATCTGGAAACCATGCTTAACGAAGGTGCGATCGATCTGGCGTTGATCCAGCGCCCCTACCGCAGTGAAGGCTTTGATTATGTCTCCTTCGATCCGGTACGGCTGGTTGCGGTGATCAGCAAACAGTGTTTGCCTGAAATGCCAGCGAGCCCATTTGATTACCAGGCGCTGGCGGCATTTCCGCTGGTGCTGCTGCACCGGGCAAAAGATGCCGGAACGTATGAGATGTTAATCGACCTGTTCCGTAAAGCGGGTGGGAATCCGCGGGTGATCATGCATATCACCCAGCCTGGTGTGATTCTGGAATGGCTGGAGTCTGGTCTTGCTGCGGCAACGCTGCTGCCGTCATCAGAGGTGGATGCAGCTAAATTAATAAACTGCCACGTAGTGGATGTTTTTCCGTCGCCACAGGTATTTTACCCGGCTCTGGTGAAGATGCCGGCGATGCCGTATCTGCCGGAAATGATGGAAATCATTGCTCAGGGCTACCCGATGCCGCGCCATTCATCGTGAAAGTATTGGCATCCGGATTGTGGCTGTTATCATAGGTCGCCATTTATTTTAATCGAGGATCTGTTTTGCGCGCAGGACGCCTGATGAGTAACCCGTTCCGCATTGCCTTTTGCCTGGCGTTCGCTTTATTGCTGGCAGGTTGCGCCGGGAAATCCTCTTCCGGAGGCAATTATTCCGGCTCCACCTATACGGTTAAGCGGGGCGATACGCTGTACCGTATTTCACGCATTACCGGAACCAGCGTGAAAGATCTCGCCAGCATGAACGGGATCTCCCCGCCATATACCATCGAAGTGGGGCAGCGGTTGAAGGTTAATGGTTCTAAAGCCAGCGCATCCTCGGGTAAAACCAGCACGAAAACCGCTAAAGTCACGCCTTCCTCCGCCGTGCCGCAATCCTCATGGCCGCCGGTAGGGCAACGCTGCTGGCGATGGCCGACCAGCGGGAAAGTGATTATGGGTTACTCCACGTCCGACGGCGGGAATAAGGGGATTGATATTGCAGGTTCGCGCGGGCAAGCCATCTATGCTGCTGGTGCAGGGAAGGTGGTATACGTTGGTAGCCAGCTTCGTGGCTACGGTAATCTGATCATGATTAAGCACAGCGAAGATTACATTACGGCCTACGCGCACAACGATACGATGCTGGTGAATAACGGACAGAACGTGAAAGCGGGGCAGAAGATCGCCACCATGGGCAGCAGTGATGCGGATTCTGTTCGCTTGCACTTCCAGCTGCGCTACCGGGCAACGGCGATTGATCCGCTGCGTTATTTACCGCCGCAGGGCAGCCCACCCAAATGTTAAAAATGCGCCGAACAGACGATAAATTAACCTGTTAGCGCAGGCGTATCTTGCCAGACGGTGCGTAAAGACTATAATGCGTTACGCACTTCGACGCGGGCGTAGTTCAATGGTAGAACGAGAGCTTCCCAAGCTCTATACGAGGGTTCGATTCCCTTCGCCCGCTCCAGAATTTCCCCTTGTGGAGAAGCCTTAAAAGCCTTCTCTATCAGCAACTTAAATAGTTACCTATTTTAGTCGCCTATGGGTTCTACCATTGTGATCCGCCCTTGGTAACTGTCACGCTAAGTTACATGGTGAGATGACAGTATAACTCAGCGTTGGCGGCAGTTGCATCCTCACACCGCGATAGAAAACGTGAAGAAAAAGCCCATCCAGGCATCGTTATGTCATCGACAGATTGAACACACGCATTAAAGCCCGACGTGCGGCCCTATGAGCCACGTAAACAGGTTTATGGTGATAACGTACCTACAAACGACATGTAGGCTCTATCAGCGCTTCAGCCACGCTCCCGCAAGGGTACACGGTTATCCTGATAAGGTGTGATCCCTCTGACAGTCTGATGAAGTCGCTACGCTTGTTGCTGTATCACCAACGGGGCTTTATGGCTTCTATTGTCTAAAATTAGGGAAAAGGGGAAAGGCAGGATCTCTCCAGCCTTTGGCGGTCATCTCACTTTCTTGAAGATAAGCAGGATCAGAGGGACGCAGACAGCGAAACCAATGATAGAGGCTAAAGCCGAATCAGAGTGATTTTGCGATAGCTCCTTAACAAACCAAGTGCATTGAGAAGGGGTAAATTCTCCTCCTTGGCTCATTGTCTCTGAAAAGTTAAGAGCGAAGACCAGATCGAAATAAAGCACGATAACGTAATACGCTACGCAGATCAGCGCGATACTCATCCACCTGATCCAGAACTTCTTATTCATCATCGTAAGTGCTTCCCAATGAACCGCCTACTGTACCGCCTGAGTATGGGGATGTTGAGCCAGCAACAGCAGCGGAATCGGCAGCAGCTTGTTGAATTTTTGCACTCCCTCCCATTGGTTGAGGGCTTTTGTTCTCGGTGTTAGGGTACTGCTGTTTGAATGTATTAGTCATTTCGACAACGAGCATTGAGGAGAAGTCTGCACTCTTTGATTCAAGATAACTTTGCAGTGATACCGGAATAGTGAAATCTTCTTCTATGTCGATTGGTAGCTGTGTTGTCGTGGATGTGTAACCGTGATCGAATAACTTTGAGCCAGCAAACTTGATCCCCTCAACTGAGTGGGTGGTACAGTTGCTACCAGTCACATCATACTTATCAATCGTGCGGCCTCTTCGCTTTGTACCGTCTTGCATGTTTGGCGTTTGAATTGGTGCTACACCGCCATTCCAAAGGTTTTCGAAGAAGTTACGGGTTATTTTAGGATCTGCATCATCAATGCGGAAAGCGCGAGCACCCATTTCATAAAGTTCGTATCGGTAATACTTACGCGCATCTTCATCTTGGAAAAAGTCTAAAATCCCATCCCCAGTGAAGGTACTTTTATCAGTGCGTCCTGAATCGCCACGGGTTTAACAGACACCTCAGAGTCATTTAAGATGGCTTAAAGAGAGGTGCCCATGAGCGGTAAGCGTTATCCCGAAGAGTTTAAAACTGAAGCAGTCAAACAGGTTGTTGATCGCGGTTATTCTGTTGCCAGCGTTGCAACACGTCTCGATATCACCACCCACAGCCTTTATGCCTGGATAAAGAAGTACGGTCCGGATTCTTCCACTAATAAAGAACAGTCAGATGCTCAGGCCGAGATCCGCCGTCTCCAGAAAGAGCTGAAACGGGTTACCGACGAACGGGACATATTAAAAAAAGCCGCGGCGTACTTCGCAAAGCTGTCCGACTGAGGTACGCCTTTATCCGTGACAACTCCTGTTGCTGGCCTGTTCGCCTGCTCTGTCGGGTGCTGGATGTTCATCCCAGTGGTTTTTACGCCTGGCTTCAGCAGCCGCATTCACAACGCCATCAGGCAGACCTGAGACTGACAGGACAGATTAAACAGTTCTGGCTGGAGTCGGGATGCGTCTATGGTTATCGCAAAATCCATCTGGATCTGCGTGACAGCGGGCAACAGTGCGGAGTAAACAGAGTCTGGAGACTGATGAAACGTGTCGGAATAAAGGCTCAGGTCGGATACCGAAGCCCGCGGGCACGTAAAGGCGAGGCCAGTATCGTGTCACCCAACAGGCTCCAGCGACAGTTCAATCCGGATGCTCCTGATGAGCGTTGGGTAACGGACATAACCTACATCAGGACCCACGAAGGCTGGCTGTATCTTGCCGTTGTTGTTGATCTGTTCTCACGCAAAATTATCGGCTGGTCCATGCAATCCCGGATGACAAAGGACATTGTCCTGAACGCACTGCTGATGGCTGTATGGCGGCGTAATCCCGAAAAACAGGTGCTGGTTCATTCGGATCAGGGCAGTCAGTACACAAGCCATGAGTGGCAGTCGTTCCTGAAATCACACGGCCTGGAGGGTAGCATGAGCCGTCGCGGTAACTGCCATGATAATGCGGTTGCAGAAAGTTTTTTCCAGTTGTTGAAACGTGAACGGATAAAGAAAAAGATCTACGGAACGCGGGAAGAAGCCCGCAGTGATATTTTTGATTACATCGAAATGTTTTATAACAGTAAGCGTCGGCATGGTTCTAGCGAACAGATGTCACCGACAGAATATGAAAACCAGTATTATCAACGGCTCGGAAGTGTCTAGATTATCCGTGGCGATTCATCCATAGCGTCCATAGGTGTAGAGATAGATGCTGTTATTCTCATGCACTGAAACGAAAGCATGACCTGCACTTGTTGTTTCAGTCCAGAGGTAAACGCCGTTCAATAGCTGGTTATCTTCTGGCTTGCAGGTATCAGCAAAGGTGTTTTGCTTCTTCGCTGCCTGTGCATGTTGCACTGGCTCTACAGGCGCTGTCGCCCAAGAAGGGGTATTCACCTCAACGGTGCCAGGCGCGATAAGAAAATTAGTACCCTGTGGACAACCGCAGTGGATTTCTGCACCGTCCACGGCGACTGCGGCGCTATTTGAGCAGCGAGGATCACCGCTCACTATCACCCCCACTTTCCCGCATTTCGGGCAAGGGGTGGTCTTATCGCCGATATAGAGTTTCCACTTGCCCATGACAGACATACCGGGGCGGGCGGCAATACATTGTGCGCCTGTAGATGTTTTATCTCCATGTAGACCAACGTTCTTACCGTGAACTGTGCAGCCTCTGTTAACCGATGCCATAGTGACCGCCTTATTTCAGAAAGTTTTCTGGCAACGATTCCCCTGCTCGGACTACTCTTCTTCCGGCATTCTGTGGGCTACTGATAATTTCGTCGCCGTTGTCGAGTAAGCTACCGACAAGAGCGGCGGAGTCACCAGAGGTATTGCCTACTCCAGTGCTGATTTTCGCGGTGGTTCCATCTGGATAACGAACTTCATCACCCACAAGAGATACATTTAGGCGTGTTCCGTCTTCAATTTCGATCTGCTGCCCGTTGTATTCACTGATAACCGTTCCCCCGTTGCGGGTTAAGCTACCCTCTGTAGCAATCAGATAAGCGGCTGTAACTGGGTGAGCGAGGTTGTAGGCGTTTCTTTCAGCGATCAGATTACGGGCTTCTTCGTTCATTTCCGCGAGCTGTTCAGCTGTTAATGGTGACTGGTCAAATGCTGCCAGCATTTCGGCGGTGAGTTCATTGGTGTATTGCTTCATAAGTCCCTCTACTTGCTATGGAAATAATTTCAGTGGCTATTTTACAAGCAATGACCACATGGGCAACAAGTATTAGACTTAAGCAAAATTATGTTTCGTAACAACCAGTAAAGGGGGTTACTCCTCCTCAAAGGTCATTGTGTAGCGGCATTGCTGCGACGGTCTGATCGTCACTATCTCCGTATAATTGGCGTTGCTGTATACGCAAATCTTCGCGTTGCCTGTCTCCTCTTCATCACTGAGAATCAGGGTTATCTGTCCGGCATTCGCCAGGGCTGGTAATAGCGCCACTATCAGCACAATCAAGTGTTTCATATCGATCACCATTCTAAAGAAAACTCCTCTGTTAAATCGTCCTGCACGTCCTGACCGTACCCGATGTAATACATGGTTGAGCGCGGATCTGTCTGTCTTCCCATTCTAATAACAGGTGGTTTCTAAACCGTCGAGCCTCATTGAAATCGCGGGTTGAAGTGGTTTTGCGCCACATCCGGCACGGATATAAAAATCTGAGGTACTTCGGGACGAAGATCTGAAACATCCAGATTCCATCTTTTCGCTTGTAAAGGTAAGCCTGGCCCTTGATTGACACGATAATGATCCTCTATTATCACGTAATCAGTTACCTATGCTGATCGCAATATCGTTATCTGTCAGTAGGTTACAGAAGTGGAATGGATTTTTGTTCGATTCCCTTCGCCCGCTCCATATTCCTCTGTTAGCCTGTTATCCCTGCTTCGTTGTCCGATGCTCTATATGCGCGCGTAATAGCGTTTCCATACTCTCATCGCCCGCAGGTATATCCAGTCGGGTATGATCGATACTCATAGTGTGATTCTTATACGGCACGAAAATTTTATTATTATGCAATAAAATTTTTGCAATGAACTCAATACGACCTGTCGGAAATGCAGGTTCTGCTTTAATGATCGCGCCACAGGCAATTGTGCCATCAGGCTGGATAAATAAAATGGAATGAAATGTGTCGAAAATCTCTGATTTCCAGTCTGGCGCCGAAAATTGATTGTAATCGATCCCTTTATTTTCATCCTTATTAAAGGTGGTGACATAAAACGGGATAAAGTCATTCATAGTCAAACACAGTGCCATTAATTGCTCGTTACCCGCATTCTGGATAGTGTTTGTCAGCAGACTGAGAACATATTCTATTTGCGTATAGTCTAAGACCAGTAACAGATTTTCACCATTCTGTAATAAAAATAAGAAATTAATTCTGTCCTGCCGCTGCTTGAGCACAAAATTCGTTACGCAACGTTCAGCACTGGTGCTTTGTACCTCATCGAGAAAAATTGCCGGAACATGGGTGCTCAATGTTTGTGAGTGAGCGTTCACCTGCTCACGAATCTGGTCTGGCGATTGTTGGTAGAGCCGATGCAAAGAGCGGTAACAGCTAAACAGAGCAAACATCACCTCCTGCAACTGATTAGGTGGCAGTAAAAGTAACTGCTCGCTATCGGTAGAATCAATCACTTTCAGCGCAATTACAGGTACACCATCTGCCGAGTTGATAACTCCCGTGTTTATTCCCTTTAACATATTCATTTATCATTCTCCTTTATAGCGATGATATTTTGGAAAGATCAATAACCCTGTCTGCACAGGCAATAGTAGACGGACGGTGAGCCACAATAATGCGCGTAATATTTAATGACTCAATCGCGTTGTTAATCATTCTTTCATTATTTGCATCAAGATGGCTGGTGGCCTCATCCATAAATAAAATATTAGGTTTCTGATAAAGTGCACGAGCGATCAATAAACGTTGTTTCTGACCACCAGAGATGCCACTGCCTAATTCACCGATAATCGTCTCGTAACCCATTGGCATGCGCATGATCTCTTCATGGATATTGCACTTTATGGCACATTCAATAATCAGTTGCCGATCGGCATTATCTTCAAAGCCGGAAATATTATCGGCAATAGAACCTGAAAAAAGGCGATCTTCCTGCAATACACAGGCAGTACAAGCGCGGTAATTATTTACACCGATTTTTTTGACGTCAAAATCACCGACGAAAATATCTCCCTGATCGGGTGTAAGCAGGCCGGACATCACTTTCAGCAGAGTGGTTTTACCAATTCCGGAGGCACCCGTTAATGCCACGGATTCGCCCGCGGCAACGGTAATATTCACATTGGAAAACACCGGCCTGGTCAATTTGTCATATTGATACGACAAATTCTGCACCTGCAGCGGGACGCCAGCGCTGTCCTCGAAAACTTTCCGCGGCGGTGATTCCGCTTCCGGTTTGCTGAAGATAATTTCTGAAATACGCTCGTTATGCAGCGATAGCATCTTGAACTGCATTGCCAGGTCAATAAGCGACGAGGCGCGCTGGGCAAACTGGCCACGATAGGCGTTAAACGCCATAAACATACCGATGGTCATGGTGTTATCCATTACCATCAATGCGCCAAGCCACAGAATAACTACCTGATCGACAGAGTTGATAAAAGTATTGATACCGCCGAATAACATATCAAAGCGCGTCTGCCTCAGGCTGGCGTTGCTGACGTCGATATTGGTATTGAGCCAGTGCTGAGAACGGCGGTTTTTAAGGTTCAGTGATTTTATGGTCGCAATACCGTACAGCGTCTCCATAAAATGGGAACCCGAACGCGCGCGTTTAACGATCAGCTCTTCGCTGATCGTACGGTAAAATTTGTAAGTGATAATACGCATTGCCGCGTAACACACGGTAAAGCCGAGCACGACCCAGACCAACCAGCCACCGTACAGACTCATCATAATCAGTACGCCCACGGTCATAATGGAGTCGATTGTTCCCATCACAATGTTATTTGTGAAGGTGGCGCGGATGGTATCCAGAGAAGAAAATCGTGACTGGATATCGCCCAGATTGCGCTTTTCAAAAAAGGCGAGCGGCAAACTCAACAGATGATCAAAAAAGCTGGTCTTCCACTGTATATCGGTTAGCGTATTCAGCTTCAGAGATACCCATGCCCTTATCATGCTGACTGCGGTCTTGAATAGGGTAAAAAACAGCAGCCCGGCGCAGATCACCAGCAGCAGGTTGTTGTCATGGGCGGTGATAACGTGGTCGGTGACCAGCTGCGTGCCCATTGGCATGAGAAGGTTGACCGCCTCAATGACAATGGAAAGCATAAAGATTTTACTCAGCGCCGATTTCAGGCCAACAATATTGCACATTAAATCCAGTAAGTTGAGCCGCGAGCGCTGTTTTTCCTGTGTAAAATGGCTGTCGGGCCACGCTTCGAGGGCGATGCCGCTGAAATTCTCAGACATCTCTTTCTGATGAATAACGCGCCGACCCATTGCCGGGTCGTTAATCACGAAACGTTTGCCTTTTATCGCGACCAGTACCACAAAGTGATTCAATGACCAGTGCAGGACACAAGGAAGGCGTAGCTCTTTTATTTCATCCATGTCGAGTGAGAGGGCGCGTGTTTTCAACCCTGTCGTCTGCGCAACCTGGTTAAGATCGGTTAACGTTGCCCCTTGCGCGGGCGAACCATAGCGATTGCGAAAATTAAAGAGATCGATGTTTTTACCGTAGTAACCGCAGATCATGGATAAACAAGCATTGCCGCACTCTGCCGCTTCAGACTGAATAATAACGGGTACTTTATTTCTAATGGAGAAATTGATTCTTTTAAATATAGTATCAATAATGGCTTTATTCATTTTTTGGCCCTGTCAAACTCTGTGCAACTTTATACGCGGGCGAGAACAGCCACTGATAAAATGGTCTTTCTTCCATGAAGACAATACTTTTGGCTTTCAGGCCATTTGATAATGCTAGTTTTTTATTTTTATAAATAAATTCATTTTCTTTGATATCTATTATTGCTTTGTAAAGTGTAAGCTGTGAATTGGTGTTGGTCTGGCCTGCGCTATATTCAGACAGTTCTCGCCGTGTTGCCGGTATGGATGATATTGATTTTATCTTTCCAGAGAACTGTCCAAATTTATCTGAAGGGAATGCATCATAGCGGATATTCACAGTGTCGCCGATTTTCACATAAGGCAGGCTGTTATCGGGAAGCCATAATAATAAGTAGTACTTAATATCTGTTAATTGTTTGATCTGGGCCAGACTGCTTCCTGCATCAACCATTTGGCCAGGAGTAACAGCAATGGACTCCACTCTGCCAGCAATGGTCGATTTTACCAGAATTTTTCCATTAGCATTCGTTTCAATGAGCTGAGATTGGAAATCACTCAGCTGGTTATATTGCGATGCAATCTGGTTATCCAGTTCTGCAGATTTAACCGTAATATCACTGCGCGACTGGGTGAGTTGTAGTTCAAGCTGCATTTTCTGCGTCGATAATGACTGAAAGGCATTCTGCTGCTGCACATAAAGTGAATGCTGGTTATTGTACTGATCTTTGTTAATGAGCCCTTTCTTCAGGTACTGATTATAGTTCTGAAGCGCGCCCTCCATTTTCGTTAAACCCTGCTTCGCCGTAGTTAGCAGCCCATCAGTTTCCGCAAGTGAACGCTCATAACGCTGGATTTGCCGTTTTGTTGTAGCGATAAAATCATCTTTGTTCACTTTCAGTTTATTGATGATTTCTTCGGCATTGGCAATTTTAGCCTTTATCATCGAAATATTCGTATCGGATACATTACCCGCATTGGTGCTTTTAGATACATCCAGTTCAAAAAGCATATCGCCTTTTTTAACCGTATCACCAACCTGAATAAATTGTTGAGATATAAAACCCATCTGAGGTGATGAAATATTTAATGGATGGGGGAGGGTAATCACTTCACCTACAACATCGATGCGTTGTGTGAATTTAAAGAAGCAAAGCATGACGATAAGAATTGCCATAAAAGCGATGCAGCACGCTGAAATAATAAAAGGTGATACGCCTTTAAATAAAATGACCTTGCCTTTCCAGTAACTTCGTTGGTGATCGACGGCTTCTTGTCTGAATAATTTCTGGCCCATTGGCATATTACCTGGAGGTTAAAAAAGGCCCGAACATGTCGGGCCTGGATTCAGGATTAAAACTTAATCACGGAACAAAAGTACCGCTGAAAAGACCATCCAGGAATTTTTTAGAATATTCCCAGGTTTTGTCGAAACCTACAATCGTTGCGCCAACTGCACATGAAATGCTACCGATAATACCGGCGCCAATCATACCAACACCCTGTCCGATTGAACCAATACCCAGCAGACCGCCGCCGTCACCACCATGTTTACCACCAATGGCGGCACCACCAGCAAAACCCATAGCTGCGCCCATAGCTGCGCTTGCAATGGCTTCAACAGTGTTACTAAAAATAGAAGTCCAGTTATTCCAGGAATAAGCCCCAGACACATTATTCATGTCTTGAACAGATAATGTTTTCATAGTTTACCTTAAGTGTGTTTTCAGATAATTGTAGTATTGCAAATTTTTCAACTGACAAAATTCAGCGTTCGGTAATGAGTCCCGTGCTGATAGTCGTTATTTTCAGGATGTCATATCTTAAAAACAACTTAAATTTTGTGAAATCCAGCCATTTAATATTTAATGAAGTCTCTGAAAATACTTGTTGTTAAATAACATGTGTGTTGTTTAAGACTTTAAAAAAGAGGCTAACGCTCGTTAATTGTAATAGTCATCCCTGCATTAGCCTGGCCTGGTGTAATCATGGATGAGATTTTTTTGTACCTTGCAGCGAGTGAGATATAAATTTCTGTTTCGTTGTTCAAGTGATATTTAGTTTCTTTTGCAAATTTTAATGGTACGTGGCTATAGGCATCAACAATCTCTACTGCAACACCTGTCGCCGGATTGGCAACGTTTGAATCGATGTTTAATAGACCATCACCGCTGCTGCCATGGAGCGCATCAAACTGGACATATGCAGGAACAGAATCCGCCTGGCAGGTGAGTGTTAATGTAAAAGGAACATCTTTAGATGTTGGATTTATATCACGCAAATTAAGTTTTCCCAGGTTAATCGTGCGATTATAGCTGCCATCAATAGTGCAACTTTTAAATTTTAATGTTGAACTGTAGGCAGAAACTGTCATAACAGTTACCCCGTCCATCGAATATGTTGCTACAGGACCATTGGGCATACTTCCGGAGCCAATCTTACCAACTTTAATAAAGTCAATGCGCGTGTAACTGTTACTTGTCCAGTCTGAGGTTTGTGGTGCTGTAGGCCAGGCTTTATTGGGAACAACTCTGTTAGGTTGGTAGAGATCGCTGATCTGAATACCAAGCCCCTCTACACCCGTCGAATAAATATTCCCTCTTGTATTGCTACCAATAATCGTCGAGTATGCCGGGCCCATTGATGAAATATAGGGGCGTTGCGCAGTGGAATTGCAACTCCATTTCCTTCCCGAAGTATCTATATTGCGGGTCCATAATATTTCCCCTATGGGGGCATTAGGATCAATGGCAATTAATGGACTATTCAGACGGTACTCGAGCTTATTACCTTCCACTCCCATGCCAGAAGCTATGGCTCGACATCCAACAGCCCAGGACGAAGCAGAATGGAATAGTGATAACATCACTACGGATGTGATAAAAATATATCTCTTCATATATTAACTTTCCTGAAATCTTACTGGCAGATAGCCTCAACTTGCTGGATGCCAGTTGGTGGCGTAGGGGTGTCACGGAAGTCGTAAGAAGCTTTGCACTGTTTATTGGCTTCATTGCCCCATTTCGCGAGAAGAGAACCTTGTTCGCTCAGACCAGTTAAATAGACTTGCCCATCTTCACCCACGAAGTTGGACTCGTTATTTTCTGCATCCTGTAGCGTTACTGTCGCACCGAAGGGGAGAATTTTTCCTGAACGGTCCAGTAATCTGATGAATCCTTTTATCCCCACTTTTCCGGCAAAACTTGAACGCACAACCGCCCCGCGCGTCGGTACAACCGTTGCAGTGTTGCTGTTCAGTTCCATGTTATCGGGAAGCGTCTCGCTGTTAAGTACAATATCGTTCAGGCGATACGGGGTAACATACGGCACCACGGTATAACCCCGGAAATCTGTCTTCACGCCGGTATGATTTGACACACTGGTTCCCGCCGCTCCCGGTGCTTCAACCAGAGCCACGCTTTCCCCAAGCGACTGGCTTAACGTCAGGCCGCGTTCATGGACAACCATTCCCCCTGAAGCGCCATAGCTGAAGCGGCGTGACTGCTGGCTGTAACCATAAGAGGAAACCAGTTCGCCATACGTTCCCTGCCAGGAGAGATCGAGGTTGCCGCTGGCATTCGATTTATTCCCATAGCCCTGCTGGATGCTCCAGTTGAGGTTATTCTCTTCAAGCGCGGTACCGGCCAGACCAGCCATAAACGAGGCCTCACCAGGCCTGGCGATATTCATGTTATTAAAGGCATAGAGACTATGATTTGTGTGCAGCCACTGATCGAAAGGAAGACTAACCGTCAGGCTAATTATCTGATCATTGTACGTTTTCTCGAAATGCCCTCTGTTCTGTATGGATCGCACGTAGCTATAGTTCAGGCTGTAGCTAATGTTGTTCCAGCTATTGCTGTAGCTGGTACTGATCGATCTGTTTTGCCGGTTATTATCCCAGTAATCTTCAACGACCCCGCCTACGGAAACGTAGCCAAGGCGATCGCCAATGTTCTGGTTGATATTCATTTCGGTGCGGTTTCTGACACGATACATCTGATATCTGCGGTGATCATCGCGGTACGTATTCAGCACATCAGCGAGCGTATAGAAACCAGAGGTTGAGTATCGATAACCCGCAATAGCGAAATTAGTACCTGTCTGGGTAACATTTTTGCTATAGCGAATACGCCAGGATTGGCCATCACTTTTATCGGTATCCTGTTTTTTTGACCACGCCTGCGTCACGTCAACTGATACTGCGCCAATTTTTCCCATATTTTTCCCAATACCGGTAGCCAGAGCCTGATATTTCGACGCAGCCTGAATCCCGCCGTAGAGGGTGGCATTAAACGGTAGACCATAGCTGGCGTTGGCCTGTGTAAAGGGCGTTTTAGCAATACTGTTGTCATAGGTGCGATAAACACCAGAGGTCAGGCTGTACTTGAGACTGCCTTCCCGGCGCATGATGGGTAGCGAGGCGTAAGGCACCGTGAAGATTTGCTGACTACCATCGGACTCCTGGACGGTAACTTGTAAATCGCCATTAGAGTTCGTTTGGTACAAATCATCAATTTCAAATGCACCAGGAGAAACATAAGTTTCATAAATCTGGTAACCGTTTTGTCGAATAACAATTTTGGCATTACTTTTAGCAATACCCCGGATGATTGGAGCATAGCCAGTAACGTTTTCGGGAGACATTGTCTCGTCTGTTGCCAGTTGCATACCCGTAAAACCAACGCTGTCGAAAATATCCCCGGGTGACGTACTCTGTCCTAAAACGAGAGAGCTACGTAACGGAATAATATCGCGCTGCGCGTAGGTATAAATGTTATCCCACGAATCATTATTTCGATAATTATCGGTTGTTCTTGACCAGGTAGAATAATGACGTAAACGCCATGCTCCAATATTCAGACCTGGCCGCAGGTTCAGATGGTAACTATCCTGTCTGGCAGAGGTTTGCCTGGAACTTGTCTGGCTGGCCAGAAATTTATAATTTAGCAGAAATGCCGGAATCCCCTGATCAAATTGTTCAGGAGGAACAATATTCAGGTTTTTACGGACTAATGCGGCTTGAGGTATGCTTAAATTAAGACGTTGGTGTTCCGTATCATACTGTGCCGTAGCTTCTGGAATAAGTGAAAGAATATCACAACGCTGAGGGTCTTTTGCCAGCCATGCATTCTGCTTGATGTAATTTTCATTTAAACCTAATGAAATCAATTTTTGCAGATTAAGGCAAGGAGACAGCTCAATAGCATCGCTTGTTTCATCTTTCTGGGCCCTGAATTCAACGTCACTTGTTTCAATTGCTTTACCATTTAACCAAATGTCAACACGGTAGGTACCAGGGATCTGGCGCAATCCCATGTCAAAATAAGAGAGGTCGCCGACTTCATTTTGCTGATCGCTATTTTTTAAAAATTCAGGGTTGAAGAAGCTTTTGGCTGCGACACAATCTGAAAAAAAAATGACACAAGAGTAACGCGAATCAACAGGCTTAACCCCGTCTTATAATTGGCGCTGAAAGACTCATCTTTCATTTTTATAACCTCATGTATTACTATAAGTTTTTCCTGTGGAGAGGGCCAGCCGAACCATAATCATTTATGATTTTCCAGCTAATTTGATTACCATTGATGGCACCAATATCAAACCAGGTATCTGTAAAAGGGGCTGCATAGTTTTTATCTTTCAGCTCAATGTCTTTATCATTGATTTTGATAAACATGAAATTCTGATAATACGGACCAGGATTTGTGACTTTTAATTTATTACCCGTTCTGCTCCAGATTAATTCCTCAGTTCGGTTCTCTGGTGTTTCTTTTTTCAAAGCTGTAGGGCGATAAATAAGTTTTAAACGATTGCGGATTGCAATCTGCAACGTGTTGCTGTCCGGCATGCCGCCTGGAATAGATTTTGCGTTAAGGAAAAAGAGCGATTCCCGGTCGACTGGGAGTTCTTTTACCAGTTTAAAAATACGTAACGCATTTTTTTTATCACCGTCAAGGCGAAATAATGGCGGAGTTACTAAAAAATCACCGGTTTTCACTCCATCCTGATTTTCAACCCAGGATTGAATGAGATAAGGCACTGACCCTTTATTTTCGATGTCGATGGAGACTTCTTTTTTCCCTTCTTCATAAATGATGCGCGTACCGCCAAGCACCACGCCAGCCTGTGCCGAAGCGCAGCAAAAAATAAGGGAAAGTGCATATGCAGATATTTTGAGCATGGTTAACATCTTTTAAAAAAGAGGCCTGTTCCCTCACGAGAACAGGCCAAAGGTGATTAGTAGTTAACGGTAAAGGTCGCAACAGAGTTAGCCGGACCGGTGGTTACCGTATTTTGAGTCTGGATGTATTTGGCGTAGAACGGCAGGGAGTTGGTGCTGCCTGCGCCAGTGTTGGTAATGGTGTACGGTGCGGAAGCTTTAGCCAGCTGGATAACATTACGATCTTTATCGTACAACTGGATGCCAACGCCGGTAGCGGAATTAGCGCCTGCGGTCAGAGCAAGTACAGTGTCGTCGCCATTTTCGTTCTGACCATCAAACTTGAAGGTTACAGACGTTATGGTAGACGGGCAGTCATCCATTTCGATGGTGAAGCCAGTGCTGCTTGCAGAACCGTCAACAGTTGAACCAACGCCTTTAAAGGAAGTTTTTACAACTTTACCCATATCAACGTCGCCAGTCGTAGCGCTTGAACCGTTAACGGAAGTGTTGCAACCTGCATCGGTAATTTCACCGGTAAAGTTAATTGTACCGTCAGCTGCACTTACAGAAGAAATAGAAGATAATGCCAGTACAACAAATGATGCCAGTGCGGTAGTTTTCAGATTTTTCATAACATAGTCCTTGTTTAATAAAGATGACGAATCTAATGATTATCATCAGGTATATAAAAGATATATTTGTGTAGCGCGTCAGAGATAATCGCAGGCTGTTTTATCATTTTTATTGTCGCATTCTTTTATGCGGCATTATGATTTGCAGCTACGATATTTTACATTTCGAAGAATCATCTCGTGATTGCAGTGAGAATTCTATATGCAGTTTTTTATATTGCAAAGATGTCTTTTCTTAGTTGTTCTATTTTTAAGAAAATTATTATCTGGTCACAATTGTCTGTATTGGTTCTTATCTAAAAAATATCTTCATTTTCAATAGCTAGATTAAGTTGTGGAGGGGGCGTGCAGGATTTTTTATACGTGTGTTTTATATTTATTTAAGGTCATTTCATAATGGTTTACGAACTAAATATTACTTTTTGTTTGGTTATTATAGTGAATGGTATTCTTTGGCGGAAAATATTAATGCACCAAATTATAGCGTCTTGCAGAAGATGATTTTGTTTGACTGGGGTAATTTTGATTTGCGGCTATTCATAGTTTGTTAAAAAGGCAAGTGATGAAGCTCGTGTGATAACTGAAGAGGTGATAAGTGTGATTTGATTGCCTGATATAGAAGGGAGGCTGGACGAGTGCCAGGCATCCGATAAGTATTTTCATAACGGATGCTTGAGTTATTTTCTGCATTATTGACTGGTGTGCTCAACACACAACCATATTATGGACGGGGAAAAATAAGAGCAGATAATGCGTTTACCAATGATGATCTAGAGCTTTTTAACCACACGATGAAAAAGAATGCAACAGAGTAACGATAAGAATACGGTAAGAAATAACAGCGACATGAAATCAGGTGACATTTCATTCAGAGCGTAACCCTTCAGTATAATCCCTCTGACAAGGCGTAAAAAATATGTGAGCGGAAGCACTGAACCCAACAGTTGCGACCAGAAAGGCATGCCATAGAACGTGTTCATGAAACCGGAAAGCATGGTCGATAATAAAAAGTAAAATGAAGCCAGTTGCATCACCTGGAGCTGACTTTTCGTGACCGTAGAAAATATGACGCCGATTGCCAGACAGAGAATGATGAAGATCGTTAGCAGCAATGCCAGGGAAATAAACGATCCCATGATCGGAACATCCATGACATAAACCGCCATCATAACGATAAACGCAGCTTGTAACAGACCAACACAAAAATAGGGGAAAACCTTACCCAGCATGATTTCCCATGCGGTGACTGGCGAATTGATGATGTGCATGATGGAGTCTTTCTCTCTTTCACGAATGATGGAAAGACTGGTCATCAGAATCAGGATCATGGAGAGTATGACCCCCGCAAGCCCTGGTACAATATTTAGACGGGTTATTCCCTCCGGGTTATAGAGTTTATGCACTACAACATCGACCAACTGTATGTTCTCTTTTTGCAGACCCGGTAAGTTTTTCGTATCGTGTCTGAACACATCGTTAAGCAATGTTGTCAGTGCCTGTGTAGCGTTTGCTGTGGCAGCGGGATCGCTGGCATCGGTCTGGACTAACAGCTGTGGCTTCCTGGCGGCGATGAGATCTCTGGAAAACCCGGCTGGAATAATGACGACCAACTGCACTGCACCTTCACGAAATAGCTTATCGGCCTCTTGCTCACTGGTAACCCGCTGGATGGCAAAATAATCCGTATTGGTCATCCCGGTTACCAGCGTACGGCTGAAGGAAGAGACGTCGTGATCGATCAGCGCGGTGCGTACAAATTTAGGGTCAGTATTTACCGAAAAACCAATAATACAGAGGTTGATTAACGGAATCGCAAAGATCATCAGCAAGCTGACCTTATCGCGGCGTAGCTCGAAGAGCTCTTTCACGATAATTGCCATGACGCGCTCGTATATCAATTTTAATTTATTCATATTGGTACAGCCTGTTTCATCAAATGTGCGAACGAATCTTCAAGTGTGGTGGCAGTTTTTTCAACGTGGTAGTTATCGGGCAAGGCGCCAACAATAGTATTAAGTGTGTTGCTCTGTTTGCTGGTAACAAACAGCGTGTTGCTGAAGATCACTGTCTGTTCGATCTCGTCGATATCGCTGAAGCGGTATTCCAGATCGTGCAGATTCGGACCTTTAATAGCGAATGTTGTCAGCCCCTGGGATTGAATAATGCTTTCGGCCGAACCAGAAGCCAGCAAATTACCATAGGACATCCACGCCAGATGGTTACAGCGTTCAGCCTCGTCCATATAGTGCGTGCTGACCAGAATCGTCATGCCTTTGCTGGAAAGATAATGCAAAATTTTCCAGAATTCCCGGCGGGCATAGGGATCGACACCCGCCGTCGGTTCATCCAGCAATATTATCTTCGGATCGTGCAAGATGCTGGCCGAGAGCGAGACGCGTTGTTTCCAGCCGCCGGATAAATGGTGCGTCAGAACATCCCGAAAGCGCTGTAGAGCAAATTCGTTAATAAGCTCTTCGACGCGTTTTATCGGTTGGGGAATATTCCGTATTTTGGCCAGAAATAGCAGGTTTTCCCGGACCGTAAGATTTTCCCACAGTGAGAAATACTGCGTCATATAACCGATCATCGGTTTAATGGACTCTCGCTGCTTAAAAATATCGAAATCAAAACAGCTACCTGAACCGCTGTCCGGCTTCAGTAGCCCGCACATCATGCGCATTGCTGTTGTTTTCCCGCTGCCATTTGGCCCGAGAAAACCGGTGATTTTACCGGTAGGGATATTCAGCGTGAGATCTTTCACGACATGCCTGGAGCCGAATGACTTATTCACGTTCTGAAGTTTGATGCAATAATCCATCATAATATGACCTCGACGGGCTGACCCGGATGGAGCTTTTCATCCGGTTCGATCGGCATCGCTTCGATCATAAAGACCATTCGCTCTTTGTGCGCAGAGGTGAAAATAACCGGTGGCGTGAATTCGGCTTTGGGCGAAATATAGGTCACTTTTGCTGGCACCGGTTCTTCACGGCCTTCGATTTTGACTGCGATTAGCATACCCTGCGCGATTTTATAAAGCTGAGGGGTGCGGACAAAAAAGCGGATTTTAATGGTATCTTCCGGCAGTAATGAGATGAGTGGCGCGCCAGGTGAGGCCACTTCGCCAGTGTGATACATAATGTCGTAAACCTTGGCGCTACCGGTGCTGCGTAAAATGCGTTTGTTCAGCGCGATTTGGCTCTGTTTGACCTGTAATAAAGAACTTTCCACTCTGGCCTTTTGAGCCTCAATTTGATCGACGCGCGAAGGCAGGGATTTATTTTTCAGTTGGGAGGTCAATTCCTGCACTCTGTCCCATTTCATTTTGTTATCTGCCTCGGACTGCTCAAGTTCCTGCTCGGACACGTAGCCTTTGGATTGCAGCTTCTGGTAGCGGCCAAATTTCGAACGGGACACTTCGGCGTCATGCTGCGCCTGTGAGAGCTGTGCTTTCAGAATTTCCAGTTCGGTATCGCGACCGCCTTTACCCAGATCGGCCAGAGTCGAGACCTCGCTTGCATGCGTTTGATTCGCTATTTCGACCTGTTTTTTTTCATAATCATCATCCAGAACAATCAACGTTTGTCCTGCAGCTACATTTTGGCCACGCTTAACCATCACTTTTGAAATCAGCGCGGAACTTTCAGACGAAATATAGACGAATTCACCTTCAATATACCCTTGCAGATTTTTTTTATTTTCATCACGGCAACCAGTGATAAAAACCAATGCCATACAATATATGGCGGTCATTTTATGAGAAAAAAGTTTCATAGCATTAATTATTTCATAAATTCAGTAAATGTTAGGTGTATTATTCAGACTGGTAATGTTATTCGATTTTTTTCAGATGCTGCGGGCCAGTCTGAGTTATTCATCGCTTCAATTAACATAGATTCCGAATCAAGGTCGGGAGCGTGAGCGTCGATACTCAATAAAAGTGAGCCACTCTGCGCTCCATCAATTCGTAACAAAGGTTGTTCGTGGGAACATAAAACCCCAGGTTGTCAGCGAAACCATCATCAGTATTATTGTCATGCTTTGTTAACATTATCAGTGTGTTATAAAATAATGCGCTGTTTCTTCTTCTCCGTGATCTTTGTAATTGAATACTCCCACAAATATCTTCCTTGTCAAATGTCAATAGGGACAAGCTCTGTTTTCGACATCAATAAAAACAGAGTAGTAACAATTTAGCTGTTGCAATACCAGGATGATATTACAGGCGGAGTAACGAGATCAATTAAATTAAACTTCATTCACAGCATTTACAGACATACTGGAATGATGCGCAGATGTTTATTATGACGTTTTTTCTATCATGATTTTATATAGTTACGAATATTTTACAAATCTAAACTGATATGATTTTTTAAATGGTTCTTAATTATTTGTCTGTAATTGGTTATGAGGTTTTAAGAACTAATAATTAAGATTTTTTCGAGCAAATGAATGGGTAATAAATACGAATATGTTGTTGACGCTTTTCTCTCTATCCTGTCATGAGCCCATTGCTGACCACAGGCCTTTGACGCGTTATCGAAACAAGGGGCGGCTGAGAGCATCTGGCGTAAACTTGTAAAAAAGTTGTATTAGATTAAGCGTATTCATAACCACCAGACAATGCCGATTTGAGCGTGATAAGCAGAGCATCTGTCACCGCGTTGATTGCCGGTGGTATTGTTTTTCATCCTTTTATACAGACGCAAGGGCAGTGAAAGATCATCTGGAGGAAGTTCATGATTTCTGAAAATCCTAAAGTGGCCCTCATTGGGCCGGGGGCCATCGGAACGACTGTGGTTGCGGCCCTGCACGAAGTAGGTCGAACTCCTGTAATTTGTGGACGTACGGCGTATCCTCAGCTCGAATTACGTTTTGACGAGGGGCGCATTATTGTGCCGGGCCCGGTGTTGACCGAGCCTGCCGAAATCAAACAGCCGTTTGATCTGGTGTTTGTCGCAGTGAAGACAACGCAACTGGACGCCACCGCGGCCTGGCTGAATGTTTTGTGCGACGAGCATACGGTGGTTTGCGTGTTACAAAATGGCGTTGAGCAGAAATTACAATTTGCCGCTTATGTTGCAGGTGCGACGATTCTGCCATCAGTGGTATGGTTTCCTGCGCAGCGAGAACCCGATGCTTCTGTCTGGCTGCGTGCTAAGCCGCGCCTGACATTGCCTGATACGCCAGCGGCCCAACGTGTGGTCGAGGTGTTGCAGGGCACGCGCTGTGAAGTCGATCTCGCTGCTGATTTCACCTCTATTGCATGGCGCAAGTTGTTGCAGAATGCGGTTGCGGGCTTGATGGTGCTGTCAGGGCGTCGCGCCGGAATGTTTTCACGCTCCGATATCACAGAGGTGGCATTAGCTTATTTACGCGAATGTCTTGCGGTGGCGCGTGCGGAAGGTGCGGTATTAAGTGATGACGTGCCGCAGGAGATCGTTGATGTTTTTCATCGTGCACCGGCGGATCTGGGTACCTCTATTCTCGCTGACCGCCAGGCCGGACGAGTGCTTGAGTGGGATATCCGTAACGGCGTTATACAGCGGTACGGGCGGAAGCAGGGTATTCCAACGCCGTTAAGCGATCTGATTGTGCCGTTGCTTGCGGCGGCCAGCGACGGGCCAGGTTGATAAAAGTCGCGTATATATAAAGGAGAAACGATGGCGCATTCTGCACCAACTCTGCATATCCTGTGCGGCAAAATTGCGTCCGGTAAATCAACGCTTGCCGCTGGGCTGGCAAAAACACCGGGCACCGTGCTCTTAAGTGAAGATCGCTGGCTGGCGTTGCTGTTTAAGGATGTGATGAGCAGCGTAGGGGACTACGTTCACTACTCGGAAAAACTCAGGAGCGCTATCGGTCCGCATACCGTTGCACTGCTTAAAGCGGGTGTCAGCGTCGTGCTGGATTTTCCTGCTAATACGCTTGCCAGTCGCCAGTGGATGATGTCTTTGATTCACACTTCGGGCGCAGCGCATTGCCTGCACTATTTGCCGGTGGCTGACGAGGAGTGCAAAGCGCGATTGCGGCGGCGGAATGCGGCGGGTAACCATGATTTTGCTGCTTCTGATGCACAGTTTGAAGCGATCACCCGCTACTTTGTTGAGCCGGGTGCTGAAGAAGGATTTCATATCTTGCGTCACGATATTCACAATCCCGTAACAAGGTTATGATGTCTTCAACACCCGATAAAAACAGCGGAGGCAATGTCGTGGATAAAGATCTACTGGACGCGGGTTATCGCGTGTATACCGGTGAAAAAATTGATGTTTACTTCAATACGGCCATTTGTAAGCACTCAGGAAACTGTGTACGCGGTAATGCGAAGCTTTTTAACCTGAAACGTAAACCGTGGATCATTCCGGACGAAGTGGATGTTGAGACGGTGATCAACGTGATTGATACCTGCCCAAGCGGTGCGCTCAAATACCGCCATAACTGAGTGAGAAAAAGATGGAAATACTGGAAGGTCACAACAAATTTTACGTCAACGACGCCCAGGGCGTTCAGGTTGCCGAGATTGTATTTGTGCCGACGGGCGAACATCTCAGTATTATTGAACACACTGATGTTGATCCCAGCCTGAAAGGGCAAGGCGTGGGTAAACAGCTTGTGGCGCGCGTGGTGGAAAAAATGCGGGCCGAGAACCGTAAAATTATTCCGCTGTGCCCGTTTGCCAAACACGAGTTTGATAACACTCGTGAATATGACGATATCCGCGCATAAAAATGTGCACCGGTGTTAGCCGGTGCACACCCTTCATCGTTACCGTCGGTAGCGAATCAGTACGGCCATTACCAGCACCAGCGCCATAAACGACACACTGTATAACGCTTGTGCTGCTCCCCATTTTTCGGACAAAAACGCCGCCGTCAGCGTTGCCAGAGCCGCACTCATCGCCTGCCAGCGCCACGCTTTTGCGCTGGCGGCAGAGACCGACTCTTCCGGGAATGTATGCAACAAACTGAAGGTTCCAAGAGCGAATACGACATTCGACGCCAGATGCGCCAGAAAGATCATCACCAGCGCAGCAGCCGTCCATGCCGATAATCCCGGCAACAGACAATAGGCGGCAAGAAAAGCCAGCAGGCAACAGAGCAGATAACGATTACTTGCGGCGTACTGTTCCAGCCGGTTGGCCTTCAGCAGTAGTGGACCGCACAGTTGCCCCAGGCTGCGGGCAAAAATTAGCGGCAGCGCCAGCCCGGCGGCGGTATCTGGCTGAGTTTGCTGTATCAGCGCGGGCAAGAGTGCCATCGCAGGCGCGCCAACGGCGGCAAGAGCAGGCAACATAAGCAGGCTTCGTTGCTGCAAGGTGGATAACCTGCTCCAGCTCACTTTGTGACGCATCTCTTCTGCATCCCCCGGGGGCAACCGTAAATAGCGAGAGGTGATGCCTAACAGTGCGATCGCCAACACAAAACTTGTGGCATCGATGCCGAGCAGGACGAGCGGCGACATTCTGCCGAACAGCAAAACGCCAATCCCGGTTCCGAGCAGAACCTGCGCGGCGAAGATCACGGTCTCCATGCTGGTCGCCGCGGGCAGTTCCGCAGTACTTAAACCACGTTTGAACACCAGGCTCATGGCGGGCCAGGATAACCCGGCGACAAACGCTTCGATGGATTGCAAAGCCAGAAGCGCGGGGATGCTGTGTGCCAGCAGACCGTAAAGTGGTAGCAGTAAACCGGCCAGTCCCGCCAGCTCGCTTAGCAGCAGTAAACGCAGCGGTGAAACATGGCGGCATAAACGCTCGCCGAGGAGGCTGCCAAAAAAACCAGGCAACGTCGCCAGCATATAGGTGAGCGTGAGTGTCGCTGGAGAGGCGTGCCAGCGCAGAAGCTGGCCCAGAATAATGGTCTGCGTCAGCCCATTACCGACAGAAGAGAAAATATACGCGCAGCCGAAAAGGCACAGCCAGCGGTGCTGGCGTAGTGCCTGCACTAATACCATCAATAACGTCTTCATTGTTAACATCTCAGGCAAACAGAACTCTGCGTACAGCATGCGCTGCACGATGAAAAAAGTGTGTTTACAACGAGATGTCGTTACATTGGCTGGCCGGGTTGGATGTTATTGCTGATAAACGTAGCATCCCGAATGGCGAATGAGAAGGGCAGGTTATTGTGATGGGGACTTCCCTTTTCCCCTAAGTGCAAACGTCAGGCGATAAACAGGCTAAGCAGCAGCACCATGCCTAACCCGACAACCGAGTTAATCAGTTCCAGCAGCCCCCAGGTTTTAAAGGTATCTTTCATGGAGATGCCAAAGGTTTCTTTAAACAGCAGGAAGCCGCCGTCATACATCAGCGTAATGGTGTTACTGCCGCAGGCGACAGCCAGGCACATCAACGCCGGGTTTAAATGAAAAGCGCTGACCATCGGCGCGACGATGCCTGCGGAGGTAATCGCCGCAACGGCGCCTTGCCCGGTCAGAATACGGATGATGGCCGTGATGATCCACGCCACGATAAACGGTGACAGCGGGACGTTACTCATAATGTCCACGATATGATTGCCAACGCCGGAAACCACAATCACCTGCTTCAGGATCCCTCCGGCGCTAATCACAAACAGGACGTTGGCAATTTTAGCAATCGCATCGCTGACGCAATGGGTTACTCCGTCCGGCGTCATGCCGCGCTTAATGCCGAGAAACCAGATTGCCGCAAGCGTTGCAAGCAGCATACTGATTTCCGCGCTGCCGAAAAAAACACAGACCTTTACCAGCTCCGAGCCAGCGGGCATCAGACCTTTTACCAGCGAGGCCACAATCATCAGTACCGCCGGGATCAGCGGAATCAAAATACTGATGCTAAACGGCGGCAGATCCTGGGCTGTTTTTTCCTCCACGGGTTTTAGCAGTGAATTTAGCGGGATCGTTTTGATTCCCGGTAAATATTTCGGTAATAAAATACCTGCACAAAACAGCGCCGGAATAATGACCAGGATGCCATACAGATAGACCTGCACAATATCGGCATTAAACGCACTGATCAGCGCGACCGGTCCTGGCTGCGGTGGGAACAAACTGTGCCCCATGGTTGCGCCGACCACCGTTGGCACAACCAGTTTCATATAGGGAATATGGGCTTTTTTGGCGATGTTTAATACCAGTGGCATGGCAATCAGGAAAGCGACTTCATAAAACATGGCGATGCCGAAAATCACGCCAATAAACATCAAACCGACGGTGAGGAAACGTGTGCCGCAGTGCTCAATAACACTATCGGCAATCCTCTGGCTGGCACCGGATTCGGTCATAAATTTACCGATAATCGCGCCGAACAAAATAATAAGTGCAAGATGGCCGAGAATACTGCCCAGACCGTCCTGAACGACAGACACAATTTTATCGAGTGGAATACCTTCCATGATTGCGACAAATATACCTGCAATCAGTAGCGCGAAAATATTGTGAAATTTGTATTTCAGGTTCATAAGAACCAGAAGTGCAATACCTACCAGCACCCAGAATAAGGCTAACAGCGGGGACATAGAGAATACCTTACGGATTGGCTATCAAGAAAAGCCGGTGGAACCACCGGCCCGAATAAAATTAGTTTTGTTTTTCGAGTGCTTCCCAGAGACCGTGTAAATAGGTTACGCCGAGCGCCCGATCGTAAAGACCGTAGCCTGGCCGACCGGTTTCGCCCCAGATGAAACGCCCGTGATCCGGACGGATGTAACCGTCAAACCCGTTGTCATGCAAGGCTTTCATGACCTCGTACATATCCAGCGAACCGTAGCGGGATAAGTGCGCGGATTCATAGAAATCTTTATCTTTAATCAGTTTGATATTGCGCACGTGCGCAAAGTGAATACGTTTTCGGCGTGTAAATTCGGCCAGGATTTGGCACACGTTATTTTCGGGATCCTCGGCAATCGAACCGGTACATAAAGTAATACCGTTGGCTTCAGAATCGACTGCATTACAAATCCAGTCGAGATCGTCACGATTTTTAACGATGCGCGGAAGACCAAAAATAGAATACGGCGGATCGTCCGGATGAATCGCCATTTTAATACCGACTTCTTCACAGACCGGAATAACGCGCTCAAGGAAGTAAACCAGGTTTTCACGTAATTTCTGGTCATCAACATCTTTATATTTGGCAAACAGCTCTTGTACTTTCGCCAGACGTTCTGGTTCCCAACCTGGAAGCGCAAAGCCGTTGGAATTTTCCAGCACCTCTTTAACCACTTCATCCAGCGTTTTATCGATGCCTTTCTTTTCGAACGCCATCGTCAGCGAGCCGTCCGGCAATACGTAATTCATCTCGGTCTTCATCCAGTCAAAAACCGGCATAAAGTTGTAGCAGATGACTTTTATCCCTACTTCTGCAAGGTTGCGGATGGTTTGCTGGTAATTGGCAATCAGCCGATCGCGGCTGGGGAGACCGATCTTAATATCGTCATGAATATTAACGCTTTCAATGACTTCCATCTTAAGCCCGGCATCACGGACTTGCCCGGCAAGCGCGTTGATTTTCTCTTTTGGCCATACTTCACCTACCGGCACATCGTACAACGCTCCTACTACTCCTTCGACGCCCGGTACCTGGCGGATATATTCCAGTGGGATTTTGTCTTCAACTGGCCCAAACCAGCGCATTGTCATTTGCATGCTCATTGCACCTCTAAAAGAAAACACTCAACTACCATACTAGTATTTATAGTAACGTTTGCCTGTGCCTGGTTTTGCGATCGGCTTCACACATAAGCCGTTTGGTTTGCGGTTGCTGGCAAGAGAGTGCCCGATGTGTTTGGTTATGTTGGTGAAAAAGGGCGCTGACAAATTTTTTAAAATTAACGCTTGCGAAATAAGTGCAGCCATGAGTTAATGCGTCGTCGGTTTGATAAATCATTATCTCCAGTAGTTCACTAAAGTCTTTCTCATCTCTAAGTACCTCCTTGCTACTTCTTTTTGGGTCTTCGCTTTACACTCTGATAAAAAATAATGTCTCAGACCATTACTGCCGTATTCGGCGAACAAAAAAGAAGGTAACAAGCATGTCTACTAAAATGAACGGTATCGTTAAATGGTTCAACGCTGAGAAAGGCTTCGGTTTCATTACTCCGAAAGATGGCAGCAAAGATGTATTCGTACATTTCTCTGCTATCCAGAGCAATGCGTACCGTACTCTTGAAGAAAATCAAGAGGTTGAATTTACTATCGAAAACGGCCCGAAAGGTCCGGCTGCGGCCAACGTGGTTCCGCGCTAAGGATTTACCATTACGAATCGTATCCATTTTCGCTGCCCGTGCTGCCACGGGTCGCAATACCGAATTTCCAGTTTTGATGTCACTGAGAAAAACCCGGTCGGTGCTAAATGTATTTTTTGCAAATCTGCAATGAACACATTTGATAATATCGCCGCGTTTTTCCAGGCCGGTTCGAATACTGTCGAATTCCGTAAATAAAAAAAAGCAGGTCAGATTTCTGATCTGCTTTTTTTATTCTGCATTATTCCGCCATTAACATAATCATTTTGATCGCGCGATTACTGGTTAATTGCCAGGTCATCTGCCGGAAATGCAGCTCCCCCTGCTGCGGATGATGAAAAACGCGTTCGCCGCCTTCGCGCACCACCACCTGCTGGCGCGACCAGAAAGTGCGAAACAGTTCGCTGTCGTTACTCAGACTCTGCACTAAATGATTCAATCCCTGATCGTGCGGATAGTGCATCGCATCGGCACGCAATTCTGCGACAATCCGGCTGGCGCGCGTCTCCCAGTCAACCACCAGCGTTTGCGCAAGGGGATGACGAAACATAAAACTCATCATATTCGGCTGGGTATCCTTATCCAGCCAGCCGCTAAATAGCGCTTCAGCGGGCGTATTCCACGCTACCATATTCCAGGTTACATCCAGCAAATAACAGGGGCACTGCACCTGATTCACCGTCGCCAGCACCGATTCTTCCACGGTAATGACATGCTCTTCCTGCGGATCGTTTTGCAGCGCCAGGTGGAACAGATACTTCCGCTCCGCCTGCGTCATTTTTAATACGCCAGCAATATTGGACAAGGTTTGCGGTGACACGACAATGTCGCGCCCCTGTTCAATCCAGGTATACCAGGTGGTGCTGATACCGCTGAGCTGCGCCACTTCTTCCCGGCGTAATCCACGGGTGCGCCGCCGACCTTGCGCCGGCAGGCCAATATCGGCCGGCGCGGTTTTTTCCCGCTGTGCACGTAAAAAGGCGCCGAGAGTTTTTGGCCCGGCAAAGAGAGTATTTTCCATGGTGGTACTCATTAATACCAGTATAAGTAGCCATATTGTACCCCTATAAAGAGGGTCGTATAGTCGGCAAAGAGCAAATTTTTGTCGAGCTAAAAAAGGAACAAGAGAATGGCGGTCAATCATCATGAATTAACGAAACAACAGTTTGGCGACCAGGCGCAGGCCTACCTCACCAGCCAGGTTCACGCGCAGGGCGCAGATTTGGTGCGGCTGGCGGAGTGGCTCAGTGAAAATCCTGCTGCCGCAGTTCTGGATCTGGGCTGCGGTGCCGGGCATGCCAGTTTTGTCGCGGCTGGCGTCGTCCGTGAAGTGACGGCTTACGATCTGTCAGAAAAAATGCTCGACGTGGTGCGCCAGGCGGCCCGCGATCGTCAACTGAGCAATATCAACACGGTACATGGCGCGGCGGAACAATTGCCCTTTGCCGATGGCGCGTTTGATGTGGTGATCAGCCGTTACTCTGCTCATCACTGGCATGATGTTGCGCTGGCGCTGCGTGAGGTGAAACGTGTGCTGAAGCCTGGTGGTAAATTTATCTTAATGGATATCGCCTCGCCGGGCCGTCCGGTGCTGGATATCTGGCTGCAAACTATCGAAGTACTGCGCGATCCGTCTCACGTGCGCAACTACTCGGCGGCGGAGTGGCTGCAAATGACGCAGCAGAGCGGGATGACGGTCGATAAGCTGTTAACCGATCGCCTGGCGCTGGAATACAACTCATGGGTTGAACGCATGAAAACGCCGGAAGTATTGCGTGCGGCAATTCGCTTTCTGCAACAGCAAACGTCGGAAGAGGTGAAGCAGCACTTCCTGATCGGCGAAGATGGCTCGTTTACGTCGGACACCATTATGTTCCAGACTCAGGCCTGACAATCTGCGCCCACGATAAGTGGGCGCACACTTTCCTTAGCCCAGCGCCTCGCCGATGACTTCGCGAATGCGTTGTGCGATGTAACCGGCATGGGTTTCCAGCGCGAAGTGGCCAGTATCGAGCAGTTCGACCACTGCGTTTGGGTTATCGCGTTTCCAGGCTTCAGCCCCCGGCGGAATAAAGAACGGATCGTGTTTGCCCCAGATAATCAGCGCTGGTGGCTGCCAGGCGCGGAAGAAAGCCTGAAATTCCGGATAACGTTTCAGGTTATTGGCATAATCCAGAAACAGATCCAACTGGATCGCTTTATTGCCGGGCCGTTCCATCAACAGGGCATCCAGTTGGTAACCTTCTGGCGCAACCTGCGCAGGATCGCTAACGCCGTGCAGATACTGCCATTTCGTGCCTTCTAAATGCAAAATCGCATCATTCACCGCCTGGCGGTTTTCGGCTGTGGGTGCATCCCAGTAAGCGCGTACTGGCGCCCATGCATCCCCTAATCCTTCCAGATAGGCATTACCGTTTTGCGAAATGAGCCCGCTGATGCGTTCGGGGTAATGCAGCGCCAGACGCAGGCCGGTCGGCGCGCCGTAATCAAAGACATACATCGCAAAACGTTGCAGATCCAGCGCATCGACAAAAGCCACCATCGTCGCAGCCAGCGTATCAAAACGGTAAACATAATTCCGTTCGGCGGGCACTTCCGTAAAACCGAAACCTGGCAGATCCGGAGCGATGATGTGGAACCGATCCGCCAGCAGCGGGATCAGCTCTCGATACTGGTGTGATGAGCTGGGAAAACCATGCAGCAGCAAAAGTACCGGGTTACCCGGCGTACCTGCTTCACGGTAGAAAACCCGGACGCCATCGGCGTCAACGAACTGATAACGAACAGGGAAATGGGTGTTGCCAGCCATATCAATACCTCACTTGAAACCGTTTAAATTGAATTTAAGGGGTTACGTCGGGATTGAGTATGGTGGATTAATGTAACTGTGTAAAATTAATTTTATCGGTTACAATGACGAAATGAATACCTTACTGGAGTCGCAACATGGCAGCACCCTCGACAACAGGTACCGAAGGCCCGTGGTTTATCGCCGAGCAAGGCGCGCTGGACTTTATCAATACGCAGGCCTGGGCGGAGCAAGGCACGCACGACTTTTGGCAGTCCGATGAGGATGTCAAAAACTGGTTGCAACAGAGCGGGCAGGGAACACTGTCAGACACCTTTATCGCTAAACCGGGAGAGCTGCTGGCTGAAGCGCGTAAGTTGCGCGCGTTGATCCTGCAACTGGTAGAAGAGAAAAAAAACGGCCATACGCCGTCGCTGGCGCAGCTTAACGATTATCTGGCGCAGGCGCAGAGCTATTTGCAGGTGAATACTGACGCCGAAGGCGCGTTACAGATCCAGCGTTTGTATCAACGGGATACGCCGCTACGGGCGCTGGCACCAGTAGCAGAGCAGGCGGCAGAGCTAATCACACACGGGCAATTTGAGTATGTTCGCCAGTGCGAGCATCCGGAGTGCATACTCTGGTTTTACGACCGCACCAAAGCGCATCGCCGCCGCTGGTGCAGCATGGCGCTGTGCGGCAACCGGGCGAAAGTGGCCCGTTTCCGTGCCAAAAGCTGAGAGCCAGCCAGCAAATTTTTCATCGGCAATAGTGCTGATATTGAGGTGTACGGTCAGCATCAATAACCCGGCTTACTCGCCAAACTTAGCCGACACTGCGCCCGGAGCGCGTTGCGCCTCCGGGCATTGTCTTAGCGCGGAATAATATTTTCCGCTTTCAGGCGATCGAACAACGCGGTGAACGCATCCAGCGTGCTGCGATAACCAGTAAAGCCCGCTTTGCGGCTTTTGCTCATATCGGCGAACGCCTCCATTGGACGACCAAGATCGGCGTCGGTATGCCACCAGGAGGCAAGTTTGCTGATATCCGCTTCGCGCAAATGGTATTTCGCTGCAATCTCTGTCCACGCGGCTTGCGCATCCTGCATTCTTCCTTCCAGCGGTTGCATGCTTTCCGGGTAGGGCGCAGATTCAATGGCAAAATAAGCAGCCAGCCGAGGCCAGAGCCAGTTCCAGCGGAAAACATCGCCATTAACGGCGTTAAAATCTTCATTTGCCGCGTTTTCGCTTTGCGCCGCCCAGCTCAGTTGTTCTGCCAGCAGGCCAGCGTCCGTCACGTCCGACACGCCGTTCCACTGCTCCGGCGAGCCGGGGAAGATAAACGGCCAGCCTTTTTCACGACAAAGTGTGGCGTAAACCGCCAGCGTCAACCCCATATTCATAGCATTGCCGACGGCATAACCAATGATGCTGTGCGGGCGATGAACACTCCAGCGATAGCCATATTTTTGCGCCCCGGCGAACACTTCATCCTCCTGGGCATAATAGAAATTCTCCACATCCTGGCGGCCCTGTTCCTCGCGAAACGGCGTGACCGGAACATTGCCCTTGCCATAGGCCTCGAACGGGCCGAGGTAGTGTTTCATGCCAGTGACCAGCGCCACGTGTTTCCCGGCCAGCCGTTCACCCAGCGCTGCAATAACATTTTTCACCATCGCACCATTGACGCGAATATTGGCTTTTTCGTTTTCCTGGCGTGCCCAGACACTGAAAAACAGCGCATCCGGCTGCTGCGTTTGAAGCGCCGCAGCCACGGCTGCCGCATCGGTCAGATCCGCCGTCAGGCTGATGCAGCCTGCGGGGACAGCGCCGCGCCCGCGTGACAATCCGCAAACCTGCCACCCTTCGCTGAGCAGTTGTTCGGCCAGTGCGCGGCCAATAACGCCGCTGATGCCGACAATTAATGCTTTCTTCTGCATATGAATGTTCTCCTCTATCGTGATGAGTACAGACTAATGAAGAATTTATTTCTTATCTCTGGTATTAATTCACACTATTACTGACCTGAATTCACGAATCTATGCGCGACCAACGTCTTAAAGATATCATCCCCTTTGTCGCCTGCGTCGAAGCAGGGAGCTTTACCGCCGCCGCCGAACGGCTGCATCTGACAGGGTCGGCGATCAGTAAAAGCGTCGGTCGTCTGGAGGCCCGGCTGGGTTCGCGGCTGCTGGAGCGCACCACCCGGCGGCTGGAGTTAACCGACGCCGGGCAGGCTTATTACCAGACCTGTCTGCGCATTCTGGAAGACCTGGCGGAAGCCGAATCGGTGCTGGCGGCGCACCGCACCATCCCTTCCGGTCGTTTGCGGCTGGCGGTACCGAATACTTACGGACGGCTGGGCGTGATGCCACTGCTGATCCCTTTTTGCCAGCAGCACCCGGAGATCGAACTCAGCCTGACCTTTTCCGATCGCTTCGTCGATCTGTTTGAAGAGGGCATCGACGTTGCCGTGCGGATCGGCCAAACCTCTGAACTGCCCGCCTCGCTGGGGTGCCGACACATTGGGCGCGAAAAGATGGTGTTTTGCGCATCGCCCGATTACCTGCAACGTGAAGGCATGCCGCAGGATGAGGCACAACTGTTGCGGCATAAAGCGATCCTTTACGAGCGGGTCGATGGCAGCAGCAAACCCTGGATCTTCACCACCGCCGACGGCTATCCGGAGTGGCGCACGGTGCCCTGGCGCATGGCGCTGGGCGATGTTGATGCGCAGGTGCAGGCGATTTGCGCCGGGCTGGGCGTCGGCCAGTTGCCCACCTGGCTGGTGCATACGCAATTGCAGCGCGGCGAGCTGGTAGTGATCCTGCCACAGCATCAACCGGAGGGGCTGGCGCTGACCCTGGTGTGGCCGCGACGCAAGCAGCTACTGCCGAAGGTGGATGCGTTACTTGCGGTGTTGGGCCAACTGGATATTGCGCCATCATAAGTCCTGCATGCGCTTGACCAATGACAAGGCGGGCAACCCGTCGCGCTCTTTATAATCTGCTGGTGTCCCTTCTTACTGGTGTGAATCCATGGCTTACCAACTCAACCTGAACTGGCCGGAATTTCTTGAAAAATACTGGCAAAAGAAACCTGTCGTTCTGAAACGCGCCTTCCCGGACTTCGTTGATCCGATCACGCCTGATGAACTGGCTGGTCTGGCGATGGAACCGGAAATCGACAGCCGCATTGTCAGCCACAAAAATGGGCAATGGCAGGCGTGGCATGGCCCCTTCGAGGAGTTTGATCATCTGGGCGAAACCGACTGGTCGCTGTTGGCGCAGGCGGTAAACCACTGGCACGCACCTTCCGCCGAACTGGTGAAGCCGTTTCGCGTGTTGCCGGAGTGGCGCTTTGACGATCTGATGATCTCTTATTCCGTACCGGGCGGCGGCGTTGGTCCGCATATCGACCAGTACGATGTATTTATTATTCAGGGGATGGGCAGCCGCCGCTGGCGCGTGGGCGATAAGTTGCCGATGCGCCAGTTTTGCCCGCATCCGGCGCTGCTGCACGTCGATCCTTTCGAGCCGATCATTGATGAAGATCTGGAGCCGGGCGATATCCTCTACATTCCGCCTGGATTCCCTCACGATGGTTTCACTCACGAAGCGGCGTTCAACTACTCGATCGGTTTTCGCGGGCCGAACGGTCGCGATCTGATCAGCAGCTTTGCCGACTACGCACTGGAAAACGATCTCGGTAACGAGCACTACAGCGATCCGGATTTAACCTGTCGTGAACATCCGGGGCGGGTGGAAGAGTATGAACTCGATCGCCTGCGCGGCATGATGATCGACATGATCAACGATCCGGTTCATTTCAAACAGTGGTTTGGCAGCTTTATTACCACGCCGCGCCATGAACTGGATGTGTCGCCCGAGCCGGACGACTACAGCGCCGACGAGATTGTTGCGGCGTTGCAGGAAGGGCAGGTGCTGACTCGCCTGAGCGGGCTGCGAGTACTCCATATCGGCGACAGCTTCTTTGTGAACAGCGAATGCCTGGAAACGACCGAGCCGCAGGCCGCCGACGCGCTGTGCCGTTATACGGTGATCGGGCAGAAAGAGCTGGGTAACGCGCTGGACAACCCGGACTTTGCCGAAGAGCTGGCCTGGCTGGTAAATCAGGGCTACTGGTTCTTCGACGAGTAAGCTACGCCCTCCGCGCCGCGCCTGGCCGCGGAGGGTTTTCTGTCAGGCGCTTTCGCCGGAGCAGACCAGATGGTCGCTCTTGATGTGGTACATCTCCAGATCTTCACGCAGGAAAAAGGCCATCTCCCACGGGTTTTTCTCGATAAACGCTTCACGAACTTGCAGAAATAATGGGCTGCCGTTGGGAATTAAAAATGCGCGGCCTTCAAAGGTGGTGTAATTCCAGTGAATGGCGTTCTCGAAAATATAATTTGCACGCTCATCCATGGCGAAAAGGCAGCGGTTATCTTTTTTCAGCACTTTCGATTTAAATGTCTCAGGGAACGTGATTAAAAATATGTCGTTATCTGAAGACGAAAGAAAAGCCAGCACCGTCGTATGCGGTTGTTCCTGCGCGTGGGTAATTAATACGCCGACTTTATTATGATGATCTTTTATTTCCAGTGGCGGTAATGCCGTTAATGTAGTGAACGGGACCAGCGTATCGGCGCGCGGATCGTCCGGGTAGCGATAGCCCGTTTCTTTAATATCGATAACCTTCTTAAAGCCGTGCAGCAACTGGCATTCCCGCGGCGCCAGCACCACCCAGTCGCCATCAATGGCGATCACCCGTCCTTTGTAAGAACTACGGTATACGGAGATGTTGGCGTCAAATTCGTCAACGCCGGTACGGTTATCAAGATGGACTGTGGCAAAATCATCAACGGCGAGCTGGTGGCCGTTATGGAAAAAAACGCGTAATGAATTATCGCTGTTCGGGTAAGTGGCGCAAATATTAACGGTAATCTTTTCGCCGCAATAATAAGCCAGTACCCCCAGCACCTGTTTACCCAAAATGCTTTGCAGGTTCATGTTTCTTCCTTCTGCAATGAATAATGAAATTAGAAATATCTTATCCGACGAAATTAACTCAGCAACCACAAAAAGAGGGTTTCGCTTTGTGCGACAGGCTGTGCTGAATATTTACCCTAAAAACAAAATAGCTGCCCGCAGGCAGCTATTTACAGCGAATTATCTGGCGACGATAAAACGCCTGTCGTCATCAATCTAGGTTTTCTCATCGGCGGGCGCAATGATGCTGCCGAAGTTCATCTCCGCGCGCAGTTTCCAGCTCGGCGGAATATTCCATGTCTCGCGCACATCCTGATCGATCAGCGGGTTGTAGTGTTGCAGGTTAGCGCCAATGCTTTTCTCTGCCAGCGCCAGCCAGACGGCATACTGGGCAATACCGCTGCTCTGTTCTGACCAGACAGGGAAGTTATCCGCATAGGCGATGTACTGGCGTTGCAGCGCGGTCACTATTTCCTGATCTTCAAAAAACAGCACCGAACCGGCAGCGGCGGTAAAGCCGTCGAGTTTGTCGGAAGTGGCGTGGAAACTTTCTGCCGGGATCACTTTACGCAACTGTTCGCGCACCAGCCCCCAGAAGCGATCGTGCTCCTTGCCCAGCAGGATCAGCGCGCGCGAACTTTGCGAATTGAACGCCGATGGCGCCTGGCGAATCGCCTCTTTAATGGTATCGATCACCGTCTCTTCCGCGACCGGCAGATCTTTGCCCAGCGTATAAATGGTGCGCCGTGCTTTAGCCAGCGCCAGAAAATCTTCCGCCGCGACACTGGCAGTCCAGGAAACACGCTCCGCTTCCGGCAGCGTCGGCGGCGTGGTGGTCTGCGGCACGCTCTCTGTGCGGGCGAGCGTAGACTTCAAAATTTGCTGAAACGGATCCATGAGTCACTGTTCCTGTTGTGAGCGGCAAAGGGAAAAATATCAGGTTATCAGAGCACAGGATCTCACCCATTGATGCAGCAAATAGATGGAATAAAGCGCGGTATTTGTCGGTAAAAACGCCTCGTGCGGAATCCGTTTGCCGATAACGTCATCAAGCTTGCAGATGGCGGGGATAGATTTTCACGTAAATAATGAAATAAGTGCAATAACCCTGGAGGTGAATCGATTAATGGTGTGGTTTAATTTATGGAATAAATCAAAAAGGCTATTTTAGATCGATGCCATCAATAATTGGTTGTAAAATAACCCATTGCTTTATATGATTTTTTTTAAGATTTAAGACAATCCGCATGGATCATTTTCATTTTATTCTCTATTTTAAATAATAAGCCTAAAGTATTTTCCGCACGGGTCGATGAATATAGTTTGCTACCCGCCAGGCATTGAGGGAAAAAATGAACGCTGAATCGCACGGTCACGATCTTACGTCGAGTCTGACTCCGCTTGCGGAGGAAAACACCTCGATCCCGCCGTTCGTGAAAACCATCGCAGTGCGCCTGAGCTGGGCCTGTTCGCTGGAGGAGGCCGACGTTTATCGCCAACTCTCTGCGCCCTGGTATCAGGGAGTCGTAACGGAGGAGGATAAACAGCAACTGCTGGTTCATTTTCCGTTTATGGCCCCTCTGCATGCGCCCGCCTCGGTGGCGGATTACACCATCATGCTGGTAAGCCTGTGGCTGAATATCGAAGAGATGTACCACCGGGGGACGTTATTACCGGAAGAATTAATGCAGGGGCTGATAAAAAAATCGGCAACCTCGCAGGCGCAAGATTGCCGTCATAATCGCGATTCCGTCGCCGCTTCAGCGCCGCGCCGTTAGCATTACGCCATCGCGTTATAGTCGATCAGGTAGCGCTCCATATAACGTGCGATCGCATTACGCAGAATTTCATATTTCTTACGCATTGGATCGCTGCGATGAAATATCAACACCACTTTACGTTTCGGTTCCGGGCTGACACAGCGGATATAACGAATATTTTCGTTGCTCCCTTGCTGGGTCGAGAGCAACGGGAAGAAGGACACGCCGCGATTAAACGCCACGCCGCGCCGCAGGGTTTCCAGGTGCATCGCCACAAAACGTGAATCCGGTTCCAGCTCGAACTGATAACAGTAGCGCAGCACCTGGCTGTGCAGACAGTTGCCATCGTCAATCATCAGAATCTTATTATTTTTCAAATGCCCCATATCGATTTCGTTCATGCGCGAGTAGGGGTGTTGATGGCTGACGCCCAGCACCAGCGGCTCGTCGAACAGCGGCAGTTCAACGTATTTACTGGTGTCTTTATTGGAAGTCATGATCGCGCATTTGATGGTGTCGGACTCCAGCATATACAGCAACTGGTTGGTCTGCGCTTCGTGGATCTCCAGCTCAATTTCCGGGAAATTCTCGCGGCAAACGGCATTCAAATGGGAAAAAATATAGGGTGCCAGCGTCGGAATAATGCCGACATCCAGCGTCTGCATCAGGCTCTGATAGTGGCTGCTGCTGGCCATATTTTTCAGCGCTTCAATCTCCCGCAGCACCACCTGGGTTTGCTCAACCAGCCGCAGCCCGGTTTGCGTAAAGCGGATCTTGCGCGTCGTACGTTCCAGCAGTTGTAAACCGAGTTCGTTTTCCAGTTTACGCAACTGAGCGCTTAACGTCGGTTGACTGACGTTGCAGGCTTCAGCGGCGCGCTGAAAATGTCGGTGCTTCGCCAGCGCGACAAGATACTCAAGATTACGGATGTTCATTATGGTCCCCGGGGCGCAAATTTCCGCGTAGTTGAGAGCCCACCTGTAGCAACGTGTTGTGTAAATGACGTCTTATTATTTTCAACTCTGTCATCAGGTTTCCCCCTCATGCCTGTACATGAGATTTGATGGTTTTTATTATTGCTTTCACTTTCAGCGGCATCCTGCCCGACTCCGGTGCACTCCCGCGCCGGACATTGCGTGTAATACCACTAATGCGTCTTCAACGAAGCCGCAAATAACGACAACATATGTAATGCGGACAAATAATAACCTTCACCCGAACGCAAAGACGTTTCCATCTGTGGATAGTCGCCCATGGTTAAATCACGCACCGCCAGAATGCCGCCAGACATCGGATAACTTGCCCGTTCGTTGTCTGAGACATCCACCCACGCGGGCGTGTCATTGCGAGTGTAGCCCGCCCAAAAATGACGGAAATTTTCCATCGAATGTTGCTGCGCATCGCTGAGGCTTAAATAAAGCGGAATGCGAATCGCATCGTAGCTGAATCTTGCCGGCCAGTTCGCGGCTGGCATGACTTCACCACTATTCTTAACAAAAATCCAGTCGCTGGGCAGTTGGCTCTTACCAAAACGCGCTTTATTGAGTAATTCGAGGCTCGATTTCTTCAGTTTTAACCAAATATTGTTATGCCGTTGCTGCCAGAAACTCTCCCAGGCCGGAAAAACAAAATAGGATGGGTTGAGAATATACCCATCGTCTTTGGTAAACCCAGTGAGGCCCGGCAGGAGTAATGTCCGGGAATCCTGTTCAATCACCAGGCAGTTGATAATTGCATCCTGAATATTTTCCGAGGCAGTGAGATAACTCTCATCGTGCCATTTATTGCCCGCCAGCAATAACGCCCAGGCGATCAATGTGTCGCCGTCGCTGGCGTTATTATCGTCCGTCACTTTGCGTTCGCGTGGATCGTAGCGCCAGGCAAACAGCCACAGCGATGGGCGTAATAAGGTGTTGCGCGTCCAGCGCCACACTTTTTCAAATGTGGCGGGATCGTCGTTAACGACGGCCAGTAACATGCCATATCCCTGACCTTCCGAATGGCTAATATCGCCATTTTCATGGTCGATAATGCGGCCATCCTGACTCAGGTAGTTCTGTTTAAACAGCCCCCAGTTGCTGTCCTGACAGCGGGCTGAAAAAGCGGTCATGGCCAGCGACAATAGCAGGCACGGCATGAGCCAGGTGGTTCTTAACATGAGACATCCTGTGGTGAAAATAGGGCAGTTACCGGCTCAGTCGTTATACCGCTTCGGCGATGCGTTCAACGGCGTCAGCCACGGGTTTTAACGTCAATTCGTGCTGCAACCACTGGCGGAAAGCCGGGCCGGTCGCGCCGTGACGTAAGCCGTACTCCACAAAAGCTTTCATATAGCCAATCTTGTCGCCGCAGTCGTGAGATTTACCGGTCAGGGCGTAAGCTTCTACAGGCGCGTTCTCCAGCAGCATCGCGATAGCATCGGTCAACTGGATTTCACCGCCTGCGCCGATCGGCGTTTTACGCAGCAGCGGCCAAATCGCTTTTGAAAGCACATAGCGGCCAACCACCGCCATGTCGGACGGCGCTTCGTCAACGGCCGGTTTTTCCACCATGCCTTTTACCAGACCAAAACCACCTGCCGGGAGGTTCATGCCGCCGCAATCCACCACGCCATAGCGGGAAACATCTTCGTGGTTAACGGTTTCAATCATTAACTGGCTGGCGCCCGTCGTGGTGAAGCGATCGATCATTGCCGCCAGGTTATCCTGCGACAGATCGCAACGGCTGTCGTCGATCAACACGTCCGGCAGCAGCACCACGAAGTCGTTATCGCCAATTAGCGGTTCCGCGCACAGCACCGCGTGGCCCAGACCTTTGGAGTGCCCCTGGCGCACATGCATAATGTTCATGCCTGCCGGACAGATAGTCCGCACCTCTTCCAGCAGCTGATTTTTCACGCGCGATTCCAGCAGCGACTCCAGTTCAAAAGAGGTATCGAAATGGTTTTCGATGGCGTTTTTGGAAGAGTGCGTAACCAGTACGATTTCGCGGATCCCGCAGGCGTAACACTCCTGCACGATATACTGAATAAGCGGCTTATCCACGATCGGTAACATCTCTTTCGGGATAGCCTTGGTTGCCGGAAGCATACGCGTACCGAGCCCTGCCACTGGGATTACAGCCTTTAACATAATTGTTTCCTGTTATTTATTTTGCTGTTTAAAAATCAACACACAATGCTGTTGATGATGCCACCCGATTCATTTACGCCTGGAACCTGGTAGTTAATAAAATCATCACCGCCTCGCGCCTTCACTTTATAAAGGGCGGTATCAGCGGCTTTTAAAATAGAGGAAAAGTTCGGCCCGTGTTCCGGATAACTGGCAACACCAATACTCACCGATAATTCCACGGTTTGTTGCAGGTAATGCAAATACATCGGCTGGCGCGTGGCTTCGACAATTAATTGCAGCACGCCGCGACCGGCAGGTTCGTCAACGCCATCAATATAGGTGAGGGCGAATTCGTCACCGCCAAGCCGGCCAAGCAGTGTGGTGCGGGAAATACACTGTTTTACCCGGCTGATAAAGCAGCGCAGCACTTCATCGCCTGCCGCATGCCCCAGATCGTCGTTAATATTTTTAAAGTTATCGAGATCCAGTATCGCCACCACAATCTGTGCGCCGCGCGCGTTAGCGGCACGGATTTTTTTGCGGCTACGAATATAGTAACCCTGGCGATTCAGGGTTTTGGTTAATGCATCATTGTGCGCACGAAAATGTAATTTCTCGCGGATCGCCATATGCCGGGTAATATCAAACCCCAGCAGGATAAAGGCAAATATTTCACCCGTTTCATCGCGACGCGGCATTAAGCGGGTATCAAGCCAAAGCATCTCGCCGTTTTTTTTCTGCTGCGATATTTCGCCCTGCCAGTTATCACCGGTTTTTTTCGCAATACTAATCGCCATCGCCAGTGAAATAGCAACCGTTTCATCCGTCGACTGAAACAATACTTTGCCCAGCACCTCATCACGACTGAAACCCGTTAATTGATAGAAAAACGGACTGGCGTGAATAAGCTGGCCGGAGGTATCGAGAACCAGCGAAACAAAGGCATTATCCTCCATATAATTAACTGCCTCGATTTCAAGTTTCCTGCCTGAAACCATGATTTCATTAAACATGATGGTCACCTGATCGTTGATATAGGGTGGATATGCCTTTGCGACGTCATTCGTTAATGGCGTAGCGGAAAATCAGCACATCTTCGGTGGCGTTATCCTTCCAGCGCACCGGCACCTGATTGCCCGCGCCCTGTGACACCAGCCACTGCGAATACGCGCCTTCCAGCACATAGGCGCTGGCGCGACGCCAGCCCGCTTCGTCACGGTATTCCGGCGCATGCGGCCACGCGCAGTGCAGCAGGATCAGTTCGCGCTGGGCGGGCGCCATTTTGACAAAGCCCCAGTTGAACAGCTCCAGCACCCGGTTAATGCTCGCTTCCAGTTCGTTCACCGTGGCGGCGCCATCAATGGGATACCACTGGGCCATCATCTGGCCGATACGTCTCAGGGCTTCGGGATCTTTATCACCCCGGCCTTCGGTGTATTCGTTAAAAAACAGATACACCAGGTCATGCCAGCCAGCCTGATAATTGCGTTGTAAATAAGTGTCCTGATTGCTAAACATCATCTATCCCACGGGTTATTTGTCTTGATCGACGTAATATTTGAAATACACCAACGCCTTGCCTTCGTTATAACTGCCGAAGGTGT
Organism: Kosakonia radicincitans DSM 16656; assembly: GCF_000280495.2. Classification (NCBI taxonomy): domain Bacteria; kingdom Pseudomonadati; phylum Pseudomonadota; class Gammaproteobacteria; order Enterobacterales; family Enterobacteriaceae; genus Kosakonia; species Kosakonia radicincitans. The sequence continues at coordinate 905,855 of NZ_CP018016.1, forward strand.
CGTACCCTAAGTTCGCACCGAGAGCCAGGTTGTTGCTGAGGTGGTAACGCGCATCCACGCCCAGCGTATAGCCAATGCCGTTTTTCGAAGTGGCTTTGTAGACAGCGTCCACATCGTCATCGTCGCTGGCGTAACTGTTTAATTCTGATTGCAGGCTACTGTGGCCCGGGAAGTAATCGCTTTTATCCTGCTTATAAGACTGATAACCCACTGCGCCATTGAGCGTCAGATCCCAGTCGTTAATGTGGCGCGTCAGCGTCACCGGCAGCGATACCGCCATAAAATCTTGCGGGCTGAAGTAACCGCCCTGGCCGAGGGTGTAGTAGCTCAGGTTGCGGTCAAAGTTCATATAGTTGACGTTCACCCCCACTTTCAGCTCGCTGTCGCTGGTTTTCCAGGGCCGCAGATAGCTGCCCGCCTGCGCGGTGACGGCGTGGTTGGTCGGCACATTTGTTCCGACGTAGGTATCGAAGCCCAGACGGGTATAAAGCCCGATCAGGTCGTTATCCCAGGCGTACTGCGCCGAAACGCCGTTACGGGTGATGCCGCCCCAGCTTTCACCGGTGCTCTTATCCTTTACCCCAACATACGACAGCAGGCTGTCGGTGACGGCACGGCGTTCTGCTTTCAGGTTCAGCGAACTGTTCTGCGTCAGTTTCGGGTTCCACTCCACGCCGCCCACCAGACGGGTGAACTCGCCGCCGGTCGGTGTGCTGCCAACATCCAGTTTGTAGCTGTCACCGCTCAGGCTGAGGCTTGCTGCCACGCCGTTTGCCTGCTGTGAACCCTGGCTGGAGGCGTTGGTTGAAGTGGTCGTTGTGCTGGTACTGGCCGCCGCTTCTGCCAGTTTCTCCGCATGTTCCAGCGCCCCGGAACCGAAGCGGTTCGCCGCCTCACCGGACATCTCGCCAGCGTTTAGCGATGTTGGCGTGATGTTCAGGCTCAGGCGCGTGCTGTCGCCCACCGCGCCCGAAAGGATCAGCGGTGCCTGCACTTCATCCAGCGCGCCAAGACCCGATTCACCATTACGGCTACGCAATGAAACGCCGCCGCTGGTCCAGGTGGCACTTTTCTCTTGCAGATCGCGCATCATGGTGTTGATGCCGCTCATTGCAGTGAGCTGCGCCTGACGCGTTGGCGACGGCAGCGACATCACCGAACTCAGTTCATCGCTATCGTCATCGCCGCCCTGTTGCAGACGCCACTGGGCAGTGCGCAGCAGCGACATCGCCCGCTGATTTTCACCGTTGGCCGCCGCCACGCGCGCGGCCAGCAGCATATAATCGGCATCCTGGCTCGGCTCCAGCCCGGCAAAGGTTCGCCGCGCTTCGTCGTTATCGCCGCGGGCCAGCGCCATATTCACCATTCCGGTCAGCGCTTGCTTATCCCGTGGCGATTTTCGCAGCACGTACTGATAGATTTCCGTGGCTTTGTCATCCATATGATCGGCCTGGTAGACGCGCGCCACGGCCAGCAACAGATCGGTATTGGTCGGATTGTTTTGCAGTTCCGGCATTAACAGTGACCAGGCTTTGCCGATTTGCCCCTTTTCCCGCAGGCGATCGGCGCGAACGATCAAACCGCCTAAGCGGATCGCGCTCATCTCCTGCTCGCTGGCACCGTTCTGCAATACCGGCGCATTCAGCAGGCTTTCGGCTTCAGCAAACTGCCCGGCCTGGTTCAGCACGCGGATCTGCCCGGCATAATCCAGTACCGAACCGTGTAACCCCTGCGCCTGGCTGCCGCGTACCAGTTGCAGCGCGCCAGCGCTGTCGCCGCTCTGCATCAATAACTCAGCAAGACGGCCCGCATCGACCGGCGATTGCGGCGGATTACGTTGCAGAGCCAGTAACGAGTTGCGCGCCGCGGTCGCATTGCCAAGACGCAGATAGTTGCGGGCAATATCCAGTTGTTGGTTGATCTGCACGCGCGTGTACAGTGCGGTCATATCGGCGCTGTAACTGCTGCGCGGCACGCGGGCGAGCAGGCTTTGCGCGCGCGACCAGTCGCTCTCTTCGGCGGCATAGACCGCAGCGGCATACAGCGCTTCTTTATTGCTGCTGTCGCGTTGCGCCACGCCAGACATTAACGCCGAGGCCTGCTGTTTCTGGCCCGCTTTGCGCAGCGCGCGGGCGTAATCGAGTTGCAGCCAGACATTGCGCGGGTATTTGCCGGAGGCGTTTTGCAGGATCTGCATCGCCCGTGAGCTGTTTCCGGCCTGCAACGCGGCCTGCGCGGCTTTGCGTTCGTTGTCGCCGTTATCGCCAACGGCGGCGTAACGGGTACGCAGACTGGCGGGCAGGGTTTGCAGCATGGCGTCTGCTTCTGCCTGTTTATTCTGCTGCTTCAGCACCCACCACAAACCCGTTCTGATATCGGTATTCTGTGGACGCTGCGCCAGCAACTGGCGGTACTCCTCTTCGGATTGCGACAGCTTGCCCTGACGCCGCAGGATATCGGCCCGCAGCATACCCGCCGCCTGCTGCTGGTTTTCATCGTGGCTGTCGGCGCTCTGCAAACTTGCCAGCGCCTGGTCGTAGCTGCCTTTCTGGCTCAGGCTACGGGCCTGGCCCAGCGCGGCGTAGAAACGGGCGTTATCGGCATCTTTTATCCACTGCGCGCTGTTCTGGTTACTGGCATCTTCTTGCGCCGCACGACGCAGGAATTTCTCGGCATCGGCAAAGTTGTTCTGCCGCAGTGCGACATAGCCCATCCCGGCCAGCGCGTTGCCATTATTGGCGCGGGTTTGCAGCGCTTCGGAGAAGCGATCTTTGGCGCTGCCGAGATCGCCGCCGTTCAATGCATCAAAGCCCGCTTTGGTGGCATCGCCTTCCACGCTTTTACGGTAGTGATCCATTGGTGCACTGTCTTCCGGATGGCGCTGCGCCCAGGCAGTATACGCTGGCAGATCGCTGGCTTTGGCATCCAGCCACAGCAGCGCTTGCTGCAAGGCTTTGTCGGCGCTTTTATCATCGGCAGCCAGCGTGCTGAGCAGGGCGATCCCTTCCCGGCGCGTGGATTCCTGATAAGTGAGCGCCATCGCCAGCGCCTTTTTCGTTGGCTCATCGTCCGGCATCACGCTGGCACGCTGACGCATGGCGGCGACTGCCTCGCCCCAACTGGCGCTGTCACCGGCCATGGTCTGGTAATACTCCAGCGCCACGTCATCCGGCGGCGGATTGCCATTAAATAGCGCGCGCCAGGCGGCAATGGACTCTTTAATCTGCCCACGGCTTGCCAGCTGACGCGCCGCGTTGAGTTTATCCTGCGGGATATTGCGCAGAGTGTTGGCGCTGGTCAGCGCGCTCAGGCGCGGGTCCTGCGGCGAAATATCGGCGATTTTTTTGCGCCACACTTCCGATTGCTGCACGTTGCCTTGTTGCAGTTGATAAAGCGCCATCAGATACATGGCATCGATATTCTTATCATCCGCAGCCAGCACTTTTTGCAGCGCATCGATGGCCATATCGTCGTGCGCTTTGCTGTGCCAGTAGCTGGCCTGCGCCAGCAATTTTTTCACTGCGGCCGCATTCGCGCTGGCGTCAGCGGTATCGGCAGCAGCAGGATGGCTGGCGCCCACCAGGCACAGCAGGTAAAAAGCCTGCGTCAGTTGTTTACGCGTATTCATTTTTTTGTTTTATCCTGCAGGCGTTGTTGGGCGTGGCGCTGAAGTAGGGTGAACAGCATCGGGCCGGAAACCGCAGCAATCAGGCAGGCAAGGGCGACCAGCCAGAAAATATGCTCGCTGGCAAACCACAAAATTTTCATATAACCGGGCAGGTTGCCGCTGGTGAATTGCTCGCCCACCCGCCAGCTTTTGATCTCCCCGGCGCTATTAACGGCGGTGAAATCGCCCCCGGCGATGGAGAGAAAGGCCGGTTTGTTCATGTCTTCCGCCAGTTGCGAAAGCTGGTGGTTGTCGGTCGCTGTCGCGACTACCACCACGCGCTGTGCGTTCCACGGCGAGCGCATGCTCAGCAAGCCGCGCCACTGATTGTTGTCGCTGAGATACTCAGCCGCATCCATATCCGTGCGCGCCTGATCGCCGCGCAGCAGCGATAACACGCGGCTTACGGCACTGGCGGTTTTCACTTCCAGCGTATTTTCATTCAACGCAAAGGCGCTGTTTTGCAGCAGCGGATTCAGCATCTCGCCGTTGCTCAGGCTGCCAATCGCCAGCACATCGCTGTCGGCCAGCTGCTGTTGCGCCTCTTCCTGTCCGGGCAGGCCGGTATAGAGGTGTAGATAGTTGGCGGTAACGCCCGTGTCGCGCCCGGATTGTGCCATCAGGTTCAGCAGCACGGTGGCGTCATCAACCGTAGGGTGCGCAGGCATCAGTACCGTGGTTTGCGCGAGGTCAGCATGGCGCGTGAACGGGAACATTGCGCCGCTGAACCACGCTAGGTTCGGCAGCTTGCCGAAGTGCCATGCGCGGCTGAAATCGAGCGTTGAATCACCGTCAATCCGGCTCTGGATGTTCTCATCCGCCATGGCGTTGCAGGGAGCGTTTTTCTGCGGTTTCAGGCCGAACCAGAAACCGAGTTGATTGCTGCCGAGAATGGCGCGCGGATCGATGTTGACCACTGCGCTCTGCTGGCGCTGCGATAAACCGAGCATCGACAGCACCGGCGCCAGCATTCCCTCTTTGCTGACCGGCAGACGTTTAAGGAACTCGCCGTTCAGGCTGACGTTGAGGAAGGAGTCCTGATCGTCAATCCAGTTTTTCTGCGCAAAGCTGTAGTTGAGGTGCAGCGGTACGGAGGAGCCATCCCACAGGAACAGATCCGGCGCGGTACGAAACGGCAGACGGTTCTCGCCGTGCCAGACGCCGTGGGCAATCAGCGCGCCCTCATCCGTCAGCAGCGAGCGCACGGCAACCGGGTGTTCAGTGTTGATCCAGCGCGGCGCATCGTAGGCGGCTCGCTGGGCGATTTTCAGCGTCGGCACATCCAGCGTGTCGCTGTCTGGCAGCGCCGGTAATGTCAGACGCCACGCCGCCTGGCGTAGCTGCATCTCGTTGTGGCCGCTAATGATCAGCAATTTCCAGGCCGGGTTTTGCGGGTTATCAATCACCTGCAACGCTGCGCCGTTGGTTTCCGGCAGGGTGATGCCGCCAATGGTCTGGCCCGGTTTGCCAATCAGAATGCCGTTGCCGACGGGCAGGGCATCGTACTGCACGTCAAAGCGGCTGGGTTTGCCGTTGCTTAATGCGCCAAACTGCGAGGCGACAATCGCTGACGCGGTCAGCACGTCCGCATCTGGCGTCGCCGGGTAAGCTATGCTGATCGCCAGATCTTTGGTCTGTTTGATATCGACGAAGGGGCGCGGGAATGTGCCCAGCGTTTTGCGAACGTTCAGCCACAATCCCTGATAGTTCAGCGACGATTCTGGCTGTAACGTCACTTTATAATCTGCGGGCAGCGGGCGCTGGCAGCTCCAGACATTATTAATAATGTCGTCGCCGGTTTTCAGCTGGAAGCTGAGGTTGTTGCTGGACGCGACCATCGAGGCCGGGACATCCAGTTGCCAGTAACCTTTATCCTGCTGCAACTGATCGAGCGGGATGGCGCCCAGCGGCTGACCATTCAGCATCAGTTGCAGGTTTTCGCCGCTGACATCGCTGCGGTTGACCTGCACATTCAGACTGATATGTGCGTCGGTGATCACCAGATCGCCCGGCAGGTTGAACGACACGCCGTTTTGCAACTGCTGACCGGAGAGCGTCAGCCCGCCGGTTGCGCCCATATCGCCAAAGCTCAGGGTGCTGGTGATATTCTGGTTGCTGGTATTCGCCGGAACCATCTGCTGCGGCTGCGCAGGCGTTGTTCCTTGCAGCGAAAGCGGTGTCGGCAGCGTCGGCGGCGCGTCGTTATCGCTTGAGAGCGCAAACGCCGGGGTATTCACCGAACAGGCAAGCAGGGTGGCAAGTGCGATAGGCTTACAGCGCATTGTTAACCTCTTCCTGCTTTTTCGCGACGACCTTCATCTGGCTGTTAAAACCGCCCGCCATTTTTTTGCGACCGAAAAACAGCTCAAACACACACTGCAAAATCCCCAGAAAGGAAGCGAGTGGGCGATCCGGCGCATGCGGCGGACGATACCAGGCATCGGCGCGGGAAAGCACCACGCGGACCAGCTTGCGGCGTTCGCTCAGCGGCAGCGTGTCAAACTCCAGACGAATATCGCCGACGCCGGTACCCGCAGAGAGAATAGGCACATGGGCAATCTCACCGCCCAGACCCAGTTCGATACGGACCGGAGTTTTGCTGCTCAGATCTTCCCCTTTCACCAGCGCCACGCGCGCGCCACCCATCGAGATATCAAAGGTACGGGTCTGCATTTGCGAGCCGTCGGAAAAGAGCACGGTCACCGGCAGGCGGGCGTAAATACGGATGGTTTTGCGGATCTGTTTGGTCTCTTTCGCCACGGCAATCGAGGCCAGCAAAATGATGGTACTGAAAGTGCCCCACGCGATATTGAACAGAATGACGCGCGGATCGATCCCGGCGTAGTCGTGCATGAAGTAGCGCACGCCCACCCAGATCATGCTGCCGACCATCAGTAGCGTGGTGATGATCAGCGGGCGTACGGTGTGAGAGTCGAAGTAGTCGCGGTCCGTCAGATCGCCTTTGTCGGTCACGTTGAATTTCCCCAGCCGCGGTGAAATCAGGCTCAGCAGTGTCGGCAGGATCAGGTGGAATGCCATCACCGTTTCGTAAATTTCGCCCCAGAACGCGTAACGATAACGCCCGGTGATGCGCGAGTTCACCATCGTGGAGAGCACCAGGTGCGGCAGCACGTAGGCAAAAATCAGCGTCGCTGAGGAGGAAATAATGTTGAGGTTGAACAACATAAACACCAACGGCGAGGTGAGGAACACCACGCGCGGCAGGCCATACTGGAAGTGCAGCATTGCATTAAGGTAACAAATGCGCTGGGTCAGCTTCAGGCCGCGCCCGAGCAGCGGGTTATCAATACGGAAAATTTGCGTCATGCCGCGCGCCCAGCGAATACGCTGGTTCACATGCAGCGCCAGCCGTTCGGTTGCCAGCCCGGCCGCCAGTGGGATATCAAGGAATGCTGTGTTCCAGCCGCGACGCTGTAATTTCAGCGCGGTGTGGGCATCTTCGGTCACCGTTTCTACCGCAAAACCGCCAACTTCATTTAACGCGCTGCGACGGATCACCGCGCAGGAACCGCAGAAGAAGGTGGCATTCCAGTTATCGTTCCCTTTCTGTACCGGGCCATAGAACAGCGCACCTTCGTGCGGAACGCGTTTTGCTGCCGTCAGGTTGCGTTCAAACGGATCGAGGGAGTAGAAGTGGTGCGGCGTCTGGATTAGCGCCAGTTTTTCATCGCGGAAAAACTCGCCGACGGTAGCCTGCAAAAAGACGCGGGTGGCAACGTGGTCGCAATCGAACACGCAAATCAGCTCACCCTGGGTGAGGGTCATGGCGTGGTTCAGGTTGCCCGCCTTCGCGTGGCTGTTATCCGGGCGGATGATGTAATGGACGCCCGCTTCGGCGGCGAAATCGCGGAATTCATCGCGTTTTCCATCGTCAAGAATATAGACTTTGACCTTGTCCTGCGGATATTCAATACACTGCGCCGCCAGCACGGTATCGCGCACGACATCGAGACTTTCATTATATGACGGCACATAAATATCGACCGTCGGCCAGGTGGATTTATCCGGCGGTAATGGCGCAATAGGGCGTTCTAATGGCCAGGCCATTTGAATATAACCGAGCAACAGAATCGTCCACGAATATATTTCTGCCGCAAACAGCAAGCTGCCGAGCAGCATTTCCAGCGTTGAATCGAAATGCAACGTTGTGGTGGCGCGCCACCAGATATAGCGCGTGGACATCAGTACCGAGAGTGTCAGCATTGCTAACACCGCTTTTTTTCCTTTCACCCGCCCAAGAATTAATACAACAGCCATCACGCTCAGGCCAAAGAGGTATTGTTTATCGCTGTTCATCGGTGTGATGACCACCAGCAGCGATAATAAAAGTAGTACCAGCGTGAAAATAAATCTGATGATTTTTTTCATGTTTATAATCTTGCACAGAATAGAATAAAGGCAGACCGGCACAAAACTGTTCCGGTGACCTGTTAAAATTCACAACCTGGCCGACTCATCTTTGTCGCACGAAATGCAGCGACATTATTGGCTGGCAGGACATGATAAATCGTGCTTTATTATTGCCACACGGCGATTTCACCTGTTGGCATTTATTTGCCAATGACCGTAAATAACATATCCAGACGAACAGGATTGCGTTCGCGAATTTCAACCTCAGCCGGGCGGCTGATGGCCGCAACGCTGTCCAGAATACCTCCGGCCGGTGTCGCGAAGGCCTCCGGCGCGGCAACGGGTACCGGTTTGCTTTTCGGCCAGGAGAGGGTGTTGGCCGGGATGTCCGCCGGAGCGCTGGCATTACTGGTTTCCTTACGGCTTGCTGCCGGGCTGACGGCAACCGTCGATTCCTGCACTTCATTGCTGATGCCGGGTGCTACTGCTGTTGTGGTTACTGCTTGCATTGTTTCACCATCTTCAGTCATTTCCTGGAAAGAAACACCGGACATTTTCAGTTTTTCAGCCAAAGAACCTAAATCATCGTACATAGTGTTTGCCTGACCCCGATGTGTTGAATACGAACTATAATAAGCAATACGCCTTCTCTATTACCGTGCGACTGTGCAGGGCGCTAAAGCTAAATAGACGGCATCAATAAAAATTCCCGTCATGCGCTTTAAATGAGAATTTCCTTATATACTGTCGGCGGCGGTCAGTTAAGGTCAAGTGACGTTATCGATAAATGGTAATGAACTTATTTAATGTGTCTATGAATGATTTCTTTATTTATAACGGCATCGTGAAGCAAACCCAGCCTGCATGGGCATTATAGCCAGCGTAGAGGGAAAAGTTATCGCTGTGCGGAAAGTCAGTCTTTTAATTGATAATTACGAAAGGTTGCAATCTTCATTATTTATCCATAATTCACTTTTTTAAATCACTTTTTATTTGTCGGCCACCTGTGTTGTTTCTTTAACGATAAATTGCATTTTATATATAGAATTTGTCTATAAATGTCGTTGTCTATTAATATTGCGGCTGGTTGATATTGAACCTGGTTATTTTTTCAATTAGGATGTCGACGAACTCTTCTTTAAGAAAAAAAGATTATGCATTCTGAAAATGATATTTTCGGCTCTGATAATATGCTTGCCGCACTCGAAAATGTTCACGATGCTGTCGTACTACTGGATAGTATGGAAACCGTGTTTTTCTTTAATCGTGCGGCGGAGAAATTATGGGGCTACCCGCGAATTTCTGTGCTAGGATGTAAAGCCTCTGCGATTCCGTTGTTTGGCTCACTCGATGTGATGCCGACGGGCACCGAAAGTGAGCGTGCGTTAACGGTGATCTCCGCTACCGGTGAAGAGACATCGCTGGCCGCGACCATTAGTTATGAAGGTAGCGGCAGCATCGGTTCTCCCTGTCGTATTGTCGTACACATCGATCAGGAGCGTGTCACGAAGCTCTCGACCTTTGATCGGCTTACCGGCCTGCCGAATCGTGGCGCGCTGCACCAGTATATTGATCAGACGCTGGCCAGCAGCGTGTGCGATCGCGCGGCGTTTTTCTTCCTCGATCTCGATCATTTTAAAGACGTCAATGATGCGCTGGGCTACGCCGCAGGGGATAACGTGCTGGTGGTGATTGCGCAACGCCTGATGACGGAATTCTCCCGCCAGGGATTTGTCAGCCACGCCGACAGCGATGCGTTTGTGCTGGTGATCCCGGATTGCGATTACACCCGCGCCACCAGCATTGCGCAGAAGATCCAGGCGCTGTTCCGTATGCCGTTTAATGTTGCCGATCTGGCGCTGAATGTGACGGTCAGCACCGGTATCAGCCTGTACCCGGATCACGGCGTTTCGCGCGATGGCTTGATCAAACATGCCAACCACGCCTCACATCTGGCGAAGGCGGCGGCGTCCGGCGGTTACCTGTTCTTCAGCACCGAGATGAATCAGGTCGACCAGGAACGTTTAAAACTGGCGGCGGCGCTGAAGCTCGCCATCGCCAGCAATTTGCTGCATTTGCACTATCAACCGCAAATATGGCTGAAGAATGGTGAGCTTTATGGTGTAGAAGCGCTGGCGCGCTGGACCGATCCGGTACTGGGCGATATTCCCCCTGGAAAATTTATCACCCTGGCCGAAGAGACCGGCGAGATTGAAGCCATTGGTCGCTGGACACTCCATGAAGCTTGCCGTCAGATGGCGGAATGGCGCAGTAACGGCATTCATGTGCCGGTGGTATCGGTAAATCTTTCGCCGATCAACTTTTATAACAGCAGCCTGCCGCATTACATCTCCTATCTGCTGCGGCAATACCGCATTCCGTCGAGCTGCCTGACCATCGAGATCACCGAAGGGGTGATGATGGACAAGCGCCCGGAAACGATGGAAGTGATCTGCGCGGTGCGCGAACTGGGCGTCGGGCTGTCGATGGACGATTTTGGCACCGGTTTCTCCTGCCTGTCGCGTCTGGCGCATTTACCGATGACAGAGCTGAAAATCGACCAGAGCTTTATGCGCGATCTCAGCGAAGGCAGCAAAATGAAAGCCATCGCCACTACGGTGGTGAAAATCGGCCAAAGTCTGCATCAGACCGTGGTTGCCGAAGGGGTGGAAACCGAGCAGCAGCGTAATCAACTGCGTGATTTGCAGTGCGACATTGCCCAGGGCTATCTCTACTCCCGCGCCCTGAATGCTTCTGCGCTGGCGGGATGGTTGCAAAGCCGGTTACAACCCGAAATGCGTTATGAGTGAAATCGCAAGGTAGCAGTGGCCCAGGTCTGAAAGGAATATCAGGCCGGAATAACCCCCGGTGCGCGTCCAGTGCCGGGGGATTATTTTATTCCTTTTTTAATAATATTATCCTGCCGCCTAACTGAAGAATTTCAGTGCCACCAGAAATAAGCAGAAAAATAGCATTCCCCATGACATTTGACGATGCGCTTGCCGTGAAGGATTGGTACTGGTGGTTTTATTTTTGCTCGTGTCGATGTTCATAATGAAATATTACCCTGATCGATAATAAACCGATGCCATCCCTTGCCGGGCGGGCATGTATGAAAAACGATGAATGATGGCGCGCCAGCAAGCTGGGCGTCATTTTTTTGTTTTATAGATGATGTTTATTAATTCACTTATATATATAGAAATACCGTTCGAAAATATTTCTTTTGCAGCTATGCTGAATAAATAAAGATAAATTATCTTACCTGTAAAAAATGAAAAATCCACGAGTAAATTTAGCTTTAGGGAAATTAATTTATAGCGATAGCTACTTTCTATTATTCAGCGTTAATAACAGTGATTGCATAAATAAATACTGCCAGCGGCGAATACGGAGCGGCGATAACGAAAAAGCCTGACGCAATGTTGCGCAACGAGGCTATGATGACTTCTCTTGCTGGACGACAGCGCAGGTAGGGCCGCAATAGACCTGCAGGATCGGGGATCGCCGACCGCCATTACGCAAATACGTGCGAATATGATTCACTTTCCTGTGCATAGTCGGCAGTTTATGTATTACAGGTAGTTATATTATGGTGGTTCTCTTGCGACCTGGGCGCATTCTGGCAGGGTGAATATCAGGACGCAGGGATCGGCGAGAAACGCTATCTCGCTCACCAAAGAGTCGTTAAGCGCATCGCGAGTCATGCGGAACAAGATCATGAATAATGAAAAAAAAGTCGATCACCAGGATGAAGATACCAGGCACCTCTTCGAGCTGCTGAACAATAATTCGGACTGGGTTTGGGAAGTGGATGCGCAGGGACGTTATACCTGGTCTTCCGAGGTGGTCACGGAACTGCTTGGCGTGTCGCCGAAAGAGGTCATTGGCAAAACGCCCTTCGATTTTATGCCGCCGGGGGAAGCTGAGCGCGTGGCAGGCGCGTTTGGCGCGATCGTGATGGAAAAACGGGCCTTCTCCGGCCTGGTAAACCGTAACCAGCGTGCTGATGGCAGCATTGTGGTGCTTGAGACCAGCGGCGTTCCGCTCTTTGATGAGCAGGGGGAACTGCGAGGCTATCGCGGCATCGATCGCAATATCTCCAACCTTGGCGAGCGGGTTCTGCAACTGGAAACCATCTATGAAACCACGCCGGTGGCGCTGTGCATGATCGATCGCCAGGGGCGAATGGTGATGTCCAACAAAGCGATGGCGAAGTTGTTGGGGAACACTGTACCGCAGGGCTTTGAAAGCCATGTTCAGCAGTTGATGCCTGACTACTGGCCCTTTTTCCTTACCGATTTTGCCCTTGCTGACAATGGCGAAGAGTTGCCTTCGCGCGAACTCGGCTGGCGCGATCGCTGCTACGATATTCAGTCGGTGCCGGTGCGCGATGCGATGGATGCGGTCGTCGGTTTATCGGTGACCTGGGTGGATATCACCGAGCGTCGTCATGCGGAACATAAGCTCGCCAGCGCGAATAAAGTGCTGCAACAGTACGCCCAGCTCGACCATCTGACCGGTTTGTTTAACCGTCGCTATATGGATGAGTGTCTGCTGGCGGAGATTGCCCGCGCGTTGCAGGAGGATTTTCCGCTGTCGGTTTGCCTGGCGGATATCGATTACTTCAAAAATTACAACGACAGCCAGGGGCATCAGGCCGGAGATGACTGCCTGCGCATCGTTGCCAAAACCCTGACCGCATCGCAACTGCGCAGCGACAATAATGTCAGCCGCTATGGCGGCGAAGAGTTTCTGATTATCTTACCTGGCACCGATTTGGCGCAGGCGATGGGGATGGCTGAAGGCGTGCGCAGTCGTGTCAGCGCGCTACAGATGCCGCATGACGCCAGCCCCATCGGCTTTATTACCATCAGCATTGGCGTGGCGACATTGCGGGCCGGGCAGCCGGAATATGAAGATAAACCGCTGCATATGATTGCCAGCGGCCTGATCCATCGGGCTGATACCGCACTCTATGCGGCGAAAAGACAGGGACGCAACCAGGTTGTTTCCGCGCGGGATACCTCTTGCAGCTAAAAGGGAGCCATCAGGCTCCCTTTTAACGTCTCAGGCCAGCGCCTGTTTCCAGTCGGCAATCAGATCCTTTTCATCTTCAATACCCACCGACAGGCGAATCAACTGTGGCGTAATGCCGTTCGCCAGCCGCTGTTCCAGCGGGATTGAAGCGTGGGTCATGCTGAATGGCTGGCTGACCAGGCTTTCGACGCCGCCCAGGCTCTCAGCCAGCGTAAACAGTGTTAATTTTTTGATGATCTCGCTTGCCCGCGCATCGTCGCCTTTCACCACCACGGAAATCATGCCGCCCGGCAGCGCCATCTGCGTGCGGGCCAGTTGATATTGCGGGTGGGATTCCAGCCACGGAAACCACACTTTTTCCACCTGCGGTTGCTGCTCCAGCCAGCGTGCAAGCGCCAGCGCGTTGCTGCTGTGGCGCTCCACGCGCAGGGAAAGGGTGCGGATACCGCGCAGCGTCAGGAAACTACTGAAGGGATCGAGCACGCCGCCGACGGCGTTTTGCAGATAACCGAGTTTTTCCGCCAGTTGCGGGTTATCACCGACGACCGCCAGACCGGCAACCACATCCGAATGGCCGTTCAGGTATTTGGTGGCGGAGTGCACCACAATATCGAAACCCAGCTCCAGCGGGCGATGGATCACCGGCGATGCGAAGGTGTTATCCGCCACGCTCAGCACGTTGTGACGTTTGGCGATGGCGGCGATAGCGGCCAGATCCGCCAGCTTCAACAGCGGGTTGGTGGGCGTTTCCACCCAGATCATTTTAGTCTCCGGGCGAATGGCGGCTTCCAGCCCGGCCAGATCGTCCGGCTTCACCCAGCTTACCTGCAACCCGGCGCTGCGGCGGCGCACGTTTTCAATCAGGCGATACGTGCCGCCATAGACATCATCAATCGCCACCAGATGGCTGTCTTTATCCAGCAGTTCCAGCACCGTGGAGATACTGGCGAGGCCGGAGGCAAAAGCATAACCGCGTGTACCGCCTTCCAGTTCGGCGATAGCTGTTTCCAGCGCGTGGCGCGTCGGGTTGCCGCTGCGCGAATATTCATAACCGGTGTGCTGGCCCGGCGCAGGCTGTGCAAAGGTGGAGGTGGCATAAATCGGCGGCATGACCGCGCCGTGTTGGTCGTTGAAGACGCCGCTGTGGACGCTTTGCGTTGCCAGGTTTTTCATTTTGTTTTCCTTATTGTTCAAGACGGTTGCGCCAGGTCGTCAGCACATCGCTACGGGTTATCAGGCCGACAAAGCGGCCGTTATCGGCGATCACCGCCACCAGGCCGCGATCGAAAATGTTGCGCAGTGCGCTTTCCGGCGCATGCTTATCGAGAATTTCTACGTTACGTGTCATCGCCTGGCGAACCGGCAGGGAGAAGCGCTGGCTGTCGCCCTGCACGTGGCTTATCAAATCCCACTCATCGACGATGCCGACCAGTTGGCCGTTTTCCAGCACCGGCAGTTGCGAAATGTCATACAGCCGCATGCGCGCCAGTACGGCGGCGAGGCTGTCTTCCGGCGCGGCGGTCACGGTGGCACCTTCGTCGTGACGCAGGGCGATAAAATCCGTGAGATCGCCATTCGACGGGCGGGTCAGCAGACCTTGCTGGCGCATCCAGTCGTCATTAAACATTTTCGACAGGTATTTGTTGCCGCTATCGCAGGCGAAAGTGACCACGCGTTTTGGCGAAGTTTGCGCCTGGCAGTAACGCAGCGCGGCGCTGAGCAGGGTGCCGGTGGACGATCCCGCCAGAATACCCTCCTGTTGCAGCAACTCGCGTGCGGTGGCAAAGGCTTCACGGTCAGTGACGCGGAAGGCTTTATGCACGCCGTCGATCTGCGCCAGCGGCGGAATAAAATCCTCACCGATACCTTCAACCAGCCAGGAACCCGGCTCACCATAACGACCGGTTTCAACCTGATCGGCGAGGATCGATCCTGCCGGATCCGCCAGGACGAACTCGGTATGCGGTGAGTGTTGCGCGAACCAGGCCTGTAAACCGCCAAGCGTGCCGCCGGAACCAACGCCGACAACGATGGCGTCAATTCGCCCGTCGAGCTGGGCAAAAATTTCTGGAGCGGTCGTGGTCGCGTGCGCCAGAGGGTTGGCTTCGTTATTGAACTGATCGATGTAAAACGCTCCCGGCGTTTCTTGTGCCAGACGACGGGCGTAATCCTGGTAATAAGCCGGATGGCCTTTGTTGACGTCGGAACGCGTCAGCACCACTTTTGCACCCAGCGCGCGCAGGTGGAAAATCTTCTCGCGGCTCATTTTGTCCGGCACCACCAGGATCAGCGAATAGCCTTTTTGCGCGGCGATCAGCGCCAGCCCCAGCCCGGTATTGCCAGCCGTAGCTTCAATAATCGTACCGCCAGGCGCGAGCAGACCCAGCCGCTCGGCTTCATTGATCATCGACAACGCCACGCGATCTTTAATCGAACCACCGGGGTTCTGGTTTTCCAGTTTGAGAAATAATTCGCAGGGGCCGCTTGCCAGTTTATGCAACTGCAACAGCGGCGTTTGGCCGATCAATTCGGTTACTGAATGGAAGACAGACATTGTGTATTCACCCGTGGAAAAAACTGATGCACGGATGATAGGTCTGTCATTTTTCGCTTTTAAAGAATCTTTATTCGGCGTTTAGAACAAACGGAAATATAAAGCTCTGTTTAGCCATCGGGAAGGAGAGCCGTATAGTCGTCCGGACGTGTTAATAGCTAAAAAACGCCTTTTTGCGCTGATTTCATGCACTTTTTGCCGCTTCTTTGCCGGAGTTATGCGTTTTTCGGTAATAGATTGCGAAAAAAATCCTTATGGCCAAATTCCGCATTCTGCCGCTTTTAGCGCTTTTGGTTATAAGCGAGTGACATTTAGTTATTTGAAATATAACTGCGGCTGATTATTATCACCTGGACATCCATACTGCTAAACCGCCAAACGGAAACACCAACGAATGATCGTGCTAAGGAATATTTCCAAAATTTTCGACCAGGGAAAGGCATCGATTACCGCCGTCGATAGCGTCAATCTGACGGTTGAGCAGGGGCAAATTTACGGAATTATTGGCTACAGCGGTGCTGGAAAAAGTACGCTGATCCGTTTACTGAATGGCCTGGAAAAGCCGACCAGCGGCAGCGTGGTGATTAACGGTCAGGACATTGCGCAAGCAAAGGGCGAAGCCCTGCGTCAGGCGCGTCTGAAGATCAGCATGGTCTTCCAGCACTTCAATTTATTGTGGTCGCGCACGGTCAGCGAAAACATCGCCTTTTCAATGCAGATTGCCGGTGCGCCAAAAGCGAAAATTCAGGCCCGCGTGGCGGAACTGATCGAGCTGGTGGGGCTGAAAGGCCGCGAGAATGCCTATCCGTCGCAGCTTAGCGGCGGGCAGAAACAGCGCGTTGGCATTGCGCGCGCGCTGGCGAATAACCCGGACGTCCTGCTGTGCGATGAAGCGACCTCGGCACTGGATCCGCAGACCACCGATCAGATCCTCGATCTGCTGCTGGATATTAATCGCCGTTTCAAACTGACCATCGTGCTGATCACCCATGAAATGCACGTGGTGCGCAAAATCTGCGATCGGGTCGCGGTAATGGAGAACGGCAAAGTAGTGGAAGAGGGCGACGTGCTGAACGTCTTTACCCATCCGCAGCAGCCGATTACCCGTCAGTTTGTGCGCCAGGTAAGCCAGTATAAAGAAGAAGAGACGTTCAACCCGGAGTTGAACAGCGATCTCGACGGCACGGTTATTAAGCTGACGTTTACCGGCCACAGTACGCACCAGCCGATCGTTGGCGAACTGACGCTGCGTTACGGTCTGCCGTTCAATATTCTGCACGGCAAGATGTCGCAGACGGCACACGGTGTTTTTGGACAATTATGGGTGCACGTGAAGGCGACCCCGGAACAACTGGACAATATCCTTGCGGATTTGCGCAACACCGATATTGCAAGCGAGGTCGTAACACATGGCTGACTCTTTCTTCCCGCATCTGAAATGGGAACAACTCTGGGCGGCGACGCAAGAGACGTTATATATGACGGCGCTCTCCGGCGCGGCAACATTCGTACTGGGTATTTTGCTGGGACTGGCGCTGTTTCTGACGGCGCGCGGCGGGCTGTTCCAGAACCGCACGCTGTATAGCGTGATTTCGATTGTGGTGAATGTTTTCCGCTCTATCCCGTTCATCATTTTGATTGTGCTGTTGATCCCTTTTACCAAAACCATCGTCGGGACCATTCTCGGCGCGAATGCCGCGCTGCCCGCGCTGATTGTCGGTGCGGCGCCGTTTTACGCGCGCTTAGTCGAGATTGCGCTGCGCGAGGTGGATAAAGGGGTGATCGAGGCGACGCGTTCAATGGGCGCGCGGCTGAGCACACTGGTCTTCCGGGTATTACTGCCTGAATCATCGCCTGCGCTGGTGTCCGGTATTACCGTGACGCTGATTGCGCTGGTGAGTTATAGCGCCATGGCCGGAGTTATTGGCGCGGGCGGGTTGGGTAATCTTGCTTATCTGGAAGGATTCCAGCGCAACCACAACGACGTCACGCTGGTGGCGACGGTGACGATTCTTATCATCGTCTTCATTATTCAGTTCTGCGGCGACGTGATCACTTCTCTGTTAGATAAACGATAATTATTGGAAACCACCATCATGAAAAAAACACTGACACTGATTGCCGCAGCAACCCTTAGCGTTCTGAGCTTCTCCTCCTGGGCGGATACACTGACCGTCGGCGCATCCAACGTGCCGCACGCGGAAATCCTTGAGCAGGCGAAACCGATTCTGGCGAAGCAGGGCATCGATCTTGAGATCAAACCGTTCCAGGATTACATCCTGCCGAACACCGCGCTGGCAAGCCGCGAACTGGATGCGAACTACTTCCAGCACATTCCGTACCTGAACAGCGTTATCAAAGATCATGCGGGCGACAAATCTTATGATTTCGTCAGCGCCGGCGCGATTCATATCGAGCCGATTGGTATCTACTCTAAAAAATACAAATCGCTGAAAGACCTGCCGGTAGGCGGCAAAGTGATCATGCGTGATGCCGTTTCTGAAGAGGGGCGTATTCTCTCCATCTTCGAAAAAGCGGGCGTGATCAAGCTGAAACCGGGCGTGGATAAAGTGACGGCGCGTATCGACGATATCGTTGAGAACCCGAAAAAGCTGAAGTTCCTGCCGAACGTGGAAGCCGCACTGCTGCCGCAGATGTATAACAACAATGAAGGCGATGCGGTGGTGATCAACGCCAACTACGCCATCGATGCGGGCCTGGATCCGGTACACGATCCGATCGCCGTTGAGAGCGGTGAAAACAACCCGTATGCCAACATCATTACCGTACACCGCGGCGACGAGAAGAAAAAAGATATCGTGGCGCTGGTGAACGTGCTGCACTCCAAAGAGATTCAGGACTGGATCCGCACCAAATATAAAGGTGCGGTGATCCCGGTTAACAACTGATCCCCTTCGCGCGCGGTTTTACCTGGCCGCGCGCCATTTCCTTCTGCCCCTTCTCTTATTCCTTGTGATTAATCTCACCAATTTTAAACATCTGCGTTAACACTCATTAACAATGCACTACTATTGCCAGGTTCAGTGACTGCGGGAGCCAGCAATGAAAGATGTCGTGATTGTGGCGGCGGTGCGTACGCCGATCGGCTGTTTTCAGGGAGCGCTGTCGCGCCATTCTGCCGTAGAACTGGGTAGCCTGGTGGTGCAGGCGCTGGTGGAACGCAGCGGCGTACAGCCACAGGATATTGATGAAGTGATTTTAGGCCAGGTGCTGACCGCCGGAGCCGGGCAAAACCCTGCCCGCCAGTCGGCCATCAAAGGCGGCCTGCCGAACACCGTTTCCGCCATTACCATCAACGACGTGTGCGGTTCCGGGCTAAAGGCGCTGCATCTGGCATCGCAAGCGATTCAGTGCGGCGAGGCGGATGTGGTGATCGCGGGCGGTCAGGAAAATATGAGCCGCGCGCCGCATGTTCTGACCGACAGCCGCACCGGGGCGCGACTGGGTAACAGCCAGTTGATTGACAGCCTGGTGCATGATGGCCTGTGGGATGCGTTCAATGATTATCATATGGGCGTTACCGCCGAGAATCTGGCGCGCGAGTATGGCATCAGCCGCGAGCGGCAGGATGAGTGGGCGTTAAGTTCGCAGCATAAAGCGCGTGCGGCGATTGATGCTGGCCGTTTTCGTGATGAAATAGTCCCGGTGAAGACGCAGAGCGCGGACGGGCAACCGCTGCTGGTGGAGACCGATGAGCAGCCGCGCACCGATCCCAGTGCGGAAGCGCTGGCGAAACTGACGCCCGCCTTTGAACAGACGGGTTCAGTCACTGCCGGAAATGCGTCGCCGCTGAACGATGGCGCTGCTGCCGTGCTGATGATGAGCGAAGGCAAAGCGGCCGAACTGAATTTACCGGTGCTGGCGCGAATTCGCGCCTTTGCCAGCGTTGGCGTCGATCCGGCGTTGATGGGGATCGCGCCGGTTTATGCCATGCGTCGCTGTCTGGAGCGCGCAGGCTGGCAGCTTGACGATGTCGATCTGATCGAAGCCAACGAAGCTTATGCGGCGCAGGCGCTGTCGGTGGGGAAAATCCTCGAATGGGATGAGAAGCGCGTTAACGTCAACGGCGGCGCTATTGCGCTGGGCCATCCGATTGGCGCTTCCGGTTGCCGAATTCTGGTTTCGTTGCTGCATGAGATGCAAAAGCGCAATGTCCGCAAAGGGCTGGCGACACTTTGTATCGGCGGCGGGCAGGGCGTGGCGTTGGCCGTTGAACGCGATTAATCTCTTCCTTATTGCGAATAAAGCCTTCCATCCGGAAGGCTTTATTATTTGTGACACCCATCGCAAGTGTTGTTTCAATTAAAATAAAACTTCTCTTTCTCGCGCTAATAACATGCTCGATTTAATTAAATCATTTATTTAAATCTCTATATCTATATTATCCCCCGCGTTACAATTTGAAATGATCAAGATAAGCTGGCTTATTATTAGTCGGTTTTGGTTGTAGCTCTATGTTTTGCATTGTGTTTTTTATTTGTATTTAACTATGTAAGATAACCGTTAATAGAAAAATGGTGTGATCTTGACCCTGTTTGTTACTGCTTTTAACTGCAATTTATTGATATTCATCACGCCGTTATACATAGTTCCGCCGCAGACAAATATTTACGATCGCGATCACTAAAATAAAGTTCTCATAAAAATAAAATAGAATTCCATAAAAATGGAACATAATTTTAATTTCTTGGGGTAACTCATGTTTAAAAAATCTCTGGCTCTTGCTTCACTCCTTGGCGCATCCTTCGCTTCACAAGCGGTCACTGTAGACTTACGTCATGAATACATCGATAGCGGTTCAAACGCCGATCGCGTTGCGGTTTCTCACCGCTTTGAAAATGGCGTTGGTTTTGGTGTGGAAGCGAAATGGAAATCGGGCGGCGACGATGCGGATAAACCGCTAACGGAAATCGTCGGTAACGGTCACGAAGAATCCATTAACTGGCGCTGGGCAGCGACCAAAAATATTGCGTTAACACCAGGCTTTAATATCGAAAGTAAAGATACCAACTCTATCTATAAACCCTATATTCATGCGCAGTACAGCTTCGATAACGGCGTTTATATTGCCGGCCGTTACCGCTATGAATACACACGTAACCCGGATTCCAGCACCGTTGATAACAAGGTCAACAAATTCGATGCATGGCTCGGCTGGGCGATGGGCGATTATCGCGTTGAGCTGAACTATGTTTACGCCAAAAGCACCGAAGATGTTATTCGCGAAAACAACAAAACCTATTCCAACGAATACAACGCTAAAGTGGCCTATAAACTGGATAAAAACTGGTCTCCGTATGTGGAAGTCGGCAACGTTGGCGTGAAAACCACTGACGAACGCCAGACCCGTTTCCGCGTCGGTGTCGCGTACTCTTTCTGATTGTCTGCATTACCCTCAATAAATTCCCCGGAGCTTTTGGCCGGGGATTTTTATGCCCGTCATATGCCCGTCATACTTCACGCTGCAGGTGCGTTGCATGCCGGATGGCGCGAACGCGTATCCGGCCTACAACAAGACGGTCTTTTTATGTTCTCGTGAATGTATGCCTTAAATAATTCGCGTTGCAGGAAGGCGGCGACGCAGCGAATCCCCAGGAGCTTACTGAAGTAAGTGACTGGGGTTCGCGAGGAAAGCCAACGCATCTGCAACGCGAAGTATGACGGGCATAGGGCATAGGGAGGTAAAAAAAAGCCCTCCGGGGAGGGCAAGGCCAGTTACAGAAACACTTACTCAAAATCTATGCTTGCAACAAGGTGCGTTGTTCCGGAAGTTTCGCGATATAGAGCGCCGGTTTGCCGTCTTTATCCGAACTAAACAAAATCGCGCTGTCGTCCGGTGTGAACGACGGATGTGGATGAGTCACCTGGCGGCTGTTGGCAAACGTCGCCCATGAGGTGTCGTGGCGCGCCACGCGGAAATAGCCTTTTTGCGCCACGTCGAAAACGTACAAATAAGGATCGTTATCGATGGTGTAACCGCTGGTATCTTTCACATCCACCGGCGTACCGGAACCATCACCAACCAGCAGCGTGCCGTCGAAATTACTCATCAGATGCGAGCAGGCAGGCATGGGCATTACAGCTTCATTGACGCCGGTATCCGGGTTGAAACGGTAAATCATGCGGCCCTGTTCTCCCTTCAGATACGAGACATACACCAGCGCAGAACCGTTCGGCACCCAGAATTCGTGCGTGCAGCTTTCGCCTTCAGCGTGATCTTTCACTTTGCGCACGTTGCTGCCGTCTTCATTCACCAGCCACATCCGCGCATCCACCAGATCGTGTGGGCCTTCATGGCAGAACGCGACGGTATTGTCATCGAACGGACGGTAAATGGGATGTCCGAGCCAGTTTTTCTCTTCATGGATTACGCTGCTTGCGCCGCTTTTCAGATCGACACGCAGCAGGCGGCAGTGCGGCCCTTTGTGGAAGAAATCATGGAACAGTTTCCAGTCATTCAGCGGCGTCCAGTCGCTGGCGGCAATCTCGATCCCCACCAGTTTGCTGCAATCGCTATTGGCAACCCAGGTGCCGTAACCGACCCACTCATCCGGCACGCGATAAACTTCACGCTCTGCCAGCGTCTGCAAATTCACTTCGCGCAGGGTGCGATCGTTTTTCACATAGTAGAGCGCGCTGTCATCCGGAGAGAGAAAACCACCGAAGGTGTTGTCGCCCGCGCCTTCCGTTAACTGAATGGCTTCGGCTTTGGCGATATCCAGCAGGTAGTAGTTCCAGTGTCCGTCAAATTCACCGGCGAATAGCAGATGGCTGCCATCATTAAAGAAACACTTTTGATAAAAGTAATTCCGGTGACAGGTCACTTCCGGTGGGGTTAAGCGGGTGACTTCCGCGCCGGTATCCGGATCGCGGCTGATTGCATAATTGAGTTTTACCCGCATGCCTTTCGCCATTATTTCGCTCCTTTTTCGGGTCTGCTGGGAAAGCGTGCGTCCCAATGATGACCACTGATTCTCATAAGTTTAAAAACAGGGTATTAAATTATCAAAACATTGTTTCAGTATGTGTGATTGCTGACGCACTTTATAAGAAAATTCCAGCTATTACGCAGTATGTGGAGAGAAGAAGAAGCCGGGTGAAAGCGAACTTTGATTTTAAACAGGAAAAGTGCTGATCGGCTGCCGGAATTCAAAGATTAGCTTAACTTATTGTTTGATATTATTAATTTCAAGCTCAGGATGTAAAGAAACCCCTCCGCTGGCGCTGTCAACGCCAAACAATCGTGATCGCACTTACAGATTTCATAATAATCAGCATAAAAATTGAAACGTTGTTTTATTAATAATTGAAAACATGTTTTAGCCGGGATAAGATGCGTCTAAAGAAAAAACGGAACGACGTTTCCAGTTCCGTTTTGCGCCGTTTCGGTCAAATTTACGTCGGAGGTTATTGTGGAAGTCAGACAAAGCATCCACAGTGCGCACGCCAAAACGCTGGATACCCAGGGCCTGCGCAATGAGTTTTTAGTTGAAAAAGTGTTCGTTGATGACGAATACACCATGGTCTACAGCCACATCGACCGCATCATTGTCGGCGGCATTAAGCCGGTACAGAAAAACGTTTCTGTCGGCGGCGAAGTGGGTAAGCAACTTGGCGTGACCTATTTCCTCGAACGCCGCGAGCTGGGGGTCATCAACATTGGCGGTCCGGGTACCATTACCGTTGACGGCCAGTGCTATGAAATTGGTCACCGCGATGCGTTATACGTTGGCAAAGGCGCGAAAGAAGTGGTTTTCGCCAGCATCGATAGCGCAAAACCGGCCAAGTTCTACTACAACTGCGCGCCGGCGCACATGACCTTCCCAACGAAAAAAGTGACCCCTGCGGATGTCGCGCCGGTCACCCTTGGCGATCCGCTCACCAGTAACCGCCGCACCATCAATAAATATTTCGTGCCGGATGTGCTGGAAACCTGCCAGTTAAGCATGGGGCTGACCGAGCTTGCGCCGGGCAACTTGTGGAACACCATGCCGTGCCATACCCATGAACGCCGCATGGAAGTCTATTTCTACTTCAACATGGAAGAGGATGCCTGCGTTTTCCACATGATGGGAGAACCGCAGCAAACGCGTCATATCGTGATGCACAACGAGCAAGCCGTCATTTCTCCAAGCTGGTCCATTCACTCGGGTGTCGGTACGCGTGCGTACACCTTCATCTGGGGAATGGTGGGTGAGAACCAGGTCTTTGATGACATGGATCACGTCGCTGTAAAAGATCTGCGCTAATTGCGGGCAGCATAAAACCATGCCTGTCCGGTACAGGCGCTGATAGATTAAGGAACTAACATGATTCTGGATGCATTTTCTCTTCAAGGTAAGGTTGCGGTGGTGAGCGGTTGCGATACCGGTCTCGGTCAGGGGATGGCGCTGGGTCTGGCGGAAGCAGGCTGCGACATCGTTGGCATCAACATCGTTGAACCAACAGAAACCATCGAGCGCGTGACCGCGCTGGGCCGTCGTTTTCTCAGCCTGACCGCCGATCTGCGTAAGATCGACGGCATTCCGGCACTGCTGGAACGTGCGGTCGCAGAGTTCGGTAAGATCGATATTCTGGTAAATAACGCCGGTTTGATCCGCCGTGAAGACGCGATCAACTTCAGCGAGCGGGACTGGGATGACGTCATGAACCTGAACATCAAGAGCGTATTCTTTATGTCTCAGGCGGCGGCGAAACACTTTATCGCTCAGGGTAACGGCGGCAAGATCATCAACATCGCTTCCATGCTCTCCTTCCAGGGCGGCATTCGCGTTCCGTCTTACACCGCGTCAAAAAGCGGCGTAATGGGCATCACCCGTCTGCTGGCTAACGAATGGGCGAAGCACAATATCAACGTCAATGCGATTGCGCCGGGCTACATGGCGACCAACAACACCCAGCAACTGCGCGCCGACGAACAGCGCAGCGCCGAGATCCTCGATCGTATCCCGGCTGCGCGTTGGGGTCTGCCGAGCGATCTGAAAGGGCCGGTGGTGTTCCTCGCGTCGAAAGCATCTGACTATATCAACGGTTACACCGTGGCCGTTGATGGCGGCTGGCTGGCACGCTAACTCGCCTGCCGGCGCCTGAAAAAGCCTGCCTGCGGGCAGGCTTTTTTATATCTGCATAATGTTTGTCCATATGTGTTTAATTGAAAAATCCATATCTATTTCTCGTGAAATCACACTCTTCTTTATAAATTTTATAAAAATTAGATATTTAAAATTAGTTTAGTGCTTAAACTATATTTTCAAAATTGTAAACTCCATCACAAAACACTATGCCATAGCGAATTAATCCATATCTTCGCGAGTTCCTCACTGACGCTCCCTGCGGTTGCTGACTTACTTTCATAGAACACCTTACTTTGTGCAGGCAGGGAAAAAATGACTTCTATCAGTAATGACTCTGTAACACTTCCGCGCGCGTTGCGTGACACCCGGCGGATGAACCTGTTTGTTTCTGTTTCGGCAGCGGTCGCCGGGCTGTTGTTTGGCCTTGATATCGGCGTGATCGCCGGTGCGCTGCCGTTTATTACCGATCATTTTGTGTTGAGCAGCCGCCTGCAGGAGTGGGTGGTGAGCAGCATGATGCTTGGCGCAGCGCTGGGCGCACTGTTTAACGGCTGGCTCTCGTTCCGCCTGGGGCGTAAATACAGCCTGATGGCCGGTGCGGTGCTGTTTGTTGCCGGTTCACTCGGTTCGGCGTTTGCCGGTAGCGTGGAAATGCTGCTCCTTTCTCGCGTGCTGTTGGGCATTGCGGTGGGGATTGCTTCATACACTGCACCGCTCTATCTCTCAGAAATGGCCAGCGAAAACGTACGCGGCAAGATGATCAGCATGTACCAGTTGATGGTAACGCTGGGGATTGTGCTGGCATTCCTCTCCGATACGGCGTTCAGCTACAGCGGTAACTGGCGGGCGATGCTCGGCGTGCTGGCGTTGCCGGCGGTGCTTTTGATTATTCTGGTGATTTTCCTCCCCAACAGCCCGCGCTGGCTGGCGCAAAAAGGGCGTCATATCGAAGCGGAAGAGGTGCTGCGGATGCTGCGCGATACCTCGGAAAAAGCGCGCGAGGAGCTGAACGAGATCCGCGAAAGCCTGAAACTGAAACAGGGCGGTTTTCAGTTGTTTAAAACCAACCGCAATGTGCGCCGCGCGGTGTTCCTCGGCATGTTGTTGCAGGCGATGCAGCAGTTTACCGGGATGAACATCATCATGTATTACGCGCCGCGCATCTTTAAAATGGCCGGGTTTACGACCACTGAGGAGCAGATGATCGCCACGCTGGTGGTCGGGTTGACCTTTATGTTCGCCACCTTTATCGCGGTATTTACGGTGGATAAAGCAGGGCGTAAACCGGCGCTGAAAATTGGTTTCAGCGTGATGGCGATTGGCACGCTGATCCTCGGTTACTGTCTGATGCAGTTTGATAACGGCACGGCGTCCAGCGGTTTGTCCTGGCTGTCGGTCGGCATGACTATGATGTGCATCGCCGGATATGCGATGAGCGCCGCGCCGGTCGTGTGGATCCTCTGCTCGGAGATCCAGCCGCTGAAATGCCGTGACTTTGGTATCACCTGTTCAACCACCACTAACTGGGTGTCGAACATGATTATTGGCGCGAGTTTCCTGACGTTGCTGGATGCGATTGGCGCGGCCGGGACGTTCTGGCTCTATACGGCGCTGAATCTGGTGTTTGTCGGCGTCACGTTCTGGCTGGTACCGGAAACCAAAAACGTCACGCTGGAGCATATCGAGCGTCGTCTGATGTCCGGCGAGAAGCTGCGGGATATTGGGGTTTAACGGTTTGACGTATGTGGAATTGTTCCGTTCATCATATGTTTAGCAGACGCGTAAGCTCTGTGGCTCGTGAACGGGAGAAGGGATGCTGCCGCGCACCCCTTCTCAATCCCCGCGGGGGACACAACCCCGGCTGTGAGCCTGGTGTAACCAAAAATTGTCTCATCGCTGAAGGTGTTGCAGCGCGTAGGCCCGGTAAGCGCAGCGCCACCGGGCAATAACCATTACACCCGCAATAACCATTACACCCGCGCCAGATAGAGCGCTGGCATTCCTTCGGCATCCGAGGTGTAGAGCACCCATTGATTATCCGGCGTAAACGACGGATGCGGATGCGTCACCTGGCGGTCGCCGTCCAGCACTTTCCAGCTACTGTTATGCTGGCAAATCGCGGTCTGCTCGCCGCTGTTGATATCGAAAACCCAGATAAACGGATCGTTAAGATGAATAGCGCCGGTATGGTGCGGCGCGCCGTCGCCCACCACTAAACTGCCATCTTCGTTACTCATCAAATGCGAGCAGGGTGGGATCGCCATTAACTGACGGTTTTCCAGCGTCTGCGGATCGGCGCTGAACAGGTAGCGCCGCGGATCGTTCTCCTGATGTGCCACGTAATAGAGCGCGGAGCCGTCCGGTACCCAGAATTCATGGGTAAAGCTCTCTCCCGGCTGGTGCTGGCGGACTTTGCGCAGGTTGCTGCCATCTTCATTAATCAACCACATACGCGCATCAATCACATCGCGCGGCCCTTCATGACAAAATGCCACGGTGGAATCATCAAACGGACGGTAAATCGGGTGCCCCAGCCAGCGTTTTTCCTGCAGCAACGTGTCGCGTTCGCCGCTGTGTAAATCGATGCGGATCAACCGGCATTCCGGCTGCGTAAAGTAGAAGTCGCGGAATTTTTGCCAGTCGGTCAGCGGTTGCCAGTCGCTTTTCTTGATTTCGATACCCACCAGTTTTGTGCAGGTTGAATTCGCCACCCAGGTGCCGTAAGCCACCCAGTCGTCATCGACCTGATAAACGATATGCTCTTCCAGTGTGTGCAGATCAACGCGCCGTAATTCGCGGGTGTTTTTTACATACCACAGTGAACGATCGTCCGCCGATAAAAAGCCGCCGAAAGTATTATCCCCGGCGCCTTCGGTTAACTGTGTTGCTTCGTGACGGGCGAGATCCAGTAAATAGTAATTCCAGTGGCCTTCAAATGCGCCGCCGAAAAGGAGTTTCCCGCCGTCGCGGGTAAAGCATTTTTGGTAGAAGTAATTACGGTGACAAATAATGTGCGGCGGCGTCAGACGAATAACCTCGTGCCCCGTTTTTTCATCGTGCTGGTGACGGAAGGTGAGTGGAACAATTTTCCCCTTTGCCATCTGCGGCTCCTTAGATAAAAAAATACCCTGCCGCGGGCAGGCAGGGTATGTCGTGACGGAAAAACGTTAGCGCATCGCGCGTTTCAGGATTCGTTCAGCCTGGCGCTGGAAATCAGCGGCTGTTTCTTCCACGGATTTCTGACCATAATCGATGTACTGAATCGCCGTGCCGAACTGGGCAACAATCTGCGGATCGTCAAAGTACGGCGACACAGAGAGTTTGGTCGGCAGAGACTGCGCCAGGCGCAGACCCGCCACCGAGGGATCGTTCTCTTTGATTGCACCGTTGGCGGTCAGCGTTTGCACTGCGGCTTTGCTCAGCGGCACGCCACGCTCCAGACCCAGAGTTTCCACACCCTCTTTGCTGTTGAGCAGGAAGTTAATCACTTCTGCCGCTTCTTTCGGATGTTTGGTGGATTTACCAATCGACAGCATCTGCGCCGGTTTGAAGAACAGACCCGCGTCCGTTGCACCCGGCAACATCGGGTAATCACCCAGCACCAGTTTGGCTGGCGGCTTCAGGTTGTCGGAGTATTTGGTGATGGTGGAGTTCCACATATAAGTACCGGCCCATTCACCTTCGATCCACGGTTTCATCTCATACATGTTGCTCTTACCGAACGACGCATAATATTTGGCATCCGGCATCACATGGCTATCGACCAGTTTTTTATACATCTGGAAGAATTCCACCCACTGCTCGCTGCTGTAGCTGAATTTCTTCGCTTTTTCGTCAACGGCCGGAATGTTGTACTTCTGCACCATGTAAGAGTTCAGCAGCGCCAGCGTATCCTGATGCTCCAGCACCACCGGGTAATACTGTTTGCCGAGCTTGCTTTCGAAAGTTTTGCCTGCGGCTAACAGCTCATCCCAGGTTTTCGGGAAGGTGACGCCCGCTTTTTTCCACTGCTCATCGTTAAAGTAGAAGACGCGCGCGGTAACGGAGATCGGAATGCCGTTCAGCTTGCCGTCAACGGTGGTGGATTGCAGCTCTTTGGCGTCGAACTGGCTCAAATCGATGATGTCTTTCACCTGGTTCAGGTCGTAGAAGCCTTCGCCATTTTTCGAGAAAATCGGCAGCCAGTTCCAGTTGGTTTGCATTACATCCGGTTCGGTACCGCCTGCGATTTGTGTGGTCAGACGGGAGAGGTGGCCGTCCCAGCCGGTATATTCGGATTTAACGTTAATGTTCGGATGCTGTTTGTGAAACTCTTCCAGCGCTTTTAATGTGACCTGATGACGACCGTTGCCCCCCCACCAGGACATACGCAGGTCAACATTATCAGCAGCAGTTGCGGGTACAGCGCACATGCCCAGAGTTGCGGAGATAACGGCGCCTATAAGCACTTTTTTCATTTTTATACTCCAGAGTTTGTTTAAACTTTATTCTTCAGGCTGCTGCGTTGTTGACTGCGCCTGCGCACCCCGGTCACTTACTGATATAAGCTCCCGGGGATGCACCGGCTTGCCGCCTCGACGCATCCCGAAGGATTTCGTTTTTTATAGGGAAATGTTCTGTTCTGTTTTTGCGTCAAAAATATGACACTTATTCATATCAAACTTAAAATACACCTTACGATGAAGTCCCTTTGCAATCATTGGCTTAGCTTCATCGGAAGGAATTCGTGCCGTTAACTCGTAGTCAGCGACTTTCAGGTAAATAAAGAACTCGTGCCCCATGTTTTCGACACGCACCAGATCGCCGCTGCCGCAGTCTTCATCGAACGGCTCATCGGCAACGGAGACAAATTCCGGACGTACGCCGAAGAACACCTCTTTGTCGGCATAGCCCACCACTTTCTCCTGCTGACGCGCATTCAGCGCCAGCGTTTCGTGGCCGAGGGTGATATGCAGTTGCTCACCCTTTTTCACAATTTTCGCTGGTTTGATGTTCATTTCCGGCGCGCCGATAAAGCCCGCCACGAACATGTTTTTCGGGTAGTGATAGAGGTTGTCCGGGGTATCGACCTGCATGATATGGCCGAGCTTCATCACGCAGATGCGATCGCCCATGGTCATCGCTTCGGTCTGATCGTGGGTGACATACACAGTGGTTGCCGGTTTACCGGATTTCTTCAACTGCTTGTGCAGGTCGGAAATACGGATGCGCATGGAAGCACGCAGTTTGGCATCGAGGTTCGACAGCGGTTCGTCGAACAGGAACACATCCGGCTTTTTCACAATCGCGCGGCCGACCGCTACACGCTGCGCCTGGCCGCCGGAAAGCTGACGCGGCAGCCGGTCCATCAGCTCTTCCAGTTCGAGGATTTTCGCCGCTTCATCCACCTGTTTGGTGATCTCATCTTTCGGCAGCTTGCTCAGCTTCAGGCCGAAGGCGAGGTTTTCCCGCACGGTCATATGCGGGTAGAGCGCGTAGTTCTGGAACACCATGGCAATACCGCGCGCCTTCGGTGCGAGGTTATTGACGATCTTCTCGCCGATGCGCACTTCGCCGCCGCTGATGGTTTCAAGGCCTGCCAGCATACGCAGGGTGGTGGATTTGGCGCAGCCGCTTGGTCCGACAATGACCATAAATTCACCGTCGGCAATTTTCAGGTCGATACCATGTACCGCTTTGAAGCCGTTGGAGTAGACCTTTTCCAGTTTGTTGAAAATCACTTCAGCCATGATACTTCCCTCTTAACCTTTAATTCCGCTGCTGGTTACGCCCTGTACGAAGTAGCGTTGTGCCAGGAAGAAGACAATGATGGACGGCAGAATGGAGATACTCGCCATTGCCAGAATTTCGTTCCACGGCGCACCTTCGGTCACGTCGATGGACATTTTCAGCGCCAGTGCGATCGGGTATTTATCCACGCTGTAGACGTAAATCAGCGGCCCGATAAAGTCGTTCATTGACCACATGAACTGGAACAGCGCGACAGAGATAATGGCCGGTTTCAGGATCGGCACCACCACGTACCACAGTACCTGCCAGGAGTTACACCCGTCGATCTGCGCCGCTTCTTCCATGTCGCGCGGCACGCCGCGTAAGAACTGAATCAACATAAAGACGAAGAAACCTTGTGTGGCGAAAGCCAGTGGCAGATAGAGCGGCATATAGCTGTTGAGCATGCCCATTTCACGGAACATCAGGTACTGCGGGATCAGCAGCACGGTGCTTGGCAGCAGCATGGTGGCGATCAGCGTACCGAACCAGAAGTTCTTCCACGGGATTTCAAAGCGGGCGAAACCGTAAGCCACCACCGTTGAAGAGATAATCGTCAGGATCACTTTCGGGATCACATACTTGAAGGTGTTCAGCATGTAATGGCCGAAGGTGTACTCCGTCCCTGTTTTCCAGCCGTTGATAAAACCGTCCCACGTTGCGTGCGTCGGCCACAGCCCCAGCGTGGTGAAGATTTCATGGTTCGGTTTGAACGACGCAGAGAACATCCACGCCAGCGGGTAAAGCATTAACAGGCCGACAAAGAGCAGGATCGTATAGCGGATCCAGGCGCTGATTTTCTCGCGGCGCAGGGTGCGCGCCACTTCACGTTCGGCTTCCTTCATGCCCGGCGTGAGATGTTGGATATCAGCCATTTTTGCCTCCCTTATCGGCAGAGTAGAACACCCAATATTTCGAGGATTTAAAGGCGATGGAGGCAAAGACCGCCACGACCAGGAACAGAACCCAGGCCAGCGCCGCACCGTAGCCCATATCGAAATATTTGAAGGCGGTATCGTAGATGTAGAGCGAGAACAGATAGGTGTAATAGGTCGGGCCGCCGCCGGTGATGACATACGGGCCGGTAAACTCCTGAAACGCCTGCGTGGTCTGCATAATAAAGTTGAAGAAAATCACCGGCGTAATCAGCGGTACGGTCACTTTCATGAACATCTGCCACTTGCTGGCACCGTCGATCATTGCCGCTTCGTACTGGGATTGCGGGACGTTTTGCAGTGCGGCAAGGAAGATCACCATTGCAGAGCCAAACTGCCACACGCGCAGCAGCGTCACCGACATCAGCGCCAGCGACGGTTCGCCCAGCCAGTTCACCGGATCCAGGCCGAACACGCCGATAAAGCTGTTCAGCAGGCCATCAATGGCGAACAGCGCGCGCCACAGTACGGCAATGGCGACAGAGCTGCC
Source organism: Kosakonia radicincitans DSM 16656 (assembly GCF_000280495.2). Taxonomy (NCBI): domain Bacteria; kingdom Pseudomonadati; phylum Pseudomonadota; class Gammaproteobacteria; order Enterobacterales; family Enterobacteriaceae; genus Kosakonia; species Kosakonia radicincitans. The sequence goes on from NZ_CP018016.1 coordinate 937,776, forward strand.
GAGAATGGACGGAATGTAGTAAGCCGTACGGAAAAAGCCGATGCCGCGAAGTTTAAAATTCAGCACAAAGGCAATACCCAGCGCAAAGGCCAGTTTCAGCGGGATGGTCAAAAAGACATAAGCAAAAGTCACGCCCATCGATTTCCAGAAGAGGGTATCTTCCGTAAACATGTAGCGATAGTTTTCGATGCCGTTAAATACCGGCGGGCTCATCAAATCGTACTCAGTAAAACTGAGAAAGAATGATGAAATGAATGGGAAAGCCGTAAAGACTATCAACCCAATAATGTAGGGCGATATCCAGGCCAATCCCAGTAGTCTGTTTTCATTCATACATACCTACCTGGCGAACAATGTGTAATACGGATTCGGAGAGTTACTTTCTCCCGCCGCCGTAGCCGCGGGGATAAAAACAGCGTCTGTATGTGCGCTCGCTCACAATATTTGCCGTAGCCAGCGCAATGTAGGTCTAACTACCAGAAATTATTAGTAAAACCCCTGGTTTTAATAACGTCTGAACATGCATTCTTGATTTGTAAAACATCGTTTTAAAATATTTTATTGGGTTTTAAATTCGCGTCATTCGATTAATTCGCGAAATGTGATCAAAGTCGAAACGATGTTTCAATAAAGTGAGGTGGTAGCGTTTTTCGCCCGAAAAACACGGGGTTTACAGAATCATCCAGGGGAAATAAACACCTATTGTTGCCGCGGATTAAGTATCGCAGAATGAAACCATTCAAAATGAAAACGATGATCTGGCGAATTATTTTACTGTCTGTGGGAAATAAAAAACGCCCCCAATAATGGGGGCGTTAATTAGGGTGCTTACTATCATTATTTTAAGAAATCTTCGCGCACCGGGGTGAAGGTATCAAGCAGGGTTCCCGCCTTCAGGCAGACGCAGCCGTGCATAATGTGCGGTTGCTTATAAAGAGTATCGCCTGCGGTGACGATATGTTTCTCATCACCGATGGTAAATTCGAATTCACCGGATAAGACATACGTGAGCTGTTCGTGAGGATGGTTGTGCATCGGGCCGATGGCACCTTGTTCGAACATGACTTCGACCGCCATCATTTTGCCGCCATGGGCGAGGATACGACGCGTTACGCCGTTGCCCAGATCGTCAAGCTGAGTGTCTTTATGGAAGATAAACATCGGGCTGTCCTGTAGTGAAGAAAAGAGTTAGTGAAACGTTGTTTCAAAATAATTTATCTCAGCGTTCCGCAAAAATAAACGCGAGACCAGAGAAGTTGAAAGTCGATCACAACTTTGATTGACTGATTGCAAAACCTGACGGAGAAACGCTATGAAAACGATAGGGCTGCTGGGTGGGATGAGCTGGGAATCGACCATCCCTTACTATCGCCTGATTAACGAGGGTGTGAAGGCCCGGATGGGAGGTCTGCACTCCGCCAGTTTGTTGCTGCACAGCCTGGATTTTCACGAAATCGAAGCCTGCCAGGCAACGGCACAGTGGCATAAAGCGGGTGAGATCCTCGCGCAGGCCGCTGCGGGTCTGGAGCAGGCTGGCGCGCAAGCCATTGTGCTTTGTACCAACACCATGCACAAAGTGGCCGGGCAAATTGAAGAGCGTTGCCATATTCCGTTCCTGCATATTGCCGATGCCACCGGGCGCGCCATTGAAAGCGCGGGCATGCGCAACGTCGCGCTGCTGGGCACGCGTTACACCATGGAGCAGGATTTTTATCGCGGGCGGCTGGAAAAACAGTTTGGTATCGAAACCTGCGTACCCGGCCCGGAAGATCGCGAACGCGTGAATGAAATCATCTTTGAAGAGCTGTGCCTTGGCACATTCAGCGATGAGTCGCGTTACTATTTTATCAATCTGATCAAACAAATGGCGAGTGAAGGCGCCGAAGGGGTGATTTTCGGCTGTACCGAGATTGGCCTGCTGATACCGGAAAAGAGCAGCCCGATTAAGGTGTTTGACACCGCCGCGCTGCACGCGGCCGATGCAGTGAATTTTATGCTCTCTTAGGACTCGCCCAGCATGGCGGCCAGCGGCTGGGCGATCAGCGGCATGGCTGCCTGTAAATGGCGCGCGAAAGCATCCACCAGCGCCGACGCCGGACGATGCAGTGGGCGGATCAGACTGACGGTAAAGGGGACGTCGATACTAAAACGGCGCACGGCGATACCGCTGGCGGCGTAATCCAGCGCTGTCAGCGGGTTAACCACAGAAAGCCCAACGCCCGCGCGCACCATTGCACAAACCGAGGCGGCGCTGTGGGTTTCCAGCACCATTCGCCGTTTCACCTGATGTTCCGTAAACAGCGCATCCAGCAGTTGCCGGTAGCTATCGGTACGCGACAGGCTGATGTAATTCTCCCCCTGAAAATCGGCTGGCGTCAGCACCGTTTTGCTGGCCAGCGGGTGCTCCTGCGGCATCACGCACACTTCATTACAGGTCAGCAACGGCGTACGTTCGGTGCCCGCCGGGGTGCTCAGCGTTTCGGTCAGGCCTAAATCATGGCGCTGTGCCGACAGCCACTCCTCCAGCAACGGCGACTCCTGCGGCACAATGTTCAGGCTGACATCCGGATAGCGGGCGAGAAAAGGTTGTAACAGCAGCGGTAAAAAAGATTGCGAGAAGACGGGCAAACAGGCGACGGAGAGTTCCCCCTGGCGAAACTCGCGCAGGCTTTCGGCGACGCTGACAATTCGGTCCAGCCCGTACCATGAGCGCTGCACCTCTTCAAACAGCCGCAGCCCTTGTACCGTAGGATGCAAACGCCCGCGCGAACGTTCAAACAGCTTCAGCCCCAGCACCTTTTCACAGCGCGCCAGCTCGCGGCTGACCGTCGGCTGCGAGGTATGCAGCAAGGCTGCGGCTTCAGTCAGATTGCCGGTGGTCATCACCGCGTGAAAAATTTCGATATGGCGCAAGTTAACAACTGGCATCGCGGGATCTCGTTGCTGTGGGTTATCCATATCATTTTTGCATAGAGTCGCGATAAAACGATATTTTTTATTCCCTTCGCGCTGTGGCGTAATCAGTAAAAATTGCTGACGGAGTTCACCATGCCACGCTCACTACACCAGACCGATACCGACCTGAATGCCGAAAACCTGCTGCGGCTGCCTGCTGAATTTGGCTGCCCGGTATGGGTTTATGATGCGCAAATTATTCGCGCGCAAATCGCCAAACTCAGCGCGTTTGATGTGGTGCGTTTCGCGCAAAAGGCGTGCTCAAATATTCATATTCTGCGCCTGATGCGCGAGCAGGGCGTGAAAGTTGATTCGGTGTCGCTGGGCGAGATCGAGCGTGCGTTAGCAGCGGGTTACGATCCGCAAACGCATCCGGACGATATTGTTTTCACTGCCGATGTGATTGATGACGCCACGCTGGCGCGCGTCAGCGAGCTGGGCATTGCGGTGAACGCCGGTTCCGTCGATATGCTGGAACAGCTCGGCGCTGTGTCGCCGGGCCATCGCGTCTGGCTGCGCGTCAATCCGGGTTTTGGCCACGGCCACAGCCAGAAAACCAATACCGGCGGTGAAAATAGCAAACACGGTATCTGGTACAGCGATCTCAATGCGGCTCTGGCGGTGATGCAGCGCTATCAGCTAAAACTGGCGGGCATTCATATGCACATCGGTTCCGGCGTTGATTACGGCCATCTTGAGCAGGTGTGCGGCGCAATGGTGCGTCAGGTGGTGGATTTCGGCCAGGATCTGCCGGCTATCTCCGCCGGTGGCGGGCTTTCCATTCCCTACCATGAAGGGGAAGATCAGGTTGATACGGCTCACTATTTTGGTTTGTGGAATGCCGCTCGCGAGCAAATCGCCAAACATCTCGGCCATGCGGTGAAACTGGAGATCGAACCGGGACGCTTCCTGGTTGCTGAATCCGGCGTACTGGTATCGCAGGTGCGCAGCGTGAAGAATATGGGTAGCCGCCACTTTGTGCTGATTGACGCCGGTTTTAACGATCTGATGCGCCCGGCGATGTACGGCAGCTATCATCACATTACCGCGCTGGCTGGCGATGGCCGCGATCTGCATCAGGCTGAACTTATCGACACCGTGGTTGCAGGGCCGCTGTGTGAATCCGGCGATGTCTTTACCCAACAAGAGGGCGGGAAAGTGGAAACCCGCGCGCTGCCTGCGGTAAAAGCGGGGGATTATCTGGTGCTGCATGATACCGGCGCGTACGGCGCATCGATGTCGTCAAACTACAACAGCCGCCCGCTGCTGCCGGAAGTGCTGTTTGATCATGGCGTTGCGCGCCTGATCCGCCGCCGTCAGACCATCGACGAGCTGCTGGCGCTGGAGCAGTTCTAATCCTGATACGGTCCCGCCGCCACCGAATCGCGCAATACCAGCGTGCCGGTAAACGGGGGGATCGGTTCAATCTCGTCGGCATTCGCCAGTTTGATTGCCTGATCGATAGCCGTGGCGATCATGGTATCGATCGGCAGATAGACCGTTGACAGCCCAGGCTCCAGCCAGCGAGCGCTGGGCGCATCATCAAAACCAAACAGCGAAATATCCTGCGGAATGCGCAAACCGGCCTGGTAGAGTGCCTTCGATGCGCCGAGCGCCATATCATCGTTACAGGCGAACAAGGCACTGAAATGCGCCCCTTCCTGCAACATCTCACGGCACAACTCATAGCCGCGCGTCATGGTGGCGTCGCCGTATTTTACTCTTCCCGCATCCCAGCTAATTCCATGTTTTTCCAGCGCCTTGCGATACCCCATTAGTCGCGCTTTGCCGGTGGGAGTATGAATTGGCACGGTGATGCAGGCGATCTCGCGGTGGCCAAGGCCCGCCAGATAATCCACCGCCTGGAAGGCGGCATCCTGCTGCTCGAAGAAGACACATTTATCATGCGCCTGGGATAATTCGCGGTTGATCACGATCAGCGGCATCGGCGTTTCATCGATCAAACGCAGGATGCTGTTTTCACTCATAAAACGGGTATAGAGAATAATGGCGTCGCAGCGACGGTCCGCCAGCATCTGCACCGCCAGCGTTTCCCGCTCCGGCGTGTCGTGACCGTCGGTGACAATCAGTTGCTTACCGTGAAATTCCGTCCGGCGGGAAGCCTGCTGTAGCAGGCGGCCAAAATAGAAACCGTCAAAGCTGGAAACCACCAGGCCAATGCTATTACTGGTACGATTCGCCAGCGATTGCGCCAGAAAATTGGGGCGGTACCCCAGCTCTTCCATCGCTTTAAAAACCTGAGCGCGGGTGCTCTCTTTGACTTGCCCCGTTTTGTTGAGCACCCGGGAAACCGTCGCTTTCGACACGCCTGCGCGCAGTGAAACATCCAGCATTGTGACCATGACAAGCTCTCCGCATTAATGAGAGGCAGTTTAACACACTCATTTCGCGGGTTAAGGCGTAGCGGGTGGGTTTGGCTTAAGTACGGAAATATCCCTGAAAAAGCTAAGGTGGCATGCCAATGTGAGTAATCGCTTCGTTTTGGAATACCAGTAGAGGGCTTGCGAGCCGGGTCACAGAACTTTTCTAACGCTGTGGCTATTTTTGGTATGCCAAATGGAATCCGGCTGTATACCTGTACCGATAAAAAAAGCCCCCCTTAACTGAGGTGTGACCCTATGGCCCTACAAGAAAAACTCATTGATTCTCTGGGTAGTTTCGCCACCAAGTTCAACAGCTATCGCTATATCATGGCGATCAAATCTTCGTTTATTACGCTGATGCCGGTCATTATTGTCGGCGCGTTCTCGGTATTAATTTCCAACATGGTACTGGACCCGAAAAACGGTCTCGCCAGCTTCCAGGCGCTGTCGTTTCTCGCCGCGCTCAAACCGATTACCAGCGCCATTAACTATGCCACGCTGAACTTCCTCAACATTGGTGCGGTGTTTTTAATTGGTATTGAACTGGGGCGTATTAACGGCATCAAGTCGCTGTTTCCCGGTCTGCTGGCGGTGATCTGCTTTATCTGCGTGACGCCCACTACTGTCGAGATGATGGTGGATGGCCAGATGCACGTGGTGAAAGATGTGCTGCTGCGCCAGTTCTCCGATACCCGCAGCCTGTTCCTCGGCATGTTTATCGCTATTTTGTCGGTGGAAGTCTACTGCTGGCTGGAAAACCGCGAGAGCCTGAAGATCAAAATGCCGGATACCGTACCGCCGAACGTTTCTGCCTCGTTCTCGGCGCTGATCCCGGCGATCATTACCACCACGCTGATCGCCACTTTCGGCTTCGTCTTCCATCAGGTGACCGGCATGTATCTGTATGACGCCGTGTATCAGGTGGTGCAGCAACCGCTGGAGCGCGTGGTACAAAGCCTGCCCGGCATTCTGCTGCTGATGTTTGTCGCGCAATTGTTCTGGGTGATCGGTATTCACGGCAACCAAATGATCAAACCGATCCGCGAACCGCTGCTGCTGGGGGCGATCACCGTCAATATGAGCGCCTTTGAGCAAGGGAAAGAGGTGCCGAACATCATCACCATGCCGTTCTGGGATGTGTACATGAGCATCGGCGGTTCCGGCCTGACCATCGGCCTGCTGATTGCGGTAATGATCGCCACGAAACGCAAAGAGATGAAAGAGATCGCCAAGCTGTCGATAGGTCCTGGGATCTTCAATATTAACGAGCCGGTGATCTTCGGTATGCCGATCATGCTGAACCCGATCCTCGCCATTCCGTTCATTATCACCCCGCTGGTGACCGGCTCGATCGGCTACTTCGCGACGGTAACCGGTTTTGCCGGGAAAGCCGTGGTGATGGTGCCCTGGACGACGCCGCCGTTGATCAATGCCTGGCTCTCTACCGCAGGCTCAATGGGGGCGGTGGTTACCCAGTTAATCTGCATTGTTACCGCCGTCGTTATCTATCTGCCGTTTGTGAAGATCGCCTCCCGCCGCGCGGAACAGGCGCAATTACAGGCGCAAGCCGCCAACAATGCCTGAGGATGTTATGAGTACAAAAACCATTGCCATCCCGCCGTCGTTTATTCTGGGCGCGGCGGCATCGGCCTGGCAAACCGAAGGCTGGGAAGGGAAAAAGGCGGGCCAGGATTCGTGGCCTGATCTCTGGTACAAAAACGATCGCCACGTCTGGCATGAGGGTTATGGCCCGGCGGTGGCCACGAATTTCTACCAGCGTTTTCGCGAAGATGTGCAACTGATGAAGCAGGCGGGGTTAACCCACTACCGCACCTCGATCAACTGGTCGCGCTTTCTTACCGATTACGAGCAGGGCGTGGTGGATGAGACTTACGCCAGCTATTACGACCAGCTTTTTGATGAGATGCAGCGCCATGGCATAACGCCGATGATCTGTCTGGAGCACTACGAGCTGCCCGGTTATCTGCTGGAAACCTACGGCGGCTGGGCCTCAAAGAGAGTGGTCGAACTCTATCTGCTGTACGTTGAGAAAGTGTTTGCGCGCTTCCACCATAAAGTGACGCGCTGGTTTACCTTTAATGAGCCGATTGTGGTGCAAACCCGCGTCTATCTTGATGCGCTGCGCTGGCCGTATGAGCAGAACACCAGCACCTGGATGCAGTGGAACCACCACAAAAACCTGGCGACGGCAAAAGTGGTGAAGCTGTTTCGCGAGAAGGGGTACGCCGGAACTGTCGGTTGCATTCTCAACCCGGAAGTGACTTACCCACGTTCCAGCGCTCCGCACGATGTACTGGCGGCACAGCGTTACGATCTGTTCTATAACCGCGTGTTCCTCGATCCGCTGGTGAAAGGCTACTATCCGCAGGAGCTGGTGGATCTGCTGGAAAAACAGAACGTTAAATGGGATTACAGCGCAGAGGAACTGGCGATCATTCGCGACAACACCGTCGATGAACTGGGCATCAATCTTTACTATCCGCACCGTGTGAAAGCGCCATCGCGCGCCTGGCACCCGGAGACACCGTTCCACCCGGCGTATTACTATGAGCCGTTTGAGCTGCCGGGCAGAAAGATGAACAAATCGCGCGGCTGGGAGATCCTGCCGGAGATCATCTATGACATGGCGATGCGCATCAAAAACGAGTACGGCAATATTCCGTGGTTTGTTGCGGAAAGCGGCATGGGCGTGGAGAACGAAGGGCAGTTCCGCAATGCTGAGGGAACCATTGAGGATGATTACCGCATTGAGTTCATCGCCGCGCATCTGTATCAGACGCTGCGGGCGCGGGAAGAAGGCGCGAACTGCCACGGCTATATGCTGTGGGCGTTTACCGACAACGTTTCGCCGATGAACGCCTTTAAAAACCGCTATGGGCTGGTGGAGATCGATCTGCAGCACAACCGCGATCGGCGGGCGAAAAAGTCGCTGCACTGGTTCCGCGCGCTGAGCGATGAGCGCCGGTTGACCCTTACCCTCGATGATGAAGTAAGATAGCGCGCAATAACTAATAAGTGCAGGTGATATTGTGGAGAAGGCCGTCGTTCCGCCGGAAAAAAAACAGTACCAGGAGATTGGCGAGGATTTACGCGAGCAAATCATCCAGGGGCACTATCCCGTTGGCTCCCGCCTGCCGCCGGAGCGCAATATCGCCGAAAAATATGGCGTCAGCCGCACCATTGTGCGCGAAGCGCTGCTGATGCTGGAATTGCAGGGCACGGTTGATATTCGCCAGGGGTCGGGCGTCTATGTGATGCGTATTCCGCAGGCCCATGAAAACGAGGAAGAGCGCTTTCTCAGTAGCGATGTTGGCCCGTTCGAGATCCTGCAAGCGCGTCAGTTGCTGGAGAGCAATATTGCTGCCTTTGCGGCGACTATGGCGACGCGGGCGGATGTTGACAACCTGCGGCGGATTCTCGAACAAGAGCAGCGCGCCATCGCCCTGAATGACACCACCCAGGACAACAGCAAGATGTTTCATCTGGTGCTGGCCGGGGCTTCGCAAAACCAGATGCTGCTGGCAACGGTAGAGAGCATCTGGCACCAGATGGACAGTAGCCCGCTGTGGCAACAGTTTAATGTGCATATCGCCAGCCGTCCGTATCGCCTGAAATGGCTGGGCGACCGGCAAACGCTGCTGGCAGCGGTGCGTCGCCGCGATGTGATGGGCGCATGGCAGGCGATGTGGCAGCATCTGGAAAATGTCAAAAAAAGCCTGCTGGAGCTATCTGATGAAGATGCGCCGGATTTCGACGGCTATCTGTTTGAATCCGTCCCCATCTTCCAGGGAAAATTGATGTGAAAATCCTTCCTCTCTACGAAGCGCCGCGCTTTGCGCCGCAGGTTATCGAGTGGCTGTGGCATGAGTTTGGCGATTCCCTGCCGCGCGATTTCTTTGCCAGCATTATTGATCACAGCCAGACGCCGGGCGCGTTACCGTTGACGTTTGTGCTGGTTGACGGCGATGAACTGCTGGCGACCGTGGGGCTGTGGCGTTGCGATTTGATCAGCCGTCAGGATCTTTTCCCGTGGCTGGCCGCGTTGTATGTAAAAGAAAGCGCGCGCGGGCAGGGGCTGGCCGGGCAGCTACAGCATCATGTAATGGCGCAGGCAAAAGCAATGGGATTTAGCCAGTTACATCTCTATTCCGCCTGCCGCGATTTTTATGAGCGCTACGGCTGGGAGTATATTGGCGACGGGCTGGATTACCCGAACACGCATGTGCATTTGTATCGCATTGCGCTGTGAGTTTTTCGGCTAAACGCAGAAGAATATGCAGGCCGGATAAGCATTAACGCCTTCCGGCAAGCAATCAGGCTCAGGGCAACCCGCGTTAACTCTCCTGCGGGGCAATCACTGAATGGCGGCGCACCAGCGTCGGGTTAAACAGATGCGTTATCTCCGGCAGCGGACGGTTTTCCGCCAGCGCCAGCGCCAGCTCGGCGGCCTGTGTCGCCATGGTGACAATCGGGTAACGGACGGTGGTCAGCCGGGGACGCACATAGCGCGACACCAGCACATCATCGAAACCAATCAGTGAAATCTCGCCCGGCACATCAATGCCATTATCATTCAGTACGCCCATTGCGCCCGCCGCCATCGAATCGTTGTAACAGGCAACGGCGGTAAAGTTTCTGCCGCGACCTAGCAGTTCAGTCATCGCCTGTTCGCCGCCGCTTTCATCCGGCTCGGCGAAGGTCACCAGTCGGTCATTGCAGGGCAGGCCATTCTCTTTCAGCGCATCGTAATAACCCTGCAAACGATCTTCCGCGTCGGAAATGGCGTGGTTGGAGCAAAGGTAGCCAATGCGCGTATGGCCTTGCTGGATCAGGTGGCGGGTTGCCAGCCACGCGCCGTAGCGGTCGTCGAGCGCCACGCAGCGCTGTTCAAAACCCGGCAGAATACGGTTGATCAGTACCATGCCAGGAATTTGCTTCATCAGCGAAGCCAGCTCTTCATCGGGGATAGTTTTGGCGTGTACCACCAGCGCGCCGCAGCGATGGCGGATCAACTGCTCGATGGCTTTGCGCTCTTTCTCTTCGTTGTGGTAGCCGTTGCCAATCAGCAGAAAATTACCGGTGGCGGAAGCGACTTGCTCAACGGCTTTCACCATCGCGCCGAAAAAAGGATCTGAAACATCGCCGACCACCAGACCGACGGTTTCCGTCGATTGCTGCGCCAGCGCGCGGGCGTTGGCGTTCGGGTGATAATTCAGCGCATCCATTGCACTTTGCACCGCCAGCCGTGAAGATTCGCTCGCTTTTGGCGAGTCGTTAATCACACGGGAAACCGTTGCAACGGAGACGCCTGCCAGCAGTGCTACATCTTTAATGGTCGCCATGGCGCACCTTCCTTAGGGGTAAGCGTTTACACACTGTGTAGTGTTACGGAAAAGGAATGGCTAATCAAGGCAGTTACCTGCTGGTAGTGTGCAAACGTGAAGTGACGCGTTGGAAAGCCGTGGAACCGTTACACAAAAAAGTTTTGCCGATTAATACAGGTAAAACCTTTAGTTACACTTTGCGCAAAGCTGTTTCGATTGTCTGCTGGTGGCGCGTTCTCCCCCATGACAGAGTGGTTATCCCAGAGGTATTGATAGGTGAGCGCAGCCCCCGGGTTGCATACTCGAATTACACCAACCTGCGCAGATGCGCAGGTTTTTTTTTGCCCGCGTTGTTACAAGCAAAGCGAATCGACACACCTCGTTTCACTTCGGCTCATTCCCTTGCTTTTTCCCGCTGGCGGTACGCCCGCGCCAACGCCACAATCAAGATCCCAGAGGTATTGATTGGTGATTTATTCGGTACGCTCTTCGTACTCATTTCTTGCACCAACCTGCGCGGACGCGCAGGTTTTTTTTTGCCCTGAATTTCTCCTCCAGCACTTCTCGTGTAATCTGCCACAATTTGCAAACTTACTTATTTCTCTGGCAAAAGGAGTTGAGATGCTACTGGGCTTTTTTCGCGAACTGTTTCGCGTTTTGTTCCGGGTGCAGTTGACCGGCAGCACTGAAGCACTACACGGCGAACGTGTGTTGATTACCCCTAACCATGTCTCCTTTATTGATGGCATTCTGCTGGCGCTGTTCCTGCCTGTACGCCCGGTTTTTGCGGTTTATTCCTCGATTAGCAGCCAGTGGTATATGCGCTGGATCCGCTCTATCGTTGACTTTGTCCCTCTCGACCCCACCAAACCGATGTCGATTAAATATCTGGTGCGCCTGATCGAGCAGGGCCGCCCGGTGGTGATTTTCCCGGAAGGGCGCATTTCGCTCTCGGGTTCGCTGATGAAAATCTATGACGGCGCGGGTTTTGTCGCCGCCAAATCGGGCGCAACGGTAATACCGCTGCGTATTGATGGCGCCGAGCTGACTTATTTCAGCCGCCTGAAAGGGCTGGTTAAACAGCGTCTGTTTCCGCGCATTACGCTGCATATTCTGCCGCCGACATCTTTACCGATGCCGGAAGCACCGCGCGCGCGCGATCGCCGCAAAATCGCCGGTGAGATGTTGCACCAAATCATGATGGAAGCGCGCATGGCCGTGCGCCCGCGCGAAACGCTGTTTGAAGCATTTCTCGCCGCGCAGTACCGTTTCGGTGCCAACAAGCCCTGCGTCGAAGACATTAACTTTACTCCCGACAGCTACCGCAAGCTGCTGACCAAGACGCTGTTCGTTGCGCGCATCCTGGAAAAATACAGTGAGCAGGGGGAGAAAATTGGCCTGATGCTGCCTAATGCAGGCATCAGCGCGGCGGTCATTTTTGGGGCGATTGCCCGTGGCCGAATTCCGGCGATGATGAACTACACTGCCGGGGTGAAAGGGCTTGGCAGCGCCATCACGGCAGCGCAAATCAAAACCATCTTCACCTCGCGAACCTTTATAGATAAAGGCAAGCTCTGGCATCTGCCGGAGCAGCTTACCCAGGTGCGTTGGGTCTATCTGGAAGATCTGAAGGGCGATGTTACGCTGCAAGATAAAGTGTGGATTTTTCGCCATTTGCTGACGCCGCTAAAAGCGCAGGTGGCGCAGAAACCGGAGGATCCAGCGCTGGTGCTCTTTACCTCCGGTTCTGAAGGCAACCCGAAAGGCGTGGTGCATAGCCACAAGAGCATTCTGGCTAACGTTGAGCAGATCAAAACCATCGCTGACTTTACCGCCAACGACCGCTTTATGTCGGCGCTACCGCTGTTCCACTCGTTTGGCCTGACGGTAGGGTTGTTTACGCCGCTGCTGACCGGGGCGGAAGTGTTTCTCTATCCCAGCCCGCTGCACTATCGCGTGGTGCCGGAACTGGTCTATGACCGCAACTGTACCGTGCTGTTTGGCACCTCGACCTTTCTCGGCAACTATGCGCGTTTCGCCAATCCTTACGACTTTTTCCGCCTGCGGTATGTTGTGGCTGGCGCCGAAAAGCTCCAGGAGAGCACGCGCCAGTTGTGGCAGGACAAATTCGGCCTGCGCATTCTGGAAGGTTATGGCGTAACCGAATGTGCGCCGGTGGTTTCGATTAACGTGCCGATGGCGGCGAAACCGGACACGGTTGGCCGTATTCTGCCGGGAATGGATGCGCGTCTGATGGCAGTGCCGGGTATTGAAGAGGGCGGACGCCTGCAACTGAAAGGGCCGAACGTGATGGCCGGCTATCTGCGGGTAGAAAACCCCGGCGTGCTGGAAGCGCCGTCGGCGGAGAATATTCATGGCGAGCAGGAAGCTGGCTGGTACGACACTGGCGATATTGTGCGTTTTGATGAGCAAGGATTTGTGCAGATTCAGGGGCGCGCGAAGCGTTTTGCCAAAATTGCCGGTGAGATGATCTCGCTGGAGACGGTGGAACAGCTGGCGCTGGCGGTGTCGCCGGAGAAAATGCATGCCACGGTGATTAAAAGTGATGCCAGCAAAGGTGAAGCGCTGGTGATGTTTACGAACGATGAATCGCTGACGCGCGATAAACTTCTGCAGTATGCGCGTGCGCAGGGTATCCCTGAACTGGCGGTACCGCGTGACATTCGTTATCTCAAGCAACTGCCGGTGCTGGGCAGCGGCAAGCCAGATTTTGTCACGCTCAAAACGATGGTTGACGAGGCGGAAACCCAACATGCTTAAACCTGAGATCAACGCCTCGCTGTGGTCGCGCGGAATGATGGCGGTGATCGCCGCCCAGTTCCTTTCGGCATTTGGCGACAATGCGCTGCTGTTTGCCACGCTGGCGCTGCTGAAGGCTGAGTTTTACCCGGACTGGAGCCAGCCGATCCTGCAAATGGTGTTTGTGGGCGCTTACATCCTGTTTGCCCCATTTGTCGGTCAGGTGGCGGATAGTTTCGCCAAAGGCCGGGTAATGATGATGGCGAACGGCTTAAAGCTGCTGGGCGCTGCGAGCATTTGCTTTGGCGTGAATCCCTTTGTCGGCTATCTGCTGGTGGGCATTGGCGCGGCGGCTTACTCTCCGGCGAAGTACGGCATCCTCGGCGAGATCACTTCCGGGGATAAGCTGGTTAAAGCCAATGGGCTGATGGAGTCATCAACTATTGCCGCCATTCTGCTCGGTTCTGTGGCGGGTGGCGTGCTGGCCGACTGGCATGTGCTTGCTGCGCTGGGCGTTTGTACGCTGGTTTATGCGGGCGCGGTCGTCGCAAATTTACTGATCCCAAAGCTGCCCGCTGCGCGGCCGGGGCAGTCCTGGCGTTTTACGCCGATGACGTACAGCTTCTTTAGCGCCTGCAAAAGTTTGTGGCGCAACGGTGAAACCCGCTTTTCGCTGGTTGGCACCAGCCTGTTCTGGGGGGCGGGTGTGACGCTGCGCTTCCTGCTGGTGCTGTGGGTGCCGGTAGCGCTGGGTATTACTGACAACGCCACGCCGACCTATCTGAACGCGATGGTGGCGGTCGGGATTGTGGTCGGTGCCGGGCTGGCGGCGAAGCTGGTCACGCTGGAAACTGTCGCGCGCTGTATGCCTGCAGGGGTTTTGATTGGCGTCGCGGTGGTGCTGTTTTCGTTACAACATGCTTTGCTGCCTGCTTATGGCGTTCTGATGCTGATCGGCATGCTGGGCGGCTTTTTTGTCGTGCCACTGAATGCGTTGCTACAGGCGATTGGTAAAGCGTCGGTCGGGGCGGGCAATGCGATTGCCGTGCAGAATCTCGGCGAAAACATGGCAATGCTGGTAATGCTGGGGCTGTACTCGCTGGCGGTAAAAGCCGGCGCTCCGGTAGTGGGAACGGGCGTCGGCTTTGGCGTGATCTTTGCGCTGGCGATAGCGGCGCTGTGGTTCTGGCAGCGCCGCCGGTAAGTTTACGGCGCCGGGTAGGTATATATCTGGTGCGCCGCTTCAATCTCCGCCAGCACATCCTGGCTCAGATCCAGATGCAGGCTTTCCACATTGGTTTTCAACTGTTCCATCGTCGTCGCGCCCAGCAGGGTGCTGGCGACGAAGGGCTGGCGACGGACAAACGCCAGCGCCATCTGCGCCGGATCGAGATTGTGTCGCTTCGCAATATCCACATAAGCCGCCACCGCTTTTTGCGCCTGCTCACCGCTGTAACGCGTAAAGCGGCTGAACAGCGTGTTGCGCGCGCCTGCGGGTTTCGCCCCGTTGAGGTATTTCCCGGTCAGCGTGCCGAAGGCGAGGCAGGAGTAGGCCAGCAGTTCTACACCTTCATACTGGCTCACTTCCGCAAGGCCCACTTCAAAGCTGCGGTTTAGCAGACTGTACGGGTTCTGGATGGTGACAATGCGCGGCAGTTCATGCTTTTCCGCCAGATGCAGATAGCGCATCACGCCAAAGGCGGTTTCGTTCGAGACGCCGATATAACGAATTTTGCCCGCGCGCTGAAACTCAGTCAGCGCTTCCAGCGTTTCCAGCAGCGTTATGACCGGCGCGCTCTCTACCCAGCTATAACCCAGCTTGCCGAAGCAGTTAGTGGCGCGCTGCGGCCAGTGAACCTGGTAGAGATCGAGATAATCGGTTTGCAGACGTTTTAAACTTTCATCCAGCGCGCTGCGGATGTTTTTACGATCGAGCGCCTGATCCGGACGGATCCCGCTGTCATTGTTGCGGCTTGGGCCGCTGACTTTAGAGGCGATAACCAGCTTTTCGCGGTTGCCGCGTTTTGCCAGCCAGTTGCCGACATAGGTTTCGGTTAAACCCTGCGTTTCCGGGCGTGGCGGAACAGGGTACATCTCTGCGACATCAATCAGGTTGATTCCCTGGCTGACGGCGTAATCGAGCTGTGCATGGGCGTCGGCTTCGCTGTTTTGTTCACCAAACGTCATTGTGCCCAGCCCCAGGGTGCTGATTTCCAGCGAACTGTGGGGGATACGGTGATACTGCATAGCCGGCTTCCTTAAAAATACAACGTCAGTAGTCCTGACAAAGGACTATAAACATGGCAGAGGGGAAGCAAAAGGGAAAGGGAAAATTCACAAAAAGGTCAGCAGGTCACTGACCTTTAAAGATATTTCTTAGCGTTCGATAATCTGGGAGACATCATCACGGTTAATCTGCATTTTGTTGCCTTGCTGATCGCGATAGCTGACCAGCCCGGTATCATCATCAATTTCCGGCTTACCATCCGTCAGGATCATTCTGCCGTCTTTTGTTGCCATTACGTAATCGCTACTGCATCCGGAAACCGCAAAAGCTAAACCTACTGCGGAAATAATCACCGCCCATTTTTTCATCACTCAGACCCTCTCATTGCATGCGTCACACACAGTCTAGTAATAACCCGCTGTTTCGCGATGGAAAAGGGAGATTTTCTGAAAATAGCGGTTAGAGCAGGTAAGGAAGTGAAAAGCGCTTCCCCGACCGGGGAAGCGCTTTGCTTACAGTGGATTTTTTTTGTTGCGCAACAGGTTAAGCCACTCGACAGCGATAGAGAAGAACATCGCGAAGTAGATATAACCTTTCGGCACATGAATCGAAACGCTTTCGAGGATCAGCGTAAAGCCGACCAGAATCAAAAACGACAGCGCCAGCATTTTGACCGACGGATGGCGATCGACAAATTCGCCAATCGGACGCGCGGCAAACATCATCACGCCAACAGCGATCACGACGGCGGCCATCATGATGAACAGATGATCGGAGAGACCCACTGCGGTAATCACCGAATCGAGACTGAAAATGATATCCAGCAGCATGATCTGCACGATAGCGCCGAGGAAAGAGTGAACGTTAGTTTTCAGCCCTTCTTCTTCACCTTCGATCGACTCGTGGATCTCTTTGCTCGCTTTCCAGATCAGGAACAATCCGCCGAGAAAAAGGATCATGTCACGCGCCGAAACGCTGTGATCAAAAAGGGTGAATAACGGATGCGTCAGTCTTGTTACCCAGGCAATAGAAGCCAGCAGCAGCAGTCGCATCAGCATTGCCGCTGCCAGCCCAAGCCGACGGGCGTGATTACGTTGCGCGGTAGGTAACTTTGCAACAACCAGAGAGAGGAAAATAATATTATCGATCCCTAACACGATCTCCAGCAGCGTCAGCGTACCGAGCGCAAGCCAGGCGTTAGGGTCGGTGATCCATGCAAATAACATCAATAAAAGTCCTGCAAAAAAAGAAGCGCTAATTATAAGCGTCGGTGAGGCTGTGGCAAAAAATTAATAGCCGGATAGAAAAAAGTGGCGAGCCAGCAGCGAGCGGGTGAAGTTCTTTTTCAGGTAGAAACCGCGAGGTAGCGTGAGAATAGGCTCCCCATGTTCGCCAATCGCTTCCGTTAACGCTTTGCTGTTGGCGGCCTTGGGACGTAATTGCAGGACTTCGCCGTGACGGGCGGTAATACGCGTGACCTGGCCCAACACAATCAGATCCATCAACTCTTCCCAGTCCTGGCGCAACTGCTGCTCTTCTTCCTCATTGGGGCTCCAGAGCAACGGCGATCCGACACGGCGATCGGCTACCGGGATCTCGCGTGAACCCTCTATCGGGATCCATAACACGCGTTTCAGCTTGTGCCGGACATGGCTGGTTTCCCACACCACGCCGCTATTCCCGGTGAGTGGCGCGACGCAAACAAAGGTGGTTTCCAGCGGGCGGCCCTGGTTATCCACCGGAATGGTTTTTAACTCGACGCCCAGCGCGGCGAAGTCCTGTTCGGGTTTGCTTCCGGCGCTGGCGCCCAGCCATAGCTCAAGCAACACACCGATCCAGCCTTTATCCCGTTTCAGATCGCGCGGCACCGGCAGTCCCACCAATGCCGCCAGTTCGCCAAGCGAATAGCCTGCCAGGCGCTGTGCCTGAGCGAGTAACTGAGCCTCGGATTCTGGTGGCGAAGTGAAGGGAGACAACGCGAACATGTCACTAACCTTTTGATTAAAAAACAGGCAGTAGTTTTCCACTGTAGTCTGGTAGTTTACCGTTTTCAGTGGAATATAGGCAACGCAATGATTTAAAAGATAATTTATTTGTGTTTGTAATGTGTTGCGCAACAGCCTGCCAGGTTTTCCAAATCTGGTCACTGACAATGAACAGGATCTTACACCATGTTATCCACAGAAAAATGGGATAACTGATGAAAACCCTCACTACTGTTTCCATTTACAGCCTTGACGTGCGATGAAAATCGAGTTTCTGCACAAAATATGCCTAACTTATTGGCATAATCTGTGGATAAAAACGGCTCTGTTCGATCTTTCATCAGCGCCAGGATCCTAAGAGTGATGATCGTCACGTAATGCTGCAAAAAACCGGTGATAAGTCACTTAACTAAATGAATCACCGAGTTTTATTTTTTTACCCGATAAATGGGTTATTCAGACTGTTCTGGGTTTTCCCTGGGTAATTCCATACTTTTTCACAACTCTATCCACAGAAAAGGTGAATAAAACCCGTCTGAGGCAGGGGGTGATGTTTATAACTCTTATGCAAACTGTGAGTTATTCAATCGTTATCCGTTCGTATCCCTGTCATAGAGTGGTTTACCGTTTTCCGGGAGTGTGAAACAATCTCGTCATTCAGGTTTATTTTGAGGTAGTCCGGTGATTGATGACGATGGCTACCGCCCAAATGTGGGAATCGTAATCTGCAATCGACAGGGCCAGGTGATGTGGGCCAGACGCTTCGGGCAGCACTCATGGCAATTTCCCCAGGGGGGAATCAACCCAGGCGAGACCCCGGAGCAGGCGATGTACCGGGAACTGTTCGAGGAAGTGGGCTTAAGTCGTAAAGATGTTCGTATCCTTGCTTCTACCCGTAACTGGTTGCGTTACAAGTTACCGAAACGTTTGGTGCGTTGGGACACAAAGCCGGTTTGTATCGGCCAGAAACAAAAATGGTTTCTTTTGCAGTTGATTGGTAATGATGCAGAAATCAATATGCAAACCAGTAGCACTCCTGAGTTTGATGGCTGGCGTTGGGTAAGCTACTGGTATCCTGTTCGTCAGGTAGTCTCGTTTAAACGCGACGTCTACCGACGGGTGATGAAAGAGTTTGCAAGTGCGGTGTTATCGCTTCAGGAAACGCCTCCTAAGCCACAAAACGCACCTGCCTGGCGACGTAAACGAGGTTAAGCCACCCACATTATGCTCACCCGACTGCGAGAAATAGTTGAGAAAGTTGCCAGCGCGCCGCGTCTTAACGAAGCGCTGGAGATACTGGTTACCGACGTGTGTCTGGCGATGGAAACCGAAGTATGCTCGGTCTATCTTGCAGATCACGACAGGCGCTGTTTTTATCTGATGGCGACGCGCGGCTTAAAAAAGCCGCGTGGCCGCACTGTCACGCTCGCATTCGATCAGGGGATCGTGGGCCTGGTTGGCCGACTGGCGGAGCCTATCAACCTTGCCGATGCGCAGAAACATCCCAGCTTTAAATATATTCCTGCGGTAAAAGAGGAGCGTTTTCGCGCGTTTCTCGGCGTACCAATTATCCAGCGTCGTCAGTTGCTTGGCGTACTGGTTGTGCAGCAGCGTGAGCTGCGCCAGTACAATGAAAGCGAAGAGTCCTTTCTGGTCACACTGGCTACCCAGGTCGCCGGGATCCTTTCCCAGTCACAATTAAATGCCTTGTTTGGTCAGTATCGGCAGACTCGTATTCGCGCGCTGCCTGCTTCGCCGGGGGTTGCCATTGCCGAAGGTTGGATGGATCAAACCCTGCCGTTGATGGAGCAGGTTTATCCGGCATCGACGCTGGATACCTCGCTTGAGCGTGAAAGGCTGACCAGCGCGCTGGAAGAGGCTGCCAACGAATTCCGCCGTTACAGCAAGCGTTTTTCCGCCGGTGCGCAAAAAGAGACGGCGGCGATTTTCGATCTCTATTCCCACCTGCTCTCCGATGCGCGTTTGCGCCGTGAGCTGTTCGAAGAAGTGGACAGAGGCGTGGTGGCCGAATGGGCGGTGAAAACGGTGATTGAAAGTTTCGCCGAACAGTTTGCCGCGCTCAGCGATGGTTATCTGAAAGAACGGGCCGGCGATCTCCGGACCCTCGGCCAGCGTCTGCTGTTCCACCTTGATGACAATATTCAGGGGCCGAATACCTGGCCGGAGCGCTTTGTGCTGGTCGCCGATGAGCTTTCGGCGACAACGCTGGCAGAGTTGCCGCACGATCGGCTGGTGGGCGTAGTGGTGCGCGACGGTGCCGCCAACTCTCATGCCGCGATCATGGTGCGCGCGCTTGGCATTCCGACGGTGATGGGGGCGGATATCCAGCCTTCTGCGCTGCATCGCCGTACGCTGATTGTCGATGGTTACCGCGGCGAATTGCTGGTGGATCCGGAACCGGTTCTGCTACAGGAATACCAGCGTCTCATCACTGAGGAAAATGAGCTCAGCCGTCTCGCCGAAGATGATGTCAATCTGGCGGCGCAGCTTAAAAGCGGCGAGCGGGTGAAAGTGATGCTGAATGCTGGCTTAAGCCCGGAGCATGAAGAGAAACTCGGCAGCCGCATCGACGGTATCGGGCTGTACCGCACTGAAATTCCCTTTATGCTGCAAAGCGGCTTTCCGTCGGAAGAGGAGCAGGTGGCGCAATATCAGGGCATGCTGCAAATGTTCAACGACAAGCCGGTAACGCTGCGTACGCTGGATATTGGCGCCGATAAACAACTGCCCTATATGCCCATCAGCGAGGAAAATCCCTGTCTTGGCTGGCGAGGCATTCGTATTACGCTCGATCAGCCGGAAATTTTCCTCGTGCAGGTGCGCGCCATGCTGCGCGCTAATGCGGCGACCGGCAACCTCAGTATTCTGCTGCCGATGATCACCAGCATTGACGAGGTGGATGAGGCAAAACGGCTCATTGAACGCGCCGGACGTGAAGTCGAAGAGATGATCGGCTACGCCATTCCACGCCCGCGTATTGGCGTGATGCTGGAAGTGCCCTCAATGGTGTTTATGTTGTCGCATCTGGCAAGCCGCGTTGATTTTATCTCCATCGGCACTAACGATCTGACACAGTATATTCTGGCGGTGGATCGCAACAATACCCGCGTAGCGACAATGTATGACAGTCTGCATCCGGCCGTGCTGCGTGCGCTGTCGATGGTGGCTACTGAGGCGGAACGGTTAGGCATCGACCTTTGCCTGTGCGGTGAAATGGCCGGGGATCCGATGTGTGTCGCCGTGCTGATAGGCCTTGGTTATCGCCATTTGTCGATGAATGGGCGTTCGGTCGCGCGCATCAAATATTTGCTGCGGCGTATTGATGCTGAAGAGGCGCAGGTGCTGGCAAATCGCACGCTTGAGGCGCAATTAACTGCCGAAGTTCGCCATCAGATTGCCGCTTTTATGGAGCGGCGCGGGTTGGGCGGCCTGATCCGCGGCGGGATTTAAGCGTCTGCTTGTTCAGAGGTAAAATAAGCGCGTGGCTGTTTGACTATACATATCTTTTACAACTTCGGCGCAACTCATGCATCCCCCTTATGCTATGATTCGCCCCTTTGGAGCGGCCGCCGGTTGCGACCGCATATGTAAACCGCTGTCCACTTTCGGCGGAAGAACAACAAGTTGTGGTGACAGATGAACAGTGGCTATCTGCGTTTTCCCGATTTTGATCCGGTGATTTTTTCCATTGGACCCGTCTCCCTGCACTGGTACGGGTTGATGTACCTCGTAGGGTTCGTTTTTGCAATGTGGCTGGCTACGCGTCGGGCGAACCGTCCGGGCAGCGGCTGGACGAAAAACGAAGTGGAAAATCTGCTCTATGCAGGTTTCCTGGGGGTATTTCTGGGGGGCCGCCTCGGCTACGTGTTGTTCTACAATTTCCCTCTATTCCTTGCCGATCCGCTCTATCTGTTCCGCGTGTGGGATGGCGGTATGTCCTTCCACGGCGGCCTGATTGGCGTTATCGTCGTGATGGTGATTTTCGCGCGTCGTACTAAACGCAGCTTCTTCCAGGTCTCTGATTTTATTGCGCCGCTGATCCCATTTGGTCTGGGGGCCGGACGTCTGGGCAACTTTATCAATGGTGAATTATGGGGCCGCGTTGATCCCTCATTCCCTTTTACTATGTTGTTCCCCGGCTCGCGTGCGGAAGATGTCGCGTTGCTGCCAGCGCATCCGGAATGGCAGTCGATTTTTGATACATACGGCGTGCTGCCACGTCATATGTCACAGCTCTATGAGCTGGCGCTGGAAGGCGTTGTCCTGTTTATCATCCTTAACCTGTTTATCCGTAAACCACGCCCGACCGGCGCGGTCTCCGGCTTGTTCCTGATTGGCTACGGTGCGTTCCGTATCATTGTTGAATTTTTCCGCCAGCCCGATGCGCAGTTTACCGGCGAATGGGTGCAGTACATCAGCATGGGGCAGATCCTCTCCATTCCAATGATTGTCGCAGGCGCTATTATGATGATCTGGGCGTACCGCCATCGTTCGCCGCAACACGTTTCCTGAGGAACCATGAAACAGTATTTAGAATTGATGCAAAAGGTGCTGACCGAAGGCACCCCGAAAAATGACCGCACCGGGACAGGCACGCTGTCTATTTTTGGCCATCAGATGCGTTTTAATCTGCAGGACGGTTTCCCGCTGGTGACCACCAAGCGCTGCCATTTGCGTTCAATTATCCATGAACTGCTGTGGTTCCTGCAGGGCGATACCAATATCGCTTATCTGCGCGAAAACAACGTCACCATCTGGGATGAATGGGCCAACGAGCGGGGTGATCTCGGACCGGTATACGGTAAACAGTGGCGCGCATGGCCAACACCGGATGGCCGCCATATCGATCAGATTTCAACGGTTATCAACCAGTTGAAAAACGATCCGGACTCTCGCCGTATTATCGTTTCTGCCTGGAACGTCGGCGAACTGGACAAAATGGCGCTGGCGCCTTGCCATGCGTTCTTCCAGTTCTATGTAGCGGACGGCAAGCTCTCCTGCCAGCTCTATCAGCGTTCCTGTGATGTGTTCCTTGGGCTGCCGTTCAATATCGCCAGCTATGCATTGCTGGTACATATGATGGCGCAGCAGTGCGATTTGGAGCCGGGTGATTTTGTCTGGACGGGGGGCGATACGCACCTCTACAGCAACCACCTTGAGCAGACGCATCTGCAACTCAGCCGCGAACCCCGCGCGCTGCCGAAACTGGTGATCAAACGTAAGCCAGAGTCGCTGTTTGATTACCGCTTCGAAGATTTCGACATTGAAGGTTACGATCCGCACCCGGCAATTAAAGCGCCGGTCGCTGTCTGACCAGGCTGAACATTACACAACCGGTGCAGTAATGCGCCGGTTTTTTTTCATCAAAAAACGGTTTTTCGGCGTTGCTCGCAACCGCTGTGCAAGCCACTGCAAATGCATTTTTTTCTCTCGTAACACCTCGTAATTTTCCCTTTTCTGCCTCGACCTGAACATCCACCGCTTGCACACTGCCGCCATGAAAAACGAAGCGGGTTTTACCCTTATTGAAACGCTTATTGCCGTTGCGCTGATCGCGATCCTGAGCGGTATGGGGCTCTCGGGCTGGCAGCACTGGCAGGCGCAGCAGCGGTTATGGCAGACCGCGCTACAAGTTCGCCACTTTCTGGAACGGTTACGCGAGGAGGCGAACTGGCATAATCAGGCGCAACGGGTTTATTCGGCACGGGGGAGCGAAGGCTGGTGCCTGCTCAATATGCCCTCTGCGGGATGCGCCACGCCAGGCCCGCTCGCCGTTATGCCCGCCTGGCCTGAGGTGACGCTCCTGGATGTGACGCCGTCGCTCGGCTTCTTTGGTTTGCGCAACACCGCATGGCCCGGGCATATTCGCGTTCGCAGCAGTGCCGGAGAGTGGCGGATCGTGGTTTCAGCCTGGGGGCGCATCAGAATGTGTCAGAACGCGAAGGACGATCAATGTTGAACAGTCAACGGGGTTTTTCATTGCTAGAAACCGTACTGGCAATGGCTATCGGCAGCATATTACTGCTGGCTTCTGCCCGCTTTTTACCGGCACTGCAAGCCGCCGTTTTGCAACATACTCGTATCCAGACGCTGGAGGACGATCTCTGGCAACGACTCTGGGCGGTAGCAAAACAGTTACAGCGGGCGGGCTACTGCAACGGCAGTTGCACTGGCCAGCCGCTGGTTATCAGCAGTAGCGGAGAGTGCGTGATAATGCAGTGGGATGCCAACAGCAACGGACGCTGGGAATCTTCTGCGAGCAGCGAACCGGAGCAAACGGGGTTTCGTCTGCAAAATGGTGCGCTGGAGACATTGCGTGGCGCAACGTCCTGTACCGGACGGGGCTGGGAAAAAACGACCGATCCTGCCCAGATGTCTGTCTCGCGTTTTAACGTGACCAGGCGCGAGACGACAGGATATGCCCCACAGCTTAGTGTCGCGCTCACCGCCTCTCTTCCCGGTGATGCAGGAACGACGGCGAACGCTGTGATGGACGTCATCGGATATAACTTATGAATCGTCAACGGGGAATGTCATCGCTGGCACTGGTATTGCTGCTACTGGTGCTCGGAAGCCTGATGCTGAATGGCCTGAATCAGCAACTTTCCAGCCATTTGTGGCGCGTAAATCGTGAGATTCACGGATTACGCAATATTGCTGAAATCCACTCGGCGATGGCGTGGGCGCAACATCAGGTATGGCCATCGCAACCCTTGTTACAGTGTCGGCAACCTTCTGGCGCGGGTTGGCGCAGTTGTCTGCGCATTTTCAGCGATGGTTCCGCGTTGCTGATCGTTGCGAACGAAGAGGATGTACTGTGGCATCTGGGGGCAGTAAGCGGTGGTAATATCCGCTTTTTGCCGCATGGCTGGAGTGATTTTTGTCCGCTAAACGAGGTGGCGCTATGTCTGCTTCCCTGAACAAGCAACGGGGTTTCAGCCTGACGGAGGTATTGCTGGCGATGCTGCTGATGGTGATGGTGGTTACCGCACTGGGCGGTTATCATCGGGCACTGGCATCAGGGTTCTGGTCTGCCAGCCAGTGGCGGCAGTTGTGGCGATATGCATGGCAACAGGCGCAACCCGACGCACCGCCTTTGCCGCCTGGCTGGCAGGTAAACCGGGGGCAGACAACGGCAGAGGGATGTGTCAGCATCAACGTCACCGTCACCTCACCAGTGGGCAGGCAGGGGCAGATGACGCGATTATTTTGTCCGAACCGTCAGTAGTCAGGAGCGCTTATGTTAAGGGTTTACCACTCCAATCGCCTGGATGTGCTGGAAGCATTGATGGAGTTTATCGTTGAGCGAGACAGACTCGACGATCCCTTTGAACCGGAAGTGGTTCTGGTGCAAAGCACCGGCATGGCGCAATGGCTTCAGATGACGCTGGCGCAAAAGTTTGGCATCGCCGCCAATATCACCTTTCCGCTCCCGGCTAGTTTCATCTGGGACATGTTTGTCAGCGTGCTCTATGACATTCCCAAAGAGAGCGCTTTTAGCAAGCAGAGCATGGGCTGGAAGCTCATGTCGCTGTTGCCGGACATGCTGGAGCGCGAAGAGTTCGCCATGTTGCGTCACTACCTGAATGACGATGACGACAAGCGCAAACTGTTTCAGCTTTCGTCGCGGGTGGCGGATCTTTACGACCAGTACCTTGTCTACCGTCCGGAATGGCTGACACGCTGGGAAGCGGGCGAAACCGTTGATGGGTTGGGCGAGGCGCAACAGTGGCAGGCTCCGCTCTGGCGTGCTCTGGTGGAACATACCGCTGCGCTTGGTCAGCCTCACTGGCACCGCGCCAACCTCTATCAACGTTTTATCAACACACTCGAATCGGCACAGACGCCGCCCGCAGGTCTGCCGTCCCGCGTCTTCATCTGCGGTATTTCTGCTCTGCCGCCAGTCTATTTACAGGCTCTGCAGGCGCTGGGTAAGCACATTGATGTTCATCTGCTGTTTACCAATCCCTGTCGTTACTACTGGGGAGATATCAAAGATCCCGCATTTCTGGCAAGGCTGGTTACCCGCCAGCGTCGCCATCACCGGGAAGATCGTCTGTTTCCGCTGTTTCGCGATACGCAAAACGCAGGTGGTCTGTTTAATGACGACGGTGAACAGGATGTAGGAAACCCGTTGTTGGCCTCGTGGGGAAAGCTGGGGCGCGATAACATTTTTCTGCTGGCAGGCATGGATCGTTACGAGGAACTGGATGCTTTTGTTGATATCACGCCCGGTTCCCTGCTGCAAAACCTGAAGTACGACATCCTTGAGTTGCAAAACAGCGCCGTGGCTGGCGTGACTGCGGAAGAGTTTGCCCACAGCGACAAAAAGCGAACGCTATCACTCGACGATCGCAGCGTGACGGTACATGTCTGCCATAGCCCGCAGCGTGAAGTGGAGATCCTGCACGATCGTTTACTGGCGATGCTGGAAGCCGATCCGGAACTGACGCCGCGCGATATTGTGGTGATGGTGGCGGATATCGACAGTTATAGCCCCTACATCCAGGCCGTTTTCGGCAGTGCCAGCGGCGAGCGCTATCTTCCCTATGCTATTTCCGACCGCCGCGCCCGGCAGGCGCATCCGGCGCTGCAGGCTTTTATTAGCCTGCTATCGCTGCCGGACAGCCGCTTTGTTTCTGAAGATGTGCTGGCGCTGCTGGATGTTCCGGTGCTGGCTGCGCGTTTTAACATCGATGAAGAGGGGCTGCGTTACCTGCGGTTGTGGGTTAATGAGTCCGGTATTCGCTGGGGGATGGATGATGACAACATGCGCGAGCTTGAGTTGCCGCCGACCGGGCAGCACACCTGGCAGTTTGGCCTCACGCGTATGCTCATCGGTTATGCTATGGAGAGCCGCCACGGCGAATGGCAATCCGTTCTGCCCTACGATGAATCAAGTGGGCTGATTGCTGAACTGGTGGGGCATCTGGCAACGCTGCTGATGCAATTGAATATCTGGCGTCGCGGGCTTTCTGAAGCGCGTCCGCTGGAGGAGTGGCTTCCGGTTTGCCGTGATATGCTCAACGACTTTTTCCTGCCCGATCAGGATACCGAAGCGGCGCTGGCGCTGATCGAGCAGGAGTGGCAGGCGATCATCACTCAGGGTGTTGGCGCGAAGTATGGCGAATCGATCCCGCTTTCTTTACTCCGCGATGAGCTGGCCCAGCGCCTGGATCAGGAGCGTATCAGCCAGCGTTTTCTCGCCGGTCCGGTCAATATCTGTACCCTGATGCCGATGCGTTCCATTCCCTTTAAAGTTGTTTGTCTGTTAGGCATGAATGACGGCGTTTACCCGCGCACGCTCCCGCCGCTGGGGTTTGATTTGATGAGCCAGAAGCCGCAGCGCGGCGATCGCAGCCGCCGCGACGACGACCGTTATCTCTTCCTGGAAGCGCTGATTTCGGCGCAGCAGCAGCTCTACATCAGCTATATCGGCCGTTCTATCCAGGATAACAAAGAGCGTTTCCCTTCCGTGTTGGTGCAGGAACTGGTCGATTACATTGGCCAAAGCCACTGCCTGGTGGGGGATGAAGCGCTGAACTGCGATGACAGCGAGCGTCGGGTGAAAGCGCATATCACGCATTTACATACCCGTATGCCGTTCGATCCGGCGAACTTTACTGCTGACGAGTGGCAGAGTTATGCCCGTGAATGGCTGCCTGCGGCGAGTTCGCAGGGTGAAGCGCATTCACCGTTTATCCAGACGCTGGAAAGTCAGCCGCTGGAAACGCTCTCCTTCGATCAGCTTCAGCGCTTCTGGGCGCATCCGGTAAGGGCTTTTTTCCAGATGCGTTTACGGGTCAACTTCCGTCCGGAAGAGAGTGAGATCCCTGATGCCGAGCCGTTTATCCTTGATGGTTTAGACCGGTACCAGTTGAATCTTGAACTGCTCAACACATTAGTGGAGCAGCAGGACGAAGATAAATTATTCCGCCGTTATCGCGCTGCGGGCCTGCTGCCTTATGGCGCTTTTGGCGAAATTATCTGGGAAACACAGTGCCAGGAGATGCAGGAACTTGCTGGTCGCGTCATCGAGCATCGTCAACCTGCCGTAAGCCAGGAGATCGATCTTCACTGTGCAGGCGTTCATTTGACGGGCTGGTTGTCACGTGTGCAGCCGGATGGCCTGCTACGCTGGCGACCCTCTTTATTGAGCGTTTCTCAGGGGCTGCAACTTTGGCTTGAGCATCTTGTCTACTGTGCCAGCGGTGGTACCGGCGAAAGCCGGTTGTTTGTGCGTAAAGAAGGTGAGTGGCGATTCCCGCCGCTGAAACCAGAGCAGGCGATGGACTCTCTGGCACTGATGATCGACGGTTACCGGGAAGGGATGACGAAACCGCTGCTACTGGTGCCGGAAAGCGGCGGCGCGTGGATAAAAGCCTGTTATGACGCCGCAAATGATGCCATGTTAATGGACGAGGAAACGCTACAGAAAGCGCAAAGCAAATTTCTGCAAGCCTGGGAGGGCAATATGATGGTTCGCGGTGAAGGCGAAGATATATGGTATCAGCGGTTGTGGCGTACCCTTGAGCCAGAGTGTTACGCTGAAATCACCGAACAGGCGCGCCGTTTCCTGTTACCGCTTTATCGACATAATCAGTCCGACTGATTGTATAAAAATTGCGCAAGCCGTAAGCATCCATTATTATGCGCGACGGTCACGGACTGATATAACAAGAGTGCTGGCAAAGCCAGTGCGAGTATATCTGGCAGTTCCACAGTTACTGGAGCCGCCAGAAACGTTAATGATGAGGTTCGTGAATGCCCCGCAGCACCTGGTTAAAAGTTTTCGTCCTGTTTTTTGCCCTCTGGGCGCCATTCAGTCAGGCCGACAATGGTTGGCAACCGGTTCAGGAAACGATCCACAAGAGCGATAAAGATACCCGCCAGTATCAGGCGATTCGTCTGGATAATGGCATGGTTGTGCTGTTGGTATCCGATCCGCAGGCGGTGAAATCTCTCTCCGCGCTGGTCGTACCGATCGGTTCGCTGGAGGATCCTGATTCCCATCCTGGCCTTGCGCATTACCTGGAACACATGACCCTGATGGGTTCCAAAAAATACCCGCAACCGGACAGCCTTGCCGAATACCTCAAGTTGCATGGTGGCAGCCATAACGCCAGTACTGCGCCTTACCGCACCGCTTACTACCTGGAAGTGGAAAATAACGCGCTGGACGGCGCCGTTGATCGTCTGGCGGATGCGATTGCCGCCCCGTTGCTGGATAAAAAATATGGCGAGCGCGAACGCAACGCGGTCAACGCCGAGCTGACCATGGCGCGTACCCGTGACGGGATGCGGATGGCGCAGGTCAGCGCTGAGACCATTAACCCGGCGCATCCGGGAGCGCGCTTCTCCGGCGGCAACCTCGAAACGCTGAGCGACAAACCGGGCAGCCCGGTACACCAGGCGCTGCTGGCGTTTCGCGATAAATTCTACTCTGCGAACCTGATGAAAGCGGTCATCTACAGCAACCGTCCGCTGAACGAACTGGCGACGCTTGCGGTACAGACCTATGGCCGTGTGCCGAATAAAAACATCACGAAGCCGGAAATCACCGTTCCCGTCGTCACCGACGCGCAGAAAGGTGTCATCATTCACTATGTTCCGGCTGTGCCGCGCAAAGTGCTGCGTGTTGAGTTCCGTATCGATAACAACACCGCTGCGTTTCGCAGTAAAACGGACGAGTTGATCACCTATCTGATTGGCAATCGCAGTCCGGGCACGCTCTCTGACTGGCTACAAAGCCAGGGGCTGGTTGAAGGGATCCGTGGCGACTCCGATCCAGTGGTCAACGGCAACAGCGGCGTGCTGGCGATTTCCGCTACTCTGACAGATAAAGGTCAGGCGAATCGCGATCAGGTGGTGGCGGCGATTTTCAGCTACCTGCAACTGCTGCGTGAAAAAGGCATCGATAAGCGTTATTTCGACGAGCTTTCCCATATTCTTGACCTTGATTTTCGCTACCCCTCCATTACCCGCGATATGGATTATGTTGAGTGGCTGGCGGATACCATGATCCGCGTACCGGTTGCGCATACGCTGGATTCGGTAAATATCGCCGACCAGTTTGATGCCAAAGCGGTGCAGGCGCGTCTTAACGAAATGACGCCGCAAAACGCCCGCATCTGGTATATCAGCCCGGATGAGCCGCACAATAAAACTGCCTATTTTGTCGATGCGCCTTATCAGGTCGATAAAATTTCCCCGGAAACCTTTGCCGACTGGCAGAAGCGGGAGAGCAGCATTACGCTGAAATTCCCCGAGCTGAACCCCTATATTCCGGACGATTTCACGCTGATCAAACCGCAGAAGCAGTACGAGCATCCCGAGCTGATTGTCGATGAGCCGACGCTACGCGTGGTGTATATGCCGAGCCGCTATTTTGCCAGCGAACCGAAGGCGGATGTCAGCGTGGTGCTGCGTAATCCACAGGCGATGGATACTGCGAAGAGCCAGGTGATGTTTGCGCTGAATGACTATCTGGCGGGGCTTGCGCTCGATCAACTGAGCAACCAGGCGGCTGTCGGGGGCATCACCTTCTCTACGAATGCCAACAATGGCTTGATGCTTAACGCCAATGGTTACACCCAGCGCCTGCCACAGCTTTTCCAGGCGCTGTTGAGCGGATATTTCAGCTATACACCGACGGAAGAACAGCTTGCGCAGGCCAAATCCTGGTACGCGCAAATGATGGATTCGGCAGAGAAGGGTAAAGCCTTCGATCAGGCGATTATGCCAGTGCAGATGCTGTCGCAGGTCCCGTACTTCCTGCGTGAAGATCGTCGTGCACTGTTGCCATCAATCTCTCTGCAGGACATTTTGCACTATCGCGATGCACTGAAGAGCAATGCGCGTCCGGAATTTCTCGTGGTTGGTAACCTTGGCGAGCAGCAGGCGAAAGACCTTGCTCATGCGGTACAAAAACAGCTGGGTGCCAATGGCACAGTGTGGTGCCGTAACCAGGACGTCGTGGTTGATAAACAGCAGAATGTGAGCTTTGAAAAGGCGGGCAACAGCACGGATTCCGCGCTGGCCGCGGTGTTCGTACCACCGGGTTTTGATGAGTACAGCAGTTCAGCCTACAGCGCGATGCTGGGGCAAATTGTACAGCCGTGGTTCTATAACCAGTTACGTACTGAGGAACAGCTTGGCTACGCCGTGTTTGCTTTCCCGATGAGCGTTGGCCGTCAGTGGGGCATGGGTTTCCTGCTACAGAGCAATGATAAGCAACCGGCGTATCTCTGGGAGCGCTATAAGGCCTTCTTCCCGACAGCGGAAGCGAAGCTGCGGGCGATGAAACCGGAAGAGTTTGCCCAAATTCAGCAGGGGGTGATTGCGCAAATAGTGCAAGCGCCGCAAACGTTAGGTGAAGAGGCTTCCAAACTCAGCAAAGATTTCGATCGCGGCAATATGCGCTTCGATTCACGTGATAAAGTAGTCGCTCAGATAAAACTGCTGACGCCGCAGAAACTTGCCGACTTCTTCCATCAGGCGGTGGTAGAGCCGCAAGGCATGGCGATATTGTCGCAGATCTCCGGTAGCCAGAGCGGGAAAGCGGAATATGCTCAACCGCAAGGCTGGAAGGTCTGGGACAGCGTCAGCGCCCTGCAGCAATCCTTACCGAAGATGACCGAGAAAGATGAGTGAAACCACTGCTGAGACCCTTGATCCCCTGCGCTTGCCGCTTACCGGCGAGCGCCTGATTGAAGCCTCGGCGGGCACCGGCAAGACATTCACCATCGCCGCACTCTATTTGCGGCTGCTATTAGGGCTGGGCGGCAATGCCGCCTTCCCTCGACCACTCAGCGTTGAAGAGCTGCTGGTGGTGACTTTCACCGAGGCCGCGACCGAAGAGCTGCGTGGCCGTATCCGCAGTAATATCCATGAGTTACGTATTGCCTGCCTGCGGGAAAGCAGCAGCAACCCCTTATATGCCCGTTTGCTGGAGGAGATCGCCGATAAGCAGCAGGCGGCGTACTGGCTGATGCTGGCCGAGCGGCAAATGGATGAAGCGGCAGTCTTTACCATTCATGGCTTCTGCCAGCGCATGCTCAGCCTGAACGCGTTCGAATCCGGCATGCTGTTTGAACAGCAACTGGTGGAAGATGAATCCCTGTTGCGCTATCAGGCCTGCGCGGATTTCTGGCGGCGTCACTGCTACCCGCTGCCGCGCGAGATTGCCCAGGCGATTCATGCCTCGTGGAAAGGACCGCAGGAACTGCTGAAGGCGATCGACCGCTACCTGCAGGGCGAAGCGCCGCAAATCAAATCTCCACCGCCGGCAGATGAAACGCTGGTTTCCCGCCATCAGCGCATTATCGCCCGGATTGAAGCTATCAAGCAGCAGTGGAATGCCGCGGTGGCCGAAGTGGAACCGGTGATTGAAGCGTCCGGCATCGACAGGCGCAAATTCAACCGCGGCAACCAGGCAAAGTATATTGAGCGAGTGTCCGCCTGGGCGCAGGAAGAAACGCGCAGTTACCTGCTGCCGGAGGCACTGGAGAAGTTTGCTCAGTCTTTCCTTGCTGAACGCACCAAAGCGGATGGCGTGGTGCCGGAACATCCGCTTTTTGTCGCAATCGAGGAACTACTGGCTCAGCCGTTAACGCTTGACGATCTGGTGCTGACCAGCGCAATGCGTGAAATCCGCGAGGCGGTGGCGAAAGAGAAGCGTCGTCGCGGCGAACTGGGCTTTGACGATATGCTCAGCCGTCTGGATAGCGCATTGCGCAGCCCGAACGGCGAGGCGCTGGCCGCTGCGATCCGCGAACGCTTCCCGGTGGCGATGATCGATGAATTTCAGGATACCGATCCGCAGCAATACCGTATTTTCAGCCGTATCTGGCATGAGCAGCCAGAGTGCGGTCTGTTGTTGATTGGCGACCCGAAGCAGGCCATCTATGCGTTTCGCGGCGCCGATATTTTTACCTATATGAAAGCGCGCGATGAAGTGAGCGCTCGCTATACCCTTGATACCAACTGGCGCTCGTCGCCGGGAATGATTGCCAGCGTTAACCGCCTGTTTATGCAGATGGAAGACGCCTTTATGTTTCGCCAGATCCCATTCCTGCCGGTTAAATCCGCCGCTAAAAATGCGGGCCTGCGCTTTACCTTTCGTGGGGAAATGCAGCCAGCCATGAAAATGTGGCTGATGGACGGCGAAGGCGTCGGCGTCGGCGATTACCAGGGGTTTATGGCGCAGCTCTGCGCCTCGCAGATCCGCGACTGGCTGAGTGCTGGCCAGCAGGGCGAGGCACTGCTGTACGAAGGTGAGGGCGAGCATGAGAAAGTGCGTCCGGTCAGAGCCTCGGATATCACCGTGCTGGTGCGTAGCCGCCACGAAGCGTCGCTTATTCGTGATGCCCTGATGCTACTGGATATCCCCTCCGTCTATCTCTCTAACCGCGACAGCGTGTTCGACACGCCGGAAGCGCAGGAGCTGTTGTGGCTGTTGCATGCCGTGCTGGCGCCGGAGCGAGAGAGTACGTTGCGTAGCGCATTAGCCACCTCCATGCTGGGGTTGACCGCACAGGATATTGAAGCGCTGAATCTCGATGAACAGGCGTGGGATGAGAAAGTTGAGGAGTTCTCTCACTACCGCGAACTATGGCAAAAACGCGGTGTGATGGCGATGCTGCGCACGTTGATGAGTGCGCGCAATGTGGCAGAGAATTTACTGGCGACGCCTGGCGGTGAGCGGCGGTTAACCGATATTCTGCATATCAGCGAGCTGTTGCAGGAAGCCGGAACGCAGCTTGAAAGTGAGCATGCACTTACCCGCTGGCTGGCGCAGCGCATCGCCGAACCGAATGCCAATGCCTCCAGCGAGCAGTTGCGTCTGGAGAGCGACAAACATCTGGTGCAGATTGTCACCATCCACAAATCCAAAGGCCTTGAGTACCCGCTGGTCTGGCTGCCGTTTATTGCGAATTTCCGCGTACAGGATCAGGGTTTCTATCATGACCGCGAATCGTTTGCGGCGATGCTCGATTTAAGCCACGGCGACGAGAGTGTCGAACTGGCGGAAACCGAGCGCCTGGCGGAAGATTTGCGCCTGCTCTATGTGGCATTAACGCGCTCGGTCTGGCATTGCAGCCTGGGGATTGCGCCGCTGATTCGCCGTCGCGGTGGCAAAACGGGCGAAACTGATTTCCATCAGAGCGCGCTTGGGCGGCTGATTCAGAAAGGTGAAGCGCTCGATGCTGCCGGTTTGCAGCGTGCATTACAGGCGCTGTGCAATGACGATATCGCCCTTTGCACGCCGTCAGCCGCTGATAGCGACCGCTGGCAGCTGCCGCAAACGGCGTTGCCTGCTCTGAGCGCACGGGAAGTGACGCGTAAAATTGCCGACGACTGGCGCGTGACCAGCTATTCCGGCTTGCAGCAGCGTGCTCACGGCATCGCCCAGGATCTACTGCCGCGTCTGGATATCGATGCAGCCGGTGAGCGTGAGGTTGTGGCTGAACCGATGCTGACGCCGCACCAGTTTCCGCGTGGCGCAGCGCCGGGAACCTTTTTACACAGCCTGTTTGAAGATCTGGATTTTACCCAGCCAATCTCGCCGCAATGGGTGGCAGAAAGAGTGCTGGCAGGGGGTTACGAAGAGCACTGGGAGCCGGTACTGAGGCGCTGGCTGGAGAGCGTGCTGCATGCACCGCTGGCCGGAACGGGCATTTCGCTGAGCCAGCTTACGGCGAAGGAGAAACAGGTGGAGATGGAGTTCTACTTGCCTGTGACGAAGACGATGAGCGCTCAGGCACTGGATGCGCTAATCCGGCGCTACGATCCGCTGTCGGCAGGGTGCCCGCCGCTCGATTTCCGCGATGTGCGCGGCATGCTGAAAGGCTTTATCGATCTCGTCTTTCGCCACGACGGGCGCTACTACCTGCTGGATTACAAATCCAACTGGCTGGGCGAAAGCGCGGAGGCCTATACGCAGGAGGCGATGGCGACGGCAATGCAGTCGCACCGCTACGACTTGCAGTATCAATTATATAGCCTGGCGCTGCATCGTTACTTGCGCCACCGCATCGCGGATTACCGCTATGAACAGCATTTCGGCGGCGTAATCTACCTCTTTTTACGTGGCGTTGAGGCGCAAAACCCGCAGCAGGGTATCTTCACCACGCGTCCTGACGCGGCACTGATCGAACAGATGGATGCGTTATTTGCCGGAGAGACGCAGGAGGCGACGCCATGAGTATGACAACAAAATTACGTGAAGCGGCAGAGCTGAAGCTGCTGCGCCCGCTGGATGTGCAGTTCGCTCTGACGGTGGCAACAGAAGATGAACCGGCGGTGATGCTGGCTGCGGCGCTACTCAGCCACGACGCCGGTGAAGGTCACGTCTGTTTGCCACTTTCGCGCCTGACGCCAGAAGCCTATGCCAGTGCAGGAACGATCTTTAGCCCGCTGTTTGAGCAGGCCGGAAACCCTGAAGACTGGCGGCAAACGCTGCTGGCATCGCATGCCGTCAGCGAAGGCGAAACGCCAGCGCCGCTGGTGCTGAGGGGGGATCGCCTCTACCTGAACCGCATGTGGCAAAACGAACGACAGGTGGCAGCATTTTTTGCCGAACGGCAGAGCCAACCCGAGGTGGATGAAGCCCGGCTGACGCAGGTACTGGAGACATTTTTTCCGACCACGGGCGAAATAAACTGGCAGAAAGTGGCGGCAGCCGTGGCGCTCACCCGGCGTATTTCGGTGATTTCCGGCGGACCGGGAACCGGCAAAACCACTACCGTAGCAAAACTGCTTGCGGCACTGGTACAGATGGTGGACGGCGGCAAATGCCGCATTTGTCTGGCCGCGCCGACCGGCAAAGCTGCCGCGCGGTTGACCGAGTCGCTGGGCAATGCGCTGCGTCAGCTGGATCTGACGGAACAACAGAAAGCGATGCTGCCGGACGAAGCCAGCACGCTGCACCGTCTGCTTGGCGCGCAGCCGGGCAGCCAGCGCCTGCGGCATCATGCCGATAACCCGCTGCATCTTGATGTGCTGGTGGTCGATGAAGCCTCAATGATTGATTTGCCGATGATGTCGCGTCTGATCGATGCGCTGCCGCCGCAGGCCCGGGTGATCTTTCTTGGCGATCGCGATCAGTTAGCTTCGGTGGAGGCCGGGGCGGTGCTGGGCGATATCTGTGCGTGGGTGAACGCTGGTTATACCCCGGAGCGCGCGGCACAGCTCTCACGTTTAACCGGCTCAACGGTTCCCGCCGGGGAAGGGCACTGCGCCAGCACGCTGCGCGACAGCCTGTGTTTGCTGCAAAAAAGCTATCGTTTTGGCAGTGATTCCGGGATTGGCCAACTGGCGGCGGCGGTCAACCGGGGTGATAAAAATGCCACCAGAGCAGTGTTTAGTCAGGGCTTTGGCGATATCGAGCGTAAACCGCTGCAGAGCGCAGAAGAGTATCAGGCGATGATCGACGACGCGCTCGCCGGCTATGGCCATTATCTGTCGCGGGTGCATGACAACGCCGCGCCGGAGGAGATTATCGCGGCGTTTAGCGAGTACCAGTTGCTGTGCGCATTACGCGAGGGGCCGTTTGGGGTGAGCGGGCTGAATGAGCGTCTGGAGCTGGCTCTGCTGCGTAAACGGCAGATCTCACGCCCGGCGCATTCGCGCTGGTATCACGGCCGTCCGATCATGATCTCTCGTAATGATTCGGCGCTGGGTTTATTTAACGGCGATATTGGTATCGCGCTGGAGCAGGGGCAGGGGATCCGCGTCTGGTTTCCGCTGCCGGACGGCAGCATCAAATCCGTGCAGCCCAGTCGCCTGCCGGAGCATGAAACGGCGTGGGCCATGACCGTGCATAAATCGCAGGGTTCGGAGTTCGATCATACGGCGCTGATCCTGCCGGGGCAGTTTGTACCGGTAGTCACGCGTGAGCTGGTTTATACCGCCATCACCCGTGCACGCAGGCGGCTGTCACTCTATGCCGACGAGCGTATTCTGGCGCAGGCCATTGCCACCCGCACCGAGCGGCGCAGCGGGCTGGATGCGTTTTTCAGCGAAGCAGAGTAACGCCCCCGCAGCGCGCGGGGGCAAGCTTTCAGGTAAGGTCGGCCATCAGCACTTTGGAACGGCGCTGATAGTTGTACATCTGCTTTTTGGTTTCCGGCAGCGAATCAATATCCACCGGGGTAAAGCCGCGTTCCTGGAACCAGTGAATGCTACGCGTGGTCAGCACAAACAGTTTGCTCAGGCCAATCTGTCTCGCTTGCGCGGCAATACGCTCCAGCAGGACTTCACCGCGCGATGAGCTGCGATAGTCCGGGTGTACCGCCACGCAGGCCATCTCGCCGATTTTCTCTTCCGGGAAGGGATAAAGCGCCGCACAGGCAATGGTCAGATTATCGCGTTCGATAATGGTGAATTTGTCGATCTCCATCTCCAGTTGCTCGCGGGAGCGGCGCACCAGAATGCCCTGTTGTTCAAGCGGGCGGATAAGTTCGAGAATGCCGCCAATATCGTTGATGGTGGCACGGCGGATCTGCTCGGCGCTCTCCATCACAATCTGCGTACCAATACCGTCGCGGGAGAACAGCTCCTGCAACAGCGCGCCGTCTTCCTGATAGCTGATCAAGTGGCTGCGACGCACGCCGCTGCGACAGGCTTTGACCGCGCCACGCAGGAAACGCACCGTACCGGAGTGGTAATCTCCTTTTGCTTCCAGCGCCTCGACGCGCGCCTGCGCTTCGTTCGGGAACAGTTCGGAAACAATATCGCCCTCGTCGTTCATTACCCCTTGCGACGAGCAAAAACCGATCATTTTTTCGGCTTTCAACTTGATGGCAAGTTGTGTGGCGATCTCTTCGGAGGTGAGGTTAAAGCTTTCTCCAGTGACAGACACCGCGACCGGCCCCATCAGCACAATCGCACCGCTGTCGAGCTGGCGGTGGATCGCTTCTTCATCAATACGGCGAATACGTCCGCTGTGGCAATAATCCACGCCGTCATCGACGCCCAGCGGCTGGGAAATAATAAAGTTGCCGCTGACCACGTTAATATGCGCGCCCTGCAATGGCGTATTGTTGAGGCTCATCGACAGCCGCGCCGTGATGTCGAGCTGCAACAGGCCTGCCGCCTGCTTAACCAGTTCAAGGGTTTTTGCATCGGTCACGCGGGTGTGTTTGTGGTAAATCGGTTCATGATGATGTTCGGCAAGGTTGGCGTCGATTTGCGGACGCGCGCCGTACACCACCACCAGCCGGATGCCGAGGCTGTGTAACAGGCCGATATCATTGACAATACTGGAAAAATTCTCGTGTTCAATGGCTTCGCCGCCGAGCATAATGACAAATGTCTTTCCCCGATGGGCGTTAATATAGGGAACAGAATGGCGGAATCCTTGTACCAGTTCGGTTCTGCGCTCTCTTACCACGGCCTGCCCTCAATGCATGATTATTCGTAAATTCTGTATTTTTATTCTTTTCTGCCGTCCGGCGCAAGTGCAAATTTTGTCGTCATTCAATAAAGTTGCCCCGGCGAAGCCATTGGGCAGACATATGTTTACCCTTTAATGGATGACAGTTTATGCATCATTCGTTAAAGTTTTCGGTCAATTCTGACGAATAGCATTATTTAGCGAAAAATTGCTCGGGAGAGGCATGTCGGGAAGTCAATCATCGGTGAGCCGCCGCAGGTTATTAAAAGGGGCGGGGGCCATGTGGTTATTAAGCGTAAGCCAAATGGGCCTGGCAGCGGTAAGCCACGTAGTGGCGGTTCGCGTCTGGCCAGCGTCTACCTATACGCGCGTGACGGTGGAATCTAACCAGGTCATTAAATACAAGCAGTTCACGTTGAGTAACCCTGACCGGCTGGTGGTGGATCTCGAAGGTGTACACCTTAACTCCGTGCTGAAAGGTATGGGGACGCAGATTCGTGGCGACGATCCCTTTATCAAGTCTGCGCGCGTTGGTCAGTTTGATCCGCAAACCGTGCGCATGGTGTTTGAGCTGAAACAGGATGTTGCGCCGCAACTGTTCGCGCTGGCGCCGGTAGCTGGCTTCAAAGAGCGGCTGGTGATGGATCTCTATCCGGTGAATGCGAAAGATGTGCAGGATCCGCTGCTGGCGCTGCTGGAAGAGTACAACAGAGGCGATCTTGAACAGCAGGTACCGAAGCAGGATAGCGGCCCACAGCCGGGGAAAGCGGGGCGCGATCGGCCAATCGTTATTATGCTGGATCCTGGTCACGGCGGCGAAGATCCGGGGGCGATGGGGAAATACCGTACCCGCGAGAAAGACGTGGTGCTGCAAATCGCCCGCCGTCTGTACGCGCTGATCGAGAAAGAAGGCAATATGAAAGCCTATATGACGCGTAACGAGGATGTTTTTATCCCGTTGAAAGTGCGCGTTGCCAAAGCGCAAAAACAGCGTGCGGATCTGTTTGTGTCGATTCACGCCGATGCTTTCACCAGCCGTCAGCCGAGCGGTTCTTCAGTATTTGCCCTTTCGACCAAAGGGGCGACCAGCACGGCGGCGAAGTATCTGGCGGAGACGCAGAACGCTTCTGACCTTATTGGTGGCGTCAGTAAAAGCGGCGACCGTTATCTCGATCACACCATGTTCGATATGGTGCAGTCGCTGACCATCAATGACAGCCTGAAGTTCGGTAAAGCCGTACTCAACAAGCTTAGCAACGTTAACAATCTGCATAAAAATCAGGTTGAACAGGCCGGTTTTGCGGTGCTGAAAGCGCCGGATATTCCGTCGATTCTGGTCGAGACCGCGTTTATCAGTAATGTGGAAGAGGAACGTAAGCTGAAGACGGCCAAATTCCAGCAGGAAGTGGCGGAGTCGATTCTGGCGGGGATTAAAGCTTATTTCTCGGATGGCGCGACGCTGGCGAGAAGGGGATAATAGAGTGGCGCTGAAAGGCGCCATTTTTTACGGACCGCAGAAACAAAAAAACACCCGTTAAGGTGTTTATTGTGATTGGTTGCGGGGGCCGGATTTGAACCGACGACCTTCGGGTTATGAGCCCGACGAGCTACCAGGCTGCTCCACCCCGCGTCCGTCTGTTTACACTTCCATCATGTAAACTTTTTCTTCACATTTTAATTGGTTGCGGGGGCCGGATTTGAACCGACGACCTTCGGGTTATGAGCCCGACGAGCTACCAGGCTGCTCCACCCCGCGTCTGTGGATGCGCACTATACTCTGCAAACTTAGCGATGCAACCTTTTTTTTGACTAATTCGACGAATTGCCGGGATTATGTGTAAAAACAATACAATTAGCTTATTTTTTATGCGAAATTGGCGATGGGTTGTGCTGACGCATTTCTTTAGTGAATAGGGTTTGTTATCTTCACCCCGCTGCAGGTTAATCAGAAGACGAGATATAATGAAAGGACGTTGGGCTAAGTTCGTACTCACAGGCGCCATGGTCGCAATCCTTGCCGCCTGTTCCTCCAAACCGACCGATCGCGGTCAACAGTATAAAGACGGAAAGTTTTCCCAGCCTTTTTCCCTGGTCAATCAACCTGACGCCGTCGGTGCGCCAATCAACGCCGGAGACTTCTCCGAGCAGGTTAATCAAATTCGTTCCGCTTCTCCGCGCCTCTATAGCAGCCAGAGCGGCCTTTACAATGCGATTCAGTCATGGCTGATGTCGGGCGGCGATACGCGCACCCTGCGCCAGTACGGTCTTGATGCGTGGCAGATGGAAGGAACGGATAATTACGGAAACGTGCAATTTACCGGGTACTATACGCCGGTAGTACAGGCACGCCACACGCGCCAGGGTGAGTTCCAGTACCCGATTTATCGCATGCCGCCCAAACGCGGCCGCTTGCCAACGCGCGCGGAAATCTATGCCG
This sequence comes from Kosakonia radicincitans DSM 16656, assembly GCF_000280495.2. NCBI lineage: Bacteria > Pseudomonadati > Pseudomonadota > Gammaproteobacteria > Enterobacterales > Enterobacteriaceae > Kosakonia > Kosakonia radicincitans. The sequence goes on from NZ_CP018016.1 coordinate 978,288, forward strand.
GCGCGCTCAGCGACAACTATGTGCTGGCGTACAGCAACTCGCTGATGGACAACTTTATTATGGATGTGCAGGGCAGTGGCTATATTGATTTTGGCGATGGCAGCCCGCTTAACTTCTTCAGTTACGCCGGAAAAAATGGCCATGCTTACCGCAGTATCGGCAAAGTGCTGATCGATCGCGGCGAAGTGAAGAAAGAAGATATGTCGATGCAGGCCATCCGCGAATGGGGTGAAAAACACAGTGAAGCGGAAGTGCGCGCGCTGCTGGAAGAGAATGCGTCGTTTGTCTTCTTTAAACCGCAATCCTGGGCGCCAGTGAAAGGTGCCAGCGCAGTGCCACTGATTGGACGCGCTTCTGTTGCTTCCGATCGCAGCATTATTCCGCCGGGCACCACGCTGCTGGCGGAAGTACCGCAACTGGACAATAAAGGCAAATTCAACGGTCAGTATGAGCTGCGCCTGATGGTGGCGCTGGATGTTGGCGGCGCTATCAAAGGCCAGCACTTCGATATCTATCAGGGCATTGGCCCGGATGCCGGTCACCGCGCAGGCTGGTATAACCATTATGGCCGGGTCTGGGTGCTGAAAAACGCTCCGGGCGCGGGCACCAGCGGCGGCGTGTTCAGCGGCTGAGTGTGATACACTCTGCAACCCTCTTTCGCCTGCGGAAGAGGGTTTTCTGTTTTCTTTGAGGTCTGTTTTATGTCAGCAGTAATCAGCGATGCCTGGCGTCAGCGTTTTGGCGGCACGGCGCGTTTATATGGCGAGAAAGCGTTGCAGTGGTTTGCCGATGCGCATATCTGCGTGGTCGGTATCGGCGGCGTGGGTTCCTGGGCGGCTGAAGCGCTGGCGCGAACGGGCATCGGCGCGATCACGCTGATTGATATGGACGACGTGTGCGTGACCAACACCAACCGGCAGATCCACGCCCTGCGCGATAACGTTGGCCTGGCAAAAGCTGAGGTGATGGCGGATCGCATTCGCCAGATCAACCCGGAGTGCCGGGTGACGGTGGTGGATGACTTTGTGACTGCCGACAACGTTGCGCAACTGATGAGCCAGGGCTACAGCTATGTGATCGATGCGATCGACAGCGTACGCCCAAAAGCCGCGCTCATTGCATATTGCCGTCGCAATAAGATCCCGCTGGTGACCACGGGTGGTGCCGGTGGGCAGATCGATCCAACGCAGATCCAGGTCAGCGATCTGGCGAAAACCATTCAGGATCCGCTGGCGGCAAAATTGCGCGAGCGATTGAAAAGTGATTTTGGCGTGGTGAAGAACAGCAAAGGGAAGCTCGGCGTCGACTGCGTATTCTCTACCGAAGCGCTGGTTTACCCGCAGGCGGACGGTTCAGTCTGTGCGATGAAAAGTACGGCGGAAGGGCCGAAACGTATGGATTGCGCAGCCGGTTTTGGTGCTGCAACGATGGTAACCGCAACCTTTGGTTTTATCGCGGTTTCCCATGCGCTGAAAAAACTGATGGCGAAAGCAGAGCGTCAGGTCAGCGCCTGACGGGCCGCATCCTGCACGGCGGCGGCTAGCGCCGCCAGCCCCTGGCTACGCGACGCGCTCAACTGGGCGCGTAACCCCAGTTCATCGAACAGCGACATCGGATCGTGCTGAATGAGATCCTCCGGGCGCTTGCCTTCTACTGCCGTCAACAGCACGGCCAGCAATCCGCGAACAATTCGCCCTTCGCTCTCGCCGAAGAAATGCATCGTTCCCTCCGCGCTCAGCGTTGAACCGAGCCAGACGCGATTTTCGCAGCCGGGAATTTCCCGCGCCTGCGCCTTCAGCGCTTCCGATGCTGCAGGCAGTTGCTTACCAAGCATAATCAACTGACGGTATTTATCTTCCCATTGGTTCAGTGCGCCAAACGTCTGGCGCAGAGTCTCTTCGGTAACGGTTGTGCCGAACGGGTGTCCGGCGAAAGTCGGGCTTGTCATTAATCCACCAATATTTCTAGGGCGCGGTCCACAGCCTGTACCAGCGCATCTACATCCTGTTGTGTATTATAGGGTGCAAATGAGGCGCGCAGGGTGCCGCTGACGCCAAGCGCGGCCAGCAGCGGCTGGGCGCAGTGCTGACCGGCGCGCAGCGCAATACCGTAACCTGCAAGCAGTGTCACCATATCGCCGTGATGTACGCCGTCAAAATCGAAGGCCAGCAGGCTTGAGTCCTGGCAGCGAAAGGAGCGGAAACCCGGACGTTTAGCCAGTTGATCTTCTGCCAGCGTCGCCAGCCCGCGGCTGTAGCTCTCCGCCTGGGCGGTATCCAGCGTTTTCAGCCACTCCAGCGCCGCGCTGAGGCCAATCACGCCCGCCACGTTTGGCGTACCAGCCTCCAGCTTGTACGGCACAGGCTGAGTGGTGAAGCCGTCAAATGTCACTTCGCTGATCATCTTGCCGCCGCCCAGCCACGGCGTCATCTCATCCAGCAATTCCGCTTTCCCATACAGCGCGCCGATGCCGTTAGGACCGTAGAGTTTATGGCCGGAAAATGCATAGAAATCGATATCCAGCCGCTGCACGTTGGCCGGGAAATGCACGACGCCCTGCGCACCATCGACCATCACCACCATGCCTGCCGCATGCGCCAGCGTAATCGCCTGCGCCAGATCCGGGCAACCGCCGGTGACATTGGACATCTGCCCCAGCGCCAGGATGCGGCTACGCGAGGTGATAAGCGACGATAGTTGGTTGATATCCGGCAGGTGATCGGCGCTGAGCGGCAGTTTCACCACCCGCGCGCTGGTTTGTTGCGCCACCATCAGCCACGGCACCAGGTTGGCATGATGTTCCGCCTCGCTGACAATGATTTCATCGCCCGCTTGCAGGCGCGGGCGTGCATAGCATTGGGCGACCATGTTGATGGCTTCGGTGGTACCGCGCGTCCAGACGATATTTTTGCCGGAGGGCGCATTGAGCAGCGCGGCGACCTGGTCACGCGCGGCTTCGTAGCGTGCGGTTAACTGCTGCGCCTGAGCAAACTGGCTGCGGTGCACATTACCTGCGCTGAGGCTGTAAAACTGTTGTGTGGCATCAATTACCGCCTGCGGTTTCAGGGCGGTGGCGGCGCTATCCAGATAGACACCCGCGTCGGCCAGCGCCGGGAACTGCGCGCGAAATTGCGATGGGTTAAATGCGTTCATGCGATTCCTCGTATCAATAGCGCGATCGTCGCGCAATTTTTCTGTCGGAGCAAGAACGTTGCACTCCATCGGAATTGTCTGTTTGTCCTGGCAGGGAGATGTAAGCAGGTTATGCTAAATAGTGTTAGGTAAATGTTTAAGACTCTTCCACTAAGAGTATTTCACAGCATTAATTGCCAGAAGGAGAAGAAGATGAAGAAGACTGCCGCAATTATTTCTGCATGTATGTTTACTTTTGCCCTGAGCGCCTGTTCCGGTCCGAATTACGCGTTACATACCAATGATGGACGCACGATCGTCTCGGAAGGGAAACCGAAAACTGACGATCAGACCGGCCTAATTTCGTATAAAGACGCTAACGGCAACGAACAGCAGATCAACCGTAGCGACGTGAAAGAGATGGTCGCGCTGGATAAGTAAGCGCTGAACGTGAGGTAAAAAAAAGCACCGCAATCTTGCGGTGCTACATTAATCACTATGGACAGACAGGGTAAATGTACAGGAAGTGAAAAAGGGGTAGCGTCGCTACCGTGGTCTGAATCGCAGACCAATTGCAAACACAACAACACAACATCACAACCGTAAGCCAAAAGCCCTTCAGAACACGCATTCCGAAAAAAGCTCTTCGTTCCGGCTCAGGAAGTGCCGCCACTATAGGTATTTGCTGGTAGAAGCTCAACGGACAATTTATAATGGCTCAGATAAAAAAAACTAATAGGTTAATCACTGTTTCCTGTTCGTTAAATTGCCTTTACATCTAAGCCTGAAAACCATGTCCAAGCGATTACCACCACTGAATGCATTACGCGTTTTTGATGCTGCCGCACGCCATTTAAGTTTCACGCGCGCAGCTGATGAGCTTTTTGTGACGCAGGCCGCAGTAAGCCACCAAATCAAGTCTCTTGAGGATTTCCTCGGGCTCAAACTCTTTCGCCGACGCAACCGTTCACTGCTGCTGACCGAAGAGGGGCAGAGCTATTTTCAGGATATTAAAGAAATATTTTCCCAACTGACGGAAGCCACCCGTAAGTTGCAGGCGCGCAGTGCAAAAGGCGCGCTAACCGTCAGTTTGCTCCCCAGTTTTGCCATCCAGTGGATGGTGCCAAGGCTCTCCGACTTTAACTCAACTTATCCGGGAATTGACGTTCGTATCCAGGCCGTTGACCGTCAGGAAGATAAACTGGCGGACGATGTCGACGTGGCGATTTTTTACGGGCGCGGTAACTGGCCGGGAATGCGCGTCGAAAAATTGTACGCCGAATATTTGCTGCCGGTCTGTTCGCCGCTGTTGCTGACGGGCGATAAAGCGCTGAAAACGCCGGAAGATTTAGCGCACCACACTTTATTGCACGACGCATCGCGTCGCGACTGGCAAACTTATACGCGGCAATTAGGTCTTAACCTCAACGTTCAGCAGGGACCCATCTTCAGCCACAGCTCTATGGTGCTTCAGGCGGCCATCCACGGACAGGGGATCGCACTGGCCAACAATGTAATGGCACAGTCCGAAATCGAGGCAGGTCGCCTGGTCTGCCCGTTTAATGATGTTCTGGTCAGTAAGAATGCGTTTTATCTGGTTTGTCATGACAGTCAGGCAGAACTGGGTAAAATAGCCGCCTTTCGTCAGTGGATCCTGGCCAAAGCGGCAAGCGAACAGGAAAAATTCCGTTTCCGTTATGAACATTAATGCGCGCGCGTGGCGCGTATGACTTTTTAGGGTACTCACATGACCAGCCGTTTTATGTTGATTTTCGCCGCGGTGAGCGGTTTTGTATTTGTCGCGCTCGGCGCATTCGGCGCGCATGTTTTACGTAAAACTTTGGGTGTGCCGGAGATGAGCTGGATCCAGACCGGCCTCGAATATCAGGCATTCCACACGCTGGCCGTGCTGGGCCTGGCGGTGGCGATGCAGCGTCGCATCAGCATCTGGTTTTACTGGAGTAGTGTTTTTCTTGCGCTGGGCACCGTGCTGTTTAGCGGCAGCCTCTATTGCCTGGCACTTTCGCATTTACGCTTGTGGGCGTTTGTTACGCCAGTCGGTGGGGTTTGTTTCTTAATCGGCTGGGCATTGATGTTGATTGGCGCAATTCGTCTGAAACGTAGGGGCGTTGTTCATGAATAAAGTGGTATTGCTGTGCCGCCCGGGTTTTGAGAAAGAGTGCGCAGCCGAAATTACCGATAAAGCTGGCCGCCTTGAGGTGTTCGGTTTTGCCCGGGTGAAAGAGAATTCGGGCTATGTCGTGTTCGAGTGCTATCAGGAAAACGACGCGGACAAAGTGGCGCGCGAGCTGCCGTTCAGTTCGCTGATTTTCGCCCGTCAGATGTTTGTCGTGGGCGAACTGCTGCGCGATCTGCCGCCAGAAGATCGTATTACGCCGATCGTCGGTATGTTGCAGGGCGTGGTGGAGAAAGCCGGGGATTTGCGCGTCGAGGTGGCCGATACCAACGAAAGCAAAGAGCTAATGAAGTTCTGCCGCAAGTTCACCGTGCCGCTGCGCGGCGCGCTGCGTGAAGCGGGTGTGCTGGCCCGCAATGATTCGCCGAAACGTCCGGTGGTGCATATCTTCTTTATTGCTCCTGGCTGCTGTTATACCGGTTATTCGTATTCGTATAACAATTCGCCGTTCTATATGGGCATCCCGCGCCTGAAGTTCCCGTCGGATGCGCCGAGCCGTTCAACCCTCAAACTGGAAGAGGCGTTCCACGTCTTTATTCCGGCGGACGAGTGGGATGAGCGCCTGGCCAACGGCATGTACGCGGTAGATCTCGGCGCCTGTCCGGGCGGCTGGACCTATCAACTGGTGAAACGCAATATGTGGGTGTCTTCTGTGGATAACGGCCCGATGGCGCAAAGCCTGATGGATACCGGGCAGGTCACCTGGCTGCGGGAAGATGGTTTCCGTTACCGGCCGAACCGCAATAACATCTCATGGATGGTGTGCGATATGGTGGAGAAACCGGCGAAAGTCGCCGCGCTGATGGCGCAATGGCTGGTGCAGGGCTGGTGCCGCGAAACCATTTTCAACCTGAAGCTGCCGATGAAAAAGCGCTATGAAGAGGTGTCAAATAACCTCGCCTTTATCCAGCAGCAACTGGATGAACATAATATCGCGGCGCAAATTCAGGCGCGCCAGTTGTACCACGATCGCGAAGAAGTCACGGTACATGTACGTCGTATGTGGGCGGCCGTCGGCGGTCGTCGCGACGAGCGTTAAAACCAACTGAGCCGGGCAATGTCCGGCTCAGGCGAGTTCGCTGTCAGAGACAATATGCGTCACATCATCCAGGTGCCCAATCCGCGCCTCTCCCGAACGGTTGAATTTACTCTTATCGATCAGCAGTAACGACTGCGCCGTGCGTTTCAGCAGAATGGATTTGAACCCGGCATTGTAGGTGTTTGAATCCCAGAGCGCGCCGCTGCTGTCGATCCCTTCGCAGGAAAAAATAAACAGGTCGATATCGAGCGATTTGAGCTGGGAGATGAGCGACGGATTGACGTAGCAGCCATATTTGCGCTCCAGCGTGCCGCCGGAACTGATCAGTTGCAGATGTTCACGCTTGGCCAGCTCCTGGCAAATTGGGTGGCTGTTGGTAAAGACATGGAGATTGCAGTCCGGCAACTGGCGAGCGAGATACCAGCAGGTGGAGCTGGCGTCCAGCGCGATCACCATGCCTTCTTCTATCCAGCCAAGCGCTTTGCGGGCGATATCCGCCTTGTGGGCATAATGGCTTTTCAGGCGGATATGAAAGGGATCGCCGCTGTCCTGATTTGCCTGGTGGAGCGTCCTGGCGCGCCCGTGATTGCGCAGCACTTTTCCCTGCGCCTGCAATTCACTGAGATCGCGGCGAATCGTCTCTTTGCTGACGTTGAGCTGCACTGACAATGCTTCGGTTGTCAGGCTCTGGTGATGCCTCAACAGATCGATGATGGTTTGTTGGCGTGCCGCTTTCATTTGCTCTTCTTCCGTCATCCGATGAAGGCCTGCATCATGCGGGCGCTACGGGCAAAAAGATTACGGCGTTACCCCTTTCTTTAAAAGAACATTCCGTTACTTCGCGCGCTCTCCTGTGATACCGATCGCAAAGGTTTTTTGCGAAAGAAACGGGTGAGATGTTGCCACAGAAGAAAAGGCGCCCTGATTTCAGGACGCCTGAGCGCTTACGGGTTACTGGCTTTGGCCAGCTCTTTGGTTAACGGCAACATAATCCGCATCACGTCGCGGCTACGGTGCGCAATACGGCCGGGCAGGGCTTGATCGAGAAACTGCTGGTTATCGATGCGCGCGTTGTGGTAGCTGATGCCATCAGGGAAACTTTTTGATTTCGCCCGCTGTTGCATGCCGTCTTTCTTGCCGAGCGACCAGTTGGTGGCTTCCACCGACAGAACCGGGATCCCCGCTTTATCAAACACCTCGGCATCGTTGCAGCAACTGGTGCCTTTCGGGTAATCAGGGTTAAGGCCGGGATTTATCATCGCGCTGATACCGTGGGCGCGGGCGATAGCCAGCGCACGATCCCGCGTCAGTTTACGGACCGATGCTGGCGTATTTTTGCCACTATTAAAGTAGAGCTTGTCGCCGACAATCAGGTTATTAAGGTTGATCACCAGCAGGGTATTTTTCTTCTCTTGCTCGCTCATCCGCGCGAGCACGTTTGCCGCGCCAAGATGGCCCTCTTCCTCACCGCTGGTGGCGACAAAGCGGATGCTGTACTGCGTTGGCACGGATTTCAGCACCTGCGCCAGTTCCAGCATCACGCCCAGCGCGGCCGCGTTGTCATCCAGGCCCTGAAGCGTCAGGCCGCCCAGATTGTTATCGACATCGGCATCGCTATGCGGCGCATACGTATCAAGATGCGCCATAATCATGATCTGCTGCGGCAGCGTGCCTTCATGGGCGGCGATCACCGTACTGCCGGTGACATTTTGCCAGTTCTGCCGGTTATCTTTGGTGGTGTAGCGGTAGCGGGTTTTGAACTTGCGGATATCGCTCTGGTATCCCATCTGTTCAAACTGCTGCTGCAAATAGTCTGCGGAGAGCATTTCAGCCGGTGTGCCGGTCATGCGTCCAGGAAAGAGGGTGGCAATGTGGCGAGCCTGCTCGTTGGCAAATTCACCGGGTTGGGACGTACGGGCATGAGCCGGAAGGATAAAGCATACGCCGAGCGCCAGGGCAGCGGTACGGAGGCGCAATGCGGAAAACATAGAGAGTCCTTTATGCAGCAATTTTTTTGACGCGCTTAGTATGAAACTGTGACCAGGTTTACACAATTTCATTTGTTCTTAACCTGCCGAAAATGCTCGCCTTAAGCACTTTTTGATATTTGTATTGCCACTGCGTTATTCCTTTGCGGAACTACTCATTCCAATTCGTAATTTCATTCGCCCGGAACCGCCCCCTATAGTCGCACTATTGCTGGCTGTAAGTGAGTTGCTTTGTGGATTACCTGCCATTATTTGCTGAAGTAAAAGACCGCCCCGTACTGGTGATTGGCGGCGGCGAAATCGCCGCGCGCAAGATCACCTTTTTGCGTCGCGCTGGCGCACGCGTGCAGGTTGTCGCGCAACGGCTGGAACCGCAACTGCAACAGCTTGCCGACAGCCAGGCGATTCACTGGCTGGCGACCGAATTTGACGAAGCACAGCTGGATGCCGTTTTCCTGGTGATTGCGGCAACCGATGACACGGCGCTGAATCAGCGCGTCTTTGCGGCAGCAAATGCGCGTCACAAGCTGGTCAACGTCGTGGATAACCAGCCGCTGTGTTCCTTTATTTTCCCGTCGATTGTTGATCGCTCGCCGCTGCTGGTGGCGATTTCCTCTGGCGGAACCGCGCCGGTGCTGGCGCGTCTGCTGCGTGAAAAGATAGAAGCGCTGCTGCCGGGCAATCTGGGCCGTATGGCGGAAGTGGCCGGGCGCTGGCGTTCGCGGATTAAAGCCTTTCGCCGCACCACGGATGAACGTCGCCGCTTCTGGGAAAGCGCTTTTCGCGGGCGTTTTGCCAGCCTGATGGCTGCCGGAGATGAACCCGCCGCCGAAAAAGCGCTCGAAGCCGAACTGAAACAGCCGGGTTCGGGTAGCGGAGAAATTATCCTGGTTGGTGCCGGGCCGGGCGACGCGGGGCTGCTGACGTTGCGCGGTTTGCAGGTGATCCAGCAGGCCGACGTGGTGTTTTACGATCATCTGGTCAGCGATGAAGTGCTGGAGCTGACCCGCCGCGATGCAGAGAAAATCTGCGTCGGTAAACGCGCCGGTTCCCATTCGGTGGCGCAGCATGAGACCAACCGCATGCTGGTGGATGCGGCGCGCGAAGGTAAAACGGTGGTGCGGCTGAAAGGCGGCGACCCGTTTATTTTTGGCCGCGGCGGTGAAGAGTTACAGGCGGCGGCAGAAGCCGGCATTCCTTTTCAGGTGGTGCCGGGCGTCACGGCGGCCTCCGGCGCGACGGCTTATGCAGGCATTCCCCTGACGCACCGGGATTTTGCCCAGTCGGTAACATTTGTCACCGGCCACTATAAAGCCGACAGCGTACCGTTCGACTGGGCGCAACTGGCGCAAAGCCGACAGACGCTGGCGATTTATATGGGCACCATGAAAGCGGCAGAGATCAGCGAACAACTGATTGCTCACGGGCGCGATAAAACCACGCCGGTGGCGGTGATCTCTCGCGGTACGCGCGCGGAGCAACAGGTTACTACCGGCACACTAGAACAACTCGAGGAACTGGCGCATGCTGCGCCGATGCCCGCCCTGCTGGTGGTGGGCGAAGTGGTGCAGCTTCATCGCGAGCTCGCCTGGTTCCGGCATACGACAGCAACGGACGCCTTTGACGCCTCCGTGATTAAACTGGCTTAAGGAATGGTTATGGATCAAAAACGACTCACTCACCTGCGACAACTGGAGGCGGAAAGCATCCATATCATCCGCGAAGTGGCCGCCGAATTTTCCAACCCGGTGATGATGTACTCCATCGGCAAAGATTCCAGCGTGATGTTGCATCTGGCGCGTAAAGCCTTCTATCCGGGCACGCTGCCGTTTCCGCTGCTGCACGTCGATACCGGCTGGAAATTCCGTGAGATGTATGAATTCCGCGACCGTACCGCCAAAGCATATGGCTGCGAACTGCTGGTGCACAAAAACCCGGAAGGGGTGGCGATGGGGATTAACCCGTTCGTGCACGGCAGCGCGAAACATACCGACATTATGAAAACCGAAGGGCTGAAGCAGGCTCTGAACAAATACGGTTTTGACGCGGCTTTCGGCGGCGCGCGCCGCGACGAAGAGAAATCACGCGCCAAAGAGCGTATTTACTCTTTCCGCGACCGTTTCCACCGCTGGGATCCGAAGAACCAGCGTCCGGAGCTGTGGCACAACTACAACGGCCAGATCAACAAGGGTGAAAGCATTCGCGTTTTCCCGCTCTCGAACTGGACCGAGCTGGATATCTGGCAGTACATCTTCCTGGAAAATATTGAAATCGTTCCGCTGTACCTGGCGGCAGAGCGCCCGGTACTGGAGCGCGACGGTATGCTGATGATGATCGATGACGACCGTATCGATCTGCAACCTGGCGAAGTGATCGAGCAGCGGATGGTGCGTTTCCGTACGCTCGGCTGCTGGCCGCTGACCGGCGCGGTGGAATCTTCCGCGCAGACGCTGCCGGAGATCATTGAAGAGATGCTGGTTTCCACCACCAGTGAACGTCAGGGCCGCGTGATTGACCGCGACCAGGCCGGCTCGATGGAGCTGAAAAAACGTCAGGGATACTTCTAAGGAGCCGCCATGAATACCACTATTGCCCAACAAATTGCCAACGAAGGCGGCGTTGAAGCGTATCTGCACGCTCAGCAGCACAAAAGCCTGCTGCGCTTTCTGACCTGCGGCAGCGTCGATGACGGGAAAAGCACCCTGATCGGCCGTCTGCTGCACGATACCCGCCAGATCTATGAAGATCAGCTCTCTACGCTGCATAACGACAGTAAACGCCACGGCACGCAGGGCGAAAAACTCGACCTTGCGCTGCTGGTGGACGGCCTGCAAGCGGAGCGTGAGCAGGGCATTACCATTGATGTGGCCTATCGCTATTTCTCCACGGAGAAGCGCAAATTTATCATCGCCGATACGCCAGGGCACGAGCAGTACACCCGCAATATGGCCACCGGCGCGTCCACCTGCGATCTGGCGATTTTGTTGATCGATGCGCGTAAAGGCGTGCTGGATCAAACCCGTCGCCACAGCTTTATCTCCACGCTGCTGGGTATCAAGCACCTGGTGGTGGCGGTGAATAAAATGGATCTGGTGGAATTTAGCGAAGAGATCTTCGAAAACATCCGCCAGGACTACCTGACCTTTGCTGAACAACTGCCGGGCAACCTGGATATCCGTTTCGTGCCGCTGTCGGCGCTGGAAGGCGATAACGTTGCCAGCCAGAGCGAAAAAATGCCGTGGTACAGCGGCCCGACGCTGCTGGAAGTGCTGGAAATCGTCGAGATCCAGCGCGTAGTCGATACCCAGCCGATGCGTTTCCCGGTGCAGTATGTTAACCGCCCGAACCTCGACTTCCGTGGTTTCTCCGGTACGCTGGCGTCCGGCGTGGTGAGCGTGGGTCAACGCATTAAAGTGCTGCCATCAGGCGTGGAATCGACCATTACCCGCATCGTCACGTTTGATGGCGATTTACAGGAAGCGGGAGCGGGCGAAGCCATTACGCTGGTGCTGAAAGATGAGATCGACATCAGCCGCGGCGACCTGATTCTTGATGCGCAGGAAACCCTGCCAGCCGTGCAGCGCGCGTCGCTTGACGTGGTGTGGATGGCGGAACAGCCGTTGCAACCGGGCCAGAGCTTTGACATCAAAGTGGCGGGCAAAAAGACGCGCGCACGCGTCGATGCCATTCAGTATCAGGTGGACATCAACAATCTGACGCAGCGCCAGGTCGAGAGCCTGCCGCTGAACGGCATTGGTCTGGTTGATTTGACCTTTGATGAACCGCTGACGCTGGACGCGTATCAGCAAAACCCGGTCACCGGCGGCATTATCTTTATCGATCGGCTGAGCAACGTGACCGTGGGCGCGGGTATGGTGCGTGATGTTCATATTGAACAGACGACCAGCGCCTCGGAGTTCAGCGCGTTTGAACTGGAGCTGAACCAGCTTATCCGTAAGCACTTCCCGCACTGGGGCGCGCGCGATCTGCTGGGAGGCAAATAATGGCTCTGCATGACGAAAATGTCGTCTGGCATGCCCATCCGGTAACGCCTGAGCAGCGCGAACAACTCCACGGTCACCGTGGGGTTGTGCTGTGGTTTACCGGGCTCTCCGGCTCCGGCAAATCGACGGTCGCTGGCGCGCTGGAAGAGGCGCTGCATAAGGCAGGTGTCAGTACTTATCTGCTGGATGGCGACAATGTGCGCCACGGTTTGTGCAGCGATCTCGGCTTTAGTGATGACGATCGCAAAGAGAATATCCGCCGCGTCGGCGAAGTAGCCAAACTGATGGTGGAATCCGGGCTGGTGGTGCTGACGGCATTTATTTCGCCGCACCGCGCTGAGCGCCAGATGGTGCGTGAACGCCTTGGGGAAGGGCGTTTTATCGAAGTGTTTGTCGATACGCCGCTGGCGATTTGTGAAGCGCGCGATCCTAAAGGGTTGTACAAGAAAGCGCGCGCCGGTGAACTGCGTAATTTCACCGGGATTGATTCGGTTTACGAAGCGCCCAAATCGCCGGAAGTTCACCTGCAAGGTGAACAATTGGTAACAAATTTGGTCAGCCAATTATTAGACCTCCTCCGGGAGAGCGATATTATCAGATCCTGAGACGGTACTGGCGATACGCGCCTTCTTCAGGCATTACGGCGTTGAGATTACGCTTCCTGAATTGGCGCGCGTATCTCCTGTTTACCGGTCGTACAGGCAACAGGATCCGATATGCGTAACAGTCAGAACATCACCCTCACACGGTCGCCATCACTCCCTGCGACCCCCGACGAAACCACATGGTCTTTTCCCGGGGCCGTGGTGGGGTTCGTTGCATGGCTGCTGGCGCTGGCGATCCCGTTTATGATTTACGGTTCCAACACGCTATTTTTCTTTCTCTATACCTGGCCGTTTTTCCTCGCGCTGATGCCCGTCTCCGTGGTGGTCGGCATTGCATTGCATTCGCTGCTCGGTGGCCGGTTGCTTTACAGCAGCGTGGCGACGCTGTTGACGGTCGCCGCCATGTTTGGCGTGCTGTTTATGTGGTTGCTGGGCTAGCGGCCTTACGTCAAAGCGTAACCCTCATTAAGGCAATGTGTCCGGCTACGGTTCGGAAGACATTTATGATAAAGTCTGGCGCTTGCGCGGCATCGCCCGGCCCCGGAGTGGAGTCTGACGAAAAGTTATGGGATGATGGTGCCGTTTTTCAGGGGGCAGGATGGGTAAACTAACGCTGCTATTGCTGGCTTTACTGGTCTGGCTACAGTACTCGCTGTGGTTTGGCAAGAATGGTCTGCATGACTACGGCCGCGTCAGCGAAGATGTGGCGACACAGCAGGCGACGAACGCCAAATTAAAATCGCGTAACGATCAGCTTTTCGCCGAAATTGACGACCTCAATGGCGGTCAGGAAGCGATTGAGGAACGCGCACGCAATGAATTAACCATGACTAAGCCGGGCGAAACGTTTTATCGTCTGGTGCCGGACTCGTCAAAGCGTACGCCGGGGTCAGCGCAAAACCAGAATCAGAATCAAAACACACAAAATAATCGATAAACAGTCCCGGGTTTACGACATGTCAGCACTAATTCCGGACGTCTGTGCCGTGGTGCCGGCCGCCGGATTCGGCCGCCGCATGCAAACGGAATGTCCTAAGCAGTATCTCTCCATTGGCCAAAAAACCATTCTTGAGCACGCCGTAGACGCGCTGCTTGCCCACCCGCGCGTCAGCCGGGTGATTATTGCCGTCAGTCCAGGCGACGAGCGCTTTGCCCGTCTGCCGCTGGCGCAACATCCGCAGATTACCGTGGTGAACGGCGGCGCAGAACGCGCTGATTCGGTGCTGGCGGGCTTAAAAGCCGCTGGCGACGCACAGTGGGTGCTGGTGCATGATGCCGCGCGTCCTTGTCTGCATCAGGATGATTTAAACCGGCTGTTACAGCTCAGCGAAACCAGCCGCGTCGGCGGTATTCTTGCCGCGCCGGTGCGCGACACCATGAAACGCGCGGAGCCGGGAAAAACAGCGATTGCCCATACCGTCGAGCGTAATGATTTATGGCATGCGCTAACGCCGCAATTTTTCCCGCTGCAACTGCTGCACGATTGCCTGACCCGCGCGCTGAATGAAGGCGCGACGATCACCGACGAAGCGTCGGCGCTGGAGTATTGCGGATTCCACCCGGAGTTGGTTGCCGGACGCGCGGATAATATTAAAGTGACCCGACCGGAAGATTTACGGCTGGCAGAATTCTATCTGACCCTTTCTGACCTTCAGGAGAAAGCATAATGCGCATTGGACACGGTTTTGACGTACACGCCTTTGGCGGTGAAGGCCCGATTATTATCGGCGGCGTACGCATTCCTTACGAGAAAGGGCTGCTGGCGCACTCTGATGGCGATGTGGCACTGCATGCGCTGACAGATGCTCTGCTGGGCGCGGCGGCGCTGGGCGACATCGGCAAACTGTTCCCGGATACCGATCCGGCATTTAAAGGCGCCGATAGCCGCGCGCTGCTGCGCGAGGCCTGGCGACGCATTCAGGCGAAGGGCTATACGCTGAGTAACGTTGATGTGACCATCATTGCCCAGGCGCCGAAAATGCTGCCGCACATTCCGCAGATGCGCGTCTTCATCGCCGAAGATCTCGGCTGCCATATGGATGATGTCAACGTCAAAGCCACCACCACCGAGAAACTTGGTTTTACCGGGCGTGGCGAAGGCATTGCCTGTGAAGCGGTAGCGCTGCTGGTGAAGGCGGCAAAATGACAGAATTCGAAAACCTGACCTGGCTGCATGGCAAACCAGCAGGTAGCGGGATCCTCAAAGCCAACCCGGAAGATTTCGTCGTTGTGGAAGATCTCGGCTTTGAACCGGATGGCGAAGGCGAACATATTCTGGTGCGTATTCTGAAAAGTGGCTGCAACACCCGTTTTGTGGCAGATGCGCTGGCAAAATTCCTAAAAATTCATGCACGCGAAGTGAGCTTCGCCGGGCAAAAAGATAAACATGCGGTGACCGAGCAATGGCTCTGCGCCCGCGTGCCTGGCAATACGATGCCGGATCTCAGCACGTTTGAGCTTGAAGGCTGTAAAGTGCTGGAGTATGCCCGCCATAAGCGCAAGCTGCGGCTGGGTGCATTGCAGGGCAACGCATTTACGCTGGTGCTGCGTGAAGTGAGCGATCGGGCGGATGTGGAAGCCCGTTTGCAGACCATCAGTGAAAAAGGTGTGCCGAATTATTTCGGTGCGCAGCGTTTTGGTATTGGCGGCAGCAATTTGCAGGGCGCGTTGCGCTGGGCGCAAAGCGCTGCGCCGGTTCGCGATCGTAATAAACGCAGCTTCTGGCTGTCGGCGGCGCGCAGCGCGTTGTTTAATCAAATCGTCAACGAACGATTGAAAAAAACAGACTTTAATCAAGTTGTTGACGGCGATGCGCTACAATTAGCGGGGCGTGGTAGCTGGTTTGTCGCCAGCGAGGAAGAGCGCGCGGAATTGCAGGCGCGCGTCGATGCGAAAACCTTAATGATTACCGCCGCGCTGCCGGGTAGCGGCGATTGGGGCGCGCAGCGCGCAGCGCTGGCGTTTGAGCAACAGGCGGTTGCCGATGCGCCGGAGTTACAGGCGTTGCTGGTGCGGGAAAAAGTAGAAGCTGCGCGCCGCGCAATGCTGCTCTATCCGCAGAAGCTTTGCTGGAACTGGTGGGATGATGTCACCGTCGAGTTACGTTTCTGGCTCCCGGCGGGAAGTTTTGCCACCAGCGTGGTCAGGGAACTTATTAACACATCGGGTGATTATGCGAATATTGCTGAGTAACGATGACGGGATCCACGCGCCGGGAATCCAGACGCTGGCAAAAGCGCTGCGCGAGTTTGCCGATGTTCAGGTGGTCGCGCCCGATCGTAACCGCAGCGGTGCGTCTAATTCACTGACGCTCGAATCTTCGCTCCGTACTTTTACCTTTGAAAACGGTGATATCGCTGTACAGATGGGCACGCCGACCGACTGCGTTTTCCTTGGGGTGAACGCGCTGATGCGTCCGCGCCCGGATGTGGTGGTTTCCGGCATTAATGCCGGGCCGAATCTCGGCGACGATGTGATCTACTCTGGCACCGTTGCCGCTGCGATGGAAGGGCGTCATCTCGGTTTTCCGGCGCTGGCCGTCTCGCTCAACGGGCATACCCATTATGAAACGGCTGCCGCCATCACCTGCTCTCTTCTGCGTGCGCTCAGCCGCGAGCCGCTGCGTACCGGGCGGATCCTCAATATCAACGTGCCGGATCTGCCGCTCGATCAGATCAAGGGTATTCGCGTTACCCGTTGCGGTAGCCGTCACCCGGCCGATCAGGTTATTCCGCAGCAGGATCCTCGCGGCAACACACTGTACTGGATTGGTCCGCCCGGGGAAAAATGCGATGCCGGGCCGGATACGGATTTTGCAGCCGTGGATGAAGGCTACGTCTCTGTCACGCCGTTGCATGTAGATTTAACAGCATACAGCGCGCATGATGTGGTGTCGGGCTGGCTGGATCGTGTCGGGGTGAATTCGCAATGGTGAGTAAACGCGTACAGGATCTTCTCAATCAATTACGCGCGCAGGGCATTAAAAATGAGCGGGTGCTTGAGGCGTTATCGCAAGTGCCGCGCGAGAAATTTATCGATGAGGCGTTTGAACACAAAGCGTGGGATAACGTCGCGTTACCTATTGGTCAGGGGCAAACCATTTCGCAGCCGTATATGGTGGCGCGAATGACCGAGCTGCTGGATCTGACACCTGCCTCGCGGGTGCTGGAAATCGGCACCGGCTCCGGCTATCAAACGGCGATTCTGGCGCGTCTGGTACACCATGTCTGTTCTGTTGAACGCATTAAAAGCCTGCAATGGCAGGCGCGCCGCCGCCTGAAACAGCTCGATCTACACAATGTTTCTACTCGTCACGGTGATGGCTGGCAGGGGTGGCAGGCCCGCGCTCCGTTTGACGCCATTATTGTGACCGCCGCACCGCCGGAGATCCCTGCCGCATTGATGTCGCAACTGGACGATGGCGGCCTTCTTGTTTTACCCGTAGGCGACGAAATGCAGCAGCTGAAGCGCGTTCGTCGGCGGGGAAGCGAATTTATTATTGATACTGTGGAAGCGGTGCGCTTTGTTCCGCTGATAAGAGGCGAACTGGCCTGAGTTACAGAGTTTTCCCTGGGATTTTCAGGCCGTAACAGCGTATGGTAGGCACATTTGCCGCCAGGCGTCGCGGTTATCTTTAAGTCATTGGTTATCTAAATATTGTTGGGGGATAAATGAGCGCGGGAAGCCCGAAATTCACCGTAAGCCGTATTGCGGCATTGTCACTGGTTTCGCTGTGGCTGGCAGGGTGTTCAAATTCCACTAATGCTCCAGCCCCGGTCAGTTCTGTTGGCGGCAACGCCAGTTCAAATTCCAGTTCCGGCAGCTCCGGAATGTTGATCACGCCGCCGCCAAAACTAGGCACATCATCGCAGCAGAAAATTCAGCCCGCGCAGCCAACGCAGATTCAGCCGGTGGCGCAGACGCCTGTTGAAACTGTTAACGGGCGCATCGTCTATAACCGCCAGTACGGCAATATTCCCAAAGGCAGCTATACCGGCGGTAGTACCTATACGGTGAAGCGTGGCGATACACTATTTTATATTGCGTGGATTACCGGGAACGATTTCCGTGATCTGGCGCAGCGTAATAATGTCGCCGCGCCTTATAACCTTGAAGTCGGGCAAACGTTGCAAGTGGGTAATGCATCCGGCACACCAATTACGGGTGGAAATGCCATTACTCGGGCTGATGATTCAGCACAAGGAATAGTCTCAAAACCTGCACAAAATTCCAGCGTAGTGGTTGCTTCGAAACCGACAATTACGTATTCTGAGGATTCAGGTGAACAAAGTGCTAACAAAATGTTGCCAAACAACAAGCCTGCGACAACCATCACAGCGCCTGTTACGGCACCTTCTGTAAGCTCAACCGAACCGACTGCCAGCAGTACATCTACCAGCGCGCCTATTGCTTCATGGCGCTGGCCGACTGAGGGCAAAGTTATCGACAACTTCTCTGCTACCGAAGGTGGCAATAAAGGCGTCGATATCTCCGGCAGCAAAGGACAGGCTATTGTCGCGACCGCAGATGGGCGCGTTGTATATGCCGGTAACGCGCTGCGCGGTTACGGTAATCTGATCATCATAAAACATAACGATGATTACCTGAGTGCCTACGCCCATAACGACACAATGCTGGTCCGGGAACAACAAGAAGTTAAGGCGGGGCAAAAAATAGCTACCATGGGTAGCACCGGAACCAGTTCTACACGCTTGCATTTTGAAATTCGTTACAAGGGGAAATCCGTAAACCCGCTGCGCTATTTGCCGCAGCGATAAATCGGTGCAAGGTTGTTGAAGACTCCCCATCTGAGCCGTTGCAGTGCGCGCAGATGCCGCTGCAACGGGCGCAATGAGGCGTTTTCAGGAGCGTTGCCCAGGGATCACGGGTAGGAGCCACCTTATGAATCAGAATACGCTGAAAGTTCATGATTTAAATGAAGACGCGGAATTTGATGAAAACGGAGCAGAGGTTTTTGACGAAAAAGCCTTAGTAGAAGAGGAACCCAGTGATAATGACCTGGCTGAAGAGGAGCTGTTATCGCAGGGGGCAACCCAGCGTGTATTAGATGCTACTCAGCTGTACCTTGGGGAAATTGGGTACTCCCCACTATTAACGGCCGAAGAAGAGGTCTATTTTGCACGCCGCGCACTACGCGGTGACGTCGCTTCCCGCCGTCGCATGATCGAGAGCAACCTGCGTCTGGTGGTTAAGATTGCCCGTCGTTACAGTAATCGTGGTCTGGCGCTGCTGGATCTGATTGAAGAGGGTAACCTGGGGCTGATCCGTGCCGTTGAGAAATTTGACCCTGAACGTGGGTTCCGTTTTTCAACGTATGCAACCTGGTGGATTCGTCAGACTATTGAGCGGGCGATTATGAACCAAACCCGCACCATTCGTCTGCCAATTCACATTGTTAAAGAGCTGAACGTCTATCTGCGTACCGCGCGTGAGTTGTCCCATAAGCTGGACCACGAACCGAGTGCGGAAGAGATAGCTGAACGGCTGGACAAACCGGTTGATGACGTGAGCCGTATGCTGCGTCTCAACGAGCGCATTACCTCAGTTGATACGCCGTTAGGCGGCGATTCTGAAAAAGCGCTGCTGGATATCCTGGCCGATGAAAAAGACAACGGTCCGGAAGACACCACGCAAGATGATGATATGAAACAAAGTATCGTCAAATGGCTGTTCGAACTGAACGCCAAACAGCGTGAAGTGCTGGCGCGTCGTTTCGGTCTGCTGGGCTATGAAGCTGCGACACTGGAAGATGTGGGCCGTGAAATTGGTCTCACCCGTGAACGTGTTCGTCAGATTCAGGTTGAAGGTCTGCGTCGTTTGCGTGAAATCCTGCAAACGCAAGGGCTGAATATCGAAGCGCTGTTCCGCGAATAAGCATCCTTTCAAGCCAAAAAGGCCGGTCGCAGATGACGCGGCCTTTTTCTTTTCTGCGGTTACGCTTTATCCATCATCTTTCTGATTAGCGCTGAAAAAGCGGTTTGCTCTTCGGCGCTCAGACGGCCAAGAAACGCCTGATCCACGCCGTTGCCGACGGGAATACTGCTTGCCAGCAGCCTTTCTCCTTCCGGCGTCAGATAGATAAACCGCCGACGCTTATCCGCCGGATCGTTTTCCCGCCGCACTAATCCCCGACTCTCCATACGGCTCAGCATCTCCGCCAGCGTCGCCTTGGTGCTGACAGCCACCTCCGTTAACGCAACCTGCTCAATGCCCGGGTTTTCTGCAATTGAGCGCATCACCGCGTATTGTGGCTTAGTCAACTCGGGCAGCGCCTGCTGCCACTGTGAGGTATGCTGTTGAAAAAGCTGGCGCAACAGGTGAAATGCTTCATTCCTTAATTTCATTAGCGCTCTCCATCATGATCTTCTTCTTATCATAGCGGCTTCTGCGCTGCTTTATAACGATCCTCAATTTCACTTTTCGTGCCGCAACGTTTTGGGATGCCTTGTCAGGATCGTTTTGCAGGCGTAGTGTATTTCATAACGTTCGTATACGAACAATATTGAGGTGGAGAATGAAGCTAATTGTCGGAATGACCGGTGCGACGGGCGCGCCATTGGCGGTTGCACTGTTGCAGGCATTGCAGCAGATGCCGCAGGTAGAAACGCATCTGGTGATGTCGAAATGGGCAAAAACGACCATTGAACTGGAAACCCCTTTTAGCCCGCGTGAAGTTGCTGCGTTGGCGGATCATTGCCATAACCCGGCGGATCAAGCGGCGACAATCTCCTCCGGATCGTTTCATACCGACGGCATGATCATCATTCCATGCAGTATGAAAACGCTTGCAGGTATTCGCGCGGGTTATGCCGAAGGGCTGGTTGGACGCGCCGCCGATGTGGTGCTGAAAGAGGGGCGCAAGTTGGTGCTGGTGCCGCGCGAAATGCCGCTGAGCGCCATCCATCTGGAAAATATGCTCGCATTATCCCGCCTGGGCGTCGCCATGGTTCCGCCGATGCCCGCCTGGTACAACCATCCACAAACGATTGACGACGTCACGCTGCATATTGTCGCCCGCGTGCTGGATCAGTTCGGTCTTTCGCTACCGCAGGCGAAGCGCTGGGGTGGTTTGCAGGCGGCACAGAATTATTCACAGGAGAATGCATAATGGCTTTTGATGATTTACGCAGTTTTTTACAGGCGCTGGACGAGCAAGGACAGTTGCTGAAAATCAGTGAAGAGGTGAATGCCGAGCCGGATTTGGCCGCTGCCGCGAACGCGACCGGCCGCATTGGCGAAGGCGCTCCCGCACTGTGGTTCGATAATATCCGCGGCTTTGTTGATGCCCGCGTCACGATGAACACTAT
Source organism: Kosakonia radicincitans DSM 16656 (assembly GCF_000280495.2). Taxonomy (NCBI): domain Bacteria; kingdom Pseudomonadati; phylum Pseudomonadota; class Gammaproteobacteria; order Enterobacterales; family Enterobacteriaceae; genus Kosakonia; species Kosakonia radicincitans. The sequence goes on from NZ_CP018016.1 coordinate 999,580, forward strand.
CGGTTCGTGGCAGAACCACGCGATTTCGCTGGGATTACCGCCGAACACTCCGGTTAAGCAGCAGATTGACGAATTTATCCGTCGCTGGGATAAGTTCCCGGTCGCCCCGGAACGTCGCGACAATCCGCCGTGGGCGGAGAATAGCGTCGATGGGGATGACATCAATCTGTTCGATATTCTACCGCTGTTCCGCCTGAACGATGGCGATGGCGGTTTCTACCTTGATAAAGCCTGCGTTGTTTCCCGCGATCCGCTCGATCCCGATCATTTTGGCAAGCAGAACGTTGGCATCTACCGCATGGAAGTGAAGGGCAAACGCAAACTCGGCCTGCAACCGGTACCGATGCACGATATTGCGCTGCATCTGCATAAAGCGGAAGAGCGCGGCGAGGATCTGCCCATCGCGATTACGCTCGGCAACGATCCGATTATTACCCTGATGGGCGCCACGCCGCTGAAATACGATCAGTCGGAATATGAGATGGCGGGCGCGTTGCGTGAAAGCCCGTATCCGATTGCTACCGCGCCGCTGACCGGTTTCGATGTGCCATGGGGATCGGAAGTGATCCTCGAAGGGGTGATCGAAGGACGTAAGCGCGAGATCGAAGGGCCGTTCGGTGAGTTCACCGGCCACTATTCCGGCGGGCGCAACATGACAGTGGTACGCATCGATAAAGTCTCTTATCGCACGAAACCGATTTTTGAATCCCTTTACCTTGGCATGCCATGGACGGAAATCGATTATCTGATAGGGCCAGCAACCTGTGTGCCGCTGTACCAGCAACTGAAAGCCGAGTTCCCGGAAGTGCAGGCGGTAAACGCCATGTATACCCACGGTCTGTTGGCGATTATCTCCACCAAAAAACGTTACGGCGGCTTTGCCCGCGCGGTGGGTTTGCGCGCCATGACCACGCCGCACGGCCTCGGTTACGTGAAGATGGTGATCATGGTCGATGAAGACGTCGATCCGTTTAATTTGCCGCAGGTGATGTGGGCGCTGTCGTCGAAAGTAAACCCGGCAGGCGATCTGGTGCAGTTGCCGAATATGTCGGTACTGGAACTCGATCCGGGTTCAAGCCCGGCCGGTATCACCGACAAACTGATTATTGATGCCACCACGCCGGTTGCGCCGGATAACCGTGGCCACTACAGCCAGCCGGTACGTGATTTGCCGGAAACCAAAGAATGGGCTGAAAAACTGACCGCCATGCTGGCGAGCCGCCAAAAATAAGGAGCGAAAAATGATCTGTCCACGTTGTGCCGATGAGCACATTGAAATCATGGCGACGTCGCCGGTAAAAGGGGTCTGGACGGTGTACCAGTGCCAGCACTGTTTATACACCTGGCGTGATACCGAACCACTGCGTCGTACCAGCCGCGAGCACTATCCACAGGCGTTTCGTATAACGCAGAAAGATATTGATGACGCACCGCAGGTGCCGACGATTCCGCCGCTGCTGGCAGAAAATCAACGGTAACCGCATGGAAGCCCGGCCTGCACAGAATTGCTGGCCGGATTTGATCACTGCGCGGAAAACTTCCAGGCTGGATAAGCGCCATCCGGCAATCAGCGCCTTACACCAGGCTCTTCAGGCGGTAAATCCATTCCAGTGCCTGACGCGGCGTTAAGCTGTCCGGCTCGAGGTTTTCCAGCGCTTCCACCGCCGGGCTGGTCTCTTCTGCCGGAGCCAACAGCGACATCTGCGTGCCGTCTATTTGCGTGGCCGCCGCATTCGGCGACAGGCTTTCCAGCTCGCGCAATTTGCTGCGTGCGCGTTTAATCACCTCTTTCGGCACGCCCGCCAGCGCAGCGACCGCCAGACCGTAACTCTTACTGGCTGCGCCGTCCTGCACGCTGTGCATAAAGGCGATGGTATCGCCATGCTCCAGCGCGTCGAGATGCACGTTTGCCACGCCTTCCATTTTTTCCGGCAGTTGCGTCAGCTCAAAGTAGTGAGTCGCGAACAGCGTCAATGCCTTGATTTTATTCGCCAGGTTTTCCGCACACGCCCATGCCAGCGACAGACCATCATAGGTCGATGTTCCGCGACCAATTTCATCCATCAGCACCAGACTGTTTTCTGTGGCGTTATGCAGGATGTTGGCGGTTTCGGTCATCTCCACCATAAAGGTCGAACGGCCGCTGGCCAGATCGTCTGCCGCGCCGACGCGGGTAAAGATGCGGTCGATTGGGCCGATTTCGACTTTTTGCGCGGGCACATAGCTGCCGATATAGGCCAGCAGCGCAATCAGCGCAGTCTGGCGCATATAGGTACTTTTACCGCCCATGTTCGGCCCGGTGATGATTAACATCCGGCGCTGCGGCGATAAATTCAGCGGGTTAGCAATAAACGGCTCTTTCAGCACCTGCTCGACCACCGGATGACGCCCTTCGGTAATGCGGATGCCTGGTTTATCAGTGAAGGTTGGGCAACTGTAATTCAGAGTGTAAGCGCGTTCCGCCAGGTTCACCAGCACATCCAGTTCCGCCAGCGCAGAGGCGCTCTGTTGCAGGTCGCCCAGATGCGGCATCAGCAGATCGAACAGCTCCTCATAAAGCTGTTTTTCCAGCGCCAGCGCTTTGCCTTTCGAGGTCAGAACTTTGTCTTCGTACTCTTTCAGTTCCGGAATAATGTAGCGTTCGGCATTTTTCAACGTCTGGCGACGTACGTAATGGATCGGCGCCAGATGGCTTTGCCCGCGGCTAATCTGGATGTAGTAACCGTGTACCGCGTTATAACCCACTTTCAGCGTATCCAGCCCGAGGCGTTCGCGCTCGCGGATCTCCAGCCGATCAAGATAGTCAGTCGCGCCATCCGCCAGACCGCGCCATTCGTCCAGTTCGGCGTTATAACCCGGCGCAATCACGCCGCCATCGCGCACCAGCACTGGCGGCGCATCGATAATTGCGCGCTCCAGCAGTTCGCGCAGTTCGCTGAACTCGCCCATCTTTTCGCGCAGCGCCTGCACCGGCGCGCTTTTCACTTCCGCCAGTTGCGCGCGCAGTTCCGGCAGTTGCTGGAAAGCGTGACGCATACGCGCCAGGTCGCGCGGACGCGCAGTGCGCAGCGCCAGACGTGCCAGAATACGCTCCAGATCGCCCACCTGACGCAGCACCGGTTGTAGCTCGCCGCAGTGATCCTGCAATGCGCCAATGGTTTGCTGGCGTTCCGTCAGCACTTTTGTATCGCGAACCGGCATATGCAGCCAGCGTTTCAGCATGCGGCTGCCCATTGGCGTTACGGTACAATCAAGTACCGAGGCCAGCGTATTTTCGACACCGCCCGCCAGGTTCTGCGTGATCTCCAGATTCCGGCGCGTCGCGGCATCCATAATGATGGTGTCCTGCTGGCGCTCCATGGTGATGGAGCGAATATGCGGCAGGGCAGTGCGCTGCGTGTCTTTGACATACTGCAGCAGACAGCCGGCTGCGCACAGGCCCCGAGGTGCGTTTTCCACCCCAAAGCCGACCAGATCGCGGGTGCCAAATTGCAGGTTTAGCTGCTGGCGGGCGGTATCAATTTCGAACTCCCACAGCGGACGGCGCCGCAGACCGCGGCGGCCTTCAATCAGCGCCGTTTCGGCAAAGTCTTCGGCATAGAGCAACTCGGCGGGATTGGTGCGCTGTAACTCGGCGGCCATGGTGTCGCGATCGGCCGGTTCGCTGACGCGAAAACGCCCGGAGCTGATATCCAGCGTGGCGTAGCCAAAACCTTTGCTGTCCTGCCAGATGGCGGCCAGCAGATTATCCTGACGCTCCTGCAACAGCGCTTCATCGCTGATGGTGCCTGGCGTTACGATGCGCACCACTTTGCGCTCAACCGGCCCCTTGCTGGTTGCCGGATCGCCGATTTGCTCGCAAATCGCCACGGATTCGCCAAGACTCACCAGCTTCGCCAGATAGTTTTCCACCGCATGATGCGGAACCCCGGCCATCGGGATCGGCTCACCTGCCGATGCGCCACGTTTGGTCAGTGAAATATCCATAAGCTGCGAAGCGCGTTTCGCATCGTCATAAAATAGTTCGTAAAAGTCGCCCATCCGGTAGAACAGCAGAATGTCCGGATGCTGTGCTTTCAGCTTCAGGTACTGCTGCATCATTGGCGTATGCGCGTCGAAATTCTCTAGTGTACTCATCAGTTTATGATGTCCATGTGCTTAAATTTTAACGAGCCGGCGATTTTTATCATTCTTGTTGCGTATCGCCTTGCCTCATTCACAAGCATTCTGAAGGTTTTCCCAGGAATGCGGAGTAAGCATGATAACGGAGTCTTTATGGCAGGAAAACAACAGGCAAAGCCACTGACGTTTAAAGCGGTAGAAATGATAAAGCCGGGTGACAAAGATAAAGCTGATATTCCGCTATGATCGTGATACCGCCATTGTAATGATCCTTTGCGGTGCGGGCTTACGGGCCGGGGAAGGGGCCAGCCTTGATCGCTGGGGCTATGACAATGGCATTCTTACAGTCAGGTAGGGAAAGGGGCGTAAATACCGGGAGATACACGTCACGGCAGCGGTAGATAAAGCCATCCGCGCGAAAGAGGCCAGGAATGCATTGCTTAACCGTATTCAGCGCAACGGCAAGGTTGCTCTTACAACGACCAGCCTAACTGGTATTCTGGAGCAGTTACCGCAATATGTTCAGGTCAGTAAACGATCCTGTCAGGTATGCGCTACCCAGCGTCAGTATTTCTTTCGCTCCATCTTTCGGATCGAGCAGTGCGATTTTAAGCGCTTCTTCATAGAGAACGTCATCAGTAAGAAATAACAGCAGCCGTTTATCATCCACCTGAACAGCAGCTTCTGGCACCTGTACAGGAACCATAATGTCCGCACCTTTTCCAGCAATCAGGACTTCATATTTTCCCATTGATGTCGGTATAGGTTCTTCCCTGAGTTGAAGTGTAACGTTGTCCGGCAGCTTAAACATGGTTAGTCCCGGAACCCATTGATGTCCCATGCGACTGCCAACAAAAGCACCAATAACCACGCATACAGGTGCGCCAGTGCCCCTCCCCCGGCTCCTGAAATTCCAGCACTACTGATTGCAGGTTGTCGTTGAGTCTCAAGCACTCTACCCGAGGGATGCTATTGCAAATGTCTTTCAACAAATCCTGACAATTTTAATCGCTTATAGTTTAGTTACCTTTAACTATTCTTAATTCAGAAATTAAGACTTAATGAGCATGGGTTTCCAAATAAAACAAAGAATTAAGTTGCCAGGGAAGATTTCAGGGATATTTATTTCCCCTGCATTTCTATTGTTATTCAACAGAATTTGTTGCCTGTCTTTGAAACTCATGGTAATAGAAAGCAGAAACTTTACACAAAACTAACAATGAGGTTACAAATGAATAGCAGCCTAAAATGTCTTGTTGTTGTTTCCGCTATTTTGTTGAGCGCATGCTCATCTATGGGGGGAGGAGAAGATAAATTCAGTGCTTCATATGTTCAATCACATATTGTTGAGGGTAAAACGACAAAAGCTCAGGTACAGCAACTTTATGGCGTTCCTGATGATAATGAAAAATCTTCAAATGGCACTACGTGGGTTTATCATAAAAATGCTGACTACAGCAGTGTATCTTCTCTGGCGGGCTACATACCGGGAGCGGGGGCTGTTAGCAGTGCACTGGGCATGGCCAACACAGCCAGCGAAGCATCATCAACAGCCGGTAAGCTTTCAGACAAACGCAGTGGAAATACTGAGATACACGGAAACCGCCTTTATATAACCTTTAACCGCAATGATGTTGTAGATTACTGGAGTATTAACTAGAAGCCTTTTAAAAGGGTTTTAATTTGTAATGCGGCTCAAATGAGCCGCTACGTAATACATATATTTCCAGGTTGCACTGCAACATTGATGGACAGCGAGATTAATATATCTTCTTCAATCAAAACCCCTTACCGCCCGTAGCGATAATGCATCAATAGAAATAACGGAAGTCTAATCGTTATCACTCTGATGTGATAATCGTGTGGCTCCGGTACCTGAACGGTTATTTTTCTGCCAGCCTGGGAGGCCCAGGGCTCCAGAAGATGATATCTGTGCAGGGTTAATCGTCCGCAAACCTGAGGCATTTTTCTTTTATCAAGGGCTTACCGGCGTACCCAGTTCGGCCTGTTTCAAGAAGACGCATCAGCTCTTCGCGCGAAATGCTGTGACAACAAATCAGATTGTCACCCGGAGTAACTGTAAGTATCCCGCTAAAACGAACCATTCACTTTTAGAGATCTTCCGACATATTCAATTTGCCAGCGAAGGAGATCGCTATGCGTAAAGCCCGTTTTACTGAGCATCAGATCATCGCTGACCTTAATCGAGAGGCGTTGTCGGTCGACGCTGGATCTGAAACCAGTGGTCCGAGTACTCGACAGCAGCGCGGCCAACCATGGATATTTCGTCATCGCTTCGTATGGATAATGACCCGGAGTTTATTTCTCCGACGCTGGCTGAATGAGCAGAGATGCATATGCGGTAAAGCTGGAATTTATTCGGCTGGAGAAATCCACTCTGAATGCTTTTATAGAACGCTTTAACCGAACGTATCAGTATAGAAATACTCGATTTTTATCTGTTCAGAACCCTGAATGAAGTGCGGGAGATGACGGAATGGGGGGACAGAATACAACAATGAACGCCCGCACGAATCACTGAATAACATGATACTGGAGGAATACCGCCTGGAACATCAAAGGTTCGGGATCTCAAAAAGTGCATGGAACTAAGAATGGTCTACTTACATCAGGACGAGCTCACTGCTCTGGACAGTACTCTACTGACAGAGTCGTTGCGCTTCTCAAGCTAAAGGATATGTGGGGTCAGGTAGCCAGATTTTCAGGAAAACATAAACAAAAATTACGTATCGTTAATAAATGTATTGATATATTTCTGAAAGTGAAAATTTGGGATTGCCGGGGGAATAACAGGGTGATTAACTTAAGACGTGTTTATCTTAGAAGTCACTATTTAGAATGAACAGTAAAACGAATATCGAAAGAAAATTTCTTAAACATCAGCATGCTGCAATTAAAAAACTACATAATAAATCAGATCTGCCAGGCGCAGATCTTCGGTTTATGGACTTACGGAGGCTTAATTTGCGGGATATTAATTTATCAGGTAGTGATTTATCTTTTAGTGATATTCGTGATACTGACTTTTCTTACAGTAATCTAAGGGGTGTGAATCTGAGTAACTGTAAAATGCAGGGCGCTAACTTTAATTATTCAGACTGTACATGCGTGGATTTTTCCGGGAGTGATTTTGATAAAGCAAGTTTCACTGGCGCCATCTCTGAGCGAGATGATCTTGCATCTGATACTCTTTCAGCACGACCACTGATCTCTATCTATATGCCGACATGGAACCGGGAAAAACTGACCATTAGAGCTATTTACTCTGTGTTAAAGCAGGACTATGAACACTGGGAACTCATTATCGTTGATGATTTCTCATCATCGTTTAAGTTGCTGCAAAAGTTTATATCCGACCTTAATGATCCACGTATTATTTATATTAGAAATGAATACAACTCGGGAGCATGTGCTGTAAGAAACCAGGCAATCCGTCTTGCTAAAGGGGACTTTATAACCGGTCTTGACGACGATGACGAGTGGCTTTCATCGCGATTGTCATCTTTTCTTTCATACCGATATAAACTTAACTATCACGGTTTTTTATATGCAGGAGACTATTTGTGTGAAAGTGCCAGCTATGACAGCATTGATGATCTAAAGATCTACCCCAAACCCAATTACAAAAAAAATCTATTTGATAAGAAGAATGTTATTGGTAATCAGGTATTTACAGTAACGAGTCGTATGCAGGAAGTGCTATTCGATACAGAATTGACTGCGGCTCAAGATTATGATGCTTTTTATCGCCTCGCAGAAGTATATGGCTCTCCGTTTAAATTGGAAAATATTACACAAATCCTTTACGTCAATCATGGTGAGGTTCGTATAACGTGTTCTGGTAGAAAATTTTCCGGTTATTTAAATTTCTACAGGAAACACAAATCCAAATTTGACACTTCCAGTGTAAAATATCAATTATTTACTTTGTATTATATCAGAAACAAAAAAATGTCCCTTAAGACTTTAATGAGGTTAATGACTGTACGAAATTTTAAAAGATACTTCATGATGTACTCAAATTTCAGAAAGAGGAAGTTCTGATATGTAAAACATATTTGTACTCTTTAGGGTGAGGTTGTAAGCATACAAAATAAAGAATTATGTTTTATATTTATTGCTCTTGTTCTGTTCCAGAATTATATAGAGTGTTGCAGGGTTTCAGTCAATGGGTGTGTCAGAAATGTTGTGACATTATCGACTATTTTATTACATAGCAGACTGGATCTTTATCGGTGTGTTTTCTGAAGATGGTCACCTGAATTTCATCAAATAAAGGTGCCGGAGATGAGTTGCTGCTGAATATTATTGGGCTTAATTTACTTTCTTGAGAATAGCCGTCAACCTGCCGCTTTCAGGCGTTACAGTGGCAGTATCACTGAAACAATTATCACCTCAGATATTCCTTAAGGCTCTTGAATGAGTTCTGTTTGGGAAACGAAAACGAGGTACGCGAAACTAAAACAGATAGACTCACTCTTTCAGAAAGATGTAATTACAGCACGTCCTAAATTGCTCGGTTTCAGTTTTTGAAAACCTGGACTTCCCCGGAGCCCGGCGTTCATATTCTGCCGGTGGCATCAGGTAACCGGAGTGGTGTCGGCGCTTACTGTTATCAATTATCCCAGTGTAATACTCAATAAAACTCTCCGGGGTGTTGCTGAAGATACGCCCTCTAAAATGTCTCTGAGGTGCCTGTTAGACCCATAGCGATTGAAGGCTATGTTACAGTGAGGCCGTGGTTCTTTTTATACGCGGTTCCGGATGGCGCCGGTGAAATACAGGCCGAAGAGCACACTCACTGCATAACCCGATGCTGATAATGACTTCCGTTAAAGATGGCTTTCTCTGCGCGCAGTGCATCCGGATGGTCAAAAACAGAAGATCTCAACACCATGATAACAACCGATGAGATGCACTTTGCCGAATGGCAAATCTGGCCCCAGCTGAGAATTTTGTTGCACCGGGATAAGCCTGTAAGAATTTCTGCCAGAGCGTTTGATGTCCTGGTTGTGCTGCTGCGGGCTGGAGGTAAAGCGGTAAGTAAAGAGGCTTTACTTGTTCAGGTGTGGGGAAATGAAATTGTCGAAGAAAATAATCTTCAGGCGCAAATATCCGCTATACGCCGCATTCTGGGTCACGATCGGCATCTACTTGTCACCGAATTTGGTTGTGGTTACCGCTTAAATATCAATAGTGCACCGCTGCAAATGCCTGCGAAACCAGAGCTACCCGAGCCTGTTGTTACCCCTTTTCTGACGTCGATTTTAGGGCGAGACCAGGCTGTGCAGGACGTCTGTACGTTATTAAATCACCACCCTCTGGTCACGATTACAGGTTCCGGGGGCGTGGGGAAAACGCGTCTGGCGTGGGAAGTCGTCAATCTTATGCGCACGCATTTTCCGGAGGAAACTTGCGTGGTTGAACTGGCGCATATCACCGAAGCCTCCAGCTTGTTATCTGTGTTTTCTCAGGCGCTACATCTTCCATTAGTTAGCCTGCATCATGATGCTGATTTACGGCAACAGCTTGCGCGACGCCGCTGTTTACTGCTGGTTGATAACTGCGAACATTTAATTAATGAACTGGAACCGGTGATAACCTCGCTGTTGCACGTGGCTCCCCATAGCAGGCTGTTGTTGACCAGTCAGGTAGCATTACAGATTGCTGGCGAGCAACAATATTTATTACCGCCATTACAAATTCCTGAACAGACAGACAGCGATAAGCAAACGCTACTCTCTTTTGCCAGCGTCCGTCTCTTTATCGAGCGTGTACAGGCCAACCGACATGATTTTCATCCCTCTGACAGTGAATTGTCGCTGATTGGCAAATTATGCCGCCATCTTGATGGATTGCCGTTGGCAATTGAACTTGCAGCCTCCCGTCTGCCAGTAATGAGCGTCAGCGAGATCTATAGCCGACTGGAGGATCGTTTCCAGCTATTGAGCAATACGCACAGCGCACTGGTTCCCAGACACCAGAAAATAGTGACCACGCTGGAATGGACTTATCAGTTACTCAACGCGCGCGAACAGCGATTATTCAGAACGCTGGGCATCTTCACCGACACGTTCAGTATGCAATCCGTCACTGATTTTCTGGTGGCCAGGGACAAGCATTACTGGCAGGTGATTGACGATGTGCAGCGGTTGCTCGCACTTTCACTGATTCAGGTCAGTAGCCAGGTGCCGGTAACCCGTTTTCGCCTGCTGGAAACCATGCGCCAGTTCGCCTGCAATAAACTCAGGCAACATGATGAATATGAAGAACTTTCTCTCCGTTTCGCCGATTATTATAAGGCCCTGGTGGAACAGGCCCAGGCTGACTGGCTGGTGCTGCCGACGGAACAGTGGCGGGAGCGTTATCGTCACATCCTTAATGATTTGCGCAGTGTTTTACAGCAAACATTAACCGAGGGGCGCGATTCCTCTACAGGGCTGGCGATCTTACAGGCGATGACGCCTTTCTGGATTGAATATTCCCTCTATGATGAATGTCAGCGTCATATCTCTCCTCTGTTATATGAAAATAGCTCGCGGGTCGTTTTAACGTTACGCCAGAGAATGCATCTCTGTGCCGCAGCGGGTAAGGCATCAACCTGGGCAAAAGGCCCGACATCTGAAACCCATTTAGCCTGGCAAACCGCACTGACACTGGCAGAAAAGCTCGACGACAAAGAGATACGTTTGCAGGCGCATTACGGGTTATGGTTGTATTGCTTGCGCACGGGCGAGCTGAATACATCGCTTCAGCATGCGCAGTCGCTGTATGATCTCGCGCTCGCCATCAAAGACGCGGAGGCGCAGGCTACCGGGCTACGTCTTCTCGGCGTTTCACTGCATTTTTTAGGGCAGCATGCTGTCGGCCGCAATTACCTGCTGCAATCGCTGGCCTGGTACGATCGGGAGAGCGTAAGCCACTCTTTTCGTTTCGGTCTTGATCAACAGAGTGCTGGTATGGCTTTTCTGTCTCGCTTGCTCTGGGTACAGGGGGAGTATCAGGCCGCGAAACAGATGGCATGGCGCGGTGTGAAAAAAGCCGCGCGTTTACAGCATGCCTGCTCGCTTTGCTGCGCGCTGGCTGAAGGTGCCTGTATGACAGCCGCGCTTGATCGCCATCCGCGTTGGGTTGTAAAGGCCGCAAACTGGCTTATTTTTCTGGCAGAAAAGCATGATTTGTATTTCTGGAAGACCTATGGCGAGTTGTTTCTTGTCTGGGCAAAACGGTTCAGCCATGCCGACGTGGGTCAAAGTACACTGTTTAGTTCGCTGCGTGCGATGGGATTAGACTGGCAATATTCCCCGTTGCTCTCAGAAATTGATATCGGGATATCGCAGCAAACCGCCAGGCTGGATCATGAAAACTGGTGCGCGCCTGAGTTGATGCGTCTTTCCGCCGCGCAGTTACCTCCGCAGCAGCAACGCCCGTTGTTAGAGCTGGCGCTGAACAAGGCACGACAGCAACAGGCACATGGTTGGTCCCTGCGTATTGCTTATTCACTGGCAACGTTGCTGGTGGAAGCCGGAGAACAATTGGCGGCTAACCAGCTAATAGAAAACGTTTTACATGATGTCGATGGCTCAGACAGCGCGACGGATGTCAGACACGCTCTGGCGCTATGTGCCCGAATGGCGACCTGAAGTTTGACGTCTCACGGCTGTTAATAATCCCATCATCACCAGCCCGGCTCCCGCTGAGGAGATCAGTGTCCAGCTATGCGTTGCCTCCCATAACCCGGTAGCCACCAATGAACCGCATGCCCCGCCAATAAACATAACGCTCATAAAGAGAGTATTAAGCCGGTTTCTGGCATCCGGACGCAAAGAATAAATCGTGTGCTGGTTAGCTATCAGTACACATTGTTCACCCGCATCCAGGAGTAAAATGCCCGCCACCATACCCGCCATACTGTTCCAGCCCCAAAAAACAATCCAGGCGAACAGCATCAGTAACACACCAAAAACAACCATCCGAAATGATCCCTGGCGGTCACTGAAACTTCCCGCCAGAGGCGCACACAGAATACCGATGAGTCCCAAAATCGCCAGGGTTCCGGTTATGCCTGCACCGTAATGGTAGCGATGGGCTAACCAGAAAGGGAGCACGGTCCACAGCACGCTGAAGGAGGCAAACAGCATGGCTTGTGTCAGCGTCGCATTACGTACTTGCGGCTCGCTTTTCCACAGATCACCCAGTGAACGTAATACTGCCAGATAGTGAAACGTTGGCGTGGGCAACGTCTGAGAAGGCAAAAGGCGGGCGATGAAAAATAGCGCCAGCAATGTCATGATAGCGCCGGACAAAAAGACGCCACGCCAGCCGAAATACTGACCGATGAGGCCTCCGATAGCCCGGCCAGCAAGAATACCTGCGAGGACGCCGCTCATCACGGTACCTACTGTTTTGCCCCGTGAAGACGGCCTGGAGAGAGAGGCCGCGAGCGGCACTATTTGTTGGGCGACGGTTGCAACCATACCCGTAAGGAACGAGAAGAACACCAGCACTGTTGCCGTTGGGGATAGCATCATGCCGATCAGCGCCAGCAAAAGCACCTGAGCCTGACGCAGGATAAGCCATTGACGTTCAATATAATCGCCCAGAGGGATCAGAAATAACAAACCCGCCGCATAGCCTAACTGGGTGGCCATGGGGATTAACGAAACCGCTTCCCATTCATTGGGAAAGGCACCCGCGATCAGATTAAGAACAGATTGGTTAAAATAAATACTTGCCACAACAATGCAGCAAATCATCGCCAGCATCAGAACCCTGGCAGAAGAAAGCTCGTGGTTGTCCGTACGCACTGGCCACTCCTCGCTCTAAGCTCACTCTTTTTTTGCAGAATAAGCACAGTCGGCTCTCAACGCTTTGGCCGTTTTTTTCAGACGTCTGAATTCTGTTGCACAAGATTCTGAAATTAAGATCGGTTACTAATCCTTCTTATGTTGTTAACAGTGCTTAATTTGAGGAGCAACCCATGGATTTAAAACTGACAGGAAAAGTGGCTCTGGTAACCGGAGCGCGAAGCGGGATTGGTCTCAGTATTTGTGAAGAACTGGCCGCCAATGGTGTGCATTTAGTGATGGTTTCCAGACGAGAACCTGAGCTGATCCTGGCGGCAAAAAAAATCACCGATAAATATGGTGTTTCAGCGCTGCCTGTCGCCGGGGATGTAACGGATCCCGACCTACCTTCTCGGGTGGTTGAACAAGCAGAAAAGGTTTTTCAGCACATTGATTTGCTGGTGAATAATGCCGGAAGAGCACATGCGGGCACGCTGTTAACCACCTCGGAAGAGGAGTGGCAGTTAATGACGGAGACCAAATTCTCCGCCATGCGACGCTTTTGCAAGGCTGTAATACCCGGAATGCAAAGACGAGGCTGGGGACGGATTGTCAATATTTCATCTATTGGCGGCATCTATCCCAACCCGCAACTTACCGTCTCACATGCACTGAGCGCTGCCATCAACAACCTGACCCGTAGCATAGCGCTGAGCGTGGCCGCGGATGGCATTCTGGTTAATGCTATTGGTGTAGGCGCTGTCGCGACGGATAACTGGGCGCAGAATATGCTACCGAATGTCCGCACTCGGCGTCCTGAACTGGCTGACAAAACGGACGACGAGGTTATGGCTTTACTGGGTAAAGAGAAGACCCCGGTAGGCCGCTTTGGGCTTCCCGAAGACATTGCATCAATTACTGCTTTTCTGCTTTCAGATAGAAATCAGTTTGTTACCGGGCAGACAATTGAAGCTTCAGGCGGAGCAGAGCGGTTTATGTGATTTTTCACACCCCTCAAGGATGAGAGCGGGGATCATGTCTGATTGCACGACCAAAAACGCGTCGTATTGAGTGTCGTGAAGCCTGAATCTGCGCGTATCGGTTGGTATCGGCAAGTTTAACGGGCTGGTTTTTCTATGAGCGCGGCAACCCAGTCCGCAAAGGCGCGCACGGCGGGAGAAAGAAAGCGTTGATGCGGATAAAGCAATGTGACCGGCACTGATGGCGGCTGCCAGTCTGCCAGAACCTCGATTAACCTTCCTTCCTGCAGATGCTCCGAGACAATACGCTCGGCAAGCTGCGCCAGCCCGAAACCGTCAAGACACATTTTGATATACAGTCCTGTTTCATTGACGGCGGTTTCTCCGCTTACAGGAACGGAAAGTGTTTCTGCTCCGCGGACAAAGCGCAATTCGTTCGCACGCCTCGCCTGGCTGGAAAAGTAGTGGATTGCCCGATGCCGGGACAACTCTACGGGCGACTGCGGAATACCGTATTCCCTGAGATAGTCCGGCGAGGCGCAGGTTATCCAGCGAAAGCGGCCCAGCAGGCGGGCAACCAGCGTCGAGTTGCTCAGTTCCCCCGTTCTGATCACACAGTCCACGCCCTCCTGGACAAGATCGACCTGCCGATCGCTTACTCCTATCATCAGGTAGATGTCCGGATAACGCCGGTAAAAATCTTTCAGATTTGGCATGACGATGAAATGGGCGATCCCTCCGGGCATATCCACCCGTAAACGTCCCTGTGGCCTTTTGACGGCGTCCGTCAGGCTGGATTCAGCATGCTCGATTAACGAGAGTATTTCCCGGCACTGTGCAAGATACTGTAAACCTTCGGGAGTGAGGCTCACCCGCCGCGTTGTCCTGTTAAGCAGGCGTACCTGCAGGTATTTCTCAAGGTTTTTAATGGCGCTGGTGACGGTTGATGACGGCAGTGAAAGCGTCTGAGCCGCGCGCACGAAGCTTCCGGCTTCAGCAACCCGCGTAAAAATCTGCATCGCCTGAATACGATCCATAGTCCTTCTCTCCAGAGCCGATAACTCTGCCGATAGTTAACTTCATTATTCGCAGATTATGAATAATGAAAACGCGTTAAGCATCTTTTTCAGGTTAATTGAGTGACGTATCGTTTTTCTGTTGACCAGAAAAGAGGCTCTTTAAATGACCGATTACGTGAGAAATATTGTTAATAATCAGAATACAACTTCCCCTGCGACGTTGATCCGTGGCGCAACGATACTGAGTATGGATGATAACGTAGGGAATATTGAGCGCGGTGATATTCTTATCAGCGGGTCAACCATTACCGCCGTGGGTCAGAACCTGAACGCAGAGAAAGCCCGCGTCATAGACGCCGCAAACATGATTGCCATGCCGGGGATGGTGGATTCTCATCGTCACTCCTGGGAAGGACAACTGCGCCGCATTAACCCTAATGCCACCTGTCTGGACGATTACAGCAACGCCACGCACTTCTCTTTTGCCAAATACTATCGCCCTTCCGATATCTATGTGGGTAACCTGCTGACAGCGCTGGGCGCGATTGACGCAGGCATCACGACAATCATTGATAATTCCCATAACAGCCGCACCGCTGCGCATTCAGACGCGGCCGTTGAGGCTTTGCTTGATGCGGGCATCCGCGCTGTACACGCTTCCGGCGCACCGGTATCGGGTGAATGGGACAAGGCGCACTGGCCCGGTAACTGGCAACGCCTGCAGGAAAAGTATTTCAGGAACAATCCTGAAGGCCTTGTTTCTCTTGCGGTTATGGCTCAACTGGAGCCAGAGATGTGGGCCGAGGCCCGCAGGCTGGGGGTGCCGATCGTCACTGAATTCTTTGGTGCTGAGATGGCCTCTGAGCTTGAATCGCTGCATCAGCGGGGCCTTCTCGGGCCGGACAATATTTTCAATCATTGCACATCGCTGCCTGACGAAGGATGGAAAATCCTGCGCGAAGCGGGTGTCCGGGTGAACGTCTGCCCGCGTTCTGATGCGCACTATGGCATTGAAGACGGTATGTTTGCCATTGAGGCTGCGCAACGTCACGGTATCAACCCGGGCCTGAGCGTGGATAACGAAACGTCCTACAGTACCGATATGTTTATGGAAATGCGCGTGGCCTTTTACCTGCAGCGGGTGATGGGCAGGCACAAGCAGCACTGCTGCGATTCCGCACATTCGCTGACAACACTTCCGGCGGCACAACTCCTTAAAGCGGCGACCGTCGATGGCGCGGCCTGTGCCGGGCTACAGGACAAAATCGGCAGCCTGACACCGGGTAAACAAGCCGATCTGATCCTGATTAACGCCAGCGACATCAACCTTTATCCCTCCGGGAATGCCTTTGGCACGGTGGTACATGCGACAGAGCGCAGCAACATTGATACCGTCATGATCGGCGGACGCATCGTCAAGCAGAACGGCAAAGTCGTGGGCGTCGACAGCTCGCGACTTCACGCAGCGATTGATGAATCGCGTCAACATCTGTTTGCTGCTGCAGGATATAAGCCTGATATTTTTGCGGAAACCTTCCTGCCGCTGGAGCAGACACACTGACAGAGATGAAACGCATGAGCATGATTTATTACGTAATCGCGTTTGCCGCAGGCCTCGGGATCACCCTGCAGACGACCCTGAACAGCCAACTGGCAAGAGGGTTAGGCGGAGATGCAGTGACTGCCGCGCTGTTTTCCTTTGCGGCCGGGGCGTTCAGCCTCGCGGTTTACTCGTTGCTGCGGGGAGGATTATTCACCTCGCTTGCCGCCATTCCATCTCAGCCACTGTGGAGTCTGGCGGGCGGGCTGATCGGTGCATGTGCCCTGTTCAGCTATGTCGTGCTCGCGCCGAAAATTGGTTTTTCAGCCCTGCTCGGGCTGGCGATTGTCGGGCAACTGCTTTCGTCGCAGGTGATTGACCATTTTGGTTTGCTGGGTGCCATCCGGCGTCCGGTTTCGGTGCTAAAGCTGGGTGGCATGCTGGTCATGCTGGCAGGGCTTGCCATCATGCTGTTCGGCGATCGGCTTTCTGAGCGTTTTCTGCATTAACAGAGTGAAATACTGCTCCCTGCTTATTACGGGTTTGCCCTGCTGCAGACATCCGTGTGCATTTATTTAAGCTACTGCGTACTTTTCCCTGGAGAAATAACATGGCAACTGATGTCAGAAATTTGCTGGGAGAGTGTCCTCTCTGGTGCGAAAGAACACGCCGGCTGTTCTGGACGGACATTGAAGGTAGTGAACTACTCGTCTTACAAGAAGACAGTAACGTTGTGATGCGATGGTCTCTGCCTGAACGCCTTGGATCGTTTGCCTTTACCGAAAAGACGGATGTCCTGCTGATGGGGCTGGCGTCCGGCTTAGGCTTTTATGAACTCAGTACTGGTATTTTTACCGCAGTTGCAGCGTCCCCAGGGGAAGCGGGTACCCGTATCGGAGATGGCCGGAGCGACCGTTCTGGTAACTTTGTCTTTGGAACCATGGATGACAGTTATCCCGTCAAAGTGGTCGGTAAATTTCACCGACTCAATGCGGCCATACATCCCCTGGAATCCAAAGCACCTGTTCGACGCTGGCAGGCGAGGGATTCACAACCCTGTATTGCCTCAGTGCCTGTGTGAGCCTCTCTGCGCCGTCAAGGTACGACGGCGCACTGATGAAGGCCGAATCAGACCTATACGCCGGTTTGCCAGAAAGTTGGTTTGCAGCGTACACAACGTAACGGCTCTGATTATCGCATGCAGGCAGAACGGTATATTGATCAACGGGGAGCAGTTCAAATCACCCAACTGAGTACAGGCGCGACCAAACTTACGCTGCCAGTTCTTCTCCGCGTTTTGCAGGATTTCTCCCGCCCGCCGTCATACGTAATTTTTATGGAAGACATTCAAACAGCGGCATATCCAGCGGCTGTTCCACTCATAAAATCTGTCGGTCGATAGAGGATGTCGACACATGCAGCGTCCCGGAAGCCTTTCGCAGTGAACCCTGGGGGCCACCTCGGTGAAATAGATCAGCTACCGGGAGAAGGCAAACATAATGGTGTTCTCTTTTTTGCAACACTTCGTGCGAATTAAACGGATGGACGTTTACACGCGGGCAACATAATAATCACAATCACGATAAAAACGAGACTACGCGCGGCCTTCCGGCTGATGACGTGTCCGTGGTATGCAGGATTATCATGAAGCAGGCAGAGAATCTGGCTGTCACCGTCATCGCAAAGCAGTTCAACGGTGCTGGCAATGTACTACTGACCCTGGCGTCTGCCAGTGGCCATCCACTACCGGCGTTCACTCCCGGTGCTCATATTGATGTGACCATTCCCGACTGCGGCAAGCGGCAGTATTCGCTCTGCTCCGTTGCCGGGGCGGGGCACTACCAAATTTGCGTCCGTCTCGATCAGGCATCGGGCGGCGGCTCTCGCTGGCTGCACCATCAGGTGCAGACCGGGGCGAGCTTAACCATCTCCGCTCCACGCAACCATTTTCCCTTGCCGCAGGCACCGCGCACGCTGCTGTTTGCCGCCGGTATTGGCCTGACGCCGCTGCTGGTAATGGCGGAACAGCTGGCGGTGCAGGGTGCCGATTTCACGCTGCATCTGTTTCTCAAACGCCATGATGAACTGCCGTTCAGCGCGCGGCTGGAGCAACTTGGCGCGCGCGTGGTGCTGCATTACAGCAGCGAAGGTGACAGTCTGCGCCAGCATGTCCCGGCCGATCTTAAACAGTCGCACGACAGCGTGTTGGTGAGCTGTGGCCCGGCGGGTTTTATGGACCATCTGCATCAGTTAGCACTGAAATACGGCTGGCGCGCTGATCAATTGTACAGTGAAAAATTCAAAGCCAGTGCTGCCACGCAATCGGTTGCTGGCGACACGTTCACGGTAGAAATCGCCTCGAGCGGGGCGCGTTACACCATCAATGCTGATGAAAGTATTGCGGAGGTGCTGGAGCGTGCCGGGATCGACATTGAACTCTCCTGCGAACAGGGGATGTGCGGAGCCTGCATTACCGGTGTGCTGCATGGTGAGCCAGATCATCGCGATGAAGTGTTGAGCCAGACAGAGCGCACAGCCAATGATTGCATCGTGCTGTGCTGTTCGCGTGCCCGTTCCCCACTCCTGGTACTCGACCTGTGAGCGCGTATCCGGGCGCAACAGGTGCGCGTTTACCCCGCTGGTTGCTGCCGCAAGAGTGGCCGATGGATGGCGATCAACCGGCGCTGGCAACCTTGCATTTCCGCGAAGAGGGCACCCGGATCGAGCCGGATCAGAATGTTAGTGGCTATCTGGCGCTCAATGGTGCACTGGTGCTGCCAGCGCTGATTGAACCCCACGCGCATCTCGATAAAACCTTCACCGCGCAGCGCAGTCCGCCCCAACAGCCGGGCCTGCTGGCAGCCATCGCCGCCATGCATCAGGACCGGGTGCGCTGGAGTGCGGACGACCTGCGGCAGCGTGCCAGCCAGGCACTGAGCTGGGCGGTGGAGGCCGGTGTGGGTCTGCTGCGTACCCATATCGACTGGTTTGCTGCCGATGCCCCGCTGGCATGGCAGGTTGTGGGTGAGTTGCAGCATCCGCTGTGCACCATTGAACGTGTCGCGCTGGCCCCGGTGACCTTTTTTGCTGATGCCGCCCAGGCGGATCATATCGCCGCCCAGGTGGCCGCCAGTGGTGCGCTGCTCGGGGGCTTTATTCACAGCAGCAACTGGGATGCCCAGGCGTTTACCCATTTATTGCAGGCGGCGGAACGCTGGCAGCTGGATATCGATCTGCATATCGACGAAGAACTGAGCCACGATGCGCAGGGCTTGCGCTGGCTGGCGTGCTATTTGCGGCAGCATTCGTTTAACGGACGCATTACCTGTAGCCACGGTTGTGCCCTGGCGCAGCAGGAAGACGGCGAGGCCATCCTTGAGGTGCTGGCGCAACATCGCGTCACCCTGATTGCGCTGCCGCTGACCAACCTGCTGTTACAGGACGCAGTGCCGGGACGTACCCCACGTCAGCGCGGTTTAACGCTGATTAAAGAGGCGCAGGCGCGCGGCATCCCCTTGCTGTTAGGGGCGGATAACGTGCAGGACGCGTTCTGTCCGGTCGGCAGCTACGACCCGCTCGACACGCTGTTCAGCGGCCTGCTGAGTGCGCAGTTGGGTATGGCCTTTGATGAAGCATCGGCACTGATTTGTCAGCGTACGGCGTTGCATGATGGTGCAAATGTGTTGGCTAACGATTTTGTCATTTTCCCTGCAGCCGAGGCGGCAAGCTGGCCACTGCGTAGCCGCAGTCGCTATCGGTTGAAACAGGGGATCTGTTATGGGGAATTCCGCAATGACACTTGAAGCTGGGGCGGGTAAACCGCTGGCGAAGTATGCCGCGTGGCGACGCGCGGGCGATTTTATCTTTCTCTCCGGCATTATCCCGGTGAACCCACAAACCGCACTGATTGTGCGCGGTTACGACGATATCCCCGCCGGGGCGCAGCAACTGCTGGGGCGCACCGGCGAGTTCTCCACCGATATCAAAGAAGGGCCGATCCTGGCGCAAAGCTGGTATGTGCTGGAGAGCATCCGCACCACCATTGAGAGCGCGGGCGGCCAGATGAGCGACGTGATCAAACTGGTGCAGTACTTCCGCAATCTGGATCACTTTCCGCACTACAGCCGGGTGCGCAAGTTGTTTTACCCCGATACGCCACCGGTTTCTACCGTGGTTCAGGTGAGTGAAATGCTGCCCAGCCCGGATGTCTTAATTGAAGTTGAAGCGACGGCGTGGTTGCCGCAATAACACGAGGAAGCAAGATGTTACATGGTTATATTCCGGCAAACCGCTTTTTGCCGTATCTGAGCTGGACCGATATCGCCACGTTGGACGACAAAACCAACACAGTGATTGTGCTGCCGACCGGGGCGATTGAGCAGCATGGCCCGCATCTGCCGTGTGCGGTGGATAGCGTGATCTCCTCCGGGGTAGTCGGCCATGCACTGGCACGTTTACCGGCAACGATCCCGGCCTACGCCATTCCGCCCATCACATATGGCAAATCGGACGAGCATCTGCATTTCCCCGGCACTCTGACGCTAACTGGTGAGACGCTGCTGCACACCATTCTGGAGATTGGCGAATCGCTGTACCGCGCCGGTTTCCGTAAGTTCCTGATGGTCAACGGCCATGGTGGTCAGCCGCAGCCGTTGCAGATGGCAGCGCGCGAACTGCGCCTGCGTCACGGCGACATGATCATCATCATGCAGGACACCTTCAAAGTGCCGAACTGCGCCGAAAGTTTTATGGACGAGCAGGAACGTCAGATGGCGATGCACGCCGGTCATGCCGAAACCGCGCTAATGCTGGCGTTGGCACCGGATACTGTGCAGATGGACAAAGCAGTCGCCAACTATCCACCGGCATTCCCGTGCCCGACGCTCTCCCGCACCCGTCCGATGGCGGCATGGGCGTCATATGACTTTGGCCCGAGCGGTGTGATCGGCGATCCGCGCCCGTCAACCAAAGAGCAGGGGGATGCGATTCTGGATTCACTGGCGACCAGCTGGGCGCAGGTGATTACCGAAGTGCATCAGATGACATGGGTAACACGCGCTGAACCGGCGTGGGGCACAGGGCAGTGGCAGGGCAAAGTATTAGACCAAAACGACGCAGCATCATTATTACCACCGCGCTAATTCGGGGATCGGCTATGAAACAAACATTGAGCATTGTCGCCGCGCTTTCCATGGCCCTGTCGGCCCAGGGAATGGCTGCCGAGAAATTTACATTTATGACCAACTGGTATGCTCAGGCCGAGCATGGCGGTTTTTATCAGGCCCAGGCACAGAATCTGTACCGTGATGCCGGTCTGGACGTCACCATCAAAATGGGAGGTCCGCAGGTGCACACCATGCAGTTGATGGCGGCAGGCCAGGCCGACTGCATCATCAGCGATAACATGCAGGCGCTGGAATCCTGGCAGCAGGGCGTGGAAGCTGTACCGGTTGCCACCACCTTCCAGCATTCGGCGATTGTGTTTATCACCCACCCGGATGTGAAAAGCCAGGCCGATTTGCAGGGTAAAACCTTCCTGTTAGCCGCCGAAGCCTATACCTCCTACTGGCCGTGGGCGCAGAGCGTTCTCAACCTGAAAAACGCCCGCGTGCGCCCGTATACCTTCAGCGTGCAGCCGTTCCTCGCGGATAAAACCCTGGTACAGCAGGGCTACGTGACCTCCGAACCTTTTGCGGTGCAGAAAGCCGGGGCGCAGGCCAACGTCTACCCGATCAGCGACTGGGGCTACCCACCATACGGCAACAGCATCGTGTGCATGAAATCGACCATCGAGAAACGTCCGCAGGCGGTCGCGGCTTTTGTTAAAGCCTCGATGCAGGGCTGGAAAAACTACCTGGAGAATCCGGCACCGGGCAACACGCTGATTAAGAAAGAAAACCCGCAGATGACCGACGAACAGATCGCCTTCGGCATCGCCCAGATGAAGAAGTATCAGATGCTGACAGGCGGCGATGCGCAGACCGGCGGTATCGGCATTATGACCGTACCGCGTCTGAAGCAGACCTGGCAGTTGCTGGTGGACAACAAGCTGATCGATCCAGTGAAAGTACCGTTTGACGGCAGCTACACCCTGAAATTCATTGAAGACGTGAAGGTCATGCCATGAATGTCGCCAGCCGACTGACCCTGATGAGCAATGATGTGCAAGCGGTGCCGCTGCATGCGGCACCCCCGGCGATTGAAGTGCTCTCTGCGGAGAAAATTTATCCGAATGGTACGCGTGCGTTGCTGCCGGTGGACCTGACGATTCGCCAGGGCGAATTTGTCTCGCTGCTCGGTCCGTCCGGCTGTGGCAAAAGTACCTTGTTAAAAATGATCGCCGGGCTGATAGAGTCGAGCGATGGAAAACTGATGCTTTTCCGTCGCGATCGTCGGGAAAAACAGCGTGATCTGCCGTTATCGTTCGTTTTTCAGGAGGCGACGCTGATGCCGTGGAGCAACGTACATAAAAATGTGCGCCTGCCCCTCGACTTGTCCGGTGTGCCGCGGGCCGAAGCCGATACCCGCGTGCGCGAAATCCTTGAGCTGGTGGGGCTGGGGCAGTTTGGTCATGTGCTGCCACGTGAGCTGTCCGGGGGAATGCAGATGCGTGTGTCGATTGCCCGTGGCCTGGTGACGCGCCCGAAAGTGCTGCTGATGGATGAACCCTTCGGTGCACTGGATGAGATCACCCGTAACAAACTGGATAGCGATCTGCTGCAGCTGTGGCAGGAGCAGAAGCTGACAGTGGTGTTTGTCACCCATTCGATTCAGGAAGCGGTATTCCTGTCGCAGCGCGTGATCATGATGGCGGCACGGCCGGGCCGCGTGGTGGATGACATCAGCATTGATGCGCCATTCCCGCGTGATGATGAGTTTCGCGTCAGCCAGCAATTTACCCAGTATGCCCAGCAGTTGCAGCGCGGTCTGTTTGCTGCCAGTCAGGAGAGCAAATGATGAAAAAGCCCTTAGCCGCGCAGCGTAAATTTCAGCAGTGTCTGTTCCCGGCGCTGTTTGCCATTGTGCTGCTGTTGCTGTGGCAGTTCCTGGTGACGGCGCTGAAGGTGCCCGCCTTCCTGGTGCCGTCGCCGCAGGTGGTGGCACAAAGCCTGGTGCAGAACTTCCCGACGCTGTTTATGTCGCTGCTCTACACCCTGAAAATCACTGTGATCTCCTTTCTGGTGGCGATTGTGATTGGCTCGGTCATGGCGTTTTTGCTGGTGCAGAACCGCTTTATCGAAAGTGCGTTGTTTCCCTACATCGTGTTTTTGCAGGTGACGCCGATTGTGGCGATTGCCCCGCTGATCATCATCTGGGTGAAAGATACCACTATGTCGCTGGTGGTGTGTGCCACGCTGATGGCGGTGTTTCCCATCATCTCCAATACCACTCAGGGGCTGCGCAGTGTCTCGCCGGGCCTGTTAAGTTACTTCAAACTTAACCATGCGTCGCGGTTGCAGATTTTACTGCGCCTGCGCATTCCTTCGGCATTGCCGTACTTTTTCGGTGCGCTGCGTATCTCCAGCGGCTTGTCGCTGATTGGCGCAGTGGTGGCGGAGTTCGTCGCCGGTACGGGTGGTACCGACACCGGGCTGGCCTACCAGATTTTACAGGCCGGTTATCAGCTCAATATTCCGCTGATGTTTGCCGCGCTGTTACTGATTTCCCTGGCGGGGTTCCTGCTGTTTGCCCTGATGTCGTGGCTAACGCGCCGCGTATTGGCGGCCTGGCACGAGAGCGAACTTACCCCGACCTGATACCTCAACAACAGGAAAGAAAGATGTCTGATTCCGATCGTCAGTCTGTACTGGCGGCGCTGGTCGCAGCGCTGCCTGAGCTGGACTGGATTAAAGATGCGCCTAAGGTCAAACGCCTGTCGCGCGATTTTCACTGGTTCAGCCCGGTGTTGAAACCGCAACTGGAAGAGAAATTTGCTGAGCTGGCAGTGCGCCCGCGTGATGAACAGGAACTGGTGTCAGTGGTGGCTGCCTGTGCGGCCCGTCGCATCCCGCTCAATCTGCGCGGGGGCGGCACCGGTAACTATGGTCAGTTGATCCCGCTGGAGGGCGGGGTGATGGTCGATATGACCAGACTGAACGCTGTGGTGAGCATGGGGCAAGGCACGGTGCGCGCGCAGGCCGGGATTCGTCTCGGTGACCTGGAAGCCCATACCCGACCACTCGGCTGGGAGCTGCGTTGTATGCCCTCCACCTGGAAGCTGGCGACGCTCGGCGGTCTGTTTGGCGGTGGTTTTGGTGGCGTGGGTTCCATCAACTATGGCCCGCTGGCGGCCCCCGGCAATGTGTTGTCAGTGAAGCTGATGACGATGGAAAAGACGCCACGCATCCTGACTCTGCAGGCGCCTGACGCCTTACTGCTGCATCATGCTTACGGCAGCAACGGCATTGTGCTGGAGATTGAGCTGGCGCTGGCTCCGCGTCACGACTGGATTGAACGTCTCGACACCTTTGCCAGCTTCCCGGCAGCGATGGCCTTTGCCGATGCGCTAGCGAAATCGCCAGGGCTGGTGAAGCGTCAGGTGGCGGTGATGGCGGCGCCGGTGCTGGATTACTTCACCGATCTCGCCGATGCGGGCATAGCGGGGCAGCATGGCGTGATTTCGGTGGTCGGGGTGGAGAGCGACCGACTAATGCCATCATTGCTGACGCAGCATGATGGCCGCAGCGCGCTGCATTTTGCTGAGGGTGAGAATCACGGTCATTCGTTGATTGAATATTGCTGGAACCATACCACGTTGCAGGCACTGAAGGTCGATAAGACCCTGACCTATTTGCAAACTGCCTATGCGCCGGAAAATTATCATCAGCAGGCGCTGGCGATGGAAGCACAATTATCAGATGAGGTGATGTCGCATATTGAGTTTCTGCGCGATATGAACGGCACGCTGACCTGTAGCGGGTTGCCGCTGGTGCGATATAGCGATGAAGAACGTCTGAACGCCATTATGGATATTTATCGTGATAACGGGGTGAAAATTAATAACCCGCACGTTATTCATATTGAAGATGGTAAACAAGGCATGGTGCGGGCAGATGTTGTGGCAATGAAACGTGCCTGCGATCCGTATAATTTACTGAATCCTGGAAAATTACGTGGCTGGGAAGTACGCGATACATTGCCGGATGTGAAAATAGCCGGCATAAGTAATTAATCAATAATAAAAAATTTTTACGGCAAAGCATGCCACCGACCGTACATTTATTGTGCGGGTGGCACTGCTTTGCTCTTTTCAAAAAGTGACGAGGCTTGGGATTATGCAATTAAAAACACTAAGTGGTGCGTGTCTTGCTGCGCTGTTTTTCCCGCTTGTTCCAGCTGCACTGGCGGCGACACAGAGCAATATCAGCGATTGTCAGTACGGTGCGAGTGGTGTAAATAGCTTCACCGATATTTTCACCTGCGGTACCGTGAGCGGCAGTTTGCGCACGTTGTATTATTCAACGCACAACGCGTATTTTTCTAAAGGTTTTAATCAGGACACCCTGAGCTACGGTGGTGATATAAAATATGAAACCGCGCCGTTTTATGGTTTCCGTGCCGGTGTCAGCGGTATTTTCCTGCGCGGGATTGACCATCCGGATGAAGCTCATACCATCAGCGATATTGGTGATAATCAAACTAACGTTGGTGAGGCTTATTTAAGCTGGCAGCTGGATGATTTTAAAATTACTGCCGGTGATCAACGAATCAATATTCCTTTTGTCGGTGATTACGACTGGCGTATTACGCCTATTTTGTTCCGTGGTGTAGATGCGAATTACGGCGACAGCACCAATTATCTGCATGCCACCAAAGTCTGGCGTTATAAACCGTGGGGTGACGATCAATTCCTGAATACCACGGCCTATACCGATGTGGATGAACGCACTAACGGCATGTGGGCGTTGGGTGGTGGTCGCGGTACGCAGTGGGACGGCAAAAAACTCACCGGCCAGTTGTGGTATCAGGAGTATGCCGATTATACCCGCCTGGTGTATGGCGAGAGCCATTTACAATGGCAGGATGCGCTGTTCCAGCCGGATTTTGGCGTGCAATTTATTCGCGGCACCAGCCTGGGCAAAGCGCTGGCTGGTGAAGTGAACAGTACCTCTTACGGTGCCCAACTGGCGCTGACCCTGACTCCAGCCCTGAGCTGGAAGCTGGGCTATGACCACATCGCCGCCAGCGGCAATAGCTGGAACAACGGTTCGCTGGTGACGCCTTACGCGCACAACACTTCGTCGGGTCCTTACTTTGCGCAACCGTTCTTCACCAGTACTCAGGATCTGGGAAGCGGCAATGCATATATGACCAATCTGAATTACGTGATGAATGAAAACCTGTCTCTGGGGACGCAGTATTCGTTTATGGATCTGAAACCGTCACCGGCTTCGGCCAGCATTAATCAGTCGGAATATCTGGTGTATTTCACCTGGAGTTTCAGTGGCATGCTGAAAGGGTTGAGCCTGACCGATTTCGCTGGGGTGCAGACATCACCGCTATATGATTCACATTTCTGGCAGAACCGTTTAAGCCTGCAATACGACTTTTAAATCGCCGGGAGGCTTCGCGGCCTCCCATTTTGTTGATTTATCGCGCACTTAGACACGTGCCACACGGTTTCTGGCTCAATACTCACCCTTCCTGCCAGCCCGCGACACTCAACAACAAACTGCCCGCCATCGACGTCGTGTCATCACTTTCGGTATCGCTGTTTTTAGAGCTTCTTTTAAAGAGCCAAAGCACATCCACTGAAATTTCCAGAAGCGATAAGGTCTACTTCTGGCATGAAGCGGACAGTCTGAAAGCTCGCTTAGAGCGCAGGCTGTGTGAAAACTCATAGCTTCAATTAGCCAAACAATATTTCTCATCTGTGTTTTAAGAATGTCGTTTAAGTTGACGAGGTAATCTGTGATTTTATTCGGATGACTCAGAAGTTTTTATTGCGGGGAAGAACCTGATATCTGTTGTTACTGGAGGATAAAACGGCTGGAACCGTTAGCCGTATTGTTCCTGCAGCTGAATTATCAATCCTGCAGTACCCCATATCGATAGCATCCTTTTCAGGTTATAAGCCAATATATGTAGACTGATTTCCGTACTGACGTTTTTAAATTTCCGCATCAGGAAGTGCGTTGCACCCATCCACATTTTAATTGTCCCAAACGGATGTTCTACCGTTTGCTTTCGCATGACCACCGCCTGAGGAAATGACTCAAGCCTCGCATGCATTTCTTCCATTTCAGCTTCATGAACCCAACGCCGTATACGCCTTGGATCGCGTTTTGATGTAGTGCATCTGGAGCGCTGGCTGCAATCGCGACAGGCAATATTGTTAAAGTACAACTGTTGCTCCAGTCCGTCCTCTGTTGAGGTAAATCGATTCTGAAGCTCATTGCCCATTGGGCATACATAAACATCTTTTTCCCTGTTATATCTGAACATTGAGCGGTTATAGAGCCCCTTACGTTCAGCACCAGAGGTATCTCCCTTTGGCACCAAAGCCACTGCTCCGCTATCCAGAACTGTTTTAATATCGCTGCGACTGTAATACCCTTTGTCGGCCAGTACTGTTATGTCTTTCCGGCCAACAGCTTTCTGAGCCAGTGTTGCCATTGAACCAAGTTGTCCATTATCTGTTGTGTTGGTGACTTCATGCGCAACAATCAAATGGTTTTTCGTATCCACAGCTGTCTGAACGTTGTAGCAAACTTGCCGGTTCATATTATTTGTTTTCATCAACCGGGAGTCAGGGTCGGTTAAAGAGAGTTGTTTATCTGGCTGTTGTGCGACTGCTTGTTGAATTTCCTGAAGCTCACGTAAGCGCTTTTTTAGCCAAGCCAGTTTAGTGGCTGTTAACTTTGTGTTTGCATCGGGCTCAGTATACTTGTCGGCTTCATCCAGCTTGTTTAAATAATAAGTAATACTTTGCTCAACGCGCTCAATATGGTCATTGGCTTTCTGGGATGTGAAGTTGTTGGGTTTGCTGTTTACTGCTTTGAATTTGCTGCCGTCAATGGCAACAACGACATCAGTGAACATTTGCATTTGCCGGCACAGGCCAATAAAGGCCCGACAGGCATTCCTGATACCTTCACCGTTATCTTTTCTGAAGTCTGCAATGGTTTTAAAGTCAGGCGTTAATCGTTCAAGTAACCACATCAGTTCAACGTTCCGATGGGCCTCTTTTTCCAGTCTACGGGAGGACTGAATTCGGTTGAGATATCCGTAAATGTACAACTTCAGTAGGGTGGCAGGGTGATATCCGGGCCGTCCAGTTCGCTTTGCATCAACTCTGCTGAAACCAAGAGAATCAAGCTTTAATCCATCTACAAATATATCAACCACTCTGACGGGGTTATCTTCAGTGACAAAATCATCCAGTGTATCAGGGAGCAATGTCACCTGATGCCTGTCTTGTCCTTGAATGTGATGGACCATGTCGGTATCCGCAGTATTCATTTGTATGCTTATAATTTTAATGAAAAAGTCATTCCGTCGCATGGGTTTATCAAGAATGGTTGATCATATGAAACCATCGCTTAGACCAAAAAGTGATCAGGAGTTTTCACACAGCCTGAGCGAGGAGCGGACTTTGGCCTGAAAGGGAAGTTAAACAGTTTGCTTGAAACTCCTAAAAGTGAACGGTCCGTTTTAACACAACGATTACAATATCAAAATAGATGAACTCAAGTGATTAAAAAATCGTTCATTTCATTGAGCGCCTAATTCCTTCGCAGTACACTTTCCCAAAGCTATCTAGTGGATTTAAATGATGAAAAAGCGGAATAGGAAGCAATTTAAAGCCAGTGCCACTCGTAAACTTAGTGAGGCTAAGTTTCCTCAGAAACAGATGCCAGTTCAAAAACAAGAGGTTTTTTATTCAGTTTGTGAAAAGATAATTCTGCATGCTGAAGAAACCAACGAAACCTCTGTAGACTATTATTTCTGTAAAGCGGTGATAGCAAGGGAGGAAAAAGCGTTTCAGACGGAAAGGCAGGCGGTTCTGAACCTTATAGCATTTTCTGGCACTCCAGCGACGCCACTGATTCAATCAGCGCTAGATCAGGACGAACGGTATGAGTTTAGTGAGGAGATTTGTACGGTGTTTTCCTTGGCGAAAAGCGATGTCTCGTTCAGTCCCTACATGGCAATCATCAGAGCGTTTATTCTTTCGGGTACAAAGCAGCAGTATGTTACATACTTTAACTGTCTGATGGGCATTTCGGCATCCTTTAACAAGGAGCCCCCCTTTTTTGATATCGATAATCTGAGTAATGCTCAGTTGATGACCTTCTATGAAGCAACACATCGTGTACTGCTGGATAATTCACGCCAACTCTCTACCCTTGAAAAGCTAACTCAATTTATCTCCCATCAAGTAGGCGAAGATACCTGCCAGAGCTTACTCTTTTTTGAATCCTATTTTAGCCTCGACAGGAACCCTTGAATCGCCACGGATAATCTAGACACTTCCGAGCCGTTGATAATACTGGTTTTCATATTCTGTCGGTGACATCTGTTCGCTAGAACCATGCCGACGCTTACTGTTATAAAACATTTCGATGTAATCAAAAATATCACTGCGGGCTTCTTCCCGCGTTCCGTAGATCTTTTTCTTTATCCGTTCACGTTTCAACAACTGGAAAAAACTTTCTGCAACCGCATTATCATGGCAGTTACCGCGACGGCTCATGCTACCCTCCAGGCCGTGTGATTTCAGGAACGACTGCCACTCATGGCTTGTGTACTGACTGCCCTGATCCGAATGAACCAGCACCTGTTTTTCGGGATTACGCCGCCATACAGCCATCAGCAGTGCGTTCAGGACAATGTCCTTTGTCATCCGGGATTGCATGGACCAGCCGATAATTTTGCGTGAGAACAGATCAACAACAACGGCAAGATACAGCCAGCCTTCGTGGGTCCTGATGTAGGTTATGTCCGTTACCCAACGCTCATCAGGAGCATCCGGATTGAACTGTCGCTGGAGCCTGTTGGGTGACACGATACTGGCCTCGCCTTTACGTGCCCGCGGGCTTCGGTATCCGACCTGAGCCTTTATTCCGACACGTTTCATCAGTCTCCAGACTCTGTTTACTCCGCACTGTTGCCCGCTGTCACGCAGATCCAGATGGATTTTGCGATAACCATAGACGCATCCCGACTCCAGCCAGAACTGTTTAATCTGTCCTGTCAGTCTCAGGTCTGCCTGATGGCGTTGTGAATGCGGCTGCTGAAGCCAGGCGTAAAAACCACTGGGATGAACATCCAGCACCCGACAGAGCAGGCGAACAGGCCAGCAACAGGAGTTGTCACGGATAAAGGCGTACCTCAGTCGGACAGCTTTGCGAAGTACGCCGCGGCTTTTTTTAATATGTCCCGTTCGTCGGTAACCCGTTTCAGCTCTTTCTGGAGACGGCGGATCTCGGCCTGAGCATCTGACTGTTCTTTATTAGTGGAAGAATCCGGACCGTACTTCTTTATCCAGGCATAAAGGCTGTGGGTGGTGATATCGAGACGTGTTGCAACGCTGGCAACAGAATAACCGCGATCAACAACCTGTTTGACTGCTTCAGTTTTAAACTCTTCGGGATAACGCTTACCGCTCATGGGCACCTCTCTTTAAGCCATCTTAAATGACTCTGAGGTGTCTGTTAAACCCGTGGCGATTCACCTAAACACAGTATCGGGATTGCTAGGCAGTTCTTTAGCGCCCCCAACCTTTCAACAGGGCGCACTAACTATCTAAGTTCACTGGCGTTCAACACGGCACATGCCGCTATACATTTGGCTGATATTGAGGAAGCTTATTACTGGATAGACTACGTTAATGATGACGACAAAGTTGCAACTCTCAGGTGTTCAATCGCTAAATTAGAAAAGAAAATAGGGGCAAGGGCTAATCACCCCTTAAATCCTGAACATATTGTCCCCGCCTCACTTGAAAAAATTCCTACCAGAATGCTGATGATACTGTGCGCTTTTGTTGATGGCTGCGGTGATGATTGGGGATTCAAAACGTTAGAACGTTCAGGGAAATACATATTCCCTTCAGAGACAATGACAAAGATGCTTTTCCAGTCTCTGGCAATCGGCGGATTAATTAAAATGTCCACAGCTTCTTTCAACGCGCTGGAGGATTCTGCACTGGACCAGTTTGATGAAATACTGTGGGGTGCGAAATTCCATTTAAACATCATCGGCATTGCAGATAGCAGGTTGATGGCGTTACCGGTATTACTAGAAGAGATAAATCGCCGCAATGATGAAATAGACGTGGCCTGGCAGATTCGCAGGCTCATCACGACAGGATATTTTTACAATGCGTTTGAGTACTATCTTGGCAATGTTAATGAGCTCTGGGCGAGAGAGTTTACCCTGAATGAGGCGACAACAGAACGAATAACTGAATCGACACTCAGTGGCAAGGATCTAGCCTATATTGCCAGATCATCGATTCGCTTTACTGCTGGACAGCACTCTATCGGTAGCACAAATGGTAATAAACACACCTGCAACACTCTCATTGGTAGCATAAATCGCCATTTCGACTGGGTAAATGAAGGGCGTTATTCCTACAACGCATTTGAGAGGAGTAAAAGACAGCCCGTCCTTTCCTCTGAGCGGCTGCTTGAGCAAATCGCAGGGTTCACACCGGAGGATATATACAACCTTCCGCCTTTGCCGCAAGAAATTGAGGAAGAAGAATCTGAAGAAGAGTAATTTCAGAATGACGTTGTTCGGCCTTTTCTAACGGCTGAACTTACACATAAATATGGGTTGACCCCAATTGTAACTTGATTAGCTTGCTCCATTTTGATTGGCTCATCATCGGTCCGCTCCTGGCACAGAGCGGCCATTCAGGTGCAGGAACTTTGAGCCAGGAGCAGAAGTGGGGCACGGTAGATTCTGGGCGATTCACAGATTGAATCCCGTCCTATCTTACGGCTATTCTCAAGGTATCTTTCATTACGAGCCATACCAATGAGTCCAACGCTTCCAGACGTTATCAGCTTTATCCGTGAGTATGCAGGATTGCGAAAACACCCTATCGATGAGAATTCGTACATTGAGAACGATCTCCATATTACTGGTGATGACGGTGTGGCGCTTTTACAGGAAGCAGAGAAGGTTTTTGGCGTCTGTTTTGAAACGGATGAGCATAATTTAAGGACTCTCTTTTCTATGAAAGATAATGAGTTTCTCTTTTCCTCGGAGGGCTTAGATCTTTTCGGGATTTCCCGTTTTTTTGCAAGGCTGCGAGGGATCCCGGATTCGACGGTCCGGGACCTGACAGTCGGCGAATTCCATCAGGCATTGGTGAAGCTTCGGTTACAACAAGCCAGCGAGAATAATCGCTGAATCATATTGTATCGTGCCAATGTAAAACGGCTTGCATGGCAGGTGACAACAGACCCGGCTTCATTAAGCATGCCATCACTCCAGATCTGCCGCACGATCGCTTTCCTCGTTATTGCCTCCGCGCAATTTGCACTGTCCGGCGAATAGCCGAATTTACGCAAAAATGTGCGAGAAAATGCCTCAGCACTGCCAAAGTCAACCATCGCGGCGAAAGATTTGACACTTCGTCCTGAGCGCAATTTGGCTGCCCTCAGAGCTAAGCCCCGCAGTATCCGCGGGACTTTTTCATTCCTACAGTGACGGATGAGAGCCTTTTACTGGGCTGACGGCTTCCAGCAGGGAAGCAATGTGAAGAATGGTTCGCTCATCGTGCCATTTACCCACAATTTGCACGTTGATGGGCAATCCTTCATGACTTTTACCGAACGGCAGCGCCACGCCAGGCAGGCCCGTCACGTTCAGCGGTACCGTGGCACCCTGCAGATAAGTGGCATCCACTTTCTGACCGTCGATGATAAATTTCTCCACGCCGTGTTTGTGAGCCGGAATGGGGAGAACATGCGTGATAAGCGCATCATACTGTGAAAAGTATTCCGCAAACCCGTCACGCAACCTTTCAGCAGCCTGCTCTGCATCAATAAATTCAGACATGGATGTATCAGGCAGTGACAGCATCGTTTTTGCCATCTTGTAAAGTTCATCAGCGCTTCGACCAGCCGTTGCCGCAGCAAATGCAGGCTTCATCTCCATAACGTGGATTCGGTTAAACACGTCCAGCGCAAAATCCCGCTCCAGCGCAGGAATACCGACGTGCTCTACGACCACGCCCGGTCCCTTCAGTGAATCCGCTGCTGACTTCACCACCGCTGCCACTTCCGGATCAACCGGACCAAAGCCTGGACCGGTCATCCAGCCAATGCGCAGCGGACGGGATGCCATCAGCGGCAGCCCATCAGAATAAGCTGGCGCATTGCTGGAGAAAGCGTCATGGCCGTCTGGTCCTGCAAGCTGAGAAAAAGCCAGGGCAATATCGCGCACTGAACGGGCCATAGGGCCTACGTGCCAGAACCGGCGAGGTGCGCGCGGCCAGATGCCCGTCATAGGCACGCTACCGTGCGTAGCTTTCATGGAGGTTATGCCGGTCTGTGCAGCCGGTCCACGTACTGATATGGCCAGGTCAGTGCCCAGCCCCAGAGGGGACATGCCAGCGGCGATAGCGGCGGACTCGCCGCCACTTGAACCGCCGGGCGTACGGGTCAGATCCCAGGGGTTATTCGAGCGGCCGGACAGAAGATTATCGCTTTCAATCCAGTACGAAAACTCCGGCAGGTTGGTTTTTGCAAGCAGGATAGCGCCCGCCTTTTTAAGACGCGCCACGCTGGTTGCATCCTTATCCGGACGTCGACCTTTAAAAATGGGTGAGCCGCGCTGTGTCAGTACACCTGCGGTATCAATGGAATCCTTGACGGTAAAAGGGACTCCGTGCAGGGGACCAAGTTCTTTACCTTTCATGACGGCTGATTCTGCAGCGGCAGCCTGTTTCATGGCGTCCTCTGCAAGCGACACGACAGCGTTGATGTCCGGATTAGTGGCGGCAATACGGTCGATATGCGCCTGCATAACTTCGACAGGGGAAAGGTCGCGGTTACGTATCAGGTCCGCCAGGCGGGTGGCATCTGAATAAAAAATGTCTTTGCTCATGGTAAATCCTCTCAGTAAAAAAGCTACCTAACAGTTGGTAGTTTGAGCGTAACCCCCTCACAACAAGACTGTCAATATCTACCTAACAAATGTTAGAATTACTGCATCACACTCTGCGAGGAATAAAACGATGAGCAAAACATCCCGGGATGAAATTCTTAACGCAGCCCGTCTGGCGGCCCAGGCTCATGGTTACACCGGTCTGAACATTCGCGGACTGGCGGATGAGGTGGGGATCAAGGCGGCCAGCATCTACTATCACTTTCCCAGCAAGGCCGAGCTCGGTGCGGCGGTGGCTCAACGCTACTGGGAAGACACGGCGCGTGACCTTGAAATGCTCAGGGAATCAGCAGGCGACGCGTTAAGCAGTCTGAACCGCTACCCGCATATATTCCGCCGATCGCTGGAGAGTGGAAACCGGCTCTGCATGGGCAGTTTTATGTCTGCCGAATACGATGACCTGCCTGAGGCGGTGAAGGTGGAAGTTCAGAAGTTTGCCGACGTCAACATCGACTGGCTGGCAGGGCAACTGCTGGAGGCGGGTATCACAGAGTCAGAAGGCAGCAAAACCCGGGCAGGTGCGATTTTTTCCGCTATCGCTGGCGCTCAGCTGATGGCCAGAAGCCGGAACGATATTAAGCTCTTTGATGAACTCATCGAGGGATACAGGCTTGCGGGTCTGCTTCCTTCCGTCCGGGCCTGAATTTTTGAGTGATTTAAATAAACCTGCGCATTAATTCATGTCCGCTTTGCACAAAGCGGACTGACACGCTGGCCGATATCCGCAAAGAGCATTTCAAGTGGCACGGCGCAGTCCTTTCCTGACGCGTAAATCCTTTGTATCTGCGGGCAGTCTTGTCAGGACATAGCGCTCAGCCAGGGCATTGCTTTCTAAGGGCAAAAACAGTCAATTTTTAATGTTACTCAGGAAAATTTTAAGACCATCAATGAAAGCCCGCACGCGAAGAGAGAGATGTCTACGGCTGGGATAAATAGCATGGATAGCAATTTCTTCACCTTGTGTTGCAGGCAGCAGTTGTATTAATCGGCCTTCCACAATATCCCTGTCAATCATGAAGGAGGGCAAATACCCGATACCCAATCCAGCTATGGCCGCTGTGCGTATTGCATCTCCGCTGTCAAACCTGACATGGTTACTGCCGTTCAGCGTTATTCGCCCATGCTCCTTATCCACTAAGTTCCATCCAGTAGAAGCCGTTCCCAAACCATAGACAAGACGGCGATGATCTTTAAGATCAGCAAGTGATTCCGGTTTACCCCTTTGTTTGAGATAGTCAGGTGATACAAACAATTGCGGCCGCGTTCTGTCGATAACCTGTGTTATATATTGATGACTCGTAGCGCCATCGCCTACCCGAATAGCAAGATCAAAGCCTTCCTCTATAAGATCGACAACCCGATCGCTGAAGCTGACTTCAATGCTAATACCCGGTGAGTTATCTATAAATGCCTGGATAAAAGGCAATATCACCATTTTTCCATATCCCTCTGACACGGTGAGTCTGAGGAGGCCTTTTGGCAATGGTGAATTCTGGCGGATACTGGCTTCGGCTTCTTCTAAGTCTTCCAGTAGCCTGCAGCAACGGTTAAAGAATTCATGCCCCTCTGTGGTGAGAGATAAGCGACGCGTTGTGCGCTGAAAAAGCCTTGTCTCGAGATAGGCTTCTAACCGCGCTAATGCTTTACCTGCAGCAGAGCGCGTTAACCCCATGGCCTTACCCCCGGCGACAAAACTTCCCGCCTCAGCAACGGCAACAAAGACCCGCAGTGCACCAATATCCAGAGCAGAGCCAGCAAGCTTTGTCGAAGCGATTTTTCTACCCGTCATTGGGGAACCTTTTTCGTCAATAAATTGGTTAAATTTTTATTGTAGAATTTCCATTAAATAAGGGCACAACAATGTTGTCGAAAAATGCGCAAAATGTTCTGGATGGATGGATCACGGCTGCTGGACCGGTAGTTCAGAAGCTCTATGGTCAGTCTGAAGATTGCTGGCCGAATGTGCGTAAACAATATATGCAGGGCCTGGAGAAAATCTTTCCTGCTGTCAGTGGCGTCTCCTGGAAAACACTCACACTAGGTAATATGTCGGCAATGGTCGGCGAGAGACATGAACATGCTGGAAGCAGTGTGGTGCTTTACATTCATGGCGGCGGCTATGTGCATGGTGGTGTGGAGGCGTATCGGGGGTTAACGGGCCGTATTGCCACAGCGTTAAACGCCACAGTCTATGTCCCGGACTACCGGCAGGCTCCTGATTTTCCTTTCCCGACGCCGATAGAGGATGTCTTTTCAGCTTATCGTGCGCTACTCGACAGGGGTATCAACCCTAAAAATCTGGTTCTCGTTGGTGATTCAGCGGGTGGTGCAATGGTTATTACAATGATGCGTAAGGCCCGTGACGCGGGTATTCCGCTCCCGGCTGCGGGAGTGGCTTTTTCACCCTGGGCAGATCTGACCCATAGCGGTCTGTCTGCTACCGTCCGTGATGGCATCGATCCCCTTTGTAGCATCGATTTTCTCACCAGATTAGCGAGGGAATTTCTTGCCGGTGAGCTACCAACACATCCTGATGCTTCACCCGTTTATGCAGATGTGCAGGGGCTTTCCCCGACGCTTATACAGATCGGCGAGAATGAGGTCATGCTGAGTGGTGCGATGAAACTCGCTTCAAACTTAGGGGAAGCGCGTGTACGCACGACACTCGAAGTCTGGCCGGGTATGTTCCATGTCTGGCATTTGCTGGCCGGCACACTGCCCGAAGCCGACCAGGCGCTACGTAACGCGATGCGTTTCCTGAAGGATGTTTTATCTGAGAGTAATGAATCCGACGACGCTACGTCCATGCCATAAATTTGATGCGTTCAGACATACCTAATGAAAAGCGCCCTAATAACATTAAGGGCGCTTTAATGATGGAAGATCCATGCTTTTCTTCGACAACGACCCCGGAATGATTGAAAGTGGCAATGTTCCTGAAGGCGCGAAAAGGGCTGGTCCCAATTCCCTGAGCTTGATGCTTCCGGGTCTGGGCTGTTTCTTATACGAAGGCGAGTTGTTCAGGGCCTGAGAATGTACCTATCTGAACTCCGGCCCTGTCCGGGAAATGCTGGTGAGTTAAGGGATAATGCGCGCGGCTCTGAACTGTCTGAACAGACTGAAGAACATCTCATCCGTAGCCTGCATGCGCCAGAACCCTGCGCGGCGCAGCTTGCTGCCATCGCCAAACATGTCGTAATCCCAACTGAAAACAAAGTCGGCAA
This sequence comes from Kosakonia radicincitans DSM 16656, assembly GCF_000280495.2. Taxonomy (NCBI): domain Bacteria; kingdom Pseudomonadati; phylum Pseudomonadota; class Gammaproteobacteria; order Enterobacterales; family Enterobacteriaceae; genus Kosakonia; species Kosakonia radicincitans. The sequence goes on from NZ_CP018016.1 coordinate 1,037,398, forward strand.
ACTGCCCGTCGTTCACCTGCAAAATGTCCGTCTCTACCAGACGGTGGTGCCGGGCCAGTTCGCGCCAGGCTGGCTGATAATCTTTGAACATCTGCTGAAATGAAAGTCTGACGGGCGGCGCGCATTCAAGCCCGAACCAGCGAGCAATGAGAGGCCAGAGTTCGCTCCACCTCCAGACATCACCGTTATTCACATTAAAAGCCTGATTTTCTGCGGATGATGAGGTGGCGGCCCACAGGGTGGCATCGGCGAGCAACTCGGCGTCCGTATAGTCAACAATACTGCGCCAGGTCTGTTCCGAACCCGGAAAACGAAGCGGTAGATTGAGTGACTTACAAAGCGAAGCGTACAGAGCGATGCTTAACGCAAGATTCATGGTATTGCCCGGCAAGGCGCTACCCACCACGCCCGGTCTGATGGCATTCCAGTGCCATGCTCGTCCTCGCTGATAATCGCTGAGCCAGGCGAGTTGTGCCGCGTTAAATTCCGCTCCCGCAACGCCGGGATCGCTTTCACGCGCAGGGGTTTTAAAAGGCCCAAGATGGGCGCCATAGACTTTATATCCTTGTATCAGGCTCACTGTTTTTAACGATGAAATCATCGCCGTGTGGCAGACCAGATTACGCAGCATGGTGACGTTGGGCTCCACCATTTCCGTCCAGTTTTCCGCGTTTATCCAGGCGCTGTAAAAGATATGAGTGACCTTGCTTAAGGGCTGCAGTGCCTGCGCAGTATGCTTTGCATCCAGCAAATCAGCGGTGACGAGTGGGATATTCTGCGGATGCGGTAATGCGTTGCGGCTCAGGCCAATCACTTCCCAGCCATGGTGCAGCAGTGTTTTAACGAGCTGGCTACCGACAATTCCTTTGGCACCGGCGACCAGCGCGACGTTGTTTGTGTGAGTCATATTCATGGTTTCTCCAGATAAAGTGACGGAGAGAGTGTGATATATTAATTTTTCCGCTCATATCCCCTGTAACTGATGGCACTTATAAGTGAAATCATTAAATGAATGACAAGCTCAATGCGATCGCCACCTTTTTGCGTGTGGCAGAAGCTGGCTCATTTTCAGCCGCCGCGCGCCAGATTGGCGTGAAGCAATCTGCCGTAAGCCAGCAAATTGCCGCACTGGAGGCAGAGCTTGGTGTGGTTTTGCTGCGCCGTACGACGCGTGCAATGGCGCTTACTGAGCAGGGAGAGAAGTACAGGCGGGAAATGAAGCCTTTGCTGGACGCAATGCGGGAAGCAGAAATCAACCTTAATCCTGCGGGCCAGCACTGGCAGGGCCGCGTCCATGTGCAGTTGCCGAGCGGTTTAGGTCGGCTTTTTCTTCCTCATCTTCTGGCCCTGCAAAAGGCGCACCCAGAGTTACATCTTGAGCTTTCATTTGATGATCGCATTGCCGATCTGGTCAGCGAAGGGGTTGACGTTGCGCTGCGGCTGGCGAGCGAGCCGCCAGAGTCACATGCCGTGCGCGTACTGGGCCGCATTGCGACGGCGCTTTACGCTGCCCCGGAATTTGAACACATCGATTCAGTGGATGAGCTGGCTCAGAAGCCACATATCCGGTTTAGTGGTATCGCGCCTGATGCGCCGCTACGGTTAGCTTCAGGTGATGAAACAATAAATCTGATGGTGAATACCGTGTTTCGGGCCAATACCAGCGAAGGGCTGCTGCAGGCGATCCAGGCAGGCATCGGTGTCGGTGGTATGCAGCTCCCCCTTGCTGCTGAAGCGGTGCAGTCAGGCCTGCTGGTTCCCGTTCTGCCTGAATGGCGACTGCCAGACCGATTCCTCTACGCGGTTTTCCCGGATGCCCGTTTTATACCTCAACGGGTAAGAAGCGTTGTGGAAGTGATAAAGCAGTTACTGCCGCAGATAACAGGAATGTGCTGAGGGCCGATAAGCCTGGCCCTGTTGTATTCTGCACAGCATAAATTTTCGGTACAAAGCGGCCAACATTAAGGGCTGGCATGTGCGATATGCTGACAGGTGAGATCAGGCACTTTATTATGTCAAACTATCTGGTAAGTCTGTGGTCCTGGCCAGGCATAATGGTTTGGTACATGCTGGCATTTATTCAGTCATCCATTTGAGAAAACCATGAAAAAATCGATAGTTCCTGAAGAGTTTCAGCATTATTTCAATGACTGGCATTTCTCCCCCGTCATCGAAGCAGATGGCACAGTATATCTTTCAGGTGTTACCGCAGCACGCAAGGACAAACCAATAAGTAAGCATCCTGAAGAACAATTCCATGATGCGTTTTATAAGCTGGGTGTTTATTTGAAAGCGGCCGGTTTGGGCTATGAAAATATACTTGAGATGACCACTTTTCACGTTGATCTCAAAAAACATATAGACGTTTTTTCTAAAGTAAAAGATGAGTATATAAAGGCGCCATACCCGGCATGGTCCGCCATTGGCGTATCAGAATTCATTCCAGAAAATGCGCTTGTGGAAATGCGAATTGTGGCTAAAAGGTAATTTTCAGGCTTGTGACATGCTCCCCGTTGATTAGTACACGCCGATTAACGCATCGGATACAAGCAACTACGGCCTCTATGCGACGCTCACCACCGTTTGGGAAGCCAAAAGCGTGACGCAGGTGATACAAACGCCTGCCACGACGCCGCTTTTGGCAATGACATCGCGATGTTGTCTGGCTATTTTCCTTTCTTGCGAAACGCGTTCACATTCCCTTCTTGTTGGCGGGCTATTTTCCCTCTGGTGAAGCTTTTTTAACCAAAACGTGGAGAACAGCATGAGAGAATTAACGAAGACATTATTTGCCACTGCCTTTATGGTTTGCACTTTTTCCGTTAATGCTGCAACAGAGGGCGATATAAAACCGCCGCCTTTACAAAGGGATAGCCCGCCCATGCAGGGCCCTGCGCCACTCGTGTATGGTGTTGTCCAGCAAACCACCACCCCGGTCGAGGCGTTAAACAATGTGGTTAAAAATCTTCCGGCGCTGGAAAATGGGAAGCGTTATGAAGTCCGGCTGGAAGTGAGGGAACTGGCACCCGTGCCCACGCCGCCAGTTCCCCCGGCACCATAGTTAACGTTTGTTCAGCCCCTTGCGGGGCTTTTAAACAAACACTTATCAGATTGGCGTTACTCTTTTCGTCCCTTTAACAACCTTAAACGCCTGTCAAAAAAGTTGTTACCACAATAAAAAATACAGGAACAAAGAAAACCGCGAATAACGTGCCGCTGATAATCCCGCTTCCTGCAATGAACTGCCAACCCACTCTCCGGTAAACCCAGGCGGTAATGCCCTGGCCAGTAGCTCCATCGTTTTCATTGCCGGGAAAGTCCTTTGACACAACTTCAGGACGCTGCTGTGGCTGGTTTTGAACAGCATTTTCAAGCCACTTCATCTCTTTCGGGAAAACAGCCTGCATAAAGCGTTATTCACTGTTGGAGTTCTTCAGGTATTTAGCCGTGGTGCTGTGATTAGCGCACCCAGGTGCAGGTAACATCCGCTGCTGGCTTGAAGGCGTCGGCCTGGTGGGGAGATATGTCCGCTCAGAGCAAGGGGCGGATATTCATACTGTCCGCCGATTATTCATGACTAAATGTGAATTACTACAAACAAGTCAGGACTGCTGTGGTGATGCGAATTTTGCAGCAATCATTTCAGATGTGGGCTGTATTCCCCCAAGACTCCACTGCTCCGGTTCATGCTCGTCAATCAGGATCCATACCGATCGCCGGAATTCAGGATCGCCTTTCCCCTCAATTTCAACAATAAGATCAGTCATTCGACGTAGCAGTTCATTTTTTTGCTCCGAATTCATAATTCCTTTAATGGTTTGCACTTTTACGAAGGGCATTGTATTCTCCTTAAATAGCTGGGTATTAAAATCATACCCAGGTTAAGAGGCAAATGCATACATGTCAAAAGATAAATCATTACCATACCTGCTACCTGAGCTTTGCGGGCTTGCTGCGTCAGCAGAACTACTTGGAGATCAATGGGTTTTGTTGATTCTAAGGGAGGCATTTTATGGGGTCACCCGCTTTGAAACTATACGTGCTCATACAAAAATCACGAAGCAGACATTGGCAAACCGATTAAAAAAAATGACTGAACTCGATCTACTATGCAAAATCCCCTATCAAGAAGAAGGGGTACGTGAACGGTATGAATATGTTCTCACAGCCAAAAGTCGCAGCCTTGCGCCAATTCTTTTCTCCATGATGGAGTGGGGTCATAAAAACATACTGCACGACTCACCGCATATCGCCTTAACGGATAAAGAAAGTGGAGAAGTGCTGTATAGCGCCTTTGTCACCGCAGGCGGTAAGATTGTTGATCCTAAAAATGTTCAGATAACAGCGCTTGATAGCTAATTTGGCCTGCTCCCCATAAAGTAACATATCACAATGTTATCAACGTCCCTCTTGATTAAGGATAGCGTTGCATTGAACTGTTGAACTCACAGCGAAGTACAAACGTCAGGACTTATCAACAATAACCCCGATTGACGATAGAAAAGCGCCGCCGCGCAGGTACACTTGACAGCAAACTTTGGCCTGAATAGGCTTACACAACGTCGCGAAAAACGATCATTTTTGTTTCTGGAGTGATCGCGCATACGTCGAGTCTGTGTCCTCACAGTTTGACCAGCGTCTTCGAAATCAACGGCTTTACTGCCATGAAATGGCGGGAGCACTTATCGTTACCCTTGCGTAGCGATACGATAAACGGAGCGCATCTATGTCAAACTCAAGTTCTAAACCCGCTTTATCTGTCAGTTCACTTCCGGGTTTTTCTCATCCTTTGCGCTCCGGCGACAGTCACAAGATGAAGGCAATCCGTTATCACGCTTTCGGCGGGCCTGACGAATTGAAAGTCGAGGAAATAGCGGTTCCACATCCTGGACCCGAAGAGATCCGCATTACGGTGCATTGTGCGGGTGTGAACCCCTCTGACTGGAAACGAAGAGAAGGCCAGTATCGGGCATTCGAAGAGATCACGTTTCCGCTCACGGTCGGTGTGGAAGCCAGCGGCATTGTGGATGAGATTGGCGATGGCGTTTGTGACGTTGCCATTGGCAATGCAGTATTTGGCTTTGGCGATGGCACCGTCGCGGAGAAAGCCATTCTTACCCACTGGGCGGTCAAACCCGCTGCCGTCTCTTTTGAAGTGGCAGCCGGCTTGCCTGTTATTGTTGATACTGCCACCCGGGCACTGGATGAAGTGAACATCGAAGCCGGGCAGACTCTGCTGGTTAGCGGGGCGGCAGGGGGCGTAGGCACAGCGATAGTTCAGCTGGCACGTCTGCGCGGCATTAACGTTATTGGCACCGCAAGTTCTCCTAACCATGTTTATCTCGCTTCATTAGGCGCAGTGCCTACGACTTACGCTCCTGGCTTGAAGGCACGAATAGCTCAGTTAGCCCCCATGGGCGTCGATGCCGCTATTGACGTTGCGGGAGCCGGGGTTATCGCTGAGTTGATTGCCATCGTGGGAAACCCTGCTCATGTGCTTTCCGTCGCGGATTTTTCAGCAGAACAATATGGCGCGAAATTTTCCCATGGGCCGCCAGAGCAACCGGAAATTGCCTTTGCAGAAGTTGCCCATCTCTGCGCGCATGGCCTTTTTCAGCTTCCTGTTCAGGGCGTATACCCTCTGGAGCAGACGGCAGAAGCACATCGGGTGAGCGCAGAAGGGCACGTCACCGGCAAACTGATCATCAAGGTTCGCTGAGAATGCAACGCGCGCGCTCACCGAAACCTCTGCGAACTTATTGCGACGCTTCTGCAAGTAATGCCGCCTGCACAGCAGGACGCGCATTGATCTTTCTCTTATACGCTAACAGGGCGGGCCAGCGATTCAGTTCGAAGGAGAAGAATTTACACCAGCCCAGCACGGTGAAAAGGTAGGCATCAGCGACGCTGAACGACGAACCGGTCAGATAGGGTTTATCGTTGAGTGTATCTTCAAGGAAATCGAAGCGCCGGAAGAGCTTCTCACGAAAAACCGTTCTGACCTCTTCCGGCAGCGTGGTGTTGAATAGCGGTGCTGAGCCTGCGTGTATTTCACTGGTGATAAAGTTCAGCCACTCCTGCAGACGCACCCGCGCCCAGCTGTCCGCTCGCGGCGCCAGCCCGCTTTCCGGTTTCATGTCGGCGAGGTACTGCACAATGGCCGGGCCTTCGGTGAGTATCTGCCCGTTATCCAGTTCCAGTGCAGCGACATAGCCTTTAGGGTTAATGGTCCGGAAATCGCGTCCGTCCGCAGTGAGTTTGCTCCTGTTGTCCACTTTGACCAGCTCAAACGCCAGCCCGAGTTCACGCAGCACAATGTGTGGTGAAAGTGAACAGGTGTTCGGGGCGTAATACAATTTCATGCTCTCTCTCCGGTAAATTGAAAAGCTGTCGCGTAACATTCAGCGCGATCCTCAATACACTGTGATTAAAGCGTCTCGCGCTGTAAAATTAATGTTTCATAAATTAGCTATTAGCTGAGCTACTGATACTTATGATGAATCTTTTGCACTGGCGCTTACTGGTCGCAGTGGCAGATGCCAGCAATATCTCGCGTGCCGCTGAGGAGGTTGGAATGACTCAGTCCGGTGCCAGCCAGGCTATCGCCCAGTTAGAAGCTTCACTTGGATTCGCGGTATTTACGCGTGAGCGTCGGCATATCGGTGTCACTGCGCTGGGTGAGCAGGTTGTCGGGCATGCAAGGAGCATGCTGGCGCGGCTTAACGCGATCCGCGTATTGGCGGATGAGAGCCGGGGTTTAAAGGGCGGCCGCATTCGCCTTGCCAGCTTTCCTTCCGTGACATCCACATTGTTGCCTGGACTGCTGCGCGACTTTAAGCGCCTGCACCCGGGCATGGAAGTGGTGGTGCTGGAAGGTACGGACGAGGAAGTCGAGGAGTGGCTTGCCGCAGACACCGTTGAGCTGGGCGTGGTAATGAACCCGTTACCAGGACGAGCCGACGTCATATTAGGGCAGGATGTATGGGTAGCAGTAATGCCAGCCAGTCATCCGCTGGGACGTCATGCCGGTACGAGCGGCATAACGCTGGAAAAACTGGCAGACCAACCCTTTGTTCTCGCCACAGGCGGATGTGTCGTCAATGGAAAAAGTCTGATGGAACAGGCAGGTTTGCAGCTCTCTGACGTACGCGTGAAAGTGCGCGACTGGAGCAGCGCCTGCCTGCTGGTGCGGGAAGGGATGGGTGTCGCGCTGGTCCCTGAATCTGCCCTGTCGGTTGAATTACGCGGCTTGTGCGTGGTGCCGGTGACACCTACTGTTCAGCGCGAGTTTGGTCTGGTTTGTTCGCCATCAGGAAAATCTTCTGCCGCGACGCAGGCATTACTGCAAGGGCTGCGCAGAGGGGGATGATCGGCGGCAAGGTTAATGCGTAATGTGATTTATGCACGTGCAGGCGTGCCAGCAGGCGACCTTATGGCGCTAATAATGCTGCCAAACGTTTCACTGCAGCTTGTGCTTCTTCCGCGCTGGTAAAACTGGTAAATCCCATCAATAGCCCGTTCTGCTGCCGGGTGCCTGCCTCCCATTCACTGAGCGCCCTGACACCAAGCCCTGCGGCCCGAGCCGCTGTCGCCAGCGTTTTATCGCACTGATGCTCGTTCAGCCAGGCCAGAACCTGGATTCCCCCGGCCTGCGGCTGGATGCGCAGAGAGGAGCCGATAATGCTTTCAAGTGCCTCCACAAGATAACCGCGTCTGACGGCGTACAACTGGCGCATTTTGCGCAAATGGCGGACAAAATGCCCCTGTTGCATGAACGCCGCCACCATCGCTTGCGGCAGAATTGATCCCGGTCCAGGCCAGTGATTAACCGCCTCGTGAAAGGTCTGTTGCAAAGCGGGGGGCACCACCAGGTAGGCCAGACGCAAGCCGGGAAACAGGACCTTACTGAAGGTTCCGGTATAAAGCACACGCTGCTCATGATCGAGACTTTTCAGGGCCGGTAGCGGATGCCCGTGGTAACGGAATTCACTGTCGTAGTCATCCTCAATGATCCAGGCATCTTTTTGGTTCGCCCACGCCAGCAACGCCAGACGTCGGGGGAGAGACAGTGCGACGCCAGTGGGGCTTTGGTGTGAAGGTGTGACGACCGCAAACCGTGCATTGGGTGCCATCTGCTGCCCGGCAGCGACCTGTAGCCCCTCTTCATCCACCGGAACGGGGGTCAGCGTCATGCCCATTTGTTGCAGAGCGTATCGACCAGGAAAATAACCGGGATTTTCATACCAACCGCTGTCGCCTGTCCGTAAAACGGTACGACACAGCAGTTCCAGCGCTCCCTGATAGCCGGTGGTAATAAAGACCTGTTCCGGCGCGCAGGCGATCCCACGGGAAATGCCCAGATAGGTAGCGATGGCTTCCCGTAGCGGTGCGTATCCGGCAGGATCGGGATAATTCATCATCGTAGCCTCAATCATCCGCAGCGTTTGCCCCGACAGGCGAGACCATATTTTACGCGGGAATGCATCAAGCGCCGGTACACCTGGCTGAAACGGTAAAATATCCCCCGTCTGGCGCACCTGATAAGGCTGCTCACCTGAGGTTCTGTGCTGCGGCGGGTTTCCGGCGTTCGGCAGCCTCGCCAGTTGGGGCGAGACCCGGGTGCCCGCCGCGCCTTTCGTCACCAGGTAGCCCTCGCTAACCAGCATCTGATAAGCCATTTCCACCGTTCCCCGCGCGACGTGAAGCTCGCTGGCGAGATTGCGTATTGATGGAACACGCTCCCCCGGGCTCAGCCGGCCGGTCGTGATCGCGTCGCGATAGCGCTGATAAAGCTGCAAATAGAGTGGTGTGTCAGGCTGCCAACTGGATTTCAGCATCTGTGCTTTCACGTCATTTGTCCTGGTGATTTAGATAATTCTTGTCACTGTAGCATGGGTCATGTCGGCGATATATTGCAGCCATCAGACAGGGGGAACGAATGGCGACATTTGAACTATACAAGGTTGAAAGCGAACTGGCGCTCCATGCTGCGTACACATTAATGCGCGAGTTGCGACCGCACCTGACCGATGCCGCGAGCTTTATCGCGCGCGTCCATCGTCAGGCTGAACAAGGGTATTGCTTGCAAGGCGTCTGGCAGGATCAACAGCTCCTGGCCCTGGCGGGCTATCGGGTTGCGGAAAATCTGCTGTACGGGCGCTTTCTGTACGTTGATGACCTTGTGACTGCACCCTGTGCCCGCAGCCACGGACTGGGGGCGAAATTAATCGATGCCCTGCGCGCAGAGGCGCGCGATCAGAATTGTACTCACCTGGTGCTGGATACCGCTTTAGGCAATGCGCTGGGACAACGTTTTTACTATCGACAGGGATTGCTGGCGGCAGGCATGCACTTTCGTCAGACCCTGGCATGACGTTTTTTAATAACCGGAGATAACCTGATGAGCACCCCACAACGTTTACCCTATTTCACCCTTTCCCCGGAGGCCTATAACGGGTTTGCTGCGACCAAAAAAGCGCTGAGTAAAAGCAGTCTCGGGAAAGCGCTGATAGAGTTGGTCTGGCTGCGGATCTCGCAGATTAACGGCTGCGCATTTTGTCTTGAAATGCACGCCAAAGCCCTGCGCGCCGACGGTGAAAGCGCTGCACGACTGGATAGCCTGGCGGGATGGCGCGTCAGCGAATTATTCAGCGAACGTGAGCGTGTCGCCCTTGCGTGGGCGGAGTCTCTGACGCACGTAGATAAAACGCATGCGCCTGATGATGATTATATTCCTCTGCAGGCGCATTTCAGCGAAGCTGAAATTTCCGACCTGACCTTTGCGATCGCGCTGATGAGCGCCTTTAACCGTCTGGCGATCGGCATGCGTCAGTAATCATGACGTCCGGCTCAGGGATGCGCCGGAACGGTGAATATTCAGCATATTGCTTATGCCCCGCGCCTGTTCGCAGGAATTCAGGCTGCTCCCCCGGAGGCGAGTATGGCCAGCTCCGACACGCCTTCACTCATTATGTCGCTGTCCTGCAGAAGATGTTGAATATTCACCCAGCGGGCTTCACTTACGTCATCGGCTGCAACTGGCTCGCCACTCACGTACCGGCATTGTATTGCAACCATAACGTAGTGCGTGCTCACATCGCCGTTATCATCTTTAGCAATCGCGTCCACCACCGTGAGTATCCGCTCCGGGTCTGCCACGATACCCGTTTCTTCATAAAGCTCACGTTGAGCGGCGGCGAGTGATGTTTCGCCGATCTCCGTTTTCCCACCGGGAAAGCCCCACATACCGGCGTCCGGCGGGTTATTCCGTTTTACCAGCAGAACGTGTTTTTCACGCACCACCACAGCCAGGACAGCGGCAATGGGTCTGGCCGACGGTATCGGATACATGTGGTACTCCTTTGCAAGAAATATCGGCGGTGGAGATGTCCCAACCGCATGAAGATCGCTGTTAATAACCCCTGTATCCACTTTTCGCCAATTTTTCAAAATATAAACACCTGTACGTTAATTATTAACGACACAGCGTCTCATATTTTATCTGTCATAACGGAGAACTTATCTTCCCCGGGCTTTTTCACCCGTTAGCGTTAATACCGTACTGGTTATAATGGCGACGGCCTTACCATCTTCGCGAGATATTTCACATCGGTAATGACTGATCGTTTTGCCACGATGCTCAGCATGTGCGGTAGCTAATAAACGCGAACGCCAGACAGGACGAAGAAAAGTGGCATTAAGGTCTATCGTTGTAAAACTTTCATTCTTCTGCATTAAAGTGGAGTGCGCGGTTCCTATTGCAGCGTCTGCCAGTTCGCATAATAAGCCGCCATGGACAGTGCCCTGCTGATTTCCATGACGTGCCGAATCGGCATCAAGCATCAGCGTCGCCTTTGCTTCGCCAATATCCACAATGCTGAAACCCAGCAGCCCTGAGATGGCTGTGGGATAATTCATATATGTTGTCATCGTATCGTCCAGTGTGCCTTGCAACTGGCGCTGTAAAAATTCGAGGACGGGTATATAAACGGACTTTTCTTTCATCATCATCTTCTAAATAAATGCCGTCACGACGGAAATAGAGCGGGGCAGCGCGATTATCTGCCCCCAATCAGAAATGTCTCTGCGATATAAAAGTTGCAGGTGAGACTTTTCCGGCAGGCCTTTCTCACTTTCGCACTGCGACTATCATTTCCAGCTCAACAGGCGCGCCGCGCGGTAATTCAGCTACGCCTACCGAAGTGCGGGCATGCGTGCCCCTTGCTCCAAGCCTCGCGACGAGCCGATCGGATGCTCCGTTCATTACCTGACTTTGCTGGATAAAACCGGGGGCAGAAGCAATATACCCTACGACTTTAATCACCTGGATAATATTAGCCTCGCCGCCTACGGCCTCACTCACTGCCGTAATACAGAGGTCTGCACAAAAAGCAGCGGCCTGTTGGGCGGCGGGAAGATCAATGTCCTGTCCCACTTTTCCTGAATAAAGTAGCGTTTCACCTTTGCGCGGGAGTTGCCCGCTCACATAAGCCAGCCCGTCATGGATGATGACGGGAACATAATTTCCACCCGGCTGATTTGTTATATGCTCAGTCATAATATCACCTGTATTTTACCGTTCCTGCATTCGGGATAACGTATTCACACATGGGTCAGAATACACGGCTGACAACCACCTGTGAGCGGGGATTATTTTTATATTCCAGACTGGGATGTTTCTGACTCAGGAAATATTCAGTCAGGTATCACCAGCGCACCACAATCACTGTCGGTAATGAAGGTAGCCAGTAATTCGGCAGGTTCCGTTTTACTGACGTTTTCGGCAAAAAGGTGTAATGCGCCAGGCGGCTCGAACCAGGTTTGCCCTGTTGTATAAGTTTCAGCCGCACCTCCTTCCATTTGCGAGCGCAACGTGCCTTTCAGGACAAACGCCAAAACCGAACCCGGATGACGATGCCGCGGTGTATAAGCGTCTGGCGGAAAGTCAACCACCGCTACGGTGATGGATTTGCCGGGAATGTCCTGCAAAGTTTCACAGGAAACGGGCCTGATACTCGTTTCAGGGCGCGCGGTATCCATGGCACCGGACATACCGGACATCTGTAAACCCGTCAAAGCGTGTTGGTCATTATGATGCATGGCCGGCGCTGAAGCGCCCGAATGATATACAAATGCAATATCACCCGCGAAAAGCAATGCCGCACCTGCAGCGGCGATGATGATAAGCCGCCTGAAAGGGCTGAAATGCAAAAGTGTCTTTCTCTGCGAGAAGGATGAATCAGGCTGTGTAAACACGGGAACCTCATGACGAAATGCCGTAACTAGCGTTACAGACGGAAATCACAGAGTGTTGATCGCCTTCAACCGGGCGCCATCAATTTGTCCGGCGGTGTTAAGGCTGCAATATATCGCCATAATGACCCACCCCATAGGGTCAAGAATTAACAGAAATACCAGGACATTTGCCTTTGATGAACGCAGTTAACATCAACCCGCAGCATGACATGCCCCTTTTGCAATAGCGCTTGACAGGGTTTCAGTAATCAGTAATCTCTCTTTTATGGGAATAATATCTCAAATAAGAGAAAAGACATGAATAACCAGGATTACCGAGCAAGGTTAGCCGCCCGTCTGGCTGCGCTGCGCTTACAACACAATTGGTCACTTGACGAGCTTTCCACTGCGTCGGGCATCAGCCGGGCATCCTTATCACGGATTGAACGGGGTGAAGTCAGCCCGACAGCGGAGGTTCTCAACCAACTCTGTATTGTATACGGAATGACGATGTCCCGGCTGATAAGCGAGATTGAACAGGCAGCAGATAATCTGTTCAGAGCAGAGCAGCAACCTCTGTGGCAGGATGAACTCAATGGATTTGAGCGACGCATGTTATTACCGCCTTCCAGTCAGTTCAAATGCGAGATGATCGAGGGAAAATTGCGCCCTGGCGCTTTCATTGAATATTCAAGCCCTCCCGTTCAGGGGCTTGAGCAATATCTATGGTTATATGCAGGTGAATTAACTATTACGATGAACACTGAAAAATGGAGTTTGAAAGAAGGCGACAGTTTGCGTTTCCATTTATCAGGTTATTCATCATTCAGCGCTCATCAGAGCCTCGGTGCACATTATATTTTGGTGGTATGTAAATCATGATTGAATATGAACTTCTCAGTGCTATACAGGCGCATCAATTTTTACCAGAATTAGGTGACGTATTGCAGTCTTGTGTAAGAGATGGAGCCAGTGTCGGTTTTACCGATCCCGATGATCGGCAGGCTATTGACCGTTTCTGGAAAGATAAAATTTATAGTCTTGCCAGCCACGATTGCGAGTTATTAGTCGCCCGCGATAAGGGTTTTTTAGCTGCAACCGTCATCATTAACTATTGCGGCATTCCTAACGGTCGCCATCGTGCTGAAATATCCAAACTCCTCGTTCATCCGCAGGCTCGTCGTCAGGGGATTGCCAGAGAATTAATGAGTCGGGCAGAAGATATGGCCTGGAAAAAAGGCATCTCTTTACTCGTACTTGATACACGAACCGGAGATGTGGCCAGCGACTTATATCTTTCCCTGGGGTGGCAGATAGCCGGGGTAATACCTTGCTATGCAAGGTCGATCGAAAACACCTTACACGGCACAACGTTTATGTACAAAATTAATGAGTCCGCTTGCTGATGATATTCACTGGCACTTTTCGCGTTAATATTGATCGTCATGCGAAAATGATTTTCGGGTGCGCAGAAATAAACTGAAAAAATAGCCGTATCGTACATTCACCTCAAGCATGAAGCGGGCCTGTTAAGCGTAGCCTGTCGGAATCGTTATATCGCCAATAGCACGTGTTATAATATGGGGGCATTATCTCTCCTGCACTGAATATACTGGCAGGGCGGTGTGAAGAGGGTAACTGGAGAATATCTCGTGAAACAGTTCAACAAGAATGCACATGCTTACGATAAAATCAGAAGCAAGGTTACCTATCCACCGGCCCTGTATCGTTATCTTGCCGAACGGGCTCCCGCGACCAGTGCCGCACTGGATATTGGCTGTGGTAACGGGGTCTCCAGCATTCGCCTTAAAGACTATTTCAGTTATGTGGAAGGATGCGATTTAGGGGAGGCGTTAATTGAACGGGCGCGGGTTAACTATCCGGAACTGAGCTTCACCGTTTCCCCGGCAGAAACGTTTTCTCCCGGACGGGCCTTTGATCTGATTACCAGCGCCACCTCTTTTTACTGGATGGATCGTAAAGCGGTGTTGGCCAACCTGAAAAACTGGTTGCGCCCGGAGGGGCTTTTTTGCGCTTACCGATATGATGTCCCGATAATCTATGGCCCGTTACGGGACTACATTGAAAAAGAGCTGGTAACACACTGGGCTGCCCATCGCGATCCCCGTTTAATACAATACGATGACACGCTTGAGCTGATGCGTGATTGCCCGCATTTGCAGGATGCAAGGCGTGAAGCCTTTGCAAATATCCTGTTTCTGAGTGCAGAAGAAGTGGCGCTGTTTTTCCTCTCAACAAGCTATGCCAGCCGTTTTATTGAACTGGAAGGTGGCGAAACTTACCGCAACAATTTTGTGGAAAAAGTTATGTCCATCGGTGGCTCTGAACCCATAGCCGTGAATTTTGATATTCATGCATTCAGCGCCACTTATCTTCCGGCAAACTAACTTATCGCCTGGCCGCCAGTGCGGCCTTTTTGTTTATCGCCACAGCAAGCGTGCATGATCGATAATCGAAGATATCCCATTGCGAATCGCTGTAAATATCCCGTTATTTTTGTTAATACTATTCCCCCCACCTTTTCGTGTATGGATAAATTATGAAGTTATTTTCTACCGAGCGAACTGATGTGCATTTGCTTGTCACCGATCTTGCAGAAAGTTTTCAGCGTTATCTGCTTAATAACAGGTCCCATTTAGCGCCGTTCGAACCATTACGTGATGAAGGTTATTTTACACTCGAAAATATATCGCAAAGAATAATAAACTCACTAAACGATTACGAGAATAGAAAGTGTCTGAACCTTGTAGTGACGTTAAAAAATGAAGATCGCATTATCGCCAGTATTAACTTCACTAATTTCATCTTTGGTGTTTTTCAGGCATGTTACTTAGGTTTTTCACTGGATCATGATTGTCAGGGTAAAGGCTTAATGCATGAATCCCTTGAGAAGTCTCTTCGTTATGTGCGTGAAAACTATGGCATGCACAGGATAATGGCCAATCATCTCCCGGATAACGAACGCAGTAGCAATACATTAAGACGTTTGGGGTTTGTAAAAGAGGGATATGCCGAATCCTATTTGAAAATAAACGGTGTCTGGCAGGATCATGTCCTGAACTCATTTGTATTTCCAGAGTGATTCCCCCAACAATATACACTCATGTCGCTTACCAAAATGACCTGTTGGCGATCACGTTAAATAACTGTTCTTCGGAACTAACCGGTCTTCGCGTTATATTTTTAGCATAAAGAGAGGAAAGCTCATGATTGTAAGAACCTGGCACGGCTGTGTTCCACTTAAACATGCAGAAGGTTTCGCGAAACACCTTGAGAAAACCGGAGTCGAGCACGCAAGGAGCATAGAGGGTAATCGAGGCGCGTTCGTGCGCATGGAAGTGCAGGGAGAGTGGGCGCATTTCTTTCTGGCCACTTACTGGCAGGATCTGCAGTCGGTGCGGGAGTTTGCCGGAGAAAACTATCATGTGGCGGTAACTTATCCGGATGATGAAGAATTTGAGCTGCTTTCCGACCCTTACGTTTTCCAGCATGACGTGGAAGCCATTTCACCGCTTTAACCTTGTTTGCGGGCCACCGGTCAGTTACCCATTTGCTATAAAATCCGAATGGCT
The DNA here is from genome assembly GCF_000280495.2 of Kosakonia radicincitans DSM 16656. Classification (NCBI taxonomy): domain Bacteria; kingdom Pseudomonadati; phylum Pseudomonadota; class Gammaproteobacteria; order Enterobacterales; family Enterobacteriaceae; genus Kosakonia; species Kosakonia radicincitans. The sequence goes on from NZ_CP018016.1 coordinate 1,053,225, forward strand.
CCGCATCCGAAGACACAGCGTATCCGGCAGCGCGACTTATTTTTATCGCCTGTCTGCCGGTAAGTCAGGAAAGGGCAAGCACCGTGTTGAAACCGGTCGGCCTGGAGAGGTCGCAAGATTCTACGTGGCGACGCTTAAGTCTCCATCACTGAAAGGAGACGACAACATTACCTGCCATGTTCATAAGGATAACCCGATGACAGATATCACTATCAAACCGGCACAGAGCGAGCATCTGGCGGCATTAAGGGCGATTGAACTCGCCTCGTTTGAAACATTGCGTGTCACCGGCGCGGTGACAGGTGGGCCGGTTGCGGGCAGCCTGGATGATTTCAGCAGGTTGAGCAAGGAAGGAATTCTCTTCGCGGCATTCGCAGCAGAGGAGATCCCGGTTGGTTTCGCCGGGGCTTATATTACGGCGAACTGGCTGCATATCGCCGAAGCAGATGTGCATCCAGACTGGCAGCGGCAGGGAATTGGCCGACGGCTGATAAATGCGCTTCTGGCTGAAGGTAAGGCTCGCGGTTTAACCGGCGCTTCGTTGACGACCGATCGTTATGCTCCCTTTAACGCCCCTTTTTATGCCTCTTTGGGGTTCGAAATTGTGCAAGAAGAGGCCCTCTCGCCACGGCTAAAAGACTTACTGGCAGCAGAAACGATCTCCGGGCTGGCACCGCTGCGCCGGGTTGCTATGCAATTGGTGTATTGAGTCACCTTTTCTATACCCGATTGCGCTTTCTTCCTGCTCTCAGCGTATCTCTCGATGGCTTTCATTAGCGCGGCGGATGTCCGGTCATTTTTGTCGCGCTCCTGACGGGAATGAGCAAAGGCAATATGCAAAGTACCAGCAGTGCAACAACGATTAATGTCTGTTTCACCCCAATCGCATCACCCGCCAGGCCATAGATAAGCGGCATAAGCGCGCCACATCCCAACGATGCGGTATAGAAAATAGCAAATGCGCGGGTTTGCTGATGCGGTCTGGCGAGTTCGGCTACGCTGCCATACAGAATGGACGACGTTCCGTTCAGCGCGATACCCAGCGGAACCAACAGCAGCCAGCTTACCTGCAAAGGGGCAACCGTCATTCCCAGTACAATGGCCGACGTAATGATCTCACTGGCTGCGACGGTTTTAATTACGCCGAGTTTTGTTGCCAGCACCCCGCAAACCAGTTTGCCAAATGCCCCGCCAATAAAAATTAAGGTCAGCGCAAAGCCAATTTGCGTTGCAGACGCTCCCCTTGCGGCCATTAAAAAGGGAAGGAATGTCAGCGTGCCGGTACGCGTGGCGTTGTCGATACTGCCAATCACGCACAGCGCAGTGAAAGCACGTTTACGAAGCGGTTCGGGGAGTTTTACGCAGGAGGAGGCCTGTTGCTTCTGCTGCGTCGCCTCTTTGCCCGCCAGCGTAGCCACCTGGGGCGTTTTTTTGCCATCCGCAGGCAGTAACACATAGAGACCGAGAGTAACGAGGAAACCCAAAAGCGCAATCAACTGCAGTGCGGTTCCCCACGTGATAACCAACAGGCAGGCAGAAAGCGCACTGGGGATGATCCCTTTACCCACATCGCCGAAAAAGTTGTAGGTGCTGAGTGCGATACGGGCGCGCTGAGGGGGATAAAACCGCGTAATAAAGCTGGAGGAGAGCGGATGCTGAACGCTGGCGCCAAGGCCGCCGATCACAATCAATATCATGAGCTGTATCAGCGTTTCTGACGTTCCATACAGCAGCAGCGCGACGGTTAAAAGCAGCGTGCCGCCGATTAACACTTTCCGCTCGCCGTATTTTCTGCCCAGTTCTCCCGATGGGATCTGAAACGCCGACATCGCACCAGAAAACAGCATCTTCAGTAAACCGATCTGCGCCATTGAAAGCCCAAATTGCTGCTGCCAGAGGGCAAAAAGCACATAGTGCATATCCGTCGCACCATCATGGAAAAGGTGAGCAAGGCCGGTTGCACCCAGCACTTTGCGGCTCTGCGGTTTCTCGACGGTCGGCGAATTTTCTTTCTCAATGGAACCTGAATCCACGCTCATTCTTCCTCCTGCGCTATTAATGGCTATATTCACACTAAACCGGGCAGGGAAAACAGCGTGTTGTTATGTTTGTTTTGCATAAGCAATCCCGGTTTTTTAACGGGCGATTTTATTTGCTGATAGCTATTCAGCCGCTAATTTCATTCTATTTATTGTGGAATGACGCAGAGGGTAAAACCGGCGGAATCTGTGCACGTTTTAATTCTACCCGGTGGCAGGAAGAGATCTGGGCCAGATATGAAGCGGATTTATCCCTCAGTTCGGTGACAGTTGGGTCAGCATCAGAATAAAGGGAATGGTCACCGCCGCCAGCACCGTTTGCACGGAGATAATCCCGGCAGAAAGCCGATGATCGCCGCCGAGAAGTTTGGTCATGATATAGGCGGAAGGCGTACAGGGCAGGGCATTAAACAGGACGACGGTGGCCAGTACCGGCCCGGAAATACCCAATTCAACGCCAATAAACAGCGTGATAAGCGGTACCAGTAATAATTTCACAAACGACGACTGTAATACCGGCCCGTGCGCCGAGCGCGCAGCTTTAAGATCGAGCCCTGCGCCAACCGCCAGCAAGCCCAGCGGCAGCGATGCGCCGCCGAGAATATGCAGAATATTGCTGACCACATCCGGGAGTTTGAGCGTACTGACATTAAACGCCAGCCCCGCGACCACTGAGATAATCACCGGGTTACGTACCAGTGCTCTGACTATCTGCCATACGCCAGGCCTTTTGCCCTGCCCGTAATGCATCAGGATGATGATAGACGCGACATTCAGCATGGGAATTGCCACCGCGATACTGATAGACGTGACCGTCAACCCGGTAGTGCCGTAAGTGGCCGCCGCCGCCGCAACGCCAATATAGGTGTTAGGGCGCAGCGCGCCCTGAATAACGGAAGAAAAGACGGTTCCCGGCTGGCTTCGCCATATTCGCCACAACCAGAGTGACACTGCGCCAATCGCCACGGCGCCCAGAATCGACCATGCTATTGGCCTGACCGGAAAATCATTCAGGCTCGCCGTCGCCACCTGAGAAAACATCAGCGCCGGAAACAGCCAGAAATAGTTGAGCTTTTCGCAGGGCAACCAGAACTGATGATCAAGCAGGTTTTTGGCCCGCAGTACAAATCCCATAACAATCAGGAACATCACCGGTGCAAGCGAAGACAGCGTCGTCATCATTTCTCAAATGTATCCTTTCGTCAGTACCAGCAGACCGTAAATGGCAATAAAACCTGTCAGCAGACATTTATAAAGCGGCGCGCTTGCCCGGCGGAAGAGTAAATTCCCCACCGCCCGGTAGATAAATAAGGCCACGGGAGCGGCGATAAGACCTTCAATACTTAATGCTGTGGAGCGAAGCAGCGCCAGAGTTGCGAGCAAGTGAGTGTGTATTTTTTATGACAGTTTTTTGGCCTGCTTTTAAATGATAATTTTTGCCTTTATATATCTTTTGATTATATATCAGAGTAAATCTGATATTATTGCCTGCCAGCATTGCTGTTACTGCTTTGCTGAATATCAGAAATTAAAATCCCGAAAATAAATATCAGTTGTTATCACAAGAAATATAAATAATGCGTTTTGTCTTATGGTGACAGACGATGATTTTCTCGGGCGAGCGTTTTTATTCCTGTTGCTCAACTCGTGTGGTAGATGTTGCAGCGCAGAGAATCTCTTCTGCGCCAGCCGTTATGGGATATGTTGTGACCGGCGGCAATTCATTCAGCGTACGTGCTGAATTGCGCATGGATTAATTTCCGCAGCCATTGGTGCGCGTTACCGCCATCCGAGCGGCGGTGCCACAGCAGGTGAAACGCAATCTCCGGCAGTGCCAGCGGCGGCTTGAGCAGCACAATATCGTCATGGGCTTCATCCACCAGCACGCTGCGGCGAAGTACCGTCGCGACATAATTGGTCCGCGCAATAATCCGCGAGACGGCCGACATCGTGGGCAGCGTCAGGCGCACCATTCTGCTGAGCCCCTGCTTGCGGAGCTGCTCATCCACCAGGCCGTAGTGATTGCCTTCGGGCGAGACCAGAATGTGCTTCATGGCGAGATAGCGTTCCAGCGTCATGCCGTCACGGGCGGCATCGCTGTCGCGACGTACGAGAGTGACAAACTCATCGCGGATCAAAGGCTGCGACAGGATGCGTTTTTCCGCCTGGGTTGGCACGATACCGATGACCAGATCGACCTCGCCGCTATCAAGCATCGCCACGGACTGATCGCGATCGACAAAGGTGCGCACATGGATCGTTACGTCCGGCGCCTGCTGGCTGACCGCGCGCATAATCGTCGGCATTAACACCATCAGCGGGTATTCCGACATGCCAAGTGTGAAGGCCATGCTTCGATTCTGCGGGCTGAACGCCTCTTCCGGTGCCAGCAGGTGGGTTATTTCGTCCAGCGCGCGGCCGACATGCACATGGATCTCTTTCGCTCTCGCCGTGGGCAGTAATCCGCTGGCGCTGCGAATAAACAGCGGATCGGCAAAATGGCTACGCAGACGTGCAAGCGCGGCGCTCATTGCTGGCTGGCTGACTGACGCCTTACCGGCAGCGCGGGTGACATTCTGCTCTTCCATCAGCGCGTTAAAGGCGACGAGAAGATTCAGATCAAGCCCTCTAAAATCCATAAAACGGATACTCCTCTATATCTTATATTTGTTTTATTTATTGATATCGCGAATGTGATACTAGCGGCGTACGGCAAATAAACCAATGCAAAACCGTCAGCCTGCGAGGTAGGTAGTGATGTCAGACCATAATGAAATAGCGAATCGTCTTGCGCGCGAGCGCGAGGCCGTAGAAAAAATCTATCAGGCGTTTAGCCTGCAAAACCCGGATCTGCTCGATGAAGCGGTGACGCCAGACTGGCAGGATATTCCGCTGGCTCCCGGCCAGGCAGCCGGGCCGCAAGGGCTAAAACCCATCATCAGAAGCTTTATCGCGGCTTTTCCCGATGTGCAGATTGTCATTCAGGATTTGATGCAGCTTCCCGGTAAGATTGCCGTTCGCGCGGAGATTACCGGGACGCATCAGGGAACGTTTATGGGGATGGAAGCGACGGGGAAATTTGTGCGCATCCGTTTGCATGAGATGCACGAACTTAACGGTGAGCGCGTGATAAAAACCTGGCATATGGAAGACTGGCTCGGGCTGTTTATGCAGTTGGGCAAGACGCCTTCTCTGCCTTAAGCGCAAAAAAATCCACGCCGTAGCGTGGATTTTTGCTTTTATGGGGATCAGAAGTTGATGTTCGCCGTCACGCCGCCGACAAAGGCGTCATCAACCTGGCTGACTGCGCCCGGTGCGGAAATGTATTGCAGGTTCGGGCGAATTTGCAGCCATTTCGTCGCCTGAATGTTGTAATAGATTTCGTAGTTGTACTCGGAACCGTCCTGAATCGGCAGATAGGCCAGGCTGTTGTAGTCTGTCTCACCGTTGAAGCGGTTCTCGTCGTCCAGCAGGCGGGTGTAGGAGGAGTTGATATGGATACGGCCTGCGCCGATACCAATTTCATCCTGCGGACGCGCGTCAAACGGTCCTTTCCACGTCAGCGCAATCGACTGATAGTTGTCGGTTTTTGACGTTTTGTGATCGTTCATCACCGCCTGAACGGTCAGCGTAATACCGCGATCGCTGGAGCCGCCCTGCGCGGTCAGTTGTTGCTGGGCGAGGATATAGCCGCCGTAAGAGTGGGCGGTATCCTGATAACTGCCATCGCGCCATGAGCCGTAAACATTATCGTTGGTCGAGGAGTAGTAGTAACCAAGACGGTAGTTCCCCGGCAGTTTGTCCGCGCCGAGCAGCGGTTTCCAGCCCAGTTCTACCGGAACCAGGTTACCTTCGGTCGGGTTAAATTCAAAACGGAAACCGTCGCCGCGATCATAGTTATACGGGTTCTGGTTGTAGAAACCGACCTGCATAAAGACTTCCGGCGTGAAGTTAATACGCACGCGACCGCCCCACTGGGAAACCGGCCAGTTGTACCAGTGATCGCCGCGCCAGTTACCCGCCTGGCCGCTGCCGAACGCCAGGTTCTGGAACTTACTGTCGAAATTATCGAAATCTTCGCCAACGGTCACACGCCCGGCTTTCACATCCAGCACATCGTCAAAGAAGCCTTTACGTAGCCAGAACTGTGTCAGACGCCAGGTCTGCCCGCGGCCATACACCTCCTGCGGGGAAGAGAGCATGCCGGTACGCGGATCGGCCACTTGATCGGCGACATTCTGCCCGTCACGGTTAGTGATGGTTAACTGGAACTCGGCATCCTGCCAGTTGAGCAGTTTTTGCAGATCGAGATTAACGCCGAACACCTGCTGATCGCTGTAGCGCGCCGTCGTTGAGGTGTTATAGCCGCCAGCCAGGTTTGATGCGGCTTCCATGGTGTAATTCACCTGGAAATCGACACCCTCTTTCTGTAGCTCGGTGCGGGTTCCGCCCCAGTCACCAAACATCCACGGGGAATCGGCGCTGAAGGCGTCCGCCGCATGGGCAAGGCTGGGTTGCAGACAAAGGAATAAGGCTCCGGCTAAAGCAGATATTACAGGTTGTTTCACCACTGTTTTTATATGTTTCATAATGTTTATTCTTAGGCAAGGGGAGTTGTTCGGAATTTTGAGTGTAATAACTGCAGATTCTGAGTTTTATAAATTTGTGCGAGTAAAATTATCTTGCCAAAAAAATATGATCGTCAGCACAAAATTAGCTTCACAGTATTTTCATTTGCTATTTTTAGTGAATGACTTTGCGTAAGCTGTGCCGAAATAACCCTCAACCCGGCGGCAAAAAAAAAGAGGAATAAAGCGCCTTTCTGCCCGGTATATCTCTTACAAATAATTCGCGTGGGTGAAAAAAAACGTTAGCGGACCCGGGAAGGCGGCGTCGAAAAGCGTTTTTTAAACTGCTCCGCAAATCGTGCATAAGAGAGATAGCCACACTGTTCTGCGACCCCTTGCAGGGTGAAGGAGGTGGTTTGCAGCAGGAACATCGCATGCATCATACGTGTTTCCAGCAGCAGTGTTTCGAAGCGGGAATGTTCATCCGACAGTCGGCGTCTTAATGTTGATTCACTCATCGCCAGCCGTTTTCCCGCCTCTTTCACCGTCCAGTGTTGCTCCGGCGCTTTTTGCAATAATTCCCGGAGTTGCAGGGTGACAGAGCGTTTCGCCAGCGGTAAAAAACAGTGACCGTGCTCCGCCAGCACCAACAGCAGATCCAGCAGCCGTAACACCAGGCGGTTATCATCAAGTTCCGGTCGGTTTAGGCTCGCCTGTAAAGTAAAAAGCGAATCGATAAGTGCTTTCTTCAACGGAATAACGGCGATTTCAGTAACAGAACTGGTGCGGGAAATAACGTCGGTATAGCGTTTGGCAAACTCGCGAATAACGTTTGCTGAGATCGTCAGAAATAATGACTGGAAGGGCCGACCATCACCGTCAGGATATTTTTCAATATCGATACAGGTATCTTGTGCGATAAGACATGCGCGCGTTGATGGCGTCAGAATTTGCGCTGAATGACCTGTATGCAGAACCAGCGAACCTGACAAAATAATAATCAGGGTGGCCTGCGGAAAATAAAAATCCTTTGTGCTCTGGCTATTGCGCAGCAGCGGTCGGGAGAGTGAACAGAGATTATCCCGATGGATTAAACGCGGTGCGGAAAAGAGGCTGCCCCCGGCTGGCTGGATATTCAGCAGCTCATGTGATTCTTTTTCTACCATCGGGGGCTGAAGCATAATGGAACCTTGATTAACGAACCGTCGGGTTAAGCGAGTAGAGTCCGGTCAATTCAGCTTGCGCCAGGACATTCACCGATTCTATGGCTTTACGGACATTTTGTCCTGTCAATGCGCCATCAACCGGCAGGCTGGCCACATCCAGCGCATACAGCGTAAACACGTAACGATGGACGATTTCATCATTCCACGGCGGGCACGGGCCATCGTAGCCATAATAGTCGCCGCTCATCTGCGCATCGCTGGCAAACCACAGCGAATAGTCGTTTATGCCGTGGCGATAACCTGTTGGCAAGCTGGCGAGCGTTTTTCCTTTTGGCGTCACGCCGGAAGAGAAAGCCGATTCTGCCAGTTCCTGCTGCGTGACGGGAATATCCAGCAAAACCCAGTGATAAAAATCGATGCGTGGCAGCGTGCTGGAAACCACGCGCCCCTCCTGATTAACATCATCGCCGCGGGAAGGAACATCCGGATCGTGGCATAGCAATGCCAGTGATTTCGTCCCTGGTGGGATCTGATCCCAGGCAAGATGCGGGCTGGCATTCTGCGACAACGTAATATGCCCCTCGCTGGCGGGCACGGCGAAGGCGTTTTTTCCGGGAATAACATCACCATTACTGAAGTTCTGGCTGAACAGTTTCATCTCTGCATCCTTATCTCACGTCGCGGGAAAGCGATATGTTACCCCGTGGCGGATTTCAGACAGCAACATATCCAGTCAATTGGCGTCCATATCCGGTCAAAATGACAGTATCAGGCGCAAAAAAGTGACGGACAAACGCCATGTTGTCCGTCACCAGGAGGAGCGTTAACCGGTAAGGCGATTTCCGCCCTTATCGGATGCGCTGCGGTTAGTTGAAGTGAATACCGTCATAAGTGATGCTGCAACAGGCAACATTGCTGACCCGGACGCTGAAGCCCGCTGTACCGGAAGCAACCGTACTGGTCGCGCTGATGGTTGCCGTTCCGTTAGCATCCGTCGTGGTCTGGGTTGTCGACAAGGTCATCGGATCCGTTGTGCTCAGGGTTAGCGTCTGACCGGCGACAGGTTGCCCGTTATCGGGGCGAATCAACTTCACCGCGAAGACGTTCTGATCCACGCCGTTAGCCGGAGAATAATCCGTGATCATCCTGAACATGCTTTGCAGCATGAGGAAATTCACCGGACTTGTCGCTTCGTTACCATTATCCAGAGAAGCGATAACCGTATTTTTTATCGCTGCAAGCGATACCACTTCTGTTCTGGCTTTACCATTGGCATTGGTCGTCGCCTGGGTGCCCAGCACCTGGCTGAGCGTATCCTGGGTTTTAAAAGTGATGTTAACGCCAGCGATTGGATTTCCTTTGATATCCAGCACGGTGGCTTCCACTTCATCCTGATCCACGCCGTCTCTCAATGCATTGTCTTTGGTGGTCATCAGGTTAACCTGCGCCCGCGCCACACGGGATTCGAACTCCACATCAACCTGGCGGCGGGTGCCGTTGTCCAGCGTTGCCGTTACCGTACTGGGGCCGTCCTGAATATTGGTCAGGTCGACCGTTACAGCGCCATTGCTGTCTGTCGTCACGGTTGATGCTGAAGCCACTGCGCCATTATTCGCCGTGATGGTAACGTTCTGTCCAGCCTGTGGCTTACCGTTGTTGTCGGTGACCACTATTCGCACGCTGTTTTTGTCGCTGCCATCGGCCAGCGCATTATTGCGCGTGACGGTCATGCTACTCACGATATAGCTGATAACCGGCGTAAAGTGGGTATCCACCGACGTTGTGGTGCCATTGCTTAACGCCGCCGTTACCGTCGTGGTTCCTGCGGCGGTATTGGTCAGCGTGGCCCAGGCCAGCCCGTCTGCCCCCGTCGTTCCGGTCACCGTCGTAACCTGCGCGCCCTTGTTGGCGGTGAAGGTCACGCTTTCTCCGGCAAGGGCATTGCCGTTACCGTCGGTCACTTCCACCTGTACGGCGTTGGCAGAATTACCATCGGCCAGCGCATTATTGCGCGTGACCATCATGTTGTTCATCATCGCGCTGGTTGACGACGTGAAGGTAGTTTTTACTGACGTTGCTGCACCACTGGCCAGCGAAGCGGTGACGATGGCGCTTCCCGGCAGGGTACTGGTCAGCGTCGTCTCTACAACCCCGTCTGCGTCAGTTGTTCCGCTGCGCGTGACGATTTTCGCCCCGTTACTGGCGCTAAAATTGACGGTCTGCCCGGCAAGCGGGTTGCCGTTACCATCGGTCACTTTTGCCTTCACGGCGTTGGCGGCGGCGCCATCGGCCAGCGCATTATCACGGGTAACGATAAGATCGCTGCCCTGGATGGTGGCGACCGGCGGGTTCACCGTCACCTCTGTGCTGGCACGGTTTGATTTGTTGTCCTGGTTATCCCAGGCCACGGCGCGAATAGGCCAGGTGTTGTTGCCGCTCTGCCACGGTGGGAGAACAACGGTGGCCGTGGTCGTGCCCGTCACATTAATTTTACCGCCAGCGGCCAGCAGCTCTGGCGCATCCCACTCGACGCGTTTCACCCCGTATTTTGCGGTGACGATGGCGTCCAGCGCGATCGTTTCGCCGGCATTGCCGCTTTGCCTGGCCGGTAACGCCAGCGTAATCATCTCCTGCTTACGGTAATCAAGCACAATCGCATTGTTACGTTCGACCAGATCGTGACGGCTTCCGGCCAGGCTACGCATGATACGAACCGCATCCGGATTAAGCTGCTCGCGCAGCGAAACGCCCGGCTGATAACGTAACATCAGCGAGAAGCGGGTATCGCTGATGCCGCTGCCAGTCTGATAATCCACCCCCGTTGTCAGCAGTGGAACGGGCGTCCAGCTCAGCCCTGCTGTAATCGCCCGCGGGTTATTTTGCCGGTTGTTCTTATCAACCAGCGCCACGTGACTTCCCCGATACTGCTCATACACCAGACGGCCGCCCAACTGCGGATAATCAGGCAGCCAGGCTTCGGCGCGAATGTCCCAGCCGTCCGCCGGGCGTTCATCGTAATTGGCGAAATCCCTGGACTGATGCCAGCCCGTGAGGCCGAAATAGCTGTTCGCGCTGAGTTTGAGGTAGTCGGTCCAGGCTTCAGCCCCGAAACCCGCGCGGCGGTTGCTGCCGGTGAAGTCGTTATCCAGGAACAGATTAGCGCCGTACATCCAGCTGCCGTAGAGCGTTCGCCATCCGAGCCCCAGGTTGCCGGTCTGCCGCCCCTCTGGCGCACGATATCCGAGCTGCGCAAACAGGATATTCTTCGGGCCATCATAAAGTGGCAGCAAGAAATCTAACGCGCTATTGCCCAGGTTCCCTTTGGTATCAACGTTCAGTTGTACGCGAGCGGTGCCGAACTGTGAGAGCCAGGCCTGCACTTCACTGTTAGCTGCGCCGGAAAAATGGCCCAGCGCCAGGTTTTTCAATGCCCCGGACTGGTCATCTGCTTGCAGTGCTGCGCCAGTGGCCATCGTGGCAACAGAAAAACGGTTTTCCGTGTTGTTTTGGCTGTCGGTGGTTAAAGAGGGAGTGGGCAGAGCAGCGTGTGCCAGCGGATGCCAGACAGGTAATAGCTGCGTCAGTATCAGTAATCCCGAGGTGGTTTTTTTAATATCCATCAATAATGACTCCATTCCTTGCGGCAGGTGTCCCTAAGAAATAATTATTCATCCCGGTAGTAAAAAGCGCAGTAATCATCCAGTTTGTACTCTATTTCCCGGTTATTTTTCTAACGGCTCTGGAATTTACACCATCTCCGGATTGAATTAAGAAGATAGAATCCTAAAAATGGCGTGGATCGCTGATAAATAATTTTGTGTTATCACGATAAATTATTATATGTTTTTCTTGTCTGGTGACTGGAATATAGGTGGTGACTTTTTTTGAAGAGGTTTTTTGTATTTGTGGATGCGTGTTTTTTTAAAGATTAAGCGTATTTTCTATTTTTAATGAAGATATTTCCCTCTCTGTTTCATTGGGCGGAGGCAAAAAGATAACCGCAGCGGCATCACGGTAGCGGAAGATTTTACGCTCTGTCGCTTATCTTCTGCGCAGATCCCGCTATGCTCTTGTGTCTGGTTGAGGTATGGCAACGGCTTCAGGAGGAAAGAAAATGGGCGTGCAGCAAAACATCCGCAGTATTTTAAATGAACTGGCGCAAAATGCGCAGAGCATTGATAACGCGCAAGCCGGGCAGCTTATCGCGCATATCAGAAAAGCGGGCCATATCTTTTTGCAGGGCGCCGGGCGGAGCGGCATTGCTATCCGTGGTTTCGCCAACCGGCTTTTGCACCTTGGTTTTTCCGTCAGCGTGGTGGGGGAAATGTCTTCGCCGCACAGTAAACCGGGGGATTTATTGATTATCGGTTCCGGTAGCGGCGAAACCGGCAGCCTGAAAAGCCTGGCGCAAAAAGCGGTGGAAAGCGGGGTGGATGTGGCGCTGATTACCCTGAACGCCGACTCTTCCATAGGCCGCATGGCAAACTGCGTACTGGTCTTGCCGGGCACAGCAAAAACAGAGAATGCGCGCATTGAAGGTGCGTTTTCCCAGCCGATGGGTTCTGCTTTCGAGCAGCTCTGTTTTATTACCTGTGACGCGATTATTCTTGAACTGATGGCGCAGCTTGGCGAATCCAGCAACAGCATGTTTAAACGGCACGCTGATTTTGAATAATGATACGGAGCGCGTTGCGCTTCGTTAATACATTTTCCCGCTTCCGATTATTTGCGTGATGACGGTCGTAAATTCTTTATTCTGTTTTGAGCTGACTTGGTGATATTAACATTTCATTATATGATGGTGTTTATTTTCGGAGCCAGACAATGAATCGTCACGAACTTATACTCCGCGCCGCCAGAACCTGCATGATAGAAAAAGGCTTTCATAATGCCTCCATTAAAAATATCGCGGCCTGCGCTAATGTCAGCGCCGGGCTTATCTATCGCTATTTTGCAAATAAAGACAGCATCATTGAAGCGCTGGTGACCGACATTGTTAATAATATGCGAAGTCACATAAATGACAAACCCCGGCATGATGAGAATCAGCCGTTAGATATATTCCAGGAATCTGCTTTCTGGGCGGATTTGCAGGATAATATCTTTATGCTGATGGATATCGCCTCCGCTGCGATCCGCAACGAGCGCTATAAAAAGCTGGTGACGGAGGCGCACAACGCCTTGCAGGATGATATCGTTCGGCGCGAGAAACAGCGACACCCGGCAATGGATGAGTCGATTATTCGTACCCGCCATTATGTCATCACCATGCTGCTGGATGGCGTCATTGTGCAGTGCGGCAGAAAAGGCTATGTCATCGACGACGAATTACGCCAGATGATTAATGCGATTTTGCATAATCTGGTGCATGCGAAATAATTTAGTCTCCTTCAGGCGTTCGGGTTGCTAAAAATCAACGTATTAAGACGCAGCAGCTCATTTTCATTGAGTTGCTGATCGTAAACCACCCGACAAATAAAGCCATCGATAATAGTCAGTAGCAGACGAATTTGTGCCCGGCTAAACGGTTGCTGCGTTTCTCTATTCAGGAGTTCGGCGTTTCCGGCAAGATAACTAATGGTTCGTTCTTCTTCATCAGTTAATATTTTGCGCACCTGTTCATTTCTTGAGGCTTCCGAATAACTTTCCAGTAATAACGCGTGTTCGCGCTGACTCCAGCCGGACCAGAAAGCGGATTCACTATTCAGAAGATCGCTCAGCGTCGTATCAGATCGTAGCTGGCGAAATAAAAACGCTCGCCATTGGGCCGCGACACTTTTTACCACCTCATTAATCAGCGCCTCTTTACTGTGAAAATCACGATAAAGCTGGCCCGCGCCATAACCCGACCGGCTGAATAACTCGGCCATACTGCACCCGTGAAAGCCGTGCTCGCTGAAACAGGCTTTTGCCGCTTCAATGATTATTTGTCGGCGTTCATTTACGCGTTGCTCTTGTTTGTTTGTCGCCAAAATAAGTTACCTGCGGACGGGTAAATATTGCTCCTGTGGCCGCTTTGCCTGTCCACAGGAGCATTAAGGTTAAAGGCCAGCCGGCCGTGGCACTTCAATGTACTCATCATCGATATTGCGCTGGTAATAGTGGCCATCTTTTACGTAATAGCGTTTGCCGTTGTAGTCCAGCACCGACATCGCGCCGCCAGAAGGTCTGTCGACCACCACATAACGACCATCCTGTTTTTGATAATAGAGACCATTCAGCAGGTAGTAGGTTAATCCACCAATCACGATCAGTTCCGCCGCAGGCGGTAAGATGGTCAGGGGCGCATTATCGCGCGGCAACGCGGGGCCTGGGCGGTGCGGATCGCCAAAAGGTGCCGCTATTGTACTGAATGAAAGACTCAGTAAGACGAATAAGGTGCAGGTGTGTTTTTTCATGGTTGCCTTTCCCGGTGTGTCACAAGTATCGAACAGACTCTCTTTACACCCGGCAGAGCATTCTTCTACCGGGTGCTTACACAGTGTCTTAACGCTGCTGCAGTGCTGCCGTTTTCTCTTCCAGCCCTGTACCGCCGCCCATCACTTTATACAGCGTTATCAGGTTGGTGTAATACTCCTGCTGCACGCTGACCAGCGAGGTTCTGGCCGTGTATAACGTGCGCTGGGCATCAAGCGCGTTCAACCAGGTATCCACACCATTGCGGTAACGCAGATACGCCAGCCGGTAATACTCTTCGGCCGCTTTGGTATAGTTTTTCTGCGCGGTGAGTTGATCGTTAATCGTACCGCGCCGCGCCAGCGCATCGGCCACTTCCTGGAAGGCCGTCTGCACCGATTTCTCATAGGCCGCTACGTAGTACTCCTTCTGCGCCTTGGTGTAGTTCAACTGCGAAATGTTATAGCCACCAGTGAAGATGGGCAGCGAAATACTTGGCGAGAAGGACCACACCCCGGCGCCGTGTTTAAACAGTGACGACAGGTCGCTGCTTGCCGCGCCGCCGCTGGCGGTCAGCGAGATGCTTGGGAAGAAATTCGCCCGCGCTGCCCCAATGCTGGCATTGGCCGATTTCAGATTATGCTCGGCTTCCAGCACATCCGGACGATTCAGCAGCACGTCGGAAGAGATGCCCGCCGGGATCTCTTTGAACGCATTTGCCACCGCATCAATGTTTTCCGGGATCAGGTTATCCGGCACGGCCCGCCCAACCACCAGATCGAGGGCGTTTTTATCCTGCGCCACGCTGGTCTGGTATTTCGCCACATCGGCGAGCGCCGAATGGTACGTTGTGGCGGCGGAAGAGACATCTACCATTGACGCAGTGCCGTGACGAAGCTGCGCCTGGGTGACTTCCATCGATTGCCGCGCGCTTTCGGCAGTCTCTTTCGCAATGGTCAGATTGCTTTTATCCGCCGCCAGCGTCAGCCAGTAATCCACCGTGTTGTAGAGCACCGTCAGACGCGTACTGCGCGCCCCTTCGACGGTACCCAGCCAGGTTTCATACTGCTCGCGCGTCAGGCTCTGGTTTTTGCCAAACAGATCCAGCTCAAACGAGCTGGTGCTGGCATCGCCTTCATAGCTGGAACTGACAGACGTCCCGCTGCCGGTGTTGTTGAGCGAGCGGGAACGGGTGCCGGTCAGCTCCGCGTTAATGGTCGGGAAGAGGTTCGAACGCTCTTCGCCATACTGCGCCCGCGCGGATTTCACGCTGGCGACTGCTTCCCGCAGGTCGCGGCTGCTGTCGAGCGCCATCGCCACTACCTGGCGCAGGCGGTCATCGAGAATGTACTGCTGCCAGTCGATATCGCGATAGTTATTCCCCTGAGTGCCTTTCAGGGAGGCATAGGCCTCCCCGGCAGGAAGCTGGCCACTGACCGGCGAGGTTGGCCTGTCATAGTGGGGATCCAGCGAAATACAGCCCGCTAACAGAAACGGTACGCATGCTGCTAAAAGTCTTGCTGACATCTTATTCTCCTGATTTTTCTGTCGTTTCGCGCACTGCTTTGTACTCCTCCGGCACGGAAGGGAATACGCGTCTGACCAGCACGAAGAACAGAGGAACAAGGAAAATGGCCAACAAGGTGGCGGCGATTGTCCCCCCGATAATCCCCGTCCCGATGGCGATTCGACTGTTAGCGCCCGCGCCGGTTGAGATAGCCAGCGGCAGTACACCGGCGGTGAACGCCAACGATGTCATGATGATCGGGCGTAAACGCGTGCTGGCCGCGTGAATCGCCGCCGCCACCAGGTTTTCGCCTCGCCGGTAGTTTTCCTCGGCGAATTCCACAATCAGGATCGCGTTCTTCGCCGACAGGCCGATGATGGTCAGCAGCGCCACCTGGAAGTAGACATCGTTCTCCAGCCCGCGCAGCGTAATGGCTAACAGGGAACCAAATACCCCGAGCGGAACCACCATCATGACCGAGAAGGGCACTGACCAGCTTTCATACAGCGCCGCCAGGCAGAGGAAGACAACAATCAGCGAAATACCATACAGCGACATGGCCTGGTTCCCGGCCAGGCGTTCCTGGTAGGAGAGGTCGCTCCACGCATAGGTGGTGGCTCCACCAGGCAGGGCTTTTGCCAGTTTCTCCATGGTGTTCATCGCTTCCCCGGAACTGCTGCCGGGCGCGGACTGCCCCTGAATCTCATAGGAAGAGAGGCCGTTATAGCGGGAGAGCGCATCCGCGCCATAAATCCAGTGCGCAGAAGCGAACGACGAGAACGGCACCATGGTGCTGTTGCCATCGCTGTCGGTACCGCGAACGAACCAGCTATCGATATCCTCCGGCTTGCTGCGGAAGGCTGAATCCCCCTGGATGTAGACTTTTTTCACCCGTCCACGATCCGAGAAGTCATTCACATACGTTCCGCCGATGGCCGAACTGAGGGTACTGTTGACATCGCTGACGGAGACTCCCAGCGACTGCGCTTTCACGTCATCCACATCGACCTGCACTTGCGGTAAGTCCGGCAGTGAGTTCGGGCGCACGCTGGAGAGCGTCGGATCCTTCGCTGCTTCGGCCAACAACTGGTTACGCAGTTTCAGCAGCGTATCGCGGTCGGTGCCGCCGCGCGCCTGCAACTCAAAGGTGAAGCCGTTCGACTGGCCCAGGCCGCTGACCGACGGCGGCGTCAGCACGAAGATCTGCGCATCACGGATCGAGGAGAGGTTCATCATTGCCCGCTTCGCGATCGCATCGGCGCTGTTCTCTGCGCCTTTACGCAGATCCCAGTTTTTCAGCGAGATAAATCCCACCCCGGCGTTCTGCCCGCTACCCGCAAAGCTGAAGCCATCGACCAGCATGCTGACGTTGACGTTATCTTTCTCTTTGGTCTGGAAGTAGTTCTGGATCTGTTTACGCACTTCGAGAGTGCGGTTTTCCGTGGCACCTGGCGCCAGCGTGTACTGCACCATGATGTAACCCTGGTCTTCGGTCGGCAGGAAGCCGGTCGGCAGACGCATATACATCACTGCACAGCCGATTAACAGCACGCTGTACAGCGCCAGATAACGGCCCGGACCATGCAGGACTTTCGCCACGCGCTGGTGGTAACGCTCCTGTATTTTCTCGTAGCTGCGGTTGAACCAGCCGAAGAAACCTTTACCGGCATTTTCATGATCGTGCGGCTTCAGCAGCGTGGCGCACAGGGCAGGGGTGAGTGTTAACGCGATGATCACCGACAGCACCATTGACGAGACGATGGTGATGGAGAACTGGCGGTAAATCACCCCCGTGGAACCGCTGAAGAAGGTCATCGGCAGGAACACGGCGGAAAGCACCATGGCGATACCGATCAGCGCTGCGGTGATCTCCTTCATCGATTTTTCTGTCGCTTGCCGTGGCGGCAGCCCTTCTTCCCGCATCACACGCTCGACGTTTTCCACCACCACGATGGCGTCATCGACCAGCAAACCGATGGCGAGCACTATCCCGAACATCGTCAGGGTGTTGATGGAGTAGCCGAAGGCCGCCAGCACGCCGAAGGTTCCCAGCAGCACCACCGGCACGGCAATCGTCGGGATCAAGGTGGTGCGCAGGTTTTGCAGGAACAGGAACATCACCACCACCACAAGGGCGATCGCTTCGGCGAGGGTTTTCACCACTTCCTCAATGGAAATTTTGACGAAGTCGGTGCTGTCGAGCGGATAGTCAATGGCGTAACCGGCAGGCATGGTACTGCGGAACTCATCGACGGTGTTTTTAACCCGTTCTGCGGTGGATAAGGCGTTCGCGCCGGAGGCCAACTGAATGGCGATACCCGCTGCCGGGTGGCCGTTGGCCAGTACGTTGGCGCTGTAATCTTCGCTGCCCATTTCAACCCGGGCGACATCGCTTAAGCGGACAACGGAACCATCGGTTTTGGTTTTCAGCACAATATTGCGGAACTGTTCCGGCGTTTGCAGACGCGAACGCGAACGCACGGTGGCAACCAGTTGCTGCTCGCCGCTGGCCGGTTGTGCCCCTAACTGCCCGGATGAGACCTGGGTGTTCTGGTTTTCCAGCGCGCTTTCCACATCGGAAGGCATCAGCGAGTAAGCGGCCAGCTTGTTCGGGTCCATCCAGATACGCATCGCATATTCCGAACCAAACACCTGCACGCGGCCCACGCCATTAACGCGCGCCAGCACATCTTCCATGTTGCTGACCAGGTAGTCAGAGACATCCGAAGAGGTACTTTTGTTGGTCTTGTCATACAGCGCCATGACCAGCAGGAAGTCGCTTTGCGCTTTCTCCACGGTCACGCCTTGCGAGGTGACCGCATCCGGTAAGCGGCTTTCCGCCTGCTGGACTTTGTTCTGCACCTGCACCTGCGCAATATCCGGGTCGGTACCCTGCTGGAAGGTAACGGTGATTTTGACCTGGCCCGTGGACGCGGTACTGGAGGAGGAAAAATAGAGCATGCCGTCCAGGCCGGTCAGCTGCTGTTCAATCACCTGCGTTACGCTGCTTTCCAGGGTTTCCGCAGACGCACCGGTATAGGTGGCGGAGATCCTGACCTGCGGCGGTGCAACATCGGGGTACTGCGCGATCGGCAGATTATTAATGCTGATAATGCCAAGCAGCATAATGACGATCGAGATAACCCAGGCAAAGACCGGGCGACGGATGAAAAACTGAGCCAGCATAATTACTTCCCTCCGTTTCCATCACTGGATTCGGTAGCGCCGACTTCCACCGCTTTCACTGTCATGCCAGCCTGCACTTTGCTGGTGCCTTCGGTAATTAACCGGTCACCGCTCTGTAACCCTTGAGTTATCAGCCATTTATTGCCGATCACCCGGTCGGTAACCACCTCGCGACTTTCCACTTTATTCTCTTTATTCACCACCAGCGCAGTGCCGTTGCCTTTGGCATCGCGCGTGATCCCTTGCTGCGGCGCAAGGATCGCTTCGCTGCGCACGCCGTTACTGACGGTAGCGCGCACAAACATGCCCGGCAGCAAATCGTGTTCCGGGTTCGGGAAGACGGCGCGCAGCGTCACGCTGCCGGTGGACTCATCAACAGAGACTTCGGTCAGCTCCAGTTTACCAGGATGCTGATACTGGCTGCCGTCATCCAGCGTCACGGTAACGGGAACCGTATTATCGCTGTTCTGCAACTGCTGTTTTTTCAGTTTCAGCAGTTGCGTGCTCGATTGTGTTAAATCGACGTAAATCGGATCAAGGGTACGGATGGTTGCCAGCGCCGTGGTCTGGCTGGCGGTGACCAGCGCGCCAGGCGTAACGGAGGAAATACCAATGCGACCGGAAATCGGCGCTCTGACTTTGGTGTAACCGAGGTTGATTTTGGCGCTCTCCACGGCGGCGCGATACTGCGCGACGGAAGCCACGTTTTGTTTGTAGGTGGCCATGGCGTCGTCCGCATCCTGACGCGATACGCCATTCTCTTTCACCAGCGCGGCATAACGCTCGGCTTTCAGTTTGCTGCTGTTAACAATCGCCACTGCATTCTGCAACTGGGCGACGGCTTCATCGTAGCTTGCCTGATACGTTGCCGGGTCAATTTCGTATAGCACCTGGCCCGCGACAACATCGTCTCCTTCTTTAAATAACCGTTTCTTGATGATGCCTTCGACTTGCGGGCGAACATCAGAAACCATGGTGCCAGTGACACGTCCTGTCAGGTCACTGAATAGTGTTACCGGTTCGGCCTTCAGCGTGACCACGCCAACTTGCATTGCCATCGCACCTGCATTCGTTTCCGGTTTTTGGTCGCAGGCGACAATCAGACATGCCAGTACGGCCACCATTATTCTTTTCAATGCCATTTGCAAACCTCAGTAATGAACGTTCATTCTCATGCGGGAGGATAGCAAAATGAAGGCGAAAAAATATACGAGGAAAAGTGAAGATATAAAGGATATTTGCTTACAGGCGGATACGTTTAAGGTGCTAAATCCATGAAAAGAGTGCGTGAAATTTCGAATGAAAGGCTGAGCCAAGGTCGCGGCCAGCGGGGAAATGCGGCGCAGCGCGCGCCGCAAAAGGCGCTATGTCAGATCGCGGAAGTTGCCGAGCCGGTAGCCGCGTTCAGCAATGGCGTATTTCAGCGACATCGAGGTCAGCACCTCCAGCTCGGTTAAACGCGGGTAGCAATAGCTGCTCTGGCGGATGGTGTTATCGACAAACGCCGGGTGACACATCATCTCCAGCGAATCCTCGCCGCGCGCGGCTGAGGCATCCAGCTCCTGTAAAAAGAGCGCGTCAGAAATCGCCTCGCCATAAAAGCCGCTGCTGAAACCCTCGGTACTGCGAAGCCCAGCCGGCAAATCGCTGGCGGGTAATCCTGCCGGGCGATCGAGGCGCAGCGGCAACCCGCGCACGGCGGCAAACTGCGCCACAATCGGCAAGATCTGCGGGATCATATGCACATGATGATGGCTGTCCAGATGCGTCGGTTCGCGGCCAAAAAGCGCAACAAAGCGCTGGTACTGGCTCGCCAGTTCTTCGGCGATTTCTGCGTGCGGTAATGTATCGGCTTCGGCCATTTGCCAGATCCATTTTCCCAGTTCGCCGTGCCGGGCAAGGCCGGGCATAGGCGTTAAAGGCTGGCCCAGCGTCAGTACAAAGTGCATACCTACCGCAAGAGCGGGCAGTTCACGGCTCAGCTGCGCCGCATGCTCAATCGCCGCGCCGTTGACCAGCGCGGTCGTGGACGTCACCACGCCGTGACGAAAGCTCTCGACGATGCCGTAGTTTTGCCCTTTGCTGAGACCAAAATCGTCCGCGTTAACAATCAATAAGCGTTCCATAGCCGTTCCTTAACGCGGTGACGCTTTCAGTTTGCCGATGCACTCAGCAAAGTTGGGCAGCCACTTTTCATGCGCCAGCAGCATTTCACGCGCCAGCAGTTCCGCATCATGATCCGAATGCACCAGCGGGCTGAGATTGAGCGCCAGCAGCACATCGTTAAATTCACCGCTCAGCGCCGCCTTGCTGGCGGCCACTTCGAAACCTTTAATGGTGTGAATCAGCCCAAGCACTTTTTCGTCAAACTGCGTCACGCGCGGATGGGGCGTCGCGCCGTTGCGCCCGAGAATGCAGGTCATCTCGACCGCCCAGTGCGCCGGGATATTTTCTACGTGTCCGTGATGCGGGATGTTCACATAGTGTTCGGTCTGCTTATCGTTATAGATGGCGTTGATCACTTCGCAGGCGGCATCGGAGTAGTACGCGCCACCGCGCTGCTCCAGTTCCTTCGGCTTCTCTTTGAGCGCCGGATCTTTATAAAGCTCAAACAGTTGCTTCTCAACCTGCTGCACCACCTGCGCCCGCGCGCCGCCTTTGTAATATTCGCCCATCTCAATCGCCAGCATCTCTTTTTGCTTGAAGTAATAGAGCAGGTAAGAGCAGGGCAGCAGATTGAGCGCGCGGATTAACCCTTCGCTAAACGGCAGGTCGAAAATGTTTTTCACCGTCGAGGCTTTCAGCCTGCGGGACGCGACGCCGTCGAGCAGTTCGGCAAAGCGCGACGTGCCGTTGACCAGCACATCTTTGATAAACACCATATGGTTGAGGCCAAACAGATCGATCGCCAGTTCGTCGCTGTCGGCAAGGTTCAGCACATCGCGGATAAACATTTTCATGCCGATGGGAATATTGCAGACGCCAATAAAACGCTTAAAACCGGTATGGCGATAAACGGCTTCGGTGACCATTCCGGCCGGGTTGGTGAAATTGATAACCCACGCGTTCGGGCAAATCGCTTCCACATCTTTAATAATGTCGAAAATCACCGGAATAGTGCGCAACCCTTTAAACAAACCGCCCGCGCCGTTGGTCTCCTGCCCCAGATAACCGTGGCTGAGCGGAATCCGCTCATCGAGTTCGCGCGCTTTCAACTGACCGACGCGCAGTTGTGTGGTGACAAAATCTGCGCCCTGCAATGCTTCCCTGCGGTTCAGCGTTTTATAGACTTTCAGCGGTACACCCGCTTTTTCCACCATGCGCTGGCAGAGCGCAAAAATAATATCCAGCTTCTCTTGCCCCTCTTCGACATCGACCAGCCATAATTCAGAAACCGGTAATTCATGGTAGCGCTTAATAAAACCTTCCAGTAATTCCGGGGTGTAGCTGCTCCCGCCGCCAATGGTGACGACTTTTAATTTCTGGCTCATAAATTCTCCCTTGAATTCGGTCATGAATGACGGCGGGCAGTGAAACGCGCCCGTCACCGTTACTGATTGATTTCCGTTAATCGCTTGCGATAGTTATTGGGCGTAAATGATGTCATTTTTTTGAAAGTTTTAATAAATAAGCTGGGGCTGCTGTAGCCAGCCTCCCAGGCAATATCCGTCACCGAATAGTTGGTCATTTCCAGCTGCTTTTTCGCAAAATCGATGCGGATTTCATTAATAATCTGCATCGGTGTTTTGCGGTAATAGCGGCGGGTGGCGCGGGTCAGATACTCCTGGGATTTGCCCGCCAGCTGGATCATATTTTCCAGCGCATTTTCGCCAAACTGCGTTTTATCGTGCATCGTTTCGACGGTGATTTTCAGCCATTGCGGAACGTCATCCATAACCGGCTCTTCACGGTAGTGGCGCAGCCGGTTAATCACGTAGAACGTGACGGCTTCGATAAACTCATCCAGCCCGTTTTCGCGGAAATTCAGCGAGGCGATAACCGTTTCGACATAGGCCATAAAGGCATTGCTGGTGCGATAGGCCTGCGAAGCGACAAAGCAGAAGGGCAGCAGCGCCAGATAGTGCTGTTCAAAGAACGGCTTGCTGATGCCGACATTCAGAATGCGCGTCGCGCCGAACGCGTAAAAACTTTGATGGTGCGAGCCGAGCGGGATAAACACAAAATCGCCGCGCTCCAGCAGCACACGTTTTCCGTTGATCACCTGGTAGTAACGGCCGGTGAGAACCAGTGTAAATTCATAGTAATCATGCTGATGCAGCCCGCTCGCGCTCTCGGTTTTGTTGTAGATAAACACATGGAAATTTTTACCGTTGAAGAGCTGCTGCTCGCGAACCGTTTTAATTCCCTGCGTGTTGATCTGTGGCTGCATGGTTAACTCCTTACGCGTTTTACATCGGGCGGTGGCTTAAGGATAAGCGCACTTACCTCAAGCCACCGCCCTGGCTTCAGAACTTCAGCGCCGCGGCGATATCTTCTTCGCTCTCTTCCTGATCAATCACGTTCTGCGCTTTGTTGGCGACCACCACAAAAGGCAGGTACACCAGCGTGGCAATCACTAAGTTGAAGAGTGCGAGCAGTAACGCGGCGATACTGCCATTGGTATTAAAGAAAGCGCCCAGCCCGGTTGGCATCGTCCACGGTGCGATGTTGGTGATCGGTGGAATAATGCCGCTGTAATAGGCCAGCAGGGTGATGGCGGCGAGGATCGGTTGCACCAGAATAAACGGGATAAATATCACCGGGTTCATGATAATCGGCAGGCCGAACAGAATCGGTTCGTTAATCTGGAACAGGCCGGAAGGCAGCGCCAGTTTCGCCACCTGGCGATAATCCGCCCGCCGGGAGGCGAAGAAGATGGCGATAATCAGCCCGAGCGTCGCGCCGCTGCCGCCCAGAAAAATGTACGAATCCAGCATCGGCTTGGCCCAGACATGGAACGTTTTGCCAGCGGTCAGCGCCGCATCAACGGAGCCGTACTGCTGATAAACGGCGATATTTTCCAGCGCCCACGGCGTCATAATGCCGCTGTCCAGCGCGGTCAGCGCCAGCGAACCGTGAATACCAAAGAACCACAGCAGCGGCACAAACAGCACGTACACCCAGCCGACAATACTGCCGAGCGAGGCCAGCGGCGTGGAGATGGTATCCATAATCAGCTGGTGGAAGTTGGTGCCGAAATGCGTCAGCGCCCAGGCGACAATGCCCATCAGCGACAGAATAATAAAGCCGGGGATCAGCGCGGAAAACGAACGCGCCACCGAAGCGGGCACGCTCTCCGGCAACGTAATCACCCAGTTGCGCCGCACGATAAAGGTAAACAATTCGGCGACCACCAGGCCAATAATCATCCCGGAAATAATATTCGCCCCGCCTAACCAGTTTGCGCCAACGGCATAAGCTTCACCGACGCTATAAGGTGTGACGGTCATAAAAGCGGCAATGGATAATAATCCGGCGGCCAGCGCATCAACTTTGCGTTCTTCCGCCAGCGCCATACCAATAAAGAACGGCGCCATTAACGACATAATGCCCAGCGTGCCGTTATAGACGTTGCCGCCAATACCTTTTAAACCGTTGAGCGTTTCAATGGTCGAGGCATCCAGGCGGATGCCTAACGAATAGAAAAACGATCCTTCGCCAAAACTTAAAAATACGTTATTAATTAAAACAAACATCGCACCCGCGAGCGTTAATGGCATTAAACGAATAAAGCCATTTTTAATCGCATTAACGTGAGGCTGTTTTCCTAATTTAACCGCAAAAGGAAGAAGTATCTTTTCAAGTGAAGCAATCGCATTACTCATAGAAAAATACCCTTAAATACCGCAACAGGTTATTGCGGCGCAGTGTGAGGGAATAACTCAGTAATAAGAGACGTTAATTATTGGCGGCGGCCTGTTTAATGGCAGCTACGGCCGCTTTCAGCACGCCCAGACCATCAACTTTGCCGTACAGCAGCGAGTCAATCACTTCGACTGGTTTATTCGGCAGCAATTGTTGAATGTCCGCTAACTTCCACGCAATTTGCGGGCCGAGCAATACCACATCCGCCTGCGGCCCCTTTTCTGCGGCCAGAGACTCAGAAAATGCTTCAATAATGACCGGTACTTCATATTTTTCCGCCTGCGCACGCATCTTTGACACCAGCAGCGACGTTGACATACCCGCTGAACAAAACAGATAAATACGTTTTTTTTCCATTATGCGTCCCTCAATATGCGATTTTCTGTCGGCCAGATCCTATGCAGGCTGCGTTAGGGCTTCCTGCAATGGCTGCCCCGCGAAGCGGGAGAACTTTTTTCTGCGTCCGAAACAAGTATAAGGCACGCTTCCGGCTTAGGATATTTCTCAACTTGCCAAAATTGTCTGTGGTTGACCTGGCGCTATGTTCATCTTCACATTTTCGTAAATAGATCGTTAAAAATTGTGCTTTGGTGATGAGAGGGGCGGTGGCAGGAGAGGAAATGCCCCCAGGCCGGGGGCAGGCGTGCATCAGAAGTCGTAGCGCAGGCGCACGATATTCATGTCGCTCAGGTTGTCGCTGCTGGAGGTAAACACGTGTTCGTAATCGACACGGAAACCATAATCCAACTGGAAAGTCACACCGACGCCGTTATCAATACGCTGATAATCGCGACCAGTGGTGTATTGCAGACGGTCGCCCATCACGTACGGCTGAACATATTTAAGCGCGTACTGGCCCACCGGGATTTTATAACCGGCAAAGTATTCAATCCCCCACGCATCGCCCGCGAAGTAGTTTTGCACGTCGGATTTTTTGGTCAGCAGGAAGTTCTGATACCAGCCGCCGCCGAAGGAGAAGGTCCAGTTATCCGGCGTCCAGCTCAGCGCGGTACCGAGGATGTTCTGATCGTAGTTTTTGCTGTCGTCCGTTGATGGCAGGCGCATTTCCGCACGGGTGTAGTTCCACGCCGTACCCCATGTCAGGGTATCGGTCAGGTGATAATCGACACCCAGTGAACCGCCGCCTTTACGTTTGTAACGCGTGCCGTTGCCCGGCAGATAGTCGGAATCATTGAACAGGTAAGAGACATAAATATCCGCGTCGCCAACGGTTTTCTTATATTTGAGCATATTACGTGAGCGATAAGAGCCGTCGTAGTCGCCGTTGATACCGTTGCCCGGCGCCTGGGCCTTCATGTCGTAATCCCAGATATCAGTTTTCGCACCCACGACATCGTAATAAATACTGTTCTGCTGACCGTAGGTGAGCGTCCCCCAGGTTTTACTTTTCAGCCCGGTGTAGAGCATACGGCGGGTCGTATTTCGTGTGCCTTCGGCATAGTGATTATCCCAGTCAAAAAGTGCCGGAATGTTCACGCCGAGTTCGTAATAGTTAATCCAGCTAATATCATCAAACAGATAGTAGTCGGAGGAGAAACGAAAACGGGTACCGCCATCGTAGCCGTTACGTTTGTACGAGCCTTTGTCGCTGTTGCCCATCGCGTTATCGAACTGCGGGCGGATAGACCCCCCGACGGTAAAGTTCAGACGGCTCAGCGGGTCGTCGGCCTGTGGATCCTGTTTCAGCAGAGTAATTTCTGCCTGCGCTGCGAAAGACATCAATGCCACTGCTGCACCGATCGAGGCTGTCAGCATTTTTAATTTAGTATTCATTTATTTTTCCTCGGGAATGCTACTCACTATTAGCGCGGGCATAGTAATTTACGAATATGACAGTTCTGTTTCCAAAATTAGAGATTCGTGCGCTTAATTTATTTAAGTGTATATAAACGTAACGTCTGGTTTCTGTTTTTTATATTTGTCTGAATACATGTCTGGCGGTAATTTTTCTCGTTTTAAAGAAAAAAAGCTCGTTTTGCTAATAATGATATGTGCCCATAATAAAGGCACGGATTGTTAAGCGTTTTGTTGCTGACAGAGAGTAAAACGTGCGGACAATAATGAGATCTGGTAGTACTAACGCGCTTGAAATATCTTACCGAACAGCCATGTTCGGTTTTTTTTGCCTGAAATGTTTCGCGGTGGGACGGGGGAAATAGTTATTCAGCCCCGTTTATTGCGCAGCGATCTGTTAAATCTCCCAAATAAATATTTAGCCGCCGGAGAGCGGCGGCTAAAACTCAGCGGTTAAAGACGTTGCGGCCAATTTCAACGGCCTGTTGTAACGCCGCTTCCGCGCTGCCGAGATCCGGCAGCATCAGCGTGGCATTGGTCAGCACCGGCGCGCCGCAGTAATCAAAAATCCCGTGCGCGATTTGTGTGTTCCACGATTGCGCATAACCATGCTTTTCGAAGGTGCGGCGATCGGCCCCGCCCAGCGCCACAAGATGGACCGGCAAATGGCCGAGCTTTTTAATCACTTTACCTTCGCCACTATCGGCATAGGCCCAGCCGTTACTAAAGACGCGATCGATCCAGCCCTTTAACAGCCCCGGCATTGTCCACCAGTAAATAGGAAATACCAGCACCAGCGCATCGGCGTTAGCAATACGCGCCTGTTCGGCGAGCACATCGGCGGGCAGCGGCGCGGTTTGATTGAAGGCGGCGACATCCGCTGCTGAAAAGCGCGGGTCAAACCCTTCTCGCGCCAGGTCGGCGATTTCCGCGCTGTGTTGCCGCCCCTGCTGGCGAATACCTTCCGCAACTGCCTGCACCAGAGCGTGCGTTAATGAACTCTCCAACGGGTGCGATACTACGATCAAAGCGTGCATGTGAAACCTCCTCAGTTGCCATCCGCGATGAACGGACGTAATCTTATATACCAAAGGTAACCTACCAATAGTAAGTTACCTTTGGTATATAACCTTGTCAACGGAGAAAGAGGATGACCGCAACAGGTACACGGCAGCGACTCACGCGGGAAGCGCGTTTTACTCAACTGGTGGCGGTGGCCTGGCAAATCATTCGTGATGAAGGCACGGAAGCGCTGACGCTCAGCCATCTTGCTGAACTCGCCGGTGTCACCAAACCCGTGGTTTACGACCATTTCACCAGCCGCTCCGGTCTGCTGGCTGCGCTGTATCGTGAATACGATCAGCGGCAGAACCAAAAAATGGATGATGCGCTGCGCACTACCAAAGCCGAACTGGCGCCGCGGGCGACGGTGATCGCCACCGCCTATATCGAATGCGTACTGCTGCAAGGGCGTGAAATGCCCAGCGTACTGGCGGCGCTGGCGGGCACGCCGGAGCTGGAAAAAATCCGCCAGGAGTATGCCGCCGATTTCATTGAGAAGTGCCGCGCATTGTTTGCGCCATTTTGCGTAAAACCGTTACGTGATGCTGCCTTGTGGGCCATGCTCGGCGCGGCGGAAGGGCTGTCATGGGCGGCGGTGCAGGGCGCCATCACCGAGGCGCAAGCCAAAGAGGAGCTGAAAGCGGTGATTATGGCGATGGTGCAGGCCAGCGTATAACGCGGATTTTTCGTCCTGGCGCGTTGCTTGCATTAACCTGGCATGACTTCCGGGGAGCACGCGCATGATTGCCAACTCATCAACCACCATCCGTTTTTTACTGGCATCACGCCAGTGTGAGCTGAACAGCCTGCGTTATCTGCTGCAACGCGGTGAACTGGTAGGCAAAATCAGCCAACTGGTGCATATGCTGCAACGCGAGCGCGGCACCTCGAATATGTTTCTTTGCGCGGCTGAAGGGCAGTTTGCCGATGAGCTATCCCAACGCGCGCGCGACGTTGCCGGGGCGCAGGCACCGCTGCTGGCGCAACTCGACACGCTGGAGAGCCAGATTGCCGCCAGCCCGCAGGCCAGCCGCCTCTTCAGCCACGTTGCCAGCGTTATTTACGCGCTCAGCCTGCTGCCCGCGCTGCGCCAGCAAATCCGCCAGCGCAAACTGCCGCTGCCGCAGGCGATGAGCTTCTTTAACGACATCATTCGCCATTTGTTGTCGCTGGTGTTTGAACTCACCGATACCGCCGCCGAACCGGACATCTCCCGTGCGCTGATCGCCATGTTCAGCTTTATGCAGGGGAAAGAGTTTGCCGGGCAGGAGCGGGCCATTGCCGCTGCCGCCTTTGCCGCCGGGCAATTCAGCGAAGAAACCCGGCAAAAGCTGCTCGATCTGATTGAGCGACAGGAGCGCTGCTTCGCCACCTTTGCCGATTTTGCTGATGAGCCGCACCGGCTGCGCTGGCAGCAGATGCAGACCGACAGCCAGTTTGAGCGACTGCGGCGTATTGCCTGTACCGGGCGTGAAGGATTTGCGGCGGACAGCGGTTTGCGCTGGTTCGCGCTCGCCACGCAGCGCATTGATGCGATGAAAATCGAGGAAGATGCGCTGGCACAAACGCTGATGGCGCACTGCCGCGCGCGCATTGCCGCCGCTGAACAGGCCAGCCATCAGCAGCAGGCCGATATCGAAAGCCTGATGCCGCAGCCGGAAGAGGAGGAGAGCCGCTATTCGGTGTTTATCGACAATCACGGCTGGCTGGAGAGCGGCGGCGTGCGCCCACAGCTCGGGCGTTCACTGTTAACGCTGGTGCAGCAGCAGTCGCGCCGCTTACAGGCGCTGGATACCGAACTGGCGGCGCTGCGGGAAACGCTCAACGAGCGCAAACAGATTGAGCGCGCCAAAAGTCTGCTGATGCAGCATCGCCAGCTTAGCGAAGAAGAGGCCTATAAAACCCTGCGCAGCATGGCGATGAATCAGAACAAAAAGCTGGTGGAGATAGCCGGCGCGATGCTGGCGGTCGCGGATGTTTTTCCTCTACCCCCTAAGGAGTAGCTGCACATCCGGGGTGCGAAATGTGCTCTCCGGCAGTGCGAAAACGTGCCCGGCAAACGGGTGAATTTTGCGCAACGCGTGAAATTTCGCCTGTTGCAGCGTGATCACGCATTCTGGCACAGTCCTTGCTTTATCCATTGAGAAACTAATTAAGACGCACTATCGGCCAATGGCGGTCGGTGCCGCGTCAACCGGACAACGGCGTCCATAAGCGTGCAGCTTTGCACAGGCTTATGGACGCCGTTTTTTTTTGCATCCGCAACGGTGAGCAAGAGGGTGGCAATGAGCGATGGCAACAAAGGTATGACGGTTTCCCGTCGGCAGTTTTTACTGGGCAGCGCGGCGCTGGGCAGCAGCCTGCTATTGCCTGGGGTGATCAATCGCGCATGGGCCGCAGGCTCGGATGCGCCGGAACTGAGCGAAATCCGCGTCGGTTTTATCCCGCTGACGGATTGTGCCTCGGTGGTGATGGCCGCTGTTAAAGGCTTCGACAAAAAATATGGCATCACCATTGTGCCGAGCAAAGAAGCCAGTTGGGCCGCGGTACGCGACAAGCTGGTTTCCGGCGAACTGAACGCGTCGCACATTCTCTACGGCCAGCTTTACGGCCTGCAAATGGGGCTTTCCGGGCCGCAAACCGAGATGGCGGCGCTGATGACCATCAACCAGAACGGGCAGGGGATCACGCTGGCGAACCAGTTGCACGAGGCGGGCGTTAATGACTTAGCCTCGCTGCAAAAACATATCGCCGCCAGCCCGGCAGGCACTTATACCTTTGCCCAGACCTTTCCCACCGGCACGCACGCCATGTGGCTCAACTACTGGCTGGCAAGCGCAGGCATCAACCCGCTCACTGACATTCGCAGCGTGGTGGTGCCGCCGCCGCAAATGGTGATGAACATGAAGATCGGCAACATGGTCGGCTACTGCGTGGGCGAACCGTGGAACCAACGCGCCATCAGCGATGGCATCGGCTTTACCGCCACCACCACGCAGGATATCTGGCCGGATCATCCGGAAAAAGTGCTCGGCACCCGCGCAGACTGGGTAGCCAAAAATCCCAACAGCGCCCGTGCGCTGACTGCCGCCATTCTTGAGGCTTCACGCTGGATTGACGCCTCCGACGATAACCGCCGCGAAACGGCGCGGGTCATCGCCGGGCGCGCTTACCTCAACACCAAAGAGGAAACCATTCTCGGGCGCATGCTCGGCCAGTACGAAAACGGCCTGGGCAAAAGCTGGAAAGATGAGCACGCGATGCGCTTCTTCCACGACGGCTCCGTCAACTATCCGTGGCTCTCCGACGGCATGTGGTTCCTCACCCAGCATAAACGCTGGGGGCTGCTTACCAGCGATCCGGATTACCTCGGCGTCGCCCGCAAGGTTAACCGCATCGACATCTACAAACAGGCTGCTGCGGCGGTCAGTAACGTCCCGCTGCCGGGCAGCGACATGCGCAGCAGTGTCCTGATCGATGGCATTCGCTGGGATGGCAGCAACCCTGCCGCCTATGCCAGCGGCTTTAGCGTAAAGAAATAGGAGGTCGCTTATGAAAAACCAGGCGCAGATTATCCCCCTTCCTCGCGAAGAGACGGCGCAGCCGCGTATGGCCGCCGAAATTGTGACGCTGCCCAGCAAACCCGTAGCGCGTCGTTCACCGCTGTTACGCCCGCTGATGGAGCGCGTACTGCCGGGGTTGCTCGGAATTGGCCTGCTGATCTGCCTGTGGCAGGTAGCGGCGCTCAACAGTAAAAACTTCCCCACGCCGTGGCAAACCTGGCAGGCGGCGCTGGAGATCTTTGCCGACCCGTTTTATATCGCCGGGCCGAACGATCAGGGCATTGGCTGGAACGTGCTGGCCTCGTTGCAGCGCGTGGCGGTCGGTTTTGGCCTCGCGGCGCTGGTCGGCATTCCGGCGGGCTTTTTGATTGGCCGCTTCCGGTTTGTCGCCAATATGCTCAACCCGCTGATCTCGCTGCTGCGCCCGGTCAGCCCGTTGGCCTGGCTGCCAATTGGTTTGCTGCTGTTTCAGCGCGCTGAACCAGCCTCCAGCTGGACGATTTTTATCTGCTCGATCTGGCCGATGATCCTCAACACCGCCGAAGGCGTGCGGCAGATCCCGCAGGATTACCTGAACGTGGCGCGGGTGCTGAAGCTTTCGGAATTCGCCATCATGCGCAAAATCCTGCTGCCCGCCGCGCTGCCCGGCATTCTCACCGGCATGCGCTTATCCATTGGCATTGCCTGGCTGGTGATTGTGGCGGCAGAAATGCTGACCGGCGGCATCGGTATCGGCTTCTGGATCTGGAATGAATGGAACAACCTCAATGTGCAAAACATCATTATCGCCATCGTGGTGATTGGCGTGATCGGCCTGCTGCTGGAGCAGGGGCTGATGTGGATTGCCAGCCGTTTTAACTACACCAGCCGCTAAGGAGGCCACGATGCGTACCCATCCGATTATTCAGGTTCAGCAGGTCAGCCAGCGCTTCAACACCCGCAGCGGCGAGTTTCTCGCGCTGGATAACGTCAGCTTTGATATCCACGCCGGTGAAACCCTGAGCCTGATTGGCCACTCCGGCTGCGGCAAATCAACGCTGTTAAACCTGATTGCCGGTCTGACGCGGCCGACCAGCGGCGGCCTGCTGTGCAATAACCGCGAAATCGACGGTCCAGGGCCGGAGCGCGGCGTGGTGTTCCAGAACCACTCGCTGCTGCCGTGGCTCACCACCTATGACAACGTGGCGCTGGCCGTTCGCCAGGTTTTTCGCGGCGAAATGAGCAAAGCCGAAATGCACGAGTGGATTATGCACAACCTCGATCTGGTGCAGATGAGCCACGCCTGGAACAAGCGCCCGCACGAAATTTCCGGTGGTATGAAGCAGCGCGTCGGCATTGCCCGCGCACTGGCGATGAAACCCGCCGTATTGCTGATGGATGAACCCTTTGGCGCGCTGGACGCCTTAACTCGCGCCCATTTGCAGGATGCAGTAATGGAGATCCAGCAGCGCCTGCGCACCACCATTGTGCTGATCACCCATGACGTTGACGAAGCGGTACTGCTCTCCGATCGGGTGATGATGATGACCAACGGCCCGGCGGCAACGGTTGGCGAAATCATGGACGTGTCGCTGGAGCGTCCGCGTTCGCGCGTGGCGCTGGCCGACGACGCGCAGTATCAGCGCTATCGCCAGCAGGTTCTGCAATTTCTGTACGAGAAACAGCCGAAAGCGGCCTGATGTCTCTGTCACTTGTTCGATAAGGATTCAGATGATGAAAAAGCCGGTTTTAGCCGTCATTGGGCACGGCATGGTCAGCCACTATTTTTTGCAACAGCTGGTGGAACGCGAGCTGCACCAGCATTACGACATCGTGGTGTTCGGCGAAGAGCGTCTGCCCGCTTATGACCGCGTCCACCTCTCGGAATACTTCGCCGGGCGCAGCGCCGAATCGCTCTCGCTGGTCAGCGATGGTTTTTTTGCCGACAGCGGCATCACTCTGCGCAGCGGCTGCAAAATTGTCGCGATCGACCGCGAACGTCACTGTTTACGCGACGAACAGGGCACAGAAACGCATTACGACATACTGGTGCTCGCCACCGGTTCTTACGCCTTCGTGCCGCCGATCAGTGGCAATAACCGCCCTGGGTGCCTGGTTTACCGCACGCTTGACGATCTGGACGCTATCGCCGCGCAGGCGAAAAACGCCAAACGCGGCGTGGTGATCGGCGGCGGGTTGCTGGGGCTGGAAGCGGCCAACGCGCTGCGTCAGTTAGGGCTGGAAACCCACGTGGTGGAGTTTGCCCCGCGTCTGATGGCGGTACAGCTTGATGAAGGCGGCGCGATGATGCTGCAACGCAAAATTGAAGCCCTGGGCGTGCAGGTGCATACCCGCAAAGAGACGCGGGAAATCGTTGATGGCGAGCAGGCACTGCATCGCCTCTGCTTTGCCGACGGTAGCTGGCTGGAGACCGATCTGCTGCTCTTTTCAGCCGGTATTCGCCCGCGCGATGAGCTGGCGGAAAGCGCGCAACTGCAAAAAGGGTCGCGCGGCGGCATTGTGATTGATGACCAGTGCCGCACTTCCAACGCGGCGATTTTCGCCATTGGCGAGTGCGCATTGTGGAACGGGCAGATTTTTGGCCTTGTGGCGCCTGGTTACCAGATGGCGCGCAGCGTGGCGGACACACTGGCGGCGCGCGACACGCCGTTTACCGGCGCGGATATGAGCACCAAACTGAAGCTGCTCGGCGTTGAGGTGGCGTCGCTCGGCGATGCGCACGGCAAAACGGAAGGCTGCCAGAGCTATCAGTGGACCGATGGCCCGCGTGAAATCTACAAGAAAATCGTTGTCTCCGCCGACGGCAAACGACTGCTCGGCGCAGTATTGATTGGCGACAGCGCTGATTACAGCATGCTGCTGCAAATGATGCTCAACGGCATGGCGCTGCCCGCGCAGCCGGAAACGCTGATTTTACCCGCCCGTTCCGGTGATGCGCCGAAAGGCCTCGGCGTGGCGGCGCTGGCGGCCAGCGCGCAAATCTGCTCCTGTCACAATGTCAGCAAAGGCGACATTGCCGCAGCGGTCGCCAGCGGCTGCAGCGAACTGGGGGCGATAAAAAGCTGCACCAAAGCCGGAACTGGCTGCGGCGGCTGCGTGCCGTTGCTGAAGCAGGTGATGGAGCATGAGCTGCAACAGCTTGGCGTGGAAGTGAAAAAAGATCTCTGCGAGCATTTTGCCTGGTCGCGCCAGGAGCTGTATCACCTGATCCGCCTGCATGAAATTCGCAGCTTCGATGAACTGATTAGCCGCTTCGGCAAAGGCCACGGTTGTGAAGTGTGCAAGCCACTGGTCGGCTCTTTGCTGGCTTCCTGCTGGAATGATTACCTGCTCAAACCGCAGCATCTGCCGTTGCAGGATACTAACGACCGTTTCTTCGCCAATATCCAGAAAGATGGCACTTACTCGGTGGTGCCGCGCATTCCGGCTGGCGAAATCACGCCGCAGGGCTTGATCGCCATTGGCGAAGTGGCGCAGCGCTACAACCTCTACACCAAAATTACCGGCGGCCAGCGGGTGGATCTGTTTGGCGCGCGGCTGGAGCAACTGCCTGCGATCTGGGAGAGGCTGATCGCCGCCGGGTTTGAAACCGGCCATGCTTACGGCAAATCCCTGCGCACGGTGAAATCCTGCGTCGGTTCTACCTGGTGCCGCTACGGTGTGCAGGACTCGACCGGCATGGCGATCACCCTGGAGAACCGCTACAAGGGGCTGCGCTCGCCGCACAAAATCAAAATGGCCGTTTCCGGTTGTACCCGCGAATGCGCCGAAGCGCAGGGCAAAGATATTGGCGTGATCGCCACCGATAAAGGCTGGAACCTCTATGTCTGCGGCAATGGCGGCATGAAGCCGCGCCATGCGGACTTGTTCGCCAGCGATCTCGACAGCGAAGCGCTGATCCGCACCATCGATCGCGTGTTGATGTTCTATATCCGCACCGCCGATCGTCTGCAGCGCACCAGCACCTGGCTCGACAATATGGAAGGCGGGCTTACGTACTTACAACAGGTGATCCTGCACGACAGCCTGGAGATTGGCGCGGAGCTGGAGCGTGAAATGCAGCAGGTGGTGGACGCTTACCAGTGCGAATGGAAAACCACGCTCGATAGCGCGGAAAACCGTCTGCTGTTCCGCGGCTTCCTCAACAGCGATCGCCCGGATGAAGCGGTGGTGATGGTGCCGGAGCGCGGGCAGATCCGCCCGGCCAGAAGCGAGGAAAAACCCGCGCAGGCGACAACGCTGCCGGGCGCCGAAGCCGAATGGGTGCATGTTGGCGCGGTGGCGGATATTCCGGCCAACAGCGGGGTTGCCGCGCGTCTGGGTCAGCAACAGATTGCGCTGTTCCATCTGCCCGCAAGCGAGGCGCAGATTTTCGCGCTGGACAATCGCGAACCGGGCAGCGAAGCCAATGTGCTGGCGCGCGGTCTGGTGGGCGATAAAGAGGGCGAACCGATCGTGATTTCGCCGCTCTACAAACAGCGTTTCCGACTGTGCGACGGCGTCAGCCTCGACGATGCCACGCTGCGGGTGCGCGTCTGGCCGGTCAACATTATCGACGGGCATATCTGGGTTCATCGCCAGCCGCTGGCAGAGAGCACTTTCCCGGCGATTGCCGAAGCGTCATAAGCCGCAACGGGGGCAAAAATGGATCTAAAAAGTGTATGCCCTTATTGCGGGGTAGGCTGCGGGCTGGTTATGAAAGTGGAAAACCAGCGCATTATCAACGTAGTAGGGGATAAAACGCACCCCACCAATCAGGGGCGTTTATGCACCAAAGGTAAAAGCTGTGCGCAGGCGATTACCGCAGCGGGCAGGCTGGATCGCGCATGGCTGCGCACTTCGCGCCAGCAGGAGTCGGTGCCGGTCGGCATCGACAGCGCCATCACGCAAACCGCACAACGGTTGCGCGCCATTATCGATAATCATGGCCCTGATGCGCTGGCGCTGTATGTGTCCGGGCAGATGTCGCTGGAAGCGCAGTATCTGGCGAACAAGCTGGCAAAGGGGTTTATCGGCACGCAACATATCGAGTCCAACTCGCGGCTGTGCATGGCCAGCGCCGCCAGCGGCTATAAGCTGTCGCTGGGGGCTGACGGGCCGCCGGGATCTTATGATGATTTCGATCGCGCCGATCTCTTTCTGGTGATCGGCGCAAACATGGCCGACTGCCACCCGATCCTGTTTCTGCGCATGATGGACAGAGTCAAAGCCGGGGCAAAGCTGATTGTCGTCGATCCCCGCCGCACCGCCACGGCGGAGAAAGCCTCGCTGTTTTTGCAGATCAAACCCGGCACCGACCTCGCTTTGCTGAACGGTTTGCTCGGGTTACTGGTGCAGAACGGCCAGATCGACGAGGCGTTTATTGAACATTGCACCGAAGGCTGGCAGGCGATGCCGGATTTCTTGCAGGACTATTTACCGCAGCAGGTGGCCGAACGTACCGGGCTGGCGGAGGCGGACATTCGCCAGGCGGCACAGTGGATTGGCGAAGCCACCGAGTGGATGAGTTGCTGGACGATGGGGCTGAACCAGAGCACCCACGGCACCTGGAGCACCAATGCGCTGTGCAATTTGCATCTGGCAACAGGGGCGATTTGCCGTCCCGGCAGCGGCCCGTTCTCGCTGACCGGGCAGCCAAACGCGATGGGCGGGCGCGAAGTGGGCTATATGGGCGCAGGATTGCCCGGCCAGCGCTCGCTGCTGGTGGAAAAAGACAGAGCCTTTGTCGAGCAACTCTGGCAGCGCCCACCGGGTTCATTGCGCAGCGATAGCGGCCACGGCACGGTGTCGATGTTCGATGAGATGCGCGCCGGGAAAATTAAAGCCTGCTGGATAATCTGCACTAACCCGGTCGCCACGGTCCCCAATCGCCAGCAGGTGATTGCCGCGCTACAGCAGGCGGAACTGGTGATCACCCAGGATGCGTTTCTCGATACCGAAACCAACCGCTATGCCGATATTTTGCTGCCGGGCGCGCTGTGGGCGGAAGCGGAAGGGGTGATGATCAACTCCGAACGCACCATGACGCTGATGCAGCAGGCGGTGTTGCCGCCGGGCGAGGCGCTGGCCGACTGGCAAATTATCGCCCGCGTGGCCTGCGAAATGGGCTATGCCGAGGGTTTTACCTATGCCAGCGCTGCCGAAGTCTTCGACGAGATCCGCCAGTCGTATAACCCGGAAACCGGCTATGACATTCGCGGTGCCAGCCATGCGCGGCTGCGCGAGATGCCGTTGCAATGGCCGTGCCCGCCGGATGACACACAGCAACGCCACCCGATTCGTTATCTGCAGCACTGCGCCACGGCGCGGGTGCGTTTCGCCACCGCCAGCGGCAAGGCGCAATTCTTCGCCCGCCCGGATCTGGCACCCGTGGAGATGCCGGATGACGAATTTCCGCTGGTGCTGAATACCGGGCGCGTCCAGCACCAGTGGCATACCCTGACGAAAACCGGGAAGATCCCGATGCTCAATCAGCTTAACCCTGGTCCGTTTGTTGAAATCGCACCACAGGATGCCGAACGGCTCGGCATTCGAGAAAATGATCATGTGGATATTCGCTCCCGGCGCGGGCTGGCGACGCTACCTGCGGTGATCACCGATCGGGTCAGCCCCGGCACCTGTTTCGCGCCGTTTCACTGGAACGATCTGTTTGGCGACAGGCTGGCGATCAACGCGGTGACCAGCGACGCCGTCGATCCCATTTCACTGCAACCGGAACTGAAACATGCCGCCGTCGCGCTGACGCGCAGCGCGCAGCAGCCGGTGATGAGCGAAAAAAACGCCGTAACCGCGCAAGCCACGCCGGGCGTGCTGCTGGTGCTGTGGGCGTCAATGACCGGCAATGCGCAGGCCTTTGCCCGCCGCTGCGCCGGGCATTTTCTCGATGCCGGGCAGGCGGTAAAACTGCGGGGAATGGAGAGCGTCGGCGTGGCCGATATTGCCGCCGCCTCGCACGTATTACTGGTTGCCAGTACCTTCGGCGATGGCGATCCGCCGGACAATGGCGCGGCGCTGTGGGCCGCGCTGGAAAGCGACAGCGCGCCTGAACTTACCGGTATCGCCTTTTCCGTGCTGGCCTTTGGCGACACCAGCTACGATCGGTTTTGCGGCTTTGGCCGCAAGCTTGATGCCCGTCTGGCAGCGCTGGGCGCTCAGCGGCTGGTGGCGCGCCATGAATGCGATGCTGGCGATAATGCGCCAGCGCAGCAGTGGCTGAATGCGGTGCAGCGCGCGCTGCTCGGTGAGGTCATCGCGGAAACCGGCGAAACGCAACCAAAGCCTGGCTTTAGCCGCCATCAGCCGTTAACTGTTCCGCTGGTAGTCAATCAGCGGCTGAACGCGTCGGTGGCGCAAAAAGAGATCCGCCAGGTGGTTTTTGATCTGCAAGGCAGCGGCATGCATTACGAGGCGGGCGATGCGCTCGGCGTCTGGCCGATCAACTGCCCGCAGCAGGTTGATCAGATACTGCGTCTGCTGGAACTGGATGCACAAACGCCGGTACAACTGAGTGATAAAGGTGAAATGACGTTACGTGAAGCGCTGACCAACGAGATGGATATCACGCGCATTACTCCGGAAATCATGCGGTTTGTCTGTGAACAGACCGGCAACGCGGCGCTAAAAACGCGGCTCGACAACACCGGGGAATTATCGCAGTGGCTGTGGGGACGCCAGCTTAGCGATCTGCTGCAGATGTCCCCGGTTCGCGCGTCGGCGCAGGCGTGGTTGTCGGTGCTGCGCCGTTTACAGCCGCGCTTCTACTCCATTTCTTCCAGCCCAAAGGTTTCGCCGCAGCAGGTAGCGCTGACGGTCGCGACGGTGCGTTATGGTGAAGGGAATCAGCGCGGTGGCGTCTGCTCAACGTTTCTCGCCGACCGGGCGACCAGCGCGGCAGTATTTATTCACTCGTCGCCGCACTTCCGTCTGCCCGCCAACCCGCAAACGCCGGTGATTATGGTTGGCGCGGGCACCGGTATCGCGCCGTTTCGCGGCTTCTTACAGGAACGGCAGGCCACCGCTGCGCCGGGCCGCAACTGGCTGTTCTTTGGCGAGCAGCATGCGGCAACGGATTTCTGGTATCAGGAGGAGCTGGAAGCCTGGCAGCGCGGCGGCGTTCTGCACCGCCTGAGCACGGCGTTTTCCCGCGATCAGGCGGAAAAAATCTACGTGCAGCACCGCATGGTGGAAGAGGGGGCTGAGCTGTGGCGCTGGCTGTGCGACGGCGCCTGTTTTTATGTCTGCGGCGATGCCAGCCAGATGGCGAAAGATGTCGACGCGGCGTTAAAGCAGGTGGTGCAAACCTTTGGCGGCATGCGCGCCGATGAGGCCAGCGACTGGGTGGCGGCACTGGCGCGCGAGAAACGCTACCTGCGGGATGTCTATTAGTGGTTTACGGCGGCGGTTTATCATCACCAGCAGTCTGGCAAAGCTCAGCGGAACCCGGCAACCGCAGGGCGATGCTGGCTTATGCATCACCCGGTAGCGAAGGGCGGCTGGTGACCATCATCCGGCGCAGAAAACCGATATCACGCGTTTGTTCCAGATCCGCTAATTGCTGGTAAAGCGCCTGCGCATCGGGCAGATGCGCGCAGCAATCGAGGAATTTCGCCTGCCGTTCCGCCTCGCTGAACGGTTCTTCCAGCACACCTTTTGCCTGCCAGCGCGAGTGGCGAAGCGTGCGGCCATCTTTAAGCGTTACTGTCAGCGTATGCGGCAGCGCGGCGTTTTCATTTTCCTGCTCTGCTGTCCAGTGGCTCATGGTAATACGCGCCAGTTTCTGCGCATCGCTCTGCGCAGCAACGGCCTGCGGCGTGAAATCCGAAACGCTGAGCGCCCCTTTTTCCAGCATCACCGCCACGCAGTAAGGCATGGAAAACCGCGCCTGCATTTCGTCAGCGGGTTGCGGGTACGCCAGGTTGCGCCAGTTGGCAATGCCCACCTGGCAGTGCACCTGTTCAACTTCATCGGTATGGAAGAGC
This sequence comes from Kosakonia radicincitans DSM 16656, assembly GCF_000280495.2. Classification (NCBI taxonomy): domain Bacteria; kingdom Pseudomonadati; phylum Pseudomonadota; class Gammaproteobacteria; order Enterobacterales; family Enterobacteriaceae; genus Kosakonia; species Kosakonia radicincitans. Next base: position 1,093,370 of record NZ_CP018016.1, read on the forward strand.
TGTTGCGCCTGCAAATCGGCAATTGCATCCAGAATGCGGTGCGTCGAGCCGCAACAGGGGTGTTTTTTCGGCATGACGCCGATGCGCTCAATCACATGCTGGCGGTCGTTAAGCCAGCCCGGCTGGCTTAACGTTCCGGCATAGAGTTCGGCAAAACCCTGCGGGCATTCAAAAATATCCAGCCTGCCGTGCATCCCCGTGCGGGCAAGGATTGCGGCTTCAACGGCGTTACGCGCGGCCATACCAGCATGAAACGGTTTGAGCGGCGTGCCAAACTGGCCTTTTACACCGCTGGCCATGCTGACCGATATGCTCAGCGTGCGGGCAATGCCTGGCGCATCTTGCCCCATCAGCGCTGCCACGCCTGCGGCGCTACCGATGCAGCCAATGGTCGATGTGCCGTGCCATCCGGCGGTGTAATGGCCGTAACCGGTCGCTTCACCAATAAACGCCTGCGCCTGCAAACCCACCAGATAAGCGGCAATCAGCTCCGCGCCGCTGCTGTTCTGCGCCAGTGCCACCGGTAACAGAGCCGGGAGCAGTACGGCGGAAGCGTGGCTCATGCCCGGCGTAAAATTATCGTCATAGTCGATGGCGTGCGCAGCGGTAGCGTTCACCAGCGCCGCCTGTGCGGCACTGCGCGGCGAATCGTGCCACGCCTCGCTTACCGCGCGGGTGGAAAAGTCATTCTGCCCGGCGACCATGCAGGCCAGCGTATCGGTAATGGCTTCGCGCGCCAGCGTTTTTGCCCGCTCGCTAAAGGGCTGCGGTGCGGCGCACCAGCGCGCCAGCGTTTCGATCAGTGTCATGATGCCAACTCCTTCCGACGCCAGATGGCGCTTATGCTTCACTCGCCGCGAGAAACTCACGGGTATAGGTTTCTTGCGCGTCGCCCTTTCGTAAACGCGCCGCACTGATCTCTTCCAGCAATTTCCCCTGATACATCACGCCAACGCGTTCGCAAAGGTGGGTAACCACCGCCAAATCGTGGGTGACCAAAAGGTAGGTCAGGTTGCGCTGCTGGTGCATGCGGCTGAGTAAGTTGAGGATCTCCGCCTGGACAGAAACATCCAGCGCGGAAGTAGGCTCATCAAGCAGCAGAACCGACGGTTCGAGGATCAACGCGCGGGCAATCGCCACGCGCTGGCGCTGGCCGCCGGAGAGCTGGTGCGGATAGCGGTAACGAAAAGCGTCAGAGAGGCCGACCGCATGCAGCACCTCGCTGATCCGCGCTTCGTGCCGATCCATATCGTGCAGTTTTAGCGGCTCGCGCAGGCTGGCCCACACCATTTTTCGCGGGTGCAGCGAGGCATACGGATCCTGAAAAACCATCTGTACCTGACGGTAAAAGGCTTTGTCGCGGTGCGGCTGTTGTTCACGGTTATTAAACAAAATATGGCCGTGATAGTCCGGGTTTAGCCCGGCCAGCGCCCGCAGAATGGTGGATTTTCCACAGCCGGATTCGCCAATCAGGCCGTAACTTTCACCGCGTGCCAGCATCAGGCAGACATCGTTCACCACCTGGCGGCGCTGGTTGCCCTGACCAAAAGCAATGGCGAGATTGACCATTTCAACGGCGCGTTCGGTTGTTGGGATCGGGTTCATTGGGCTACTCCATTGCGGTAATTGGGGCCGTTGAGCCAGGCGGGATCGCGCGTCGGCACGCGCAGCGTTTCTACCGGTTCGCGCAGCCGGGGCTGGCTGGCGAGCAGCGCCTGAGTATAGGGATGGCAGGCCTGGTCAAGTTCGCTGGCACGGATCTCTTCGACAATGCGCCCGGCGTACATCACCAGCACCCGGTCGCAGAAACGCGACACCAGGTTTAAATCATGAGTGATAAACAGCAGCCCGGTCTGGCGGCGTTGCAGTTGCTCATCAAGAATGCTGAGCACCTGGCGGCGCACAGTGACATCCAGCGCCGAGGTTGGTTCGTCGGCGATGATCAGATCCGGTTCCGGGATCAACATCATGGCGATCATCACCCGCTGCCCCATACCGCCAGAGATTTCGTGCGGGTAGAGGCGGGCGACTTTCGCCACCTCGCGAATATGCACTGACTCCAGCATCTCCAGCGCGCGGGCGCGGGCTTCCTCTTTGCTGACGCGACGGTGTAAACGCCAGGCTTCCGCCACCTGATCGCCAATGCGCATTAACGGATTCAGCGAAAAGCGCGGGTCTTGCAGGATCATCGAAATGCGGTTGCCGCGAATAGTGCGCATTTGCCGTTCGCTGGCGTTCAGCAGATCGAACTCACCGAAACGCATTTTAGCGGCCCGCACCTGGCCGATTTTCGGCGTCAGCTTCAGCAGGGCACGGCAGGTCTGTGATTTCCCCGAACCGGATTCGCCGACAATCGCAACCTTTTCCCGCCCTACCTGAAAGCTCACGTCGCGCACCGCGAGGTTATCTTCGTGCGCCCCTTTAAACAGGATGCTGAGGTTTTCTACTTCCAGCAGTTGATTATTCATGGCGGATATCCATTACATCGCGCAGGCCATCGCCGAGCAGGTTAAAGGCCAGGCTGGTAAACAAAATCGCTAAACCGGGAATGGCGGCAATCCAGCCATTGTTCAGCATAAATTCGCGCCCGGAGGCCAGCATCGCGCCCCATTCCGGGCTGGGTGCCTGCGCGCCAAGGCCAAGAAAGCCAAGCCCGGCGGCGGTGAGAATAATCGCCGCCATATTGAGCGTGACGCGCACCACCACCGATGGCAGGCACATTGGCATCACGTGGCGCAAAATGATGTGCCACGCCGATGCGCCCTGTAAGCGCACCGCTGCGATGTAATCCATCTTGCGGATAGCCAGCGTTTCAGCGCGTGCCAGGCGGGCAATCGGCGGCCAGGCGGAGAGGGAAATGGCGATAATCGCATTCTCAATGCCGGGGCCGAGGGCAGCGACAAACGCCAGTGCGAGGATCAGACTGGGGAAGGCAAGAAAGATATCCACCAGCCGCATCAGCAGCGTATCGACGCGCCCGCCGAGATAGCCCGCCGTGGCGCCAATCACCAGCCCGAGCGGGGTGATAATCAGCGCCGTCAACCCGGTGATATAGAGCGTGATGCGCGCGCCATAAAGCAGGCGGCTGAAGATGTCGCGCCCCAGTTCATCGGTGCCGAGCCAGTGCTCCGCACTCGGGGGCTGCAGGCGCAGCGCCAGGTTTTGCGCGTAGATATCGTGGTTTGCCAGCCACGGCGCAAACAGCGCGGCGGCAACAATGATCAGCAGCACCAGCAGGCCAAACAGCGCGGAGTGGTTGGCGCAAAAACGTCGCCACTGGATCCAGGCAAGCTGAACTCTGGCCTGCAACGGGGTTTGCGGCGCCGGATCGCGCAGCCACGCGCGCAGCCCCTGGCGCGGATGGGCGCGCAGGTATTTGGTCGAATCGGTCATTGCTCCTCCCGTCGCGTGCGCGGATCGAAGATGCGGTACAGCAGATCGCACAGCAGGTTAAGGGCGACAAAAATCGCGCCGGTCAGCAGAGTGCAGCCGACCACGGCATTCATATCGCCCGCCAGCAGAGCGTTGGTCAGGTAGCGGCCAAAACCGGGCCAGGCAAAGACGGTTTCCGTCAATACCGCCCCTTCCAGCAGCCACGCCCAGGAGAGCGCCACCACGGTCAGCACCGGCACGGCAATATTGCGAAACGCATGTACCCAGACGCAGCGCGCCCAGGACAAACCTTTGACGCGGGCAGTGATGATGTACTCCTGGGAAAGCTGCTCGATCATAAAACTGCGGGTCATGCGGCTGATATACGCCAGCGCGCTCAGCCCGAGGATCGAGGCGGGCAGAATGATGTGGCTGAAGACGTTTTTGAATACCGCCCAGTTGCCGCTCAGTGCGCCATCCAGCAGCCAGAATCCGGTGACCGGGTGTAGCTCGAATTCGTAGATAAAGTCGATGCGCCCCGGACCACCGATCCAGCCAAGGGTGGCGTAAAACAGCAGCAGCCCCATTAACCCCAGCCAGAAGTGCGGCGTGGAGTAACTCAGCAAACCGACAAAACGGATCAGGTGATCAAACCACGAGTTGCGATACATTGCGGCGAAAACCCCGGCGGGAATGCCGAGGCCGACGCCAATTATCGCCGCCACCGTGGCCAGTTCCAGCGTTGCCGGAAAGACGCGGGCGATATCCTGCGCCACAGGCTGGCTGGTGGTCAGCGCGGTGCCGAAATCCAGGTGCAGCAACTGCCAGACATAATCGACAAACTGTTTCCACAGCGGCTGATTCAGCCCGAGTTGCGCATACATCTTCTCGTAGGCTTCGTGGCTGGCGTTATCGCCAATCACCGCCACTACCGGGTCGATAGGCAGCAGCCGACCGATAAAGAAGGTCAGCGCCGCCAGCCCCAGCAGCGTACAGCAGATGGAAAGGGCTCCCCGGAAGACACGGCCTGTCAGGCGCATCCACGGCGGCGGAGCGTTATCGGTTGTGGTCGGTGCAATAACCTGAGACATCAGCAACCTCCATTACTTACTTGCGTCACCGTACCAGACGCGAAAACCGTTCCACGTCCAGTTCTTCACCGCCGGGCTAATGCCCGCGCTGTTGTACATCTGGAACATGATCGCCATCGGTCCTTTTTCCATGACCTCTTTCTGCAATGCGGCATACATCTCACTGCGTTTGGCGTCATCCGGCTCCAGCAGGGCGGCTTCCACTTTCTGGTTCATCTGCGCGTCGTAGTAAGCGGCGCGCCAGCTCGGATACTGCGTGGCGCGAGCCTCTTTGCGGTTATCCGGGTTAAACACCAGCCTTGAGGCGTTGCCGTAGGCATCCGGCACGGAGGTTTGCCAGGCCATCATCGCGCTCTGGAATTCGCGTCCGCGCGCCCGGCTAAACAACTGAGCGTTCGCCATGCGCTCCAGCGTCAGCTTGACGCCGATTTTCGAGGCATTCTGCTGAATGCTTTGCGCGATGGGCGCGGAGTGGGCAAGGGTGCCGAAAATGACCGACGCGCTAAAACCATTTGGGTAACCGGCTTCGGTGAGTAGCTGTTTGGCTTTCGCCAGATCGAGTTTGAACGGCTGGCCCTCCTTTTCGTCCAGCGCGCCGAACGCGCCAAGCTGCACAAAGCTCGCGCGCGGTACACCGAGGTAAGGCATCACGCTTTTGCCTAAGCCGTCGTAGTCGATCAGATAGCGCATGGCGAGGCGCACTTTTTCATTTTTGAAGATTGGATCTTCGTTGTTGAAGGTCCAGAAAAAGAGCTGCGGTTTCAGGACTTTGTCCACCCTGACTTTGCCGCCTTGATCCAGGGTTTTCAGATCATCAGCCGACAGATCGCGGGCAATATCCACATCACCCTGCGTCAACAGCAGGCGCTGCGTGCCGGTTTCGGCAACGTGGCGGATCAGTACACGTTTCAGTACCGGCGCTTTGCCCCAGTAGTGATCGGTGGCCTGCAACATCACGCCTTCACCGGCGTTCCAGCGCACCAGTTGATACGGGCCAACACAGGCAGTATGCGTGGTGAGGTATTTGTGGCCGAAATCACCCTCCACGGCCTCTTTTTCCACCACTTTGCGGTTGAGCAGCGACGAGACGTTATTGGCGGCGATTGCCTGTAAAACGAGGCTGGTGGGGTAGGGTTTATCCAGCGTCATTACCAGCGTTTTGTCATCCGGCGCGATAATGCGGCTGTCGACATTCTCTTTGTTAAAGCCATATTCGGTGATTTGCGCGGCGTTACCGTAACCGAGTTTCACCACCCGCTGCATGGACCACGCCAGATCGCCTGCGCTGGCGGGCGTGCCGTCCGGGAACTTCAGGTTGTCCTGCAAATGGAACGTAAGGGTCTTGCGGTCCGGCGAGACATCCCAGCTTTTCGCCATGGCCGGGGTCAGTTTCTTCTCATCTTTCACATCAAAATCGACCAGCGCATCGCAGGTGTTGGCGTAGATTTCGCTGGTCACCACTTCGCCAATCTGCGCCGGGTCCCAGGTGCTGATGGCGTCAATATTCCATGCCATCACCAGTGAATCCGGCGGCGTGGCGGCCTGAGCATGAAGGCTGACGGCGCTGGTCAGCGCCACGGCTACGGCAATCGGGGTGAATTTCATGTCGGATATCCTTATAACGTGGCCGGGCGTGGCTGGATGGGTGGCATCACCTCTTCCGGGATGGGGCAGTGATACGGTTTTTCGCTCACCTGCTCGAAGTGCGCTTTTTTCACTTGCGCCAGTAGTACCTTGTCGGTCAACACATCGACGGCAGTGGCAGCCATCACTTTCGCCACATGGGAAAGGCCTTTATGGGCGGCAGGCATCTTGCCCTGTGCGGTGAGTTGCCAGGAGTGGCCCGGCGTGCCAATCGCCATGGTGGGAATATGCGCCTGCACGGTCGGCAGCACCCAACTGACATCGCCGACGTCGGTGGAGCCAATCATCACTTCGCCGTGGGTATCCAGCGGGATGATGTAGTCGCTGAGCGGTTTCGGGTTTGCGGGTTTAATCCCGGTTTTGCGATAGCAACTGGCAATCTCCTCTTCGGAGAGCGTGCCCTGGATTTCAGCGGCAAAGGCCATGTCGGCATCGTCGAACGGCACCGTACCAAGGCTTTCCAGATTGCGCTGCATCGCCTCTTCCAGCGGACGGTTGCCGAGCAGGTTAGAGACGGCGCTCATGATGCTGATCTCCACTTTGGTGTCGGTCATCAGCGCAGCGCCCTGCGCCACACGTTTTACGCGTTCGTTCAGTTCAAACATGGCGTGGACATCGCGCGCGCGAATGGCGTAGCGCACCGCTGCTTTCGCCTGCACCACGTTTGGCGCAATGCCGCCGGAATCGAGCATCGCGTAATGGATGCGGGAATCCTGCGGTACATGCTCACGCAGAAACTGGACGCCCACGTTCATCAATTCTGCGGCGTCGAGCGCGCTGCGGCCTAAATGTGGGGAGGCGGCGGCGTGGGAGGAGCGGCCAGTGAAGAAGAAATCCATGCGGGTATTGGCCAGCGACAGCGGTTTCGCCACTTCATGATGTGCGCTGGGATGCCAGGTGATCGCCACATCAACACCATCGAAAGCTCCGGCGCGCGCCATAAAGGATTTCGCCGCGCCGCCTTCTTCCGCCGGACAACCGTAGTAACGTACTCGGCCCGGCGTGCCGGTCTCTTCCAGCCAGGCTTTCAGCGCGGTGGCTGCCAGCATGGCGCCGGAGCCGAGCAGATTATGCCCGCAACCGTGTCCATGACCGTTGCCCGGCAGCGGCGAGTAGTGCGCGACGCCGGAGGCCTGGCTCAGACCAGGCAATGCATCGTATTCACCTAGGAAAGCGATGATCGGCCCGCCGCTTCCCGCTTCGCCCATTACGGCGGTAGGAATACCGGCGACGTTTTCAGTGACGCGGAAACCTTGCGTTTTTAGCATGGCGGTATGTTCGGCCACCGAGCGGTATTCGGTGTAGCAGATCTCTGGTGTACCCCATACACGATCGCTGAGATCGCAGAAATCGTGCTGATAGTTCTCTACCCACTTCCAGACTAACGCTTTGTTTTCCATGATACTCCCCAGTTTGGTTGGTCGGCATAATGCGCACGCGTTAACGTCGCTGTACCACCAGAATGAGGGCAACGGTTCGTAAAAGGCCAATGAGCAATTCACACTGGCTATTCCGTTCTTGCATAGTCTGCCGCCATCAGGCGGCATGGGCGGTTTCGCTCTGCTGGATCAACTGCCAAAGTTGTTCAGCTTGCGGGTTGCGCAGCACCGGCTGGCGATAGAGACGGATCGCCAGTTTGATCTCCTGGTCACTGCTGCCGGCGCGCACCAGCGTGCCGTTTGACAGCTCCTCGTGGACAAGGCTCAGCGGCAGCCAGGCGACGCCACCGCCCGCCAGCGTCATCGCTTTCAGGTTGGCCGACATGCCGTTTTCATACACCGCTTCCAGCGGCAACGGGCGTTCGCTCAGCATTTGCGCCAGCGCATGGGCGAAAAAGGAGTGGCTGCCGTAGCTCAGCCACGGAATCGGGCGTCCATTGGGGTTGATGGGGTAAAGCGGCTGCCCGCCGCTGTCCGGTCGGCAGACCGGAATCGCCCATTCGCGGCCTAAATGGATCATCGGGTAAGGCGCAAGCTGGCGGATCAGCGACACTGCATCGTGGGCGTAGGTAAGCAGAAAATCGGTTTCGCCGCTGTGCAGAGTGGCGATGTGCTCGACAAAGCTCGGCTTGGAGTTGCACATGCGGATATACCCAAGCTGGTGTTGCAGGTTCAGGCGCTGGATCCAGTCCGGGAAAAAGGTCAGCGACAGGGTATTGAGCATGGCAAAGCGCAACACCGCCGTGCGGGAACGAAAGCGCTGGTTGAGATCGTTACGCAGATGGGTCATGGCGAACACGGTTTCGCTGGCGGTGGCGTGAAAGGCTTCTCCCTCCGGCGTCAGCGTGACCGGATAGGTTTTGCGATCGAACAGCGGGACGCCAAGCCACTCTTCCAGTTGGCGGATGCGACGGCTAAGGGCGGACTGGGTGATGTGCCGCTCATCGGCGGCGCGCGTGAAGCTAAGACTGCGGGCGACACTGAGAAAATCTTCGAACCATTTCAATTCCATAGCGATACCTTGTGAAATGAATGGGAAAACGTCTCCTCGGGTAAACAGTCAGTTACGCAAGAAACGCGCCACTCTTGCAGGCGGGCGTTCACGCGCACTGTGGCGTAGAGTCGGGGAAGAAGCCCCCATGATTGCGCAGAAAGTGCACTAATGAGGTGCAACGGAGTAGTATTAAGATGTATTATTAATGCATCTTAATTGATGGGTATTGTGTATGTCTGGTCCACGGATCCTGCGGGAGAAACTGACCATCCGCAAAATGATCGCGCTCTATCAGCGTGCCTGCCCGGATGCGGTTAGCAGTGAATCGCACTATGCGAATTTGTACGCTTATGCGGAAAAACGGCTGGATAAGTGCGTGTTCGGCGAAGAGAAACCGGCCTGCAAGCAGTGCCCGGTGCACTGTTACCAGCCCGCAAAGGTGAAGAGATGAAGCAGATTATGCGCTGGGCGGGGCCGCGCATGTTATGGCGGCATCCGGTGCTGACGGTACGCCATTTGATTGACGATAAACGCCCGGTGCCAGAGCTGCCGGAGAAGTATCGGCGGAAATAGGTTGAGTTGCCGTCCGGCGTTTTTGGAAGATCGTGGAATTATTTCGTTCACCAGCGGCGCAGGCCGGATGGCAGCTTCGCCTTATCCGGCCTGCAACTGCGGCTGCACTCAGGCGCGCGTAGCGATCAAAATCGCCGACGCCTTAATCAGCGCAATCACGCGTTTACCGCTGTCCAGCTGCAAATCCTGCACACTTTCATTGGTCACCACCGCCACCAGCTCAAACCCGGCATCGGTCTGCACATGCACCGTGGCATTGACCGCGCCTTCGGTCACCGAAGTGACTTTCCCGGCGAACTGATTGCGGGCGGAGAACTTCAACCCGCTATCTTCGGTCGCTAGCGTCACCCACGGCGCTTTGATCAGCGCGATAGCCTCTTTGCCTGGTGTCAGCCCCAGCGCCGCCTGGCTGCTGCTGGTGACAATCGCCACCAGCGTTGCGCCGCCGTCGAGAGTGAGTTCCACTTCATCATTCACGGCACCGTGAGAGGTTGCACTGACCTTGCCTGTTAATTGATTTCGCGCTGAAACTGCCATAGACCCTCCATAATGTATGGATATGTTGAATATTTTTCCAGCTTAACATAGTGCGTCTTTATTGATACCTAAACGTTTCATGCGCGAAAGCAGGGTGGTGCGTTTAAGTCCCAGCCGCTGCGCTGCGCCTTTTGGCCCGGCGACCACACCGTTGGTTTCGCGCAGCACACGAACAATCAGCTGGTACTCATCTTCGCCTTCGCGAGCCACTTCAGCAGGCTCCGCTACGGGCTGAGGCGGAACGGTGATTTCCGGCAGCGAAAGTTGCAGTACATTGCCGTGCGTCAGCAGTACCGCCCGTTCGATGACGTTCTCCAGCTCACGCACGTTGCCCGGCCACTCCATGGAACTCAGCACGCGTAAGGTTTCCGCCGGAATACTGTCGATGCTGCGGCCCATTTTGCGGGCAATTTTGAAGGTGAAGGCTTTCACCAGCAGCGGAATGTCTTCCGGCCGTTCGCGCAGCGGCGGCAGATGAATCGGGAAGACATTGAGCCGGTAGTAAAGATCGCTGCGGAACTCTCGATCGGCGACCATCTGTTTCAGATCGCGGTTGGTGGCGGCGATCAGCCGCACATCGGTCTGGATCAGTTTATTACTGCCGAGCCGCTCGAACTCCTGCTCCTGCAATACGCGCAGCAGCTTCGGTTGTAGCTCCAGCGGCATATCGCCCACTTCATCAAGAAACAGCGAGCTTTTATCCGCCAGCTCGAAGCGGCCAATTCGCTGGGTGCTGGCACCGGTAAACGCGCCGCGCTCATGGCCAAAGAGATCGCTTTCCAGCAGCCCGGCGGGCATGGCGGCGCAGTTCATCTTCACCATTCTGCGGCTATTGCGATCGCTGAGGTTATGGATCGCACGGGCAATCAGCTCCTTGCCGGTGCCGGTTTCGCCAAGGATCAGCACCGTGCTGTTACTTTGCGCCACCATCTCAACCTGTTTCAGCACGCTGAACATCGCCTGGCTGCGGCCGATGATCTCGCCAAACTCGCTATCGACATTATTTAGCTGCTCGGTCAGCGCCAGGTTTTCATCCACCAGCCGCTCCTTCAGGCGGTGAATTTCCTGGTACGCCAGCGCGTTATCCACGGCAATAGCGATGCGTTCGGCGATCTGGCGCAGCAGCTTGAGATTCGCCTGGGTAAACACCTCTTTCTGGCACTGCGCCAGTTTCAGCACGCCGAGCAGATTTTTGCCGGACATCAGCGGCAGCAGGCACAGCGTCTGGATCTGGTTGCCCCAGGTTTCAAACAGCATCCGCTCGTAGGGCGCGAGTTTGTCGCGTTCGTGCAGATTGAGCAGCAGCATCTCTTTGCTGCGGAATACCCGTTCGGTCAGCGTTCCCTCTTCGTCGGCTTCCTGAATCTCATGCTTCGGATTCAGTTCATCTTTGTAGTGCGTCGAATAGATAGTCAGCTTGCCTTTGCGGCTACCGCGTAGCACCAGGCTGATGGCGTCGATGCCGAAATAGTAGTGGATCTCTTTCGCCACCTCGCTGACCAGCTCGTCCATATGCAGCCGCGAGAGCACCGCATTGGTGATGGCTACCAGAATGCGAAAATCGTCCCGCTCCTGGCACAATAGCTGGTAATCCGGCGTCTGACTGTCGCGGCTCTGGAGCTGCTCGGCGACCACGGCGACGATTTGCGCCAGGGTGTGCAGGCGTTCGCTCTCTTTATCGCTCCACGGTTGCCCGTCGTGGCGAAAAAATTCGCAGCCGCCGAAAATTTGCCCCTCCGCCGCCAGCGGCAGCAGGCAGTAGTGCGCAAACGGCGGATAGAGCCGGTTCTGCGTCAACGCCGGCCAGGTTTCCGCAAACGTGGCTGCGCTGCAATAGAGCGCCTGTGGGTGGGAAAGAATGTGCCTGACTGGCCCACTCGCCAGCAGTAAATGATCCTCATAAGTTGCGTTGTTTGCAGGGGCGTTGACGGCGTAGCGGCTGGCGCTGTGGCTGTCTGCATGCCACAGCACAATCGCCGCGCTATCCGCGAGTGCCGCCTGGCGGGTCAGCCGGGCCAGCGTTTCGCTGAGTGACGCCATATCCGGCTGTTGTAACAAAACACGGGTGATATCGAACAACCCCTGTTGTCCGAGATCGCTCATCGGTGTATACGACATATTGCTCATCCAGGAACACACTCGCAGGTGTGAAAAAAATAATAAAAAACAAAAAATTAGCAAATACGCGGTAACGGTTCCGCGTGGGGTAAATCTAACAGGCGTTTAACGCCGTACAGCCCCGCCAGGCGTACGCCCTGACGTTCAACAACTTCACCAATGATAGCGGCATCCGCGCCAAGCGGGTGGGCGCGTAAACGTGACAGCGCCTGCTCTGCGGCCTCGCGCTGTACGGCAATCACCAGTTTGCCTTCGTTGGCAAAGTTCAGCGCTTCCAGCCCCAGTAACTCGCAAACGCCGCGCACCGCCGGTTTCACCGGTAACGCGGCTTCGTTGAGCTCGATACCGAAGCCGCAGGCTGCGGCAAACTCATGCACCACCGCATTCACGCCGCCGCGCGTGGCATCGCGCAGCGCTTTCACGCCGGGAAGATCGTGCAGGGTGGCGATTAACGGCGTCAGCACCGCGCAATCGCTGGACAACTCGCCGTCCAGCCCCAGCCCTTCGCGCAAGTTAAGAATCGTTGCGCCGTGATCGCCCAGCGTACCGCTTGCCAGCAGTACATCGCCCGGTTGCAGCGACTGCGCCGCCCAGCGAATCGAACGTGGAATCGCGCCAATCCCGGCGGTATTGATAAATAGCTTATCCGCCGCGCCGCGCTGCACCACTTTGGTATCGCCGGTCACAATCGCGATATCGGCCGCGCGGGCGGTGGCGGCCATGCTGTCGACGACGGTTTTCAGCGTCGCCATCGGCAGGCCTTCTTCAAGGATAAACCCGCAAGAGAGATAGCGCGGTGTCGCGCCGCTGACGGCGATGTCGTTGGCGGTGCCGCACACCGCCAGCTTGCCAATATTGCCGCCGGGAAAGAACAGCGGATCGATCACATAGCTGTCGGTGGAGAACGCCAGCCTGTCACCGCTGGCGGCCAGTGCGGCCAGATCCAGCCGCGCCTGATCTTCCTGCTCGGCCAGCCACGGGTTGGCAAACGCCTCCATAAAGAGCTGGCTGATAAGCTGTTGCATCGCCTGGCCGCCGCTGCCGTGGGCGAGTTGGACTTCATTCATACTTCACACTCCTGAGCGCGATACTGATACCAGGCTGCGCAGGCTCCTTCTGAGGAGACCATCAGCGCACCAAAGGCGCTTTGCGGATTACAGGTGTTGCCAAACAGCGGGCACTGGTGCGGTTTGCAGCGGCCGGTCAGCACATCGCCGCAGCGGGCGCGCGGATCGTCATACACCTGCTGCGCGGCCGGACGAAAGTGCGCTTCGGCATCAAACTGCTGATAAGCCTGCGTCAGATGTACACCGGATTCGCCAATCACCCCCAGCCCGCGCCACTCGCTGTCGCCGCTGACGGCAAACACATCGGCAATGGCGGCCTGCGCCAGCCGGTTGCCTTCATCCGGTACGACGCGGCGGTACTGGTTTTCCACCCGGCTCTGCGCGGCGATTTTCTGTTCCACCAGCATCACCACGCCCTGCAACAAATCCAGTGGTTCAAACCCGGCAACCACTAGCGGGCGGCGAAATTCTTCGGCAATAAAGGTGTACGCGTCGGTACCGATCACCATGCTGACATGGCCGGGCGCAAGGAAAGCGTCGATGCCGTTATCCGGCTGCTCCAGCAAGCTGCGCAGCGTAGGGATCAGCGTAATGTGCTGGCAGAAAAACCAGAAGTTATTGATGTTGCGGGCTTTCGCCTGTTGCAGCGTAATGGCCGTGGCGGGCATGGTGGTTTCGAAACCGAGGCCGAAGAACACCACTTTGCGCTGCGGATTTTTTTCCGCCAGCGCCAGCGCATCCATCGGTGAATAGACGATGCGCACATCGGCACCGCGCGCTTTCGCCTGTAACAGCGAGCCTTTTTTCCCCGGTACACGAATGGCGTCGCCGAAAGTACAGAAGATCACTTCCGGATGGCTGGCGATCTCCACGCAGGTATCAATACGCCCCATTGGTAACACGCACACCGGGCAGCCCGGCCCGTGGATAAACTCGATGTTTTCCGGCAGCAACTGATCGAGGCCGAATTTAAAGATGGCGTGCGTATGGCCGCCGCACACTTCCATAATGCGCAGCGGACGCGCGGCGGTATAGCTAAGATGAGAGGCCCGTTCGCGCAGATGGGCAATCAGTTGCATCACCTGTTCCGGGGCGCGATATTCGTCGACAAAACGCATTATTTCTCCTCGCCGTAGAGCAGCGCGCCGACATCCGGCTCGACATCGAACATGTTTTGCAGCGCCGCCAGCGTATCCAGCGCCTCCGCTTCGTTAATCACGCTCATGGCAAAACCGACATGCACCAGCACCCACTGGCCGAGACGCGGCTGGCCGTGTTCATCATGGCTGCCGACCAGGGTTAAATCCACGTCGCGCTGAATGCCGCAGACGTCCACTTTGGCTTGCAGGCCGTCAATGGCGCAAATTTGCCCCGGTACGCCTATGCACATCGTTGTGTCTCCAGCCAGTCGAGCCAGGCGTCCATCCCGTCGCCTTTGGTGGCGGAAACCAGCAGGATCTCAATCTGCGGGTTCACTTCACGGGCGTAGGCGATGCAGCGTTCGACATCGAAATTGAGGTACGGCAGCAGATCCACTTTGTTCAGCAGCATCAGCGAGGCGGCAGCGAACATGTGCGGATATTTCAGCGGCTTGTCTTCCCCTTCAGTCACTGACAGTACCGCCACTTTATGGCGTTCGCCCAGATCGAAGCCCGCCGGGCATACCAGGTTACCAACGTTTTCAATAAACAGAATGCCGCGATCGTCGAGCGGCAGACGCGGCGCAGCATCGGCAATCATCTGCGCATCCAGGTGGCAACCCTTGCCGGTGTTCACCTGAATCGCCGGGGTACCGGTGGCGCGAATACGTGCGGCGTCATTGACGGTTTGCTGATCCCCTTCGATCACCGCGCAGGGTACGCGCGCATTCAGGCGCTGCAGGGTTTCGGTAAGCAGGGTGGTTTTGCCGGAGCCAGGGCTGGAGACCAGGTTCAGCACCAGTTGCTGGCGGGCGGCAAAGCGGGCGCGGTTGCGGGCGGCGATCTGGTTATTTTTATCCAGTACGTCGATCTCCACTTCCAGCATCCGGCGCTGGCTCATGCCCGGCGCGTGGGTGCCGGCTTCGCCGTGACCGTAATGCAAATCGCCGTTACCCGATTGGGTTGGGGTGAACTCTCGGGTATTGACGCGGGTTATAGTTAGCGCAGGGCGCGCAGCAGGGGCGAACGGTGCGCTGCGAAACGCAGAGTGCGGGTTATGTTCGTCACCCTCGATATAAAGGTTACCGTCCTGACAACCACATGTTGTACACATTGTTTACTCCTCAATTTCCAGGCGCTGAATTTGCATTCCATCGTCGGCAACGATCTGCAACTGGTCGCTGTGGCATTGTGGGCAGCGGCGAACACGCTGGGTGAGCAGCGTGACGTACTGCCGACAAGACTCGCACCAGCACTCCGCTTGCTGTTGTTCGATGTGCAGTGTACAACCTTCAGCCAGGCTGCCACGGCACACCAGATCAAAACAAAACGTTAAAGCTTCGGTTTCGACACAGGAAAATGCGCCCACTTTTAACCAGACGCCGGTAACCCGACGCGCGCCGCTCGCGGTGGCCTGTTGTTCAATAATTTCCAGCGCCCGCTGGCACAAAGTGATCTCATGCATAATCCCTCCTTATGAGTTGCCGCGTTAATGCAATAAGAGTGCCATGAGTGATTTTGACACTGTGACGATGTCGAACCTGTCGAGATGACACGTCGAAATTAACGAATATTTTTATTTATTCCTTTAATAATCAATAAATTAAATGTTGGCATGGATGATGCTTTACCGCCGTTGTTTCAATTAATCAGGTAAGCAGACATGACGATTTGGGAAATTAGCGAAAAGGCAGATTACATTGCCGGGCGACACCATCTCCTGCAGGAGGAGTGGCGCAGTTACTGCAACGCGCTGGTTCAGGGGATCACGCTGTCAAAAGCGCGCCTGCACCATGCCATAGGTTGCGCGCCAGAGCAGCAGCTCTGTTTTGAGCTGTTCGGCCACTTCACGGTCACCGTCTCTCTGACCGGCGGCTTTAATGGTCATACCATCGAATATGCGATTGCCAATAAAGATGGCAGCGATAAACGCTTGATTGCAAAGGCGCAGCTCACCAGCGACGGCAAAGTGGACGGCGTTATCAGCACCCACGATCGTGAAAAAGTGCTGGAGCACTATCTGGAAAAAATCGCCACGGTTTACGACAGCCTGTACGCGGCGGTGGAAAACGATACCCCCATCAATCTCTCTCTTCTTGCCAGCAGCGCGCACGCGTCTGCGCTGGCCTGAGTTTGGGTGTCGAGATGTGTCGAAGTGACACGTCGTGCGACTGATTTCGTCAAAAATGACCGCCCGGACTGGGTGAATCACCTGAGGATTAGCTGGTGAACCGTTTTGTAATTGCCGACCCGGCGCTCTGTATCGGCTGCCACACCTGCGAGGCGGCCTGCGCGGAGACGCACCGCGCGTATGGCTTGCAGTCGATGCCGCGGCTGCGCGTGATGCGTAATGAACATGAATCCGCGCCGCAGCAGTGCCACCACTGCGAAGACGCGCCCTGTGCGGGCGTTTGTCCGGTAAACGCCATTAATTGCGTCGATGGCGCGGTGCAGTTAAATGAAAGCCTGTGCGTAAGCTGCAAACTGTGCGCGATTGCCTGCCCGTTTGGCGCTATCGAATTTGCCGGTAGCCGTCCGCTGGATATTCCGGCCAACGTTAACTCGCCGCTCGCGCCCGCCGCGCCGCCTGCGCCTGCGCGCGTCAGTACGCTGCTGGACTGGGTGCCTGGCGTGCGGGCTATCGCCGTGAAGTGCGATCTCTGCCATTTCGATGATCAAGGCCCGGCCTGCGTGCGGATGTGCCCGACCAAGGCGCTGCATCTGGTCAATAACCTCGACATCGCCCGCGCCAGCCGTCGCAAACGCGAGCAGACCCTGAATACGGACTACGGCGATTTGTCGCTGTTTACCCAGCTTAACCGGAGTGCAAAATGACGATCCTCTCTTTGCTCAACGGCGCGGTGGCGGTGTTTATCTGCGCTGCTGCGCTGGCGTACCTGTTTACGCGGGCGAAAATTCTCAGCGGCTGGCTGGCCGGTCTTGGCGGCGCAATCGGCAGCGCCATGGCGACAGTCGCCGGGTTGTTGTCGCTGCTGGGCGCTGATGCCGTTTCCGGCAGCCTGACGCTGTTGCAGTACCCGTTACTGGTCACACCCCTGCGTGCCGTGTGGGTGATCACCTTCGGCCTCTGCGGCCTGCTTATCAGCCTCTATAACATCCACTGGCACCGCCATGACGCGGTGAAAGCCAACGGGTTGTTGATCAATTTGCTACTGGCCGCCGCGCTGTGCGCCGTCTGCGCCGCGAATCTGGGCGAGCTGGTCGTGATGAGCGAAATCATGGCGCTGAGCGCGGTGTTTCTTACCGGGTGCAGCGCCTCTGGCAAGCTGTGGTTTGCCATGGGGCGTCTTGGCACGGTGCTGCTGGTGCTGGCCTGCTGGTTTATCTGGCAGCGTTATCAGACGCTCGATTTTGTTCAGCTTAGCGGGCAACAACTGAGCAGTGGCGTCTGGCTGCTGGGGGTGATTGGTTTTGGTTTGCTGGCGGGGATTATTCCGCTGCACGCCTGGGCGCCGCAGGCGCATGCCAGCGCGCAAGCGCCGGCCGCCGCGCTCTTTTCTACGGTGGTGATGAAAGTCGGGCTGTTCGGCATTCTCAGTTTCTCCTTGCTGGGCGGCCAGCCGCCGCTGTGGTGGGGCGTTGTGCTGCTGGTATTCGGCATGATCACCGCCTTTGTCGGCGGTTTGTATGCGCTGATGGAGCACAATATTCAGCGCCTGCTGGCGTATCACACGCTGGAAAACATCGGCATCATTTTGCTTGGCCTTGGCGCGGGCGTAACCGGGCTGGCATTGCAGCAACCGGCGCTGATGGCGCTGGGGCTGGTTGGCGGTCTGTATCACCTTTTCAACCACAGCCTGTTTAAGAGCACGCTGTTTCTTGGCGCGGGTGCGCTGTGGTTTGGCACCGGCTATCGCGATATCGAAAAACTGGGCGGTATCGGCAAAAAAATGCCGCTTATCTCGCTGGCGATGCTGGTCGGGCTGATGGCGATGGCGGCGCTGCCGCCGCTCAATGGCTTTGCCGGTGAGTGGGTGATTTATCAATCCTTCTTCAGCCTGAGCGGTAGCGGCCACTTTGTCCTGCAACTGATTGGGCCGCTGCTGGCCGTTGGCCTGGCGATAACCGGTGCGCTGGCGGTGATGTGTATGGCGAAAGTCTATGGCGTCACCTTCCTTGGCGCGCCGCGCACCCCGCAGGCGGAAAACCCGCAATCCATTCCCTGGCTGATGACCGCAAGCGTGGCCGTACTGGCACTCTGCTGCGTTATTGGCGGCGTTGCTGCGCCGTGGCTGCTGCCGCGTCTGTATGCCGCCGTACCGCTGCCGCTGCATACCGCGAACACGGTGGTGTCACAACCGATGATCACGCTGCTGCTGATTGCCATGCCACTGCTGCCGCTGCTGTTGATGGTGCTGTTTAAAGGCGATCGTCTTCCGTCCCGCAGCCGCGGAAGCGCCTGGGTCTGCGGCTACGATCATGAAGGCTCAATGGTGATCACCGCCCACGGTTTTGCCATGCCGGTAAAAGCCGCATTTGCCCCGGTGTTGAAGCTGCGCAAATGGCTGGAACCCACGCTGATTCTGCCCGGCTGGCGTACCGACGCGGCTCCGCTGCTGTTTCGTCGGCTGGCACTGATTGAGCTGGCGGTGCTGGTGGTTGTGGTGATTTCCCGAGGAGCCTGATGATGAATTTTCTGTATGCGTTATTGCAGGCGCTGGTGCTGTTTGCCTTTGCGCCGCTGCTGTCCGGTATCAGCCGCGTGGCGCGCGCCCGGTTGCACAATCGCCGTGGGCCTGGCGTGCTGCAAGAGTACCGCGACCTGGTCAAATTGCTGGGCCGCCAGAGTATTGCGCCTGCAGCGTCCGGCTGGGTGTTTCGCCTGATGCCGTTTGTGATGGTGGGCGTGATGCTGACCATTGCGACGGCTTTGCCGGTGGTCACCATTAACTCGCCGCAGCCTTTGCTGGGCGATTTGATCACCCTGATCTATCTGTTCGCCATTGCCCGCTTCTTCTTTGCTATTGCCGGGCTGGATACCGGTAGCCCGTTTACCGGCATCGGCGCCAGCCGCGAAGCGATGCTGGGCGTGCTGGTCGAGCCGATTTTGCTGCTCGGTTTGTGGGTGGCGGCGCTGGTCGCAGGTTCCACTCATATCAGCCATATCACCGACACCGTTTACCACTGGCCGCGCGCGGCTTCAATCCCGCTGTTTCTGGCGCTCTGCGCCTGCGCGTTCGCCACCTTTATCGAAATGGGCAAACTGCCGTTTGATCTTGCGGAAGCGGAGCAGGAGTTGCAGGAAGGGCCGCTGTCGGAGTACAGCGGCAGCGGCTTTGCGCTGCTGAAGTGGGGCATCAGCTTAAAACAGCTGGTGGTGCTGCAAATGTTTGTCGGCGTCTTTCTGCCGTGGGGGCAGATGAGCAGCTTCAGCGCGGCGGGTCTGCTGCTGGCGCTGGTGGTGGCGGTGGTGAAATTAATTGTTGGCGTACTGGTGATTGCCCTGTTTGAAAACAGCATGGCGCGCCTGCGTTTTGCTGCCACGTCACGCGTCACCTGGGCCGGGTTCGGCGTTGCCTTTTTAGCGTTCGTCTCCTTACTGGCGACGTATTAAGAGAGTTTATGCATGTCTGAAGAAAAAATCGGTCAACACTATCTGGCTGCGCTGCACGAGAAATTTCCCGGCGTAGTGCTGGATGAAGCGTGGCAGACCAAAGACCAAATCACCCTTACCGTGAAAGTGAACTACCTGCCGGAGGTGGTGGAGTTTCTTTACTACCAGCAGGGCGGCTGGCTGTCGGTGCTGTTTGGTAACGACGAGCGCAAGCTGAACGGTCACTTTGCCGTTTACTACGTGCTGTCGATGGAGCAGGGCGTCAAATGCTGGATAACGGTGCGCGTTGAAGTCGATGCGCTGAAACCGGAGTATCCATCCGTGACGCCGCGCGTGCCTGCGGCCGTGTGGGGCGAGCGCGAAGTGCGTGATATGTATGGCCTGGTGCCGGTCGGTTTGCCGGATGAGCGACGCCTGGTGCTGCCGGATGACTGGCCGGACGAACTCTATCCGCTGCGTAAAGACAGCATGGATTATCGCCAGCGTCCCGCACCGACCACCGACGCGGAAACTTATGAATTCATCAACGAGCTGGGCGACAAGAAAAACAATGTGGTGCCAATTGGCCCGCTGCACGTTACGTCGGATGAACCGGGCCACTTCCGCCTGTTTGTGGATGGCGAGAATATTGTCGATGCCGACTACCGCATGTTCTATGTGCATCGCGGGATGGAGAAACTGGCGGAAACCCGCATGGGTTACAACGAAGTCACCTTTCTCTCGGATCGCGTGTGCGGCATCTGCGGGTTTGCCCACAGTACCGCTTACACCACCTCGGTAGAGAACGCGATGGGCATCGTGGTGCCGGAACGCGCGCAGATGATCCGTGCCATTCTGCTGGAGGTGGAACGTCTGCACTCGCACCTGTTAAACCTCGGTCTGGCTTGCCACTTTGTCGGTTTTGACTCCGGATTTATGCAGTTTTTCCGCGTGCGTGAAACGTCAATGAAGATGGCGGAAATTCTTACCGGGGCGCGTAAAACCTACGGTCTGAACCTGATCGGTGGCATTCGCCGCGACATGCTGAAAGACGATATGGTGCAGACGCGCGCGCTGGTGCAGCAGATGCGCCGCGATGTGATGGAGCTGGTTGATGTGCTGATGAGCACGCCGAATATCGAGCAGCGCACCGTGGGTATTGGCCGTCTTGATCCGCAAATCGCCCGCGATTTCAGTAACGTCGGCCCGATGGTGCGCGCCAGCGGTCACGCCCGCGATACCCGCGCCGATCACCCGTTTGCCGGTTACGGCCTGTTGCCAATGACCGTGCACAGCGAGCAGGGTTGCGATGTCATTTCCCGCCTGAAAGTGCGTATCAACGAAGTGCTGACCGCGCTGAACATGATCGATTTCGGTCTGGATAATCTGCCCGGCGGCCCGCTGATGGTTGAAGGCTTTACCTACATTCCGCACCGTTTTGCCCTTGGTTTTGCCGAAGCGCCGCGCGGGGATGATATCCACTGGAGTATGACCGGCGACAACCAGAAGCTCTATCGCTGGCGTTGCCGTGCGGCGACCTACGCCAACTGGCCAACGCTGCGCTATATGCTGCGCGGCAACACCGTTTCTGATGCGCCGCTGATTATTGGCAGCCTCGATCCTTGCTACTCCTGCACCGACCGCATGACGGTGGTGGATGTGCGCAAGAAGAAAAGCAAGGTCGTGCCGTACAAAGAGCTGGAGCGTTACGGGATCGAGCGTAAAAACTCGCCGTTGAAATAGTGGGAGAACGCTAGCAATGTTTACCTTTATCAAAAAAGTGATCAAAACCGGGACGGCAACCAGCGCGTATCCGCTTGCGCCGATGCCGGTGGATAAAAACTTCCGCGGCAAACCGCAGCACAACCCGCAGCAGTGCATTGGCTGCGCGGCGTGCGTCAATGCCTGCCCGTCGAACGCGCTGACGGTGGAAACCGATCTTGCGACCGGCGAACTGGCCTGGCAGTTTAATCTCGGGCGCTGCATTTTCTGCGCCCGCTGCGAAGAAGTGTGCCCAACGGCGGCGATTAAGCTCTCTCAGGAGTACGAACTGGCGGTGTGGAGCAAAGCCGATTTTCTGCAACAGTCGCGCTACGAGCTGTGCCAGTGCCGCGAATGCGCGCGGCCTTTTGCGGTGCAGAAAGAGATCGATTACGCCATTGCGCTGCTGGCGCATAACGGGGATACCCGCGCAGAGCAGCACCGCGCCAGCTTTGAGACCTGCCCGGATTGCAAACGCCAGAAATGCCTGGTGTCGTCCGACCGCGTCGAATTGACCCGCCATATGAGAGAGGCCAGCTAATGAGCCAGCTAATAGGTCCGCGTGATGCGGATGGTATTCCGGTGCCGATGACGGTGGAGGAATCCATCGCCAGTATGAAAGCCTCGCTGTTGAATAAAATCAAACGCTCCGCTTACGTTTATCGTGTGGATTGCGGCGGCTGCAATGGCTGTGAGATCGAGATTTTCGCGACGCTTTCGCCGCTGTTCGATGCAGAACGCTTCGGCATTAAGGTCGTACCTTCACCGCGCCACGCCGACATTCTGCTGTTTACCGGCGCCGTCACCCGCGCGATGCGTTCACCGGCGCTGCGCGCCTGGCAATCTGCGCCGGATCCCAAAATCTGTATCTCCTACGGCGCATGCGGTAACAGCGGTGGTATCTTCCACGACCTGTACTGTGTCTGGGGCGGCACGGATAAAATCGTTCCGGTGGATGTCTATATTCCCGGCTGCCCGCCGACGCCTGCCGCCACGCTGTATGGTTTTGCTATGGCGCTGGGGCTGCTGGAGCAGAAAATTCATGCCCGTCTGCCCGGCGAACAGGACGATCAACCGGCAGAGATCCTGCATCCGACTATGGTGCAGCCGCTGCGGGTGAAAGTGGATCGCACCGCACGTCGCCTCGCGGGTTACCGCTATGGCCGCCAGATTGCCGATGATTACCTGCGCTTGCGCAGCGTCGGCGAACATGAAGTGGTGCGCTGGTTAGCGCAGGAGAACGATCCGCGTCTGACCGAAATTGTCAGCCACCTTAATCAGGTGGTGCAGGAGGCGAAAATCTGATGAGCGAGACGGTGGCCTTTAGCCAGCTGCGGCGGAAATTTGTCGATGAGAATGATGCCACGCCGCCGCAGGCGCAGCAGGTGGTCTATTACTCTCTGGCGATTGGTCACCATCTTGGCGTGATCGATTGCCTGGAAACGGCGCTTTCCTGCCCTTGGGAGGCTTATCTGGCGTGGATCGGCACGCTGGAGAGCGGCAGTGAAGCGCGGCGAAAAATGGAAGGCGTGCCGCGTTACGGCGAGATTGTTATCGACAGCACGCACGTGATGATGCTGGCCAACGCCTTTGACCGGGCGTTGGCCGGGCAGAATGAACAGCAGCAGGCCTGGAGCAGGGCGCTGCTGTCGATGTTGCACGACATTCATCAGGAAAGCGCTATCTATTTGATGGTAAGGAGATTACGTGACTGACGTATTACTTTGCGTGGGCAACAGCATGATGGGCGACGATGGCGCAGGCCCGTTGCTGGCGCAGATGTGCGCGGAAAACCCGCAGGGAAACTGGCGCGTGATCGACGGCGGCAGCGCACCGGAAAACGACGTGGTGGCGATCCGCGAGCTGCGCCCGACGCGGTTGCTGATTGTGGATGCTACCGATATGGGGCTGAACCCCGGCGAGATGCGCATTGTCGATCCCGATGACATCGCGGAGATGTTCCTGATGACCACTCACAATATGCCGCTCAACTATCTGATCGATCAGTTGAAAGAGGATATTGGCGAGGTGATTTTTCTTGGCATTCAGCCCGATATTGTCGGCTTTTACTACCCGATGACGCCGCCAGTGAAAGCGGCGGTAGAAACAATTTACCAGCGGCTGGCTGGCTGGGAAGGCAACGGCGGGTTCGAGCCGCTATAAACAGCGCCGGGTTTCCGGCGCTGTATTAACGACGGCGTTTTTCCGAGTACATCACCTTATCGCAATCTTCCAGCATGCCGCGCAGCGTGGTGTACTTATCGCCGCCGTTTTCAATAATCCCGTGCGAGTAGTTGATGTGATAATTCTTGCCGGAAAGATGGTCGATGGCATCGATGCGTGATTGCAGATCGAAGAGAAACGCATCAGCATTGTGAGTCGGCGTGTTCGCCAGTAGTACCGCAAACTCACCTCCGCTAAGCCGGGCGGCGATATCCTGATCTTTCAGGCATTTTGTCATATTGCTGGCGAAGATTTTTACCACCTCGTCGCCCTCTTTATTCCCCAGCAATTCATTGATCGATTTCAGATTGTCGATGCTGAAATAGAGCAGACTGAGATCTTTTTTATGCTCTTTGAGCCAGGCAAAACGTTTTTCGCCGGAGCGGTAAAAGCCACGGCTGTTGGGCATGCCGGTCAGCAAATCGGTCATTGCCATGCTGAGGATCAGAAACTCATCTTCCACAATGGCGGCGAAATCGAGCAGGGTATTGATTTCCGCACTGGAAAACGGGCGCGGATAGGTATCGATGACGCAGATGGTTCCGGCAATTGCGCCGTCCGGCAGTCGCACCGGGCAACCCGCATAAAATCGCACCCACGGCTCGCCAACGACAAACGGGTTTTCGGCAAAGCGCGGATCGGCAAGGGTATCTTTGACAATAAACACGCCCTCTTCGAGGATCGCGTGCGCGCAGAACGACAGATTGCGCGGCGTTTCGTGGGTATCGATGCCGCTGCGCGACAGCAACCACTGACGATCGCGATCGAGCAGGCTTATCACTGCGATGGGGACATCAAAGGTAGTCTTTGCCGTGCGGGTGAGCCGGTCAAAACGTTCATCATCCTTTTTATCCAGAAGATCCATCATATACAAAGACTTAAGCCGCTCTCTTTCATTGACTGGCATGGCCGGGAAGATCATAGGGCATCCTCGATTTTCTTTGTTTTCTCAAGTGTAGACAGATCTTCCCATCATTGCGTTATATATCCGTGGTTTGCCCCTGCGCGCGGATAAAATTGATAAATGCCTGTAATGGCGCAGGGATTAAGCGCCGCGAATTGTAATAGAGCCACGGGCCGCTAAATGATTGCCACCAGGGTTCCAGCAATGGCGTCAGCGCGCCGCTTTCGAACGACGGGCGCAGCCACTCTTCAAACAGATAGATGATGCCGCTACCGGCAATCGCTGCCTGCACCGCCAGATCCACCGCGCTGCCGACGCTGACCACCAGTGAACCATTCACCTGAATGCGCAGGGTTTCACCCTCGCGGGTAAATTCCCACTCCGGCATTACGCCGCTGGCGTAGCGCCCGCGAATGCAGTTGTGGCTAATCAGATCGCGCGGGTGCTGCGGCAGGCCGTAACGCTGCAAATAGGCCGGTGCCGCCGCTGCGGCAAAACGCTGACGGCGCGGGCCGATGGGCAGCGCCACCATATCCTGTTCCAGGCTTTCGTCGTAACGGATCCCCGCATCGCAATTGTCGCGAAACACATCCTGTACGTTGCTTTCGGCGACGATCTCCAGGCGAATGTCCGGGTATTGCGCCAGAAAAGGGGGGACGATGGTGGGCAGAACCAGCCGTGCCGCGCTGACCGGGACATTCAAACGCAGCGTGCCGCTCGGCGTGGTGCGATAGCGGTTGATGGCGTCCAGCGCGGCATTCACTTCGCTCATTGCCGGTTGCAGGCGCTCCATCAGCGCTCTGCCTGCCTCGGTCAGCGCCACGGTACGGGTGGTGCGGTTAAACAGCCGTACGCCGAGTTGCTGCTCGGCGCGGCGCACCGCGTCGCTCAGGCGGGAGGGGTTGGAACCGGTCACGCGCGCGGCTTCACGGAAGCCTCCGGCGTTGGCGACCGCGACAATGGCATTTAACAGGGCGAAATCCAGCTTCATTGTTCGGTTAACCGTACAGTGTGTATTAATTTTGCTGGATTGTTGCACAGCCGTACAGCTCCTACAATCGGGTTACTTAACGCACAGGAGGTTTTCCATGTCTCAATCCACACTTACTTATCGTCTTGGCGATCGTCAGGTTGGTCGTCTGGGTTACGGTGCGATGCAACTGGCTGGCCCTGGCGTGTTTGGTCCGCCCGCGGACGAAGCAAAGGCGCTGGCGGTATTGCGCGATGCTATTGCTGCCGGGGTGAATCATATCGACACCAGTGATTTTTATGGTCCGCATGTCACCAATAAATTGATTAAACAGGCGCTGCATCCTTATCCGGACGACTTATGCATCGTCACCAAAGTCGGCGCGCGTCGTGATGATAAAGCCAACTGGCTGCCCGCATTCAGCGCCGAAGAGTTGACCCGTGCGGTGGAAGATAATCTGCGTCACCTCGGTCTGGAGACGATAGAGGTGGTCAACCTGCGTTCGATGTTTGGTGTGCACGAGCCGGAAGAGGGGCCGCTCGAAGCGCCGCTGGAGGCGTTGATCAAACTGAAAGAGCGCGGGCTGATCCGCCATATCGGGCTGAGCAACGTTACAGCGAAGCAGGTGGCCGACGCGCAGAAAATGACGCCCATTGTCTGCGTGCAGAACCTGTATAACGTGGCGATCCGTAAGGATGATGCGCTGGTGGATAGCCTGAACGCGCAGGGCATTGCCTTCGTGCCGTTCTTCCCGCTGGGCGGTTTCACGCCGTTGCAATCCGGTGAGCTGAACGAGGTGGCGCAATCGCTTAACGCCACGCCGATGCAGGTGGCGCTGGCGTGGCTGTTGCAGCGTTCGCCGAATATCCTGCTGATCCCCGGTACGTCGTCGCCGCAGCATTTACAGGAAAACATGGCGAGCGCGAACCTCGTGCTGCCGCCGGAAGCGCTGGAAAAACTCAACGGCATTGGCGCGTAGCTTCTGCGCCGGATGGTTGCCCCGATCGGGCCTGTGGGATCGCATCGGTTCATAGGCCCGATAAAGCATCGCCGCCATCCGGCAATCAGCCGCCACAGAGCCATTATTTGGGGGGCGCCACCGACTCGCGGCGCACCAGTTCACCTTCGTGTGAACGGGCCGCGTGCTCGCCTGGCGTCAACAGAATGTCGATGGCGTGACGGATCATCGCCTCCATCGGCACATGAATGGTGGTGAGCGACGGGTTGTAATACTTGCCGAGCACCGAATCGTCAAACCCGGCCAGCGACACATCCTGCGGCAGGCGCAGCCCCGCTTCCAGACAGGCTTTCGCCACACCAATCGCCATATCGTCATTGCCCGCGAGGATGCAGGTAAACGGCACCTTGCGCGCTAACAGTTCACGCCCTGCGGCATAACCACTGTCGGTAGACCATGCGCCATGTACCAGCAGTTGCGGGTCTGGCTCAATACCGGCGCGGCGCAGCGCCTGCTGGTAGCCCGCCAGGCGTTTTTCCCCGGTTGGCGAACCTGCTGCTCCGGCAACAAAAGCAATACGCGTATGCCCCTGCGCTAACAGGTGGGCCATCATCGTTTCACAACTTTGTTGATGATCGACAAACACGCACTGATTGCGGTGGCGGGAGAGTTCACGGTTGATGACGACGATGGGCGTCTGGCTGTTATCGATAATAGCGTCCAGCTCATCGACCGTCAGGTATTTGGGGTAAATCATGATCGCTTCACAGCGCAGCGACATCAGCAGATCGATAGCGTCGCGCTCTTCCTGTGCGCTGTGTTTACCGTCTGCCAGCACCAGTTGTCGGCCATGTATTTCACTGTTGGTCGCCGCGTGGTAAGTCAGGCTGGCGAAAAACGGGCCGTTATACAGCCCGTTGGTGATCACCAGCCCCACTGAGTTGGTCTTATTATTGGCAAGATTGCGCGCCAGCTGGTTGGGGCGATAACCCGTTTCGGCAATGGCCTGGAAAATGCGTTCCTTCACTTCCTCACGGACAAAAACTTTGCCATTTAGCGCGCGCGATACCGTCGCTTTCGATACGCCAGCCAGCCTGGCGACATCCAGTATCGTTACCATTTTTCGACCTCACTCTTGTTATTATGCTGGCTGCGCTCCTGTCTCCAGCGACATCAGCGGCATACCGGGGCTGACAGCACCCTGCGACTGATGGCGAGTCAGCGTAAATTCATCACTGTTCACCACCAGCACCGGCGTGGTCAGATCGTAACCCGCCTGCTCAATGCGCGCTTTATCGAACTCCAGCAGCGGCGTGCCAGCGGTGACTCTGTCGCCCTCTTTTACCAGCGGCGTAAAGTATTGACCCTGAAGGTTAACGGTATTCAGACCAACATGGATCAGTAATTCTGCGCCATTATCACATATCAGGCCGATAGCGTGATGCGTGTCAATTAATGTGGCGACCTGCGCATCACACGGGGCGACCACTTTACCTTCGTGAGGAACGATCGCCACACCATCGCCGAGCACTTTCCCGGCAAAGGCTTCATCGGGCACGTTTTCCAGTGCGATCACTTCGCCTTTAATCGGGCTGAGCATCTGTAATGAACCGACCTTCAGCGGTGCGGGTTCAGCGCTTTCCTGCGGATCTTCAAAACCGACAAACTGCACCATCACAATAGTCAGCACAATCGCGGTGCCTGCGCCAACCAGTTCGCCAATAAACGACATTGGCGCATCCGGGCTAATGGCATTCACCAGCGTGAACAGGCCGGGCAGCGCCGCATAAGCGTAGTAGAGGCTGCCAAACAGGCTGGCGACCACTGCGCCGATTGCTCCGCCAATACAGCCGCAGATAAACGGTTTTTTAAAGCGCAGCGTCACACCGTAAATGGCCGGTTCTGTGATGCCGAAAATGGCGGTAACACCCGCAGAAAGCGAGGTGGCTTTTAGCGCTTTATTGCGGCTTTTGATAAACACGCCAAACACGGCGGCCATCTGGCCAATCACCGCGATGGTCTGGTAAGCCTGGAATGAGTCATAACCCTGGGTATCGAAGTTCGCCATGATCACCGGCGTGATCCCCCAGTGAACGCCAAAAATGACGATCACCTGCCATACGCCGCCAATGATCGCCGCGGCAACGGCCGGAGCGGCATGGAACAGTGTGTTATAGCCATGAGCAACGCCCAGCGCGGCCCAACTGGTAATCGGCCCAATCACTACCAGCGTCAGCGGCACGATCACCACAAAACAGAGAAGCGGCGTAAACAGCGGGCTTATCACTTCCGGCAGCCATTTTTCGACGCGGCGTTCAAACCAGGAGAGCGCCCAGACAAGGAACAGTGGCGGCAGCACCGATGAGGTATAAACCGTTTCCGCCAGCGGGAAGAAGAGGAATTTCACTTCGCTACCGGCGGCGATTTTCCCGGCCAGTGCCGTCCACTCCGGGTTGATCAGCGCACAGCAGCAGAGCACGGCAATAAACGGATTACATTTAAAATGGCGCGCTGCGGTAATGGCGATAAACACCGGCAGAAAGGCAAACGGCGTCCAGGACATAAAGTTAAGAATGGCGAAGGTACCAGTGGTTTTGATATCCGCATCCGCGAGGCCCAGCAGAATCAGCAGCCCCTGCAAAATCCCGGCGGCGGCAAGAATATAGACAATCGGGGCAAACACCGCTGACATGGTGGCGATGACCGCGTCCAGCCAGCGTGTTTTCGGCTGCGCTGCACCACCGTCTTTCTCTTTCACCATGCCGCTCAGGGCGTTAAATACATCGGCGACATGGGTGCCAATGACCACCTGGAACTGACCGCCGCTCTCCACCACGGCGATAACGCCGGGCAGGCTCTGGATGCTGGCTTTCGCCGTGGCGGGCGTTTCGTTTAATACCAGACGCAGGCGGGTAGCGCAGCGGGAGAAGTTGTTGATGTTCTCTTCGCCACCCACCTCGCGCAGGATATCACTCGCTAACTTATTGTAATCCCTGATAACGGCCATTTTTATTTACCTTTTATTATCGGTGACTGAGTAGGTGTAACTGGGTGAAACCGGTTTCATGCTAACCTGGTCGGCTCGTCCTGCAACCGGTTTCATGGAAAACTGGGAGGGAAATCACGCCATAATATTGGGCAGGAGGCTTAACAGGCCGGGATTTAAAAGAACTATTAAGGTGTGGCCCATTGGATATAGGTTCTTGCAGTCATAGCCTTAAGGCTATAAAGTTGTGTCATAGCATTTAGGCTATGAGGGAACGGCAATGTGGAACGTAATAACGACGGAGCGTTTTGACGCATGGTTTAACAAACAAATTGAACCTTTACAGGATGAAGTCCTGGCGATCCTCAAAATATTGAGTGAATACGGTCCCCATCTCGGTCGGCCGTATGTGGATACTGAAGGGATCAACATTTTTGAATTTGAAGGAATTACGCATTCAATTTGCTGGCCATCCTGTTCGTGCATTTTTTGCTTTTGATCCAACCCGCCAGGCCATTGTGTTATGCGCAGGCGATAAAACAGGAAAAAATCAGAAGCGGTTTTATCAAGATATGATCAAACTTGCCGAAACCGAGTTAAGTCATCACCTGAAGAAAAAGGAGTTAACATGGCAACCTTAGATGAGATGCTAGCCAAACGAAGCCCGGAGAGCCTTGCGCGCATTGAATCTCGTGTCGATGAACTTCGCCGCGATATCGTATTAAGTCAGTTACGGGAAGCATTGAATCTTTCTCAAACTGAACTGGCAGCGGCAATGGGCGTGAAGCAACCTACGCTGGCCAAAATTGAGCAACCGGGTAACGATCCGCGCTTATCAACGCTTAAACGTTATGTCGCGGCCCTGGGCGGCGAATTGAGCATTGATGTCACTTTGCCGGGCGGTAAAAAGATCGTGTTTCAAATCTGAACAAACCCTCTTTCGTCAATTTCGCTGCGCCAGTCTGCAAAATCCGCAGGCTGGCATCATCACGCTCGTCGTCGTTTCGTACTGATCTGTTCCTCTCCCGTCACGCATATTTCGTTGCAGGCCGAAGCATGGTGTGCCGGGCTGCGTAAACTGGCGGCACATTCACTGATGGAGAGCACTGATGATCGCTGTACTGTTTGAAGCCGATGTCGCCGCTGGCAAGCAGGATCGCTACCTGCAATTAGCTGCGGAGCTCAAGCCGCAACTGGCAGAAATCGAGGGTTTTATCGCCATTGAACGCTTTCAGAGCCTGAGCACGGAAGGGAAGATTTTGTCCTTATCCTGGTGGCGGGATGAAGAGGCGGTACTGGCATGGAAGAGCAACGTCCTGCACCAGGCAGCGCAGGCGGAAGGACGGCGATCGATTTTCTCGTTTTACCGTATCCGTGTCGCGCAGGTTTTTCGCGATTATTCATCCGCAGCAGGGAAGACCGACCATGTATGATATTCACGTTATGCTTAATGAGGCGCCCGGCGGGCTGGCAGAACTGGGTGAAACGCTGGGTAAAAACGGTATTGGTCTGGAAGGCGGCGGCGTTTTCAGCATCGGGAGGGAAAGCCATGCCCATTTTCTGGTGGCCGACGGTGAACGTGCCCGTCAGGTTCTGGAGTCTGCCGGATTTACAGTGTGCAATGTAGCGCAGCCGGTGATCCGCAAACTAAAGCAGGAAAAACCCGGTGAGCTAGGCGCGATTGCCCGCACGATCGCGCAACATGGCATCACTATTCTTGTGCAGTACAGCGATCATGATAATCGCCTGATTCTGCTGACCGACAACGATCCGCTGACCCATGAGGTCACGCAACCCTGGAAGGGGGCGACATGAGTTTACCCGGTTTATCTGCGGCACACGGCAACACGCTGGCGCTGGAAGAGGCGCTTGCCGGTATTGCCAGTGCGATGGCCGATCCTTCGCGCTCGCGGATGCTTTGTGCGCTGATGGATGGACGGGCGTGGACGGCGACGGAGCTAAGCACCGTGGCGGATATTGCCCCTTCGACCGCCAGTGCCCACCTGAACCGGCTGTTAAATCATGGCCTGCTGGTCTGCGTTTCGCAGGGGCGGCACCGCTACTACCGGCTGGCGGGCAGTGATGTCGCTGCGCTGCTGGAAAATATGATGGGCGTGTCGATGCGCACAGGACGTACGCTGACCAGCCGAACGCCGCCGGAACTGCGGCAGGCACGCACCTGTTACGATCATCTTGCCGGTGAAATCGCGGTGGACATCTACGCGTTTTTGCAGCGTGAAGGCTGGATCACTGACGATGGCAGCGCGGTAACGAATGTCGGTAAACGGCAACTGGAAAAGATCGGCGTGACGCTCGATCCGCATACTCGCCGCAAGCCCTGTTGCGCGTGCCTGGACTGGAGCGAAAGGCGTTTCCATCTTGGCGGCGATGCGGGTGCCGCGCTACTTATCGCCTTCGAGCAGCAGGGCTGGCTGCGCAGAACGCCCGGCTACCGTGAAGTGACCATTACCGGGGAAGGCAAGACGGCGTTTTTAAGATTATTTGCTGTCGGGCTGTAATGCTGCCTTTGGCTGTAAAAAATGGTCGTCCGATTTTCGGTTGTGAGGGAGAGGCGGCAAACGCCACACTCATCGCACAACACAACCGGAGACGACCATGGATTTCATAACGCTTTATCATCAATCCTACTGGCCAATGTCCGGGATGGCACCGGCGCGCGGGCGGCACAACAAGCGGGATATCGGGTGTCTGGCAGGTAAGGCTGGCGTTTATCCGGCCTGCAGAGTCCGCAGGCCGGTTGCGTGACAAACTCAGTCGAGATCTTCGCCGTTGCTGGCGATCACTTTTTTATACCACCAGAATGACTTTTTCCGGCTGCGCGCCAGCGTGCCGTTGCCTGCATCGTCACGATCGACATAGACAAAACCGTAGCGCTTGCTCATCTCGCCGGTGGAAGCTGCCACCAGATCGATACAGCCCCAGGTGGTGTAACCGATAACCGGGATGCCGTCTTCAATGGCATCGCCCATTGCGCGGATATGTTCGCGCAGATAGCTGATGCGGTAATCGTCGACGATTTCGCCGTCGGCATTAAACTCATCTTTCGCGCCGAGGCCGTTTTCCACCAGGAACAGCGGTTTCTGGTAACGGTCATACATCATGTTCATGGTGATGCGCAGACCCAGCGGATCGATGCCCCAACCCCATTCGCTCACTTCAATATGCGGGTTACGCAGGGATTTCACGATATTGGCGGCGCTGGTGTTGTTGGCATTCATATCGGCCGAGGCGCAGCGTGAGGCGTAGTAGCTGAAGGAGACGAAATCGACGGTATTCTTCAGGATTTCGTCATCGCCCGCTTCTTTGACAATGCTGACGCCTTTTTCGCGGAACACGCGTGCAGAGTAGGCCGGGTAGCTGCCGCGCGCCTGTACATCAATAAAGAACAGGTTTTCGCGATCTTTTTCCAGCGCGGTCCACACATCGGCCGGTTTGCAGGAGTAAGGGTAGAAATTACCGCCCGCCAGCATGCAGCCCACCTGGTTTTGCGGGTTCACTTCATGAGCAATTTTGGTCGCCAGCGCGCTGGCAATCAGCTCATGATGCGCGGCCTGGTACTTCACCTGATCCTG
Organism: Kosakonia radicincitans DSM 16656; assembly: GCF_000280495.2. Classification (NCBI taxonomy): domain Bacteria; kingdom Pseudomonadati; phylum Pseudomonadota; class Gammaproteobacteria; order Enterobacterales; family Enterobacteriaceae; genus Kosakonia; species Kosakonia radicincitans. The sequence goes on from NZ_CP018016.1 coordinate 1,126,293, forward strand.
ATTTTCACCCTCTTCGAATACCAGGCCCGCGCCGGAGAACGGGCTGTGCAGCATGATGTTGATCTCATTGAAGGTCAGCCAGTATTTCACCAGCCCGTCGAACGCCTCAAAGCAGGTGCGCGCGTAGCGGGTGAAAAATTCCACCATTTTACGGTTGCGCCAGGAGCCGTACTCAATCACCAGATGCATCGGCACATCAAAGTGGCAAAGCGTCACCAGTGGCTCGATATTGTACTTTTTGCACTCTTCAAACACCGCGCGATAGAAGGCGATGCCTTCTGGATTTGGTGTCAGCTCATCGCCTTTCGGGTATAAACGGCTCCACGCGATAGAGGTGCGAAATACCGTAAAGCCCATCTCTGCCATCAGCGCGATATCTTCTTTATAACGATGGTAAAAATCGATCGCCTGATGGCTCGGATAATACTCATCGTCACGCAGTTGAAAGCGCTTTTCCTGGCCCAGTTTCACAGGCAGGCGGTTGACGCCGTGCGGGATCATATCGACGGTGGTCAGCCCCTTACCGCCCTCCAGATAACCCCCTTCCGACTGGTTGGCGGCAAGTGCGCCGCCCCATAAAAATCCTTGCGGAAATACTGACATGCGTAACCTCTTTTTTGTTAATCAGGCGCGTGCTTCTTTAACATTGACCGGCTGTGCTGCCTGCGGTTTGCTCGCGGTTTCCACCGGAATATCTTCAAAGCCCAACAGTAACGTCAGCACAAACGACAGCACCACGGCCAGCGCCATCACACCAAACACCCAGACGATGGACATTGGGTTGGCCGGGTCGAAGAACTGCACGCTGGTAAATAAGCCCGGCGCGGCCATCGAGTGGCTGGCCAGCCCGGCAATACCGGCAACCGCGCCGCAGATAAAGCCGCTAATCAGGCTGGCGATCAGCGGACGTTTCAGACGAACGGCCACACCGTAGAGCGCCGGTTCGGAAATCCCCGCCAGAATGGCGGAAGCCGCTGCCGCCATTGCTGTCTGGCGCAGTTCCGGGTTTTTCGTTTTCCACGCCACGGCGAGCGAAGAGCCGCCAAGCGACAGGTTCGCGCCAATTTCAGACGGCATGACCATGCCCTCTTTGCCGGTTTCGGCAATGGTCTGAATAATGGTCGGCGTAAAGACGCGGTGCATCCCGGTCATCACCAGCAGCGGCCACAGCGCGCCCATGATGGCGACGGAGAGCCAGCCGAGGTAACCGTGAATGGTATACACCAGCGCGGAGATGGCACTACCGATCCAGATGCCCAGCGGGCCAATCAGCACAATCGCCAGCGGCGCGGCAATCAGCACAATCAGCATCGGTTTAAGGAAGTTTTTCGTTACCGCCGGAGTGATGCGATCGACCCAGCGCTCGATATACGACAGACACCAGGTCATCACCAGCGCCGGAATCACCGTGTAGGTGTATTTCACCGCCGTTACCGGCACCAGCGCGAACTCAACGTGCTCACCCTGCGCGGCTTTCGCCATCAATTCAATAAAGCTCGGATGCACCAGCACGCCCGCAATGGCAATCGCCAGCGACATATTGGTTTTGAATTTCACCGCCGCAGATGCGGCAACCATCAGCGGCAGGAAGAAGAAGGCGCCATCGCCGATCACCGTCAAAATGGTCAGCGTCGAGGAGCCTTTCGGCAGTGCGCCGGTCATCTCCAGCACCATGGCCAGCAGTTTCACCATCGAGCCGCCGATGATCGCCGGAATAAGCGGCGACATGGTACCGATCAGCGCATCGAGAATGCCCGCGCCAATGCGCTTCAGCGTCAGTTTTTGCGTGGAAGGTTCTTCAACTGGCTGCATATCTTGCGGCAGCAGGCTGACCACTTCGCGGAAGGCCTGGGAGACGGTATTGCCGATAATCACCTGGCACTGTTTGTCGTTACGCACCACGCCCATCACGCCGCTGATGCTTTTCAGCGTCGGACTGTCCACGCGCGTTTCATCTTTCACCACAAAGCGCAGGCGCGTCATGCAGTGCGTGACGGCCGCGATATTTTCCGCGCCGCCCAGCGCATCGACCACCGAGTGGGCCAGCGCCGCATAATTCTTTGCCATGGAGTTATTATCCTGTTTTATCAATAAGGTACTGGCTCACAGCCGCGCCTGGCGGCTGTGAAACATGAAATAGGTAACCGGTTCCACAAAATCATGAAGAGTTTATTTGTGGTTAACAAGGCCTAGAAAGCGCCAATTTTTGAAATCGTGATAACGATCACTTATAAGATCGCGGGATGTGAAATCGTTGTGCGGCGTAAAGAGTTCCATTAAACGCAACGCCTGAAGTACACTTCGGCTCATAACATTTTCAGGGGGAAAAGATGGCGACAATGCTGGAGGTGGCGAAGCGGGCAGGCGTGTCGAAAGCGACGGTTTCCCGCGTTCTGACGGGCAAAGGATATGTCAGCGAAGAGACGAAAGACCGCGTATTTCAGGCCATTGCCGAAAGTGGCTATCGCCCGAATTTACTGGCCCGTAGCTTGGCGAGCAGTAAAACCCAGACGCTGGGGCTGGTGGTAACTAACACCCTCTACCACGGCGTTTATTTTAGTGAATTGCTGTTCCATGCTGCGCGAATGACCGAAGACAAAGGCCGTCAGTTACTGCTGGCCGACGGAAAACACAGCGCGGAAGAGGAGCGTCAGGCGATTCAATATCTGCTCGATTTACGCTGTGATGCGATCATTATTTATCCGCGTTTTTTGAGCGTCGATGAAATGGATAAAATTATCGACAGTCATTCGCAGCCAATAATGGTGCTTAACCGTCGTTTACGTAAAAACAGCAGCCACTGTGTTTATTCCGATCAAAAAGCCTCAAGCTTTAGCGCGGTGTCACAATTAATTTCTCATGGTCATCGTGATATTGCGTTTATTACCGGTTCACTCGATTCTCCGACCGGTATTGAACGTTTATCCGGGTATAAAGATGCGCTGGCGCAGCAGGGTATTGCGCTGCGTAATGAGTTGATTGTTGAAGGGAAATGGACGCCAGTTAGCGGCGCGCAGGGCGTACAGACACTCTTATCCCGGAACGTTGAATTTAGCGCACTGGTGGCAAGTAATGACGACATGGCGATTGGCGCAATTAAACAGTTACACGACAGCAAAATAACGGTGCCGCAGCAAGTTTCGGTGATTGGCTTCGATGATATTGCGATGGCGCCATTTACCGTTCCGGCACTTTCCAGCGTGAAAATACCGGTCACCGAAATGATCAAAGAGACGATCAACCGCTTAATCTTTATGCTCGATGGCGGCGACTTTACTTATCAGCAAACCTTTCCTGGCGAATTAATGTTACGTGACTCACTGATTTCCGGCCCGCACGCCTGACCTCGACATCTGTCATCGACAGAAGTGTCGATGACAGCCATCCTTACCGAATGCTTCTTTAAATTTCCTTAAATAACAGCAAATTAAAAACTGGCACGGTTTATGAATATTCCGGCGGGATAAAGCACATTGCCGGAGAAGATAATGAACCGATTTATCATGGCGGACGCTGCAAAATGCATTGGCTGCCGCACCTGCGAGGTCGCCTGTGTGGTGTCTCATCAGGAAAACCAGGACTGCGCGGCGCTCACGCCTGAGAGCTTTTTACCGCGTATCCATGTTGTCAAAGGCGTCAACGTCTCGACAGCGACACTCTGTCGTCAGTGCGAAGACGCGCCGTGTGCCAACGTCTGCCCGAACGGTGCCATTAGCCGTGACGAAGGGTTTGTGCATGTGATGCAGGAACGCTGCATTGGCTGCAAAACCTGCGTCGTGGCCTGCCCGTACGGTGCGATGGAAGTGGTTGTGCGTCCGGTTATTCGCCATAGCGGCGCAGGGCTGAATGTTCGCGCAGAAAAAGCCGAAGCCAACAAATGCGATTTGTGCCACCACAGTGAAAGCGGTCCCGCCTGTATGCAGGCATGTCCGACGAAAGCGCTGGTCTGTGTCGATCGTAATTTACTGGAACAGATGAGCGCGGAGAAACGTCGTCGCGCCGCGCTGGACAGCGCTGTTTCTCTGGTGTTCTAAACAATCTGACTTTCACTTTTAACAGGTCTGTTACTGATGAAAAAAATCACAAGTGTATGCCCATACTGCGGCGCGGGCTGCAAACTGAAACTGGTTGTCGACGACGGAAAAATCATCCGCGCAGAAGCGGCCGACGGCCACACCAACCAGAATGAACTCTGCCTGAAAGGCTACTACGGCTGGGATTTCCTCAACGACACCAAACTGCTGACGCCGCGTCTTACGCAGCCGATGATCCGTTACGAAAAAGGCGGCAAATTGACCCCCGTCAGTTGGGATGAAGCGATCCGTTATACCGCAAAGCGCCTCAGTGAAATCAAAGCCAAATATGGCCCGCGCGCCATTATGACTACCGGTTCATCTCGCGGTACGGGCAATGAAACCAACTATGTGATGCAGAAATTCGCCCGTGGCGTGCTTAACACCAATAACGTCGACTGTTGCGCCCGCGTCTGCCACGGTCCATCGGTGGCGGGTTTGCAGGAAACCCTTGGCAACGGTGCGATGAGTAACTCTATCGGCGATATCGAAAACTCCAGTTGCCTGCTGGTATTTGGTTATAACTGCGCCGATTCGCACCCGATCGTCGCGCGGCGGGTGATCAAAGCCAAACAGAAAGGGGCCAAAATTATTGTTTGCGATCCGCGCCGCATTGAGACCGCGCGTATTGCCGATCAGCATCTGCAACTCAAAAACGGTTGCAATATGGCGCTGGTCAACGCTTTCGGCTATGTGCTGCTGGAAGAAGAGCTGTACGACAAAGATTATGTCGCCAGCTTTACCACCGGGCTGGATGACTATCGTGAAACGGTTAAAGACTATGCGCCGGAGGCGGTAGAGCATCTGACTGGCGTGCCGGCAAAACAGGTTCGCCAGGTAATGCGCACCTACGCGGCAGCGCCATCCGCCACCATTATGTGGGGCATGGGCGTGACGCAGTTCGGCCAGGCGGTGGATGTGGTGAAAGGGCTCTCCAGCCTGGCGCTGCTGACCGGGAATCTTGGGCGCGAAAATGTCGGCGTCGGCCCGGTGCGCGGCCAGAACAACGTGCAGGGCGCGTGCGATATGGGCGTGATCCCCAACCAGTTCCCGGGTTATCAGGATGTGGTGAACCCGGAGGTGCGGGCAAAATTTGCCAAAGCCTGGGGCATCGATCCGGCAGTGATGGATGACAAAGTCGGCGTCCGCATTACCGAAGTGCCGCATCTGGCGCTGGAAGGCAAGGTGAAAGCCTATTACATCATGGGTGAAGATCCGTTGCAGACCGAAGCGGATCTGGGGCTGGTGCGTAAAGGTTTCGAAGCGCTCGATTTTGTGGTGGTGCAGGATATCTTTATGACCAAAACCGCCGAACAAGCTGATGTGCTGCTGCCCGCCACTTCCTGGGGCGAACACGGCGGCGTCTTCACCTGCGCCGATCGTGGCTTCCAGCGTTTCGAAAAAGCCATCGAACCGAAGTATAACGTCAAACGTGACTGGGAGATCATCAGCCTGATCGCCACCGAGATGGGCTACCCGATGCACTATGACAATAACCAGCAGATCTGGGACGAACTGCGCGAGTTGTGCCCGCTGTTCTACGGCGTCACCTACGAGAAAATGGGCGACATGGGACATGTTCAGTGGCCGTGCCCGACCCTCGATCACCCTGGTACACCGTACCTGTATCAGAACAATAAGTTCGATACCCCGGACGGCAAAGGCCATCTTTTTGCCGCGCCGTGGCGTGCGCCCGCAGAGCGCCCGGATGCTGAATTCCCGCTGGTGCTTTGTACCGTGCGTGAAGTAGGCCACTACTCTTGCCGTTCTATGACAGGCAACTGTGCCGCGTTGCAAACCCTTGCCGACGAACCGGGCTTTGTGCAGATCAGCCCGGCCGACGCCGAAGCGCTGGGTGTGAAAGACCGGCAACTGGTGTGGGTGGAATCACGCCGTGGCAAAGTGATCACCCGCGCGGATGTCAACGAACGCATCAACAACGGTAGCGTTTATATGACGTACCAGTGGTGGATTGGCGCCTGTAACGAACTGACGCAGGATAATCTGGATCCGATTTCCAAAACGCCGGAAACCAAATACTGCGCCGTTCGGGTGAGTGCGATCAACGATCAGCGCTGGGCCGAGGAGTACACTCAGAGCACTTATCAACAGATGAAGAATCGCTTGCTCAACGCGGCGATGCAGTGATGCGATGACAACCAGCAACGGTGTTTGCTTACGCGTATACGGTAAAGTTCAGGGGGTGGGTTTTCGCCCCTTTGTCTGGCAACTGGCGCAGCAGCACCGTTGCAAAGGCGATGTCTGTAATGATGCACAGGGTGTCGAAGTTCGCCTGCTCGGCGATGCCGGTGATTTCGTCACCCTGTTGCAGCAACACTGCCCGCCATTGGCGCGCATCGATCGCGTCGTCAGTTCACCGTTCCACTGGCCATCGCCACCACAAGATTTCACCATCCGCCAGAGCGCGGGTGGCACGATGAATACGCAAATTGTTCCCGATGCGGCGACGTGTCCCGCCTGCCTCGCGGAGATGAACGATCCCCGCGAACGCCGCTACCGTTATCCGTTTATCAACTGCACCCATTGCGGGCCGCGCTTTACCATTATCAACGCCATGCCTTACGATCGGCCTTATACGGTGATGGCGGCGTTCCCGCTCTGCGCGGACTGCGAAGCGGAGTATCGCAGCCCCTTCGATCGTCGTTTTCACGCTCAGCCCGTCGCCTGCCCGCAGTGCGGCCCGCAGCTTGAGTGGCGCAGCGATGTCTGGCAAACCACTGGCGAAGCGGCATTGCAGGCCGCGATTTCACTCCTGAAAAGCGGAGGCGTGGTGGCTGTCAAAGGCGTGGGCGGTTTTCATCTCGCTTGCGATGCGCATAACCAGGCGGCGGTGCAGCATCTGCGCGCCTGTAAACGCCGCCCGGCAAAACCGCTGGCGGTGATGCTGCCGGATGCCGCAGGGTTACCTGCCGATGCGCTGCGTTTACTCGCCACGCCAGCCGCGCCGATTGTGCTGGTAGCGAAATCCACCGTTGACGGTTTATGCGACGCCGTGGCGCCGGGCCTGGATGAAGTGGGCGTTATGTTACCGTCCAATCCGTTGCAGCATCTGCTGGCGCAGGGTTTGCAGCGCCCGCTGGTGATGACCTCCGGCAACCTCAGCGGCAAACCGCCCGCCCTCACGAATGAACAGGCGCTGGTCGATCTGGCGGGAATTGCCGGTGGTTTTTTACTGCACAATCGCGACATTGTGCAACGCATGGATGATTCCGTGCTGCGGGCAAACGGCGAGATGCTGCGCCGCTCGCGCGGCTACGTGCCGGATGCGCTGAGCCTGCCGGAAGGGTTCAACGCCATACCGCCGCTGCTGTGTCTTGGCGCGGATATGAAAAACACCTTTTGCCTGCTGCGCGGTGAAGCGGCGGTGCCGGGTCAGCACTTTGGCGATCTCACCGATGAAGGTGTGGAAACGCAGTGGCGCAACGCGCTGCGCCTGATGCAGACGATTTACGACTTCACTCCGCAGCAACTGGTCATCGATGCGCATCCCGCTTATCGCACCAGCCAGTGGGCTCATTGCAGTGGATTGCCACTGCAAACGGTGCTGCATCACCATGCGCATGCCGCAGCGTGTCTCGGCGAGCACAACTGGCCGCTTGACGGCGGTGATGTGATTGCGCTGACCCTGGACGGGATTGGCATGGGGGAGGGCGGCGCACTGTGGGGCGGCGAATGTTTGCGCGTCAATTATCGCGAATGCGAGCACCTTGGCGGCTTACCGGCGGTGGCGTTACCGGGCGGCGATCTGGCCGCGCGGCAGCCGTGGCGCAACCTGCTGGCGCAGATGCTGGCGTTTGTGCCTGAGTGGCAACATTACCCGGAAACCGCGGTTCTCCGGCAGCAAAACTGGCCGTTGCTGGCACGCGCCATTGAGCGCGGCATCAACGCGCCGCTGTCCTCTTCCTGCGGACGTTTATTTGATGCGGTAGCTTGTGCGCTGGGCTGCGCGCCGCTGCAACTGAGTTATGAAGGCGAAGCCGCCTGCCAGCTTGAAGCGCTGGCGGCGTCCACTTCTGCGGTGGAGCACCCCGTCACGCTGCCGCTACGCGGAAACCAGCTTGATCTCGCCACCTTCTGGCGGCAGTGGCTGGGCTGGCAGGCATCACCCGCACAGCGTGCATGGGCGTTTCACGACGCGCTGGCGCAGGGGCTGGCAAGCCTTGCCCGCGAACAGGCAGAGCGACGCGGTATTCAGACACTGGTATTCAGCGGCGGCGTACTGCATAACCGCCTGCTGAAGGTACGCCTGCAAGCCTGGCTTCCTGACTTTATCCTGCTGTTCCCGCACCAGCTCCCGGCCGGTGATGGCGGAATTGCCTTCGGCCAGGGGCTGGTTGCTGCTGCGCGGACTATAGCGCCAGCGCTTTAAGCAGGGCGAAAGCCTCTTTCATGCGTTCTTCGCTGACCACAAAGGCGCGCAGTTTCTCATCGGCATCGAACCCTTTCGCCACCATGCCCTGGGGGTGGGTTGTAATCTGCCAGTTCAGATCGCGGCGGGCGGTTTCTCCGGCCAGATGCAGCGGCATCAGCGGCGTTTTTACCTTCACCAGCATGGCAGGCAGCGCCAGTTGCGCGTTGTTGCCGAGCAGGTTTTTCGCAAGCGTAATGGCGCTGAGCTGGGCGGGTTGCAGGAAAGGCAGCACCCTGCCGTTGATCTCGGCGCAGTCGCCGAGTGCATAGATCTGTGGGTTGCTGGTTTGCAGCGCCGCATTAACCACGATGCCACGGCGGGTTTCCACCCCGGCGGCTTGTACCAGCGACACTTCCGGCGACAGGCCCGTGGCGGCAATCACCACATCCGCCTCTACGCAGCGTTCGTCATCAAGCTGCGCACAAATGCCATTCGCGCTCGCCATCAGGTGTTGCAAACGGGAGGAGAGCAGCAGGCGCACACCCAGCGACGTCAGGCTATGTTGCAGGCGGCTACTGACTTCCGGCGGCATCAGCGAAGGCAGAATACTGGCGGCGTTATCCAGCAGCGTGACGGTTTTCCCGGTACGGCGAAAATCCATTGCCAGCTCGCAGCCAATCAACCCGGCACCGACAATCAGCACGCTGGCGGCATCGCGCAGCCTGTTTTCACAGGCGCGATACTCTTGCAGGCTGTTGAGCGTCAGCATGTGCTCGCGCCCCGGCAGCGGCGGAACGAAGGCTTTTGCCCCCGTCGCCAGTACCAGTTTGTCGTACTGCCACTGTTTATCGACGCTTTTCACCACCTGCGCTTCAGCATCAATGGCGGTGATAACCGTGTGCGGGAACAGTCGCAGGTTAAATTGCTCGGCAAATTCTCCCGCCGGTTGGCGCAGCAAATCATCGGCACTTTGCGCTTCGCTGATGACATGGCTGAGATCCGGTTTGTTGTACTCATCGATGCTGTCGGCGGCAATCAGCGTCAGCGGTACGGCGCTGTCGAGTTTACGGATGTTTTTCACCAGCGACCGGGCGGCGAAGCCCGATCCGATAATCACAATGCCTGCGCTCATTTTGCCTCCGTTGCCAGTTCGTCAAACACCTCTTTGCCTAAAGAACATTCCGGGCAGAGGAAGTTATCCGGTACCTCGCTCCACGGCGTTCCTGGCGCAACATCCTGCATTGGCTCGCCTTTTGCTGGATCGTAGATCCACTGGCAGACGCTGCACTGCATGCGCGGACCGAGTTCCGCAGCGGCTGCTGCGGCACAGGCACAGGCTTCCTGAGCTGCTGAGGAGGCCGGTTTTACCGCTTCCGGCAAAGGAGAGAGCGCCCACTGGCGGGCGATATCGCGCCCGTGCTGGCGGCACACTTCCAGCGCATCGATGTCCGGCCGCCATTTGGCTTTCAGGCTGACGGACATTTCAAACCCGGCATCCTGTAAGCGGGTGGAGAGACGATCTACCGCGCCGCCGCTCCAGCCGTGAGAGCCAAACGCGCTGGCGCGTTTGTTGCGAAAACGCAGGCCGGTGATCTCTTCGACCAGCCCGGCAATTTTCGGCATCATCACGTTATTCATGGTCGAGGTGCCAACCAGCACGCCTTTCGAGCGGAACACATTGGTGAGAATGTCGTTTTTATCGCTGCGGGCGACGTTAAAGATTTTCACCGCCACGCGTGGGTCAACTTCGTTAATGCCCTGCGCAATGGCGTCGGCCATCATGCGGGTGTTGTTGGACATGGTGTCGTAGAAAAGGGTGATGCGATCTTCCTGATAATCGGCCGCCCATTTCAGGTACAGTTCGACAATTTGCGTTGGGTTATCGCGCCACACCACGCCGTGCGAGGTGGCAATCATATCTACCGGCAGGTTAAAGCCGAGGATCTCGGTGATTTTCGGCGTCACCAGGCGGCTGAATGGCGTCAGGATATTCGCGTAGTAGCGCTGGCACTGTTCGAACAGCTCCGCCTGATCCACTTCATCGTTAAACAGGCGTTCGTCGCAGTAGTGCTGGCCGAAAGCGTCATTGCTGAACAGTACGGCGTCGCCGGTCAGGTAGGTCATCATGCTGTCCGGCCAGTGCAGCATCGGCGTTTCAACGAAAATCAGCTGCTTGCCGTTGCCGATATCCAGCGTGTCGCCGGTTTTCACGACGTTAAAGTTCCACTCCGGGTGATGGTGATGGCCGGTGATCGAGTCGATCGCATTCGCCGTGCAGTAGATCGGCGTATGCGGGATGTGCGACATCAACTCGGTCAGCGCACCGGCGTGATCTTCTTCGGCATGGTTAATCACGATGTAGTCGATGCTTTGCAGATCGATCTCTGCGCTCAGGTTCTGCACAAACTCGCGGCTGAATTTGTGATCGACGGTATCGATCAGCACGTTTTTGCCTTCGCGGATCAAATAGCTGTTGTAGCTGCTGCCTTTCAGCGTTTTGTATTCAGTACCGTGAAAATCACGCACTTCCCAGTCACGTTGCCCAACCCAGTGAATGTTGTTTTTTACATGAATAGCCATATCAAATGTCCTGTACTTTTTTCAGTTCGATGTATGGCTAATATCAAAGGCTATGCCAACTTTTTAATTTATTGATTTTTATCATTTTTAATGATTTTACTGAAAAAATTGCTGTCATTATGACTATGATATTTACAGTCAATATGACACCATGCATTGTCAAAAAGACAGTGAGGTAAGCATGAGTTTTTCGCTGAATGTGCTGGCAGGAATCGCCATTGAATTGCAGAGCGGTATCGGCCATGCGGATCGTTTCCAGCGGCTGATCGCCACGCTGCGCCAGGTGCTGGCGTGCGATGCCTCTGCGCTGCTGCGTTATGAGGCGCGGCAGTTTATCCCGCTGGCTATCGACGGGCTGGCGCAGGACGTACTCGGCAGGCGTTTTACGCTGGAAGGGCACCCAAGGCTGGAAGCGATTGCCCGCGCCGGGGATGTGGTGCGTTTTCCGGCCGATAGTGATTTGCCCGATCCTTATGATGGGCTGATCCCCGGCCAGGAGAGCCTGAAAGTGCACGCCTGCGTCGGGCTGCCGCTGTTTGCCGGACAGAACCTGATTGGCGCGCTGACGCTGGATGGTATGTCACCGGATCAGTTCGACACCTTCAGCGACGAAGAGCTGCGACTGATTGCGGCGCTGGCGGCAGGGGCGTTGAACAACGCGCTGCTGATTGAGCAACTGGAGAGCCAGAATATGCTGCCCGGCGCACCCGCCGCGTTTGAGCCGGTGGCGCACAGCGAAATGATTGGTTTATCGCCCGGTATGGTGGCGCTGAAAAAAGAGATCGATATTGTCGCCGCGTCCGATCTTAACGTGCTGATCAGCGGCGAAACCGGCACCGGGAAAGAGCTGGTGGCTAAGGCGATTCATGAAGGTTCCGCGCGGGCAGCCAGCCCGCTGGTTTATCTCAACTGTGCAGCGCTGCCGGAAAGCGTGGCCGAGAGTGAACTGTTCGGCCACGTGAAAGGGGCTTTTACCGGAGCCATCAGCAATCGCAGCGGCAAGTTTGAGATGGCAGATAACGGCACGCTGTTTCTTGATGAGATCGGTGAATTGTCCCTCTCATTGCAGGCCAAGCTGCTGCGGGTCTTGCAGTATGGCGATCTGCAACGTGTCGGCGACGATCGCAGCCTGCGCGTGGATGTGCGCGTGCTGGCGGCGACGAACCGCGATCTGCGAGAAGAGGTACTGGCTGGCCGTTTTCGCGCCGATCTCTATCATCGTCTTAGCGTGTTTCCGTTGTCGGTGCCGCCGCTGCGTGAACGGGGCGACGATGTGGTGCTGCTGGCGGGTTACTTCTGCGAGCAGTGCCGTCTGCGTCTGGGTCTTGGCCGGGTGGCACTCAGCCCCGGCGCACGAACGCATTTACTCAGCTACGGCTGGCCGGGCAATGTGCGCGAGCTGGAACATGCCATTCACCGCGCGGTGATTCTGGCGCGCGGGACGCGCAACAGCGACGATGTGGTGCTGGAGGCGCGACATTTTGCCCTCAGCGATGAACAGACGCCGGTGGCACAAACCGCTTCGGCGTTACCGGCGGGGCAGAATCTGCGCGATGCCACTGAGGATTTCCAGCGGGCGCTGATTGCCAGAACGCTTGAAGAGTGTGGGAGAAACTGGGCGGCCTGCGCCAGGACGCTGGAAATGGACGTCGCCAACCTGCACCGGCTGGCGAAACGTCTGGGGCTGAAGCGTTAAAGAATACCGGCCTGATAGAAATCCTGCAGGTTGATGGCGCCCACCAGAATTCCCGCGTCATCCACCACCGGGGCGGCGGCGATTTTACGCTGCATCAGGCGCTCTTTGGCATCCACTGCGCGGCTGTTGGCGTCTAAGGTGATGCCGCCGTGCGTCATCGCTTCACTGACGGCGGTGGTTAACGCGCCGCCTGCCACCAGCCAGCGACGCAGATCGCCATCGGTAAAGACGCCTTTAACCTGGCGTTGTCCATCGCAAACGGCAACCAGGCCTAAACCGGTGCGGCTTAGCTCCAGCATCGCCTCCATCACGCTGGTCGTCAGTTGCACCTGCGGGATCTGCTCCTCTTTGCGCATCAGATGATGCACTTTATTCAGCAGCCGCGCGCCGAGCGCGCCTGCCGGATGCGAGCGGGCAAAATCCTCTTCGTCAAAGCCGCGCGCCTGCATCACCGACATCGCCAGCGCGTCACCCATCATCAGCGTCGTGACGGTACTGGAGGTCGGCGCCAGATGCATCGGGCAGGCTTCACGTTCAACGGAGATATCCAGCACTGCGTCAGCGGCGAGCGCCAACGGCGAGCGCGGTTTGCCGGTCATCGCCAGCAGGGCGACGGATTTCTCCGCCAGCCGCGGTAGGATCAGATCCAACTCCTTTGCCGAACCGGAGTAGGAGATAAACAGCATCACGTCGCGGCTTTCAATCATGCCCAGATCGCCATGTAGCGCTTCCGCCGGATGAACAAAAAAAGCCGGAGTGCCGGTGCTGGCAAAGGTGGCGGCGATTTTTTTGCCGATATGACCAGACTTGCCAATGCCGGAAACAATCACTTTACCTTCGCACTTCAGCACCGTTTCGGCGGCTCGCACGAAAGCCTCTCCGAGCCTCTCCGGCAGGCGGCTTGCTTCCTGAAGCTCCAGTAACAGGGTCTGACGCCCGGCATTAATTAACGACTCACTCATGATCTTCTCCGGCAATGATCACCTCGACGCCTTTGGCTTCCAGCGCGGCGCGAACGTCTGACGGGATCCCGGCGTCGGTGATCAATTTATTGACGCTTTCCAGGCTGCACACCACGTTCGGGCTTTTGCGGCCAAACTTCGATGAGTCGGCCATCAGAATCACTTCCCGCGCGGCGTTGCACATCGCTTTGCTGACGGTGAACACTTCGTTGAAGGTGGTGACGCCCGCGTTCAGATCGATGCCGTCCGTGCCCATAAACAGCTTGTCGAAGCTGAAATGGTCAAAGGCGTTTTCCGCCAGTTGGCCGTGAAACGAGGCGGATTTTTTGCGGAAGGTGCCGCCGGGCATCAGGATGGTCTGCTCGTTATCCAGTTCCGATAACGCGTTGACGATGTGCAGGCTGTTAGTCATCACCGTGATGTTATTGAAGTGGCTGAGCAGCGGCACCATCTGCAAAACGGTGCTGCCCGCGTCGAGGATGATCGAGTCGCCGTCATGAATATAGGTGACCGCTTTTTCGGCAATCAGCCCCTTTTGTACGGTGTTGATCAGCGTTTTGTGATCGATAGGGGGATCGGCTTCGTCTTTATTGAGCACCACGCCGCCATAGGTGCGGATCACCGCGCCGGAATGCTCCAGCGCGACCAAATCCTTACGTATGGTCGTCCCTGTGGTGTCGAAGTATGCTGACAGCTCTTCAACAGAACACTTTCCCTGCTTTTGCAGATGCTCAAGAATAGCCGCCTGACGCTGACGTGGTTTCATAGGCGCTGATATCCTGCGTTACGTTGCGAAATGATAATTTCGCAAGCTAATAGCGTTCACAACGAAATTATCAATGTTTCATTTTAAGCGCTAATGATAGAGCATTCTGACAGGCTGGATCATGGGGAAAGATCACATCAGGCTCTAATTCCTCTCTTTTCACACCGATTAAATGGTTGATTTTTGCCGGGCGGGCGAAAACCGTAATGCCGCGCATCAGCAGCGTATCGCAAACGCAGTCCTGCTTATCAAAAGCGATGGCGAGAACGACGCGGGGTTTAAAGCGCCCGCCGGAGCGGCCAACGCCGACGCGTCCGCGCTGGCACAACGCGTCGAACGCCCGGTTGAACTGGCGGATTTGCCAGCCGCCAAGCGCTAGCTGGCTGAGCCAGGCGATGGCGGCGACGGTAATCAGGGCTGAAACCATTCTGTCCTCCTTTATTGTTGCGTCAGGGTAACGCCTTATCCGGCCTGCGACGTTTCGCTTTCAGACAGTACGCACAGGCCTGTAAGCAAAGCGCCATCAGATGATGGCGCATGCATTGTCAGAACATCACCTGGCCGCCGGTCACGTTAATCGACTGCCCGGTGCAGTAAGAGGCTTTCGGGCTGGCGTAAAACATCAGCACATTCAGCACGTCCTGATAGTCGCAGCCGCGTTTCAGCGGCACTTTGTCGATGTAGTACTGCTCAACCTCGTCAGCCGCAATGCCCAGTTTGCTGGCGTATTGCGGGATAAGTGACTGGAACATCGGCGATTTCAACAGGTTGCCCAGCATCAGCGAATGTACCGTAATGCCATATTCCGCCAGATCCAGCGCCAGCGACTGGGTTAAGCCGACGCCGCCGAATTTTGCCGCGCTGTAGCCGGAATTGTGTTTGCTGCCCACTTTGCCGGATTTTGAGTTGATCTGGATAATGCGCCCCTGAATACCGTCGCGAATCATCAATTTGGCGAATTCGCGTGCGCAGAGGAAATAGCCAACCAGGTTGACCTGTAGCGAGCGGTCAAAATCCCCCAGCGCAAAATCGCTGATAAAAGCCGCCTTGGCGATGCCGGCGCTGTAGACCAGCAGATCTGCACGGCCAAAAATTTCGTCCACGCCGCGCGCCAGAGCCAGCACGCTGTGTTCGCTGGTGGCATCCGCGCCAAAGCCGTAGGCCATCCCTTCGCCAAACTCGCTGTTGATCTCCTGGGCGACATTCGCCGCTTTATCACTCTGAATATCCACTACCGCCACGCGGTATCCTTCTGCGGCAAGCCCACGGCACAGGAACGCCCCGAGGGTTTGTCCTCCGCCAATGACTACGGCAACCTGTTTCATACTCTTCTCCTTACGACTTAAGCGACAAATTTCAAAATGCAGCCGGGGGCGATAGTGTCCGGCACCGGGCCTGCGACATGTACCGTTCCGGGGTATTCCGCCTGCGTTTGCCCATCAAAACGCAGGGTGATATGGCCAAGCTCACGTAAATTCTGTTCGGCGACGTCGCCAACGGCGGTGACCGGGTAATGTTGTTCGCCAAGCTCGAATTGCGCGCCGGGTAGCAGTGCGCCGCTAAGCGCACCGTGGTTATGGATAAAACAGAACTCGGCAACATCGGCGGGCGCACCTTCCCTGAATGTAATCAGCATGTTGTCACTGAGCGCATCCGCTGCGCTGTCGCCAATGCGGGTAATGGTGGTTTGATAAATAACGCTCATGACAGCTCCTTACTGATAAATGAAACCGGAAACAAACCAGGCAATCAGCACCGTTGGCGCACCGGTCAAAAAGCGGCTGACCAGCACTGAGGGCACCCCGACGCGAACCGTGTCCTGGCGGGCTTCCGCCAGCGACAAACCGACAGGGATAAAGTCGCAAGCCGCCTGTGCGTTAATGGCAAACAGCGCGGGCAGGGCGAGATGCGGTGGGATATTCCCCTGGCCAATTTGCACGCCGATCAGCACGCCAATCACCTGCGCGATCACGGCACCAGGGCCGAGAAACGGCGACAGCAGCGGGAAAGAGCAGATCAGCGCCAGCGTCACCAGACCCAACGGATGGCTGGCCAGCGGCGCCAGACCGTGGGCGATCCAGTCGCCGAGACCGGAGGCGATAATGATGCCGATTAACGCCGAGACGAAGGCCATAAACGGCAGGATGGTTTTCAGCACCGTATCGATGGTGTCGCGCCCGGCCTGGAATAGCACCGCCACTGCCGAGCCCATGCCCATACCGACTTTTGCCAATAGCCCGTCGCTCTGCTCGGTGATTTTTTTACTGCTGTCGTACTCCCGCCGGGCGGCCGGTTTGGCCGTGGCCGCTTCGCCTTGCAGATGAATGTTTTCCTCTTTCACGCCAGAGACATAGATATCTTCGAGGATGTATTGCGCCAGCGGCCCGGATTTTCCCGTTGCGTGGATGTTCACCGTCGGGATGCGCCGTTTCGGGTAGATGCCGCAGCGCAGCGTGCCGCCACAGTCAATCACCGCCACGCCGATCTCTGTTTCCGGTGGTTCGCCCTCTTTAAAACCGTCCACCGCCTGCCAGCCGGTAAGTTGCGCCAGCTTGTCAACGATGGCCGGACGTGTTCCGGCAGTGATATAGACGATTTTCTTCTCAACGCTGGCGTCGATTTCCAGCGGGCCGCCCCAACCGCCAGCGCCTTTTTCAATCACAATGTGGGTCATGATGTTGCTCCGGCGAGTTGGACATCCTGTTCAAGTTGAATCCCCATTTTCTTCTCGAAAATGGCCGTTGTGAGATCGGTAATCCAGCCACGGAAGAAGTTAGTGACCAGGCCAACCAGCAGATAGCTCACTGCCAGCGGGCCTAACGGTAAACCGAGCGTGGTCAGGCCGTTGGCAATGCCGAGATAGACAAACAGTTCGCCGGGATTAATGTGCGGAAACAGGCCGTTCATTGAGTGGCAACTGTAAGACGCCGCAGCGTAATAACTGGGTTTGTAGCGCTCCGGCATAAAGCGCCCAAGGCTTAATGTCATCGGGTTGCAGAAGACAAAAGTGCCGACGCACGGCAGCAGTAAGTAACGGGTCAGCGGATTGCCCGCGCAGCGCTGCGCGAGCTTTTCAATTCGCTGCTGACCAATAAAGTTAATCAGCGCATTCATGATTACCAGCAGGCTTATCAGCAGCGGCAGAATACCGGTCACCATGCCGGTAAAAACTTCTCCGCCTTTCTGAAACAGCCCGATGAACCATTCGGCACCATGCGTGATGGTTTCCATTGTTCTCTCCTGTAGGGTTGTCGTTTTGTTGTTTAACCGTGCGCTATCATAATCATGATGAAAGGTTGAAATGTGTTATTTAGATCTCGTTATGAAAGAAAAAATGATCATTGTGAAAGATTATGCGAAGAGCGACGCTTTTAAATGAACACGCAATGAGAAGAGAAAAAGTGGGGTGCGATCGTGCGCGCAGGCCTGATGTTGCTTCCTTGTGGATAGCCAGATGCTTTACCATACTTGCTCCTGGCTGAATTCGTTTAAAATGGATGTCCCATGTTGAAGCGTTATTACGCAGCGTTGCTGCCTGCGTTTGTTGTGCTCTGCGCCTGTAGCAGTAAACCCCAGCTTGCCGAAACCCCTCAAACCGTATCACCTAAGCCTTCCGGCGGTTTTCTGCTGGAGCCGCAGCATTCGGTAGTGATGACCGGCGGCGACTTCGCCAATAATCCGGCCGCTGAACAATTCATCGATATGATGGTGAGTAAGCACGGTTTTGACCGCCAGCAACTGCACGAAATTCTGTCGCAGGCGAAACGTCTGGACTACGTGCTGCGCCTGATGGATAAACAGGCGCCGATATACACCGGGCCGACGGGGCCGAATGGCGCCTGGCTGCGCTATCGCAAACAGTTCATTACCCCGGATAACGTGCAAAACGGCGTGGCGTTCTGGAACCAGTACGAAGATGCGCTCAATCGCGCGTGGATGGTCTATGGCGTACCGCCGGAAATCATCGTCGGCATTATTGGCGTGGAAACGCGCTGGGGCCGTGTAATGGGCAAAACCCGTATTCTGGATGGTCTGGCGACGCTGGCCTTTGCTTATCCGCGCCGCGCGCAATACTTTGCCAGCGAACTGGAAACCTTCCTGCTGATGGCGCGCGATGAGAGTGATGATCCGCTCGATTTGAAAGGTTCTTTCGCCGGAGCAATGGGTTACGGCCAGTTTATGCCTTCCTCCTATAAAGAGTTTGCCGTTGATTTTAATGGTGATGGTCACATCAACCTGTGGGATCCGGTCGATGCCATCGGCAGCGTGGCGAACTACTTCAAACAGCACGGCTGGGTGAAAGGCGATCTGGTGGCCGTTCCGGCCAACGGCCAGGCGCCGGGGCTGGAGAATGGCTTTAAAACCAACTACAGCGTCGGACAGCTGGCGGCGGCAGGTTTAACGCCGCAGCAGCCGCTGGGCAATCATCAACAGGCCAGCCTGCTGCGCCTGGATATTGGTACTGGTTATGAATACTGGTACGGGTTGCCGAACTTCTACACCATCACCCGCTATAACCACAGCACCCACTACGCGATGGCGGTCTGGCAGCTCGGCCAGGCTGTAGCGTTAGCGCGCGTGCGCTGATCCCTTCCCCTTCTGCGGGCTGTCTCTTATACACAAATCCCTGATGTGGTCGTCAGGGATTTTTTTGAACCTGACACGGGCAACGCCGGACATCCGCAAAAGAATTATCTGATTTAAAATTTTATCCTCCCCATATTTGCGAGCGCTATCACGTTAATTAGCGTGAAAAGTGTGATCTGCGCTGGAAATATCTCTTAGATTCCCCTTCTTGTCTTATTCTCTGTCCGGAAGGCAGGACACGATTTAGTATTGTCGTTATTTCAATGCCCTCTTATATTTATCATCACGGATTGCAAGTGGAGCTTATGTGTTCAGAGCTTCTTAATTATTTTTAATCTGCGTAAGGGTAAATAATGCAAATGATTACCTCGCGACAAAACAGATTATTGAAATTCCTTCTTCCACGAAGGGAATTTATTACCTTGTTAAAAATCGCTGAATACTTAAATGTTTCGGAAAAAACCATTCAACGCGATTTCCGAATGCTGGAGCCGTGGCTAGCAGAATGGAGTATTCGCATAAATAAACGTGCCGGTGCCGGGGTCATGTTAAGCGCAGATAATATAACGGACCTGTTGCATCTTGAGCAGCTACTTAGTGTGGAAGGTGACGATACCGATGGCATGATGAACAATTCCCGGCGAGTGAAAATAGCCTCACAATTATTAAGCGAAACGCCACATGAAACGTCCATCAGCAAATTGTCAGAACGCTATTTTATCAGCAATGCTTCAATCGTTAACGATCTGAAAGTGATTGAATCCTGGATTGCTCCGCTGGGATTGACGTTGATTCGTAGCCAGAGCGGAACGCATATCGAAGGCAGCGAAAGTAGTGTGCGTCAGGCAATGGCATCGCTGATTAATGGCATCATTAACCATAACGAACCGGGCAGCGTGATCTATTCCCGCCTCGACCCGGGAAGTTATAACGCGCTGGTCCATTATTTTGGCGAAGAAGACGTTTTATTCGTTCAGTCATTATTACAGGAGATGGAAAACGATCTCTGCTGGTCGCTGGGCGAGCCGTATTACGTCAATATTTTTACTCATATCCTGATCATGATGTACCGTATTACGCGCGGCAATGCGCTGCCGAAAAAGGACGATAACGCCAGCGTCTTCGATGAAAACATCTTTTCTGTTGCCAGCCGCATGATTCAGCGTATCGAAACACGCATTGCCCATCCGCTGCCGGAAGACGAAGTTTGGTTTATTTATCAATATATTATCTCTTCCGGTGTGGTCATCGAAGAGCATAACGACGTCAGCGTGATTGGCCATATGCACTCCAGCGATGAGGCCCGGCTGATTACCTGCCGGCTTATCGCAACCTTCGCCGATATGGTCGACAGTGATTTTAGCCAGGACATCGCGCTGTACGACGGGCTACTGATTCACATTAAGCCATTGATTAACCGTCTCAATTACCAGATTTGCATTCGTAACCCGCTGCTGGACGATATCAAAGGCGAGTTACAGGACGTCTGGCGGCTGACCCAGTGTGCGGTGAACCGGGTGTTCAGCGGCTGGGGCGAGCAGGCGGTATCGGAAGATGAAGTCGGCTATTTAACCGTGCATTTCCAGGCGGCGATGGAGCGACAGATTGCCCGTAAGCGCGTACTGCTGGTCTGTTCGACGGGTGTCGGAACCTCGCATCTGCTGAAAAGCCGCATTCTGCGCGCCTTCCCGGACTGGACCATCGTTGGCGTGGTTTCTGCGGGGAGCTTGCCGTCGGTACTGACAGAAGATATTGAACTGGTTGTCTCGACGATCAATCTGCCGGCCATTGCTCTGCCAGTGGTATACGTCACCGCTTTTTTTAATGACGCCGATATTAAGCGCGTGACGGAAACGATTATTACGGAAAAATTGCATCGTGCGACGTCTCTGGTCGTCGAACATTAATATCTGAATCCATGAGGTATGTTTAATGGACATAACAAAAATCCTGAATACAAATCGCGTTATTTTGAATATGAAAGCTACGAATAAAACGGAGGCGATTGAGGAATTAACCGATCTTTTACAAAAAGATGGCGCTATTAGTTGCCGGGAAACGTTTATTCAGGATGTCTGGCAACGTGAATCAGAAGGATCGACCGGCTTCGAAAATCATATCGCGATACCCCATGGTAAATCCTCGGCGGTAGTTAATACCACCCTGGCGATTGGACGCACACACCACGATATTCCCTGGGAAACACTGGATGGCAGTAACGTGCGCTGCATTATTTTATTTGCTGTACGGCTTGAAGATCAAAATACGACGCATATTCGCCTGCTTTCTCAGGTGGCAGGTGCACTGGCGGATGAAGACATCATCGAGCAATTACTTGAAGAGAGCAGTCCACAAAAGATTATTGACTTGTTTAGTCAATATGCTGAATCCGATGTTTGCTAAATAAAAAGTGGGGTATGTTATGAATATTGTTTGTGTCGCTGCCTGTACGGCAGGAATTGCACATACGTATATTGCCCGCGAGAAGTTAATTAAAGGCGCGAAAGCGCTTGGGCATAATATTAAAATTGAAACTCAGGGCACTATCGGTACTGAAAATGAGTTGCTGGCGGAAGATATTTCCGCAGCCGACGTCGTTATTCTTGCGGTCGATGTCAAAATAAAAGGAGAAGAGCGCTTCATTAATAAACGCATCGTGCGAGTTAAAACCGAAATTGTCATTAAATCACCCGTTCAGTTTCTTGAAAAGGTCGAGAAATCATTAGCTAATGCGTGATCCTTATCTGGAGGTCACATGAGTGAAAATAAAGTTCCTGTTTCGCAGGAAATAAAAAGACATCTTTTGACGGGCATCTCGTGGATGATTCCGTTAATTGTGGCAGCGGGCATTTGTATTGCCCTCGGCCAGGTACTCGGCGGCACAAACGTTGGAGAAAAAACGGGCACCATCCCCTGGATGCTCAATCAGATTGGCGGCTGGGGAATGGGATTGATTGTACCCCTGATCAGCGCCGCCATTGCCTACTCCATTGCTGACCGTCCCGGATTCGCACCGGGCCTGATTGTTGGCTTTATCTGCGGACAGATTCATACCGGGTTTATTGGTGGGATGCTGGGTGGTTTCCTGGTGGGTTACACCGTCCTGCTGCTTAAACACTATATTCGCCTGCCGAAATCAATGCAGGGTCTGATGCCTATCATGGTGCTGCCAGTGCTGAGCACCATTATCGGCGGCCTGCTGATGATGACGCTGATCGGCAAACCCATCGCCTGGCTGCAGGAAGCGCTGATCCACATGCTGGAGTCGATGCAGGGTGGTTCACGCTTCCTGATGGGGGCCATCCTCGGTGCAATGGCGACGTTCGACTTCGGCGGCCCGGTGAACAAAACCATGTCGCTGTTCGCCGATGGGCTGCTGGTGAGTGGTGTGTACGGGCCGGAAGCGGTGAAGTTTGTCGGCTCTATCATTCCGCCGTTCGGCATTACCCTCTCGTTCCTGCTGACACGCCACAAATACACCCGCGCTGAACGTGAAGCGCTGAAAGCCGCCTTCCCGATGGGGATCTGCATGATTACCGAAGGAGTTATCCCGATTGCGGCGCGTGACCTGCTGCGCGTGGTCGGCTCCTGTGTGGTGGCCTCGGCTATTGCGGGTGGCCTGATCATGGTGTGGGGCGTGGAAAGCCCGGTGCCGCACGGTGGCATGTTCGTGGTCCCGCTGTTTACCCATCCGCTGCTGTTCTGCCTGGCGCTGGGGATCGGCACGGTTATCTGCGGCGTGATGCTGTCGCTGTGGAAGAAACCGGTGACCGAACGCGACGAAGAGTTTGACGAGCTCAGCGATAAGAAACTGAAAGACGAAGAGATCACCTTCACCCTGGAATAAACGGAGACCCTATGTTTGCCGATATGAAAAGCATGGTGACCAAAGCCTGGTGTGAACACTATGCGTTGCTCGCTATCAACTGTATGAACCTGGAAAGCGCCCGTGCGGCGGTTCGGGTTGCCGAGAAACACCGCGCACCGATCATCCTGAACCTGTATCAGGAGCATCTTGCCCATTTCCCGGCACCGGTTGCCGTGGCGGTGGTAAAAGCGTTGGCCGAGGAGGCCACGGTGCCGGTCACACTGGCGCTGGACCACGGGAAAGATCCCGTGCGTATTCGCCAGGCGTTTCGCGCCGGGTTTAGCGGGCTGATGATTGATGCGTCCGCCTTCCCGCTGGAAGAGAACGTCCGTCAGACCCGCGCGGTGGTTGAGCTGGCTGCCAGCGCCGGGCTGTGTGTGGAGGGGGAGTTAGGCCATCTGGCCGATGCACCGCGCTACGATCACGCCACCAATGCGGATCTGATGACCCAGGCCGCCGACGTCGAGCCGTTTATCCAGCAGACTGGGATTGACCTTCTGGCAGTGTCAGTCGGAACCGCGCACGGCATGTACGCCCCCGGCATCACGCCCGCCATCGATTTTCAACGCCTGGAAGAGGTGGCGCGTAAATCGACGGTGCCCCTGGCATTGCACGGCGGCAGCGGAACCCCGTTTGACCAGATGCAGCGCTGTCCGTCCTTTGGTGTCGCCAAGATCAACGTCGGCGCTGCGGTGTTCGAAGCCGGGAAAGCCGCGCTGCTGCATACCCTGTGTCATGACCATTCTCGCGAACTGGTGGATGTGCTGATGGCCATGGAGCAGGCCAGCGAGGAAGCCATTATCCCGTATCTACAGGCCAGCGGCGCCATCGGCAAAGCCTGATTCATTTTTCTGTAACGCCTTCTATGCCTCTGCAACGATGCACCGGCAGGGCCTGCTACACCCTGAAACTGGAGAATTAACATGTTAATTTCGATGAAAGAGTTACTGAAACCCACCCGCCAACACGGTTTCGCTATTGGTGCGTTCAACGTGGCGGACAGCTGCTTCATTCGCGCGGTGGTGGAAGAAGCGGAAGCCACCAACACGCCTGCAATTATCTCTATCCACCCCAGCGAACACGATTTTGTCGGGGATAGCTTTTTCGGCTATGTCCGCGATATCACCATGCGCAGCCCGGTGCCGTTCACCCTGCACCTGGATCACGGTGCATCGGTCGAGCATGTGCTTCGGGCAATCCAGTGCGGCTTCACCTCGGTAATGATCGACGGCTCGTTACTGCCCTATGAGGAGAACGTGGCGCTGACCAAAGAAGTGGTGCGTCTGGCGCATGCGGTGGGCGTTTCGGTGGAAGGGGAACTGGGCACCATCGGCCAGACGGGCACGTCTGTGGAAGGCGGCGTGTCGGAAGTGACCTATACCGACCCGGCACAGGCAGAGGATTTTATTGCCCGCACCGGGGCAGATACTCTGGCGGTGGCGATCGGGACGGCACATGGTATCTACCCGAAAGGGATGCAGCCGAAGCTGCAAATGAACATTCTGCGCGACATTGCCGGGCGTCTGGATATTCCGCTGGTGCTACACGGAGGTTCGGCCAACCCGGATGTAGAAATCGCCGAGTCCGTGACCCTGGGGGTGGGCAAAATCAATATCTCCAGCGACATGAAGTACGCCTACTTCCAGAAAGTGCGTGAGATCCTTGCCAGAGAAACCTGGTGGGATCCGAACGTGATCTATCCGGATGCGATCAACGCTGCGCGAGATGTGATCCGCCACAAAATGAAGCTGTTTGGATCAACCGGGAAAGCATCACTCTACTAAGGCCATTAAGGCGGGTTCGCCCGCCTTTTTCGCAATAAGGAAAGAGATATGTACTACCTGGGGCTGGATATCGGCGGCACGAAAATGGCGGCGGTGGTGATGGACGCACAAGGGCAGGAAATAGCCCGTTACCGTTGCCCGACGCAGAAAGCGAGTTATCCGCAGTTTGTGGAATCGGTGGTCGCCTTTATCGACCAGATTAGCCATGACATACAACTGCCGATGATGACGGGGATTGCCCTGCCGGGCAGCGTCTCGCCGCTGAGCGGTCTGATTAAGAACTCTAATATCCAGGTAATTAATGGTCGCGCGTTGCAGACGGATCTCCAGCAGTTGCTGGGGCAGACAATGGTGATGGCAAACGACGGAAACTGTTTCGCTTTGTCGGAAGCCTGTGACGGTGCGGGGCAGCAGCATGAAGTCGTGTTCGGTATCACGCTCGGTACCGGCTGCGGTGGCGGGATAGCCATTCACCGCCAGCCGTTTGTTGGCGCGTGGGGGAATGCCGCCGAGTGCGGACATATCACCCTGCCTGGCTACAGCGAGCAACTCGATGGGCCGCCAGTGCGCTGTTACTGCGGTAAAGATAACTGCGTGGAGTCGTTTGTCTCCGGGACGGGGTTGAGCGAACGCTATCAATGGCTTAACGGACAGCATCTTACGGGCGATGCGATTGTGGCGCTGGCGCAGCAGGGGGAGCCCGATGCCGTGCGGCAGGTAGCGCGGTTTCGCCAGCAGCTTGCTCGCACTCTGGCGACGGTAGTGAATCTTCTCGATCCAGGTGTGATTGTGATTGGCGGCGGGCTGTCGAATGCGGCGTTGCTTATCGCGAACCTGGACACCGAAGTGGCCCACTTCGTTTTTACCGATCATTTCTCCACCCCCATCGTGAAAGCCCATCACGGCGACAGCAGCGGCATGCGTGGCGCTGCCTGGCTTGCCATTCGAACCGGGAGAACAGAATGAAACGTTCACAGATTAACTATGCCATTGATAAAGCTCATGCCATCGCCGAGACGTTCGGGGTGTGCCTGCCGGAGTTTGCATTTTTTACCGCCGATGCCTGGCGAAAGCAGCCGCTGGGGGAGTGGGGCGAAGTGCTGGATCTGCAGTTGGGCTGGGATATCACCGATTTTGGCCGGGGTGATTTCGGCAAGATTGGCCTGACGCTGCTAACGTTGCGTAACGGCGCGCTGAATTCGAGAGCGTACCCAAAGCCGTATGCCGAAAAGATGCTGCAAATTCAGCAGGAGCAGCAGACGCCGTGGCATTTTCATACCCATAAGATGAAAGACATTCTGAACCGGGGCCGCGGCGATTTGTGTATGCAGCTCGGCTGGGCGACGGATGAGGCGCTGTTTGACGAGCGGCGCATGGTTGAAGTGAGCGTGGACGGGCGGCAACGTACGTTTAAGCCCGGCGAGACGCTGGTGTTAAAACCGGGGCAGGGGGTGTGTCTGCCGCCGCGTTTGTATCACCGTTTCTGGGCCGAGAAAACGCTTGTGCTCGGTTGGGAGATTTCGATGGTGAATGACGATAAGCGCGATAACTATTTCCTCGAACCTGGCGGGCGTTTTCCGACCATTGAGGAGGATGTCCCCGTGAAGTGGTTGTTATGCAAAGAATATGATCGTTTGAATGTGACGTGACACGAACGGTATCTTATGTGGACAGCGCGTTTTCCCCCCTTTCCCTTTTCTGTTTCTTATACTCAAATCCCTGATGTGGTCGTCGGGGATTTTTTTGAGCCTTTTTCCCATCCATGGGAAAAACATGAGTGTAAATGGCTCTTGCGAAGATGGGGCGATGGATGACAGCTGGGTAGTGATATGGCACGGCCTGGTTCAGGCTTCAGAATATCGTTGAAGAATATCACCCAGCGAAGCCTCTTGATCAGACGATCTGATCAAGAGATAGCCTACTGGAGGGGAATCTGAAACATTTCGATGCACTCCCGTTTCGCCTCTGCATTTACATCAACGCCGTGAATGTTTATTGTTACGTTATAACATATTTGAGGCGTATCGATGATCCCCGTAACTCTGTTTTCTCTGTCTGGTGCGACCCGGTTGCTGCTGGCCGTCGCGTTATTGCTGGTGCTCTGGCTCCTGACTGATTGGGCGGTCACGTTGCCATGATTGAACTTGACCATTTAGTGGCGGGATATGACCGGCTGGCAATTACCCCTTCGCTCTGCGGCACGCTGGAGCGCGGAAGTATGACCGCTATTGTCGGCGCTAACGGCTGCGGCAAATCGACATTATTAAAAACGCTGGCCGGATTTTTACCTCCGGTGAGCGGCGTGCTGCGCTGGCAACCATCACGCCCGACAATTGGCTGGCTGGCGCAGCGTCACGCGCTGGAATCACAATTTCCGCTTACCGTTCAGGATGTGGTTTGCATGGGCTGTTGGCCGCGTATCTCCCTGTTTCGCGGCCTGAATCGTGATGCGCGTATGCGGGTTGCACAAGGGCTGGAACGCGTGGGCTTAACGGCCATGGCGCGTGAAACCATTGATACGCTCTCCGGAGGGCAATTCCAGCGCATGTTATTTGCCCGCGTCTGGGTACAAAACGCGCCGCTGGTCATGCTGGATGAACCCTTCACTGGCATTGATGAAATTACCTCGCAGATATTGATGGAACAAATCGTTGATATGCATCGCGAAGGGCAGACCATTCTGGCGGTGCTACATGATAGTGAACGCGTGGCGCGTTACTTTCCGCAAACCTTGCGCCTTGGCGAAAAAGCCGCGCAGTGGGGCGCATCCGCTCAGTCTCAGGCGACGGCTGAGGTGTGCAGCGCATGATCTGGCATCTCTTTTTCCAGCCGTTTATTGAATTTGGTTTTATGCGCCGCGCACTGGTGGTTTGCATGGCGCTTTCGGTTAGCACCACGGCGCTGGGGGTCTTTTTGCTGCTGCGTCGTATGAGCCTGATGGGTGATGCGCTTTCGCACGCCATTTTGCCGGGTGTGGCAGTCGGTTACTTGCTGAACGGCATGTCGCTGCTGGCGATGAGTATTGGTGGTTTCATTGCAGGCATCACCGTGGCGCTGGTCGCTGGCTGGGTCAGCCGCCGTACGCCGCTGAAAGAGGACGCCAGCTTTGCCGGTTTTTATCTCGGCTCGCTGGCGCTGGGCGTCACGCTGGTGTCGTTACGCGGTTCGAACGTTGACCTGTTGCACCTACTGTTTGGTTCGATTCTGGCGGTGGATAGTGATGCGGCGCTGTTTGTCGCGGGTGTCGCCAGCCTGACGCTGATCGTGCTGGCGGTGGGGTATCGCGGGCTGGTCAGCGAAGCGTTCGACAGTGCGTTTTTGCAGGTGAATGCATCCCGCTTGCCGGGATTGCTGCACGGGCTGTTTCTGGCGTTACTGGTATTAAACCTGGTGGCCGGGTTTCAGGTCCTCGGCACGTTGATGGCGGTGGGCGTCATGATGCTGCCCGCAGTGGCGGCGCGCTGTTGGGTGCGCACGCTACCGGCGTTGTTACTGCTGGCGGCGATAACCGGCGCGCTCTGCGCCTGGCTGGGCTTAAGTTTATCGTGGATGGCGGGCCTGCCTGCTGGCCCCGCCATTGTGCTGACCGCCAGCGCGGTGTTCTTTTTTTCCATTTTATTTGGCACGCGCAGCGGGCTGGCTCAAAGCCTGCGTGCGCTTTTAACATAGCAAGGGGAAATGATGAAACGTACAGGGGTGATGCTGGCGCTTGCGCTGGGCTTGATGGCGCAGGGCGCGATGGCAAAAACATTAAATGTGGTGGCCAGTTTTTCTATTCTCGGTGATATCGCACAAGAAGTTGGCGGCGATCATGTAAAGGTGACGGCGCTGGTCGGGCCGGATGGCGATCCGCATACCTTTGAACCCTCGGCAAAAGACAGCGCGCTGCTGAATAAAGCCGATGTAGTGGTGGTTAATGGTTTAGGGCTGGAAGGCTGGCTCGACAGGCTGGTGAAAGCCTCCGGTTTTAAAGGCCAACTGGTGGTGGCTTCAACTGGCGTATCCACGCATACTCTGGAAGAGGATGGTAAAACCGTGACCGATCCTCACGCCTGGAACAGCGCCGCCAACGGTGCGCTGTATGCACAAAATATTCTGGCCGCGCTGGTGAAAGCCGATCCGGCAGATGAAGCCGCGCTTAATGCTTCCGGCCAGCGCTATATCGCCGAGTTAAAACAAATGGATAGCTGGGCGAAAGAGCGCTTCAGCGCTATCCCGCAGGCGAAACGTAAAGTGCTGACCAGCCATGATGCCTTCGGCTATTTCGCCCGTGCCTACAATGTTGAGTTTATGGCGCCGCAGGGGATCTCCTCGGAGAGTGAAGCCAGCGCAGCACAGGTAGCGTCGTTGATTAAACAGATTAAAGCCGATGGCGTTCACGTCTGGTTTATGGAGAACCAGCTCGATCCGCGTCTGGTAAAACAGATTGCCAGCGCGACCGGCGCGCAGCCGGGCGGTGAACTCTATCCGGAAGCGCTCAGCGCGAAAGGCGGCGTGGCGGATACTTATCAGAAAGCGTTTCGCCATAACGTTGACACCATCGCAAACAGCATGAAATAACTCCCAATAAGCCGGATAAGCGGCAACCGCTATCCGGCGAATTACCCGGCGGCCGGGTCTGTGGTTAGGGCCGCCATTTTCTCTACCGCGCTTTTTTCGGAAGCCTCCTCGTAAATTCATTAACCCATCCCCATATTTGCCCGGAAAGTGGTATCTTTTCCGCCACGATTTTTGTGCACGGGAGCCATCATGACGGACACTGAATTAATGCAACTGAGTGAGCGTATCGGGCAGGCGTTAAAAGCGCGCGGCGCAACGCTAACGACGGCGGAATCCTGCACCGGCGGCTGGGTTGCAAAGGTCATCACTGACATTGCCGGCAGTTCCGCCTGGTTTGAACGTGGGTTTGTTACCTACAGTAATGAAGCAAAAGCGCAAATGATTGGCGTGCAGCCCGACACGCTGGATGCGCACGGTGCTGTGAGCGAGCCGGTGGTGGTGGAAATGGCGATTGGCGCGCTGAAAGCGGCGCGTGCCGATTATGCTATTTCGATCAGCGGTATCGCCGGGCCGGATGGCGGCAGTGAAGCGAAGCCGGTCGGCACCGTCTGGTTTGGCATTGCCAGCGTCAGTGGGGAAGGGATTACGCGGCGCGAATGCTTTCCTGGCGATCGCGAAGCGGTGCGCAGGCAGGCGACGGCTTATGCGCTGCAAACCCTCTGGCAACATTTTCTACAAAAGACTTGATACTGTATGACCATACAGTATAATTGCGACAACAGAACAGTAATTCACCGCGGGGCGTAACGCGCTTCACTCTGCATGACAGGAGTAATAATGGCTATCGACGAAAACAAACAAAAGGCGCTTGCAGCTGCACTGGGTCAGATCGAAAAGCAATTCGGTAAAGGCTCCATCATGCGTCTGGGTGAAGACCGCTCCATGGATGTGGAAACCATCTCCACCGGTTCGCTCTCGCTGGATATCGCGCTGGGCGCGGGCGGTCTGCCGATGGGGCGTATCGTCGAAATCTACGGGCCGGAATCATCCGGTAAAACCACGCTGACATTGCAGGTGATTGCTGCAGCGCAGCGCGAAGGTAAAACCTGTGCGTTTATCGATGCGGAACACGCGCTGGATCCTATCTATGCCCGTAAGCTGGGCGTTGATATCGACAACCTGCTGTGCTCCCAGCCGGACACCGGTGAGCAGGCGCTGGAGATCTGTGATGCGCTGGCGCGCTCCGGCGCAGTTGACGTGCTGGTTGTCGACTCCGTGGCGGCATTAACGCCGAAAGCGGAAATCGAAGGCGAAATCGGTGACTCTCACATGGGCCTCGCGGCACGTATGATGAGCCAGGCGATGCGTAAGCTGGCCGGTAACCTGAAACAGTCCAATACGCTGCTGATCTTTATCAACCAGATCCGTATGAAAATTGGTGTGATGTTCGGTAACCCGGAAACCACCACCGGCGGTAACGCACTGAAGTTCTACGCTTCTGTGCGCCTGGATATTCGCCGTATCGGTGCGGTAAAAGAGGGTGACAACGTTATCGGCAGCGAAACCCGCGTAAAAGTGGTGAAAAACAAAATCGCTGCGCCGTTCAAACAGGCTGAATTCCAGATCCTTTACGGTGAAGGTATCAACTTCTACGGCGAGCTGGTTGACCTTGGCGTGAAAGAGAAGCTGATTGAAAAAGCGGGTGCCTGGTACAGCTACAACGGTGAAAAAATCGGACAGGGTAAAGCGAATGCAACAACCTGGCTGAAAGAGAACCCGGCAACGGCGAAAGAGATCGAGAAAAAAGTGCGCGAGATTCTGCTCAGTAATCAGAATTCCGCTGCGGAATTCTCGGTGGATAGCAACGGCGAAGACGTTGAAGAAACCAACGAAGATTTCTGATAATCTGAACCGCAATCGAGGGCTGCTGATGCAGCCCTTTTGCTTTTCTGCGACCACAGGAATGAGCCATGTCTGACGATACTCCCCGCCGCTCTGCTCTTCCCCGTTTGCGCGATCGGGCGATGCGGATTCTGGCGATGCGCGATCACAGTGAAAAAGAGTTTCGCCGCAAATTGACGGCGCCGGTAATGGGGAAAAACGGCCCGGAGGAACTCGACTGTACGGAAGAAGAGGTGGTGCAGATTGTAGAGTGGTGTCTTGAGCACCATTTTCTCGATGATGCCCGTTTCGTGCGTCAGTTTATCGCCAGCCGGGCGCGCAAAGGCTATGGGCCTGTTCGTATTCGCCAGGAACTGAATCAAAAAGGGATAGCGCGGGAAACGACGGAACAGGCGATGCGCGAATGCGATATCGACTGGGTCGCCAGCGCTCGCGATCAGGCGCTGCGCAAGTATGGAGAACCACTGCCGACAGAGTTTGTCGCGAAAGTAAAAGTGCAACGCTTTTTGCTCTATCGTGGCTTTTTGCAGGAAGATATTCAGGAGATATGGCGAAATTTTGCCGACTGAGCGCATACGGGATTTTACTTCGCACTAAAGAAAACTTATCTTATTCCCACTTTTTCCAGTAACTGGCGCGTCTGCTATGTCATGGCGGCGGCTGGTTACCACATTTCGTTAGCTTGATTTCAGGATAATTATGAGCAAGAGCACCGCTGAGATCCGTCAGGCGTTTCTCGATTTTTTCCATAGCAAAGGACACCAGGTAGTTGCCAGCAGCTCCCTTGTGCCAAATAACGACCCGACTTTGCTGTTTACCAACGCAGGGATGAACCAGTTCAAGGATGTGTTCCTTGGGCTCGACAAACGTAATTATTCCCGCGCCACCACGGCACAGCGTTGTGTCCGTGCCGGTGGTAAACACAATGACCTGGAAAACGTCGGTTACACTGCACGTCATCACACCTTTTTTGAAATGCTGGGCAACTTTAGCTTCGGCGATTACTTCAAACATGATGCTATTCAGTATGCATGGGAACTGCTGACCGGTGAAAACTGGTTCAACCTGCCGAAAGAGCGTCTGTGGGTGACGGTGTACGAAACGGATGATGAAGCCTACGAAATTTGGGAAAAAGAAGTTGGTATCCCGCGTGAGCGTATTATTCGCATCGGTGATAACAAAGGCGCAGCTTACGCGTCTGATAACTTCTGGCAGATGGGCGATACTGGTCCGTGCGGTCCGTGTACCGAGATTTTCTACGATCATGGCGATCACATCTGGGGCGGCCCTCCGGGCAGTCCGGAAGAAGATGGTGACCGTTACATCGAAATCTGGAACATCGTCTTTATGCAGTTTAACCGCCAGGCCGATGGCACCATGGAACCGCTGCCGAAACCGTCAGTGGATACCGGTATGGGCCTGGAGCGTGTGGCAGCCGTACTGCAACATGTGAATTCCAACTATGAAATCGATCTGTTCGTTAAGCTGATCGAAGCCGTAGCGAAAGTGACCGGTGCGACGGATTTGAGCAACAAATCCCTGCGCGTTATCGCGGACCACATTCGTTCCTGTGCTTTCCTTATTGCTGACGGTGTGATCCCATCGAACGAAAACCGCGGCTATGTGCTGCGTCGTATCATCCGTCGTGCTATCCGCCACGGTAACATGCTGGGCGCGAAGGACACCTTCTTCTATAAACTGGTTGCGCCGCTGATCGCTGTGATGGGCTCTGCCGGTGAAGATCTGCAACGCCAGCAGGCGCAGGTTGAACAGGTTCTGAAAACTGAAGAAGAGCAGTTTGCCCGTACTCTGGAGCGCGGTCTGGCGCTGCTGGACGAAGAGCTGGCAAAACTGAAAGGGGATACGCTGGACGGCGAAACAGTCTTCCGTCTGTACGATACCTACGGTTTCCCGATGGATCTGACCGCGGACGTTTGCCGCGAGCGTAACCTGAAAATTGATGAAGCCGGTTTTGAAGCCGCCATGGAAGAGCAGCGCCGCCGCGCACGCGAATCCAGCGGATTTGGCGCAGACTACAACGCGATGATTCGCGTTGATAGCGCGTCGGAATTTAAAGGCTACGATCACCTTGAACTGAACGGCAAAGTGACCGCGCTGTTTGTCGACGGCAAACCGGTGAACGCGATTGCTGCAGGCCAGGAAGCGGTTGTCGTGCTTGATGAAACGCCATTCTATGCAGAATCCGGCGGTCAGGTTGGCGATAAAGGCGAACTGAAAGGCAACGGTTTTACGTTTACCGTGCAGGATACGCAGAAATATGGTCAGGCGATTGGCCACATCGGCAAGCTGGCGACCGGGACCCTGAAAGTGGGTGACGGTGTGAAAGCAGAAGTCGACGAAGCGCGTCGCGCGCGCATCCGCCTGAATCACTCTGCAACGCACCTGATGCACGCTGCGTTGCGTACCGTTCTTGGTACTCACGTCGCGCAGAAAGGTTCGCTGGTGAATGACAAAGCGCTGCGCTTTGACTTCTCTCATTTCGAGGCGATGAAACCGTCTGAGATCCGCGCGGTGGAAGATCTGGTGAACGCGCAGATTCGCCGTAACCTGCCGATCGAAACCAATATCATGGATCTGGAAGCCGCGAAAGCGAATGGCGCGATGGCGCTGTTTGGCGAGAAATACGATGAGCGCGTGCGTGTACTGAGCATGGGCGATTTCTCTACCGAACTGTGCGGTGGTACGCACGCGTCCCGCACCGGTGATATTGGTCTGTTCCGCATTGTGTCTGAATCAGGCACTGCTGCTGGCGTTCGTCGTATCGAAGCGGTTACCGGTGAAGGTGCGATTGCCAGCCTGCATGCGCAGAGCGACCAACTGCACGATATCGCGCAGTTGCTGAAAGGCGATAGCCAGAACCTCAGTGACAAAGTGCGTACCGTTATCGATCGTACGCGTCAGCTGGAAAAAGAGTTGCAGCAGCTTAAAGAGCAGGCAGCAGCGCAGGAGAGCGCGAACCTGTCCGGCAAAGCGATTGAAGTTAACGGCGTGAAACTGCTGGTCAGCGAACTGGCAGGCGTCGAGCCGAAGATGCTGCGTACCATGGTGGACGATCTGAAGAACCAGTTAGGCGCTTCTGTTATTGTTCTCGCCACTGTGGCTGAAGGGAAAGTTTCTCTGATTGCGGGCGTCTCGAAGGATGTGACTGACCGTGTGAAAGCAGGGGATCTGGTTGGTATGGTTGCCCAGCAGGTTGGGGGCAAAGGGGGGGGACGTCCGGACATGGCGCAAGCCGGTGGTACCGACGCGGCTGCGCTTCCCGCTGCTCTTGCCAGTGTTAAAGACTGGGTAAGCGCGAAACTGTCATAACTACAAAGCGAATGCACAGGCCATAATCTTACCGATTATGGCCTTGTTGCCACTACGCTATTGATAACAAGAAAGTCAGGTTGAAGTTGTGTATATCGGCTAAACTTACGTTTAACAGAATGTGATGCCGTGACTGCTTACACTTTACGTGTTTGTCATCGCTTACTTTTTGGCGTTATATGATGGATAATGCCGGGATACAGAGAGACCCGACTCTTTTAATCTTTCAAGGAGCAAAGAATGCTGATTCTGACTCGTCGAGTTGGTGAAACCCTCATGATTGGGGATGAGGTCACTGTGACTGTCTTAGGGGTTAAGGGTAACCAGGTGCGCATTGGCGTTAATGCCCCGAAAGAAGTATCTGTTCACCGTGAAGAGATCTACCAGCGTATCCAGGCTGAAAAATCACAGCAGTCCAACTACTGATGCTATTATGCGTCTCGCGGTTGTACGGCGAGACGCAACACCTCCTCCGGATTTTCTCCTCTCCAGGTTTCCTTTTTATTTCAGCCCGCTGATTTTTTATATCAGGCTCGTATTTTCGTGGCAGGTTTGTTTCTGTTTTTCTCCAGCGAAGCGGCGGAAATTCTGCTGAGAAAACATCCTTTTTGGCCTTTTTACAGGCTAATTGACTGCGAAGTGTGCAAACGATTCAGGGGCTGGAAAAATTGTTTGACTTATAAGTCCCAGAAAGTAATATGTGCGCCACGCAGCGACGATGAGCTCTCAACAAGTTCTTCAAAGCACTCGAAAGAGGCGTGTGGTGAGGTGGCCGAGAGGCTGAAGGCGCTCCCCTGCTAAGGGAGTATGCGGTCAAAAGCTGCATCCGGGGTTCGAATCCCCGCCTCACCGCCATTTTGCATCCGTAGCTCAGCTGGATAGAGTACTCGGCTACGAACCGAGCGGTCGGAGGTTCGAATCCTCCCGGATGCACCATATTTTGAGGGAATGACAGCGAATTTGTTGTTTCCGAAACGGCGGATAAAACCGCCTGCACCAGGGTGGATAACGTTGCTTTAGCAACGGCCCGCAGGGCGAGTCGAAAGACGAGTCATCCTCCCGGATGCACCATCTTTGTCAGTGTGGCGAGGAATGCAGCACTGAATCAGCGTAGTAAACAAGTATTCCCGATGCATCCGTAGCTCAGCTGGATAGAGTACTCGGCTACGAACCGAGCGGTCGGAGGTTCGAATCCTC
This sequence comes from Kosakonia radicincitans DSM 16656, assembly GCF_000280495.2. NCBI lineage: Bacteria > Pseudomonadati > Pseudomonadota > Gammaproteobacteria > Enterobacterales > Enterobacteriaceae > Kosakonia > Kosakonia radicincitans. Next base: position 1,161,910 of record NZ_CP018016.1, read on the forward strand.
CCGGATGCACCATATTGTGAAGAAGTGACAGCGAGTTTGTCGTTTCCATAACGGTGGATAAAACCGCCTGCACCAGGGTGGATAACGTTGCTTTAGCAACGGCCCACAGGGCGAGTCGAAAGACGAGTCATCCTCCCGGATGCACCATTTTTATTAGTGTCGCAAGGAAGGCAGCACTAAATCAGCGTAGTAAACAAGTATTCCCGATGCATCCGTAGCTCAGCTGGATAGAGTACTCGGCTACGAACCGAGCGGTCGGAGGTTCGAATCCTCCCGGATGCACCATATTGTGAAGAAGTGACAGCGAGTTTGTCGTTTCCATAACGGTGGATAAAACCGCCTGCACCAGGGGGGATAACGTTGCTTTAGCAACTGCCCGCAGGACGAGTCGAAAGACGAGTCATCCTCCCGGATGCATCATCTTTGTCAGTGTGGCGAGGAACGCAGCACTGAATCAGCGTAGTAAATAAGCATTCCCAATGCATCCGTAGCTCAGCTGGATAGAGTACTCGGCTACGAACCGAGCGGTCGGAGGTTCGAATCCTCCCGGATGCACCATCTTCTTATAAAATAACAGCCAGCCGGATGTTTCTGGCGTCGCGGATAAAACCGTTGGCACCAGGGTGGATAACTTTGCTTTAGCAACGGCCCGCAGGGCGAGTCGAAAGACGAGTCATCCTCCCGGATGCACCATCTCTCTGCAAAATCTCCACTCATGTTCTACAAGCTCCACCTCTTCTGAAAAAACGTATTCTGCGAACCCCCTTCCAGTAAAGGCATCTCAGCTTTCTCTTGCCAGCAGCGACAAAAAACGCTGTTTACGTTAAAGTAACTGTTTGTTATCCGCTTTGTGAGAACATGATGTACGAACGTTACGCTGGTCTGATTTTTGATATGGATGGCACTATTCTGGACACCGAGCCGACCCACCGTAAAGCCTGGCATGAAGTGCTGGGGCGTTACGGGATGCGTTTTGACGAGCAGTCAATGGTCGGGCTAAACGGCTCACCGACCTGGCGTATCGCGCAGTTCATCATTGAAGCTAATCAGGGCGATCTCGATCCGCATGCGCTGGCGCAGGAGAAAACCGCAGCGGTCAAAGCAATGCTGCTGGATTCAGTGCGCCCTTTGCCATTAATCGAAGTTGTAAAAGAGTGGCACGGCCGTCGTCCCATGTCGGTGGGAACCGGCAGTGAAAGCGCTATTGCAGAAGCGCTATTGGCGCACCTTGGCCTGCGTCACTATTTCAATGCGGTTGTTGCCGCCGATCATGTTAAAAATCACAAACCTGCACCGGATACTTTCCTGCTTTGCGCCCAACAAATGGGCGTGGAGCCGACGCAATGCGTAGTATTTGAAGATGCAGATTTTGGTATCCAGGCAGCGCAGGCCGCCGGTATGGATGCAGTTGATGTACGCTTATTGTGAGTGACAGCCTGTCGCTCCTGTCATTGTTTGCCAGTAGCTTCCTCAGCGCCACGCTGTTGCCCGGCAATTCTGAGGTTGTGCTGATTGCGATGCTGCTCTCTGGTGTCAGTCAGCCCTGGCTGCTCGTAGTAATAGCAACAATGGGTAATAGCCTTGGAGGGCTGACTAACGTTATTCTTGGGCGTTTCTTTCCGCAGCGTAAAACATCGCGCTGGCAGGAAAAAGCGACTCACTGGCTCAGACGTTACGGCGCGGCAGCGCTGCTTCTGAGCTGGATGCCTGTTATAGGCGATGTGCTGTGTCTGCTGGCGGGCTGGATGCGCCTTTCATGGGGACCAGTGCTGTTTTTTTTATGCCTTGGCAAGGCGTTACGCTATATGGCGATAGCCCTGGTAACGCTACAAGGTATGACGTGGTGGCACTAATTGGACTGAGTGAGTGACCTTTAATCGTCAACCATTACAATTATGCTTAATAAAATGATTATTACAGGCGGGAGGTCAACTTGATCCCGGACGTATCACAGGCATTGTCCTGGCTGGAAAAACATCCTCAGGCAGTAAAGGGGATCCAACGCGGTCTTGAACGTGAGACGCTGCGCGTAAACGCAGACGGCTCACTGGCGACCACCGGTCATGCGGCGACGCTCGGCTCTGCCTTAACTCATCAGTGGATCACCACTGATTTTGCGGAAGCACTTCTGGAGTTTATTACGCCGGTCGATAGCGATATCGACCATATGTTGACGATCATGCGCGATATTCATCGCTACACCGCGCGCCAGATTGGTGACGAGCGGATGTGGCCGCTGAGTATGCCGTGCTATATCAAAGACGGTCAGCAGATTGAGCTGGCGCAGTACGGCACCTCCAACATCGGTCGCCTGAAAACGCTCTATCGCGAAGGGTTGAAAAACCGCTATGGCGCGCTGATGCAAACCATTTCCGGCGTGCATTATAACTTCTCGTTGCCGATGGCATTCTGGGAAGCGAAAAGCGGCGGTACCGATAAAGAAACAGTATCCGACGGCTATTTCCGCCTGATCCGTAACTATTACCGTTTTGGCTGGGTGATCCCGTATCTGTTCGGTGCGTCTCCGGCAATCTGTTCGTCGTTCCTGCAAGGGAAACCGACCACGCTGCCGTTTGAGAAAACGCCGAACGGTATGTATTACCTGCCGTATGCCACATCGCTGCGCTTAAGCGATCTGGGCTATACCAATAAATCGCAGAACAATCTGGGCATCACCTTTAACAATCTGCACGATTATGTGGTGGCGCTGAAGCGGGCGATAAAAACGCCTTCGGAAGAGTACGCTAAAATTGGTCTGAAGAAAGACGATAAGTATCTGCAAATCAATACCAATATTTTGCAGATCGAGAACGAACTGTATGCGCCGATTCGCCCGAAACGCGTGACCCGTAGCGGTGAAACACCGTCGGACGCGCTGCTGCGCGGCGGCATTGAATATATTGAAGTGCGCTCGCTGGACATCAACCCCTTCACGGCGATTGGCGTTGACGAGCAGCAGGTTCGTTTCCTCGATCTGTTTATGGTCTGGTGCGTGCTGGCCGATGCGCCGGAGATGAGCAGCGACGAACTGCTGTGTACGCGTACAAACTGGAATCGCGTGATTCTTGAAGGCCGTAAACCTGGGCTGACGCTGGGTATTGGCTGTGAAACCGCACAATTCCCGCTGGCGAACGTCGGCAAGGATCTGTTCCGGGATTTGAAACGAGTGGCGCAGACGCTCGATGGCGTGTACGGTGGCAACGAATACGAACAGGTGTGTGAACAACTGGTCGCCAGCTTCGACGATCCGGAGCTTACCTTCTCGGCGCGCATCCTGCGTTCGATGATCGATAACGGAATTGGCGGCACCGGCAAAGCGCTGGGCGATCAGTATCGTTCACAGCTTCGCGAAGAGCCGCTGGAAATCCTGCATGAGGAAGATTTTATCGCCGAGTGCAAAGCATCGCTGGCGCGTCAGGCAGAGGTTGAAGCCCGGGATACCGAGTCATTTGAAGCGTTACTCGCGCGTCACGCCTGACAGAAAAGAAAAAGGCCACATCGCTGTGGCCAAAATTTCATCTCTGAAAATCAGGGATGATGATAACAAATGCGCGTCTTTCATATACTCAGACTCGCATGAAAAAGAAGAGTTCATTTTTATTTAAAAAAAATCACTGTCGGAGGTGACTAAATGCCATTGTTGGATAGCTTCACTGTCGATCATACCCGTATGGAAGCCCCTGCTGTCCGTGTAGCCAAGACCATGGACACGCCGCATGGCGACACCATCACCGTATTCGACCTGCGTTTCTGCGTGCCTAACAAAGAAGTCATGCCGGAAAAAGGGATCCACACGCTTGAGCATCTGTTTGCTGGTTTCATGCGTAACCACCTCAACGGAAACGGCGTTGAGATCATCGATATTTCGCCGATGGGTTGTCGCACGGGCTTCTACATGAGCCTGATTGGCACGCCGGATGAGCAGCGCGTTGCGGATGCGTGGAAAGCGGCGATGGCCGATGTGCTGAAGGTGAAAGAACAGAGCCAGATCCCGGAACTGAACGTCTACCAGTGCGGCACCTATACCATGCACTCGCTGGAAGAAGCGCAGGAAATCGCTCGTCACATTCTCGACCGCGATGTCCGCGTTAACAGCAACGAAGAGCTGGCCCTGCCGAAAGAAAAATTGCAGGAACTGCACATCTAGTGCTGTCATTGTAGCGCCCGGTAGCTAGCTTACCGGGCCTGCTCTCTCGCCACCAGCGGCAACCCGATGACGACCACTTTAACCTTCTCCTTTACGCACCGCCCTCTTCATCCCTTCGCCCATGATTATCAGCACGGCGACAGCGAACCGTGGCATCAGCACGACTGCGCGCAGCTATTGCATAGCCTGAGCGGCGTGGTACGCGTGGATACCGCTGCCGGGTGCTGGGTCGTTCCGCCTGGTCGCGGCGTGTGGTTACCCGCCGGAACACAGCATGCTATCCGCATTACCGGTAGCGTCGCAGCCCGCACGCTGTTTATCGATCCGCTGGCCCGCGCCGATCTGCCTGCGTCCTGCCAAATCGTGCAGATCACGCCGCTGCTGCGCGAACTCATCGTCGCCGCTTTCGATCTGGCCCAGGAGTATGCGCCCGGCAGCCGTGATGAACGCATCTATGAACTGATTCTGGATGAAATCCGCGCCATGCCGGTGTTGCCATTTCACCTGCCGGAGCCGCAAAGCGCAGCGTTGCGCCAGCTCTGCGAACAGATCCGCGCCGAACCGGGAGTAAGCTGGAGCAGCGCGCAGTCAGCCAGCCTGACGAACATGAGCGAGCGCACGCTGAACCGGCATTTTCAGCAGCAAACGGGGCTAAGTTACGGCGAATGGGTGCGACGCGCCCGTTTATTGGCGGCGCTGTTGCGCCTGGCGCAAGGGCAGTCGGTACTGCGCGTGGCGCTGGATCTGGGATACGGCAGCCACAGCGCTTTTACGGCGATGTTCCGCCGGGTGATGGGCGTCTCACCCAGCGATTACTTCCGCGAACCTTCTCTTTAGCCCACCGCGTTCAGCAACGCCTGTAATGAGGCGCGCGCGACATCATTATCAATCCCCACACCCCAGCGGCTGCTGCCATCCTGGTACAGGCAGCGAATATACGCCACTGAACGGCTGTCGCTGCGCGCGCCAAGCGTATGCTCGTGGTAATCCTTGATGACAAACGGTGTGCCCAGCCATGGCGTGATGGCGCTGGCCGCCGCCGAAAGTAAGCCATTGCCGCTGCCGGTCAGCTCGCGCGTTTTACCTTCCCGCATGACCGTCGCCGTCAGGCGCAACTGACCATCCTGCTGGCTGTCGCTGCGATAGCGTTGCAGCGCCAGCGGCGGCGAAGGTATAAGACCGTAGCGATTGCGGAACAGTTGCCACAGCGCATTTTGCGTCATCTCTTTGCCGTGTTTATCCGTCTCCTGCTGCACATGCTGGCTAAAATCCTGTTGCAGGGCGCGTGGCAGTTTCAGGCCATGGTTCTGTTCAATCAGCCAGGCGCTACCGCTTTTTCCGGACTGGCTGTTCACACGGATCACCGCTTCATAACTACAGCCAATATCCTGCGGATCGACCGGCAGGTAGGGCATCTCCCAGCGGCTGCCCGCTTTACGGGCATCGAACCCTTTTTTGATCGCATCCTGGTGTGAGCCGGAAAACGCAGTATAGGCCAGGCTGCCAGCCCACGGATGACGCGGGTGTACCGGCAGTTGGTTACAGCTTTCCACCACTTCCACCACGCGCTGCATATCGCTGAAATCGAGTTGCGGGCTGATCCCCTGGCTGTAGAGATTCATCGCCAGTGTTACCAGACAGACATTACCGGTACGCTCACCGTTACCAAACAGACAGCCTTCAACGCGATCGGCTCCGGCCATCACCGCCAGTTCTGCGCACGCAACGCCGGTACCGCGATCGTTATGCGGATGCACACTAATGCACACGTCGCTACGGCGGCTGAAGTGGCGGCAGAAATGTTCAATCTGATCGGCATAAACATTCGGCGTACTGACTTCAACGGTCGCCGGCAGGTTAATGATCATCGGGCGTTCGGCGCATGGTTGCCAGACATCGGCCACCGCTTCGCAAATCTCCAGCGCGAAATCGGCTTCGGTAAAGCAAAACGTCTCCGGCGAGTATTCATACTGCCAGCGTGTTTGCGGATTCTCTTCGCACAGCCGGCGAATCAGCTGCGTGGAGCGCGTCGCCAGCTCGACAATTTGCGCTTTCTCCATGCCAAATACCAGGCGGCGAAACAGCGGTGCCGTGGCGTTGTACAAATGAATTGTCGCCTGTCTGGCTCCGTGCAGCGAAGCAAAGGTTCGGTGAATTAAATCCTCCCGCGCCTGGGTTAATACCTGAATCGTCACATCATCGGGAATGCGCTGCTCTTCAATCAACTGGCGAACAAAGTTGAAATCCGTTTGCGAGGCCGAAGGGAAAGCTACCTCAATCTCTTTAAAGCCGCATGCCAGCAGCAGTTCCCAGAATTGCAGCTTGCGTGCGCTGTCCATCGGTTCCGCCAGCGCCTGGTTACCGTCGCGCAGATCGGTGGAAAGCCAGCGCGGCGCATGGGTAATGCGCTGTTCCGGCCAGCGGCGATCGGGCAGGGCGAAAGGGATAAACGGGGAATATTTTTCTGCGGGGTTTTTCAGCATGTAATGCGCTCCTGTTGTCTTTTCACCATCGTGAAGCGATTTCAGGAGCGCTGCTTTATCGGAACTGACAACCACTGTCGCGTTCTGGACAAGGAGCGGTAAAAATCAGTGCGCGCCGCCTCCGCCGCCACCGGCGCCGAAAGGGGGTTTGGCAAACCACACCAGGCTGAGCAGGATCAGGAATATGCCCGCCGAGAACCAGAAAATCTCATTGGCGGAAATGATCAGCCCCTGGTTAGTGATCTGCTGCGCTATCCAGCCGGACGCCTGCTGTTGCGACATCCCCATGCCTTGCAGTTGGTTATACATCTCCTGCGCATTGGGGTTGTACGGGGTGACCGACTCGGTGAGCTGCGCGTGGTGCAGCGATTCCCGGTTAGTCCACAACGTGGTGGTGATCGATGTCCCAATCGAACCGGCCAGCGTACGGGTGAAGTTCGACAGGCTGGACGCCGCCGCCAGTCGCTCAGGCGGCAGGCCGGAGAGCGTAATGGTAGTGAGCGGCATAAAGAAACAGGCCACGGCGAAACCCTGAATAAACTGCGGCCACGCAGAAGCGCCGAAGTCCATTCCCGGTTCGAAAGTATACGCACGCCAGTAGAAGCACACCGCATACATAATAAAGCTGAAGGTCACCAGACGGCGCATATCCAGCTTATGGGCGAAGCGGCCAATAATTGGCGACAGCAGCACCGGAATCACCCCGACAGGCGCGGAGGCCAGGCCCGCCCACGTTGCCGTATAGCCATAGACTTCCTGCAATAGCTGCGGCAGCAGAACAATCGCGCCGAAGTAGAGCATATAAGCAAGGCTGATACAGAGGCAGCCGATGGTAAAGTTACGCGACTTAAACAGCGACAGATCGACTATCGGGTTTTCATCGGTCAACTCCCAGACCACCAGGAAGCTGATCGACACCACGGCGACAATCGTCAGCACGATGATCTCCGTCGAGTTAAACCAGTCCAGCTCTTTGCCCTGATCGAGCATTACCTGCAAACTGCCGATACCGATAATCAGCAGCGCCAGACCAATACCGTCAATGCGTCGCTGTTCGGTTCGCGTCTCACGGCCGCGCAGGCTTTGCAGCGTCAGCAACACCACCAGCGCGCCGATCGGCACGTTGATAAAGAAGATCCAGCCCCAGTGGTAGTTATCGCTGATATAACCGCCAAGGATCGGCCCGCAAATCGGCGCGACGATCACCGTCATTGACCACAGCGCCAGCGCGACGGAGCGTTTAGCGGGCGGGTAGTTGCTCAGCAACAAACTCTGGGAGAGCGGGATCAACGGCCCGGCGACAATCCCCTGGATCACGCGGAAGAAGATCAGCATCGTCAGGCTGTTGGAGACGCCACACGCCCAGGAGGCGATAGCGAAGGCCACCGTTGACCACAGGAACAGCTTTACCTCCCCGACACGCTTTGCCAGCCAGCCGGTGATCGGGATCGAGATGGCGTTTGCTACCCCGAAAGAGGTGATCACCCATGTCCCCTGGCTCAGTGACGAGCCAAGGTTGCCAGCGATCGTGGGAATCGCCACGTTAGCGATGGTGGAGTCCAGCACCTGCATGAAGGTCGCAAGCGACAGCGCAATGGTCATAATGACCAGTTGCGCGCCTTCCAGCGGTTTCTGTTGCATTGCACTCACCTCAGATTAACCGGCGTTGGCTTTCACGATGTTTTCGATCAGCGTGTTGACCGGCTCAAGGCTAATCTCCCGGGCGTTGCTTTCATACGCCGGGCTGCTACGCACCTGGCTTGCCAGTACCTGACCTTCACGATCGGCGGTATCGACCTTCACCAGCGTAGAGAGACCGATACGCAGCGGATGAGCGGCAAGTTGTTTGGCATCCAGCTCAATACGTACCGGCAGACGCTGAACCACTTTGATCCAGTTACCGGTCGCGTTTTGCGCAGGCAACAGTGAGAACGCGCTGCCGGTGCCCATATCGAGTCCGACCACTTTCCCGTTGTAGGTTACTTCATCGCCATAGATGTCGCTGACTACAGTTGCCGTCTGACCAATACGCATATGCGCAAGCTGTGTCTCTTTGAAGTTAGCGTCCACCCACAAATTGGTGGCCGGAACGACAGCCATTAATGCGGTGGTTGGGCTGATTTGCGCGCCAGGCTGTACCGCGCGACGCGAAACGTAGCCGGTGATTGGGCTGACGATTTTCGTACGTTGCAGCGCCAGCCAGCTATTGCGGACTTCGGTGGCCGCTTGCTTAACGGCCGGTTGATCTTCCAGCGGCGTATCAAGCACGATCGCCTGGTTGGCGTTGTATTGCTGAATAGCAACATCCAGATCGGCCTGCGCGCTGGTCACGGCATCACGGGCGTGTTGCAGCTCTTCGCGGCCAATCAAATTGGCAGTACCGAGTGGAATACGACGGTTTAAATCACTCTGCGCCTGGGCGAGGGCGGTTTTTTTCACTTCGATGCTCGCCAGCAACTGCTTGCTGTTGATCATCGACTGGCGGGTTTGACGAACGCTACTTGCCAGACCGGTCTGCGCTTTTTCAAACGCCTGCTGCGCATCGGTGGCATCCAGCGTAACCAGTACATCTCCCTGTTTTACAAAATCGGTATTGTCAGCCCAGACTTTCGTCACGCTGCCGGATACCTGCGCCATGATTTGCACCTGGTTCCCTGCTACGTAAGCATCATCGGTTTCTTCATAATGACGCAGTACCAAAAACCAATAAATCCCATACGCAACGGCAATAACAACAAAGAGCAAGGTCAGCATCAGAAGGGCGCCTTTACGTTTGCCTTTCTTTTTGACCGGTTGCTGCGGGGTTTGACTCTCCGCATTTGCGCTCATGCTTTTCTCCACGATCTTATTTTTTGATGTCGGCACAGCCGACCTTCCGTTAGAAAGGCCAGCATCAGGCTGGCCCTTATATTCTTATATCCTGGATATTCGAGCGGCTTGTCGCGTTAGCGCAGCGCCTCAAGAATGACGTCGTCTTCGTCCATCTGGTCGAGACGCGTAAGTAACTTGCGTGTGATCTGCTCAAGCTGGTCTTTCTCCGCTTCGCTCAGGGAAGACCACAGTTGATGCAGGCAGTTGTGCTGCGGGGGCAGAACCTGACGCAGGAATTCGTGACCTTTATCGGTCAGTTGCAGATGCAGGCAGCGGCGATCGTTATCGCTTTCGCGACGCTCGATCCAGCCGCGTTTTTCCAGTTCATCGGCGATACGTGTGGCATTGGTACGTGAAGAACCCAGCGCGCTGCTCAATTCAGACGGCTGAATGCTGTGGTTTTCCTGCGACTCCAGCGTGATCAATGCCATAAACAACGTCTCGTTAATACCCTGCGCTTTCAGCATTTTGTTGCGGTTTTCCAGCAGCTTACCCTGCATGTGCATGCAAAGACGGGTGAGCAAAATCTCCTGAAACGGAAAATCCTCATAGCGGCTGGCGCGAAACTTAAGCATTTGCTCTATGGGCGTAAACGAACTATCCATTTGTGTATGACCTCATTAATTGCAGTCGATATAGTAACGACAGTGACAAATAAAGTAAATGTATTATTGCTGCTAATAAATTTGCCTCATCTATGCATCCGTCAGCAGTTTCCATGCGATTCCGTACGCAAGTGCGCTCAGTAGCGTGGGGAGAATAATGCTGCGAGTTTTCCAGAAACTCAGGCCCAGTACCGCGAAGCCAATCAGCGTTGGTAACAGGCGGCGGCCGTCATGAATAATCTCTGGTACGCATGACACCACCAGCAATGAACAAATAGAGGCGATGCCGATGGTGTCAAGCAGGATGCCGGCAACCCCGCGTTTTGTCGGATTTGGCCGCCCGACGCGAACGCGCAGAGGAAGATAGCGAAATAAAAAATTAACGCCGCCCACCAGCAGACCGAGCAGTAAAATTTCATGCCTCATCGGGAACACCCTGATAAAACGCCTGTACCAGCGCGGCAACGCAGCCAGAACCGATCCCGGCGAGGATTGCCGCAGGGATAGAGAACAGCGTTAAACCGGCCAGCGCGCCAAGCAGCGCGGCGGTGACGCTCGGCGTCTGGCGACGCTGGAATGATGCCAGCAGGAAGCTCATAAACAGGGCGGGTAACATAAAACCTAACGCCGATTCAACCGCCGGATACCCCTCCAGCAGGCCGCTGCCGGAAAATGCGCCCAGCACCGTTCCCGCGACCCAGGAGAGCCATGAGAATAACGCGATGCCGATCATCCAGTTTTCGCTCCAGCGACGGTTATCGCGCACCAGTTTGGTGGTCGCGGCGGCAAATACTTCGTCCGTCAGGCCAAAGGCCCAGATCGCGGTTTTCGGATTTTTAAGCGGTTGCAGAATACGGTTGCGTAACGACGGGCCATACAGCACATGACGAACATCCATCGCCATAACGGTCAGCGCGGCAACCCATAAGGTGCTGCCCGCAGCAAGCAGGGTGGTGATCACAAACTGGCTGGCGCCCGCGTAGATAATGCAGGAAAAAAAGAGGCTTTCGAGAGGAGAAAAACCGAGCTTGCTGGCATTCATGCCAAAGGCAAATGCAACGGGGATGTAGCTTAAAACGATGGGAAGACTGTCTTTGATGCCTTCCTGTAGCGTGGCTACTCTCACTGGCTCGGCGTCTGGAGGTATTGCTGAACTATCCATAGTGTTTGTTATATATCACCCACGTTAATATAACCGGGATAAACAAGTCCTATAACCTTAACAGACTGAGGGACTCGTTAACACCCGGTTTTTAGTGGAATGATGTAAATGTGAGCGCTTGCTTACCTCGCCACTTGCTGGCGGTGAAATCCTCGCCACCAGACCAGCAGATTCAGCAGCGCCAGCGTACTGCCCGCCGCACAGACGCCCGTCCAGCCCGCATGCTGCCAGGCGGAGGCAGAGATCAACGAACCCGCCGCGCCGCCAATAAAGTAGCTGGTCATATAACCGGCGGTCAGGCGGTTACGCGCATCCGGTTTGATACGGTAAATCACCGTCTGGTTGGTGATATGCACGCCCTGCACGGTAAGATCCAGCACGATGATGCCAATAATCAGCGCGATAACCGAGCTGTGACCGAGCCAAATGGCCAGCCATGAAAGCAGCAGCAAGAGCAGACCGCCCGTGGTGGTGAGGTGCGATTTACCGCGATCCGCCAGACCACCGGCCTGACGTGCGCCTAATGCGCCCGCCGCACCGACCAGACCGAACAAACCGATGACCGCTTCGGAGAAGTTGAACGGCGGCGAGGCCAGCAGGAACGCCATCGACGTCCACAGAATACTGAAGTTGGCGAAGCTCAGGCAGCCGAGCAGGGCGCGGGTGCGCAGCACTTTATCACCGGCGAATAACGTAAAAACAGAGCCGAGTAGTTGCGGATAATTGAGGTGCGTTTCCTGTTTGAGCTTCGGCAGACCACGCCATAGCGCCAGCGCCATCAGCACCATGAGCACGCTGGCGACCCAATACACAGTGCGCCAGCCGCCGAGACTGGCGAGCAACCCGGCAACGGTGCGCGCCAGTAAAATCCCCAGCAGCAACCCGCTCATGATGGTGCCGACCACTTTGCCGCGTTTATCCGGCGTGGCTAATGTTGCGGCCAGCGGCACGAGGATTTGCGCGACGACGGAAAATAGCCCGGTCAGTGCGGTGCCGAGGATCATGAAGCTCAGCGACGAACTACTGGCGGTAATCAACATGCCGCCCGCCGACAGCAGCGTCATCACTACAATGAGCGTGCGCCGCTCAAACATATCGCCGAGCGGCACCAGAAAAAGCAGGCCAGCGGCATAGCCAAGTTGGGCGGCGGTGACAATAAAGCCCGCCTGATTAGGCGACAGCGAAAAGGCATGAGCGATGGTGTCGAGCAGCGGTTGCGCATAGTAATTGCTGGCGACCGCAAGGCCCGTGGCGACGGACATCAGCGCAATCAGCGCCGGGCTAAGGCCGTGGTTTGCTTGTGTCATAGGAATGCGTAATCAGTAATGGTTTTTTCAGAAACCTATCATAGTCAATTACTTGAGAGGGCGTGTTGTTATCTGTGCAGTTAGCGCGGGGGAGATTTAATTGCCGGATGGCAGTACAGCCTTATCGGGCCTTCGGGTGGTGCCTGAATTTGTGTCTCTGGCGGTATATCGCGCGCAGGGCGGATAAGCGAAAGCGCCATCCGGCATAAACCGAATGGCGCTTTATCAGGAGGGATTACTTCTGCGCGGCCAGCGCTTCTTTTACCCAGCCGTCAAACTGCTGCTGGTGGGCTTTGATCCAGCCGTCAACATGACCCTGAATATCCGCTTCAGAGGCTTTGCCGTCATGCATCATCGCATTCTGCGCATTGATGTCGGCGATAGGCAGCTTCATCACCGAGAACAATTTCGCCGCTGCCGGGTTTTTCTCTGCCCAGGCTTTGTTGGCGACAATGTGCATGGTGTTCACCGGGAAGCCATAGTTCATGCCGTTCGGCAGTTTGGTGTCGATATCTTTCTGCTTGCCCGGCAGGGAAGAGAACGGTACCTGCAACCAGACCACATCTTTACCCGGTTTCAGCACATCGCTTACCCAGTACGGCGTCCAGGTGTAATAAAGCACCGGTTTACCTTCTTTGAAGCGGGTAATGGTGTCCGCCATCATCGCCGCATAGTTGCCCTGATTATGCACCACGGTGTTGCTCAGGCCGTAAGCGTCGATCTGGTGATTAATCACCGCTTCACAGCCCCAGCCGGGCGTGCAGCCGGTCAGATCGGCTTTGCCGTCACCATTGGTGTCGAACAGTTTGGCGATTTTCGGATCTTTAAGCTGATCGATGCTTTTAATGTGGTACTGCTCGGCGGTTTTCTTATCGATCAGGTAACCCTGCGCCGCGCCGGTGACAAACACCCCGGAACGGTAAAACTTGCTGTCACCGCCCGCAGCGGCATACATATCGTCATGCAGCGGCTGCCAGTTGACGGCGGTAAAGGTGACGTCGCCAGCGGCAAGAGAGGTGTAACCGACGTTGTAATCCACTTCGCTCGGTTTATTCACCGTATAACCGAGTTTTTCCAGCCCGCGGCTGACCAGCAGCGTCTGGAAGGTTTCTTCAGAAATGGTGCTCTGGAAGGGATGTACGGTGATGCCTTTGCCGGGCAGGTCTGCAGCAAATGTGCTGGTAGAGACAAGGGTGGCAAACGCTGTGGCAAAAAGTACGCTATGTCGCATCGTTGTTCCTTATTGTTCAGGTGGGACGTGTTGGCCCGGCGCTGAGCGCCGGGAAACCGGTTTATTTGGCGAATGGACGGGTCAGCAGACCCAGCGGGCCGGTTTGATACCAGCGACGATTTCCACGGCTGCGGGAATCGCGGCCGACAGCCTGCGTCAGGCGGTCGAGAATGATGGCGAGGATCACAATCCCAACGCCGCCGACGGTCGCCAGCCCCATATCGAGGCGGCCAATACCGCGCAGTACCATCTGGCCAAGCCCGCCAACGGCGATCATCGAGGCGATCACTACCATGGAGAGGGCAAGCATCAGCGTCTGGTTAATTCCCGCCATAATGGTAGGCATGGCCAGTGGTAACTGTACTTTGAACAACATCTGACGCGGGCTGGCGCCAAATGAGCGTGAAGCTTCAATCAAATCCGCCGGAACCTGATTAATACCGAGGATCGTCAGACGCACCACCGGCGGCAGGGCGAAGATAATCGTTACCACCACGCCCGGCACGTTGCCGATACCAAACAGCATCACAATCGGCACCAGGTAAACAAACGCCGGCGTGGTCTGCATGGCATCCAGCAGCGGGCGAATGATTTTCGACGCCCGTGGGCTACGCGCCAGCCAGATCCCCAGCGGCAAACCGATCACCACGCAGAACAGCAGCGCGGTCAGCACCAGCGCCAGCGTGACCATCGCCTGCGACCAGGCGCCAATCGCGCCAATGGCAATCAGCGATACCAGCGTGGCAATCCCCATTCCGGCGCTGCTCATCTGCCAGGCGATCAGCGAGAACACGATGATCGCAACCGGCGCGGGCATCCCCAGCAGCAGTTGCTGGAAAGTGCTCAGGATATAGTCGATAGGGATACGGATCCCCTGGAATACCGGGCGGAAATGCATTACTACCCAGTCGATCCCCTGTGTTACCCAGCTATCCAGCGGGATCAGCGTTTTATGGAACGGATCCATAATATTGAAATGTTCCGGCGCGGGTGCTGGCGCGCTGTGCAGCCAGTCGGCGCCGCTGCCGTCGGTGGGCGTGGCAGAACCGCCGCCCCAGGCATCTGCGGACTGCGCCGCGCTATCGGTCGCTGGCGCGCTATCCCACGGGTTATTTTGATCAGCCATTGTTTGCCCCCTCGCGATCTAAAGCCTGTAGCAGCATCCGTTTCGAGATGATGCCCACGTACTGTTGTTCTTCACCGACGACTGGCACGGCGCAGGGCGCCTGTCCGACATGGGAGAGCAACTCGCTGAGCGGCGTTTCCGCCTCCACCGCAAGCGGGGAGTCAATTAACGCCGCCTCGATGCCCTGGTTCTGGCTGAGCGCCGCTTTCAGGGAGTCGATGGAGACAATGCCGACAAATTTATTGCCGCGTTCAATCACATAACCGTATTCACGGTCTTCATCCTGCAACAGTTTCAGCGCCGATCGCGGGCCGAAACCAGGCGTTTTACGGATCAAACCCACCGGTGTTCGACGCGCAATATCTTTCGCGCTAAACACCTGGCTAATATCCACACCGCGGAAGAAGGTGCGCACATAATCATTGGCCGGATTATTCAATATTTCATCCGGCGTACCGACCTGTACCACTTCGCCATTTTGCATAATGGCAATCCGGTCGCCAATACGCATGGCTTCATCCAGATCGTGGGAAATAAACACGATGGTGCGCTGATGTTTCGCTTGCAGTTTTACCAGCTCATCCTGCATTTCCGTACGAATTAATGGATCGAGCGCCGAGAAGGCTTCATCCATTAATAGAATGTCCGGATTAATGGCTAATGCGCGCGCCAGACCAACACGCTGGCGCATACCGCCGGAGAGTTCATCCGGATACGC
Organism: Kosakonia radicincitans DSM 16656; assembly: GCF_000280495.2. Taxonomy (NCBI): domain Bacteria; kingdom Pseudomonadati; phylum Pseudomonadota; class Gammaproteobacteria; order Enterobacterales; family Enterobacteriaceae; genus Kosakonia; species Kosakonia radicincitans. The sequence goes on from NZ_CP018016.1 coordinate 1,177,560, forward strand.
GTGTGCATAATTTTCCAGTCCGACCTGACGCAGGGCGTCGAGCGCTTTTTCCTGTCGCGCCTGTGGAGCAGTTCCCGCTAATTCCATACCAAATGCGGTATTATCCAGCACCGTCATATGGGGCATTAACGCAAACGACTGGAAGACCATCGCAATTTTTTTCCTGCGCACCTCGCGTAACTCGGCGTCTGATATTCTGGCGATATCCACACCATCAATCAGCACCTGTCCGCGGGTGGGTTCAATCAGGCGATTGAGAAGGCGTACCATAGTGGATTTACCCGAACCGGATAACCCCATGATGACAAATATCTCGCCTTCTTCAATGGCCAGACTGGCGTCTTTAACGCCAAGCGACAGACCCGTTTTTTCCAGAATCGCTTCTTTTGAAAGTCCTTTCTCAATATATTTGAAAGCCCGCTGCGGATGCTCGCCAAATATTTTATAGAGATTCTTCACTTCTAATTTAATTGCCATGCAATAAAAGAGTTCCTGTTATTTATTGTGTCGATATAATACCTGATGAGAATAATTGACTGGCTATACCCTAACATACTCAGAATCTGAGACAACCCTCAATTGCCGGGCCTGCACAATTTGACGTTTGCCGAATCGTCTCTATTTCCCATGAGATAAGGGCTGACGGCGGATGATAATTTTTTCGTATTCGTCGCGAAATCGCACCTGAAATGGAGCGCTTCAGGTGAAAATGACAAGGAAATTACAGTGTAGTGCCTGTTTGAATATTATGCCGGAGAAATACGCAGATATTCTCGTAATAATAATAACCTTTTTCACAGGCGGGTTTTTTAAAAAGAATATTAGCGGGAATATTCCTCTCCCGGAAAGGGAGAGGGGCAGGTGGTTAAAAATTCCAGTCTTCGTCTTCGGTTTCGACGGCTTTCCCCATCACGTAGGAGGAACCAGAGCCGGAGAAAAAGTCGTGGTTTTCGTCGGCATTCGGCGAAAGCGCGGCAAGAATGGCCGGGTTCACGTCCGCCATTTCCGCCGGGAAGAGCGCTTCATAACCGAGGTTCATCAGCGCTTTGTTGGCGTTATAGCAGAGGAACGCTTTCACCTCTTCGGCCCAGCCGCTCTGCGCGTATACATCTTCGGTGTATTGCAGTTCGTTATCGTAGAGATCCATCAGCAGATCCAGCGCGAAATTCTTCAGTTCCTCGCGTTTTTCTGCGCTGACTTTCTCCAGCCCTTTCTGGTACTTATAACCAATGTAGTAACCGTGTACCGCTTCATCGCGAATGATCAGCCGAATCAGGTCTGCCGTGTTGGTCAGTTTGCCGCGGCTTGACCAGTACATCGGCAACCAGAAACCGGAATAGAAGAGGAAAGATTCCAGAAAAACGCTGGCGATCTTCTTCTTCAGCGGCTCATCGGCGCGATAGTGTTGCAGGACGATCTGCGCCTTGCGCTGCAACGCCGGGTTTTCTTCGCTCCAGCTATACGCGGCATCGACATCCTTGGTCTGGCATAGCGTGGAGAAAATCGAACTGTAGGAGCGGGCATGCACCGCTTCCATAAAGCTGACGTTCGACAAAACCGCCTCTTCATGCGGCGTCAGCGCGTCGCTCATTAACGCCGGTGCGCCAACGGTATTCTGGATGGTGTCGAGCAGCGTCAGACCGGTAAAAACGCGGATGGTAAGCTGTTGCTCCGCCGGGCTTAACGTCTGCCAGGCGGGAATATCGTTCGACAGCGGCACCTTTTCTGGTAGCCAGAAATTGCTGGTCAGCCGGTTCCACACTTCCAGATCTTTATCGTCCTGGATTTTGTTCCAGTTCACCGCGCTGATACGTGTTAATTGGCTCATCCTTTTCTCCTTATAACGCGCAGGACACGCAGCCCTGGATCTCTGTGCCTTCCAGCGCAAGCTGGCGCAGGCGAATGTAGTACAGCGTTTTGATGCCTTTTTTCCAGGCGTAGATCTGCGCTTTGTTGATATCGCGCGTGGTGGCGGTGTCTTTGAAGAACAGCGTCAGCGACAGCCCTTGATCCACATGGCGCGTGGCTTCGGCGTAGGTATCAATGATCTTCTCCGGGCCAATCTCATACGCATCTTCGTACAGCGCCAGGTTTTCATTGGTCATAAACGGGGCCGGGTAGTAAACGCGCCCGGTTTTGCCTTCCTTGCGGATCTCAATTTTCGACACAATCGGGTGAATACTCGATGTCGCATGGTTGATGTACGAGATGGAGCCGGTCGGCGGAACCGCCTGTAAGTTCTGGTTATAAATGCCGTAACGCATCACATCTTCACGCAGTTGCTGCCACATCTCGCGCGTCGGGAGGGTGATGCCGGAACGGGCAAACAGCGCACGGACTTTCTCCGTTTTCGGTTGCCAGTTGCCTTCCAGGTACTGGTTGAAGTATTCGCCGCTGGCGTAGCGCGATGCCGGGAAACCGGCAAAATGCTGGCCGCGCTCGCGGGCGATCATCATCGAGGTATGCAGCGCATGCCAGGTGATGGTGTAGAAATAGAAGTTGGTGAAATCGAGCCCTTCCGGGCTGCCATAGGCAATACCTTCGCGCGCCAGATAACCGTGCAGATTCATCTGGCCCAGGCCAATGGCGTGCGAGGCGGCATTGCCGGTCTCAACAGACGGTACAGAGCGGATATGGCTCATATCGGACACTGCCGTCAGCCCGCGAATCGCGGTTTCCACCGTGCGGCCAAAATTCGGTGAATCCATGGTGTGCGCGATATTCAGCGAACCCAGGTTGCAGGAGATATCGTGGCCGGTCGTGGCGTAATCGAGGTTTTCATCAAACGTCGAAGCGCTGTTGACCTGCAAAATCTCCGAGCACAGGTTGCTCATATTGATGCGCCCGGCAATCGGGTTCGCGCGGTTCACCGTGTCTTCAAACATAATGTACGGATAGCCGGACTCAAACTGGATCTCCGCCAGTGTCTGGAAGAAATCGCGGGCGTTAATGTAGCTTTTGCGCACGCGATCGTCGGCCAGCAGTTCATCGTACAGCTCGCTAATCGCCACATCGCCGAATGGTTTGCCGTACAGGCGCTCGACATCATAAGGCGAGAACAGCGCCATTTGCGCGTTCTCTTTGGCCAGCCGGAAGGTGACATCCGGGATCACCACGCCCAGCGACAGGGTTTTAATGCGGATCTTCTCGTCGGCGTTTTCACGTTTGGTATCGAGGAAACGCAGAATGTCCGGGTGATGCGCATGCAGATAAACCGCGCCCGCGCCCTGACGCGCGCCAAGCTGGTTGGCGTAGGAAAAGGCATCTTCCAGCATCTTCATTACCGGGATCACGCCGGAAGACTGGTTTTCAATACGCTTAATCGGCGCGCCCGCTTCGCGCAGGTTAGAGAGCAGAAACGCCACGCCGCCGCCACGTTTGGAAAGCTGCAACGCCGAGTTCACCGCGCGGCCAATCGATTCCATATTGTCTTCAATGCGCAGCAGGAAGCAGGAAACCAGTTCGCCGCGCTGCTGTTTACCGCAGTTAAGGAAGGTTGGCGTCGCGGGCTGGAAACGACCAGAGAGGATCTCTTCCGCCAGCTGCCGCGCCAGCGCTTCGTCGCCCTGCGCCAGCGTCAGCGCGACCAGGCTGGCGCGATCTTCAAAGTGCTCAAGATAGCGTTTGCCGTCGAAGGTTTTTAGCGTGTAGCTGGTGTAAAACTTCCATGCGCCAAGGAAGGTCTGAAAACGAAAACCACTGGCGTGCGCGTGTGCAATCAGATCGACGACGAAAGCACGATCGTAGCGCGACAGCACGGTAGCATCGTAATAACCTTCGCTCACCAGCCAGTTCAGCCGTTCATCCTGGCTGCTGAAGGTGACGGTATTGGGGCGCACGTGATTCGCCATAAAGGCATCAACCGCCTCACGGTCTTTATCAAACTGAATGCGGCCATCTTTATCATAAAGATTCAGCATCGCATTCAGCGCATGGTAATCCGGCGTTTCGTGTTTCACGCGCTCTGCGGTTGTCGTTGCCAAAATTCGCTCACTCCTTTACGCACATTGTCGATGTCCTGCTGCGTACCCATCAGCTCAAAACGGTAGAGATACGGCACGCCGCATTTTTGCGAGACCACATCGCCTGCGCGACCGTACGCTTCGCCAAAATTCCGGTTACCGGAGGCGATCACGCCGCGAATCAACGACCGGTTGTGCGGATCGTTTAAAAAGCGGATCACCTGGCGAGGAACCGCGCCTGCTGTTCCGCCGCCGCCATAACTGGGCACGACAAGGATATAAGGTTCGTCTACCTGGAGGCGTTCCCGCTCATTGAGCGGAATACGCACCGCCGGCAGCCCAAGACGCGTAATAAAGCGCTGCGTATTTTCGGAGCTGCTGGAGAAGTAGACAAGGGTACTCATGCGCTGGCCACGTTGGGAGCGCTGTGCAGGCGGTTGATCATATCCGGGCGAAAGCCGGACCAGCGCGTTTCCCCGGCGACAACCACCGGTAACTGACGAAAGCCCATCGCGCGAAGCTCATCGACTGCTTCGGGCACATGGTCAACGTTCACCATTTCGAACGCCAGGCCACGGCTTTCCATGGCGCGTTTCGTGGCGTGGCACTGAACACAATCATTTCGAGTGTAAATGGTAATGCGCATAATTCGTATTTCCGTTTAAAATAGAAGAACAGCGCGAAGGTTCGCGTCAGTTAGTGTGTGTGCTACTGAGAAGAATACTAGATGTAGTTATATAAAGATGCAACCACACAATATATAGGAAATTGTCATAGGCTTTGCCCAAAGGATGGACACAATGGGTAAGGGGGATTTGTACACATTTTACACAGGCATACAGCGATGTGGCGGCAAATAAAAACCCCTGCGCGAGTTAACCGGGCAGGGGTTTTTGCGAAAAGAGCGGGTTTAGCGACGCAAACTGAGTAGCGCGCCGACGAAAATACCAATGGCGGCGGCAGCACCAACGCTGCACCAGGGTTTGTCTTTCACAAAGGTATCTGCGCAGCTCACAACGTCGCTCGCGGCTTGTTGCACACGGTTGCGGCCATGCAGACGTGCGCGGGTCTCTTTTAACAGCACCTGTGCTTTACGACGTGCGCTTTCCGCTTCGTCTTTGGCGTCGCTGCCCCATGATTTAAGTACCTCTTCGAGACTATCGGCTAATTGGCTGACATCGTTGTTGATATCCTCGACGCCTTCATCAACATCACGGCGATTCGGTCTGTTAAACATAGGATCCTCCCTCGTTTTTGATGTGAATTTTAGTTTAGACCATAATTTTTAAGGCCTGACGGCAATCACCTCTTTCACGCCCGTTTGTGGAATTTTCTGAATCACGGTCAATGCTTAGTCATGTAAGGTGGCGAGGCTGTAGAGAGATGACGAGGAAAATCTATGTACTTAAGACCCGATGAAGTGGCACGCGTTCTGGAAAACGTGGGATTTACAATGGATGTGGCGACGCCAAAAACCTATGGTTATCGTCGCGGTGAAAATTATGTTTATGTGAATCGCGAAGCGCGAATGGGCCGTACGGCGCTGGTGATCCACCCCACGCTGAAAGAACGCAGTTCGTCGCTCGCGGATCCCGCCTCGGACATCAAGTTGTGCGATCACTACCAGAATTTCCCGCTCTATTTTGGCGGCGATTCCCAGGAGCATTACGGCATTCCGCACGGATTCAGTTCGCGCGTGGCGCTGGAACGTTTTCTGAAAGGATTATTTGGCGAACAGCACTAAACGATGGCAGGCGTTGCCTGCCATCCGCTATCAGGCTTTAGCCTGGTGGTAACTGCTCACCCGGAACAGACGGCGGCAGTAATCGAGGAAGTAGCCGTAAACGGCGCCCATCATCATCGACAGCACGATATTGGAACTGACCGCAGCGACAATCTGATGCCAGTCCGCACCTACCGACCAGAGGATCGCCACGTAAACCGGCGACTGGAAGGTGACATATGCCAGCACATCCGCCAGATTTTTCATCCAGCCGGAAGGGCTAATACGGCGTGCATAACGCATAAAGGCATCGCGGTACAAACCATAAGGCCAGGCAATAATAATGTTTACCGGGATGGCGACCAGGCGCGATGAAAGTGACTGTTCGAAGCTCATTCCGGAGAGAAATATTTCAATCAGCATGTTCACGACCGAACAATAGACAACCATCGCAAAGGTGTCTGCTGCGGCGTGACGCAGGCGAGACTGCGAAGAGAACATGGTGCTGCTCCTTGAGAATCAACGAAAAGGCGAATAAACAGATCTTTTAGCGTTTTGAAGTGGCTGAATTAATGCGGATAGAGTATCCATCTGGTTTGAAACTAACAACTAGTGATAAATTTTTATTTTCTTTTCTTTTTTGGATAAAGTGCTCTGTGTTTGTGCGTTTTCTGCTCATTTCATTATTTTAACTGGAGTGGTTGTTAAATTTATTCAATATCAAAAACTTATGAATGATGTGAGAATAAATGCAGCACTCTGAAGGGGAAGACGCGGCGCGTTTTAGCGTACTCTGCTTCCGCCGTGCAGATAAAACAAACAACAGCATTTTTTATGCTGGTAATGGTGTTTTTGTGGAGTTTAATTCTGATGTTGTGCGTGATTATTTATGCTTATGTTTTGCATAAAATAATAGTCAGGGCGGTGGGGAACGCCCACCGCTGAGGGATTAACAGACGCCGAAATCGCCGTCTTCTTTATATGGCGAGACATCTTCCGCTTTCAGCGTAATTTTGTCTGCCGTCTCATCGTGAACGGGAACTGCAACGATTTGATCCTGATGAACTTCAAGCACTTTAAGTTTTGGCCCGCCAACGCGCGGTTGCACAATATCGCCGACAGAAAACATACCTTCCTCCTTTCTCATTTGTTGTGTCTCTAACCTTAGCCTGGAGGTCGTAGGGGGTACAGCGTAAAAGAGGGTAAAAGCGCGCGACGGAGGTGGCGGTACATTGCAGAGTGGCTATTCTTAAAGAGAAAGTCTTTTATTTCAATTACCTGAATTTTTTCTGCATGGGAGGCAACATGGGTTTCTGGCGCATTGTCCTGACGATTATTCTTCCGCCGCTCGGCGTGCTGCTGGGCAAAGGCTTTGGCTGGGCATTTATTATCAATATCCTGCTCACCCTGTTGGGCTACGTTCCCGGCCTGATTCACGCTTTCTGGGTGCAGACCCGCGATTAACGCAGCGGCGCGATAACAAGTATCGCGCCTTTGCGAAGTTATCAGAACGTTTCCCAGTTGCTGTCCCCGGAGGCTGCCGTCGGCGTGGCCGGGCGCAGCGCTGTCGGTTTTGGCGTACCGGATTTTTTGCTCAGCAGCGTGCTGTGTCCATTCACGCGGAACACCGCCACTGCCTGACGCAACTGCTCGGCCTGCTCTTCCAGCGCCGCAGAAGCCGCCGCCGATTCCTGCACCAGCGAGGCGTTCTGCTGCGTGACGCTGTCCATCTGCGATACCGCAAGGCTCACCTGCTCAATCCCTTTGCTCTGCTCATCGGAAGCGGAGGCGATTTCACCCATAATGTCGGTCACGCGCGTCACCGCGTTGACGATCTCTTTCATGGTATCGCCCGCTTCGGCAACCAGCGTGGTACCAGAGTTTACGCGGTTCACCGAGTTTTCAATCAGCGTCTTAATCTCTTTTGCTGCCTGTGCGCTGCGGCTTGCCAGCGTACGTACCTCACCGGCCACCACGGCAAAGCCGCGTCCCTGTTCGCCTGCGCGGGCGGCTTCCACCGCAGCGTTCAGCGCCAGAATATTGGTCTGGAAGGCGATACCGTCAATCACACTGGTGATATGTGCGATTTGTTGGGAGCTATCGGAAATTTCGCTCATGGTACGCACCACATTGCTGACCACTTCGCCTCCGCGAGCCGCCGTATCGGAGGCGTTTTTCGCCAGCAGCGATGCCTGGCGGGCGTTATCGGTGTTCTGCTTCACGGTAGCGGTGAGTTGCTCCATGCTGGCCGCGGTCTCTTCCAACGAAGCCGCCTGCTGCTCGGTACGGGAGGAGAGATCGTTGTTGCCGGTGGAGATCTCGCTGGCGCCGGTGTAGATCGAATCAGAACTGTTACGCACCGCGCTGACGGTTTGCACCAGCGCTGATTGCATCTCATGCAGGCCGGTTGCCAGTTGGCTCATCTCGTTGCGGCCTTCGGCAGCGATCGATTGTGTCAGATCGCCTCCGGCAATGGCGCGAATATGTCCCATAATGCTGTGCAGCGGCCGCAGCAGCAGGTGTTGCAGACCCAGCCAGATCATGACCATTACGGCAATCACTACCAGCAAAATTACGCCCAGCGTCCATTGCATACTGGTAAAGCTGTTCTGGTTTTGCTGTGCCGCCGCTTGCAGGAAGGTGTTGTTTTCCGCCCGCCACTTCGTATAACTGGCATCCATATCATCCTGCGCCTGTTGCGCATCCAGGTTACCGTAAGCCTCGTAATTATTGGCCCGCAGGAAGGTGATCGACTGCTGCAAAACGTCATGCATTTTGCTGATGTTTTGCGAAACTTCGTCGGCTAATGCACTGTCCTGGCCCGCCACGCGCGGCGTGTTTTTGTAGTTATTAAAATAACCTTCTGCTTTGCCGAGTGAGTCGGTTGCCGTGGTGAGGAGTTTATCGATGCTGGCAAGGGAGGCCGGATCGCGTTGGTTTTTCAAAAAGCGAATCGCCACGCGTGTAACGGTGACGCGTGTTTTGATCAGCGTGTTAACGCTGTCGCCTAAGTTTTCTTGCTGTGCGTTAAGAACCCCGGTGTTCTGGAAGTTCAGCCTGTCATTATTGACTGCAGAGTAGAAAAGTCCCCCGGTGACCAACTGGAGAAGACAAAATACCGAAAGAGCAATAATGATGCCGGTAATAACCCGTATATTTTTGAGCATGGCCATAGTCCGTGAGAGAGTCGGGATTGCTCTGTTAATATCGGCCTGGCCAAAGTTAACTTTATGATCGCTTTTTAAACACTTAAATAAGACTTAAATAAGTGCCCGGCATATCACATGCCGGGAAGTGCGTTACAGGTTGTTGCGGTGTTTTTTTACTGCCAGCGCAATACGCGGCTCCAGCAATTTCGCCACGGCGGCGAATACCGGCACCACCACCGAGTTGCCAAACTGGCGGTAAGCCTGCGTGTCGGAAACCGGGATGCGAAACGGCTGTTCGCCGACTTTTTCAAAACCCATCAGACGCGCGCATTCGCGCGGCGTCAGGCGACGCGGGCGGCGCGCCTGGTTCTCTGCATTGCCGAAATCGGCTTCACCCAGCGCTTTATCCCAGCCACGATCGACAAGGATCTCTGAACCGTCTTTGTGATAGCGCGCCGACAGCGTGCGGGCCACGCTTGCGGCATTGGTGGGATCCACCAGCCCGAAACCGAAGCCATTCCCTTTTGCCGCATGTTTTTGCGCATAGCGATAGAGGTACTCCCAGAGCTTTGGCGACAGCACATATTTGCTGTCGACCGTCGGGTCGAGCAGTTGGCCGAAGGTCGGGCGCTGCGTGGGGTAAAAGCGGTCGATATCGCGCAGGGTAAAACCTTCATTGAGGTGTAAATCGCGGCGAAAACCAACCAGCACAATGCGTTCGCGGTGCTGCGGTAAAAAGTGGCGGCCATCAATGATTTTCGGATCGTCTTTGCCGGAAGCATCGGCATCGGCCACGTCATAGCCCAGTTCATCCAGCGTATTCATGATCACGCTGAAGGTTTTGCCTTTGTCGTGGCTTTTGAGGTTTTTGACGTTCTCCAGCACGAAGATAGCCGGACGGCGGGCTTTGATAATGCGCGCAACGTCGAAAAACAGCGTTCCCTGCGCTTCGCACTCAAAACCGTGGGCGCGACCGAGCGCATTCTTTTTACTTACCCCGGCGAGGCTAAAAGGCTGACAGGGAAAGCCCGCCAGCAGCACGTCGTGCTCGGGGATCTGCTGTTTGATATGGGCGTAAGCCTGGGCTTCAGAGACGGCAGGATTGCCGCTCAGCGTCACTTCGCGGATATCCTGATTAAAGGTGTGCGTGGACTTATCGTTGTACCAGTTGGCTTTATAGGTGCGCACCGCGTTTTTGTTCCATTCACTGGTAAATACGCACTGCCCGCCGATAGCTTCAAACCCGCTGCGAATACCGCCAATTCCGGCAAAGAGATCGATAAAACGGAAACGATAGTTGGGGTGATGAGCGGAGGGCGAGGGGAGCAGCGCACGCAGTTGCGCTTCTTCGGCGGCGGTCAGCGTTTTGGCGCTGCCTTTACCGTTTATCCAACGGTTGAGCGATTCACGGCTCCATTCCGCTTTACCTGCCTTTTTCAGCTGCTCGGCCACGTACTTTTGTCCGTAGATTTCAAGCACCTGATCGAGTAATGCCCGGTCGCGTTCCTGCTGTCGCTGTTGTTCAGTCTCTGCCTGCGCCAGCAGTTCCTGTGCGAGTGAATCAAATTCCGCCATGGCGTCTCCTTGGATTGACGCTCTGAAATATATCACTCATTTGACCCAGAGGAGAAACGCCAGACAAGCTGTTATTGGCGGATAAACGCAACCGGTACGCTTTCCGTCAACCACACGCCGTTATCGGCCTGATAGAAAACAAAGCCTTGCGCGTGCATCCGCCCCGCTTCAACGGTGAGCACCACCGGTTTGCCGTGGCGCTGGCCGACGGCGGTTGCGGTCACCTCATCGGCAGATAAATGCACATATTTTCACACTTTGTTCCATGGCATTTTCGCCAGCAGCAGCGCCATGCCGCACCAGCCGCTGACTCCGGCGAACAGCAGGCCTGCGCCGACAAAACCGGAGAGCAGGAAAAAGCCCGGATGCGCCGCGTAACCGAGTATCACGCCGAGCAGGATCAGGCTGCCCGCCACCATTTGCACCTGCTGCATCAGCGGACGCGGCTGGCGTTTATCTTCCACCGTTGGCAGGTGCGCCTGCTTCCAGCCATTTAGCCCGCTTTCGAGAATGGCCACCGGCGCTTGCCCTGCGACACGTACCAGCGCATCGGCATTCTCCTGCGTACGTCTGCCGGACTGGCAGTGAAAAATCACTGTTTGTGTGGGCGAGTCGGTAGTAATTGGCGCACCGTTCAGCAATGCTTCCAGCGGCAATGAGACGGCGCCAGGCAGGTGCTCGCGGCGAAATTCATCAGGCTGGCGAATATCGATAAGCAGTGCGCCTGCCGCTTGTTGTGCGCGGGCGTCAGCCGCGGAGATCCGGGTATAAGACATAGTTACTCCTGCGGGCAGTAGAGCCCCTTGAGTGTGCTGATAATTTTGCCAACCGCTTCATCTTTAATGAAGTAGTTGACCCTCTGCGCCTGGCGCAGGCTTTCAACCAGACCTTCCTCTTTCATCCGCGCCAGATGTTGCGATGTCGCTGAAGGGCTAAGGCCAGTAATGGCGCTCAGTTCACCCGCAGAGGTGCCCGGCGCGTCGCACAGCATGCAGAGGATCAGCAGCCGGTGCGGGTTGCTCATCGCTTTCAGTAAGCCGGATGCCTGCTCAGCCTGTTTCTGAAGTAACGGGATATCGGGTTTGGTCATGGTTGTTTAGTTTTTTCTAAATTTAGATAAATCTAAAGTAAAGAGCGAAAGAATTCAAGCACTGAATAAATCCTTAACATTTTTGGTTTGAATTCTCTTCAACACCTTCGTTTACTGAGGGTTATGTGTGGCGATGTTTCCGGAGAAGAATGTGAAGGTTTTGAAATATGCGCTCTGCGCTGTCAGCGTCTGGGTTCATGGCGCGAGCGCCTGGAGTAATGCCTTGCCCGTCGGGCCTGCGGCAGGCGATCAATCGCTTTCACCTTTTTATATCTGGGACGGTTCTTTACCTGCGAACCCCGGCATGATGCTGCGCGAAGAGCCGCTTCCCGCACAGCCGGAAATCACCGCAGCCAGCAAGTCGCAACGCATTCTGTATACCTCGCGCGATAAACGCTGGAACGCCGGAATTGTGCCGGTCAGCGGTGCGCTTTGGTTCCCGAAAGGCAATCCACCGGCCGGAGGCTGGCCGGTTCTCGCCTGGGCGCACGGTACGCTGGGCGTTGCCGATAGCTGTGCGCCGTCGTGGACTAACCCGACAGCACGGGATGCGCACTATATTAACCAGTGGCTCCAGCAGGGTTTTGCGGTTGTCGCCACCGATTATCAGGGGCTCGGTGGGCCGGGGCCGCATCCGTATATGAACTGGGAAGCGGAAGGACGTTCGGTGCTCGACAGCTTACGCGCGGCGTTACAGGCCTATCCGCAGCAGCTCGCGAATAACCTGGTGATCAGCGGCCAGTCGCAGGGATCGGGCGCGTCGCTTGGCGCCAGCCTGATTGCGCCGGATTACGCCCCGGAATTGAAACTGCGCGCCACCCTTGCCACGGGGGTGGTGGCAACGTTTCCGGATGGGCCAGTGAAACCCGGCAATGCGCGTCCGGGCAATCGCGATCCATCACGCTTTACGATGTTACGATTGATTGGCGGCTCGTTGCCGGATGGCGCGCCGCCCGCTGAAAAGTGGGTAACAGAAAAGGGTGCGAAGTTGCTGGCATTGGCGAAAACCGCCTGTATGAGCGAGCTGGGCCGCTATGAGCGCCACGAAAAACTCGACGGCAGTGCGGCATTTATCGGCGGTTCCGCGCAGGTCACTAATGCGCTGTTGCCGGTAACCGATATGCCGGTCAAAGCCTTCCCGGCGCCGCTATTTGCCGCCACGGGGCTCGCCGATCACACCTTATCGCCGCACCACCAATATGCCGCAGTGGCCGCGCTGTGCGCCGGCGGTAATGCGGTGGAGTGGAAAACCTATCCCGGCATTACCCATAACGGCACCGTCAACGTCGCTTTTGCCGATGAACTGAAGTTTGTCCGCGGCGTGATGGAAAACGCTCCACAGCCCAACAGCTGCGGTTCGTTGCAGCCGCCCGGGAAATTGCAGCAGCCCACAAAGGGCGTGGCGTTTAATTAGTCGCACAAAAGTCAGCTTTATACCGAAAAGAGGTGAGCGGCGAAAAATCAGAATGGCTACGGGTTCGCTGGGGAAAAGCGGTAGCGCCAGAGTCATTTACTTTTTGGCGACCAAAGAGGTTATCTATTTGATTATGGCTTATCCGAAAAACATCAAAGATAACCTGACTGATGTGGAAAAGAGTGAATTGAAAAAACTGACGAAATTACTGAAAAATGAGGTGTGACATGCATTTTTTTGACGAACTAAAAGCCTCTCTGGAAGAGGCGGTAGACATCAAAAATGGGGTTAAAGCGTCGGCAAATGTCACCCGCTATGAAATAGTTGATGTAAAAGCGATTAGAGAGCAACTCAACGTTTCACAAAGTGAGATGGCGAAAGCGCTGGGAACCAGCGTTGATACCATTAAAAGTTGGGAATCCAAACGGCGTAACCCGACAGGCCTGGCAGCCAAGGTACTGGCAACAATTCAGGCAAATCCCGATTTCTTTCGTGAACTTGCCGCCCATTAAACAACAGCCCCATCGGGGCTTTTGTTCTGTTACCTGGCCAAATATCTGAATTCCGGGCCGTCATTACTGTGCATGACGCCAGCGCAATGTCGCTGGCAGTACGCGCTGCGGCATTGCCGGTTCGTTGCCTTCAATCATTTGGGTGATTATCTCGAAGCAATCCTGCGCCAGACGCGGCACGTTCTGCTCGACGGTGTCGATGTGCAGCGACAGCGAATCATACAGGTAATGATCGTCAAAGCTGGCGATATGGATGTCGCTCTCCAGCAAATGGTGCTGGCTCATATAGCGCAGCACCCCTTCGAGCAGCCCGCAGGCGGCGGTAAACAGCGCCTTCGGCGGGCGACCCAGCCTGGCGCACAGCGCGGCGAACATCTCGTAACCGCTGCTCGGGTGGTAGTTACCGTGAATAATCCACTCCGGGCGCGGCGTTACGCCCGCACGCTCCAGCCCCTGCATAAACCCGGCGAGCCGATCTTTGGTGGGAGAAAGCCGTGGCTGGCCGCCAAGAAAGTAGATTTCATCGGGGTTTGCCCGCGCCAGGCGTTCGACTAAATCCGCCGTCGGCGTCAGCGAATCGGTGATCACCAGCGGCAACTGAGTGTCATTGATGTGGCGGTCAAACAACACCACCGGCAACTGTTCGCTGAGCTTCACGTAGTCGCTGTCGCTCTGCATGCTGGAGGCGACAATCAGGCCATCCACCTGGCGCGCGATCAGGTTATTGACCACCACTGTCTCCTGGCTGGCATTTTCGTCGGTACAGGCGATCAGCAGTTGCAGACCGGCTTCGCGGCAGAGGTTTTCCAGCTCATGGGAAAAAACGGCAAAACCGTAGTTGGTGATTTCCGGCACCACCAGCCCCAGCGTGTGGCTGCGGTTTTCGCGCAGCAGACGGGCATAAATGCTCGGCTGGTAGTGATGCTGTTGGGCGATCGCCAGCACGCGGTCGCGCGTCTCCTGCGCCACGCGTAGCTCTTTGCCGCGGCCGTTAAGCACCAGGCTGGCAGTGGCTTTCGACACCCCTGCCAGCGCAGCGATATCACTGATGGTAACGCGTTTTGTTTTTCGCACGGTTTTGCATCGTTTAAGGAAACAAGCACTTATTCTACCATGCAAGAACGTAACGACCAGTAGTGGGCCTGTACTTCTGCGCCTCCGCGCAGGGTTAATTGCGCCGGATGCGTCGGGAAATAGCGGCTGCTCATCACCCCTTCGCCCTCGTTGATAAAGATCTCCACGCTTGAGCGATCGCAGAGGATCTGCAACTTCTGCGCGCTGCCGCGCCAGTAACGGTACAGCCACTCGCCGGTTTGCAGGCTGCGACGGGCCAGACGCAGTTCGTCGCCGCGCCATTCGAGAATGAGCGTATCGGCGAAATTCAGCGTTAACCCGCCCTCGCTTTCCAGCACCAGCTCAAGTTGCTCTGCCTCCAGCGCAGTCATCGCTTCTGCCGTACCGCGATAGCGCTGTTCTTCACCGCGCAGCGCCTGTAGCTCAGCAACCGGCTGCTGATAGAGCTTACCGTTATGTTCAGTCAGTTCACGCAGGCAGGTCATCTGGTGGATCCAGCCATTCGCCACGGTTGGCTGTAACATCTCTTCGCCATCCGGTACGCCCATCCAGCCGACCAGCAGGCGGCGGCCATCATCGGCGAGCGTGGTTTGCGGGGCGTAAAACTCAAACCCGGCATCCAGTTCGGTAAACTCACCGTGCTGATACTGCGCGCTGGCGTAATCCAGCGTACCGCTGAGATAGGCGCTCGGGTAGGTATTGAGGTAGCGTTTCTCCTCACGCGCTACGCCCTGCGGGCAGCAGATCAGAAAGGTGCGGTCGCCGAGGGTGAACATATCCGGGCACTCCCACATATAGCCCGCATCGCCCAGCCCGTTCAGGTCGCTACCGGCGATTTCACCGAGGTTTTGCCAGTTCCACAAATTCTCTGAGCGCAGCAGCAGCACCTTGCCCTGCAACTGTAAATCCTGCGCGCCCAGCACCATGTACCATTGCCCGTCGTGCCGCCACACTTTCGGGTCGCGCACATGGCCGGTGTAGCCGTGCGGCAACGGAATGGCCGGGCCGAGCTTGTCGAAACCGCCGTCGCTGTTTTGTACCGCCAGGCACTGCCACGCGGTGCGGGAACCATCGTCAAACTTCACGTTGCCGGTGTAGCACAGCGTCAGCACGCCATTGTTATCAATGGCGCTGCCGGAGTAGCACCCATTGCGGTCATACTCTTCGTCGGGCATCAGCGCGATCGGTTCATGCTGCCAGTGGACTAAATCCGCCGAACTCCAGTGCGCCCAGCATTTGTGCAGGTGCTGACACCCCAGCGCATTCCACTGGTAGAACAGATGATAACGCCCGGCGAACTGGATAAAACCGTTCGGATCGTTAAGCAGCCCGGTCACCGGCGCAAGATGCCAGGCGGGGTAGTGCGGGTCGGCCAGCGCTTTCGGCTGGCCTTTCATTACTGCCTGCAACATGGCAGGCAGCAGGGTTGTTGAAGCCATTATTCGGAGTCCGTTTTGTATTTCAGCAGGTAAGAGATAACAAACGCGGCGCTAAATGCAATCACCATCCCAATAACATAGTTGAGCAGCGAGCTGGCCTGCACAATCGCCATACCAGGGATGCCCGTCAGGCCGACCGCCGTCATATACACATGCACTGAAACCACCCACGCGCCGCCCGCAGCCCCGCCGATAAGCGCGGCGATAAAGGGTTTCACAAAGCGCAGGTTAATACCGAAAATCGCCGCCTCGGTGATGCCGAGCAGCGCCGAGAACGCCGAAGGCAGGGTAATGGCTTTGATCTTCGCATCTTTCGTTTTAAACCATACCGCCAGACAGGCACCGCCCTGCGCGACGTTAGCCATCGCCCAGATCGGCAGCAGGAAGTTGACGCCGATAGATGGATTGCCCAGCAGCCCGGCTTCAATCGCGTGAAAACTGTGATGCACGCCGGTAATCACAATCACCGAATAGAGCCCGCCGAACAGCATACCGGCCAGCCAGCCTGCATGGCTAATCAATGTGCTGAGGACAAAAGAGATGCCGTCGCCCAGTGCGCGCCCCGCCGGGCCGATAACCAGCATGGCGATAAAACCAGAGATAATCACCGTCAGGAACGGCGTCAGGATCAGATCCAGCGCATCCGGGATCACCCGGCGCAGTTGCTTCTCCAGCAGGCTCATAAACCACACGGCCAGCAGTACCGGGAAAACGGTCCCCTGGTAGCCGATCATCGCCACTTCGATACCGAAAAAGTTCATGGTATGGAAGCCCGCCGCCACGCCCCAGGCGTTGGTCAGCGCCGGGTGCGTCAGAATGCCGCCCAGTGTCGCGCCAAGATAGGGGTTACCGCCAAACTCGCGGGCGGCGGTAAAGCCAATCAGGATTGGCAGAATGATAAACGCCGCCGAGCTGAACATGTCGAGCATGATGTACAGAGCGTTGTCCGGGTTCACCCAGCCGTAGGTTTTCACCATTCCCAGCAGCCCCATCAGCAAGCCGGAGGCAACGATCGCCGGGATAATTGGCACGAAAATGTTCGACAGCAGGCGGGCAATACGCTGGAACGGATTGAGCTTGCGCGCGGCGATATCGGCGGCTTCTGACTTGCTCGATTCGTTGATTCCGGCCTCGGCGATAAACGCGGCGTAGACTTTATTCACCACACCAGTGCCGAAAATAATCTGCAACTGCCCGGCGTTACGAAAACAGCCTTTCACGCCGTCAATTTTGCCGATCGCCGCGGTATCGGCTTTCGCGTCTTCCACCAGCACTAAGCGCAGGCGCGTGGCGCAGTGCGCGGCGCTGGCGATATTATCCTTACCGCCCAGCGGCAGCAGCAGCGCGCGGGCAATTTGTGCAAAATCCATAACAACCTCTGTCTTCTCGTTATTGTGGTGTTAACCCGGTTGAGACGACCCCCGCACCCCGCAGGGGCCGAACTCATTAGAACCAGGTCTCCATTTGGACGCCGAAGTTCCACTCGCCGCCGGATTTAAAGCCGTTGCTGCCAAAGGCATCATCGCTGGCGTACTTATCCAGACGGTGATCCCAGTCCATCCAGGTGGCGAACAGGCGGATTTCCGGGCGTTTGAGGAATTCGCCGACGTCGCTGGCTTTCAGCGTCGGGGCGACGGTCAGTTTATAGAAGCTACCGCTCACTGCGTTACGGCTGTTGTAGCCTTCCGGGCGCAGATCCATGTACTGGTAGCTGCCTTCGTACTGCATTTCGAAGTTTTCGGTGATCCCCTGAATCAGGCGCAAGTTGGCGGTCGCCCACTGGTAACTGTCGCCTTTGACGTAGCGATCTTTACTGCTTTGCGCCAGTACGGCCGGTGCAATATGCCAGCCGCCGCCCAGCGGTGTGATGCCGTAGCTGGCGAGGCGCCAGGTGTTCGCTTCCGGCAGCAGCGCGCCGTCGGAACCGATTGATTTCACCTCTGCGCCCAGCCCGTGGCCGTAGAGCAGGGCGGTTTTCGCCGAGCCTTCCCGCAGCCCATAGAAGCTGTCGTTATGCAGGCCGAGCAGCGCATGTACACCGGTATTCGCGGCGTCGCCCTTCACTTTATTGCCGTCGAGATCGACACGATCGTCGTTATCTTTGGCGCGCATGCCACTGACCATCAGTTGCAGCGGGCCGTAGAAGTTGTTCAGCGACAGAATATAGTTCTGCGCCGTGTTTTCACTGTTCTCAATGTCGCCGAAGGTGCGGCCGTAAATTGACAGGTTGCTGTGTGTGTCATCATTCCACTTCATGTCGTAGATCCCTGCGCCGGTCCCGGCGAGGAACACCACATCGGAGTCGATCCAGTGGATATCAAAGTTATCGCGGTCAAAACGTTTACCGGCCCAGACGGTGGAGTCTTTAAATGCGCCGGTGAAGCTCGGTAGATGGCCGATTTCGGTAAACGCCTGGCGCAGGTTGAGATCGCTGCTGGAGGCTGTCCAGTCGTTATAGGTTTTTTGCCCGTCGGCCAGCATTACCTTAAAGCGCGTGGTTGCGCCGTTTGCCAGCGTCTGTTTATGTTCGAGGTTCATCTCGACATAGGTATCCGGTTCGTTACCCAGGCGACCGACATGACCACCGGTTTCACCTGCCGGGGTCACCGTTGGTCCGCCCTGCGTTTTAGCAGCGGAGTTGTTCATCAGCAGGCCGGAGCGGGCGTAGCCGTGGAACTCAAACCCGCCTTCATCGGTGGCTTTTTGCTCCAGTTTGGCAGTGCGCTGCTCAACCTGGCTGGTCGTGGTTTGCGTCTGCTGCTGCGCGGTTGCCAGTTGCTGCGCCTGTTTTTCCGCCGCTTTGGCGCGGGTTTCTGCGGCATTTGCGCGTTGTTCTGCCGCCTGTAAACGCTGTTCCAGCGCGGCAAGACGAGCTTCTATACTGCTCATGCTGGGATCGGCTGCCAGTGCAGCGCCAGAGCTGAATATCAAACCAAGGGTTACAGCAAGCGTGCTTTTTTTCATCATTTTGCATCCCTAAGGAAGAGCTATCATCACAGGATTGTTTTTTTGCTAAACCGGTTTAGGTGATGAATCATACGCACGGCTAATTTCATCACGCAATCAAATTTGCTAAACCGGTTTAGTGATTGTGAGACGGCTCGCAAAACGAAGCGGCACTCAGACGGGTTGTTCTTCCAGTTGATGACGATAGGGCAAGGCGGTCATCGCGCCTTTCGCCGTGGTGGCGAGTGCTCCGCAGCGCTGCGCGGTGGCAAGACGTTCGCCAAGTTGCGCCTGGGTATCCGGTAGCCCGTGCTGCGCCAGCTCCCACAGTAATCCGGCAACAAACGCATCTCCCGCGCCGGTGGTATCGACGCTGATAACCGGCTGTGTCGGCCAGGCGCTGAGCGCGCCGCGCAGGCAGGCTTTGACGCCTGCTTTACCCTGCGTCACCAGCAACAGCGGGATGGCGAAGCGTTCGGCCAATTGCTGCATGCTGGCGTCGATATCCGCCTGGCCACTAAAAAAGGCCAGCTCTTCTTCCGAGAGTTTTACCACGTCCGCCAGCGTGAAGGCCTGGCTCAGGGCATCGTGCAACTGCTGCGGATCGGCCCACAGATCGTGGCGGATATTCGGGTCGAAGCTAACAAATCCCCCGGCCTCACGGATGCGCGTCATCGCCGTAAACGTGGTGCTGCGCGACGGTTCAGCAGAGAGCGCAATCGAGCAGCAGTGCAACCATTCGCCGCGCTGAAAGGGGGGTAAATCATCCACAGCGAGAAACAGATCGGCGCCCGGTCGTACCATAAAGGTAAATGAGCGCTCACCCCCTTCATCGAGCGCGACTATCACCGTGGAGGTGCGCTGCGCCGGATCGGCAGACATAAACGCGGTATTCACCTGTTCGGCGTCGAGGGTTTGACGCATAAAATGACCAAAAGGATCGTCACCGACGCGGCCGATAAAACCGCTGTTTCCCTGCAAACGCGCAATACCGACCGCCACATTCGCTGGTGCGCCGCCGGGACACTGCAACAAGCACCCTGCGCCTTCCGGCAGTAAATCGACCACGGCGTCGCCCAGACACCAGACTCGTGCTGACATAACTCTCTCCCGCTTTAAAATAATCGCTAAAACTTAACTAAACCGGTTTAGCAAATCAACTGCATCGTTAAGTTGTCATCTTTTTTTGCTAAGGTGCAGGGCGGGTTTCCTTACTCTGGACGCAACAATGCCGCAACCGCTGTACGTTTTCGATCTCGATAACACCTTGATTTCTGGTGACAGTAGCACGCTATGGAGCCGCTACCTGGTGCGTGAAGGTTTTGCCGATGGCGCGGAATATTTGCACCATGAAGAGCGGATGATGCAGGATTACGCGCGTGGCGAAATGAATCTGCACGAGTATGTGGCGCTGACCATGTCGCCGCTGCGCGATTTCCCGGTGGCGCTGGTGGATAGCATGGTGGCGCGGTGTGTGGAAACGGAGATTGTGCCGCGCATCTACCCGCAGGCGCTGGCGTTAATCAGGGAATTGCAGGCCAGCAACCAGGCGATGCTGATTATCTCCGCGTCGGTCAGTTTACTGGTGAAGGCGATTGCGCCAGTGCTGGGCATTGAGCACGCGATTGGCGTGGAGGTGAAAACCGATAATGGGCGCTACACGGGGGTCATCGACGGTACGCCGAGCTATCAGCAGGGCAAAATTACCTGCCTGGAAAACTTCCTTGTTCATCACCCGCAGCATCGTGGGGAGGTGACGTTTTACACCGACTCGATTAACGATTTGCCGCTCTGCGAATACGCCAACCACGTGTTTATGGTGAATCCCTGCCCGCAACTGGCGGCGCAAGGAGAACTGCGCCGCTGGCCGCAACTTAACTGGCAGCTTACTCTGGCTTAAACAGCGGCACCGGTTTACCGATAATATAGCGTCGGCGCAGCCAGGCCGATGCCATATCCATCAGCATCACCACCGCGACCAGAATCACAGTGATAAACATCACCACATCCCAGTTCCATAGCCGCATGTTTTCGGCATAAATCAGACCGATACCGCCCGCGCCGACAAACCCCAGCACCGCCGCCGAACGGGTGTTGGACTCGATCTGATAAAGGCTCAGCGCGAGGAAGGTCGGGAATGACTGGGTAAAGGTGCTGAAACGGTGCTTTTGCAGGCCGCTCGCGCCGACAGCCGTCATACCGCGTCCCGGCGAACGATCCACCGCTTCATGGCTTTCCGCATACAGACGGCCAAGCAGACCGGTATCCTGCATGATGATTGCCAGTACCCCGGCCAGCGGCCCGAGACCAACGGCACGCACAAAAATCAGCCCCCAGATCGCCATATCGATGCCGCGCAGAATATCGAACAGGCGACGCATACAAAACGCCACCGCACCGAGAAACCCGCCGCGCATGATGTTGCGTGCGGCAAGGAATGAGAGCAGTAACGCCAGCATGGTGGCGGTGAGCGTACCGGCGAAAACAATCGCCAGCGTGATGCCAATCTGCGAGAAATAGTAGCCAAATGGCCAGTTGAGGAAATCGTGCCAGACAAACATGCGCAGCAGATAGCGGCCAATCTGCTGCATGCCGTTAAGTGCCTGATCGAGCGGAATGCCGAACTGCATAAAAAACCACAGATAATAGAGCGCAGCGGCCAGCGCGATCAGGCCGAGACGGCGCAGATAGCGCCCCTGCGCCTTGAACAAATCACTGTGCAGTTTCCGGCTTAAGGTCACATTCGGTACGGCTTGCCAGCTTGTCATTTTGTCCCCTCCAGCACCCACTGACGCAAACGGCCAGAGAGGGTATCGAGCGCCGAAACCACAATGATGATCAGCAGCAGTGTAATGCTGACCTGATCGTAGCGGTCGAGTTTGATATTGGTCATCAGCTCCTGGCCGATGCCGCCTGCGCCAACCAGACCGAGAATGGTGGAGGAGCGGAAGTTAATCTCCAGGCGCATAAAACCGTAGGAGAGAAAAATCGGTTTGACCTGCGGCCACAGCGCGAAGCGGATGCGTTGCAGATGCGTGGCGCCGCAGGCGGCCAGCCCGCGTACCGGGCGATCCTGCGTGCTTTCCACCGCTTCATAAAACATTTTGGTCAGGCTGCCGACGGTGTGCAGCGCTAGCGCGAGGAAACCGGGAATCGCGCCAATGCCAAATGCCATCACGAAAATGACCGCCCACGCCAGCTCCGGCATGGTGCGCAAAAACGCCACCAGCGCGCGAATGGCAAAACGTACCGGCGGTGGCGACCAGGTGTTGCCCGCTGCCAGAAAAGCCAGCACGCCAGCGATGACAAAAGAGAATAGCGTTGAGGCCAGCGCCAGTTGCAGAGTCTCCCAAATCAGCGGTAACTGAATCGGCAGGCGATAACCCCAATACGCCAGCGAGCCTTTGGTGTGGCTGTCGGCAAAAAGCACAGACCAGT
Organism: Kosakonia radicincitans DSM 16656; assembly: GCF_000280495.2. Lineage (NCBI taxonomy): Bacteria > Pseudomonadati > Pseudomonadota > Gammaproteobacteria > Enterobacterales > Enterobacteriaceae > Kosakonia > Kosakonia radicincitans. Next base: position 1,199,882 of record NZ_CP018016.1, read on the forward strand.
GCAGCGTCGGCACGGTTTCCAGCATGTAATCGAGGAAGTTGGGCAGTGAGTGCCAGATGGTAAAAATATTAAATTCGGCGGCGTTCCCGGCGGCAAACCAGAGCGCCAGCAGTAGTAACGACCAGGCCACAGTGTCGCGCTTCTGGCGCGCTCTGACCTGCTGGTAATAGTGCTCAAACTGCGTATTCGACGTGTTCATGCGTTGCAATAGCGTCCTGTATGACAATCGAATAAAAGCCCCTGGTGCGACGCAGGGGCTTATTTCATGGCGTGCCGATTAACGTGCAGTCACCAGCTCGCGTTTCATCTCGATAATCTGTTTGAAATCGTCCACGCTGCCCGGGCCGATATGCTGCGTGCCGCCCATCGCTTTCACGAAGCAGGCGTGATTATCGGTATCCAGTTTCTTCACGGCGGTAATGACTTTGGCTTTGAAATCCGCCGGCAGGCTGTTGCTCACCAGAATCGGGCCGTTCGGGATCAGCGTCGATTCCCAGATGATGCGGATCTCTTTCATCAGATTCGGGTGATCCATGCGGATCAGGCGGTTAAAGGCGCCCGTGCTGTAGCCGGTATTATAATCGCCAACCATTGACGTCCAGGTGACCGCGCCCGCGAACTGGCCGTTCAGCACGCCGAGGATGTCCTGCTCATGACCGCCAGAGAAGGTAACGCTGGAGAAGTAGTTGTTGTATTTGTTGTCGGCATTGCCGCCGAACTTCTGTTTGAACGCGTAGTTCGGGATCAGGTAGCCGGAGGTGGAATCCGGGTCCGCAAAGCCGAACGCTTTGCCTTTCAGATCTTCCAGCTTTTTGTACGGGCTGTCGGCTTTCACGATCACCACGGAGTGGTAACCGCGCGATTGATCTTTATCGTCAACGGCGATGCCCACGATATCGACCGCTTTCGGGTTGTTGATATACACCGAGGCGTAAGAGGAAGGCGACATGCTCAGTACCACGTCAACTTTCCCGCCCAGCAGCCCCTGGATCACACCGGAGTAGTCAGAGGAGTTGCGCAGTTTGGTATCGACGTTCAGCTCTTTATCGAGAAACTCTTTCACACACTGGTTATCGCCGATTTGCTGGGTCGCGTTCTGCCCGCCCAGAATCCCCAGATTCAATTCCTTCGGCTGCTCAGCGGCAGAGGCCTGCCATGCCAGCAGAAGACCTGTCATCAATGCAGATAAACGTAATGCGCCAGAAATAGGGTTTTTCATTGTCATTGCCTGTGTTGTCTCATTGGAAGGAATAATTAATGCAATTGGCTGATTTCATCGCCGTACAGCACGTGCAGAACATCCTGTGTCAGCCGGGAAGGGTGGTCATCGAAAATAATGCATCCCTGCGCCACGCCGATAACCCGCGTGCAGTACTCTTTCACCAGCTCAACAGAGTGCAGGTTGACCATCACGCTGATGCCCTGCTGGCTCACTTCGCGCAGCACGTCCATGATGCGCTGGGTATTTTTCGGATCCAGCGAAGCGACAGGTTCGTCCGCCAGTAATAACGAGGGGTTCTGGATCAGCGCCCGGCAAATCGCCACGCGCTGCATCTGCCCGCCGGAGAGCGTCTCTGCACGCTGTAACGCATGCGGCAGCATGTTCAGCCATTCGAGCAGGGCGATGGCTTTCGCGCGGTCTTCGTCGGTGAAAACTTTAAACAGCGATTTTAGCGTTGATGTCTGGCTCAGACGCCCAAGCAACACGTTGGTCAGCACATCCAGGCGCGGAACGAGGCAGAAGTCCTGGAAAATCATGCCGCACTGGCTGCGCCACTGATTGAGCGCACGGCCTTTCAGACGTGAGACATCACGCGGCTCGCCTTCATCATCGGTGTAACTTAAGATCTCGCCAGCGCTGGCGCTGTGCGTGCCATTCAGTACATGTAAAAGCGTTGATTTACCCGCGCCGGAACGGCCAATCACGCCGACCATCTCGCCGCTGTGCAGATCGAAACTGATATCGTCCAGCACGGTCTGATGCTCGTTATATGATTTGCGCAAGTTCCTGACGCTCAGCACCTTTTGTTTCGGCACGGTGTTTAATTGATGCAGAGGCGAATAGGGGTGTTCAGAAAGTTCTGCCAACGCGCTGTTCATAAGTCTTCCGGTTTTTGTCATTCAACTGGCGACCATTAACGGCACAACAGATGATCGTTTTATGACGAACAGGCGAACAAATAATGAACGCGAAGGTTTCGCTTAAGGTTGGGCAGGCCACCGCAGGCTGCGGTGGCGGGTAGCTGAGGCGATGTTTATATCATGCGGATAATCAGACACGCTGCGCCCCAGGCGCCTTCTACCCCTTCGTCATGAATTTCCGAAGTGACCTGGTAAACGTGATAACGGTCAGCGATCTGTTTCCGTACGTAGTCTTCCACGCGCGCAAATTTCTGCGACACCTTCTCCGCACCGCTAAGCAACTCACCGTCGGCGGCGGAGTAGTAATAGGCGAAGGCGCCAAATTTAATGGAAGAGGTTTCGCGGCTGATTTTCAGCACTGAGGTAATACGCTCGATATCGTGATACCAGGTGGAGGGGCCGCCGGGCTGGTTTTTCACTTCAATAACGGCGCGCGGCTGGGATTTTCCCCACCACAGCAGAATATCAAAGCGCCCATTCAGCCGCGCTTTAAGAGGTTTGGGGCCAGGCGCGATAGCCTGCGCATGTTCCATCGAACTGCTGCCATTACTCTCGATGGTAACGAATTTCGCCCCTTCCATTTCGCTCAACTCTTTGGCGATATAGGTGGTCAGCATGTACTCCGCGGCTGTCCACACCCAGTATCCACCTGACATTTTCCGGTAATCTTCATGCGCTTTCTCAATCCCGGAAATGATTGCGCCGCTGATAACGTCCGTTGCCACTGCTGCCATTGCGTTGTGATCTCCTGAAAGTTTGCGATCAGCATACGCTTGTATCGGTATATCGATGGGGCGATATAAGACACTAAACGGGGTATTTTTACGTTATTTCACACGACGTTATTTTCTTCTTTCTGGCTATTTTTCGGCACGAGAAGGCGGACAGAGCATGATATTAAGCGGATATTTACGGTTTTTTTTGCCTGCTATTTTCCGCGCGGAAACAGCATATATTTAAATCACGTCACCGTCACAAAAGTCAGAAAAAACAAGCAACTTTATTGCATCGGTTGGCGCACGGTCTATATGTTAATTTTGTGTTTCAAAAACAATACCAGGGGGTTGTATGGAAGGGAAGATTGCAACGCTGGCCGCCGTTCTGGCCACCGTATTTGCTGGCTCTGCGCTGGCGGCGGTGCCTGCGGGCTATCCGGCGGAGTATCAGAAAATCGTCGATGCCGGGACGAAAGAGGGCAAAGTCGTTATCTATTCGACAACGGATACCAAAGCTGCAGGCCCGCTGATTAAAGGCTTTGAGGAGCAATATCCGGGAATTAAAGTCGAATATAACGATATGAACAGCACCGAGCTGTATAACCGCTATCTCAGCGAGCAGGCCTCCGGCAGCGGCAGCGGCGATGTGGTCTGGAGTTCATCGATGGATACCGCGCTGAAGCTGGCGACGGATTATGCCGCCGAATATGCTTCACCAGAAAAAGAGAAATTACCGAAGTGGGCGGTGTGGCAGCAAAAAGCCTATGGCACCACCTATGAACCGGTGGTGTTTATTTATAATAAACGGCTGATCCCCGCAGGCGATGTTCCCGATTCTCACAGCGCGCTGGCGAAATTAATCGCCGCGCAGAGCGATAAATTCAAAAATAAAGTCACCACCTACGATATTGAAAAGTCCGGCCTCGGTTTTATGCTCGCCGTGCAGGACAGCAAAAGCGACAAAGACTATTTCGCGCATCTGGGGGATATCGCCAAAGGCGGCCTGACGGTGCAATCCTCTACCGGCACCATGATGGAGCGTGTCTCGTCGGGTGAAAACCTGATCGGTTACAACATCCTTGGCTCGTATGCCGAAGCGCGCATTAAAGGGGATAAATCGCTGGGCATCTCTTACCCGAAAGATTATGTGCTGGTGCTGTCGCGCGTGTCGTTTATCAGTGCGGAAGCGGAACACAGCAACGCGGCGAAACTGTGGTTTGACTATGTGCTGTCGGAAAAAGGGCAGAGCATTCTCGCCAACCAGGCGGATATTCCTTCTCTGCGCCAGGATATTGAAGGCAAAAACGATATTGATGGCATGACCAAACTGCTGGGGCAGGCGCTGAAGCCGATCCCGGTGGATGAATCACTGCTGGAATATCTGGAGCCGAAAAAACGTCTGGAATTTATTAAGCAGTGGCGCGAAGCCGCCGCCAAATAACCTCCATCACCGTTGTGCATCGCTGTGATGCACAACGTTTTGTTGGCATGACAGAGCGTAAAGGGATGATTTATGAATATCGTGCGCAGAAAATGGCAGGGGTTGCCGCGTGGCGTAACCGTATTAATTACCGCACTGGTTATTTATATCCCGCTGTTATTTATTGTGGTGCAGAGCTTCCTTTCCGCACCCTTTTTCGCCCGCAGCAAAGAGTTCAGTCTTGAATCCTTTGCCTTTATTTTTACCGATCCTGATTTTTATCTGGCGCTGAAATCCGGCTTCATTCTGGCTTTCGGGCTGGTGATTATTGCGATTCCACTCGGTGGTATTCTCGCCTTTCTGATGGTACGCACTGATTTGCCGGGCCGCCGTTTTATCGAACCGTTGATTCTGGTGCCAATTTTCGTCTCGCCGATGGTACTCGGCTTTGGCTATGTGGTTGCCGCCGGGCCAGTGGGCTTTTTCTCGCGCTGGGCGGAGGAGCTTATCGGTTTTGTGCCGTGGAACATCTACTCGATGTTCAGCATTGTGGTGATTGCCGGTTTAACCCATGTGCCGCACGCTTATCTCTATATTTCGTCAGCATTACGCAGCGTCGGTTCGGATGTTGAAGAGGCGGCGCGTACCGTCGGCGCATCGCCACTTCAGGTGATGACTGCCGTCAGCCTGCCGATGGTTCGCCCCTCGATTCTGTATGCCTGCGTGCTGCTCTTTTTCCTCGGTCTGGAAGTGTTCGGCCTGATGCTGGTGCTCGGCGATCCCGAAGGCAACATGGTGCTGGCAACATATCTGTATAAGTTGACCAATAAACTGGGTACGCCGTCGTACCACCTGATGGCGGCGGTGGCCGTGGTGCTGATTTGCATCACCATTCCGCTGGTGATGTTGCAGCGCAGGTTGATGCGCACCGCCAACCGTTTCGTCACCATGAAGGGCAAAGCCTCGCAGGCGCGCGCGCTGCCGCTCGGCAAATGGCGCTGGGTGGCAGGAATGGTGGTGGTGGCGTGGCTCACCGTGACCATCGGCGTGCCATTGATAGGCGTGGTGCTGCGGGCGTTTATTGCCAACTGGGGCGTCGGCGTTTCGTTGTGGGACGAGTTTTCGCTCTCCACGTTTCGCAGTATCTGGCAGCAGCCGAACCTGCTGCGCGCCATCGTCAACTCAATGGCTATTGGCGTGATTGGCGGCGTGCTGGCGGTGGTCTGCTATCTGTTCGTCGGCATTGCGATGCACCGCAAGCAGGATAATGTCACGCGCTTTCTCGACTATAGCGTGCTGGTGCCGCGCGCTGTGCCTGGGCTGCTGGCGGGGCTGGCGTTCTTATGGGTGTTCCTTTTCCTGCCGATGTGGCTGGATCAGTCGCTGAAAAACGGCTGGCTCTCGGGGCTGCCGGTGGCGCAGTGGCTGCGCGACAACCTGATCGTCTGGCTGCGTTCGTTGCGTACCACCATCTTCAGCGTCTGGCTGGCTTATACCGTGGTGTGGATGGCGTACGGTCTGCGCTTGATCTCCTCCACGCTGTTGCAGGTCGGGCCGGAGCTGGAAGAGGCGGCGCGCAGCACTGGTGCGTCGCGCGGGCAGGTAACCCGTCACGTTACGGTGCCGCTGTCGCGCTACGGTTTGATCGGCTCCTGGCTGTTGATGTTCCTGATTTTTGAGCGTGAATACTCAACCGGCGTTTACCTGCTTTCTCCCGGAACGGAAACCATCGGCTCGATGCTGGTGTCGCTGTGGGCGGCGGGCGCGATCGATATCGTTGCTGCCCTGTCGTTTATCAATATTCTGCTGGTGGTCATCGGTCTTGGCGTGGCCCTGCGCTTTGGAGTGAAATTACATGATTGAGCTGGCTGTAGATAATCTGCATCTGACCTATGGCGACAATCCGGTACTGAAAGGCGTCTCCATGCAACTGAAACGGGGCGAAGTTGTTTCGCTGCTTGGCCCTTCCGGAAGCGGTAAAACCACGCTGCTGCGCGCCGTCGCCGGGCTGGAAAAACCGAGCCAGGGGCGCATCACCATTGGCAGCAATGTGGTGTACGACGGCAATCCGCGCAGTGAAGTGCCCGCCGAGGAGCGCAATCTGGGGCTGGTGTTCCAGTCTTACGCCTTGTGGCCGCATAAAACGGTATTCGAGAATGTGGCGTATCCGCTGAAACTGCGTAAAGTGGCGTCGGCGGAGATCGCTCAGCGGGTGCAAACGGTGCTGGATCAACTCGGGCTGGGAACGCTGGGCAAACGCCACCCGCATCAACTCTCCGGCGGCCAGCAGCAGCGCGTGGCGATTGGCCGGGCGCTGGTCTATAACCCGCCGGTTATTTTGCTGGATGAGCCGCTGTCAAACCTCGATGCCAAGCTGCGTGAAGAGGCGCGGGTATTCCTGCGCGAGCTGATCGTCAAACTCGGTTTATCGGCGCTGATGGTAACGCACGATCAGAATGAAGCGATGGCGATTTCGGATCGCATCCTGCTGCTGAACAATGGCGTTATCGAACAGCAGGGCACACCGCAGGAGATGTACAGCACGCCCTCAACGCTGTTTACCGCTGAATTTATGGGCAGCAATAACCGCCTGCATGGCAACATTACCGAGGTGGTGAACGGCAAGGCGCGTATTGAAGGTGCGCGCTGGGCGCTGTGGGGCGTGGCCGGGCCGGGCGTCGAGGTGGGCCAACCAGCGACGGCAGTGATCCGCGTGGAAAGCCTGCGGTTAAGCGATCAACCGCAGGACAACTCGCTGGAGCTGCCGATGCTTACCAGCATGTATCTTGGCGACCGCTGGGAATATCTGTTCCGCACGCAGGGGGATGATTTTGTGCTGCGCGTTTACGGTACTCAGCCGCGCAGCGAGCAGAATTACCGCCTGGTGCTGCCCGCCGAACAGCTATGGATCTTCCCGAAAAGCGGTTCACCAGGGTAACGCCACCCAGCGGTAACCCAGCGCAATGGTGCCGGCGATAATGGTGAAAATGGCGGCGAAATGCATTAACAGATCCGGCGCGCTGAGGTGCGCCGGATGGCAAAACGCCAGCAACGTCAGCGCCATACAGGCCACGCCCGCGCCCGCCACTGCCAGGCTCCGCGCCGGGAACAGCGATCGGGTGCGGTGCAGATAACCAATCACAATCGCCATCATTGGCGCGCTGACCACCAGCATAAACAGATAGCAATTCGGCCCTTCAACGCTGGTAGCAGAAGCCTGCGAGTAGTGCAGGTGCAGATTACTCAGCGTGCTGGCGAACCAGATGCTAAACAGCGGCGCAAACCACTTCCAGCCAAGCGGCTGCTGCCCGGCAATGCTCAGCAAAAAAGCATTACGAATCGCCAGCGTTCCGGCAACAAAGGTCAACAGCAACTGCACGATAACCCACGCCGCGCCGCTCTGCGACCAGTCGGTCAGGGTTCTGTTCAGCAATAAGCTGGCGGCAATACCGCACGGTAACGCCGTCGCCAGCCAGGCCATCACGCGCAAGCCAGGTTGCCAGGGGCGTTTTACCGGCGCGATGGAGCGGCTTAACTTCTCAATTAACAGGTCATGATCGGCCATGATGTGCTCCCAACCGACGAAGATTATTCAGGGCGCGATGCAGCAATGACTTCACGGCGGAGACCGTCAGGTTATTGTGCGTCGCGGTTTCCGCAAGGCTCATCTCCCGCAGATGAACATGCTCAATCACCTGCCGCTGGCGGTCCGGTAACTGATTCAGCAGCGCCGACAGCTCTTCCGGCGCCTGCGATGGCTCGCTGCTGGCAATCAGCAGTGATGCGTCCTCGCTTTCCACTTCCCGCTGCCAGTGGCGACCGCGTTTGCGCAGTGCATCGACGGTGCGGGCATGAGCAATCGCCATCAGCCACGGCAGGAAAGGGGCGCTGGGATCGTAGGTATGACGCACCCGGTGCACGGTGAGCAGCACATCCTGAATCACATCATCCACCAGCACCTCGTCGGCAATCTGCCTGCGGGCAAGCGTGCGGATAACGGGCACCAGCGCTTTCAGCAGCCGCGTGTAAGCCTGCTGGTCGCCTGCCTGCGCAAGCGCCATCAGGCGTGGCCATTCGTCACGCGCTGCCTCACTTTTTTGCATAATCCGCCTTTAGGTTTTTTTCCCGCTCGCCTGATTCAGCGCATTCACCACGATCGAGGGCGTCAGCACTTGCGGCAGGATCTTCGGCGCGCTGCCGTCTGCAGGGTAGACCACATAGAGCGGCAGGCTACCCTGGCCCAGGTCGTTGAGCGCGTCATCAATATCCGCGTTAAATTTCGTGGAGTCGGCCACCATATAGAGTGTACCTGTCTGCGCCAGCGCGGTTTTCACTGCCTGAGTGGAGAGCGATGTACGCTCATTAACCTGGCAGGTGATGCACCACGAGGCGGTGAAATTGACAAAGATGGCTTTGCCATGCCCGCGATTCTCCGCCACCGTTTGCGGTGACCATTTCACCTCGGCAATGTGCGCTGCGGGCAGCGCGCTACCGCTTTTCACCACCGACGGTAGCGGCACAATGGCGGCAAGCAGCAGCACGGCGGTAGTCGCGAACAACACTTTATGACCGCGTCCGGCAAAGCGGCGTTGTTGCGCCATACCGTACAGCCAGGCGGCAAAACTCACCACCACAGATGCAGCAAGAATCGCCGCCAGCGCCGTGGTGCCCGCCTGCTGCGCCAGAACCCACACCAGCCAGCCGAAAGCGCCGAACATCGGAAACGCCAGCCCGCGTTTGAGCGTATTCATCCATGCGCCGGGGCGCGGCAGCCATTTACCGAGCGACGGAAACAGCGAAATCAGGCTGAACGGCGCGGCAAACCCGAGCGCCAGCGCGAAAAATACCGCCAGCGCAACGGCGGGCGGCTGCACTAACGCATAACCAATCGCGCCCGCCATAAACGGCGCAGCGCAAGGGGTTGCGACAATGATCGCCAGTGCGCCGGTCAGCGCCGCGCGGATAAATGCGCCGCGTTCAACCTCAATCTCTCCGGCGCGTTGCAGGCTGAGGCCCACCTCAAACACGCCGAGCAAATTGAGCGCCGCGCCGAGGATCACCAGCGCCAGAAAGGCGATCACCAGCGGCGACTGGAGCTGAAACCCCCAGCCGACCGCTGTGCCGCCCGCACGTAATGCAAGCAGAACCCCGGCCAGTATCATCATCGTCACCACGGTGCCGAGCAGAAAACCGAAACCTTCCTGACGGGTTTGCGTCGGTCCCCCGACGTGACGGATTAGGCCCAGCGCTTTCAGCGAGATAATCGGAAAGACGCAGGGCATAAAGTTGAGAATAATGCCGCCTGCGAAGGCGGCGAGCATAGCGGTCAACATAGCGATTCTCTGCAAGTTGGAGGGTTACTGCGCGTCAGGAATGCGCACTGGCGTACTGTTTCACCGCTTCCATTGTTTTCTGAATATGCGTTTCCGGATTTCTGTCAGTGTAGCTCAGCAGGATCTTGCCATCCGGGGCGATGACAAACGAGGTGCGATCGGAAAGGGTTTTGCCATTCATCTGCATCAGCGTGTCGTAGCGGGCGGCCACTTTGGCTCCCGGATCGGCGGTGACGGTGAATTTATCGCGGCACTCCAGCTTCGAGAACTCATCCACTTGATCGGTATTCCCGGCGGTGACGCCAATCACCGTGGCGCCGAGCTTTTTGAAATCGTCAGTGGCTTCGGCAAAGGCATGCGCTTCAATGGTACAGCCTTTACTAAACGCCGCCGGGAAGAAGTAGAGTACCACCGGCCCTTTTTTCAGCGCCTGCTGTAAGGAGAAGGTCAGCGGTTTCCCGGCCAGCGCACCTTGCAGTTGAAAATCCGGTGCCTGTGCTCCGGCGGGCAGGGCGGCCTGGGCATTGGCGATGTTGAGCAGGGCAGCGGCAGTAAGGCTAAGCACGAGTTTTTTTATCGGGGTCATGTTGCGCTCCATAAGGGTGAAGAACGTTAACGCTCATAGATAGTTCGCCGCTACAGAGGGAAAAGTTTCGCCGGGCAGAAAATTTTCTCCGCACTTGCTCACTTGTTGTGCTGTAGCCTGGTTTCATTTATTCATTGAGTGTATTTCACGACTGCTAAATATAAGTAAGGAATTTATGATGTGATAATTCCTAATCAATTAACCGGCAAAAAAGAAAAACGCTATGCTGTCAGTAATACCGCTCGTTAAGGTGTTTCGCTCGCGTTGGAATCCTTTTCTTGCACTAAAAGTTATTTTTAAAAAATTCTTCTAATTCATTATTTTAACTATTAGGAATAATTAACATGGCAATTATTCATTGCTTTAATTGAGAATAGTCTTAATGTGTGAAAAATAGGCTATAATTAAAATTGTTTCTTTTCAGAAGCACTGATTCCCTCTGGTTGTGTCGCGTCATTATGGTAAAAGTCAATGATTTTTAATTCCGCCGCCAAAAAAAGTGGTTTGCTTCGTCGATATAACCGTCTGCTTAATAAGTACAGCACTTATCCTAACGAATTATCACTGGCGCAGATTGCTGAAACCCTGGCCTGCACGTCACGTTATGCGCGCTCGCTACTGAATGAGATGCAGGAAGAGGGCTGGCTTGCCTGGAGTTCCCGGCCGGGACGCGGCGCGCTGGGCGTTTTGCAGTGCCGGATGACAACGGCGGCGATGGAAACCTTGATCGCCGGAGAGTATCCGGCGTCGGAGACGAAAAACGCCCCTGCGACGGTTGGAACGCAGGCTTCTGAAGATGGTTACCGTTACGTCATCTCTTTTTATCGCCCGCTGCTGACGCCGGTTCCTTCAGTGCATGTCGACAGGGCAGGACGTCATGTTTTGCAGATGGTGCACGATGGATTAATGCGCCACCTGCCAGAACAGCTCGAGCCGGTTCCCGGTCTGGCGCATACGGTACGCGTCAGTGACGATGGGTTGTGCTGGCGTTTTATGCTGCGGCGCGGGCTGGTGTGGCATAACGGCGAACCGGTTGCACCGGAACAACTGCTGGCTGCACTGCAACGCTATGTCGGCGGGCCGGGTCTGCCGCATGTGGTGTCGGCAACGCTGCGCGGTCATGTATTAACGCTGACGCTGCGCCAGCCGGATATCATGCTGCCCTGGCGGCTGGCTAACCCGGTTTATGCTTTGCCACACCCTGAGAATGGCTCGATCGGGCTGGGGCCGTTTCGCGTCAGTGAGCACACCAATACCCGGCTGGTTCTCTCGCGCGCCGCCAACTGGTACGGCGAAACACCGCAGGCCGCGGAAGTGACGTTCAATACACCGCTGAACAGCCTGCCGCTGCCGTTCGAAGTACATCTGGATACTCCCCGCTCGCTGCTGACGCCGGACGCCGTGACCTGCAAGCAGAGCGCCGATGCCTTTTACTATCTTTTCTTTAATATGCTGCGTGCCCGGTTGAGCCCGGAGCAGCAGAAGACGATCCGCGTTCTCACGCGATCGATTAGCGCGGCCTTTATCAAGAATGAGAAGAATGCCGCCCCGCTGCCGGAGTGGATGCGGGAAGAAGAGGAGAGTTACGTCGAAACGACGCTCCCTGCCACCCTTAATCTGATCTATTTTCGTTCGCCGAAAATGACGAAGCTGGTCGGTGCGCTGGAGAAGAGCCTGAGCTATCGCGGGTGTCGGCTCAACGTGACGCCGGTGAACGTCACCCATTGGCTGCTGCAGGATAATATCTGGGAAGAGCAGGATATCTGCTTCGCGTTTATGCGCTTTGGTCACTACCCGGAGTTTTCAATGGAAGAGCGCTTTCGTCACAGCGTGATTTGGCGCTGGTTCTGGGGAACGGAACAGTGGCAGCGCGCAACCAGCACGCTGGATAAGATCAATGCCGGGGCTGCGACAGCGTATCAGCAGCGCATTCAGCGCCTGCTGCGTTTTATGATTCACCGTGGTTTGATAGTGCCCCAGTTCCTGCAACGCTACCGGCTGATGGCGCCGACTTCAATTCAGGGGATTTGCTGCTACTCACAGTGCTGGCCGGATTTTACTCGCCTGTGGACCGACGAACCTGATACAGAGGAAGATGTTGTCGCAGATGCGCTGCGCTAGTGTTATATCTCAATGAATAGCTTTCTTGTGGTTTTTAAATTCGGTTATTTGGCGGGAGATCGCTGCTCAGCGATACTTTCCGCTACTGTTTTGCGGCTGTAATGTGTAATTTTGCTTTTATATTGTTTTAAAACAATGATTTATATTGTTTCTTTTTGCCATAAGTCAGGCTGGACGGCAACACATTCTGCACATAAAATACATGCTACGTGTTCTGTTAATTATTAAATTAACCGATCTTCACGTTCTGATAAGTATATTCTATGACAAACAAATGGGTGCCTTAATGGCATCTTTTGGTGTTTGTTTTTTTATATATGTCCTGTCATTCATTCCCTTCTTTTGAAATTAAATAAATACCACTCAATTTACTTGTATTTATAATGTGGTTTTTATTTTAATTTTGTAACTTATTGATATTCAAAAAAATGCCACCTAATGGTGGCAAGTCGAAAGAAGTGGTTTATATCGCATGATAAGAATGGATAATCGCAACTACTACTAAACTAATACGCGGGCGCGGTATCAGAATTTTCGCGACAGGGATATTTTCGCTATTTTTATGCTGCTCGTAAACATTATTTTTAAGCAACTTCTCTCTGCAAACAACGATAAAAGGCACAGAATATCCACTTATTTACCGTGCCTTTTTATTTAATGTTGCTCAATTATGCTGACTCAGAATTTTTAACCGGAAAAAAAGGATCAAAAAAAGCGGTTTTGCGCTTTAATGCGACCCGATGTCGTAAGGTTATCAAACCGATTGAAATATCTGGAAACACTTTCCCGCTGTTTGTACCATCTATAGAGACAGCGCATCACACCGAGATGCGGTACATGGTGCCTGCATCCTGCTGGCCGCTACCGCCGCTTGCGCCGTACATCGGCGAAGAGGCCACCTGGCTGACCAGCTTCTTCACGTCGCTCACCCGTTTCATGTGCATCTCCAGCAGTTGATAGCTCTGCTGATTCTGCTCATTACACTTTTTCACCACGCGGGTAATGCGCTCCCACAGGGCGGCAGGTTCGCGATGACGCATAAAGGGAGGCGCTATCCGCAACTGCGTCTCTTCCTGACGGCGCTGTTCATCATAAAAGTTGATCGCCGCTAACAGCCGGCTCTTGTTATCCGAGATCACCTGGAGCGAGACCGGATTGATTTGCGCCTGACTTAGCTGGCGGTTCTCTTCGGCGAGCGTGCTGTCCAGTTCGTCCAGTCGCTTCACCATGTTGTGCAAAATACCGGTAAAATTTTCCATCGTTACATCAGACTCTGTATTACGAGAAATTGAAGATGTCGCGCACCAGCGCGCTGGCGATTTTGTCGCTGTCGAGGGTCAGTTCACCGGCATCCATTTTGGCCTTGATCCCGGCAACGCGTGCGGTATCGATATCCCGGCTGGTATCCGATTTGAACTGTTGGGTCAGTTGGCTGAGTTTGACCTGGGTGCTGGATTCTCCGGCGGCGTCTTTACGCGCTTGAGAAGCCTGAGCGTTTTTGTCGCGTATCTCAGATTGAGATTGCATGCTGGTTGCCTGGACAGGCTTCGCCTGCCGGGTGCGTTCTATGTTCATACTGTTCCTGGTTTTAATGCGTTGCGTGGGCCTTTAATACATAAGTCGGCACGCAGGCAATAAAACTGAAATCAATTGTCCATGTTCATACTTACCCTCTCGTCGCCGATCACAACGGCAGTCAAAATCTGCCCATTACGCATCTGTACCCGGACGCGATCGTCCAGCCCGCCGTTATTCAGCGCTTTCCCCCGGGCGCGGATCATAAAGCCTTCGCCCGGCGCGACGATATCCACTTCCTGGGTCGCCAGTACCGCCCAGCGATGGCGCAACTGGTTGGCCGCCAGCGGCTGCCCCGGATGCAGCGCTCGTGTAGGCGTGGAGCCGATAATTTTTTCTGCGTCGAACAGCAGACCAGCGGGTAAGTTGGCCAGTTCACCCTCCATCGGGCGAATATCCGGCGGGGTGATGACCTGGCCGGCGGTGAGTGGGCGTGCAACAACCCAGTATTTGCCGGTGGCATTTACCTTTATCTGAATAAAATGCTGCTTATTCCCGCAGCGGGCCGCCACGCTGCGGTTTCCGGTCAGTCGCGCCGGATTCCCGATAAGGCGCAAATCCGGCTCAGGACATAGCTTTGCGAGTCTCGCTTCGGGCGTCAAAATGGCGATATGAAACGTCGGCTGGTTTTGCCCTTCATTATTAGCAGCTAACAGACTGGCGATTCGGCTTTGCAGTTCGCTGGTCGCTGCCTGCGCCGGGGACAGAGATAACCCCCAGCACATTAATAAAGTGCATGAGAGTTTACTTAACGAAATAGGCATAACAAACACGGCCCTGGTGATAATATAAAAAATGTCGGATATAGTTATTTGATTGTAATGGAGTACGTCTTTTATTGCTGAGTAAAATGCTGACACTTTTGCTGGCAATTCCCGCTATTAATGTTGTCGGCTATCTCTACGTTATCTTTTTGTCATCCTCTTTTTTTGAAGTATCCAAATGCGCTTACTTCTGACGGGTTTTTAAAGTTTAGAATTATCTGCTTGTCTCTTAGACTATGCCCATAATCATTTCCCGAACGAGGGCGAGTCGTTTCATGTTTGACAAACTTGATAATGAATTACGTTTCCAGCAGCAGGCATTAAGTTTGATGTCCCGTCGGCAAGATATTCTGGCTTCTAATATTGCGAATGCCGATACGCCAGGATATCAGGCGCGAGATATTGATTTCTCTAAGCAATTGAAAAATGCGATGCGTCAGGAAACACAACATAATGGCCCATTGTCATTATCATTAACGTCCGGGAAACATATTCCTGGCGTCGCGCCGAAAATGGACGAACGGCAACTTCTCTACCGTATTCCTGACCAGCCAAGCGCGGATGGTAATACGGTGGATATGGATCGTGAACGCGTTAATTTTGCTGATAATAATGTGAAATATCAGTCGAGTTTAACCATTCTCGGCACTCAGATTAAAAATATGATGAGTGTCATTAATCAGGGCTAATCATTCTCATGTCGCTGTTTAGTATTTTCAATATCTCTGGCTCAGCCATGTCCGCTCAGTCAAAAAGACTTAACGTAAGTGCCAGTAATATGGCAAATGCCGACAGTATAGCCGGGCCGGATGGTAAACCTTACCGCGCCAAACAGGTTGTATTTAATGTCGATAATGCTGTCGGCCAGAATATTGGCGGCGTAAAAGTTAGCGGTATTACCGAGTCTAATAATCCGGATCGTCTGGTGTATGAACCTGCGAATCCATTAGCGGATGACAAAGGTTACGTACATATGCCGAACGTCGATGTCGTCGGTGAAATGGTGAATACCATTTCGGCTTCCCGCAGTTATCAGGCGAACGTTGAAGTTATGAATTCGGCAAAAACGTTAATGCTGAAAACGCTGACTTTAGGCCAATAAGGATTGTTATGTCTGTTTCACCCGTAATGAATAACCAGACCACGACGACCGCGAAAACTCGCGCGGCGTCTGAGTCGTCGGGCTCTGGCGGTGTCAGCACCAACTCCACCGCCAATGAGTTGCTGGATAACTTTATGACGTTGCTGGTCGCGCAGATGCAGAACCAGGATCCGACATCGCCAATGGACAACAACCAGTTGACCTCGCAGTTGGCGCAGTTCAACACCGCCGCAGGCGTCGAACAGCTTAACAGCACCATGGACAGCATGGGCGTGCTGGTTGCCGGTATGCAGCAGATGAACTCAGCGGACTGGGTTGGGCGCGACATCATGATCAAAGGCGATCCAGTGGTCTCTACTGCCGAGGGCGGCAACCAGAAAATGGGTCTCAACCTTGGCAGCGATGCAGATGAAATCACCGTCACGCTGACCGACTCCGCCGGTAATGCGTACACCACCACCATGCAGGACGTGAAAGCGGGTGTTCATCAGTACACGCTGGACGATTTGGGCGATTTCCAGCCTGCCGATCCGCGCGCGCTGAGCGATACCACCTTCACCGTCTCTTTCTCCGCGACGAACGCCGACGGAAATACGCCTGAAGTTGAAGCGCTGAAGCCTGCAAAAGTTCAGAGCGTTGCGTTCACCGCCAGCGGTGCGGAACTGCAATTGGGTATCGATGGTTCAGCCTCACTGAGCGATGTGTTCCTCATCGAATAATTTTCACCTCTAGTTTTGTGCAATCACTGTACAGGGAATTTATCAAATGGGTTTTTCTCAAGGTCTTAGTGGCCTGAATGCCGCTTCGCAGGCACTCGATGTTGTCGGTAACAACATTGCTAACTCCCAAACCGTAGGGTTTAAATCAGGCGCGATTGCGTTTGCTGACGTTTTTGCCGGATCGCAGATCGGCATGGGCGTTCAGGTTGCCGGTGTAAACCAGAACTTCAGCGATGGCGTACTGGGCGCAGGCAGCAGCCAGCTGGATATGGGTATCCAGGGCAACGGTTTCTTCCGCATGGTCACTGAAGCTGGCAACGTGTTTTACAGCCGTAACGGTCAGTTTGAAACCGATCAGAATGGTTACATTGTTAATAGCCAGGGCATGCGTCTGACGGGCTATATGGCCACGGGTACCCCGCCTGCAATTCAGCAGGGTTCACCGGTTGGGCCGATTCAGATCCCGACCGGCCAGATGCCGGCTCGCGCCTCTGATGCTGGATCGATCAGCGGTAACCTCGACTCCGGCAACGACGTTGTAACCACCACGCCGTTCGATCCGGAAGATGGCGACAGCTACACCTACTCCACCCAGGTTAACGCTTACGACAGCCTGGGCAACGAGCATGCCATTAACGTCTATTACGTTAAAACCGCCGATAACAAGTGGACGGCTTACTCCGTTGACTCTACCGCTCCGGGCGCGACGCCGGGCCAGGTGGATCTGGAATTTGATACCTCCGGCAAGCTGATAACTAACCCGGCGGATCTGAACGTGCAGGGCGCGGCCTATAAAGGCGGCGATGCGCTGAACTTCGACATCGATCTCTCTGGTCTTACCCAGCAGGCTTCCGAAAACACCATGGACAGCCCAAGCACCACTGGTTACCCGCCGGGAATGATGAACGGCTACAACGTGGGTGATAACGGGCAGATCATTGCAACCTACAGCAACGGTAAGAGCCAGTTGCTGGGCCAGGTGGTGCTCTCCAACTTCACCAACCCGGGCGGTCTCTCTTCTCAGGGCAACAACTGCTGGGCGGAAACACCGGAGTCGGGCCAGCCGGTAATCGGTATCGCCGATACGGGCAACCTGGGTTCGCTGAACGGCAACATGCTGGAAGCCTCCAACGTGGATCTGAGCCAGGAGATGGTCAATTTGATCGTCTACCAGCGCAACTATCAGTCCAACTCTCAGACCATCAAAACCCAGTCTGACATCCTGCAAACGCTGGTTAACCTGGGCTAAGGGTAACGTCTTATGGATCGCGCGATATATACCGCGATGGGTGCCGCGAATGCGGCGCTTAATCGCCAGGCGGTAACCGCAAACAATCTGGCCAACACTTCAACCAACGGCTTTCGCGCTCAGATAGCGGCTTATCGCGCTATTCCGGTGCACGGCCCGTCGGTTGAAACCCGCACGATGGTGGCGGCGTCCACGCCGTGGAGCGATGACACGATGGGTGCCATCAATCCGACCGGGCGCGATCTGGATGTTGCGCTGCCGCAGAACGGCTGGCTGGCAGTACAACTGCCGGATGGCAGCGAAGGCTATACCAAAGACGGCAACATTGAAGTGGATGCCGAAGGCACGTTGCGGGTTCGCGGTATGCCGTTGATGGGCGATGGCGGCCCGGTAACCGTGCCGCCGCAAGCCAAATTGACCATTGCGCCGGACGGCACAATCACCGCGCTTGGTGCGGGCGATGAACCGACAGCGGTGGCGCAGGTTGGGCGGCTGAAGATGGTGAATGCCTCTCCGGCGCTGCTGAAAAACGGCGATGACGGTCTGTTTCACGTTGCCGATCCGACGACCCCGGCGACGCTTCCCGCCGACGCGAATCTCAAATTGATGCCCGGCATGCTGGAAGGCAGCAACGCCAGCCCGATGAAATCAATGGTGGAGATGATCGCAACGGCCCGTGGTTTTGACATGAACATGAAAGTCATTACCACCGTGGATGACAACGAAAAAAGCGCCAACCAGTTACTGAGCGCCGGTTAATCCTGGCGAGGAGAAAGAGAATGATCCGTTCCCTGTGGATTGCAAAAACGGGCCTTGAAGCTCAGCAAACCAATATGGATGTAATTTCCAACAACCTGGCGAATGTCAGCACCAATGGCTTTAAACGCCAGCGCGCTGTGTTTGAAGATTTGATTTACCAGACATTGCGCCAGCCGGGAGCGCAGTCTTCCGAACAGACCACTATTCCTTCTGGCTTGCAGTTAGGGACCGGGGTTCGTCCGGTGGCGACCGAGCGTATTCACAGCCAGGGTAGCCTGACGCAGACCAATAACACCAAAGACGTGGCGATTGAAGGCGGCGGTTTCTTCCAGGTGCTGCTGCCGGACGGTACCACGGCCTACACCCGCGATGGCTCGTTCCAGTTCGATCAGAATGGGCAACTGGTGACCTCCAGCGGCTATCAGGTGCAGCCTGCCATCACCATTCCGCAGGAAGCGCAAAGCCTGACTATCGGCAGCGATGGCACGGTCAGCGTCACGGTCGCCGGGCAGACTGCGCCGCAGCAGGTTGGGCAACTGACGCTGTCGTCATTTATCAATGATTCCGGCCTGGAAAGCATTGGCGAAAACTTATACCGCGAGACGCAATCTTCCGGCGCACCGAATGAATCAACCCCCGGTCTGAACGGTGCTGGCACCCTGAAACAGGGCTACGTGGAAACCTCCAACGTTAACGTAGCGGAAGAGCTGGTCAACATGATCCAGACCCAGCGCGCTTATGAAATCAACAGTAAAGCGGTTTCCACCTCTGACCAGATGCTGCAACGCCTGACTCAACTTTGATCTTTAGCCGCGGGTTCACTCGCGGCTGCTTTTCCTTTAGTGACTGAGATGACCTATCACCTTTGCTCTCTGCCTGTGCTCCGTCGTCTGGCAACGACCCTTATTCTGCCGTTTGTGATCGCTGGCTGCGCGTATATCCCGCAAAAGCCGCTGGTGGATGGCGCAACCAGCGCGGCGCCCGCACCCGTTGCGGCGGCCGCGGTCAATGGATCGATTTTCCAGTCGGGGCAGGCGATGAACTATGGGTATCAACCGCTGTTTGAAGACCGCCGTCCACGGAACATCGGCGACACGCTGACCATCGTGCTGCAAGAAAATGTCAGTGCCAGCAAGAGCTCTTCCGCCAATGCCTCGCGTGATGGCTCGACGGATGTGGGCATTACGGCTGTTCCTGGTTTTATGTCCGGGCTGGTTGGCCGCGGGAAGGCGGACGCCTCGTTCAGCGGCAGCAACGATTTTGCCGGTAAAGGCGGCGCGGCGGCAAAAAATACCTTCAGCGGCACCATCACCGTCACGGTGAAACAGGTGCTGGAAAACGGCAACCTGGCTGTGGTGGGCGAAAAACAGATCGCCATCAACCAGGGGACTGAATTTATACGTTTTTCCGGCATCGTGAACCCACGCACCATCAGCGGCAGCAATACGGTTGTTTCCACCCAGGTGGCGGATGCGCGCATTGAATATGTGGGCAATGGCTACATCAACGAAGCACAACAAATGGGCTGGTTGCAGCGGCTGTTCCTTAACCTTTCTCCGATGTAATTGATGATGAAAACTGCTTTTTTAACCTGCTTTATGGCGCTGCTTTGCCTGCTGTTACCGGCAACAGCCAGCGCAGAACGTATCCGCGATCTGACGACGGTAGAAGGCGTTCGCAGTAACTCTCTGATGGGCTACGGCCTGGTGGTTGGGCTGGACGGTACCGGCGACCAGACCATGCAAACGCCTTTCACCACGCAAAGCCTGAACAACATGCTGTCGCAACTGGGCATTACGGTGCCCGCAGGCGTCAACATGCAGTTGAAAAACGTGGCGGCGGTGATGGTGACTGCCGAGTTACCGCCTTTTGCCCAGCCAGGCGCGAAAATTGACGTGGTGGTTTCCTCGATGGGTAACTCGAAAAGCCTGCGCGGCGGCACGCTGCTGATGACGCCGCTGAAAGGGGCCGACAGCCAGATTTATGCGCTGGCGCAGGGGAACCTGCTGGTTTCCGGTGCGGGTGCGCAGGCAGGCGGCAGCCGGGTGCAGGTCAATCAGCTTAACGGTGCCCGCATCAGCGGCGGTGCGACGGTAGAGCGTAGCGTCCCGTCAGGTTTTGCCGGGCAGAATACGTTGATGCTGCAACTGAATAATGAAGATTTTACCGTCGCGCAGCAGATCAGCGACGCCATCAACCGACGCTACCCTGGCAGCGCCAGCGCGCAGGATTCCCGTACTGTGAGCCTGCGTGCGCCGTTAGACAGCGCATCACGCGTGCGTTTTCTTGCCGAAGTGCAGGATATTCCGCTGCGTGTTGATGCAGGCGATGCGCGGATCATTATCAACTCTCGTACCGGTTCGGTGGTGATCAACGGTCGCGTGGCGCTGGATTCCTGTGCCGTTGCGCAGGGTGATCTGGCGGTCGAAGTGAACCGAACCAACCAGGTCAACCAGCCGAACACGCCGCTGGCGGGCGGACAAACCGTGGTGACGCCGAATACGCAGTTGTCGGTGCGCGAGCAAAATGGCTCCCTGCAACGGGTTAACACCAGCACCGATCTGAACAGTGTGGTCAGAGCGCTGAACAGCCTGGGCGCGACGCCGAACGACTTGATGGCGATTCTGCAATCAATGAAAGCCGCAGGCTGCTTGCGGGCGCGTCTGGAGATCAACTAATGAATAGCGCCAGCGTCTCGCAGGGGGCGGCATTTGATGCGCGTTCGCTTGATAAGCTGAAACTGGCAGTCAGGGATGACTCGCCAGACGGGCTTAAAGCGGCGGCAAAACAGATGGAAGGTCTGTTTGTGCAGATGATGCTGAAAAGCATGCGCCAGGCCTCGTTCAAGGATGGCCTGTTCAACACCCAGCAGTCTGAGATGTTCACCTCGATGTACGATCAACAGGTGGCGCAGAACATCGCTGATAAAGGGCGAATGGGCTTTGCGGATCTGATGATCCAGCAGATGACCGGTAAAGCCGCGAGTGCGGGCAACGTGACGACAACGCAGGAAGTGCCGCTGAGTATCAGCCCGGCGCAAATGCTTGTCGCGCCGCTGCATTCCGCGGCGCCAGCGGTGAACGCCGACGTGGAAAATACGCCAGAACCGGAACCAGAGGCACAGCCTAAAACGGCGGCCATTTCCGGGGAAGGGTTCATTTCACGCCTGATGGCACCAGCGATGAAAGTGGCGCGTATGAGCGGGATCCCGCATCAGTTGATTATTGCGCAGGCCGCGCTGGAATCGGGCTGGGGACGCCGGGAAATTATGACCAATGACGGCAAACCCAGCCATAACCTGTTTGGTGTCAAAGCGACAAGTCACTGGGAGGGGGAAACCACGGAAATTACCACCACAGAATATGAGAATGGCGTCGCGCAAAAAGTAAAAGCGAAATTTAAAGTTTATGATTCTTATGCTGACGCGCTGGCTGATTATACATCGTTAATAAGTAGTAATCCTCGTTATAGAAATGTTGTTAATTCAGATTCACCGGAAATAGCCGCAAAAGCACTGCAATCCGCAGGTTATGCGACCGATCCGGCGTATGCGAAAAAACTCATTAATATAGTTCAGCAGGTCAGGCAGCATGTGAATCAGGCGGTGGATGCGTGGTCGTCAGATTTTTCTTCATTATTTTAAGCTCCGGGCTTTAGTGAATTATTACCGGGCCGATTAAATATATAGAGCGTATTTTTACCGGAGATAATGGATCTCCTCTTCCGATCATGGTCGATAATTTATGAATTTATTCAATCTTGCCCAAAGTGGGCTGAGTGCTGCTCAAAACGCATTGAATGTCGTCGGTAATAACCTGACCAATGCGACGACATCAGGCTATAGCCGACAGAATATTATTCTGGGAGAAGCGGGTGGTAAATCCACAAATTACGGCTTCTTCGGCTACGGCGTAAAAACAGGCGACGTGCAGCGTGCCTATGATGGTTTTATTAGCAATCAGGTACGCGGCGCAGCCACTCAATATATGTCATTAACGGGTCGTTACGAGCAAGTTAGCCAAATTGATAATATGTTGGGCGACAGTACCAATAATATTTCAACCAGCATGGATGGACTGTTTGAAGCCATGGAAGCCGTGAGTAAAGATCCGGTTGATCCTGCGGCTCGTCAGGGCGTACTGGCGCAATTTAATGCCATTGCTAACCAATATCGTTCAAACAGCTCAACATTAAACGGTCTTGAGAAAAGTACGAATACACAAATTGATCAGACCGTGACGGATATTAATGCCTGTACCAAACAACTTGCCGAACTGAATCAGCAGATTGAGAAGATTCACGGGCAGACCGGTGGTATGCCATCCGATTTACTCGATCAGCGCGACCAGCTATTAAATCAGCTGAGTCAGAATATCGGCATTAAGGTTAGCGAGAATAAAGAGACCGGCACGGTTGATGTCTCGATGGGTAATGGTATGGCGCTGGTCAGCGGCGGTAAGTCGTACCAGTTGCAGGCCAGCACTTCCGCAGAAAACCCGGCGCAGACGGTGGTTTCCTATGTCGATGCCTCCGGCAATGCGCTGGCGCTGGATGAAAATGCGACCTCCGGCAAGCTGGGCGGGCTGTTTAAATTCCGTAATGAAGATCTGGTTTCCGCGCGCGATCAACTGAACCAGCTGGCGCTGCAAATGGCAAACAAGTTCAACGAAGTGAACGGTAACGGTTACGATCTGAACGGCAACGCTGGCGGCGATATTTTCTCCATTGGCAACCCGCAGGCGGTTGGCAATACCGACAATGCGGGCAGCGGCTCGCTGGATGTCTCTTTTACCGATATCACGGCAGTGAAATCACAAGATTATCAGCTGGTCTATAACGGGCCGGGCAGCACCGACTGGACGGTAACCACCCGCGACGGGCGCACCATCACGCCGACCATCGGCGGCAATGGCGAACTGGAATTCGAGGGCATTTCCATTATGCCTGGCGGTACGCCGCAACCGGGCGACAGCTTTACGCTTAACCCGACCGATGGCGCAGCCGATCGCATCGCCGTTGCCATTACCGATGGCGATGAAATTGCGGCCTCTTCTTCTGCGGATCCGACAGAGGAGAGCAACAACGAAAACATCCTCGCGTTAATCGGCATTAAAGATGAGGAAGTGGTAGGCAAGATGACGCTGTCAGGTGCGTATGCCAGCCTGGTCAGTTCCGTCGGTTCATCGGTGAGCGCGCTGAAGGGCGACATTACCACCTCCGCCAAAGTCTACGACCAGTGGTCGCTGCAGCAGCAGTCGGTCTCCGGCGTCGATATGAATGAAGAGTACGTCAATATGCAGATGTTCTCTCAGTACTACCAGGCGAATGCGCAGGTATTACAAACGGCGACCACCATTTTCGACACCATTTTAAGTATCCGTTAAGCCTGCGGCCAGCCAGGCTGGCCCACGCTATCCACTCTACAGGGATAAATGATGCGTCTTAGCACACAGTTTATGTTTCAGAGCCGGATTGACAGCCTGTCGAAGGCGATGACCGGTTATAACGATCTCTCCAGCCGCTTGTCTGCCGGACAAACGCTGCTGACGCCGTCTGACGATCCGACCGGCGCTTCACAGGCGGTAACGCTGCAAAGCGCGCTGTCGAGAATGAGCCAGTTCGATATGGCGCGTACTTACGCGCAGGACGCGCTGGGCCAGGAAGATAACACTCTCGGTTCGATTGCCAATCTGCTGTCTGAAGATCTGAGTGAAAAAATCGTCGCCGCGGGTAATGGCGCCTATTCTGATGAAGATCGTCAGGCGCTGGCGACGGAATTGCAGGGGATCCGCGACAACTTACTGGATCTGGCGAACACCAAAAACAGCGATGGCCGCTATATCTTCGGCGGCTACAAAACCGGTTCTGCGCCTTTCCAGGATGATGGCACTTACGTTGGCGGTGATACGGCGATGACGCAAGTGGTTTCTGACAGCACCGAAATGCAGGTCGGTCACACTGGCAGCGATGTCTTTATGAGCGGTACGGCGGATGATCTGTTTGCCTCGCTGGATGCGGCTATCTCAGCATTACAACAACCGGTGACCAACGATGCCGATCGTCAGGCGTTGCAGGATACGCTGGACAGCACCAACCGCAGCATCAAGAGCAACATCGATAACCTCGGTAAAGTGCGCGCCGTCGTCGGCACCAACTTACAGCAACTGGAAACGCTCGGTTTCAGCGCGGATGCGCTGGGGATTGATACCCAAAGTCATCTGCAAGAGACGCTAGGTTCCGACTGGGATTCGATGATCACTCTGCTGTCACAGTCAAAAATGTCTGAGTTCGCGCTGAATTCATCGATGACGGTTTTTCAGTCGATGCAACAACTGAATATCTTCAACATCGTTGGTTAACCCTCGCGATATTTTTTTTATTGTTTATCGGCAGGAGCGAAATTAAAACCACACGGAAAAAATATCGTTAAAAGATATTTTGTGGCGCTCCTTTACTTCAAAGGTCTCTCTATGTTTAAAGAGTTAAAAATTTCAACCGGGATCAGTATTGTTCTCGGTGTTATTGTTGTCTGTATTATTTTTGTTTCATCTTATGGAATGAGTAATGCGCTGACTGCGGCAGATAATTTCGATGCAACTGTCGTAGCGAATAAAAAAATTGATACGCTTAATGATGCATTAATCAGCGTAAACAGTAGCGTTTCCCGCGTGAATGCCATGATGCTGGCCGTCATGCTGCAACAGGAAATAAAACAAGACGATATTGCGGAGATCAGTGCCACGCTGGCTGACGCACAAAAAAAGGTGAATACCTTCGCCACCTCGCCTTTCGATGATGAAACCGAGAAAAAAATCGGCCATGACATTCAGCAGAGTTTTGAAGCGGTAATTTCTACAACATTGAATAAAAAGGAATTTATCACCAATCCAGGCAACTATCACGGTAACCTGCTGGCAGAATCCAAACAGCGTATTGCCTTGCAGGATCGCGTTTCTCAATACGTAGAGTACGCAAATCGCCTGCTCAAACAGTATGGTGAGACTTCGCACGGGCACATTCAGAAAATGATTATATTCACTGTCGTGGCGCTGGTTGTGGCCCTGCTGTGTGCTTTCCTTTCCCGCCAGTGGCTTAAGCGAACGCTGTTCCGACGTCTGGAGCAGGTGAAACAGTCTTTCCAGTTGATTGCTACCGGAAACCTGAGCGAAGCGATTGATATTGGTGCAAAAAACGAAATTGGCGAGATGCTGATTGAAGTCGAAAAGATGCGTCTGTCGCTGACCGATACGGTCTATGGCATTCGTAACGGCGTGAAGCATATTTATGGTAATGCGCAAGAAATCGCCAACAGCAACAACGATCTCTCTTCACGTACCGAAGAGCAGGCTTCCGCGCTGCAACAAACCGCAGCCAGCATGGAAGAGCTGAAAATCACCGTGCGTCAGAACGCCGACAACGCCCACAGCGCGAAACAACTGGCGGAAAGCGCCAGCAGCAGCGCGCAAAGTGGTGGTGAAGTGATGGGCAATCTTGAGCGCATCATGGAAGAAATTACGGTTAACTCCCGTCAAATTGCCGACATCAACAGCGTTATTGACAGCATTGCTAACCAGACCAACATCCTGGCGCTTAACGCGGCAGTGGAAGCGGCCCGCGCCGGGGAACAGGGGCGTGGCTTTGCCGTGGTCGCAGGCGAAGTGCGTAACCTGGCAAAACGCAGCGCCGATGCTGCTAAAGAGATCCGTCAGCTGATCAACACCTGCGTGGCGAATATGAATACCGGCTCGCAGGAAGTGCAACTGGCCGGTACATCGATGCAGGAGATAGTTAAGTCTGTTATCCAGGTGACTGATATTATGGCGGAAATCGCTTCTGCTTCTGAAGAGCAAAGCACCGGCATCAACCAGATTGCCCAGGCGGTCAACGAAATGGACCTCGTCACGCAGCAGAACGCCACGATGGTTGAGCAGGCGGCAGGTACGGCCACGAATGTCGAACAGCACGCCCGTAATCTCGATCAGATTGTCGCGGAGTTTACGGTGAATGAGCACCATGTTTCGGCTGTAGCCCGTGAGCGAAATAAGGTTGAAGTTCCCCGCGTGGTTAATTCTCCGGTTATTCGGGAATTCTCACCTGCGCCAAAAACAGAAGGTGAATGGGAAACCTTTTAATTTCTGTCGTGCCGCCATGACGTAAATAAGGAGTATGTTTCACTTTCCGTTCGCTTATCGGGCTATTTGATTTGGCGATTATTAATAATAATTTAAATATATTAATAGCACTTCGGGAATGGTTATAGTGAATGGGATTTATCGCTCTGACGGCACAATTCAGAAAGAACAACTATGGCCTAAATATGGTTATTTAGTCCGCTACGAAGCACTGAAATTACAATCCAAATTATCATCAAGCGTTGATATTGACGATTTAATTCAGGCAGGCGCCATTGCGCTTCTGGATGCAGTAGAACAGTTTGACCCGACTAAAGGGGTCAAGATGAGCGTTTATATTGCACAACGCCTTCGCTGGGCATTTATGGATGAATTACGCGAACATGACTGGGTTCCTCGCCGCGTTCGCCGTAAATCCCGCGAAGTCTCTGCCGCGATTATGCGGGTGGAACAGAGCACCGGCGGTGTTGCTTCGGAAGCGGATGTTGCAGCGGAAATGGGAATGTCGCTGCAGGAGTATCAGCAGACGCTGGCAGATACGAATACCAGCATGCTCTGCTCGCTGGATGAGCTCCAGGAGCTGCTGGCAGATGGTCTTGAACTGGAAGAGATGGAACAGGATCACTTAGACCCGTTGCATGATGCGCTGTTAGGCGATCTGACAAAGCAAGTCAGCAATGAGATCAAAGCGTTGCCGGAAAGAGAGCAGATGCTGCTGAATCTTTATTATCAACAAGATTTGAATATGAAAGAGGTTGGCGTGCTGCTGGGCATTACGGAAACACGCGTGAGCCAGCTGCATAGCCAAACAATTAAACGATTACGGGCCCGCCTGGAAGATCGCGGGTGGGAATAATAAGGGTACGTTTACCATGAATGTGACAGCGTTTGACGAGCCACTGCAATGTATCCGGGATATGAATCTTTCTTACCTGCTGCTGGCGCAGCGGTTAATTATGGAAGACAAATTATCCGCTACATTTCGCCTTGGGTTAAATGAATCAACAATTGATATGTTGAAAGATTTATCGCTTTCACAGCTTATTAAACTTTCATCAACAGGCCAGCTAATATGCCGTTTGCGCATTGACAGCGATATGGTTATCGACTGTCTGACGAAAGATTCGCGTATTGATGCTTTACAAAACATTCATACTGGAATCATTTTGTCTACAGAATTACTTAATTCTCTTGCCGAGGAAGAACGTCCGGCGGCCTGACAGGGAAATATCTATGTGTGAGAAAAGCATCATCTCTGAAATCAAGGATGCGCAAATCGCCGTGGAATTGATTTCCTTTGGTGCACGGATGCAAGTCCTCGAGAGCGAAACAAGTTTAAGTCGCCGCAAGCTTTTAAAACTTTATAAAGAAATTAAGGGATGTTCACCACCGAAGGGGATGTTACCGTTTTCCGCGGACTGGTATATGTCCTGGGAACAGAATATTCACTCATCGATTTTCTATAATATTTATCGTTATCTGGAAAAAACCGAAGGTGGCCGTCCTGTTGAAACAATGCTGAAAAGTTATCGTCTGTACCTTGAGAAT
The DNA here is from genome assembly GCF_000280495.2 of Kosakonia radicincitans DSM 16656. Taxonomy (NCBI): domain Bacteria; kingdom Pseudomonadati; phylum Pseudomonadota; class Gammaproteobacteria; order Enterobacterales; family Enterobacteriaceae; genus Kosakonia; species Kosakonia radicincitans. Next base: position 1,228,048 of record NZ_CP018016.1, read on the forward strand.
AGTCTTGACGGCAAAGATAAAAAACCTGTGCTCGGTATTACTCGCGCATGGACGTTATTACGATTTGTTGATTGCGGCATGATCAGGCATACGGAATGTTGCTCTTGTGGTGGTTCGTTTATTACCACACAGGAGAGCCCTGACGCTATATACACTTGCAGTTTGTGTTTTCCGCCTTCTCGAGCAATTAAACGTGTCAATCCGGAAGTTTTTTTAATGGATCGGTACCGGTAAATATTGGCTCACTGCTATGTACATCACCACCCCGTGAATAACGGCAGCGATGCGTGCCTGGTTACGCGCTTATATGCATGGAATAAAGATGATAAACGGACGTTTAGATTATTAAGGAGTTAACGTGTTAGTCATTATTGGCTATGTCGTGGTATTTGCAGCCGTATTTGGTGGCTTTGCTATCAGTGGCGGTAATCTCGGCGCACTCTTTCAGCCGACTGAATTATTAATCATCGGTGGCGCCGGCCTGGGCGCTTTTCTGGTGGGGAATAATGGCAAAGCGATCCGCGCGACCATGAAATCTTTTCCTCGTTTATTTCGGGGTTCGTATTACACCAAAGCGTTATACATGGATTTAATGGCGCTGATGTATCTGCTGTTGTCAAAGAGCCGTCAAAGTGGGGTTGTTGCGCTGGAGAACGACATCGAAGATCCGCAAAACAGCGCCATCTTTTCTGCCTATCCGCGCCTGCTGGCGGATTCCGAAATCATGAATTTCCTTGTCGATTACCTGCGTCTGATAATCAGCGGCAATATGAATGCCTTTGAAATGGAAGCGCTAATGGATGAGGAGATCGAGACCTGCGAGCACGAACACGACGTTCCGGCGAACAGCATCAATGCCGTGGGTGATGCGCTGCCTGCATTTGGTATCGTTGCGGCGGTGATGGGCGTGGTCAATGCGCTGGCGGCGGCGGATCGCCCGGCGGCGGAGCTGGGTGAACTGATTGCCCATGCGATGGTAGGTACTTTCCTCGGCATCCTGATTGCTTACGGCATGGTTCTGCCGCTGGCAACGTTGCTGCGTCAGCGTAGCGCCGAACATTTGAAAATGCTGGAGTGCATTAAAACCACGCTGCTGTGCAGTATTCATGGTTATGCGCCGCAGATTGCCGTTGAATTTGGCCGTAAAACGCTCTATTCGACTGAGCGCCCGAGTTTTGCTGAACTTGATGAGCACGTGCGCGAAGTCCGCTCCTCTTCATCGTCCGTACCGACGGGAGAGGCAACGTGAAGAAAAAGTCAGCCGCAACCATTGTTGTCCGCAAATTCAACCGAAAAAAACATGAGTCGCACGGCGGCTCATGGAAAATCGCCTACGCGGACTTTATGACCGCGATGATGGCTTTTTTCCTGGTGATGTGGCTGCTCTCATCCTCTTCTCCGGAGCAGCGTATGCAGATCGCTGAATATTTCAAAGTCCCGCTGAAAAACGCGCTGGCGAAGGGCGATAAAGCCAGCCTGAGCGACAGTGTGATCCCCGGCGGCGGGGACGATCCCCTGAAAAATGACGGGGAAGTCTTCAAAAAGACGTTGAATAAAATTGATGAGAAAAAGCGGGAAGCGAATCTGAAGCGCGCCAGAAACAAGCTGCAAAGCCTGATTCAAACCGATCCACGTCTGAACAATTTCACCTCTAATTTACGGCTTTCGCTGACCGATGATGGTCTGCTTATTCAGATCACCGACAGCGCCGATCGCCCGATGTTTAAAGTCGGCAGCCCGGTTCCGGAGAGCTATATGGTGAATATCCTCCAGGCTCTGGTTCCGGTACTGAATGAATTGCCTAACCGCATCATTATGACCGGCCATACCGATGCGCTGCCGTATGCCAATGGCGAAGCGGGTTACAGCAACTGGGAACTCTCCTCCGATCGCGCCAACGCCTCGCGTCGCATTCTGGTTAGCGCCGGGCTTGGCAGCAATAAATTTATCCGGGTGATTGGTACCGCCGACACGATGGTGCAGTCGGGAACGATCGCCGACGACCCGATTAACCGGCGTATCAGTATCCTGGTGCTCAGCCAGGAGCGCGCCAAACAAATCCTGCAGGAAGATGTGCTGCTACGTGACCCTGTCTCTCTGTCGGATGAGAGTAAAAAAGCGGAGCAGGGTGCAGCAGCACCTGCAACGGAATCAACAGTCAAAACGGCCATGGAGAATAACTAAGTGGATATCAGCGACTTTTATCAGGCTTTTTTTGATGAGGCTGACGAGTTGTTGGCCGACATGGAAAAGCACCTGCTTGACCTCGATCTGCTGTCGCCAGACAGAGAAGTATTGAATGCCATTTTTCGCGCCGCCCACTCGATAAAAGGGGGAGCCGGTACGTTTGGTTTTTCTGCGCTGCAGCAGACGATGCATATTCTGGAAAATCTCCTCGATGATGTTCGTAGCGACAAGCTGCGGATTACAGAAGAGATTCGAAGTTTGTTTTTGGAAGGTAAGGACATCATGCAGGATCAACTGGACGCCTACAAATCCTCCTCTGAACCGGATCAGGAGGCTTATCAGTATATTTGCGAAGCGCTACGGCAAATTGCTAACGACCACGCAGCACAGCCGCCTGTTGCGGCGGTTGTCCCGGCGGCTATCGTCGCGCCAGTGACGGCCTCTGCCATCGCGGTGCCGGCGGAAGCTGAAGAGGGCGAACCGCGCCTGCTCATCGTGCTGCAAAAAGTGAAAGATGAGGATCAGGATCCGCTGCTGGAAGAGCTGGCGAATCTGGGGAGCATCAGCGATGTGCAGCGTGAAAACGGCGCTCTGCAACTGGTATTGCAAACCACCACCAGCGCCGATGATATCCAGGCGGTACTGTGCTTTATTCTGGAACCGGAGCAGATAACCATCTCTCCGGCACCAGCTAAAGCTGCTACTCCGCTGGCCGTTGAGGAGGCTGCTGTGCCGGAAGTGGCAGAAAGCAGCGCGGTTGCGCAGCCTGTTGCTGGCGCATCAGCACAGCCGCGTCCTTCGCGACCGGAATCTTCACGCAACCGCCCGCAGGCGGCGGAAGCGAGCAGCATTCGCGTAGCGGTGGAAAAAGTGGATCAGATCATCAACCAAGTTGGCGAACTGATCATCACGCAGGCGATGCTGTCGCAGCTTTCCGGCACCCTTGATTCATCAAGCCACGATACCCTGCTCAATACCATTGTTCAGCTTGAGCGTAATGCCCGCGACCTTCAGGAATCGGTGATGTCTATCCGCATGATGCCGATGGATTACGTCTTTAGCCGCTTCCCGCGTCTGGTTCACGATCTGGCGGCGAAACTGAATAAAGAGGTGGAGCTGACGCTGGTGGGCGGCTCCGCGGAACTGGACAAACGCCTGATCGAACAGATCGTCGATCCGCTGACGCATCTGGTGCGTAACAGCCTCGATCACGGAATTGAACCGGTTGATGTGCGTCGCGCCAACGGCAAGCCGGATAAGGGCAATCTGGTGCTCTCTGCGGAACATCATGGCGGCAATATCATTATTGAAGTGAGCGATGACGGTGCCGGATTGAACCGCGAAAAAATTCTCGCGCGGGCGCAGGCTCAGGGCATGTTGATCAGCGAAAACATCAGCGATGAAGATGTGTGGATGCTGATTTTCGCCGCCGGGTTCTCCACCGCAGAAAAAGTGACGGATATCTCCGGTCGCGGCGTGGGTATGGACGTTGTGCGCCGTAATATCCAGGAGATGGGCGGCCATATCACCCTCCATTCTGAGCAGGGTAAAGGTTCGACTATCAGGATTATTTTGCCGCTGACGCTGGCAATCCTTGATGGCATGTCGGTTCGCATCGGTTCTGAGATCTATGTGTTGCCGCTCGGCAGCATGATGGAATCGTTAATGCTTTCTGAAACGAAAATGCACCGTATGACCGGTGGTGAACGGATGTTGCAGGTGCGCGATGAGTATTTGCAGCTTGTCGAACTGGGACAACTCTTTGGCATTCACGAAGCGGATTACGACATCAGCGAGGGGATTGCCGTGATTGTACAGAGCGCGGGCAATCGCTATGCCCTGCTGGTGGATCAACTGATCGGTCAGCATCAGGTGGTAGTGAAAAACCTTGAGCAAAACTACCGCAAAATACCGGGCATTTCTGCCGCCACCATTCTGGGGGACGGCAGCGTGGCGTTAATACTGGATGTCGCCGTGTTAACGACATTAGCCAAAAAAAGAGATGCGTTGACAATGGTGCCTGAATCACAGGTTGAAAGGTTATTAAATGAACTTAACTGATACAGAAAAGCAATTGAAGGATGACGCGGGGCATGAATTCCTCGCCTTCCGTCTGGGTAATGAAGAGTACGGCATTGAGATCCTGAAAGTGCAGGAGATCCGTGGCTACGATCGCGTGACGCGTATTGCCAATACGCCGGACTTTATCGCTGGCGTCACCAATCTGCGCGGCGTGATTGTGCCAATTGTCGATCTGCGGGTGAAATTCGCTCTTGAGTCGGCCAATTTTGATGACAACACCATTGTGATTGTCCTCAGCCTGAACAGCAGCCGCGTGGTGGGCATTGTCGTTGATGGCGTTTCCGATGTGCTGTCGCTGGACGCCGCGCAGATTAAACCTGCGCCGGAATATACCGTCGCGCTCTCCACGCAATATTTGCTGGGCCTCGGTTCGATGGGTGAGCGGATGTTGATTCTTGTGGATATCGAAAAACTGTTAAACAGTGATGAGATGGAACTGATCGATAAAGTCGCCGATAACGGCTTCAATTAATTCTTTCTGCGTTTTTATTTCACAAGCCTTTCCGGTTAACGGAGAGGCTTTTTTTATTGTTGCTTATTGATAAAAGAATGGGCGTGAGTTCGGAAAGAACACAGTAAAAAACGCCGCCTGTGTAATACGCGTAACGCTAACGCCGCGTCCTCGCTGTATTTCCACTCCCCTGAAAAAATTTACCCAATACGTCGATAAGAAACGTCTGCATGCCTGAATTCCATGCGGAAATGCTTTTTTGTGATATCGGCATTCATGCGCCGGGCAGCGAACAGGGTAATCTCAACGGCACTGATGAGAAAAACAAACCATTTGCCCCAGGTGTTCAGGCTAAGGTCTGGTAGTAATGCCCGGTCGATAAATCTGCATACATAAATGTGAAAAACGAGGGAGTGATATGAAAAGAAACATCGCTTGTCTGACGCTGGCCATTACCGCTCTGTTGGGCAGCGCGGCTGTTCCGGCTTTTGCTGCGCCCTTTCCGGTGACGCCTGACTTATCGGTACCGGTCAGCCAGTATGTGACGCAGGTTAACGCGGATAAAAGCATAACCTTTCGCCTTTTCGCGCCGGGCGCAAAACGGGTCTCGGTGATCACGGGTTCCACCCCGGACAGCTATGTTTCGCATGATATGAGTAAAGACGCCAGCGGCGTCTGGTCCTGGAAGAGCGGGCCGTTGGCACCGAACCTCTATGAGTACTATTTTGATGTCGATGGGTTCCGCTCGGTGGATACGGGAAGCCGTTTTCAGAAGCCGCAGCGCCAGGTGAATACCAGTTTGATTCTGGTGCCGGGCAGTATTCTCGACGATCGCGCTGTTCCTCATGGCGATTTGTTGACGGTGACTTATCACTCGAAAGAGCTGGGCTCCGAGCGGCGGGTCTATATCTGGACGCCGCCAGGTTATAACGGAAAAGGCGAACCGCTACCGGTGCTCTATTTCTACCACGGTTTTGGCGATACCGGCCTTTCCGCTATCGATCAGGGACGTCTGCCGCAGATCATGGATAACCTGCTGGCCGAAGGGAAAATCAAACCGATGCTGGTCGTGGTTCCGGATACCGAAACTGACATTGTGCAGGCGATCCCGGAGAATTTTCCGCCGAAAGATCGCCGCAAAACATTTTACCCTCTCAATGCCAAAGCGGCAGACCGCGAACTGATGCACGATATTATTCCACTGGTCGACGCGCGGTTTAATGTACGCAAAGACGCAAGCGGACGCGCGCTGGCAGGATTGTCGCAAGGGGGATATCAGGCGCTGGTTTCCGGGATGAACCATCTTGAAAGCTTCGGCTGGCTGGCAACCTTTAGCGGTGTCACCACCACAACGGTCCCTGACGCAGGCGTTAGCGCGCAGTTCAGTAAACCGGCGTTAATTAATAAGCAACTGCATAATTTCACCGTTGTTGTCGGAGAAAAGGATTCTGTCACCGGAAAAGACATCGCCGGGCTGAAGAGCGAGCTGGAGAAACAGGGCATTAAGTTTGATTACAAAGTGTACCCCGGTCTGAACCATGAAATGGATGTCTGGCGTCCGGCGTATGCGGAGTTTGTCCAGAAACTGTTTAAGTAATGTAGTGCGCCACCGAGCCTGCTTTACTCTCTTACCTTGAAGGAGTGGATGAGTGAAGCCAGGTGAATGCCTTCCTGGCAATGCGCTTACTTCAACGCCATGGCATCGCCATGGCGTTGGGCTGGAAGGGGCTGGTTCTGCTCAGGAAAGTATATTGGCGATGTCGTTTCGCTGTGTAGAGTGATAGTGCTTACCCGCCGGGCAATCCTTTTAATCACCTTACGATTCAGCAAATTAGACGACACAAAATAGGATATTTTTCAGTGGCACTACTGTGCTAATTCCAGTCTGTAAGAAATGACGCTCATTCTCGCTTTAATAGTAATAAGATGAATTTATGAATATTTCATATAACACTTTATTAATAAGCAAAGCACAGCTATGCTGCAGGTGTTAATCTTTAAAGTTGAATGCAAAAATGTATTTGCCTGCTGACCGCAACGATTTTCTGCCAGGGTTTATATTTTTAACGATAAAGGTTCTCAGTAATGAAGGTATTTAAGACGTGATTTGGGCTGGTGGTAAATCATAATGAAGAGAGAGAGTTTTATTGGGTTGACAATTCTTGTTGTTGTCTTCTTCGTGATGTCGATAATTTTATCCTTCCATATCTGGATCACCCGTGTACAGACAATCAACGATCTTAATACCAACGTTTCGAATTTAAGCCATACTCTCAATCTTTATTCTGAGGGGGTTATCCGGCAGGGCGAGATGCTCATAGAAAATCTTTCGGACATAACGGAAATTTATGGTGAAGACAAAAGCCAGATTACCAATATAAAGAAAATTCTTGCTGGTCAGGATGAATTGCTGGAGCAACTCAATAATGTTGTTATTTATGATGCTACTGGCAATACGCTCATCGCATTACACGAAAGGCTTTCTGGCCGCGCCAATAGCGCAGACCGTTTTTTCTTCGTTTATCATCAAAACAATACGTCCAAAAAAGTTTTTATTGGTCCTCCCGTAGTAAGCCGGACGAACGGGAAATGGGTGATAACCATCAGTCGCAGGCTGGAAGATCACCAGGGTAGATTTGCCGGGGTCGCCGTTCTCACTCTCAATATTGAAAATTTCCTTGAAACGTTTGGCAAGATCGATATTGGACATTCTGGTGCTATTGCATTAACAAGCGAGTCTGGAATATTACTGATACGCTATCCTTTTGACGATAAATATATTGGTCGGGTTATTTCCAATTCGCCACTTTTTACAACATACCTGAAAAACAGTAATTCCGGCACCGCAAGAAGTGTCTCTCGCTTTGACAATATACCACGGATGTATGCATTTCAAAAAAATAAACGATATGGATTAGTTACCACTGTCGCCGTGAGTATCGATGAAGGAATGTTGGCCTGGAAAAAACAATCAGAGATTCTGATAGTGATTGTTATTTTCCTGATGGGAGGCGTTATAACATCAGGTTATTTTCTTCTGCGGGATATCCATCGGCGAGTGCGCACCAGTCGTGAATTGTCAAAAACTACTGAATCACTCATGACCGCAAATGAGAAATTAAAGGCTATGGCGGCTGAGGATAGTTTAACCGGGCTGGCGAATCGTCGCAAATTCGATGAGGCGCTGCCCCGCGAAGTATTACAGTGCGCCGTAAATAAGCATGCAATATCCTTGATGCTCATTGATATAGATTACTTTAAAAAATATAACGATAATTACGGGCATTTAGCGGGTGATGACTGTTTACGGCAAGTCGCAACATCCCTGAAAAAAACAGTAAAAGGCAGCTCTGCGCTGGTTGCCCGCTATGGTGGAGAAGAGTTTGTTGTTATTCTTCCTGCAACCGATTTGATCGCGGCGGAAAAGAAAGCCAAAAAAATAATTCAAAGTATTTGTCAGGAAAATATCCCTCATGAATATAGCCCGTTCGGAATAGTGACCGTAAGCATTGGTATCGCTTCAGGCCCCGGTCCGGCAGTAAAAGGCAAGGAGACAACGCTTATCGAATTAGCTGATGATGCGCTTTATCACGCAAAATATGCCGGGCGTAATGGCTTTTTCTCCTCAACGCATCTGTTTTAGTTAATGTACGGTTGGTCCTGATTAACGCACGGCAGAGTATGGCTCGCTCTGCCGTGCCGATTCTCAGAAGGACGCGCGTTTGTACGCTTTATAGCGCGCATCCCAATAGATATTTTCGAGACGTGTTGTTAATTCCTCTTCACTCATCAGCGGGCCGACGCCCTCCTGCTGACCCGCCTGGGCTACCTGCAGGGCGATGGCTTTCGATACGGTTTCAATGATATCGACTGGCGGCAATAACCCGCCTTTCTCGGTATTCGCCAGCGGGGAGAATGCTGCAAGCGTTTTGCTGGCCACGCTCAGCATGGTGTCGGTGACGCGAGTTAACTTGCCAGCCAGTACGCCCAGACCTAACCCCGGGAAAATATACGCATTGTTACACTGGGCTATTTCGTACGATTCATCCTGATAAAAGACCGGCTCAAAAGGGCTTCCCGTTGCAATGAGCGCGGCTCCCTGCGTCCATTCAATCAGATCCCGGGGCTGGGCTTCCGCGCGTGAGGTCGGGTTCGACAACGGCATGATAATGGGACGGGAACAGTGACGATGCATCTCTTTCACGATTTCTTCGCTGAAAAGACCGGGTTGCCCGGAAACGCCAATCAGTACGTTGGGATGGACATTGCGCACCACGTCCAGCAGAGACATATTCTCTGAATCGGTATCCCAGTCGGCGATAAGACGACGTGGCGTGACCAGTTTTTGCTGGAAATCCAGTAAATTAGGCATGTCATCTGTTAACAGGCCAAAGCGATCGATCATGAAAATGTTGTTGCGGGCTTCCTCCGGGGTCAGACCATCGTCGACCATCAAGGCAATGATTTTCTCCGCGATGCCGCAGCCGGCGGAGCCGCTGCCGAGGAAAACCACGCGCAGATCGCGTAAGCGCATTCCCGCCGCCTGCGAAGCGGCAATCAGCGTGCCGGTGGTGACCGCTGCCGTTCCCTGAATATCATCATTAAAGCAGCACAGCTGGTGGCGGTAACGGTTCAGAAGTTTGGTCGCATTTTTCTGGGCAAAATCTTCAAATTGCAGGAGGACATTTGGCCAGCGCGCTTTGATGGCCTCAACGAACATATCCATAAATTCGATATAGTCTCCGTCGCTGATTCGCGGATGGCGCCACCCCATATACAGCGGATTTTCAAGATGCTGGCTGTTGTTGGTACCCACATCCAGCATGATAGGCAGCGTCGATGCCGGGTCAATTCCGCCGCACGCGGTATATAACGAAAGTTTGCCAATCGGGATCCCCATCCCTCCGATGCCCTGGTCGCCGAGACCGAGAATGCGTTCCCCATCGGTAACCACAATTACGCGAATATCATTGCGTGAAAAACTTTGCAGCATTTCATCGATGCGGTGCCGATCCGGCCATGAGATAAATAACCCTCTGGCGCGGCGATAAATCTCAGAAAAATGCTCACAGGCTTCGCCTACCGTTGGGGTGTAGATAATTGGCAGGGTTTCCTGCATATGACAGCGCAGAAGATTATAAAAAAGCGTCTCGTTGGTGTCCTGAATATTGCGTAAGTAAACATGGCGGGAGATGTCTTTTTTAAAATGACAAAATTGTTGCCATGCGCGCGCTGTTTGTTCTTCGATGGTTTCAACGTTATGCGGTAATAATCCATACAGATTAAAGGCCAGACGTTCATCCTCAGTGAATGCCAGCCCTTTATTAAGTAACGGGTTTTCCAGTAATACGGCACCATTATAAGGCGTATAAAGCGTTTCTTTGCGTAACATTATTGCTGCTCCTGACTAAATAATAACGGCACGGCTGCCGATGTATCGGGGATAACAGAAAAGAGGCTCAAGAAATCAAGTAGATCATCACGCCCTCAGTTAATACGCCGATCGCAGTGCCAATAAGAATGGAAGAGGATGCGGATTCGATATAAGTGTCGCTGCGCAGGGCGAACATTCCCGCAGCGATAGCAGAAGGTGTTGCACCAATAATCACGACCTGCTGCATTAAGGTGTGGCTCAGGCCAAATGCCAGCCCGGCAACTGCCATCATGGCGGGTTGGATCAGATTTTTGATGCTGATATTGGTAAAGGTCTGGAGATTCAGAGACGGGCGCTCACCGTAAAACAGCAGACCGAGGGCAAACAGCGACAGACCACCAGCAATTTTGCCAACCATCTCAATCGGCGCACTCAACAGATGCGGTAACTGCACACCGGCCAGGCTCAGCACCACACCGGATACGGGGATCCAGACAATCGGGTTACGCACCGCCCGCAGTAAATTCTGCATAATCAGTTTGCCCGGATGTAGCGTTTCAATGTCGCTATCTTTATCGCCCATGCGGATTAAGATAATGGTCAACGGAATCATTAAAACGCTGGTGACTAAATTGCCAATTAGCACACCTAAAAATCCTTCCGGCCCAATCAGCACGGCCAGTACCGGCGCGCCAAAATAGGCCATATCAGGAAAAGCGCAAACCAAAGACTGTATTGCGCTGGTCTTGATATCATGACGAAAAACGTAACGCGACAGGATCAGCGTCAGTAAATAAGAGCCCATCAGACCAATTACCAGCACAGCCATAAACGAGAAGTTTTTGATTTTGTCCGGGTTGGTGTTCAGTGCTCCGATAAAAAGATGAAAGGGTAATGCAAAGCGAATCACCACTGTCGCTAATACAGTGGCATCCTTACGGTGCGTATACCCTAATTTTCCACTTAGCCACCCTAGTAACATGATAAATACTAAAGGGAATAAAGATTGTAGGAGTAGTGAAGGCATAAAATGTCCTGTTTTTGTTTTATTTAAATAGTTTTCAGGCAGGAACTCTATCTATCGTATTTACTTCCAAAGGTGATTAGAATCACACTTCGTGTGTTTTAATTAGTTTCAAAAGGAATACTTTAATTAAATGGAAAGATTGAGGTGCTAAGTTTATATTTTCATTAGAAGAATCTAATGCATGTATCTGCGCAATTATTTTATTTACGAATAGCCTGTTTAAGTTATTTAAATGTGAATTACTACGGCACTCACAAATTCAATAAGCAGTAACTATTGCTCACTTTACAGGCCGAAGATTATGTTATTTATTCAATCATAACTTCCTGGTGGCAATATTTATTTTGTTGGCTTTATTTTTTCAAGCATTTTATCCTATTACGAATAACCCAGCGGTTATTCCTGACCCACTGTTAATTATTAATAGCGAATCAGGTGAAAATAATGAAAGATAATCCTCTCTCTTCCTCTGTTGACGCATCCCCTGCGGGTGCACAACTCTCGCGCCTGCACGGGCTTGAAGTCGGCGCCGTACCCTTGCTGCTCTTTATCGGTATCGCTTCGATTGTCGCCATTTCAGCTATCGCAGGTTTATTGCCGAAAAACATGATTGGCGGCCTGGCGGTGATCATGACGCTTGGTTTTGCCTTTGCCAAAATAGGCCGTATGTTGCCGGTGCTGAAGGACGTCGGTGGGCCAGCAATATTGTGCCTGATGGTGCCCTCGGTACTGGTCTATTTTGGTCTGTTTGAAGCGCATACGTTAGCCACCGTCCATCTGCTGATGAAAGAAGCCAACCTGCTTTATTTTGTTATTGCCTGTCTGGTGGTTGGCAGCATTCTCGGCATGAACCGGGTGATCCTGATCCAGGGCATGATCCGCATGTTTGTGCCCCTGGTGGCCGGTACTGTGGTCGCGGTGCTCGCCGGGCTGCTGGTAGGAACATTATTTGGCTACACGCCGTATCACACCTTTTTCTTTATCATCGTGCCTATTATCGGCGGTGGGATTGGCGAAGGCATATTACCGCTGTCACTGGCCTATTCCGCCATTCTTGGGCAAACCCCGGATGTTTATGTTGCCCAACTGGCACCCGCGGCAGTGGTGGGCAATATCTTTGCCATTATCTGCGCTGGCGTGCTGGCGCGTATAGGAATGCGCCGTCCTTCCCTGACCGGTAACGGTATGCTGATCCGCAGTGATGAGGATAACCGCGTCTTCGCACAGACGCAGGAGGCGCAGCATACCGATTTTCAACTTATGGGCGGCGGGCTGTTGATGATATGCGCCTTTTTTATCGTCGGCGGGTTATTTGAAAAACTGGTGCATATTCCTGGTCCGGTGCTGATGATCCTGATTGCCGTACTGTGCAAGTACGCACAGGTGATCCCCAAATCCATGGAGCAGGGCGCGCACAGTTGCTATAAGTTTGTTTCCGCAGCATTAGTCTGGCCGCTGATGATTGGTCTCGGCATGCTTTATGTGCCGCTGGAAAGCGTGGTCGCGGTATTCTCTGTCGGCTACGTTATTGTGTGCGGCTCCATCGTCATTGCTATGGCGCTCAGCGGTTATTTCATTGCCACAAAGTTAAATATGTATCCGGTCGAGGCGGCGATCGTCACCAGCTGCCATAGTGGCCTCGGCGGTACGGGGGATGTGGCGATCCTCTCAGCATCCAACAGAATGGCATTGATGCCCTTCGCGCAAATCGCCACCCGCATTGGTGGTGCTTCAACGGTCATTTTTGCCACCTTGTTATTAAGCTGGCTCGTCTGAACCACAGGCCCGCAGTCCGGCTGCGGGCGCATCGGATTACGACGATAACGCAAGTTTGAATTCGTTCTTCTCATCTAAGGGATCAGACGAAAAAGAAGAGTTGTAAGGAAAGGGCAAAAAAAAACCGCCCGGAGAGGGCGGTCTTTGGCTTCGGCTGAAAAGCGCGAATTAACGCAGCAGAGACAGGACGTTCTGCGGAACCTGGTTAGCCTGTGCCAGTACAGAAGTACCCGCAGACTGCAGAATGTTCGCACGGCTCATTTCAGAAACTTCAGAAGCGAAGTCAGCATCCAGGATACGTGAACGAGATTCAGACAGGTTGTTAACGGTGTTGTTCAGGTTGCTGATTACAGAATCGAAACGGTTCTGTACCGCACCCAGACCGGAACGCAGTTCGTCAACCTGAGCCAGCGCTTCGTCGATTTTGGTCAGCGGATCTTCAGTTGCCTGAGCGGTAGAAACTGCTTTACCGGAATCAGTCACAACGCCAGCATCGTCAACGGTTGCAGCGGTCAGCGCGCCGTTAGCATCTTCAACATAGTAGTTGCCTTCGCCGTCAGTTTTCAGGGTACCGGTGATACCAGAAACGTCCGGAGCTTTGTCAAACATAACGGCGTCGCCAGCTACGCTGTTGCCCATGGTAACACCTGTTGCAGCAGTGCTAGCGGAGTCAAACGTTACAGCACCCGTTGCATCAGTCGTTGCGAGGAAGTAGTCGCTACCAGATTTAACGTAGATGTTACCGTCGTCACCCTCAACAACGTCATCAGCAGCTTTGCCAGCAGCGTCAGTATCCGTGATGGTGGATACATCGTATTTAGCACCGGTATCAACTTTAACGGTGGTCGCATCAGTCAGGGTGCTTGCGTCAACGCCGTTAGCGATGGTGAAGTCGTCCATACCCAGAGTAGAAGAGTCCATCTGGTTCAGCTGGATATCGATAGTCTGGCCGTCGTTAGAACCCACCTGGATAGACAGAGTCTGATCTTTGCTCAGTACTTTCACGCCGTTGAACTCAGTCTGTTCAGAGATACGGTTGATCTCGTCCAGACGTGCGTTGATTTCGTCCTGGATGGACTGACGGTCAGAATCAGAGTTGGTGCCGTTCTGCGCCTGTACAGACAGACGACGGATGTTCTGCAGGTTATCGTTGATTTCGTTCAGCGCGCCTTCAGTCGTCTGTGCGATAGAGATACCGTCGTTGGCGTTACGGGAAGCCTGGCTCAGACCGTTGATGTTCGCGGTGAAGCGGTTAGAAATTGCCTGACCTGCTGCATCGTCTTTCGCGCTGTTAATACGCAGACCAGAAGACAGACGCTCAATAGCGGTACCCAGAGAGCTCTGAGATTTATTCAGGTTGTTCTGTGCAACGAGGCTGAGGGCGTTAGTGTTAATAACCTGGGACATGTTTATTCCTTAATACTCTATAGTTCACATGGATTATGGTTATGCGTAAGTTGTCTCGCATACTAAATAAATCGGCCCTTCAAAAAAGGACTGAAATTTTTTGCTGCGGAAAGATTTGTTGAATAGCTGAAGGGAATTTCAGGAAACAATGACTTAGCTATTTTTTAGCTGCTATTTCAGCCGATTCTGATATTGAAGATATGAATTGCGCGCACAACTGACGTTATATTCCCTTATCGATTTAGCGAATTTTCTCTGTAGCGCTGAGTTTTTTCTTTCTTCTATATAGTTCCTTTATTAAATATTCATCTTTTTATTTCCCAGGCCGATTGGTTAATAGAATTCACTCAACAAAATGACCTTTCCGACCGGAGACGAAATGGGAATATCATCATTAGGTGTAGGTACTGGCGGGATCGATACGGCATCAATGCTGGAACAGCTGAAGGCCGGTGAGCAATCGCGTTTAACACCCTATACCAAACTACAGAACAGCTATAAGTCGCAGATTTCAGCATGGGGTAAGATCTCCAGCCTGCTGTCGAATCTGCAAAAAAGCGTTACCACCATGGGTTCTGATGCTTTTAATAAAATGAACGTCAGCGCCAATGAAGCCTTTACTGCCGTTGCTGGCAGCGGCGCGCAGGCGGACAGCCATTCGGTGACCATTTCACAGCTCGCGACGGCACATAAACTGAAAACCCAGCCGGAAGCCAGCGCAGATGACATGCTGGGCGAAACCACCGGCGGCAGCCGTACAGTGACGATCACGCAGAATGACGGCAAGACCATGGAAGTGGAGCTGGCGGATGATGAAACCTCACTGAACCAGATTGCGAAAGCGATCAATAAAGAGAAGGGTGATGTTACCGCTTCCGTACAGCGTACCGATGATGGCTATCAGCTGGTACTGAGTTCGAAAAAGACCGGCTCCGATGGCGAAATGACCGTCAGTGTTGATGGTGATAATACGCTGGCGGGTGTGCTGAACACCTCCGGCGGCGGCCAGCATATTAATGATGACGGCTCCGTGGCTGCCGATGGCGGCGCAAACGACAATATGATCGCCGTTTCCGATGCCCAGGACGCCAAACTGCGCGTCGATGGTTCTGACTATACGCGCTCCAGCAACAACATCAGCGACATCATTGACGGCGTGACGCTGAATCTGAAAAAAGTGTCGGAAAACGGCGAAGCTGAGCAGTTGACGCTGACCTCGGATACCTCGGCCATCAAAACCAGCCTTCAGGATTTTGTTAAGCAATACAATGCGCTGCTTACCGAGACTACCGCAGACAGCAAATATGTCGCGGCGGATACCTCCAGCCTGGGCGATGAAGAAGTGGCAACGCAAAACTCCGGCAGCGGCTCGCTGGTGGGGGATTCCACGCTGCGCAGCCTGGTCAGCCAGGTGCGCTCCACCGTCAATGGCGTCTACGGCGATGCCGGGGCAGATTACGGCTCGCTGGCGGATTTAGGCATCAAGATTGATTCGGCAACCGGCCAGATGACGCTGGATGAAGACACGCTGGATGAAGCGATTGCCGATAATCCGGAACAAATCAGCCTGATGTTCTCCGGCCGTGGCGACAGCGAAGGGCTCTCTTCGGCGCTGGGCTCCATCATCACCAGCTACGTTGGCGATTCGAAGACCAAAACGGACGGTTTGATTAAAACCACCACCGACAGCCTGGAATCGCAAACTAAAATTGCGCAAACCCAGATCGACAAGACGCAGAAGCTGATTGACGCACAGGTCGAACGTTACCGTGTGCAGTTCCAGAACCTCGACACCATGATGTCGAATCTGAACAACATGAGCAGTCAGTTAACGTCATTGCTTTCAACCCTCTAATTTTTCATTGCGCAGGCCCGCCGCGGCCTGCCAACAGGAGTGACAAACATGTATGCAGCACAGGGGAGCCAGGCGTATGCGCAGGTGGGTCTTCAAAGTAAGCTCTCTGGCGCCACGCCGCACCAGTTAATTTCCATGTTGTTCGACGGCGCGCACAGCGCGATTCTGCAAGCCAATATCTATTTTGAGAATGGCAACGTTGCCCAGCGTGGCAAGATGATCTCTAAGGCGATCAATATTATTGATAATGGTTTGCGCGCTGCGCTCGATCACGAAAAGGGCGTACACATTGCCGCAGAACTGGAGCAAATGTACGAATATATGTCGCGGACATTATTAGAGGCGAATCTGCGTAACGAGCCGGAGAAATTAAAGCACATCGATGCGCTGTTAATGAAACTGGCCATGACATGGAAAGAGATCGAACCAACACAACGTCGGGTGAATTATGGGTGAGGTGCTGCCAAAAATTATCGTTGAATTATACGAGATGAATTTAACGCTGCTGGATATGGCAGCGAAAGAAGAATGGGACCTGCTTGCCGAAATGGCCGCTGGCTATATGCTGAAAAAGCAGGACATTATGGAAGTCAGCGCCGATGATCTATCTGTTGCGGAAAGAGAAAACCTGAAAATGGTATTAAAGCAGATGGTCGAAAACGAGGGTGAAATAACCCGGAAATTGCAGGCGCGCCTTCATGTTCTGAAACAGAATCTGTCCTCAATACATCGTGGAACCACGCTCAGTAAGCTTTACTCCCGTCAGCAAACCTCTTCAATACATTAAACAAATAAGGCCATCAGTAATTAACTTACTGATGGCCTTATTCTTTTTTTAGCGGTAGTTAACGATTAACTGTTGGTTGACCACATTCAGGGCGGGTCGTAACGGGCCGCGCTTATTCACTGTGTAAATAAAGCGAAATTCACCCGTTGCGGAGAGCGGAAAAGTGATGCTGCGTTGCCCGGCCAGGGAAGGCAGCCGTAAGCAGCGATCGCGACGGCACAGCTTGATTTCCAGCCCTGGCGGCGGCGCCAGCAGCGTAATACGCCATGAAACACGGGTAACCTTTGCCGACGCCGGGATCGCAGAAGGCGAGCTTAACGCTCGCCCGCGTACGATCTGCTTGCCGGTGCGGGTGCTACCACCCGCTGCCGTATCGCTCCAGGAACCGCTGGAAGGTGCGGCATTCGCTGGCAATACCAGCGCCATGCCCAAAATAGCAGCGGCAGGTATCATGAATGTGTACCGATTACGGTGGTCATTTGCACCGTTTTGTTGCTGCTGATTTCCAGCGTTGACATGACTGCCAGCTGCGGGAAGGCGCGGCGCAGGAAGCGTGAAACCATCAGGCGCAGCCCCGGATTCACCAGCAGTACCGGCGAAATGCCCAGCGCTTGCTGGTCGGTGATGGCGCGTTCGGCCTGCTTCATCAGATTTTCGGCAATACCCGGTTCGATCGCGCTGCCGTTCTGGCGAGCCTGAATCAACAGTTTTTCCAGCGTGGTATCCAGACCAATCACCTTGATGTCGTTATCCGTGCGGAACCACTGCGCCGTAATGGCGCGGCCCAAACGGATGCGCACCTGCGCGGTCAGTTCGTCCGGATCGTTTTGTAGCGGAACATGTTCGGCCAGCGTATCGATAATGGTGCGCATATCGCGGATAGAGACGCGCTCGGCCAGCAGATTCTGCAACACTTTGTGGAACAGCGTCAGGGAGATCACGCCAGGGATCAGATCTTCAACCAGCTTCGGCATCTCTTTATTAATGCGCTCCAGCAGTTGCTGTGTCTCCTGGCGGCTGAACAACTCTTCCGTATTCAGCGAGATCACGTGGTTAAGATGCGTGGCGATAACGGAACCCGGATCGACCACGGTATACCCCTGAATCTGCGCCTGCTCGCGGAAGACTTCGTCGATCCAGCACGCTGGCAGACCAAACGCCGGATCTTCGCACGGCGTACCCGGCAATTCACCTTCGGCGTAGCCAGGGTTAATCGCCATCCAGCGTTCCGGTTCGATCTCGCCGCGGCCAATCTCAACGCCTTTCAGCAGAATACGGTACTCGCCTGGCGCCAGATCGAGGTTGTCGCGAATATGGATCGGCGGCGGCAGGAAGCCCATATCCTGGGCAAATTTCTTACGGATACCGCGCACGCGGATCAGCAACTGACCATCCTGCGCGCTGTCCACCAGTGGGATCAGGCGATAGCCGACTTCCAGCCCCAGCACATCTTCCATTTCCACATCGGCCCATGAGGCTTCTGCAGAGGCCTGATCGTTGGCAGCCTGCGCGGCTTTATCATTATCTTCACGCGTGACGTTACGGGCAGGCGCTTGCATCTGACGACCGCGCATCCACCATGCCAGCCCCAGCAGAACGGCGGTAAACAGCAGGAAGACGACGTTCGGCATCCCCGGGATAAGCCCCAGCAGACCAATCACCCCAGCGGAAAGCAGCATCACTTTCGGGTTGTTAAACAACTGTCCGACCATCTGCTCGCCGATATCCTGCTCGTTGGACACGCGGGTAACAATAACGCCTGCGGCGGTAGAGATAATCAGCGCCGGGATCTGGGCAACAAGGCCGTCACCGATAGTCAACAGAGTGTAGGTTTCACCGGCTTCGCCGACGCTAAGCCCATGCTGAAGCACACCGATGGCCAGCCCGCCGATGACGTTAATCGCCATAATCAGCAGCCCGGCGATGGCATCCCCGCGCACGAATTTACTGGCACCGTCCATTGAACCGTAGAAATCGGACTCCTGCGTCACTTCATTACGACGGCGTTTCGCTTCGGCTTCACCAATCAGCCCGGCGTTAAGATCGGCATCAATCGCCATCTGTTTGCCCGGCATGCCATCCAGCACAAAGCGCGCGCCCACTTCGGCGATACGCCCGGCACCTTTGGTGATCACCATAAAGTTAATGATGATCAGAATGGCGAAGACCACGATACCGATGGCAAAGTTACCGCCCACCAGGAAGTGGCCGAACGCTTCCACCACGCGCCCGGCAGCGGCAGCGCCGGTGTGTCCTTCCATCAAAATGATACGCGTAGAGGCGATGTTCAGCGCCAGGCGTAGCAGAGTGGAGAACAGCAACACGGTAGGAAACGCAGAAAATTCGAGGGTTTTCTGCGTAAACATCGCCACCAACAAAATCATCAGTGACAGCACGATATTGAAGGTAAACAGCGTATCCAGCAGGAATGCCGGCAGCGGCAGTACCATCATCGCCAGAATCAGCATGATCAGTACCGGACCAGCCAGAATTTGCCACTGTGTCTCTTTAAATGCGGGTAAACGTAATTTACTGGCGATACTGGCCATTAGTTTCTCTCATTTGCAAAATCCATCGACTCAGGAACCGGAAGATCCCTGGGCTGTACAGGCGGAACTCCGCCAGAGGTGCGCCACCGCCGCAGGCCGTAGACCCAGGCGAGAACTTCTGCAACAGCGCTATAAAGCTCGCCGGGGATCTGTTCGCCAATCTCACAGTGGCGATACAGAGCGCGGGCAAGCGGCGGCGCTTCAAGCATCGGAATGCGATGTGCAGCGCCCAGTTCACGAATTTTTAGTGCAACTTCGCCCGCGCCTTTCGCCAGTACCGTTGGCGCACTCATCCCGCCTTCTTTGTAAGAGAGCGCGACGGAGTAGTGCGTCGGGTTGTTAACGATGACATCGGCTTTCGGTACGTCCGTCATCATGCGATTACGGGCGGCTGCGCGTTGCATCTGCTTAATGCGCCCCTTAACGTGCGGGTCGCCTTCCTGCTGTTTGAACTCGTCGCGGATCTCCTGACGGCTCATACGCAGTTTTTTCAGGTTGCTGGTGATCTGGTAAAACACGTCGTAACCCATTACCGGCAGCAGGAAGAAAATCACCATCAGCAGGCAGTCAAAAATCATGCCGATGGCGCCGCTCACTGCGGTCGGGAATGAGGCGTTAACCAGTTGAATAAAGTGCGGTCGGTTGTTGTAGACGTACAACGCAAACCCGCAACCGGCCAGCGCAACTTTCAGGCAACCTTTCAACATCTCTGACAGCACCTGCGCCGAGAACATGCGTTGCAGCCCTTTCATCGGCGACATGCGCGCCAGGTCCACTTTCAGCGACTTGCCGCTGAAGTTCACGCCGCCCAGCAGCATGGGAGAGAGCAGCCCGGTGATGAATAACCCCAGCAAAATTGGCAGCAGCCCGCTGGCCATCATCGAGAACAGGTAACTGGCCTGCTGAAGCATGGAACGGGGATCCGTCACCGGTAGCCTGTTCAGCATCAGTCCGCTATGCAGGATCTGCATCAGGTTATGGGCAAAATGTTGCCCCCCGGATAACAACAGCGCCCACCCGGCCAGCAACATCAGCAGCGAACTCAGCTCTTTCGAACGCGGAATTTGCCCCTCTTCACGCGCTTTTTGTCGTCGGTGGGGTGTGGGTTCTTCTGTTTTTTCTACATCACTTTCTTCGGACATATTCTCTGCCGCTGGCCTCCCGTTAGTGCCTCATCCCGGTGGGTGAGGCGGTCATCAGAAACCCAGGCTATCGAGCAGATCATCGACCTGATCCTGGCTGGCGACGACGCCGGTTTTGTTCTGGTCGATTTGCGGGCCGTTCATCAGCGTCGTATCAACCTCTTTCAGACCGCTGACGTCCTCCGGCAGGTACTCCAGCAGCACCAGAATCAGCTCTTTTTCGACGCTTTCGATAAGCGACATCATGCCGCGAATTACCTGGCCGGTAAGATCCTGGAAATCCTGCGCCATCATGATTTCCATCAGTTGGTTGTTGGTATTGCGTGCAAGGTCCGGCGTTCTGGCGAGGAAGCTGCGGGTGTCCGCCACCAGTTCGCGTGCATCGGCTAATTCCACCGGCGCGGCAAACCAGCCGTCCCAGCGAGCAGTCAGTTGCTCCGCGCGTTCGCCCAGTTCGTCCTGTAAAGGACGTGCCTGTTCGACGCTGGTCAGTACGCGCTCGGCGGCCTCGGCGGTTTTACCGACGACATAGTCCAGACGTTCGCGTGCATCCGGGATAGCTTCTGCCGCTTCGGCAATGGTGCGATCTAGCCCAAGATCAACCAGGCTGTCGCGTAACAAACGGGCCAGGTGGCCAACGCGCGAAAAGAGATTTTTAAAATCATCTGTCGATTGTGTTTGTGCCATCTTGTCCATCGATTACCACCCAAGCTTTTCAAAAATTTTGTTGAGCTTCTCTTCCAGCGTCGCCGCCGTGAAAGGTTTCACGACATAACCGCTGGCGCCCGCCTGGGCGGCGGCAATAATGTTTTCTTTCTTGGCTTCAGCGGTGACCATCAACACGGGCATTTTGCTGAAAGCGGCATCGTTACGAATTTCCGTCAGCAGCTGTAAGCCATCCATGTTGGGCATATTCCAGTCGCTGATGACGAAATCGAAGGTGGCGGCGCGCAGTTTGTTCATTGCATCCAGGCCATCTTCTGCCTCTTCGACATTATTGAACCCTAAATCTTTCAACAGGTTGCGAACAATACGGCGCATCGTGGAGAAATCATCGACCACTAAAAAGCGCAAGTTGGTATCTGCCATAATTTTTTATTTCCAGGTTAAGTCATTGAACGGTGAGAGAAACCAGGGCTCAGACTCTGCGAGCCCGGGAGACAGCATGGTTGAGAAGTTGCTGGCTAATCTGGTCGAGGTCGGCGATATCGCAGGCGCCGCCGAGGGCAATCGCTTCTCGCGGCATGCCGAATACCACGCAGGTTCGCTCGCTCTGCGCGACAGTCCACGCGCCCGTCTGGCGCATCGCCAGTAACCCTGCGGCGCCATCGTGGCCCATACCAGTGAGGATGGCGCCAAGGGCATTTTTACCGGCGCAGCGTGCAACAGAGTGGAACAACGCATCCACCGACGGACGGTGGCGGTTAATGGGCAGACCGTTGTTCAGCGCAATCTGGTAGTTTGCACCGCTGCGCTTCAGCTCCATGTGAAACCCGCCCGGCGCAATGTACGCATGACCAGGCTGCACGCGCTCGCCCTCGGTCGCTTCACTCACGGAAATCTGGCACAAGTTGTTCAGGCGGTCGGCAAATGAGCGGGTAAATCCTGGCGGCATGTGTTGGGCGATAACGATGCCCGGGCAACCCTGCGGCATCGACATCAGGATCTGGCGCAGCGCTTCGGTGCCACCGGTTGATGAGCCAATCGCAATGATCTTATCGCTGCCTGCGCGTGGTGCCTGAATCACTCGCGGTGCGGTCGGTTGTCCTTCGCGGCGACGAACCTGCGCTTTGGCCGCCATACGAATTTTGTCGGCAATCATCTCGCTGTATTGCCCCATACCGTCATGCAGCCCCATCGACGGCTTGGTAATAAAATCTACCGCCCCCAGTTCCAGCGCGTTCAGCGTAATATCGGAGCCTTTGCTGGTTAATGACGAGAGCATCACCACCGGCATCGGACGCAGGCGCATCAGACGATCGAGAAACTCCAGCCCGTCCATGCGCGGCATTTCGACATCCAGCGTCAGTACATCCGGGTTGTGTTGCTTGATCAGATCGCGGGCGATAATCGGATCCGGCGCCGCCGCGACCATCTCCATATCCGGTTGCTCATTGACCATCTGCGTCAGTATCCTGCGCATCAGAGACGAATCATCAATGCACAACACCTTAATCTTGTTCATAATTTTTACTCTGCGATGCGGTAGACGGATTGCCCAAGCAGACGGAATGGGCTGTTAGCGCTGTTAAAATGTTCCGAGTGCCCCAGAAACAACAAGCCATCGGGTTTGAGCATTTTTGCGAAGCGCATGACCAGTTTTTCCTGCGTTTTATGATCGAAATAAATCATCACGTTACGGCAGAAAATGGCGTCAAAATTGCCCTGGATGTTCCACTGCGGATCGATCAGGTTCAGTTGGCGGAACTGAACGGCATGGCGTAATTCATCTTTGATTTTCACCAGCTCTTTCTGCGCGCCGGTACCACGCAGGAACCAGGTTTTCTTCTGCTGTTCGCTCAGGCTGTCGATATCCGCCAGGCGATAAACGCCCTGACCGGCCTTTTCCAGCACATCGGTATCAATGTCGGTTGCCAGTACGCGCGGGCCGGTAATGCTGCGGCCCAGCGTCTCTTCCAGCGTCATGGCGATGGACCACGGTTCTTCACCGGTCGAGGCGCCCGCACACCACACGTTGTACATACCGCCTCTGGCCTGCGCATGGCGCGCCAGGATCGGAAAGTGGTACGCCTCGCGAAAAAAAGAGGTCAGATTGGTGGTTAATGCATTAATAAAGACTTGCCATTCATCGCTCTCCGGATTGGCGACCAGCAAATTGATGTAATCGGTAAATCCCTTCAGTTCCAGCACGCGAATGCGTCGCGACAGGCGGTTATAAACCATGTCGCGTTTTTGTGGAGTAAGAACAATGCCTGCACGTTGATAAATCAGCGCGCTAATTCTTTCTATTTCATTGTGCGTAAGTTGTTTCTGACCAGACTGATTGGCTTCGGTTGCGGTGTTCATAATGTTCCAGTTATTTATCATAATAAGCGGTAGTACCCCTGCCGGGTTTTCAGCGATGCTCAGGTACGCAGCAAAATAATCAGTTATTAATAAGATGAAACGGAATAGTTAATTCATTTCGTGGTTATTAAGATAATGGCCGGTATTAAACCGGCATGTTCATTATTTCCTGATAGGCATTAACAAGTTTATTTCTTGCCTGCACACCAATATTTAATGCCAGAGAAGATTCCTGCATGGAAACCATTACGTCGTTCAAACCAATGCCTTCGACGCCTGACAGATAGCCTTCCGCCTGGGTTTTGGCATGGTTTTGCATTTGGCTAATTGAATTTACGCTGTTAAATAAAATATCTGAGAAGGATGGATTATTCTCAGTGGTTTTAGCAGAAGCAAATGGATTCAGCGAAGACGCGCCGGTAATTTGACGAGTTTGGCTCTGCATCTGCTCCAGTATGCTGCTGCTCATATTTATTGACATAACAAACACCTTTCTATTAATTGCGGCAATCCTAACATGTGGTCAGACAACAACATAATGTGAAAAGCTGACACAAGTTTCAGCTTATCAGCACTTAAGAAACATCGCATTTTGTAGATAATACGCAACCAGGAAATATCCTGCGAAATATCGATTTACTACTTTATTACATACGCGAAACGCTGAGCCGCTATAGGGTTTCATTTATATAGCCTCCTTTCACTGTCACAGGAAATTGGCATGCTTGCCACGAACAACGGTAATAAAAAGAAAGGCATCGATGATATTAAAACGATGCTTGAAAATATCTGGCGCAATCCCAGAATCATTTTTTTCATCGCTGCTGCGGCGGCTATTTCTGTTGTGATTGCATTGATGTTCTGGGCAAAAGAGCCGGACTTCCGCATCTTATACAACAACATCAGCGAGCAGGACGGCGGCGAGATCGTCACCCAGCTGACGCAGATGCAGATACCTTATCGTTTTGCCGAGCATGACGGTTCTATTCAGATCCCGGCGGACAAAGTCTATGAGGTGCGCCTGAAGCTGGCGCAGCAGGGGCTGCCGAAAGGCGGTTCTGTCGGCTTTGAACTGCTGGATCAGGAAAAGTTTGGTATCAGCCAGTTTAACGAACAGGTTAACTTCCAGCGCGCGCTGGAAGGCGAACTGTCACGCACTATCGAGACGTTAGGTCCGGTGCGTACCGCGCGCGTTCATCTGGCCATGCCGAAGCCATCGCTGTTTGTGCACGATAAAAAACAGCCGTCTGCTTCCGTAACGTTGAATCTGCTCAATGGCCGTAAGCTGGATGCCGGGCAGGTCAGCGCGATCACCTTCATGATCTCCAGCGCAGTGCCGGGGCTGAGCGCCGATCGCGTTACTATCGTCGATCAAAGCGGACATCTGATGACGCAGAGTGGCGAGCAGGCCACGCAAACCACGCAGTTGAAATATACCCGTAAAGTGGAATCCGAATATGAGCACCGTATTCAGGCGATCCTTGCGCCGATCGTCGGCGCGCAGAATGTCAGAACGCAGGTCACGGCGCAGATCGATTTTACTCAGCATGAGCAAACTGCCGAGCAGTACCAGCCCAACAGTCGGCCTGAAAACATGGCCATCCGCAGCCGTCAGAGCAGCAATGCGGAGCAGGGCGGTAAAAACAGCGTCGGCGGCGTTCCGGGGGCGTTAAGCAACGAGCCGCCTGCGGCGGTTACCGCGCCGATCGACCAGCCAGCCAATGGCCAGGGCGGGACAACGACCACCACGCCTTACAACAAGCAGAACGATGAAACCACCAACTACGAGCTGGATAAAACGCTGACGCACATCAAGCGTAATACCGGCACGGTGCAGCGCCTCTCTGTCGCGGTGGTGGTGAATTACGTGGCGGATGGCAACGGTAAAACCATCGCGTTGACCAAAGCGCAGCTTGATCAGGTGAATGGTCTGGTCAAAGAGGTGATGGGTTACTCCGACAAACGTGGCGATACCCTCAACGTCGTCAATACCCCGTTCACCGATGCAGATACGGAAGCTCCCGTACCGCTGTGGAAACAACCTGACTTCATTAAGTTGCTGCTCTCCGGCGCGCGTTACCTCTTTGTGGCGCTGATTGCCTGGATCCTGTGGCGTAAAGCGGTTCAGCCGTTCTGGATCAAGCATCAGGAGCTGCTGCTGCATCGTCTGGAGCTGGAAAAAGAAGCTCGTCAGGCGGAGATGGAAGCACAGCAACGTCAGAAACAGCACCACGAGACTGCAAAAGCACAGCAGCGCATGGAGACCGAACAGGAAACCCAGCACCTGCGCAAGATTGCCGAGCAGGAGCCGCAGATTATCGCGCTGGTTATTCGCCAGTGGCTGAATAAGGAAAAGAAATCATCATGAATGCCGCCGAGAAAAGCGCTGTCCTCATGCTAACGCTCGGTGACGAGCGGGCTGCGGAAGTCTTTAAGCACCTTAACACCCACGAAGTGACGATGATCAGTAGCGCCATGGTCTCCATGGGCAGCTTCACCCATGAACAGCTTTCGTCCGTGGTCCGCGATTTCCGTCGCGACTCCGGCGAGTATGCTGCGCTGGATGTCAACACCAATGAATACCTGCGTAGCGTGCTGGTGAAAGCGTTGGGCGAGGAGCGTGCCAACGCGCTGCTGGAAGATCTGCTCGACTCGTCAGATGGCAGCAACGGGATTGAGACGCTCAACTTTATGGAACCGCAGATGGTCTTCGATCTCATCCGTGATGAGCATCCGCAGATCATCGCCACCATCCTTGTTCACCTGAAACGCGGCCAGGCTGCCGATGTGCTGGCGAACTTCGATGAGCGTGAACGTAACGACATTATGCTGCGTATCGCCACGTTTGGCGGCGTACAGCCGGTTGCGTTGCAGGAACTGACCGAAGTGCTCAACTCGCTGCTGCACGGTCAGCATATCAAGCGCAACAAGATGGGTGGCGTTCGTCCTGCTGCGGAGATCCTCAACCTGATGAAATCGCACCAGGAAGATGCGGCCATTGCCGCCGTGCGCGAATTCGACCAGGAGCTGGCGCAGAAAATCATCGACGAAATGTTCCTGTTCGAAAACCTCGTCGAGATGGAAGACCGCAGTATTCAGCGCATCTTGCAGGATATCGACGGTGAATCGCTGATTGTGGCGCTGAAAGGCGTTGACGACGTACTGCGCGACAAGTTCTTCCGCAATATGTCGAAACGTCAGGCCGATATCATGCGCGATGATCTGGCTTCCCGCGGGCCGGTGCGTATGTCGCAGGTCGAAACGGAACAGAAAAACATTCTGCTGGTGGTGCGTCGTCTTGCCGAGAGCGGCGAAATCGTGATCGGTGGAGGCGACGATGCCTATGTCTAATACGCAATGGCTGGCGTGGAAACCGGAAAACCTCCTGCACGATGAGAGCAGCGCAGAGCCTGAATTCCGTCCGACGAGCGCCACAACCGATCCGGCAACAGAAGCCGCCATGCAGGTTGAGTTGTCCCGTCTTCGCCAGCAGGCCGAGAAGAAAGGTTATGCCCAGGGCCAGACGCGCGGTATCGAAGAGGGCAAAGCGCAGGGTTATGACGAAGGGTTCCAGCAAGGTCTGCAAGAGGGCATTGCGCAGGGGCTGATCGAACAGCAACAGCGTCAGCAGGAACAGTTAGCACAGCTTGTGCAACTGATTGATAATTTTAACATTACCCTCGATAGCCTCGACAGCGTAATGACCTCGCGACTGGTGCAGGTGGCTTTAATGGCGACGCGCAGCATGCTGGGTGAAAGCGCGCTCACGGCGAATGCGCACCAGTGGCTGATGACGCGTATTCAGCAACTGCTGAATGAAGAGAGCTTAAAGCAGGGCAGTGTGCAACTGTGGGTCAGCGATAAAGAACCGGAAAGCGTGTTACAGCAACTGAAAGCCATTGTTGAGCCGCGCGGCTGGGAGCTCTGCCCCGATACACAGATGCTGCCTGGCGGCTGCCGGATCTCAACCGACAGCGGCGATCTCGATGCCAGCGTGGAAACCCGCTGGAATACGCTCTGTACCCTGAGCCGCGAGGAGTTTTCCTTATGACGGCGCGGCTGAAAACATGGCTGGATGGTATCGCGCGCGCTGAACAGCGAATGTCAGCGCTACCGCCGTACCGTCAGTATGGCCGCCTGACGCGGGCTACCGGGCTGGTGATGGAAGCGGTTGGCTTAAAGCTGCCCATCGGTACGTTGTGCATTGTCGAACGTGACAGCGAAGAGGGCGTGCAGCGCGTCGAGAGTGAAGTGGTCGGTTTTAGCGGTAACGTGCTCTATCTGATGCCGCTGGAAAACGTGGAAGGTGTACTGCCGGGCGCGCGCGTCTATGCGCACGGCGGCGATACCAAAGGCAAGCTTTTACCGCTGGGGCCGGAGCTGCTCGGCCGCGTGCTGGATGCCAGTGCCCGTCCGCTGGATGGCCTTCCTGCGCCCGGCTCTTCCGAAAGAGGCCCGCTGTTTACCGCGCCGTTTAACCCGTTGCAACGCGATCCGATAAAAACCGTGCTGGATGTCGGCGTGCGGGCGATTAACGGCCTGCTGACTGTCGGTCGCGGCCAGCGTATGGGGCTGTTTGCCGGTTCCGGGGTAGGGAAGAGCGTGCTGCTCGGCATGATGGCGCGCTTTACCAAAGCGGATGTCATCGTGGTCGGGCTGATTGGCGAGCGTGGCCGCGAAGTTAAGGACTTCATCGAAAATATCCTCGGCAAAGAGGGGCTTAAACGCTCGGTCGTTATTGCTGCGCCAGCAGATGTATCGCCAATCCTGCGTATGCAGGGCGCGGTGTACGCCACGCGCATTGCGGAGGATTTTCGCGATCGCGGGCTGGATGTGCTGCTGATTATGGATTCACTCACCCGCTACGCGATGGCGCAGCGTGAGATTGCCCTCGCCATTGGTGAACCACCTGCCACCAAAGGCTATCCGCCTTCTGTGTTTGCGAAATTACCGGCGCTGGTGGAACGCGCCGGGAACGGCACGCAGGGCGGCGGCTCGATCACGGCGTTCTATACCGTGTTAACCGAAGGCGACGATCAACAGGATCCGATTGCCGACTCTGCCCGTGCGATCCTCGATGGCCACGTGGTGCTGTCGCGCCGTCTGGCGGAATCGGGCCACTATCCGGCGATTGATATTGAAGCCTCCATCAGTCGTGCGATGACCGAATTGATTGAACCGGGACACTATAAAAAAGTGCGACGTTTCAAACAGATGCTCTCTGCTTATCAGCGCAACCGCGATCTGATTAGCGTGGGCGCTTATGCCGCAGGCAGCGATCCGCTGCTGGATCAGGCGATTGTGCAGTACCCCAAAATGCAGGATTTCCTCTGCCAGGGGATACATGAGTCCAGCGAATATGAGGCGTCATATAACGCGCTCTCTACGCTCTTTCCGGAATAAGGCAGGAACGAATGGCAAAACCGGGTCCGATGGATCACCTCCGTGAGTTAGCAGAAAAAAAGCTCAATGACACGGCAATCAGGCTGGGCAGCGCGCAGCAGAGTTATGTACAGGAAACTTCTCGCCTGGAGCAGCTTCACACCTACGCGCACGAATACCGTCAGCAGTTGCAGGATTCGATTCGCACCAGCAGTGTTTCGATTCTCAGCTTGCAGACGCAGCAGAATTTTCTCGCTTCGCTGGATGGCGTTGTGGCGCAGCAGGTGAGACGCGTTTCCGTCAGCCAGCACAAGGTTGACAGTGAGAAAGATGCCTGGAAACAGGATAAGCGGCGTTTGAATGCGTTCCAGACACTGAAAGATCGTGCCGACAAGCAGCAATTATTAAAAGAGAACCGGCTGGAGCAAAAAATGATGGATGAATTTGCTCGCCGGGCAGCCAGCCAGAGGCAGTTATAAGATGATTATTCAACAACCTGTGACCTCCACCAGCGGGAATAGTGGACAACAAACGGCGTCGATTTCTGCCCCGCAGGATGATCGCTTCTCGACGGAGCTGAAAAAGAAGCTCTCCGCTGATAAACCGCAACAGAGAGATGAAAAAGATCCCTTGCCGCAAGGGATCAAAAAGAAGCCCGCGACAAAAGAGTTACAGCTGGCGGATTTGCAGGGTGACGCCGCGCAACTGAATCCGTTACCTGCTGCGATCGCGCCGGATAACACGTTGCCGTTACCGCCAGTGGTGCCGGTGACGCTGCCGCAGGAACTGTTGCCTCAGGAGCCTGCCCTGCAAGCGGGCCAGCAAGAGATTTCAGCCGTGCAGGATTCTGCAGCACTGGTCGCCGCAGCACCGGGCAGTGAGCTGAGCGGTGAGATGTCGGCGGATATCCCACAAAGCAGTGCCACGTTGCTGAGCGACGCACTGCCGAAACTTCCACCGCAGGAGAGCGGCATGTCGCCGCTGGCGACGACGCTGCACATTGCCAAACCGGCAGCCGCAAAAACGGCTGAGGTGCCGGTTGAGAAACCGGTAACGGCGGAGAGCGCAGAGGCGGCGAAAACCGCTGAGGCTGCCGCACAGCCGGTTGCCACTAGCGAAAATATCGCTGCGAAACCGCACTCTGCCTTAACAACGGAGCCGATTCAGTACGCGCATCCCGCCCACGTCAGTACGCCTGTCAGCCAGCCGGTGACGGCGGTGCCGGGCGACAAAGTGGTTACCGGCGCGCTGCAAGCTGAAGTGGGAACGCCCGCCTGGCAGCAATCGCTGGGCCAGCAGATTGCGGTGTTCACCCGTGATGGCGTTCATCATGCGGAGCTGCGTCTGCATCCTGAGGATCTGGGATCGTTGCAGATTAGCCTGCGTTTAAATAACGATCAGGCGCAACTGCACTTTGTTACCGGCGATCATCAGGTACGTGCCGCGCTGGAGTCCGCGATGCCGCATCTGCGCACGCAACTGCAGGAATCCGGCATCCAGCTTGGGCAGAGCAGCGTTGGCGCCGAAAGTTTCTCCTCGACCGGCGATGCGCCATCGGGTGAGCATTCCGGGCAAGGAAAGTCTGAGAAAGAGTCGTCCGAAATGGCCATTTCCGCGCCGGAAGAGCGCATTTCAACACCGCGTACGCTGATATATTCCAGCGGAATCAATACTTTTGCCTGATATTATTGCCTTAAATAGTAAGTTACTGGCAATAATTTCAGCTTATCAATGAATTGTACTTGGTGGGTGCTGTATTACTATATTCGCATCCCATCAAGTCCGGCAAATTGCTGAATCTTGATTTATTTTTTACAGAGCTAATCATTAAATGTCGAAAAAGAAATTATCTGCTAACAGCGGGAAGCGTTCTCTGCTGCTGACTCTGCTCACCTTATTAATTGCCGTTGGTATCTGTGCGGTTGCGACATATTCTTATATTGAAATTAAAAAGCTGAATTCACAGATCGCCAATATGAAAGGCCCAAATGAATCTGCGGCACACGAAGAGAATATTGTTCCGGTGTATGAAGATCTCGAAGCTTTTACCGTCAGCCTGAAACCAGATAGCCATGGCGACGATCGTGTTCTGTATATTGGTTTGACCTTGCGCTTGCAGGACGATAAATCGAAAGCCATTCTCGTTGAAAACCTTCCGGATGTACGTAGTCGTTTGGTGGTGCTTTTTTCTCAACAGTCAGCCGAAGATCTTATCAGCGATGACGCAAAGAAAAAACTTTCTGAAAAAATAATGGCTGTGGTGAGTGAACCACTGTCAGGAAAAAAACGCGTGATGGTAAAAAGCGTATTGTTTAATGCATTTATCTTACGGTAGTGATTATGTCTGATAGCCTTTTATCTCAGGATGAAATTGATAACCTGCTGAATGGTGGCCCTAATGCTGGCAACAGTAGCATCGAGGCTATGTCATCATTAACCGCAGCCGATAATATTAAACCTTATGATCCTAATACGCAGCGCCGTGTTATTCGTGAACGTCTGCACTCATTAGAGATTATTAACGAACGATTTGCCCGCCAGTTTCGTATCGGGTTATTTAACATCCTCCGTCGTGGCCCGGATGTCACCGTCGGTAATATCAAGATTCAGCCTTACCATGAGTTTGCACGTAATTTGCCGGTAATGACCAACCTGAATCTGATGAACATGCATCCGCTGCGCGGTACGGCACTGTTTGTCTTCTCGCCGAACCTCGTGTTCATGGCGGTGGATAACCTGTTTGGCGGCGATGGCCGTTTCCCGACTAAAGCCGATGGTCGCGAATTTACGCCGACAGAACAGCGCATTATCCAGCGCATGCTGGCGATGGCTCAGGAAGCGTACGATTACGCCTGGCGTTCGATTTACAAAATCAAAACGGAATATGTGCGTTCGGAATTGCAGGTGAAGTTTACCAATATTACCTCTTCACCTAACGATATTGTGGTTACCACGCCTTTCCATGTTGATATTGGTTCGCACAGTGGTGAATTACAAATTTGTATGCCGTTCAGCATTATTGAGCCGCTGCGCGAATTATTAACCAATCCGCCGCTGGAAAATTCACAGCAGGAAAATAATCAGTGGCGCAGTTCACTGGCAACGCAGGTTCGGGATACCGAACTGGAACTGGTGGTGAAATTCGCCGAAATTTCGACTCGTCTTTCCAGAATTATGAGTCTGAAACCACAAGATATTATTCCTCTGGATAAACCAGAAGATGTCGGTGGTTTTGTTAATGATGTGCCTGTTATGTCAGGTAAATATGGCTTTGCCAATAATCAATATGCCATCCGGGTCGAATCTCTGATGGATTCAATATTATCAGCGTTTAAGAAGGAGTGATCGTCACATGAGCGATATTGAACAATCTGCTGGTGCAAAAAAATCATCACTTGACGATCTTTGGGGCGACGCGATGAGTGAACAGTTGACCGCAGAAAACGGTACGGCCATGCAATCTGCAGAAAAAGAAGATGTTGTGGTGAATTTTACTGACGATTTAAATCTGGTGCTTGATATCCCGGTGAAAATGACCGTGGAACTCGGGCGCACGAAAATGACAATTAAAGAGCTGTTAAGACTTAGCCCAGGTTCCATTGTTTCTCTGGAAGGCCTGGCGGGTGAGCCGCTCGATATTTTGATTAATGGTTATTTAATTGCTCAGGGCGAGGTGGTTGTCGTTTCCGATAAATTCGGGATTCGTATTACCGACATTATTACCCCTTCTGAGCGCATGCATCGGCTGAGCAGATAATGAATACCGGGACGCTGAATACTGTTGCGCCGCATACCACAGAAGCGGCGACCTTCCCGATTTCCATGGGAAATATCGTTGGCTCACTGGCGCTGGTGCTGGTGATGATTGTGGCGGTTGCGTGGATCCTCCGTCGCACTGGCGTGGTTTCTCGCGTCGCTAAAGGCCATAACCTGCTGGCAGTGAAACACAGCCAGAGTATCGGTTCGCGTGAGCGGCTGGTGGTGGTTGAGGTTGATGATAAATGGCTGTTACTGGGGGTGACGCAACAAAGCATCACGCCTCTGATGACGATGGAAAAGCAGGAGAGCAGCACGGCCATGCCGGTGGTTTCTGATTTTCAGGCTTCTTTGCTCCGGTGTTTTAAACAGCGCGCCGCCAGGAGCCAGTCATGAAAAACGTCTCTCGTCTGACATCCAGAGTGATTGGCCTCGGTGCTGTGCTGGCAGGGATCCTGCTGCCAGCGCACTTCGCCTGGGCGGCAAATAACGACATCATGCTTACCCATTCCGCGAATGGCGAAAGCTGGTCTCTGCCGGTGCAAACGCTGGTGTTAATGACCTCGCTGACGTTTTTACCTGCGGTGTTGCTGATGATGACCGGGTTCACCCGCATCGTGATTGTGCTCGGTCTGCTGCGCAACGCACTCGGCACTGCCAGTACGCCGCCTAACCAGGTGCTGCTGGGGCTGGCGCTGTTCCTGACTTTTTTCGTGATGTCGCCGGTTGCTAACCGCATCTATGACGAAGCCTGGTTGCCGCTGTCGCAGGACAAAATTTCCATGGAAGTGGCATTGCAGAAAGGGTCGCAGCCGCTGCGCGCCTTTATGCTCAAACAGACCCGTGAAACGGATTTAGCACTCTTTTCCCGTATTGCGAAAGCCGCTGAATTTAATACGCCAGAGGATGTTCCGATGAGCATTCTGGTGCCCGCGTTCGTGACCAGCGAACTGAAAACTGGCTTCCAGATTGGTTTCACAATGTTCATCCCGTTCCTGATTATCGATCTGGTGGTAGCAAGTATTTTGATGGCGCTGGGAATGATGATGGTTCCCCCGGCGACAATTTCTCTGCCGTTCAAGCTGATGTTGTTTGTGCTGGTGGATGGGTGGCAACTGATTATCGGTTCGCTGGCAGACAGTTTTTTCCGCTAAGTGAGAGAAGAGAATGACTCCGGAAAGTGTAATGTCGTTGGCGTTTCAGGCCACCAAAGTTGGGCTGCTGGTTGCTGCGCCTTTATTGTTAGCCGCACTGGCTGCGGGTCTGATTGTCAGTATTTTGCAGGCGTCGACACAGATCAACGAAATGACCCTGTCGTTTATTCCCAAGATCCTGACGATTATTGTGGTGCTGATTGCCTGTGGGCCGTGGATGCTGGCGACGCTGGTGGATTATATGCACGGTTTGTTTAGCTCGCTTGCCAGCCTTCGTTAACAATGCTTACGCTCTCTCTGGCCAGCCTGTATCCGTATGTAAATCATTACTTTTGGCCGTGCCTGCGCATTCTCGCGCTCCTGGGCACCGCGCCGATTTTCAGTGAAAAACAGATCAATGCGCGCATCAAAATTGCGCTGGCGCTGGTTTCAACCTTCTTAATTGCGCCGCAGTTACCCGATACAGGCATTGCGATTGCCTCGCTGGATGGCCTGATGGCTGGTTGCCAGCAACTGATCATCGGCATCGCGATTGGCTTCTCCGTACAGTTGATTTTTGTCGCGGTACGCCACGCCGGTGAGTTGGTCGGTATGCAAATGGGGCTGTCGATGGCGATGGTCTACGACCCGAGCGGCGGTACCAATATGCCGGTGGTGGCCCGCCTGCTGAACCTGTGCGTGACGCTGCTGTTCCTCGTTTTCAATGGTCACCTCTATCTGCTGGAAGTGGTGGCGAGCAGCTTCAACGCGTTCCCGGTCAGTGCCGCGCCGATGGGCGCTACGGGAATGATGGAGATCGTCCGCGAGGGTCGCATGATCTTTCAGTACGGTTTTATGCTCGGTCTGCCGGTCATTACTTTGCTGCTGTGCCTCAACCTCACGCTGGGGTTGCTGAACCGTCTGACACCGCAACTTTCTATTTTTATCGTCGGTTTTCCCGTCTCGCTGACTGTCGGCATGGTCGCCATGTCGCTGGTGATGTACACGCTTGCCCCCTTCTTTGAAAACATGATGGCGGGCATTTTCGACACTCTTTTCATCATTCTGAAAGGGTTCGGTTAACACACGCAGGAACAATGAGCCCTGCGTTTTTTTGACAACCTGCGTTCACATGAGGTGACGTAAAAACAGGCCCGGGAGCTATGAACGGAAAATTATCATTAGCAGCTGCACATGTGTTGGTTCACAGTGGGGATATTTTTGCTGCATCAGGTCTTATCAAGTTAATTAAACTCTATCGACCCAGTTTGAAGGTCTACCATATTCGCCGCGCGGAGGAGATGCGTCAGGTGAAAAATAACAGACTACGGCTGGTGGTAGGGATTGCGACAGATGCAACCAACGTCGGGGATATGTCGCATCTGTTTGATAATATGCGCAAGGAAAATGCAAATTTACCCTGTGTGTTATTAGGGGATAGCGGTAATTCACTCTTGTCCGCATTATTTCCGGAGATTCCGGTAATGGGACTGAATGCATCAATGACGGAAATCTTTGAGTTTCTGGCAAGCCACCTGGCGAGAAAAAACAGGCTTCCTCAACGCAGAACCACGACTACGCCGCTGCTTACGCTGCGTCAACGCGAAGTGCTTCGTATGCTGGCCTGTGGCGCGAGCGCGCAGCAGGTTTCTGACTCTCTGGGGATCAGCCTGAAAACGGCTTATGTTCACCGACGTGATATTCTGATGCGCCTGAATATTTGTCCTACCTATTATCGCGGTATGTTTACCGAATAACGATAAAACGCGACGGCCTCGCATTTTCAGGATTTTCCTGAATATGCGAGGCCGCCGAAAACGTTTCAAGCACGGTATTAATATTTATCCCGACAAACTTACGCAGAAGCTGACTGATTTAATCTGTCGCTTTTTTTCATGGCCCGCGATGGCGGAACACATAAGCTACAGGTAAAACCGTTAAACATATGTTCTGGCGTGGTGATAAATTTCCCTTTGCATTCGCTGCATTCGGTCTGTTTTATCATGCCGTTATCAATAAACCGTAAGAGTGTCCACGCCCGCGTGAGATCCAGTACCGGCTTTTCCTCTGCATCCGCTAAACCTTGCGCCAGATAAATACGGTATGCTTTCAGCATCAGTTCTACCGGGCGACCAGATACAGATTTTTTGATGAAACAATAAATATTATAAAAAATAGAAGAATGAATATTCTGTTCCCAGGCCATATACCAGTCCGCAGAGAACGGCAATATACCTTTTGAGGGTGAACAGCCTTTCAGTTCTTTATAAAGTTTCAACAGCTTGCGACGACTGAGGCCAGTTTCGCTCTCCAGAACCTGCATTCTGGCGCCAAAAGTAATTAACTCAATGGCGATTTGCGCGTCCCTGATTTCAGACATAATGCTTTTATCACACATCATGTCATCCCTCATGCGGCTTTGCTTTCGTTGTCTTCAGAAAGCAAATTGCTCGATAAAATAATGCCAGTATGAAAACGCTGAAGCGCATCGATACGGGATTCTTTTGTCAAACAAGCAATCAGTGCTTCATCATCAATACGCAGTCGGCTAATTAACTGACCGGTTGATGACAATTTAATGAGCTGCGGAAGAGATAACCCCTTGATGGTTTCCATCGTGGTTTCGTTCAACCCAAGGTGAAAACCTGCCGCAATGTTATCTTCGCGAATCAGACGCTGTGCCAGTAACAGATAGGACAGGTTCAGATCCTCAATAGACTGCATTTGCTCATTCATATTTTGTTCGTGCATGTGTTTGCTCCTGAGAACAACATGTCAACAATCTGTTAACGATGTTTTTCTTAATTTAATAAAAGCGAGCAACCACTTATTTCGACAATAAAAAAACAAATAACAATTTAATAATAAATGAACTTCATACTACGGCGCATCATAGTGCGCTTATTGAGTAGTTTCTTAAGGGAGTATTCTTAAGACGAAAATAAGGATACACAAAAGAAAGTCGGCTAACAATACAATTGAAAGTAAAAAAGTAGGCGTTTCGTTAGTTTAAATAGATGGTGGCGGCAGTTTTCTTCTCTTTTTCAACAGGATGCATTTATTTGGTGAATATTCTTGATATTAATAATTTAGCGGCGCTAAATGATAAGGAAATACATTCTTATCTATTTGATGTGTTTGCGTAAATGAAGTTACAGGATAAATGTTAATGAATTTTAATAGGCTGTTACTTATTGGCTGAATATAAATTCAGATGTTGCGCGGTATTAACAAAATGCATAAAAAAGGCGATGACGGATATCATCGCCTTTGATAACCAGATGACTTAGTTAGAGAGTTTCCACGCCATTCCCCAGTTCAGACCGACGCCCGGCTCATAATGCAGCTGAGAAAACTCACCGGCCTGAGAACACCAGCCTGCAACAACGCACTCAAAGTTTTTGCCTTTGTGCGTCACCACATCACCGGCTTTATACGCGGTGCCGAAGGCCCACTGCGGGTAGCCGCCGTCATCATTGCTGGCCTGCGCCGCAACGGTGATGGTCTTCGTCAGCACGCGGGATTGCGTTCCGGCTTTCACCGTGACATTCACCGCCAGGGTTTGCGGCTGGCTGGTTTTGGCGACGGTAAAGCGCTGGGACGCGAGGCCATTGCTGCCGCCCTGCGCGCCTGCTGGCAGCGACCAGTTATAGGTTGGCGCGCTGGTTGCTGCTTGTGCGGAGGTGACGAAGCCGTTGAAGGTCACGCTGTCGCCGTTATCCGTGGAGGAGAGCGTCATTTGCAGCGCGTTAATAAACGCGGCATCGGTGTTCGGCACCTCTTTCGCCGGAACGGTGATGGTCTTCGTCAGCACGCGGGATTGCGTTCCGGCTTTCACCGTGACATTCACCGCCAGGGTTTGCGGCTGGCTGGTTTTGGCGACGGTAAAGCGCTGGGACGCGAGGCCATTGCTGCCGCCCTGCGCGCCTGCTGGCAGCGACCAGTTGTAGGTTGGCGCGCTGGTTGCTGCTTGTGCGGAAGTAACGTTGCCGCTGAAGGTCACGCTGTCGTCGTTGTCGGTGGAGGAGAGCGTCATTTGCAGCGCGTTAATAAACGCGGCATCGGTGTTCGTCACTTCTTTCGCCGGAACGGTGATGGTCTTCGTCAGCACGCGGGATTGCGTTCCGGCTTTCACCGTGACATTCACCGCCAGGGTTTGCGGCTGGCTGGTTTTGGCGACGGTAAAGCGCTGGGACGCGAGGCCATTGCTGCCGCCCTGCGCACCTGCTGGCAGCGACCAGTTATAGGTTGGCGCGCTGGTTGCAGCTTGTGCGGAAGTAACGTTGCCGTTGAAGGTCACGCTGTCGCCGTTATCGGTAGTGGAGAACGCCATTTGCAGCGCGTTAATAAACGCGGCGTCGTTGTTCTGCACGGTTTCACCGATCACTTTGATCGTGTGTGTCGCGGTGGCGGTACGGGTGCCCTGCGCGGTGTTGGTGGCGGTCACTTCAGCCACATAGTCACCAGCTGTCAGTCCAGACTGGATCTGGCCGCTCTGATCGATGCCGTTGCTGACCACCTGGCCGCCCTTCAGCAGACGCCAGGCATAGCCTGCCTGCTCGAAGTTCGCCTGGGTATACAGTTTCGCCGGGCTGGCGGTATCCATGCTTTTCACACCGGCAATGACGACTGCCGGTTTCGCCACCACGATGACCACTTCTGTGGAAGTGGCTTTGCCATTGCTGTTGGTGGCCGTCACCTGGAAGCGCGCCTGAGTGTCGCCCGCATTCGCCGGTACAGAGATGATGGTACGGTCGCTGGTGCTACCGCCGAGGCGAATGTTGCTGTTACCGGAAATGAATTTCCACTCCCAGGCGACGTTGGTCTGATCGCTGCTGGCAACAACCGGGTAGCTCCAGGCCATATTGCTGGCAACGGTGTTGATAATGCGACGATCGACGTTGAGGACCGGTGCTTTGTCGTTTTCGCCGTCGTTGCTGGTCAGCGCCGGAACGGTAAGCGTCTGCGCCAGCACGCGGGATTCGGTACCGGCGTTCACCGTGACGTTCACCGTCAGCGTTTGCGGCTGGCTGGTTTTGGTGATGGTGAAACGCTGGGAAGGCAGGCCGTCAGTGCTGCCCTGTGCGCCCGCTGGCAGCGCCCAGTGATAAGACGGCGTGCTGGTCGCCGCTTGTGTGGAAGTGACGTTGCCGTTGAAGGTCACGCTGCGTTCGTTATCGGTGGCGGAAATCGCCATCTGCAATGCCTGAATGAAGGCGGCATCGTTGTTCTGTACCGCTTCACCGGTCACATTAATACTGTGGCGGGTGGTGGCCGTGCGCGTGCCCTGCGCGGTATTGGTGGCCGTCACTTCTGCCATATAGTTGCCCGCAGGCAGACCGGCTTTGATCTGGCCGTTCTGATCGATGCCGCCAGTCACTGGCTGGCCATTTTTCAGCAACTGCCAGGCATAGCTTGCCTGCTCAAAGTTTGCCTGAGCGAACATTCTGGCCGGGCTGTTGGTGTCCATGCTGTCCACGCCGACGATAACCACCGTCGGTTGTGTAACAACGATCGTGACGTCGGTGGTGGAGGATTTACCGCTGCCGTTGGTCGCCGTCACCTGGAAACGCGCCTGAGTATCGCCCACGTTGCCCGGGACGATAATCGAGGTGCTGTCGCTGCTGGTATTGCTCAGGCGGATGCTGCTGTCGCCGGAAATGAATTTCCACTCCCAGGAGACGTTGGCCTGATCGCTGCTGGCGGTCACCGGATAGCTCCAGTTTGTGCTGGTGGCAACGGTATTGATGGTGGCGCGATCGACGCTGATAACCGGCGCTTCATCGGAGATGACTTCGCCGTCCAGCTCAAGGATCTTCTCGACCGCTCTGCCCATATCCGGTTGGGTACCGATAAGCGTGGAGGTATTACCCGCAAGCGGAGTGCCCGTGTCATGAATGATGTCTCGCATCTGGCGTGGGGTAACGGTTTTGCCGTGCGCTTTGGCGATACTGGAGAGGCTGGCAACGGCCCCGGCGATAATCGGGTTAGCCGACGAGGTACCGTTGAACTGCCAGGTATAGGTTTCGTTGGCATTCGGTCTGGCGAGATCACCATAGCCGGTACTGGTGACATATAAACCCCAGCTTGCGCTGGTGACACGGCTGCCGTAGTTACTGAAGCTGGCGCGCATGCTGTCTACCGGGTTGATTGCGCCCGCAAGAATGGCGCCGGAATCGCGTTTTTTGAGATCGAAAAGGCCGCCGAAGGCGCTGTTATCGAGGTCAATATTGCCATTGGCAGCGGCTTCAATCACGTGTACGCCTTTGTCGGTCAGCGCTTTCAGCACATCAAAGTACGCCTGCTGGCTTTCGAGCGGCAGAGCGCACACGTCGGCACAGCCAACCTGCTGACCACCGGCAATCTCAAAACCAATCTGCACCACGTCCCCGGCTTGCAGACGCGGAATGGCGTTATAGAGTTGATCGCTGCCCGCTGCGGCGTACGCCATGCGCGTATTCCAGGCCAGGCCCTTCACGCCCGCACCGATATCCGTCGCTGCCATGATGCCCACCGATGCGGTGTCATGGTCCGTCATCGCCTGGTTGTTATTCGGTGTACCCAGAATAAAGGCCGCTTTGGGCAGGTTAATATGGTTCTGGTTCCACATGCCCAGCTCATGGGACAAGATCGTGACGTTGGCACCCTCATGACCTTCAAACTGATTTACGCTGTCGCGGTTCACGCCGCCGAGGCTGTAGGAGGGGGAAGAGTCATGTGGTCCTTTGGTGTAATACTGCAACGAGCGATAATCGATAACTTTCAGTTGCTTCGCGGCGCGCCCTGTCTTTACCGCATCTTCGTGCGGTATCAGTTCCGCTTCCGGATAAACCACTTCAACGTTGGCATTTTGTTTTAGCTCTTCGACGATGCCGTTGATATACGCGATATCACGTTTGCGTTCGTCCGGAATGGCAATGCGCAGGTAGCGGTCAAAACCGTACTTCGCATCCAGCGCCTGCAACTCACTTATTTCTGTCCCGCGTGCGGTGGCGTGCTTAAATGCCGCGTTAACGCTAAGAGACGAATCGCCGAGCGCTAACAGCGCGGGCAGTTGCTGACGAGTGAGGCCGGAGGCGGCCTTCATTTTGACCATAATGGCCGGGTAAGTATTGCCTTTCCAAGCGATCTGAATAACCGGAATATTTTCCGCCAGCGCAGAGAAAGAGGGGAGTACTGCGCAGATCAGTAACGCCAATGATTTAATTTTCATTGCTCAAATTGTCCATAAATTATGTTTTCCCGATGCGGGAGTATTATTCGGAGGGGATAAACGTCTGAATATGGGAAATAGCTTCGATAGTGGTAGGGTTATGGAGCTGCGGGTAAAGAATCTGTCGACCCGGCTGAGATATTTTTATTTGTCTGTGAGAGCATTCTGTATTTTTGTCAGGGACAGGAAAAGAACTGTTTAATATTATTAAATTTGATTTATTTCCTTAATGTTATTGATTTGAATTATATTGAAATAAATTGAAATATCGCCAAAGTAATTATCTTCATAATTTCATGTGAGTTTAACCGGGCATAACCGGCGACAGGTTTTCCCCTGGCCGGGTAGCAGCGACTTTTTTCCCGTCCACCAGAAGAATTCAATGAAAACGAACGTATCCCCGAGCAATGGCTCCCGCTGGCTCAAATGGCTAATAGTGTTGATTTTGGTGTTGATTACAGCCGGTGTGGTGTGGCGTCTGCTGCCTGTGGGGAAAGGGCCCGGCGGTGATTTCCCTCCAGGCGGCGGGCCGCACGGGCACGGAGGATCTGGTGGTCCGATGGCGAGGCTGGGTGCCGGAACTACGCTGGTGCATAGCGGTACAGCAAGCGCGGCGGATGTGCCGGTCTACCTGAATGCGCTTGGCACCGTGATCCCCAACGCGTCGGTCACTGTCACCAGCCGGGTGGACGGGCAACTGGAAAACGTGTTCTTCACCGAAGGGCAAAAAGTGGAAGCCGGGCAGTTGCTGGCGCAGATCGATCCGCGCACTTACCAGGCAACGCTGAAACAGTACCAGGGCGAATTAAGCGAAAACAAAGCGTTGCTGCAAAGCGCAGAGCTGACGCTGGCGCGCTATCGCAAGCTGTATGCGCAGGACTCGCTGGCGCGCCAGGATCTGGATTCGCAAATCGCCACCGTCGGCCAGTATCGCGGTGCGGTGGCGTCCGACGAGGCGCAGATCGCCAGCGCGCAACTGAACATTGAGTACGCGCGTATTACCGCGCCGGTCAGCGGGCGCGTCGGCCTGCGGCTGGTCGATCCGGGCAATATGGTGCAAAGCTCCAGCACCACCGGGCTGGTGATCATTACCCAGATGCAGCCTGCGGCGGTGACCTTCAGCGTGCCGCAAAGCTATATTCCTGAACTGACGAAAACGCTGCACGCCGGCCAGACGTTACCTGCGACCGCTTTCGATGCCGACAACAACAGCGTGCTGGACGAGGGCGCGGTGAAATTCATCAGCAACCAGATCGACACCAGCACCGGCACGGTTACCCTGAAAGCGCTGTTCCCCAATCAGAACGAAGCGCTGTACGCCAACCAGTTTGTCAATCTGCGCTTGCAGACCCGCGTGCTGAAACAGGCCACGGTAGTGCCATCGCAGGCGCTGCAACTGAGCAGCGATGGCACCTTTGTCTGGCTGATCAACAAAGACAATACCGTTACCCGCAAAGCGGTGAAGACCGGCCCGGCATGGCAGAATAACCTGCAAGTGGTGCTCACCGGCGTTGCGCCGGGCGACAGGCTGGTAACCGAAGGGATCGATCGTCTTAGCACGGGCAGCAAAGTGTCGGTCGTGGATGAAAGCCCGGCGAAAACGGCGGCGGCCAGCGCGAAATGAACCCGTCACGTCTGTTTATTCAACGTCCGGTTGCCACCATTCTGTTAATGGTCGGCGTGCTGATCAGCGGTATTTTCGCCTACCGTTTTCTCTCCACCTCGGCGCTGCCGCAGGTTGATTACCCGACGATTCAGGTGACGACGCTTTATCCTGGCGCCAGCCCGGATGTGATGGCCTCGTCCGTCACTTCGCCGCTGGAGCGCCAGCTTGGGCAGATGGCGGGGCTCAGCCAGATGACCTCCTCCAGTTCCGGCGGTTCGTCGATCATCACCCTGAAGTTCTCGCTCGATCTGTCGCTGGACGTTGCCGAGCAGGAAGTGCAGGCGGCCATCAACGCCGCCAACAATTTGCTGCCGGGCGACCTGCCGAACCCGCCGACCTACAAAAAGGTGAACCCGGCGGATAACGCCGTCATCACGCTGGCGGCCAGCTCGGACACCTTACCGCTGACCAGCGTGCAGGATCTGGTCAACACCCGCGTGGCGCTGAAACTGTCGCAGATTTCCGGCGTCGGTATGGTGACGCTGGCGGGCGGCCATCAACCGGCGATTCGCGTGCAGATGGACCCGAAAGCGCTGGCGGCGCACGGCCTGACGCTGGAGGACGTCAATACGCTGATCGGCGACAGCAACGTCAACGGCTCGAAAGGGGGTTTTGACGGCCAGTACCATTCGGTCACCATCGATGCCAACGACCAACTGCGTACGGCGCAGGAGTACGGCAATCTGATTCTGACGTATCAGAACGGCGCCGCGCTGCGTCTGAAAGACATTGCCCATATTGAGCAGGGGCCGGAAAACAGCTTCCAGTCGGCGTGGGCCAATAACAGCCCGGCGATTGTCATCAGCGTGCAGCGCCAGCCCGGCGCGAATGTGATTCAGGTGGTGGACAGCATCAAAGCGCGTCTGCCGCAACTTCAGGCGGCGCTGCCGGATGGCGTGAAGATGAGCATTCTGTCGGATCGCACACAGACCATTCGCGACTCCATCAGCGATGTGCAGTTTGAGTTGATGCTGTCGATCGCGCTGGTGGTGATGGTGACCTTCCTGTTTCTGCGCAGCGTGGCGGCAACGCTCATTCCGAGCATCGCGGTGCCGCTGTCGCTGGTGGGCACGTTTGGCGTGATGTACCTCGCCGGTTTCAGTCTCAATAACCTGTCGCTGATGGCGCTGACTATCGCCACCGGTTTCGTCATTGACGATGCGATTGTGGTGGTGGAGAACATTTCCCGGC
This sequence comes from Kosakonia radicincitans DSM 16656, assembly GCF_000280495.2. Lineage (NCBI taxonomy): Bacteria > Pseudomonadati > Pseudomonadota > Gammaproteobacteria > Enterobacterales > Enterobacteriaceae > Kosakonia > Kosakonia radicincitans. The sequence continues at coordinate 1,272,053 of NZ_CP018016.1, forward strand.
GGCTGGAGGAGGGCAAAACGCCGATGCAGGCGGCGCTGAAAGGCTCGCAGCAGATTGGCTTTACCATCATCTCGCTGACCTTTTCGCTGATTGCGGTGCTGATCCCGCTGCTGTTTATGGGCGATGTGGTCGGGCGGCTGTTCCGCGAATTCGCCATTACGCTGGCGGTTTCGATCCTCGTTTCGATGCTGGTGTCGCTGACCCTGACGCCGATGCTTTGTGCTTATCTGCTGCGGCATATTCCGCCGGAGCAGCAGTCGCGTTTTTCCCGCAAGGGCGGGGAACTGTTTGATCGGTTAATTCATTACTACGACCGTCTGCTGACCGTGGTGCTTAACCATCGCAAGTTAACGCTGCTGGTGGCGCTGGCAACCTTTGCGCTGACCGCCGTGCTCTATATCGCCATTCCGAAAAGCTTTTTCCCGGTGCAGGATACCGGGCTGATTCAGGGCGTGACCATTGCCTCGCAGGACGTATCGTTCAATGAAATGGCGAAGCGTCAGCAGGCGCTGGCGAACGTGATTTTGCAGAATCCGTCGGTGGAGAGCCTCTCTTCAACGATTGGGATTGATGGCAACAATACCAGCCTCAACAGCGGACGGTTGCAGATCAACCTGAAACCGTTCGCTGAGCGCAGCGATAAAGCGCCGGTGGTGATCAAACAGTTGCAGCAGGCGGCGCAGCAGGTGGTGGGTATTCAGCTCTACCTGCAACAGGCGCAGGATCTGACGGTCAACGACCAGGTGACACCCAGCCAGTATCAGTTCACCCTTGACGATGCCGACAGCGAAAATCTGCTCACTTGGGTGCCGAAGATGGTGGCGGCGTTGCAAAAACGCCCGGAATTTAACGGCGTGGTCAGCAACCTGCAATCGCAGGGGCGCGTGGCGTATGTTTCGCTGGATCGCGATAAAGCCTCCCGCTTTGGCATTACCGCTTCCGATGTGGATACGGCGCTGTATAACGCTTTTGGTCAGCGGCTGGTTTCGACCATTTTCACCCAGTCGAACCAGTATCGCGTGGTGCTGGAAGTCGCGCCGCAGTATCAGCAATCACCGGCCTCTTTTGATGATGTCTGGCTGCAACCGTCGACCAGCAGTGCCTCTTCGTCATCAGACAGCAGCTCGACCAGCACCTCGTCGTCCAGTAGCTCAACCAGCAGTAGCTCGACCAGTACGACCTCAACCAGCACCAGCGGTATGGTTCGCCTGACCTCCATTGCCACCATCCATCAGCGCACCGGTTCGCTGATGCATATGCGCCTGAACCAGTTCCCGGCGGCGATGATTTCGTTCAATCTGAATGACGGCTATTCGCTGGGGGACGGGCAAAAAGCAATTGCTGCGGTGAGCGAGCAGTTGCAGTTGCCTTCCAGCATGACCCTGCGCTACCAGGGGGAAACCGACGCCTTCCAGAGCGCCACCAGCAATACGCTGTGGCTGATCCTCGCGGCGCTGCTCACCATGTATGTGGTGCTCGGCATCCTGTATGAAAGTTTTATCCATCCGGTGACCATCCTCTCCACGCTGCCATCGGCAGCAGTGGGCGGTTTGCTGTCGCTGATGCTGGCCGGATCCGATTTCAGCCTGATTGCGCTGATCGGCGTGATCCTGCTGATCGGCATCGTGAAAAAGAACGCCATTATGATGATCGACTTTGCGCTGGAGGCCGAATACAAGCAGCGGCTCAGCCCGCGCGAGGCGATTCATCAGGCGTGTTTATTGCGCTTTCGACCGATCATGATGACCACCATGGCGGCGCTGCTTGGCGCGCTGCCGCTGATGCTGGCTTCCGGTTCGGGCGCGGAACTGCGCCAGCCGCTGGGGCTGGTGATTGTTGGCGGGCTGGTGGTCAGCCAGATGTTGACGCTGTTTACCACGCCGGTGATCTATTTGTTGTTTGATGACCTTGCCACGCGCGGTAGCCGCTGGATAAAACGTCGGCAGCAGGCGAAATCATGAACCTGACGCGTCTGTTTATCTTCCGCCCGGTCGCCACGCTGCTGATCACGCTGGCTATCCTGCTGCTGGGTAGCCTTGGATACCGGCTGTTGCCGGTCGCGCCGCTGCCGCAGGTCGATTTCCCGACCATTATGGTCAGCGCCAGCCTCGCCGGTGCCAGCCCGGAAACCATGGCGGCCACCGTCGCCACGCCGCTGGAGCGATCGCTTGGGCAGATCGCCGGTATTACCGAGATGACCTCCAGCAGTTCACAGGGATCGGCGAGCATTGTTTTGCAGTTCGATCTCGACCGCGATATCAACGGCGCCGCCCGTGACGTGCAGGCGGCAATTAATGCCGCGCGCAGCCTGCTGCCGAGCAGCATGGAGTCGCTGCCGACGTACCGCAAAGCCAACCCGTCTGATGCGCCGATCGTGATGCTGGCGCTCACCTCCGCGACGCGCTCGCCGGGCGAACTCTATGATCTGGCGGAAAGCAAAATTGAGCAGGCCATTGGGCAGGTGAAAGGCGTCGGGGAAGTGTCATTGATGGGCAGCGCCTTGCCCGCGGTGCGCATCGATCTGCAACCGCAGCGCCTGACGCAGTACGGCATTTCGCTCGACACCGTGCGCAAGGCTGTCGCCAACAGTACCTCCAATCTGCCGAAAGGCATGTTGCAGGGCGACACGCAATCCTGGGTGGTGGATGGCAACGGCCAGCTCGACAAAGCCGCGCAGTACCGCTCGTTGATCATTACCTATCAGAATGGCAAAGCGCTGCGCCTGAGCGATGTCGCCAACGTCTATGACTCGATCGAAGATAAATACCAGGCCGGTTTCCTCAATGGCAGCCCGTCGGTGATGCTGGGCATCAAGCGCCAGGCGGGCGCGAATATGCTGGAGACTATCGATGCGGTGAAAGCGCAGCTTCCGCAGCTTGAGAAAGATCTGCCCGCAGATACGCAGCTCAAAGTGGTGGTCGATCGTTCAGGTACGGTGCGCGAATCGCTGTATGACACCGAAGAGACATTGCTGATCGCCGTGCTGCTGGTGATCGCGGTGGTGTTTGTTTTTCTGCGCAATGCGCAGGCGGTGCTGATCCCGGCGCTGGCGCTGCCGGTGTCGCTGATTGGTACCTGCGCGGTGATGTATCTGCTCGGCTACAGCCTTGATAACCTCTCATTGATGGCGCTGATTATCTCCACCGGCTTTGTGGTTGATGACGCCATTGTGGTGCTGGAGAACATTGCCCGCCATATCGAAGAGGGGCTTAGCCCGTTACGTGCGGCCCTGCGCGGCGCGCGCGAGGTCAGTTTCACCGTACTGTCGATGACTGTTTCGCTGGTGGCGGTGTTTATTCCTATCCTGCTGATGGGCGGCATTATTGGCCGGCTGTTCCGCGAATTCGCCGTGACGCTCAGCGTGGCGCTGCTGATTTCGATGTTCGTCTCCCTCAGCCTGACGCCAATGTTGTGCTCGCGGTTGCTGAAAGCCAAACCCGCCGTCAATGAACGTCGTCATCCGCTGTACCAGTGGATTGAAAATCAGCTCAACCGCCTGCTGGCGGCCTACTCGCGGCGGCTGACGTGGGTGATGGAGCACCAGAAAGCGGTGATGTTAAGCCTGCTGCTCACCGTCATACTCAACGTGTTTCTCTACAGCGTGGTGCAGAAAGGTTTCTTCCCCGATCAGGACACCGGGCTGCTGATGGGCGCAGTGCGTGCCGATCAGAATATCTCCTTCCAGGCGATGGAGCCGAAAGTGCAGATGTTCACCAAACTGATCGAGGCCGATCCGGCGGTGGACAGCGTAATGTCATCGATGGGCAGCGGCATGTTCGGTTCGCGCAACAGCGCCAACTTCTTTGTCCGGCTGAAGGATTTTAGCCAGCGCGACGCCACCGCGACTGAAATCGCCAACCGGCTGAGCAGGCGAACCAGCCACGTGCCCGGTGCGCAAATGTTCCTGATGGCGGCGCAGGATCTGCACATTGGCGGGCGCAGTGCCAACGCCAGCTACCAGTACAGCCTGCAGGCTGACGATCTCGATTTACTGCGCGAGTGGACGCCAAAAGTACAGGCGGCACTGGCGGCGATCCCGCAACTGAACAGCGTGGATTCCGACTCGCAAACCGGCGGCCAGGAAGTGGTGTTGCAGATCGACCGCGATCGCGCCAGCCGCCTCGGCGTCAACGTCAGCATGCTCGATACCCTACTGAATAACGCGTTCAGCCAGCGGCAGATCGCCACTCTGTATCACACGCTGAATCAGTACCACGTGGTGATGACGCTCGCCGATAACTACACCCGCGATCCGGCGATATTGCAGGAGCTGTTTGTGATTAATGACGATGGCGACCGCGTGCCGCTGGCGGCATTTGTCTCGATTGTCAGCGGGAATGCGCCGCTGTCGGTGGCGCACCAGGGGCAGTCGGCGACCAGTACGGTAGCCTTTAACCTTAACGATGGCGTCTCGCTGGAGCAGGCGCAGAGCCTGATTAAAACCGCGATGGCGAAAATCGGTTTACCCGCATCGATTCAGGCCGGGTTCCAGGGCACGGCGAAAGCCTATGAGGAACTGGCGGCCACTATGCCGTGGCTGATCGTCGCTGCGCTGGCGGCGATCTATATCGTGTTGGGCATGCTGTACGAGAGCTACATCCATCCGCTGACGATCCTCTCCACGCTGCCGTCGGCAGGCGTTGGCGCGCTGCTGCTGTTACTGCTCAGCAATACCCAACTGACGGTGATCGCCCTGATCGGCATCATCCTGCTGATTGGCATCGTCAAGAAGAACGCCATCATGATGATCGACTTCGCGCTGGACGCCGAAAGGCGGCTGGGGATGACGCCGCAGCAGGCGATCGTGCAGGCCTGCCTGATGCGCTTTCGCCCGATCATGATGACCACTCTTGCCGCCTTTTTTGGTGCCTTGCCGCTGGCACTGGGCAGCGGCGGTGATGCCGATTTACGCAGCCCACTGGGGCTGGCGATTGCCGGTGGTCTGGCGCTCAGCCAGCTACTGACGCTGTTTACGACGCCGGTGGTTTACCTCTGGCTCGATACGCTTAGCCGCGCGACCCGCCGTCAGTGGCGTCGTCTGCGCCATGCAGGATCCTGATTGATGAAAATGTCGTTACGTCTGACTCCGGTCATCTTATTGCTGCTTGGCGGCTGTACCGTCGGCCCGGACTATCAGCGCCCGTCGATGGCGCTGCCGGTTCACTACAAAGAGGCGCGCGGCTGGCAGCAGGCAACGCCGCAGGATAGCGCAAGCAAAGGCGAGTGGTGGGCGGTTTACCGCGATCCGCAACTCGATGCGCTGCTGCGCCAGGTGAGCCTCTCCAACCAGAATGTCGCCAGTTACGCCGCGCTGTATCGCCAGGCGCTGGCGCTGGCGGCGCAGTCGCGCGCCGGGCTATTTCCTTCCGTCAGTTATGACGCCAGTACCACCCGCAGCAGCAGCCATAGCGACGGGCAGCGCAGCACCGGCAATGCGCACCAGGCGGAACTCAGCGCCAGCTGGGAACTGGATGTGTGGGGAAAACAGCGGCGCACGCTGGAAGAGAACCGCGCCAGCGCCGAAGCCAGCGCGGCTGAGCTGGCAAACATGACGCTGAGCGCGCAATCCGAACTGGCGCAGGACTATTTCGAACTGCGGGTGATGGACGAAAAAATCGCCCTCTACCAGCGCAGCGTTGCCGCTTATGAGCGCTATCTGACGGTCATCAACAATAAATATCAGGCTGGAAGCGAATCGCGCGGCACGCTGGCGCAGGCGCAAATGCAACTGGAAAGCGCCCGCTCGACTGCGCAGGACTACCAGTGGCAACGCGCGCAACTGGAGCATGCCATCGCCATTCTGCTGGGTAAAGCACCTGCCGATTTCAGCCTGCCGGTGGCAAAACTCAGCGCCACGATGCCCGCCATTCCGCAAACCTTGCCCGCCGGGCTGTTGCAGCGCCGGCCGGACATTGCCGAAGCAGAACGTAACGTCGCTGCGGCCAATGCGGCGATTGGCGTGGCGGTGGCCGGTTACTATCCGGATCTGAGTTTAAGCGCCAGCGGCGGCGTCAGCGCCTCTGCCATTCAGAGCCTGTTCTCGCTGCCGAACCGCGTCTGGTCGTTGGGGCCATCGCTGAGCGGGACGCTGCTTGATTTCGGCGCGACGTCTGCCGAAGTCGATCAGGCGCGCGCGGCGTATGACAGCAAAGTCGCGACCTACCGGCAAACGGTGCTGTCGGCGTTGCAGGAAGTGGAAGACGGGCTGGTGGAGCTGAATACCCTGCAAGGGGAAATTGCCGCGCAGCAGCGCGCTTCCGATGCCGCGCAGGAATCCGCGCGCGTAACCCGCAACCAGTATGAAGCCGGGATGATTGATTACCTCGACGTGGCCACTACCGAAAACAGCAGCCTGAGCGAGCAGCAGAGCCTGCTGTCGCTACAGAGCACGCAGTGGGTGGCGAGCGTCGAATTGATTGCCGCGCTTGGCGGCGGCTGGCATGCCAGCCAGTCCGAGTAATGTTTTGTTTTACCTGTGATGTCCCTGAGGAGTGGATATGAAAAAAGTAGTTTTTGCCGTGCTGATGTTAGCCAGCGCCTGCGCGCTGACCGGTTGTATTGGCCCCTGGGGACCGTGGGGGCCCGGCGGTGGTGGCCCTGGCGGTGGCGGTCACGGCGGCGGTGGTGGTATGTATCAGGGGCCGGGAATGCGGTAATAAACGAACAAAAGGCGCAGGACGCGCCTTTTGTTTTGGCATTGCTAACGCCGCGTTTTCCACGATTTCGACGCGCTGCGCAGTAAATCGCGCAGCGTGCGGATCAGGATCTCTTTGCTGCGCCCGCGGCGGAAGATCAGGGAAAACGGCGCCTGGTAGCCGTAATCGGTCGGCAGCAGGGCGCGCAGGCGCTGCTGCTGCACCCACGGCAGCGCATAGTGTTCTGGTAAATAACCGATGTATTTTCCGGACAGGATCAGCATCAACTGCGCTTCCATACTCTCCACGCTGGCCACGCTCTGCTTAAAGCCTTTTTTACCCAGATCCGCCGCGCTCCAGTAGCTGCGGGTCACCATGCGCATCTGCGAAATATGCGCGACGGTCGGATGGCGCACGCCGAATAATTCGTGCTGATCGCTGCAATATAACCAGTGCTGCTCGCGGTACAGCGGATGCGAAACCACACTGTTTCCCTGTAATGAAAAGGTGCCGACGGCGATATCCAGTTCATTATTTAAAATGCCGTGTAGCAGGGCGTTCGGGTTTTTGATTTGCAGATTCAGATGCACAAGCGGAAAGAGATCGCTGAACTGCCCAATTGCATCGGTGATCGGCAGCATCGGGTCGGTAATGGTCGAGTCAATGACGCCAAGGTTGAGCGTCCCGCCCTGTTCGCCGCGCAGCGAGGCGGTGTAGCGCTCAAAGTTTTCCAGCGTATTCAGTAGCGTCATGCTTTGCTGCAAATACGCTTCGCCTTTCGGCGTGAGTGCAAAACCTCCCCGCCCCCGGCGGCACAGCACAAAACCCAGCTTCTCTTCCAGTTCGCTCATGTAATTACTGATGGCCGATACCGTCAGGTTGAGATCCTGTTGCGCGCTGGCAAAGCCCTGATGTTTCGCCACGGTGACGAAAATATGCATTAACCGCAGATTGGGAAATTTTGCAGCCATGACAGTCGATTGCCCTCTTTTTCGCGCGTAATTAGTTTTCACTTTTCTAAACTAATTTTTTGTATTTTGCTATTTTTCCGCCGTTTCCCCCCGGGCACTATCTTCGCAACACACCCTGTATTGCGAGGAGCGAGTCAGCATGGAAACTCTTTTTCACCAGCCGCAGAGCGGTAACGACATGCCCCGTTTCGCCGGACGCAGCACCATGATGCGTCTGCCGTATTGCGATAGCCCGGCCGGGCTGGATGTGGCGTTTGTCGGCATTCCACTGGATGTCGGTACGTCGCAGCGGGCCGGTACCCGCTATGGCCCGCGCCATATCCGCAGCGAATCGGTGATGATTCGCCCGTACAACATGGCGACCGGCGCAGCGCCGTTTGAGTCATTGCAGGTGGGGGACATTGGCGATGTGCCGATCAATACCTACAGCCTGCTGAAGTCTGTCGATCTTATCGAAGCGTTTTATAGCGAACTCAATGCGTGGCCGGTGATCCCGCTGACGCTCGGCGGCGATCACACCCTGACGTTGCCGATCCTGCGCGCGCTCGCCAAAAAACATGGCCCGGTCGGGCTGATTCATGTGGATGCCCACACCGACACCAACGACGAGATGTTTGGCGAGAAGATTGCCCACGGCACCACCTTCCGCCGGGCGGTGGAAGAGGGGCTGCTGGACTGCAAACGCGTGGTGCAGATTGGCCAGCGTGCGCAGGGCTATGCCAGTGGCGATTTTCAGTGGGGCGTGGATCAGGGATTTCGACTGATTACGGTGGAATCGTGCTGGCATAAAAGCCTGACGCCGCTGATGGCAGAGATCCGCGAAATGCTCGGCGACGGGCCGGTCTACCTTTCCTATGACATTGACAGCATCGATCCCGCCTGGGCGCCGGGCACCGGCACGCCGGAAGTCGGCGGGCTGAGCGCGATTCAGGCGCTGGAGATTGTACGTGGCTGCCGCGGCTTGAACCTGATTGGCGGCGATTTGGTGGAGGTCTCTCCGCCTTACGATATCAGCGGGATCACGGCGCAGCTTGGCGCCAACCTGCTGTACGAAATGTTGTGTGTGTTGCCCGGTGTTCATTATCAGGGGGAAAAACGTCTGTGAATCATTCAACGCCAGTGGATTACCCGCAGCCGCAAAGCGGCGAAATTCCGCGCTACAGCGGGCTGCCGACCTTTTTTCGCCTGCCGTTTGGCGCGCAAATTGCATCGCTCGATATCGGCGTGGTTGGCGTGCCGTGGGATGGTGGCACCACCAACCGGGCGGGAACCCGGCACGGCCCGCGTGAATTACGCAATGCCTCCAGCCTGGTACGGCGGGTGCATCCGGTGACTTTTCAGTCGCCGTATGACCAGGCCCGCGTCGGTGATTTGGGGGATGTGCCGGTCAACCCGGTAGATGTGCAGGACACGCTGGCGCTGATCGAGGCCTGGTACCGCGCGTTGCATGAGCAAAAGGTGATGCCGTTGACCGCCGGTGGCGATCACCTGACGACGCTACCCATTTTACGGGCGTTAGGGCGTGAGCAGCCGCTGGGAATGATCCATTTTGATGCACATTCCGATACCAACGACACCTATTTCGGCGGCGAGCGCTTTACCCATGGCACGCCGTTTCGCCGCGCAGTGGAAGAGGGCGTGCTGGATCCGAAACGCACCGTGCAGATTGGCATTCGCGGCGCGTTGTTCAGCGAAAAAGATCATCGCTGGGCCGAAGACAACGGCATCACGGTGATTCGCATGGAGCAGGTGGCCGAAGAGGGCATGGCAGCAGTCATGGCGCGGGCCAGAGCCATCGTGGGCCAGCAGCCGACCTATGTGAGTTTTGATATTGATGTGCTGGATCCGGTGTACGCGCCGGGAACCGGAACGCCGGAAATCGGCGGGCTGACCTCGCTACAGGGGCAGCAAGGGATCCGTTTATTACAAGGGTTAAATCTGGTGGGAGCCGACGTGGTGGAAGTCTCGCCACCGTTTGATCAGGGCAATCTGACCAGCCTGACCGGTGCCACCATGATGTTTGAACTACTTTGCCAGCTTGCTGATGCGCATCATCGGCAGCGGCTTTCTACAGGAGCAGGGGAATGAAAAAAATGAAAATGTTACGTGGGCTTTGCGCCGCAGCGGCGCTGATGGCGGGCATGTCGGCGGCCAGCGCCGCAGACGGCATTCTGACGCCCGGAGAACTGAAAGTCGGGCTGGAAGTGGCCTATCCGCCGTTTGAATCCTGGCAGGATAATAAAATTGTTGGTTTTGATGCTGAGCTGGCACAGCTCCTTAGCGATCAAATGGGCCTGAAACTGCAACTGGCCGACACCAAATTCGCCGGGTTGATCCTCGGGCTGAACGCCAATCGTCACGACACGGTGATTTCCGCGCTGTACATCACCGAAGGGCGCATCGCGCAGGCCGACGCCATTCCTTATGCCGATACCGGGGCCTACATTATGGTGCGCAGCGACAGCAAGGTCGCACCAAAAACCGAACAGGATCTGTGCGGCTTAACCGTCGGTTTGCAGCAGGGCACTTCATGGGTGACCAAACTGCGTGATCTGTCGGAAAACTACTGTAAAGCAAACGGTAAAGAACGCATCACCGTGAAAGAGTTCCCCACTGCGCCGGAGACGTTGCAGGCTCTGCTTTCCGGCAATGTGCAGGCGCAGGTGGATATTGCTGGCGCGGTGAGTATGTTCGCTGAGCGCAGCAATGGCCGCGTCAAAATCACCTCGCCGCAGACCATTTATCCGCAGACGCTGGGGATTTATGTGAAGAAAGGCAACACCGCGCTGAAAACCGAAATTACCGCCGCGCTGAACGCCCTGCGTGAAAACGGTAAATACGCCGCGCTGCTGCAAAAATACGCCCGTTATGGCATCACCGAGACCCAGGCGCGCTGATAGCGCCTGGCCTCACCAGATAAGGGAGCGGCACGCATGACATTTAACTGGGACTATTTCTTTTCACTGTTTTCGATGGCGACATTCTGGCAAGCCAGCGTCACCGTGGTGGAACTCAGCGTGCTTGCCTGGTGCGCGGGACTGGTGCTGGGGTTTGTGGTCGCCAGCGCCAGGTTATCCGGCCCTCTCTGGCTGAAAAGCGTTTGCCAGGTCTACATCTGGTTGTTTCGCAGCGTGCCGTTGCTGGTGCTGGTGGTGTTTGTTTATAACCTGCCGCAGATGTTCCCGGCCAGCGGCGCGGTGCTCGGCAATGCTTTTTTTGCCGGGCTTCTTGCCACCATTCTGGTTGAAGTGGCTTATATGGCGGAGATCCACCGCGGCGGCCTGATCTCGGTGGCGAAGGGCCAGCATGAGGCCGGCTATGCGCTGGGTTTCAGCTACCTCGGCATTCAGCGGAAGGTGGTGATCCCGCAGGCGCTGCGCATTGCGTTACCGGCGCTGGTGAATGAGTTTATTACTATTGTTAAACAGACTTCGCTGGTGTCGGTGATTTCTCTGCCGGAGTTGCTGATGACCGGGCAGCGACTCTACGCGGAAAACTTTCTGGTGATGGAGACGCTAGCGGCGGTGGCGGTCTATTACGTGCTGATCGTTTCCGTCTTCAGTTTGCTGTTCCAGGCGCTGGAGCGCTGGGCGAACGTTCAAGTGAAAAACCCGCAAACGCTGGATGACCACCAGCTTGACGCGCTGCGCCAGCAGGCCGTGCCGTTGGCCAAACGTCAGGCTGTCGAGCAGCACGGTACGCCTGACGCGTTATTGATGAAACAGATCCAGAAAACCTGGGGGCAAAACCCGGTGTTTAAGGATATTGATTTACGGGTCGCGCCTGGCGAAGTGGTCAGCGTGATCGGGCCTTCCGGCTCCGGGAAAACCACGCTTATCCGCAGTATTAATGGTCTGGAGACGCTGGACAGCGGTGAGATTGTGCTGTTTGGCGAAAGTTTTATTCAGGCCGGCGACAACCGCCACTCCCGTTTACGCAAGCAGGGTATTCGCCGCATCGGCATGGTTTTTCAGGGTTTTAATCTGTTCCCGCATTACACCATTTTGCAGAACGTGATGCTGGCGCAGCGTTATCACCAGCAGCCGGAGCAGGAGTCCGCACGGCGTGCGCAGGCGCTGTGGCTGCTGGATAAAGTCGGCCTGCTGGCCCATATGAACAAATATCCGCACCAACTTTCCGGCGGGCAGCAGCAGCGGGTGGCGATTGCCCGCGCGCTGGCGCTATCGCCCGATATTATGCTGTTCGACGAACCGACCTCGGCACTGGATCCGGAACGCGTCGGCGAAGTGCTGAAAGTGATAAGCGATCTCGCGCGGGAAGGGATGACCATGGTGATTGTGACCCACGAAATGGATTTTGCGCTGGCGATTTCTGACCGCGTGGTGCTGATGGATAAAGGCACTATTCAGGCCGATACCACGCCGGAAAATATTCGCCACGGCGAAGCGACACCAGCGCTGCAACGCATCCGCCAGTTTATGGGGGTGAATGGCGCGGAAGTGGCGTGAGGTTCGTTGCTTTAGAATAAAAACCCCGTCGGGCGAAGGTCTTGCGGGGTTTTGTTTGGCGTGATTGTTAGTGAAATCTGAATCTAATACGACTCCTCCTGCGCTGGCCTCTCGCTGATTTATGACTGCTCCCCCCGATTTGACCGCGCAAGTTTCAGCGTTCGGGCTGCGTCAAGCCGATCCGTCATCACACTGCGCTGGTAGATAAGCCAGAGGCCTGAACAGGGCAGGGCGGTGGTGACTTGCAGCTGTGTTGTGCGCAGGTGCTCCAGATATTTGAGAGCATCGATGGGGATGGTGGTCTGTTTCATACACGCGCCTCCGCAACCGGCAGACGTGCCGCCAGGGAAGAACAGCTGGCGCAGCAGTGCGCGAGCCACACCCACCCCGACACCGGCACGCCGACCAACGCCAGCGCCTTTACGCAGACGGCTGGCAAAGCGGGACAGACCCGCAGCAAGTATCAGGGCATCATCGCCTGATCCCCTCCCGACAGCCCGCCCCGTGCGGGCTTTTTTGTACCCCTCACCAGACACGCTACGGTGCGTTCTGAGCGCGTCACGCCCCGCACCATCTCCACGCCCCCCATCAACACGATCGCACCCGTCCCGGTTCGCTGGCGCAGCCACGCGCCGACAAAATAAAGTCGTCACAGACAAAAACGGCACTACACCGCACCCGCCTGCGGGTTTTGGATCGGGGAAATTTTTCAGTTTTATTTTTCTACAAACTAGACCGCCAGACTGTGCCATTGCTGGCGGTTTGCGGGAAAACCAACACTGAAAAGATTGAAAAGGATTTCAGCTTTTTTCAGTTTTCAGGATCTGTAAAGGATCTCGCTGAAAATTCATCTTTATGTTTTAAAAGGATTTTCATTATTTTACGTTACCAGAAAGGGGCATCATGAACAGTGGCAGAGCGCGGGGCTAAAAAGAGGAAAGCCAGATGCTGTAAGGCCTGCGGGAAAGTTTCCGCATCGGGCAGAACTGAAAAACATACACGCTCAGCGGCGCTATTTTTGCCTGTGAATTCCAAGAATCATCCGAAAGAAAAAGTCTCCTGGCTGGTAAGGGCAGGTTGTTTGATAACCTTCCTTCACCGCATGTTTCGTGAGATGGATTTTATGGATGCAAAACTGGTAGCGAAGGGCATCAGTGACGGCCTGGCTTCAATACCTGAGGGGCTTTATTTATCTGCCGTCAGAACGGCAGAGGGAACCGGTTTTATTAATAGACAGGATAAAGTCCGAAACGAGAATGAAAACGAACGTGTTGGAACAAAGGAATGGTTACCTATTGCAGACATGCCATTTGATAACGAATTGGTTGTGCGTATGTCGGCCTCGGCTCATTAGGGAAAAGCCCGCCAATTAATGGGAATTTTTTTAATGTAAAACATGTATAAAAATGTTTATTAATGTTGCATGCAAAGTGTATTCTTAACTTCCTGACGTTAGCCGGTGAATCCCGGCCTCTCTGTACGATCGTCGTGTTACGACATGTGGCGCTCAACGAATCGCCGAATCGCCGAATCGCGAATCTCCGGGTCGCCGCGAACCGTGAATAACGGTTATTCGTTATCCGTGGTTCTCCGTTTTTAGTCTGGACTATGCGCTTGCGCTAAGAAACGTCAGGACTGTATAGAGAGCACAAGTATGTTTAAATACAAACTTGACTTAGTGAAGGTGCTGAAAGTTGCTACGGCAATTCTTGAGTTCCTCACTGCACTTATCGTGTTTGTTGAGGTTCTGCTGCCTCACCTTCACGTAGTCCTACACTACTCTTTGCATAGGCGTATCGATATTGATGGATATGTGGAAACACAAATTTGAAATCAAAAAAGATAGATGGGTCTATGTTCCTTCTGATGAAATGTATAGATATGGTAAAAGATTACATCGCTTTATAATTGGTAAATGGCGGGCTCCTCTTTATTATTACCATATGAGAGATGGTGGGCATTTAGCTGCTGCCAGAATTCATTTCAAGAGTGAATATTTTGCTTTGGTTGATATACGAAACTTTTTTGAGTCAACTTCACAAAGCCGCGTCACAAGGGAGTTAAAGACCATTTTCCCCTATGAGGATGCCAGGAAAATAGCAAAAATATCAACAGTTAGAATTCCTAAAAGCGAAGATAAAAAGTTCTCACTCCCCTACGGATTTCCTCAATCACCGATTTTAGCTACCTTATGTTTACACAACTCTTATGCTGGGCAAGTTATAAAGGGTGAATCGCCACGGATAATCTAGACACTTCCGAGCCGTTGATAATACTGGTTTTCATATTCTGTCGGTGACATCTGTTCGCTAGAACCATGCCGACGCTTACTGTTATAAAACATTTCGATGTAATCAAAAATATCACTGCGGGCTTCTTCCCGCGTTCCGTAGATCTTTTTCTTTATCCGTTCACGTTTCAACAACTGGAAAAAACTTTCTGCAACCGCATTATCATGGCAGTTACCGCGACGGCTCATGCTACCCTCCAGGCCGTGTGATTTCAGGAACGACTGCCACTCATGGCTTGTGTACTGACTGCCCTGATCCGAATGAACCAGCACCTGTTTTTCGGGATTACGCCGCCATACAGCCATCAGCAGTGCGTTCAGGACAATGTCCTTTGTCATCCGGGATTGCATGGACCAGCCGATAATTTTGCGTGAGAACAGATCAACAACAACGGCAAGATACAGCCAGCCTTCGTGGGTCCTGATGTAGGTTATGTCCGTTACCCAACGCTCATCAGGAGCATCCGGATTGAACTGTCGCTGGAGCCTGTTGGGTGACACGATACTGGCCTCGCCTTTACGTGCCCGCGGGCTTCGGTATCCGACCTGAGCCTTTATTCCGACACGTTTCATCAGTCTCCAGACTCTGTTTACTCCGCACTGTTGCCCGCTGTCACGCAGATCCAGATGGATTTTGCGATAACCATAGACGCATCCCGACTCCAGCCAGAACTGTTTAATCTGTCCTGTCAGTCTCAGGTCTGCCTGATGGCGTTGTGAATGCGGCTGCTGAAGCCAGGCGTAAAAACCACTGGGATGAACATCCAGCACCCGACAGAGCAGGCGAACAGGCCAGCAACAGGAGTTGTCACGGATAAAGGCGTACCTCAGTCGGACAGCTTTGCGAAGTACGCCGCGGCTTTTTTTAATATGTCCCGTTCGTCGGTAACCCGTTTCAGCTCTTTCTGGAGACGGCGGATCTCGGCCTGAGCATCTGACTGTTCTTTATTAGTGGAAGAATCCGGACCGTACTTCTTTATCCAGGCATAAAGGCTGTGGGTGGTGATATCGAGACGTGTTGCAACGCTGGCAACAGAATAACCGCGATCAACAACCTGTTTGACTGCTTCAGTTTTAAACTCTTCGGGATAACGCTTACCGCTCATGGGCACCTCTCTTTAAGCCATCTTAAATGACTCTGAGGTGTCTGTTAAACCCGTGGCGATTCAGGGTATGTATAAGAGCGGATTGGTGAAAGTTTCTGTATATATGGACGATATTATCCTTTCCAGCAAAGACTTAGTTATCCTTAACGATAACTTTAAGACCTTATGTGAGGCTTTGCAAAAATCCCGTTATGAAGTCAATGAAGTTAAAACGTCTCCGCCAGCTAAGGTTGTCACTGTTTTTAACCTTAACCTTTCTCATAATAATCTTAGAGTTACATCAAAAAGGTTAGTTGAGTTCTTACAGGCTTATGCACAGTCTAAGAACAAGCACGAGCGAAAAGGTATCGCAGCATATATCCGAAGTGTAAACCCTGATCAGGCTAATCGACATTTCCCAAAAAAGTAGCTTTTAGGTTGTTTTCAAACTTGTCTTGATGACACACGAACGTAACCCGCTGTCGCCATTTTGCCGCCACTACCAAAGAAAAAGGGGCTACGCTTTCACGTAACCCCTTGTTTTAATTGGTGGAGCTGGCGGGAGTTGAACCCGCGTCCGAAATTCCTACATCCTCGGTACTACATGCTTAGTCCAGTCTTTACATTCGCTTGCCAGCTGCGGACGGACACGCCACTAACAAACTAGCCTGATTAGATTTAACGCTTCAACCCCAGGCAGGGCATCCACGCGATCTCTTTTGGGTTTGACCTCTCTTGATCCCCGTCCTAAGAGCGGAGGCTAGGGAGAGAGGGCTCTCAGCAGGTTATTAAGCTGCTAAAGCGTAGTTTTCGTCGTTTGCGACTATTTTTTGCGGCTTTTTACGAGGCCAACCGCCCCTCGGCATGCACCTTGGGTTTCGCAAATCCCGTCGAATCCAGAATCAGCCCCAAAAGTGTTCGCTGAGTATAACAGATTTATGACGCAGCATACCAGTCCATATCGCGGCAAACGGCCTGATAATGCGAGTTGAGGATATTCTGAGCGGCATTTGTTCTATCGAAGCGTTATTCGAGGAAAAAATTTAGTGGGATAAACAAGAGAAGCCGGAAAGCCGTGTTGCCCTCTCCCGGTGTGAGAGGGCTGTGCGGGTTAGCGCCCGGCGTTTTTCATGATGCGGGCTTTATCCAGCTGCCATTCGCGCTCTTTCAGATCGGAGCGTTTATCATGCTGTTTTTTACCCTTCGCTACGCCAATTTTCACTTTGCACCAGGCGTTTTTCCAGTACAGCGACAGCGCGACGACGGTGTAGCCTTCACGATTGATGCGGCCGTAGAGGGAATCCAGTTCGCGCTGATTCAGCAGTAACTTACGGGTACGTGTGGGGTCGCACACATAGTGGCTGGAGGCAACGGTTAATGGCGTAAAGTTTGCGCCAAACAGAAACGCCTCGCCGTCTTTCAGAATAACGTAGCTGTCGCCAATGTTAGCTTTACCTGCGCGTAAGGATTTTACTTCCCAGCCTTGCAGTGACAGCCCGGCCTCAAATTCTTCTTCGATAAAGTATTCATGGCGGGCGCGCTTATTCAGCGCAATGGTGGCTGAACCTGGTTTATGTGCTTTTTTCTTCGTCATAATGTCGTGAAGCCATCCGGTAATCTGATATCTGAAACTGACCTCATTGCGTCCTGTGAGGTTTAACGCGTTATCTTAGCATGAGTTCCGGCTTAGCGTTTTCCTTTCATCCGACGGAAATGGTATTATTTGACGATTGTGTGAACGCGGAAAACCTTATGCCTCAGATTAGCCGTACTGCGCTGGTGCCTTACAGCGCGGAACAGATGTATCAGTTAGTGAACGATGTGAAATCTTATCCTCAGTTTTTGCCTGGCTGCACCGGTAGCCGGGTGCTGGAAGCCGGGCCGACGCAGATGACGGCGGCGGTCGATGTTTCCAAAGCCGGGATCAGCAAAACGTTTACCACGCGCAATACGCTGGCTGCTAACCAAAGCATTTTGATGCATCTGGTCGATGGACCTTTTAAGTCATTGATGGGCGGCTGGAAATTTACGCCGCTCAGTGCCGATGCCTGTCGCATTGAGTTTCAGCTTGATTTTGAATTTACCAATAAGCTGATTGAGCTGGCCTTTGGTCGCATCTTTAAAGAGCTGGCGGCCAATATGGTGCAGGCGTTTACTCTTCGCGCGAAAGAGGTTTACCGTGTCGGGTAAAATTGCCGTCGAAGTGGCTTATGCACTGCCGGAAAAGCAGTATCTGCAACGGGTGACGCTGGAAGAGGGCGCGACCGTTGAGCAGGCGATTCGCCAGTCGGGCCTGCTGGAGTTGCGCAGCGATATCGATCTGAAGGTCAATAAAGTGGGCATCTACAGCCGTCCGGCAAAACTGCATGATGTGGTACATGAGGGAGACCGCGTGGAGATTTACCGTCCACTGATTGCCGATCCGAAAGAGCTGCGTCGCCAGCGGGCAGAAAAAGCGGCGAACAAGCCGTAATGCGCTATTAGCGGAAACAAAAAAGGTGCTCACTGAGCACCTTTTTGCGTTTCTGCGATCTTAGCTTTTGGTCAGAGCAGGTTTGTTATCCATATTGGTTAACACACCATTGCTGTTGAAGGTCAGCGTCAGCGTCTGCTGTGTGACATCTTCGTGGCCCGGTTGCTGGCGGAACACATAGAACCAGGTGTTGGTGCCAAATGGGTCTTTCATCATTGGCGTACCCAGTGCATAAGCAACCTGCTGTTGCGTCATACCTACGCGGATTTTGGAAACATCGTTTGGTGTCAGGTAGTTCCCCTGATTGATATCAGGGCGGTAAACCACGCGTTCTAAGGTAGAGCAACCAGCGGTCAACATCAGGAGAACCGCTGCGGCAGCAGTCAGCATTTTACAGCGCATAGTGATTTGATTCCTTTTCGGGCCCGAACAATACGTGGCTCATATGTAATATGCCGATGATAATAGACCTTTAGCCAGTTTAAAACCTCTGCGGGCTGGTCTGTTGTCGATTTTGTCGAGAACTCAGACCGTCATATTACCGAAAAGTTTACGCAGCCAGCAGCTCTTTGGCGTTTGCCAGCGCATTGCGCGTCACCTCGCTGCCGCCGAGCAGGCGGGCCAGCTCCTGCAGACGGGCGCGTTTATCCAGCGGTTGCATATGTGTTTCGGTCATCGCGCCGTCGGTCTCTTTGCTGACAAAAAAGTGATGATGACCACAACCGGCAACCTGCGGCAGGTGCGTAACGCACATTACCTGAGTCGATTCGCCCAGTTGACGCAGCAGCTTGCCGACCACGGCCGCCGTTGGCCCGCTGATACCGACATCCACTTCATCGAAGATCAGCGCCGGGGTTTCCATCTTCCGTGCGGTGATCACCTGAATCGCCAGTGCAATGCGTGACAGCTCGCCGCCGGAGGCAACTTTAGCGATCGGTTGCAGCGGCTGCCCGGGGTTAGTGGTGACGCGAAATTCAATACGATCTGCGCCTTCTGCCGTCAGCGAACGATCGTCAAAATCGACATCAATGACAAACACGCCATGCGGCATGGAAAGTGCGTGCATGCTCTCGGTGATCAGTTCGCTCAGTTCCTGAGCATATTTCACACGTTGGGTATGCAGTGCCTGCGCGCTGGACAGCGCCAGTTGGTGGTGCTGCGTTACCGCCAGCGCCAGCGTCTCCTGGGAGTCGGCCTGATCGTCCAGTAACTGCTGTTCATCGAGTAGAGACTGGTGGAACTGCGGCAGTTCTTCCGGGGCGATATGGTGCTTACGCGCCAGCGAGATCTGCCGGGAGATGCGCTGTTCCAGTTCGTACAGACGATTGGGATCGAGATCTAAGCGGTCGCAGTAATGGCGCAGCTCATCGCTGGCTTCACTGATTTGAATAGCCGCTTCTTCCAGCATATCCAGCACGCCGGAAAGGCGCGAATCCATACCTGCCAGCTCCGTTAAAAGCTGGCGGGCGGTATAGAGTTGGCTTTGCAGGTTGACCTCTTCGCCATCGGCCAGCACGTTCAGCGCGTGCTGGCTGGTGGAAAGCAGCTGGCCGCTGTTGGCGAGACGTTTGTATTCTTCGTCGATCTGCTCAAATTCACCCGGTTGCGGGTGGAATTCATTCAGTTCTTTCAGTTGGTAGTGCAGTAGTTCGGCACGGGCGGCGCGTTCCTGGCTTTGCTGCTGATGCTGAGCCAGTTCGCGGCAGCTCTGGTGCCAGGTGCGGTAATGTTCAGCCATTTGCTGAGTGAGCGCATACTCACCGGCATAGCCATCGAGCAGGCTCTTCTGGTGTTCTGATTTGGTTAACAGCTGGTGCGCGTGCTGACCATGGATCTGTATGAGTAGTTGGCCAAGTTCGCGGAGTTGAGAAAGCGGTACCGCCGTTCCGTTGATAAAACCACGGGAGCGCCCGTCGCTGCTGATGACGCGGCGAAGTAAACACTCACGTCCATCTTCCAGTTGATTCTCTTCCAGCCAGCGCTGCGCTGCGGGTGTGTCTTTCAGTGCAAAGCGGGCACACAGGTCGGCGCGCGGAGCACCTGCGCGCACCATGTCGGCTTCAGCACGACCGCCGAGGCACAGCCCAAGCGCGTCAATGGCAATGGATTTACCCGCCCCGGTTTCGCCGGTAATAGCCGTCATCCCGCTGTGAAAATCGATCTCAAGCTCACGAACGATAGCAAAATTACTGATGGTCAGTTGTGCCAACATGGTTGCTTTCCTGTATGAAAAACCATAACTGTGTTTTCATACAGTATAAACTGGTTTTATATACAGTAAAGCCCTGACGGTGAATTTCAGAACAATTTTTTCGACCAGCCAAGTTTTGAGCTTAATGTATTGAAATAACTGTAATCTTTAGGGTGAACCAGATTCAGGTAATAGTCGCTGCGGCGGATCAGCACATCTTCGCCATCCTGGATCGGCAGCGCAATTTGGCTGTCACAACTGATCTCCAGGTCGCTGCGACGGTTGGAAAAGCGCAAGCGAATGGTACTGCTGCTGTTAATTACCAGCGGGCGGGCCGACAAGGTATGCGGGAACATGGGCACCAGCGTAATTGCATCCAGCGACGGCGTCAGAATTGGCCCGCCGGCAGAGAGTGAATAAGCGGTCGATCCAGTGGGTGTGGAGATGATCAGCCCATCGGAACGCTGAGAGAACGCGAAGATTTCATCGATATATACTTCGAATTCAATCATATGGGCAACTTTTCCTGGGTGTAGCACCACTTCGTTGATAGCGGTGCTGATCCGTTTTTGGCACTCTGGCAGGGAACTCTGCTGGCAGACCTGTACTTCCAGCAAGAAGCGTTTTTCGGCGATATAATGCCCTTCCAGTACATCGGCCAACTGCTGTTGGGCGTTGTCTGGATCGAGATCGGTAAGAAAACCGAGATTACCGCGGTTGATGCCGATCACCTGAATATCATAGCGCGCCAGCGTACGCGCCGCGCCCAGCATATTGCCGTCGCCGCCGACCACCACAGCCAGGTCGGCCTGCTGACCAATGTCCGCCAGTGTGCCGGTCTTCACATTCGTGAGCTGCAATTCCTGGGCAATCTGTTGTTCGACAATGACGTCATAACCTTTTTCGTGAAGCCAGCGGTAGAGCATTTCATGTGTGGTCAGCGCGGTAGGGTGCCGTGGATGCCCGACAATACCAATACACTTGAAATGGAGGGTCATGTTCTGGTGGTCCTTGTGGCGAATGAATGATGACAATCTGTCACGTTCCCTTGAATCCCGGAAACTGATCCCCATAATAAGCCAGGTTAGCGAGATGAATGCAAAAAAACGCGGAGAAATTCATGAGTAGTAAAGAACAGAAAACGCCTGACGGGCAAGCCCCGGAAGAAATTATCATGGAACAGCACGACGAAGTTGAGGCAGTTGTTGAGTCTGACGATTCTGCTGAGCAGGTGGATCCGCGCGATGAGAAAATTGCGAACCTTGAAGCGCAGTTAACCGAAGCGCAAAACCGCGAGCGTGAAACTGTTCTGCGCATGAAAGCGGAAATGGAAAACCTGCGTCGCCGCACCGAACAGGACGTTGAAAAAGCGCATAAGTTCGCGCTGGAAAAATTCATCAACGAACTGCTGCCGGTAGTGGATAGCCTGGATCGCGCGCTCGAAGTCGCAGACAGGAACAACGCCGAAATGGCGCCGATGGTTGAAGGTATCGAACTGACGCTGAAATCGATGCTGGATGTAGTGAAGAAATTCGGCGTTGAAGTGGTTGCTGATACCGATGTTCCGCTGGATCCGAACGTCCATCAGGCGATTGCGATGGTGGAATCCGACGAGATCGCCGCTGGCAACGTGCTGGGCGTGATGCAGAAAGGGTATACCTTAAACGGTCGTACTATTCGCGCGGCCATGGTTACCGTCGCCAAAGCTAAGGGTTAATCCCGTCTGAAACCCTCTCCGCCCGGAGAGGGTTTTTCATTTTATTCGGCCACGCTTTCGCGCAGCGTTTTCACCGGGATCACTTTTACCTGCTTAATCATGTTGTCCTGCACATCGAGAATATCGATGTCGTACTGCTCAATGCGTACGCGCGTGCCAACGGCCGGGATCTCTTCCAGCTCTTCCAGCAGCATGCCGTTAATGGTGCGGGCTTCATCTTCCGGCAAGTGCCAGTTAAAGGCTTTATTCAGTTCGCGCACGCTGGCGCTGCCATCGATTATCACCGAGCCGTCGTTTTGCGGCGTGGCTTCATCGGCCAGCGCAGGCGACATGGAGGTGGTGAAGTCGCCGACAATCTCTTCGAGAATATCTTCTACCGTCACCAGCCCCTGAATATCGCCATACTCATCGACTACAAGCCCGACTTTCTTTTTATTGCGCTGGAATTTCACCAGTTGAACGCTGAGCGGCGTCCCTTCAGGCACATAGTAGATTTCATCGGCAGCGCGCAGCATCACCTCTTTGGTGAACTCGTTCTTTTCGGTCATCAGGCGATAGGCTTCGCGCACGCGCAACATGCTGATGGCGTCATCCAGCGAATCGCGGTACAGCACAATGCGCCCGTGCGGCGAGTGAGTGAGCTGGCGAACAATCGCTTTCCAGTCATCGTTAATATCGATCCCGACAATTTCGTTGCGCGGCACCATGATGTCATCAACGCTCACCTTTTCCAGATCGAGAATCGACAGCAGCATGTCCTGGTTACGGCGCGAGATTTGTGAGCGCGATTCGTTAACAATAGTGCGTAATTCATCTTTGCTGAGCGCACCGCTGACCACCACATCGGCTTTGATGCCAACCATGCGCATCAGCACGCGGGTGACGCCGTTAAGCAGCCACACCAGCGGCAGCATAATCACCTGCAATGGCGCCAGCAGAAAGCTGCTGGGAAAGGCGACTTTTTCCGGGTAGAGCGCAGCAATGGTTTTCGGCAATACTTCGGCGAACACCAGCACTACAAATGTCAGCACGCCGGTGGCAATCGCTACACCTGCGTTACCGTACAGGCGCATCCCGACGATAGTACCTATCGCCGAGGCAAGAATATTGACGAGGTTGTTGCCGATCAGCACCAGGCTAATCAGACGATCGGGCTTGCGCAGCAGCTTTTCGACGCGCCTGGCCGCGCGGTTACCCTGCTTGGCCAGGTGACGCAGGCGATAGCGGTTCAGCGTCATCATCCCGGTTTCAGAACCGGAGAAATAGGCTGAAACCACGACCATGATAATCAGGGTAATGATCAGCGTCGTGGTAGAGATGTGTTCCAGGGGGAACTCCTTTTGGCGTTAACTCACAAACTGTTGCAGGATGCGGCTGCCAAAGTAGGCCAGCGTTAAAATACCCGCGCCCGCAACGTTGAACCAGACAACCCGGCGACCGCGCCAGCCTTCATGGTAATGGCCCCACAGCAGGACGATATAGACAAACCAGGCAATAATAGAGAGCACGGCTTTGTCGATATTTTCCATGCTGAACAGGTTCTTCATATAGAACAGGCCGGTACAGAGCGTCAGCGTCAGCAGTACTACGCCGACCTGGGTGATGTGGAACATCTTGCGCTCAATGACCATTAATGGCGGCATTTCGCTACTGAAAGCCAGCCGTTTGTTCTTCAACTGATAGTCGATCCAGGCCAGTTGCAGGGCATACATCGCTGCAATAATCAGTGTGGCATAAGAGAAGAGCGACAGGCCGATATGCACCAGCATGCCGGGCGTCGCTTCCAGGTGAGTGATGTACTCATTCGGCACGAAAATCGCGAAGGCGAGGTTGATCAGCGCGAAGGTATATACAATTGGCAGCAGCAGCCAGCCGCGGTTTTTCGAGGCGACAATGGTCATCACCGTACAGATCATCAGACTGACCAGCGAACCGACATTCAGCAAGCTGAGGTTTTGCCCGCCGTCGTCCGGAAACAGCCGTTCTTTCAGCCCGAAACCGTGAAAAATAAGCGCGATCACCGCCGAAAGAATAGCCATTTTCCGCCAGCCGCTGTTTTTCTGCAGCAAACCGGGGATGATCAGTGCGATGCTGATTGAGTAGGCAACAAGAGCGATCAGAGCAAAAACGGGCATAGGGATGTCGGCAGTTGACTGAAGAAGAAAGAAAAGCAGTATAACGTCAGGCGACGTTGGCTCCAACAGTTGCATCACATACAGGAGCAATGTCTTCATGTTATACTCCGGCAAATTTCTGTAATGCGTCGCCCTGGCGGCCAACCGTATCACCTCAGGCGAGAGACAATGTTTGATAATTTAACCGATCGTTTGTCGCGCACGCTGCGCAATATCAGTGGCCGTGGACGCCTCACTGAAGACAACATCAAAGATACCCTGCGCGAAGTGCGCATGGCGCTGCTGGAAGCGGATGTTGCGCTGCCGGTAGTGCGTGACTTTATCAACCGCGTAAAAGAGAAAGCGGTTGGTCATGAAGTTAACAAAAGCCTGACGCCGGGTCAGGAATTCGTCAAAATCGTCCGTAACGAACTGGTTGCGGCGATGGGTGAAGAGAACCAGAGCCTGAACCTCGCCGCGCAGCCGCCGGCGGTAGTGCTGATGGCTGGCCTGCAAGGTGCTGGTAAAACTACCAGCGTCGGTAAGCTCGGTAAGTTCCTGCGCGAAAAGCACAAGAAGAAAGTGCTGGTCGTTTCGGCGGACGTTTATCGCCCGGCGGCGATCAAACAGCTTGAAACGCTGGCGCAGCAGGTTGAAGTCGATTTCTTCCCGTCTGACGTCGCGCAAAAGCCGGTCGATATCGTTAATGCGGCACTGAAAGAAGCGAAGCTGAAATTCTACGACGTGCTGCTGGTGGATACCGCCGGTCGTCTGCACGTTGATGAAGCGATGATGGACGAAATCAAACAGGTTCATGCCGCGATTAACCCGGTGGAAACGCTGTTTGTTGTCGATGCTATGACCGGTCAGGATGCGGCGAACACGGCGAAAGCCTTTAATGAAGCGCTGCCGCTTACCGGCGTAGTGCTGACCAAAGTGGACGGCGACGCCCGCGGCGGTGCGGCGCTGTCGATTCGACACATCACCGGCAAACCGATTAAGTTCCTCGGCGTCGGCGAGAAAACCGAAGCGCTGGAGCCGTTCCATCCGGATCGTATTGCCTCGCGCATTCTCGGTATGGGCGACGTGCTGTCGCTGATTGAAGATATCGAGAGCAAGGTTGACCGTGCGCAGGCTGAGAAGCTGGCGAACAAGCTGAAAAAAGGCGGCGGCTTCGATCTGACCGATTTCCTTGAACAACTGCGCCAGATGAAAAACATGGGCGGTATGGCAAGTCTGATGGGCAAGCTGCCGGGCATGGGGCAGATCCCGGACAACGTCAAAGCGCAAATGGATGACAAAGTGCTGGTGCGGATGGAAGCGATCATTAACTCGATGACGCTGAAAGAGCGCGCCAATCCGGACATTATCAAAGGCTCCCGTAAACGCCGTATCGCAGCAGGCTGCGGTATGCAGGTGCAGGATGTGAACCGTCTGCTTAAACAATTCGACGACATGCAGCGCATGATGAAGAAAATGAAGAAGGGCGGGATGGCGAAGATGATGCGCGGGATGAAGGGGATGATGCCGCCAGGCTTCCCTGGGCGCTAATAAACGGCCTGGCTTTTTTGCTATTTTATTTTGGTGCCGGGGGTTGCTCGTCATCCTCACGTACTGCGTGCAAAACAAGGATATAAGGCTATCTTGTTTGCCATTTTAGCTCCGGGGTGTGCCCGACAAAACACGAACGTGTTTTGAACGCCCTTTAGGGCGGCCCCGGAGGGCGAGCGGAGCGAGTAAATGCTCACGCACTCCGTGTACGCTCCGCTTTCTGCGCACACGCCGGAACTAAACTGGTTGCACCGATATATGCCTTATTCTCCTTGTTTACTTTATCCTGATTGCAATTTCCCCAAAAATCAGTAAAATTTTCGGGCTTTTAATATGACGCCGGGCTCCGTTCCTCGATGGGGCCTGGTGTTTTATTCACACAAGAGGATGTTATGGTAACTATTCGTTTAGCACGTCACGGCGCTAAAAAGCGTCCGTTCTACCAGGTTGTTGTGACTGACAGCCGTAATGCACGCAACGGTCGCTTCATTGAGCGCGTTGGCTTCTTCAACCCGATCGCTTCCGAGAAAGAAGAAGGCACCCGCCTGGATCTGGATCGTATTCAGCATTGGGTTGGCCAGGGCGCTACCGTTTCCGATCGCGTTTCCGCGCTGATCAAAGAAGCACAGAAAGCAGCTTAATCTGTCACGGTGGTCATGATGAGCAAGCAACAAACCGCAGCGGTCCCTGCTGAGCCAATTATTGTCGGCAAACTGGGGTCTTCTTACGGAATTCGTGGTTGGCTCAGAGTGTTTTCCTCCACCGAAGACGCCGAAAGCATTTTTGACTATCAGCCCTGGTTTATCCAGAAGGCGGGTCAGTGGCAGAGCATTGAGCTGGAAAGCTGGCGCTACCACAATCAGGACATCGTCATCAAACTGAAAGGTATTGATGACAGAGATGCAGCGAATTTGCTGACGAATTGCGAAATCGTCGTAGATTCCTCGCAGTTGCCGGAACTGGAAGAGGGTGACTACTACTGGAAAGACCTGATGGGCTGCCAGGTAGTGACTACTGAAGGTTACAGCCTCGGTAAAGTCGTCGATATGATGGAAACCGGGTCTAATGACGTTCTCGTCATCAAGGCAAACCTGAAAGATGCATTTGGTATCAAGGAGCGGTTGGTTCCGTTCCTCGATGGGCAGGTTATCAAGAAAGTCGATCTCACTACTCAAACCATTGAAGTAGATTGGGATCCTGGTTTTTAAACCTCCGGATATACGGTAAAAGACGGCGCTATGTGGATTGGCATAATTAGCCTGTTTCCTGAAATGTTCCGCGCGATTACCGACTACGGGGTAACTGGCCGGGCAGTAAAAAATGGCCTGCTGAGCATCCAGAGCTGGAGTCCGCGTGATTTCGCTCATGACCGGCACCGTACCGTGGACGATCGTCCTTACGGCGGCGGACCGGGGATGTTAATGATGGTGAACCCGTTGCGGGACGCCATTCATGCAGCAAAAGCCGCGGCGGGTGAAGGCGCCAAAGTGATTTATCTGTCACCTCAGGGACGCAAGCTTGATCAAGCGGGCGTTAGCGAGCTGGCTACCAATCAGAAGTTGATTCTGGTGTGTGGTCGCTATGAAGGGATAGATGAGCGCGTAATTCAAACCGAGATTGACGAAGAATGGTCTATCGGCGATTACGTTCTCAGTGGTGGTGAGTTACCAGCAATGACGCTGATTGACTCGGTTTCCCGGTTTATTCCGGGGGTACTGGGGCACGAAGCATCGGCAACGGAAGATTCCTTTGCTGACGGGTTGCTGGATTGTCCACACTACACCCGACCTGAAGTGTTAGAAGGGATGGAAGTACCGGCGGTATTACTGTCGGGGAACCATGCTGAGATACGTCGCTGGCGTTTGAAGCAGTCGCTGGGCCGTACCTGGCTTAGAAGACCTGAACTTCTGGAAAACCTGGCTCTGACTGAAGAGCAAGCAAGGTTGCTGGCGGAGTTCCAACGAGAGCACGCGCAACAGCAACACAAACATGATGGGCTGGTGTAATACACCCCCGAATATCAGTTTACCCAGGATAAGAGATTAAATTATGAGCAACATTATTAAGCAACTTGAACAAGAGCAGATGAAGCAGGACGTACCTTCCTTCCGTCCGGGTGATACCGTGGAAGTGAAAGTATGGGTTGTTGAAGGTTCCAAAAAACGTCTGCAGGCATTCGAGGGCGTGGTTATCGCTATTCGTAACCGCGGTCTGCACTCTGCATTCACTGTTCGTAAAATTTCCAACGGCGAAGGCGTTGAGCGTGTCTTCCAGACTCACTCTCCGGTAGTTGACAGCATTGCTGTTAAACGTCGTGGTGCTGTACGTAAAGCTAAACTGTACTACCTGCGTGAGCGTACCGGTAAGTCTGCTCGTATTAAAGAGCGTCTTAACTGATAAAACGCGCGCGCAACATCCAAAGCGTGTTATAGAACAAGGGGTTAGCGTAATGCTAACCCCTTTTTTATTGGCGATGGCGGCAGAATGGCGGCAGCGGATCGCCGTGGCGACAGGCAAAAAAAAGCCTGCTGGCGCAGGCTGAGGAAAAGCAATTATCGCGTTGAATGGGGAGAGGCTTCTGTCACCGGCGGTCGGACAATGTAGCGCGCCAGCGACTCGTGGGTGACAAATGTGCAGCCACACTGGATGTTCTGACACTGATGGTAGCGCTCTTTGGTTTCGGAACTCAGGTAGCGGCTTGAGCGCGCATGCGCCGCTTGCTGGCATACCGGGCAATGCATCATGGTGGGTTCTCCCTCGTTAACATGCTGCAATAATAAACTCATAGCTTGCAAATGCAAACTTTAAATCGCATTTGCTATTTATTCTGCACATCATATTGTCCCTCCTCGATTTTGACCTCCAAATCAAGCTTGCTGACAAACCCATTGTTATCCAGGCTGTGCGTCACTTTTTTAATCGTCCATGCCGTATCGTCAATGACCGTCTTAAAGCCAGAGACCCGCACCGGCGTTTCCGGGGTGATGTCGGTACGTCCCCGCGCCAGCGTGAGGGAAAAGGTGGCCGTATTACGTTGAATGTAATGCCACAGCCCATCAGCTGCCCTTTTCGCTTCTTCTTTGCTGGCATAGACGGTCGACATGCCATAGACGTTATCGGCACTCCCGGCAACGTAAACCGGCTTTTCGCTTTGCTCTGCCGCAGGTGTCACCGCCTGGGGATGCTCTGTACTGGCAGGGGGTTGCGCAGTGGTTTTACGTTGTAACTGCACTTTTTGCGTCTGATTTTTTGGCTTTTTGGTATCAAGCCAGCGCGCCGTCACGCCGGTGTAACTTGAGCGGTCGGCAATATTAAAACTGTGTTTATCACCGTCGCTGCGCTGAATGACAACCTGCGGGAACGCTTCGCCCTTTGCATTCAATCCCCGTCCTGGTTTAATCAGCATCAGTTTGTTCCATTTCACCGTCAGTTCGGCACCGTTAAGCACCGCCAGGCGGTGCAGGAAACTGGCGTCCGATTCCATCGACTGGTCGATATGCGCAATCTTAATCCTCTTCAGTGATTCGGCAACGCTGGCTTCCAGCCCGCAGCGTTTAGCAATCTCCTCAACAATGGCGCCCAGCGTGGTGTCATGCCACGACTGCTCATGTTCTTTGTTGAGTTTGCCGTTGAAATCCGCACTGCGTCCGATCACCGTCACCTTATCCGGCGCACCATCATGCTTAACCTGATCGATAACAAACTCACCCAGCCCGACCAGCGCATAGCCCTTTTCGCCGATAAATACGCGGATTTTCGTGTCGCGCTGCGGCAACTGAATATCGCCATCGGCGTCACTCAGCACCAGTGTCAGCGTATCAGCGGTGAAACCACGGTTATCTTCGATAGTCAGGCTGATAAGCCGGGGGGCAATATTTTCGGTGATATCTTTACCGTCCAGCATCAGTAAATAAGCAGGGCTGCTGACCTGCGCCAGCCCATTGGTCAGCGCATCGATCATAGGTCGATCCCCAGCGTTTTTCTTGCCCTGGAATAGAGCTCTTCGCCCTGCTGGCGAATATCGCCGAACATGGCGGCCAGCGACTCATCCACCCGCTTTAAGCTCAGTGTGAAGGAAATTTTGCGGGGCGAACCGTCGCTGTAGTACTCGGAACCGTTGTCCTTCAGGCTTTCGATAGCAAACATGCCGTAAATAGTTCCCGTTCCGTCAATCAGCGGCCACGCTTTCCCCTGTTCGGCCATTGTGCGCACGACATCCAGCGACTGCAGGCCGCCGGTCAGCTCCGGATAGAGGTCACCGCCAAGAACGATGGTCTCTTCGCCCGGGCCAAGGTACTGAAATGCCGCGCGTTTACCGATGCGGCTATTGGAGGCCCAGTTATATCCGGCCGTGCGGTTCATGGTGGTATAGGGCAGTGTCTGCCGCATAAATACAAAAAGTCCCAGCGCCAGCATCATGGTGCATAACCTCCTAACGCGTTGAATTGCGAGAGCGCATTGTCGCGCTTATTGTTTTCGTACTGTTCGAGCAGCTCCATCAGGTGGCGGCTGTTATTGCTGCCCGGTGAAACATCGCCCTGTAGCGTCACGTTGATATCCGTTCTGCTCTGGTCAACGTAGGAACCACCGCCAGCCGGTTTCGCTGCCTGATAATTGTTAAAGCCAGGCATTGCGCTGGTTGGCTGAATGTAGCTCTGGCTGCCGCTGGCATCTGTCGGCGGTTTCGGTACCTCGAGCACCGGTTTTTTGTCGATAATCCCGAGCTTTTCCAGTACCCAATTCAGGCCGCTGCCCAATATTTTTACGCTCTCAATCACCAGCGCGATGGAGCCAGAGAGCATCTGGCCGAAATAGAAACCCGCTTTTGCGCACTGGTTCAGCGTTTCCTGGCTGGCCTGCACCGGCGTAATCAGATCGCTGAAGAGTTGTTTGATGTTCTGCAAGCCGTTGCCGATGAGATCAAACAGCGGTTGTAGCGGCGCAAACAGTCCGGCGAGCGGAGCGAACGCGGCGCCAATCCCGGCCATTACACCGCTAAAGAAAGCGCTGATTGGCTGCCACCAGGTGTAAATGGCCAGCGCGGCGGCGGCAACAATGGCAATCACGCCGACAATCGGCAGCGTGAGCGAACCAAGCACCGCCATAATCCCGCCGCAGACGGTAGTAAAGACGCTGCCAAAAGTGGTCGCAATGGTGATCAGCGTGCTGATACCCGTAAAGACCGGCGCGATAACGCCCGCGACGGTGCCAATCGCCCCGGCAACGCCGACCACGACAGTGGCAATCATGCCGAAGGTTTGCACCAGCCCCTGGTTGTTCTGCACCCACTGTTGCAGCTGCCCCAGATAAACCGTTGCCGTTTGCACCAGCTGGCGCAGGGAGGATTCTTGCGTACTGAAAATATCCACGCTCAGTGACTGATAAGCACTTTGCAGTGCCTGTAAATCGGTACCGAGATTGCCCGCCTGCGCGCTTACCGCACTTGCCGGGTTACTTACTTCGCTTTCAGACTGCGCCGGCGCGCTATTTTTCAGCGATTGCTCATAGCCCGGCTGCAGGAGTTTTTTGCCGATGTTGAAGCCAGAAGTGGCGACGGCCATTCCGGTTTTGCCCACCGCGGAGACTTTCCCGGCGATGCCCTGAATCGTTTGCTGGCCCGCCTGGATTTTTTCCGCGCGTTTTTGCCGGGTCTCCTGCTTCAGCGCCTGCTGCTGCGTGACAAGCTGCGCGCGATGATCGCTGATCTGGCTTTGCAGTTGCAGTTTCGCCGCCGTCGGCGCATTCGGCTCAATGCCTGCGCGCAGCAGCGTTAACCGGTGGTCGATCACCGCTCCGCGTGCCGTTTCGTGCTGTTGCGAAAGCGCGGTTGCACGCTCCTGCGTGAAGTTTAGAATGCTGGCGTGGCTGCGCGTCGGCGGGCCTTGCTCCGTCAGCTTTTGCGCGCGCAACTGCACGGTTTGCAGGCGCAGGCTGAGTGCCGAAAGGGATTTTTCGGCCTGCGTTAAACCCTCAACCTGGGCAAGCTGGCTGTACAACCCGCGCAGATTTTTCTCCGTCTCTTTGATACCCGCAGCAAGCGAAACATTCGCCGTTTGCAGGTTTTTAAACGGGCGCGTCGCCTGGTCAACAGCCGTGAGCAGTGCGTCAATATTTGTGCTGTTACTCATGTGTGTTTCCGCTTCGCTGAAGCGCCTTTTCGCGCCATGTGATGAGTTCGCTCAGACTCAGGGGGTAGAGTTCTGATGGCGGCCAGTGAAAAATCACCGCGATATCCGCCATCAAATCGTCAACCGACAGGTTGGCCGGAAAACTTACTGTGCCGAAACCGGCGACAAAAAACCGACCACCTTGCCTGCCAGCGCGACCATATCCGCCAGATCCAGCGCCGCCACTTCCTGTTCGGTCAGGGAAGGCGAGGTGATACGCGGCAGCACTTTAATCAGCGCATCCACTTCAGCATTCGCCACTGCCGCCAGGCTCAAACCGCGCAGGGTGCCGGCATTCGGTTTCATCAGGGTAACGGCGTTGATAAGCTGTTCGCCGCGTTTGATCGGCGTTTCCAGGGTAACGACGTTATCAGTTTCGTTGCTCATAAAATCCTCGTGATTGCGTTAGCGAAGGGAAGTCCCGGCCAGACTGGCTGACCGGGCAGGGGTTACAGGCCGATATTGCGGCGGTGCTGTTCGAGACGATCGACGCCGTTCACTTTTTCGATCATGTTGATGGTGTCGATTTCCACCAGTTCCTTGCCATCCATCGTCAGTTTGAAATAAGTACAGACGACAGAGATTTTGGACTCGGTGTCTTCGCCCGGCTTGTTCTCGCCGGTGTCGATCTCTTTCTGACGACCGCGCATCACCACTTCAACGGCGACCGTTTCACCGGTGTCATCGCGCTGGTAGGAACCAGC
Organism: Kosakonia radicincitans DSM 16656; assembly: GCF_000280495.2. NCBI lineage: Bacteria > Pseudomonadati > Pseudomonadota > Gammaproteobacteria > Enterobacterales > Enterobacteriaceae > Kosakonia > Kosakonia radicincitans. The sequence goes on from NZ_CP018016.1 coordinate 1,304,420, forward strand.
AAAGCGGATCGGCACCGCATCGGCGCTGGTTGCGCCATACAGTTCCCAGATAGCCTCATCCGGGAAGCCGCCCAGCGACCACTCCATTGCCATGGCGTCGTCATCAAGACCCATATCAATCGGCGCGATACCGTTCATGCCTGCGCCACGGTAGTTCTCCAGCTTGCGGGTCAGTTTCGGCAGCGTGATGGATTTTGCGATCCCCTGATAGCTGTAGCCATTGAGGAACACGTTCATATATTTCAGTTTTCGCGGCATTGCCATTTATCAGGCTCCTTAATTGCTGTTGACCGAGGAGACCAGATTCGCCAGATATTTATCGGTGATGCGCTGGCGTAAGGTCAGGTTTTCCAGTGGCGGCACCGGCGTATAGTCGTAATCGATATACAGTTTCCCGGCTTTCAGGGTCTCGGCGTCATTAGCGCTCTCGTCGAACCAGCAGGTGGCGTCAACGATGTAACCGTTGCTTTTCAGTTCGCGGAACTTGGCGTTGATACCGTCGATGATGTCGCGGATAAGCGTCGCGGTGATCGGTTTGTCGACCGCCCACATATGCGCGTCTGCCATGGTGTCGGCGATAACCTGCGCGGTGCGGGTATAGTTTTCAAACAGGAACAGCGGATCGTCGGAGCAGGTACGGTTGCCCCAGAAGCGGAAGCCATCTTTGCGAATCAGCGTCGTCACACCCGCTTCGTTCAGCAGGTCGGCATCGGTACCGGATTCCTGCAAATCCCAGAAGACCGGGGTGCTGATGCCGGTGACGCCATTCACGCCAACGTTGGACAGCGTTTTGTGCCAGCCGACAGACTGGTCGATATACGCACGCAGGCCAAGTGCGCGGGCGGTAGCGTAGGCGGTTGCCGTCGCGTTCGCCACCGTATCCCAGGCGAGGAAATCCGGCCAAATCACCATCAGCTCGCGCTGGCTGAAGTTCTCGCGATACTTAATCGCATCGGAAATGGTTTTGCAGCCCCAGGCGCTGACATAACCGAAGGCGCGCAGCTTCTGGCAGACTGGCGCCAGTGCGGTGGCGACTTCCTGCGTGTCATAACCCGGCACGCCCAGAATACGCGGTTTCACGCCGGTGACGGCTTCGGCGGTCAGCAGCGCTTTCAGGCCGGTGTATTTGCCGTTTTCATCGGTGGTGCCGATGATGTTGGAAATCGTCTGCGCCTGCGCATCATCGCCGCTGCCTTCAGCGACGCGCACAACGACGATAACCGGTTTCGCCTGGTCGGCAATGGCTTGCAGCGAAGAGGCCAGCGTACCTTTGGTACCCGCTTTGGCGATGGCGCTTTGCACGCTGGTGACAAGCACCGGTTCATTCAGTGGAAAGGTTGCCGCATCGGCATCGCTGGCAGTACATACCATGCCGACAATGGCGGTTGAGACAGTGGAAATGACGCGCGTGCCGTCGTTGATTTCGACGACCTGAACGCCATGATGATAGTCACTCATCCGTTTAACTCCGTGGTGTTGGGGTGAGTGCTATTCTCCAGGCCACAGCGGCGCAGCGCTATTTATCGGGGTTGGGGCGAGGATGAAACAACAGCGGGCGGCAAAAAAACGGGCCGTAGCCCGTTGAATTATGCTGGTTGAGTGGGCCAGGTGATATTGGGCGCACTGGAGAGATCAATGGCGTTTATGGCATCGATATAATCCAGAACCTGGTCGAGCCGGTTTTTTTCTTCGTCATTCAACGTCCTGCCCGCCTGCAACTTAAGCTGGATAATGCTGATTGATGACATCGCCGTATCGATATGTTGTTGACGAAGTGCCTGCGCATCCTGAACCGCGGCTACGTGTTGCGCTTCGGCGTCCGTAATCCATGCACTTCCGTTCCACTTGTCATAGGGCGTTGCGGGCTCAATGGCAACAAATCCGTCTTTAAGCGGGCCGATATAATCCACTGTTGAGGCGCTAAGATCGGCCGTGGAATAGACGGTTTTTCCCCGATGATCTTCTTTCTGCTCCCACTCACTCCCCGTAAAGACAGCCACACATCCCTCAGCAACGGCACCGGGAGTAATGTCTGTTGAACCGGCGGGAAGACCAACGCCGATCGCTAAAAACTCTTCGCTGGAACCCGTAAATTCGCCGGTTTGCGCAGAAAAGCTGTAAGCCGTGATGTTTCCTGCTGTGGTGGCGATTTTTGCTTTATCCAATACTGCTGATGTCATTATGCAGCCCTCACAATGTAGTTAAAGGCGATGTTGCGCGGACGAGTTTCAGAACCACCATAAGAGGACATGATACTTCCAAGCCCAACCATTACTGCTGAAGTTACTCCGCCGAAGTGAGTAGACCCTGGGGTTTCAGGAAATAACGCACGATAGGTTAGAGAGTGCGTGTGGGATTCAACTAAAAAATCTTGAGAACTCATCATACTGCGTCCTGGGTCAATGCCTCTCCCATCATCCCAGCCACGAATAAATTCCCCTCGTAAATCAGGTAATACAAGGTTTGGATAAGCCACAGCCAGCTTCGGGTATTGCGCTGCGGCGAATGCCGCGCCGTTACATTTCAGCCAGCCTGCCGGTGGTGTCGCCGATGACCAGGGAATGGGCACACCAATCGGCAGCGCTGAACCGTCACCCAGGTTCAGCGTTGATATTGCTGCTTTAACAAAAGCGGTGGTGGCCAGTTGCGTATCGTTTGCCGTTTGCGCTGCAGTGGGGGCTTTGGGTGTTCCGGTCAGTGTGGGGCTGGCAATCGGCGCATACTGCGTGTGCGGGTTGCTGGCTGCAATATGCTGGCTCAGCAGAGCATCAGAATATGCTTTTACCTCGATAACCTTGTCATCGACATACTTGCGTGTCGCCAGCACTACTGACGGATCAATTTTTAGTGTGATGGCTGAGGTAGAAGAAACAATCAGCGCCATACGAATCGTCTGCGTGCGTCCGCTACCTTCACCTAACAGCGGTTTGTAGGTTTCCGGGCAGTTGGCGACGGCAATCAGTATGCCATCGTCGTCAAAAAGACCCAGCTCGCGGATCCAGTATCCCCCTTCGTTTTCCGGGATTACCTGCTCGGCAATAATTTGATTGGCATCCTCGGCATCGACAGTCAGTGTGTTTACTGCGCCGATGCGTTTCTGATTAACCAACTGGGTTTGTGCCGGGTCTGGCGTGGGCAGGCTGCCGTTGCCATCGCCAACGGCCATTTGCGTAATATGGATTTGGGTGCCCAGCGCGGTGGCGTTCGCCAGCTTCGCCGCGCCCTGATTGGTCAGGATGGCAAAATATTTTACAGTCATGCGTTCACTCTCAGGTTATCGATTGAGTAAACGGTATTGTCCGGGGCGCAGTGGGCCGGGGCCTATCAGTTAGGGTTGGTTGTCGGGCGATACAACCCTGAGGAGAATGGCCTGCTGGCGGGCAGGCCTGTGGGGGAACAGTAGGTCGGGTAAGCGCAGCGCCAACCCGACAAAAAACGGGCCGCGGCCCGTTGCTCTTATTGTGGCTGTTCAGGCCAGCGGATATCAGGTGCGCTTGTGGTATCGACAGCCTGCACGCCCTTGATGTACTCCAGCCATTTCACCAGGCTGGCTTTGTCGTCGTCGCTAATAATGCCGAGTTGCAGCTCGGTCTGCCATACGCTGATACTCTCTTTCGCCTCTTTCAACCGCTGCGTTTTGCTCTGTTCAGCTTCCGCTATCAGCGCGGTTTTTTGCGCGCTTTCATCTGTGACCCATGCGCTGCCATTCCAGACGTCATAAGGCGTAGCCGGAACAAGCGTGGTGACATTCGCCGGGTAATCGCCCAGTTCGGTTATCTGTTTCCGTTCGCCGCTGGCGGTGTCATATACCGTTTCACCACGTGAGTCGTGAATGTATTCCCAGGTCTGCCCGGTAGCGTTGCGGCAGATGGCAAATCCCGCTTTCGCCGAAAGAGGCGCATCAAGCGCTGCGTTTGCCGGAATACCGACACCCACGGCGAGATATTCAACGGATGTAGAGAGGTATTCGCGGCTGGTCGCGTCATAGTTGTAAACGGTCACTTCCCCGGCACGAGTGGCTAAGCGGTTTTCATCCAGAATTGCGGTCAACATTATTGAGCCCTCACGATGTAGTTAAATGCAATGTTATGTGGACGGGTTTCCGCACCACCTGTGTTTTCCATGTAGATATAGGTATGGCAGCGGTTACCTGTTTGCCCGGTGATATCCACTTTTTCACTGTTTTCATCGGTAAAGGCGATAATTTTCCCGGTGGGCGTGCCGTATTCATTAATAAATCGGTGGTTATGCGATCTCAACTCATCAGCCTGCGCTGAAAGCAGTGCTCGCCCGGCGTCCAGCCCGCGTCCATCATCCAGCCCGCGAATAAACTCGCCGCGCAGATCCGGCAGAACACCGGCCGGGTAGGCGGCTGCCAGCCGTGGAAACTGGGTTTTATCAAAGGACGCGCCGTTGCATTTAAACCAGCCACCAGGCGGAGTGGCTTGCGGCCAGGCGACGGGCGAACCCACCGGTAAAATGCCGTCGTAGTCAGCAATAACATCGCGCACATATTTGGTGTTGGCGATCTGCTGTCCGTAGTTGCCAATATGCGTATCCGGCACCGTCGGCGTGCCGATAAACACCGGGCTGGCCAGCGGTGCGTACTGCGCATGCGGGTTAGCGGCTTTAACATGGTTGTTCATCAGGTCGTCGGCATACTGCCGCGTCGCCAGTACCACCGACGGGTCGATTTTCAACGTGACGGCAGCCGTTGATGAGACGGTAAGCACCATGCGGATGGTCTGCGTGCGTCCGCTCCCTTCCTGCATTTGCGGTTTATACGTTTCCGGGCAGTTGGCGACCGCAATCAATACGCCTTCGTCATCATAGAGGCCAATTTCGCGGATCCAGAAACCGCCTTCCGTTTCCGGAATAACCTGCTCGGCAATAATCTGGCTGCTGTTATTAGGATCGACCGACAGCCGGTTCAGCGGCGCAATACGCTGCTGGTTAATCAGTTTTGTCTGCGTTGGGTCTGGCATCGGTAGTACGCCGTTGGCATCGCCAACCGCCATCTGCGTGAGATTAAGTTTTGTGCCGAGCGATGCGGCGTTTGCCAGCCTCGCAGCGCCCTGATTTGTCAGAATGGCAAAATATTTGGCAGTCATGCGTTAACTCTCAGGTTGTTTGGTGAAGAATGAACGGTGACGCTATTTTCCGTTCAGCCACAGGCGAACACCATTGATCGGCGTTGGTTGCCTGCTGACACAACGAGCGTGATGAAAAAAACGGGCCGCAGCCCGTGGCAAGCTAACGAAGCGGTTAAAAACCGATCGCCAGAATGTCGATGCCGTTGCCCGCGCCGCTGTAGGAACGGATGGTGATGTTCTGTAAGGATCGGGCTACAACAAAGATGGGCACCGTGATATCGGTGAAGGGTGATGATCCTTCGGTATAGGTGACTTGCGTATTCAGGCAGGCGTTCGGAAAGGCTATTGGCCATGTGAAGACGGAGTTCTCACCGTTGTTCACACTGGTCGTTACCTTCATCCATTGAATAATCAGTGCCTGTTTACCGCCATTCAAGATACCCGGGATCTGAAAATAACCGGCGGTGGCCAGCAGGCCACTTGCGGTTCCTGCCTGCACAAGCGAACTCAAGCCAAGATTGCTCTGCACACTGCTGACAAGCCCGGCATTCGCCATCTCTTTCAGCGCATTAGCGATAAGAGGGTATTGCGCATGCGGATTGCCCGCTGCGACGTGTTGGCTCATCAGGTTGTCTGCATAGGTGCGCACCTCAATCGCTTTATCGTCAACATACTTACGCGTCGCCAGCACCACTGCCGGGTCGATTTTTAGCGTCACCGCGGCGGTTGATGAAACAGTGATCACCATGCGAATCGTCTGCGTGCGGCCGCTCCCTTCCTGCATCAATGGCTTGTAAGTTTCCGGGCAGTTGGCAACAGCAATCAGTACGCCTTCATCGTCGTAGAGACCGAGTTCGCGGATCCAGTAACCCCCTTCGTTTTCGGGGATTATCTGTTCGGCGATAATCTGGCTGGTGTTGGTGGGATCGATCGACAGGGCATTCAGCGGCGCAATTCGCTTTTGATTCACCAGCCGGGTTTGCGTTGCGTCGGGCGTCGGCAGTACGCCATTACCGTCGCCGATGGCGATTTGCGTCAGATTGAGCGAGGTGCCGATAGCGGTGGCATTCGCCAGCCTTGCGGCGCCCTGATTGGTCAGAATGGCAAAATATTTGGCAGTCATGCATATGCTCTCTGGTTGTTGGATAGTGAATGAACGGCGGAGCTATTTTCCGTTCAGCCACAGGCAGACGCTAATCAGCGGCGTTGTCGGTCCGCTGATACAACGAGGGAGATAAAACAAAACGGGCCGTAGCCCGTTTCAGCAGTGTGGCGGGTTATGAAATATAAACATCATCGATAAGATGGATGGCAGAAGCGGGGTAATACTCGCCGCCGACCACAATCTCTTCCGGCATGTAAGGATAAACCGTTAGCTCTTCACCGAGGTAACAACTGGCGCCAACATAAAACTCGCCGCTGGTGCTCAGGCTAATGTTCAGTTCCGACAGATGGCGGCTCGCCGGTTTGGCATCATTGATAAGCCGCTCCAGCTCCTGGTACATCTGCTCGGTAATGCCATTCTCCTGCACGCCAATCACCAGCCGGAACGTGCCGGGTTCGGCATTCTCCTGCCACCATTCGCGTAGCTCAATCAGGTAGCCGAGTGGTTCAACAACGCGTCGTAATGAGCTAATGGTTCCCTTGTGTTGATGAACAAAAAAAGCAGAGGCGATAATTTTACGTTTGGTGGCCTCGGGCCAGCTGTAATCCCAGCGATCGACGGAGAGCGCCCACGCCAGGTAAGGCAGCAGCTCTGCCGGGCAGGTCAGCGGATCCCATAATGTGCGCAGCGGCACCGGTACGCGTTCGATTTGTGCCGCTGCCTCTGCCGTTGCCACCTCCAGAACTGAGGAGCCAACGGGCAACAGGCGGTCATCACTCATCGGTGCCTCCTGTATTAATGCTCCAGGCTGTGCAGTACGAAGCCTGGTTTTTCTCCAGCACCAGATCGCTTTGCGGCGAGCTCAGCTCCACGCGTTGTACACCTTCAACGTGCAGCGCAGCGTAAATGGCCGACTGGCGGATATCGCGGCCCAGTCGGCGCTGTGCGGAGATATAGGTCTTGAGTTGCTGTTCGGCGGCCTGACGAATCGGTTCCGATTCCGGCCCCGGGTAAAAATAGAGCGTGGCGTCAATCTGGTAGGGCACAATTTCCGCGCTTTGTACCGTTACGCGGTCGCCAACCGGGCGGACATCTTCTGCGTTCAGCGCCTTTTCAACGATGGCGATCAGTTCGTCGCTGGCACTGCCGTCGCCTTCGCGTGAGAGCACTGAGATGGTGATATACGCCGGGTTCGGGCTGATCACGGAGATATCGGCAACGCGACCATCGGCGCTGCGGCCGTGATATTCATAAGCGCCTTCCGGCCCGGCCACACTTAAGCCTTCAAAGGCCTGCTGCGCACGCAGTCGCAGGTCTTTATCTGATTCCATCACTGCGGCAGTCGGCGGGATGGTGCTGTCATCGGCAGGGGTGATCACCAGTCGCGCGGTATTGCTGTTAGCGGCAATCACATCAAGATCGTTACCGGCGGCGTACGCCAGCATCACCGCGCGGGCGGCTTCATTGACGCGCTGGCGCCACAGCACTTCGCGATAAGCGTTCTCTTCAAGAAACTTGGTCAGCGGCTCGGACTCCAGCGCCAGCGTACGGGCGATGGCCTCCTGCTCGTCGGCAGGAAACAGGGAAATGAGTGTCGCCTTGCGTTCGGCAAGAAGACCCTCGTAATCAAGTTCCTCAACCACATTGGGCGCGGGCAACTGGCTCAGATCGATAATCGGCATGGTTTTAACTCACTGGAAGGGTTAACGAAAGGGATTCGCCGGTACTGGCGAGCTGGCCGGTCAGATTGACAATCATCGTGCCGTCGAACTGACGTTCGGTTGTCACTGCGCTCAGCGTGATGCGCGGTTCCCATTTCAGCAGCGCCATATAGCAGGCGGCCTGAATCTGCAGCGCCAGCGCCGGGGTTTGTGGCTGGTCGATCATCTCAAACAGCAGTGAGCCGTAATCACGGCGCATGACCCGTGAACCAACAGGCGTGCGCAGAATATCGCTGATGCTCTGGCGGATATGTTCGGTGTCGGTCAGGCGCTGGCCGGTGGTGCGGTCAAAACCGCTGTATTGCACTGTCATAGAGGCGCTCCTGTTGTACCGCCGCTGTCGCCGGGGTGTTGATGGGTATGCAGTACTTTGCCGTTAGAGGACAACGAACCGCCGCTGTGCGAGATATTGCCGCTCATCGTGCCGCCTTTTTGCACCTCCAGCGTGCTGGTAATGAGCTTGTTGGTACAGACTACTTCCGGGGTATCAAGCGTGATGCGGGTGGAGGCGACAACCTTCACTTCCGGCACACTGACGGTTACGGATTGGGAGGCGGTGATATCGGCGGTTTTAATGCCGCTGACTTTCAACGCGCTGTTTTGTGGTTCGTATTCGAACACCGCCCCATCGGGGAAGGCGACATGCCAGGCGTCCGCCGAAACGGAAGGCGCCGGGTTGTCGTCAGAAAAAATGCCCGGTAGCACAAAGGCGGTGTCGAGCTCGCCGCCGACCGCCAGCAGTAAAACCTGCTCGCCGACCGAGGGCGCCCACCACGTACGTGAATGTCCGGCGCGGTGGGTTAACCACTGCAACCACTGAGTGACGATGCCGCCTGTCTGCACTCGACAACGCCCGGAAGTCAGGTCGATGTCGACGATAATCCCGGTACGGATCATATTGCGCAGCGCGCGGGCCATTTCCTGGAGCGAGAGTTGTGTGTTCATAGCGGAAATGATGCTATGCGGCCCCGGCTTTGAAAAACGGACAAGGCTGTCCGGCTTTTGGCACAACGCGGGGCGCATTTGCGGGCGTTATGAAGCCCAGCGGCTCACCAGTTCGCCGTTGATATAGAGCTCAACCGGGCGGGTAACCAGCGCTGGCGGCAGCGGCTCCGGCAACGTCTCGGCGTGCAGCGCGCCATCCACTTCCGTCACTTTGGTGCGCTCGGTCAGTTGCAGGATAATCAGCAGATCCTGGGTGCCATCGCTGTTGGTCGTCAGCGACCAGCTAAAGCAGCCGCGCTGACCCGCTTCGACGGTGAGAATATCCGGCTGGTTGTCGCGCAGCCAGGCCATGATCGGCACAAAAATCGTATCGATATCGCCGGAAAAAGCGCTGACTTCGACGTTGAGGTTGAACTGTTTTTCAAACGACAGCGAAGGGGCAAACGTGGCGGTATTGCTGCCTTTGTCCACCCACAGCCGCAGCGTATCGGGGTTGTCGTGCAGCGCCGGGACAGCATCAGTCAGGGCTTTGCGCAGCGTGTCGGGTTTTAGCATTTATCTCATCCTGGCAGTGTTTAACGGTTTCGACTTGTAGCGCGCAGCTTTCCAGTGCGCGCTCAAGCTGACGGATATCGGCGCTTAAATCGCCGTTAGTTTGTGGATCGCTGCCCGGCATCGGACACAGGCTGACCTGCGGGCAGCGGTTGTAAACAGTGACCGGCAGAGGGGCAGGCGGGGCGCTGGTGCACCCGGCGCACAGCATCAGGCAACTGAGTGTTATACCAGCGGCGGAAGGCGTCATTTTCATGGAGTAACCTTGTGATGGTTTGTTCGCGGCGCACGGCCTGTTCGCTGGCGGCATTGAGCTGCTGACGCAGCGCCACCTGCGCCTGCTCGTTGTTGGCCGCCAGCGCATCAGCGGTGGCGCGCTGTGCTTTCAGTTGCGCGATGGTGTTGTTCTGCTCGCGCGTAAGCTGGGTGGATTGCGAAAGCGCGCTGCGCAGCACGTGGTTTTGCTGCACCAGCCATATTACGCCCAGCGCTGCGAGCAGCAGGGCAATCAGTCGGGCGGTCATTTCACCCCCTTCAGGCACCAGGCGCGTTCGCGTTCGCGGCGGTTTTCCAGCCCGCGATTGCGATCGCCGTTGATAAACACCCAGCGCGGCAGCTGATTGCAGGCCTGTTGCCACTGTTTGTGGTTGATAAACCACACCAGCGTCGAACGGCAGGCGGCAGCGGTGCCGACGTTAAAGGCAAAACTAACCACCGCGTCATAAACCTGTGATGGCATAGCAACCGGCGCGCAGGCTGCCAGACGTCGCTCAACGTGCAGTACATCGGCGACCAGATTCACCGCCGCCTCTTTTTCGCTGATATCCCGCGTTGGCGCGACGCCAGCGGTGTGGCCAATGCCGGATGTCCAGACGCCAGCGCTGCACTGGTATGGACGCAGACGACAGCCTTCCAGATCGGCAATCAGCGCCAGCCCCGGCTGCGAGGTGTGCAGTAAATGGAAATCCGGTACCAGCACCGCCAGTGCCAGCACCGCCGCAGCGCTGCAACGTTTAACGGGTAAGCCCATTCATCACCTCCTGGCTCGTGGCGCAGGATTTCAGGAACAGATAGCTTTTGCGGCGGTAATACCAGTTCACGGCGACGGTGATGGCAACGCCCAGCGCGCCGAACCAGGCTGCGAAATCCTGTGGCGTCATCGCGCCGAAAAAGGTCAGCGCGACGCTTATCCAGTAGGCCAGCGACGAAGTGACTTTTTCGATAGTCAGGCCCATAGATTCACCGTTTCTGTCTGCGTCGGCGCCTGCGCTTCCGGCAGGTTTACCGGAGTGCCGTAAGGCAGAATCACGCCCAGATCGGCAAGGCCAGGATTGGCTGCCAGCACCGTTTCAACCACACCCTGGGTGTAGCCGTAATAGCGCAGGCAAAGGAGATCGAGCGTATCGCCCTGTTGTGTGATTACATTCATCGTTTCGCGTCTCTTACCGTCGGGAAGGATTTTTCCCACCGTTAAGTCTCCAGACCGGAGCAGGCGGACGCTATCTGTCGCCGCTGGCTGTACGCTGACACAACAGGGCGAAAGCAATGTGAAGTGGGGAGGGGCGGCCTGAAACAGTGCAGGTATGATCTGGCGCGCAGGCCGCCGTAACCGGCGGGTTTCCGGCGGCTATTCTGCCTGGTAAAAGATGTCTCTTTCCTGCGCAGTCGCGCTTTCGCTTTCCGCCATATCGGCAATCAGCCACAGTGCCATTTCCAGCTCTTCCTTTTTGCAATGGTGGAGCAGAGACAACTCGGCAATAAACCTTACGCACGCCCATTTCCGCTGGGCGCGTTCATTCCGTTCAGACACCATGAATCCCCTCATGAGTTCTTTACTGTATATTTGTACAGTATCATAGGCCGTTTATTGATGGGAAGCGAAAATTATTTCACTGCATCACTATGTTGCTGAAAGAGAAAACCATTATTCTGCTTCGCCCACGCTTTTGGTGCGGTTTGTCTCGTCAATTCCGGGTTATCGGGCGGTGGATCACTACAGCGGCTGGTGGGCCAGCGCGTACAGTTATTGACAGAACTCCAAGAGGGCGCAGGCGCGCCCTGAAGGTCAACCCCCGTTCGCTTCGGCACAATTTTCCATTTTTTCAGCCGCGTCAGCACCGGCGAACCGGCACCGACCTGGGTGTCATACACTCCGCGAATACGTACCGTGGTTTCGCCGTACTGGTTAAATTCGTCATCCGGCGCATACAGCGTGCGCACCTGCAAATCATCGCGACGAACAAACGGCCCGCCCTGAGCATTGACGTAGCCTGCCCAGTCCCCGGCATCGGCGGCATCGTGAACCAGTGCGAATTCCACGCTTAAGCCGCGAGCTGTTTTGCCATCGGCCATTTTTCTCAGCTCGCGATACACCGTCACCGGCGCGCCGCCAACAAACTGAAACTGGCGTATCCGCCAGCGTGCTGCCCAGGCGGAAACGGCACAGGCCGTCTCCTGCAACGGTGCGCCGCTCTCATTATCGCGCTCGCCTTCCAGCGCATACCCGTCAATATTCTTGGCGATATACTTCGCCACATAACCGGTGGCGCTGCCTTTTTGTGCATCGATCGCCTCGGCGTGAAAGCGGGCGCGTTTCGCCTTATCGCTGCGCAGCTCGTGGTGATCTTCTTCGCGGGCATAGTCGCCGAGAATTTCGCGCACGCGGCTGACATCCTGCGGCTGCATAAACAGCAGCAGATGCCAGTGCGGCGTGCCATCGTGATGCGGCTCAGCCACGCGAATGCCGAAAATACGCAGCCCGTTACGATGCAGCCTGGCGCGGATCCTTGCCCACAGCCGGGTGAAATAGCCCTGCGTTTGCGCCGGGCTGGCACCGTTCCACTTATGATTTCGATAACCGGCGCGGGTGGTGGCGTGCCAGGCTGAAGGCGCGGTCAGGGTATAAAACTCGCCGACATAACCCAGCGACTGACAAATCGTTTCAAAGCCGCGAATGCGCGTCATCAGCTCGCAGCGGCGAATCGCCGGGTTGGCGACCGAGCCGTCATGCTTATCAATCAGGCTGATACGGTTTCCTTCCTCATCTTCCAGCTCCATGCTGTTGAGAAACTCGCGGTTACGGCGTTTCTGCTCGCGCCAGGCGCTGACGCAATCGTCGCTGGCATAGGGCCGTTTTTTCTTGCTGACGTTACCGAGTGCAATTTGCAAATGTTCGCGCCACTGGGCGGCGATGCGACGCAGATGGCCGCGCCACCAGACCTCACTGAACAGGCGGATCACCGCCGGGGCAATCTCATCAGCGCAGGCAACTTTACGGGTGACACGCTGCCAGTGCGGCGGCGTGACGTTAAATTGCAGCGCAATCATTCCGGCGTGCAGATACCAGCGGTGCAGGGTTTTCAGCTCTGCCGCTTCCGCGCTGTCGATGTTTGCCAGTTCGCCGCGAATAAAATGCGCGATGTCGGTCGCCAGCCGGTCAATCGCGCTTTTCGCCAGATCCGGTAGTTGGTTATAGCGGGCCAGCAGCGCCACCAGACGGCTCGCCAGATCCTGCTGGATGGTGGTATCAAAATGGCCATTGAACACGGCTCTGGAGAGGCGCGGGCTAAGCGGTTTGTGTTGGTAGCGCTGCGTCACCGCGTTTAGCCGTGGGATAGCGCGGTGAAAAAAGTGGCAGAGAAAGGCGTTGGCCCGCGCCGTACCGTGCGCCTGTTCCAGCACATCGATACGGCGGGTGATCGGAAAGCGGATGCACTCCGGTTGCAGCGCCAGCGCGTGGCGCGCCTGCTGCACCGCCGCAAAATGCTGGTTGCGACGGTGCAGTTCCGCGTGGGTGAGATACGGGCTGGCGATCGCTGAACGCGGCGCGTTCCACGGATAAGCCCACGAGACCGCCAATTAGCGCCTCCGGTAATGTTTATCTTTCAGTTCGGCGAGCTGCTGGCAACTGACACAGCAGGTCACGCCGGGCAACGCCATCCGCCGGGCCTGGGGAATCGGCGCATCGCAGCATTCGCAGGTAAGGCGTGAGGGCAACAGCAGGCGGTTACGCGCCTGGCGGATATAGCGCTCGCGATCGTCCAGCTCACGCTGCTGAACGAGATCCATTTCATCGGCCATCAGTGCAGCTCCTGTGCCTGGGTATCGATATGGCTGGCTTCCTGGCGCAGCAGTTCGGCGACGTCGCACCACTCAAGACGCCGGGTGGCGATAAACGCGGCCAGCGCCTCCAGCCGCCCGGAAATAATGCCGGCACAGCGCAGGCGTTCGTTGTTGCGGGCTTCTGCCAGCAGCAGCGCGATCTCTTCATGGCTGCGTACTGGATGGGGGGTAACATTTTTACGCATGGTATTTCTCCTGAAATTCGGGCAAAGGGAGGCCCGACGGGTTGACGTCATAGGTATGAAAAAGGGGTTACAGCGGCATGGTGAGCCGTTTCGGAAACAGGCTTACTACCACGCGGAAATGGTTCATCGCGGCAATCAGCGCCCGCTTCTCCTCAAGCGTCAGCGCATCCGGATGAAGCGCCTGACGCGCCGTGGGTACTCTGGCGAGAAAGAAGATCGCCGCCAGCGCCCGGCTGTTCTCTTCAAAGTGTTCATCCCGCTTGTCACACAGCTCGTCGATAAAGCGCGCCACCTCGCGCCAGCTATCGCCCCAGAAGCGGCCGCGGATTTCCGCGATATGGTTCAGCCCGCTCAGGCGTTCTCCGGCGTTGAGCGGAAGCGTTGCGGTGGGTGAAGTGATCGCCATATTGCCTCCTGTTTGATTCTGAGTTTGCAAAAGCAAATTCAGCTAAACGAGGTGCCGGAACGACGGTCGAGATAACGACAGTCGATCGCCTGCTGGGTTAATTTGTCGCGCCAGGCCTGCACGTTGATCAGCGTGCGGCTGCGTTTACCGGCGTTTTCCGCGCTCGAATAGTCGCGGGTTGGTGCTTTCAGCAGAATGCCTTCGTCGAGCCATTGCCAGACCAGACGCTCGCTAATACCGCGCATGGCAGCGAAATCCCGCACCGTCATGGCATCGGACATCGCCGAGCGGATCAGGGTTTGTAATGTCGGGAGCAGGGCGGAGACCAGCTCATCCATCTGCCCATGGGTGAAATTCCTGGATTGCATTTGAGAGCCAGATAACGGATGCGACGGCGTTGATTTTGCATCTGACATATCGCATTATCTCCTGTTGTTTGAAATGTACTGCACTGCTGTGCATTTTGGTCGATGCACAGCAATATAAATCGCAAATGCGATTGTGTAAATCGCTTTTTTGATGTTGGTGAACATGAGTGATAACAAAATGAGTGTTCAGGATGTGATCGAGCGTATTGCTGCGTCCTATTCTGTCTCCAGCCAGAAAGCGCTTGCCGAAGCACTGGATGTCCCGGCGAACAATATCAGTAGCTGGATCCAGCGCGACAGCGTGCCCTATAAGGCAGTGGTCAAATGCGCGCTGGATACCGGCGCAGATTTGCACTGGCTGGTAAACGGTGAATTTGCAAATGCAAAATCAGCGGATAAGCCGCTGCCGAAAGGCAAGGCACTGTACGATGAGATTTTATCGACCGGCGGGCGGCCGGTGCTGCGCCGCATCCTCGATGCGTATGGTTTCCAGATGCAAAAAGATCTCGGCGACCTGCTTGATATCTCCTCCGGAACTATCAGCACCTGGGTGCGGCGTGAGTTTTTTCCCGGCGATGTGGTGGTGACCTGCGCGCTGGATACCGGCGTCTCGCTGAACTGGCTGGCGACCGGGAAAGGTGAAATGTACCCGGCTCCGGCTCCTGCGGCGTCAAATGATGCTGTGCTGAGCATTCCGAAATTCCGTCTGGAATCCGGCGAGCTGAAAGAAGTGGGCGTCTGGGCGCTGGATCGCAGCCTTGCGCCGTCATCGACGGAAGGGCTGAATTTTATCGAGGGGCTGAATGCGGCCTGGCTGGTGGATACCTCGGCGCAGAAAATTGGTAACGGGCGCTGGTTTATCAGTATCGACGATGCGCTGGATGTGTTTGATGTGGTGCGGCTGCCGGGCGGCAAAGTACGTCTGACGAATAATGCGGTCGATTTCGAATGCGGCGTGACAGAGATTGCGCCGTTCGGCGTGGTGATTTTTACGCTGGAAAAACATGTGTAAGCGGCAATGACGGTCAGCAAACAGAAAAACGGCAAGTGGCTGTGCGAATTGTACCCGCAAGGGCGGGAAGGGCGGCGTATTCGTCGGCAGTTTAATACCAAAGGCGAGGCCGAAGCGTTTGAATCCTGGACGAAACAGGAGGCGCAGGAGAAGCCGTGGCTGGGCGAAAAAGAGGATCGCCGACGTTTAAGCGAGCTGATTGCGCTGTGGTTCAAGCTGCATGGCCAGTCGCTGGCGGCGGGCAAGTCGCGGATGGCGAAGCTGGAGATTGTCTGTCGCGGGCTGGGCGATCCGGTCGCCTCGCGTCTGACCGCCAAAGCCTGGGCGCACTATCGCGACCAGCGTCTGAGCGGAGAAATCGATAACGGTTACACGCCGGACAAAGCAAAGTGGAAGGTGAAGCCAGTCACGGTCAACCGCGAGCAGCAATATCTGAGCGCGGTGTTTAACGAACTGCGGCGGCTGGGGGAATGGTCGCTGCCGAACCCGATTGAAAACGTGCGCATTTTTCGCGAAAAAGAGCGGGAAATGACCTGGCTGACGCAGCCGCAAATCATCACCCTGCTGGCGGCCTGCGAACGCTACGGGCATGCCGATTTAACGCGAGTGGTGAAAATTTGCCTCGCCACCGGCGCGCGCTGGCGCGAGGCGGAAAACCTCAATCGCGCGCAGCTTGTGGCGAATAAAATCACCTTTATCAAAACCAAAGGCGGGCGCAACCGGACGGTGCCTATTCCGCCGTGGCTTTTTGACGAGCTGTCGCCGCTGCAAGGGCAGATGTTTCAGCCGTGCTATGGGGAATTCAGCAAAATGCTGGCCACCACCGATATCGCGCTGGCCGAAGGGCAGAAAACCCACGTTCTGCGCCACACTTTCGCTGCGCATTTCATGACCAATGGCGGCAATATCCTTGTGCTGCAACGCATTCTTGGTCATGCCAATATCCGTGAAACCATGCGTTACGCCCACTTTGCGCCCGATCATCTTGAAGAGGCGGTGATGCTCAACCCGCTGTCGCAACTTAATGGCGGCAAAATGGCGGCGGAGGTTGCATAACGCTGCAATTCGCTGCATGAAAAAAGGTTTTATGCGCTGATAAGCAAGGATGAATCGTTGAATGCTGTGAGTGGAAGAAAAAGCGTCTTAACTAACTTTTTTGCTGCGTTTACCTTTTCTTTTTCGAAATAATTTAACCTGCCGGTGATGATTAATTTACAATGCCGCCTCGATCGGGAGGAGATGCGGTGAAGAACGTTTTTCATCAATGGGCAGCAAAACGCTCAGCCACATGGCTGGCGCTGTTTGCGATCCTGCTGATCGTCGTCGCCCCGCTGATTTCCGTCTCCCTGCAACAAGATCCAATGAGTGCCATGCCGGGTATGCATCACGAGATGAGCATGCCGATGCATCATGAGGTGTCATCTCAGCCGGAAATGCCCCCACAAACTTCCCTGCCTGTGGATCACGCTGAAGCCTGCGGTTACTGCGTCTTGCTGGCGCATGTGCCTGGCCTGATCCTGCTGGTTGCGCTGCTGCTGATGGGGCGTGCATTGCGCATTCGCCTGAAGCCTGCTCGTCCGCTGGTCAGACAGTGGCACTTCTTCCCCTGGCTGTACCCTGATACTCGCGCGCCGCCGCTTTTCTGCTTTTCCTGACATTTATAAAAGGCCGTTCGCCCCTGCGTAACGGCATGCTTTGACTATTCCTGAGGAAAAGTATGACTTCCTGCACCCCGCGTGCGGCGTGGCTGAATTTGCTGCGGCGCCTGCACTTTTATATTGGCCTGTTTGTCGGGCCTTTTATCTTCATTGCGGCCCTGAGCGGCACGCTGTATGTGGCGACGCCACAACTGGAAAATCTCCTCTACAGCGATGCGCTGTATGGTGTGTCCTCCGGTACTCGCCAGCCGCTTGCTGAGCAGATTGCTGTTGCTGAGCAGGTGACCGGCGGCCATCTGCGCCTGCATGCTGTGCGGCCAGGCCTTGCCGACAACGCCACGACGCGCGTGATGTTTGCCGATTCGCAACTTGGCGTGTCGGAAAACCGCGCCATCTTTATCGATCCCATAACGTTACAGGTGAAGGGCGATATGACGGTGTACGGTACCAGCGGTATTTTGCCGCTGCGCCAGTGGATCGACTATTTTCACCGCTCGCTGCTGCTGGGCGATGCAGGCCGTCTCTACAGTGAGCTTGCCGCTTCATGGATGTGGGTGGCGGCGCTGGGCGGTATTGCGCTGTGGTTTTTCACGCGTCCGAAACGGCGGATAAATAACGCGGTGCAAAACCATCGCCGCCTGCATGTGGTGCTCGGCTGGAGCCTGCTGGCCGGTATGCTGCTGTTTTCCGCCACCGGCCTGACGTGGTCGCAGTGGGCGGGCGGCAATGTCGATAGCCTGAGGGCGGCTTTTGGCTGGATGACGCCGCAGGTCAACACGCAGCTTGATGGCGCAGCGATGGCGACCGATCCCCATGCGGAACATCATCTGCATCATGCGGGTATGAACATGCCAGAAATGGCGCTGGATTTGGTGCAATTCGATGATGTGTTGCAGGTTGCCCGGCGGGCCGGAATTGCTGCCAGCAAGCTGGAAATCCGTCCGCCGCGCAGCATGGATAAAGCGTGGACGGTGACAGAAATCGATCGCGGCTGGCCAACGCAGGTTGATGCGGTAGCGATTAATGGCAGCACACTGGCGGTGGTTGATCGCACGCGGTTTGCCGACTTCCCGCTGATGGCGAAACTGACGCGCTGGGGCGTCGATTTTCATATGGGTGTGTTGTTCGGTCTTGCGAACCAGTTATTACTGATCCTCTTTGGCGCAGCACTGTGCGTGATGATCGTGGTTGGCTATCGCTTGTGGTGGATTCGCCGACCGGCAGGCGCTGCGGTTAATCCGGCTGCAACCTTGCTTTCTTGCTGGCTGAGTTTAAGCCGGGCAGGTCGCGTTAGCACGCTGGTTATTGCGCTGCTGCTGGGGCTCATGTTGCCGGTGATGGGCGGCAGTCTGCTGCTGTTTATACTGATTGATGCACTGCGCTGGAAACGTGCCGTGCAGCGTTCAGCCAGCGCGCAGGCATAAGCAAAAGGCGCTGAATGTAAATATATAATTACACTCGGCGCCGTAATCAGGCGGAATAAATTGCCAATGTAAAGAAATCGGTACGTTTTGTGGATTGAAATCTTTACCGTATGTGGTATGGTTACGCCATCCTCTGCGGAGGAACCCTTATCGCAAAACGAGTCATACAGGATCGCCATCATGCAAAAAGACGCGCTGAACAACGTACATATCACCGACGAACAGGTTTTAATCACCCCGGAACAATTGAAAGCGGCTTTCCCGCTGACCATTGAGCAGGAAGCGCAAATCGCGCAGTCCCGCCAGACCATCTCCAACATAATTGCCGGAAAAGATCCGCGTCTGCTGGTGGTGTGTGGTCCTTGCTCGATTCATGATCCTGAAGCCGCGATTGAATATGCTCGTCGATTTAAAGCCCTTGCCGCAGAGGTCAGCGATAGCCTCTATCTGGTGATGCGCGTCTATTTTGAAAAACCCCGTACCACCGTTGGCTGGAAGGGGCTGATTAACGATCCGCACATGGATGGCTCGTTTGATGTGGAAGCTGGCCTGAAGATTGCGCGTCGTCTGCTGGTGGAACTGGTGAGTATGGGCCTGCCGCTGGCGACCGAAGCGCTGGATCCGAACAGCCCGCAGTTCCTCGGCGACTTGTTTAGCTGGTCGGCAATTGGTGCGCGCACCACCGAATCCCAGACGCACCGCGAAATGGCGTCCGGCCTGTCGATGCCGGTCGGTTTCAAAAACGGCACCGACGGTAGCCTGGCTACGGCAATCAATGCCATGCGCGCGGCGGCAATGCCGCACCGCTTTGTCGGCATCAACCAGGCCGGTCAGGTTTGCCTGCTGCAAACCCAGGGTAATCCGGATGGGCATGTGATCCTGCGCGGCGGCAAAGCGCCAAATTACAGCCCGGCGGATGTTGCGCAGTGTGAAAAAGAGATGGAACAGGCGGGACTGAAACCGTCGCTGATGGTAGATTGCAGCCATGGTAATTCCAACAAAGATTACCGCCGCCAGCCTGCCGTTGCCGAATCTGTGGTGGCACAGATCAAAGATGGCAACCGTTCGATTACCGGTCTGATGATTGAAAGCAATATTCATGAAGGCAATCAATCTTCTGAGCAGCCGCGCAGCGCCATGAAGTATGGCGTTTCCGTGACGGATGCCTGCATTAGCTGGGAATCGACCGAAGCGCTGCTGCGTGAGATCGATAAAGATCTGCGCAATAGTCTGGCGGCGCGTTTCGCTTAAGAGGTTGTTATGGTTGCTGAATTGACCGCGCTGCGCGATCAAATTGATGAAGTGGATAAGGCGCTGCTGGGGCTGCTGGCGCGCCGTCTGGAGCTGGTGGCCGAAGTTGGTGAAGTAAAAAGCAAATATGGTTTGCCGATCTACGTGCCGGAACGTGAAGCCTCAATGCTGGCTTCTCGCCGCAAAGAGGCCGAATTGCTCGGCGTTCCGCCGGATCTGATTGAAGATGTGCTGCGCCGCGTGATGCGCGAATCCTACTCCAGCGAAAATGACAAAGGTTTTAAAACCCTGTGTCCTGAAATGCGGCCGGTGGTGATTGTTGGCGGCGCGGGTCAGATGGGGCAACTGTTTGCCAAAATGTTGACGCTGTCGGGTTATCAGGTGCGCATTCTGGAGAAAGAGGACTGGGCACAGGCGGGTGAGCTGCTGGCCGATGCCGGTATGGTGATTGTCAGTGTGCCGATCCACGTGACCGAACAGGTGATAGGCCAACTGCCGCCGCTGCCGGATGACTGTATTCTGGTCGATCTGGCGTCGGTGAAAAGTGGTCCGTTGCAGGCGATGTTGTCGGCGCATAAAGGCCCGGTGCTGGGTCTGCACCCTATGTTTGGCCCGGACAGCGGCAGCCTTGCCAAGCAGGTGGTGGTCTGGTGCGACGGACGTCAGCCTGAGGCGTACCAATGGTTCCTCGAACAGATTCAGGTCTGGGGCGCGCGTCTGCATCGCATCAGCGCTGTCGAACACGACCAGAATATGGCGTTTATTCAGGCGCTGCGCCACTTCGCGACGTTCGCTTACGGGTTGCATCTGGCCGAAGAGAATGTGCAGCTTGAGCAGTTGCTGGCACTCTCATCGCCGATTTATCGTCTGGAGCTGGCAATGGTTGGGCGCCTGTTCGCCCAGGATCCGCAGCTTTACGCAGACATTATTATGTCGTCGTCGAACAATCTGGCGCTGATCAAGCGTTACTACCAGCGCTTCGGCGAAGCCATCGGGTTGCTGGAGCAGGGCGACAAACAGGCCTTTATCGACAGCTTCCGCAAAGTGGAGCACTGGTTTGGCGATTACGCTCAGCGTTTTCAGAACGAAAGCCGCGTATTGCTGCGCCAGGCGAACGACAGCCGCCAGTAAAAGAAAAGCCGTTTATACTGAAAAGCCAGTGGTTACCGCTGGCTTTTTTCATTTAAGGGATGCGCAATGGCGGAGTTACAGAAGCTGTTTGATTACACCGGCCATCTGCCGGAGTGCCCGACCTGGAGCGAAGCTGAACAGGCGCTTTACTGGGCGGATATTCTGGAAGGTGAAATTCATCGTTACCATCTGGCATCTGGCGAACATCGGGTGCTCTCCTTCCCGGAAGAGGTCGGCTGTTTTGCGTTGCGCGAGAAGGGCGGATTTATCGTGGCAATGCGTAACGCCATCTGGCTGACGGATGCGCACGGCCTGCTGCGACAGAAAGTGTGCGACAACCCATCGAACCCGCAACTGGCGCGCTTTAACGATGGCGGCACCGATCAGCGGGGGCGCTTTTACGCCGGGACGTTCTGGGGGCCGGGCGATTACAACGGTGCTTTGTTGCTGCGTGTGGATAACGATCTGACGCCGAAAGTGGTGCAGTGCGATATTCACGGTGCGAATGGTCTGGCGTTCAGCCAGGATCAGCAATGGATGTTTACCTCCGACACGCCCAACGGTGTGATTTATCGTACGCCGCTGGATGCGCAGGGCGAACCGGGGCGTCGGGAAGTGTTCCGCCGGTTTACTGCCGGGGAAGGTATCCCGGATGGCGCAGCGGTGGATGTGGAAGGCTGCTACTGGAGCGCGATGTTCGACGGCTGGCGCGTGGCACGCTTCTCACCGCAGGGCGAACAGCTTGCGGAGTACCGTTTACCGGTACGTTGCCCGACAATGGTCTGCTTTGGCGGTGATGACATGAAAACGCTGTTTATTACTACCACGCGGGAAAATATGGAGGAAGAAGAGCTGGCGCGTTATCCGCTTTCTGGCGCTATCTTCACCCTGCCGGTGAATGTGGCAGGGATGAAGAAACCGCTGTTCAGAGAGTGTTAAACCGGATCGACCGGCACAACGTTTTCGCTGGGATAGCAGCCAAGCACTTTCAGCGAACGGGTGATATCGCCCAGTTCGCGCAGCGCTTTTTGCATTTCTGCTGAGTGGAGATTGGCCTGCACATCAAGGTAGAACATCTCTTCCCACGGATTGCCATGAATCGGACGCGACTCCAGTTTGGTCATGATCAGGTTGTGATTGCGCAGCACCAGCAGCGCTTCAACCAGCGCACCAGCCTGTTGGCCTGTCGCCATCAGTAGCGTGGTTTTCGCCGGAACCTGCTCTGATACATCAATGGCTTTACGCGCCAGCACGATAAAGCGGGTGATGTTCTGTGTCTGGTTCGCCAGATTCCGCTCCAGCACCTGTAAACCGTACAGTGCGCCGCCCGCTTCGCTGCCCAGCGCAGCAACGTGCGGTGAGCTCGCCTGCGCCACTTTCTCCATCGCAGCCGAGGTGCTTTCGCAATATTCGATTTTCCACTGCGGGTAGCGGTTCAGGAACTGGCTGCACTGCTGGAAAGGTTGCGGGTGGCTGTAAACCGTCTGGATCTGCTCAAGATCTGTCGAGCCGGAAACCAACACACAGTGATCGATAGGCACAGTCAGTTCACCAACAATCGACAAGCTGGTGTGCTGAAGTAAATCGTACACGTCGTTGATAGCACCAGAGCTGGTATTTTCCAGCGGCACCACGGCGTAATCCGCCTGGCCGGTTTCGACCTGGTTAAAAATATCGTGAAACTTCAGGCAACCGCTCTCGATAAATTGCTCAAAATGGCGGGCGGCGTACTGACGCGCCGCGAGGTGCGAATAAGAGCCTTTCGGCCCCAGAAAAGCGATGCGCGCTGAGTGCGGATTGATCTTGTTGAGGTGCTGCTGGAGCAGAGCTTGCTGAGTCAGGACGGAATCTTCAATGATCAGCTGGAACAGGCGGGTGATGTAATGTGCATCGAGGTGATGCGCTTTGCCCAGTTGGATCAGGCGCTCCAGTAAATCCCGCTCGCGGTCGATATCGCGCACCGGGCGGTGTGAGTCGAGCTTGGCTTTGCCGACTTCAACGGAGAGCTGGCGGCGCTCGGCTAGCAGGGTCAGCAACTGCTCATCCAGTGCACTGATCTTTACGCGTAAATCCAGTAAGGGGTTTTCAGCCGTCATGTTGTTGCCTTTTATTATTAAAAAAAAAGCCTCCCGGAGTGGGAGGCCTTATTGTTCGTCTTCGCATTCTTTATCACAAAACGAATCGCCTCCCTATTTGGGGAAGGTAAAAAAGAATGCGAAGAAGAACGGTACAAGTTTCATGTAAATTTCCTTTGAGCGACCGAAGTACAGTACCCGCACTGTTTTCGCTCTGTCAATAAAAAACGCGCCCGCAGGCGCGTTGGATATGGACTCAATGTAGAGACTACTCTTCTTCTTCCTCAACGAAGCTTGTGTCTTTCACCGATGTTGCGGCGCGACGTGCTTCACCTTTGTGTTGCACTTTATTGAGCTGCCGTTCCAGCTTGTTAATCAATTCGTTGATAGCGGTGTACATATCTTCATGCCGCGCGCTGGCCACCAGATGTCCATTCGGTGTGTTGATCGTGGCATCAGCGATAAAGCCCTGCGGCTCTTTGGAGAGAATGATATGTGGATTAATCAGATGTGTTTGCCATTTATCCAGTTTGGCGAGACGGTCTGCGACATGCTGGCGGATTGCCGGAGTAATTTCCATTTGTTTACTGGTAATGTTCATTGTCATAAATTTTACCTCTTGTCTTTCCGTCTTGGTGATTTCAGCATACCGTGCTTAATGTCAAAAAGCGTGATTTAAATCACATTATTTTGTCGGTTTTTGTCAAAGGAAAGGTTTTGTGAGGCAGAACAGGAAGAGGGGAAAATTACCTTGTGGAACTCTCCATTAGCGGTCATAGTTGATTGGATGAATTGCGGCTAAACCGCTTCAGCTATTGGTGAAATGAATAAAAAAACGGCAGCCACTGGCTGCCGTTTTGTGTTTCAGAGACTTATGTATTGCTGCTGTTGGCCGCGATAATTTTCGCAACCTTGTCTGCCTGCGCGTTCATTTGCATCTCGCGGTAGGCTTTTTCCATTTTCGGCAGCGCATCACGTGTCGCCTGCGTATCCGGATAATCACGCAGCATGCCTTCTACGCGGTTGACAACCGCAACCCAGGCACCGCGATCGGTGTAGTAGTTCACCACCGACAGCTCATATTTCGACAGACGATCTTTCAGGAACACCAGACGCTTGGTGGCATCGGTAACGTACTGGCTCTGCGGATAGCCGCGTACCAGTTTGCTGAAGTCATTGAACGCCTCACGCGCATGAGCCGGGTCACGATCGCTGCGATCCACGCCGAAGAACCCTTGCAGAGCACTGTCGTCCAGCGCCATGTTGGTCAGCCCACGCATATACATCACATAATCGATGTTCGGATGGGTTGGGTTCAGACGAATAAAACGGTCAATCGCGGCTTGCGCCAGCGGTAAATCGGCGTTTTTGTAGTAGGCGTAGATCAGATCCAACTGCACTTGCTGTGAGTACGGACCAAACGGATAACGATTATCCAGTGCTTCCAGTTGCGTTATTGCCGCCTTCCAGTTACCGTCTTGCAGTTTTTGCTGGGCAGTCGCGTAGATTTCATTTGGTGGATTATCAGGCACCTCTTCCTTTGAACCGGAGCAACCCGCCAAAGCCAGACTCAACGTGGCGGCTGCCACCAGATATTTCAAGCGCGTCATGACGTTTAGACTTTCCTCAGAATGTTTATGCGGGAGATTCTTTATTCCTGCTCCCGACTAAGACCAGCTACAATAGCACACTATATTAAACGGCGAAGCCGTAAAACCCAACGTTAACGAAGAAGCTGTATATGGCACAACGAGTACAACTCACCGCAACGGTGTCCGAAAACCAACTCGGTCAACGCTTAGATCAGGCTTTGGCCGAATTGTTCCCGGATTATTCACGTTCGCGAATAAAAGAATGGATCCTCGACCAGCACGTGCAGGTCAACGGCAGTATTTGCGACAAACCGAAAGAGAAAGTGTTGGGTGGAGAACGCATCACTATTGATGTGGAAATTGAAGAAGAAGCGCGCTTCGAACCGCAGGATATCCCACTGAACATCGTCTATGAAGATGATGACATTATCGTGATCAATAAACCGCGCGACCTCGTCGTTCACCCGGGTGCAGGTAACCCGGACGGTACGGTGCTGAATGCATTGCTGCACTATTATCCGCCGATTGCCGATGTTCCGCGCGCGGGGATCGTGCACCGTCTGGACAAAGATACCACCGGCTTGATGGTGGTAGCGAAAACGATCCCGGCGCAAACACGGCTGGTCGAGTCGCTGCAACTGCGCGAAATCACGCGTGAATATGAAGCGGTAGCGATTGGGCATATGACGTCAGGTGGTACGGTTGAAGAACCCATCAGTCGCCACCCGACCAAGCGTACTCATATGTCGGTGCACCCGATGGGTAAACCGGCGGTAACGCACTACCGCATTATGGAGCACTTCCGTGTGCACACGCGTCTGCGCCTGCGTCTGGAAACCGGCCGCACCCACCAGATCCGCGTGCATATGGCGCATATCACTCATCCGCTGGTTGGCGATCAGCTTTATGGTGGCCGTCCGCGTCCGCCGAAAGGCGCTTCCGACGAATTTATCGATGTGCTGCGCAAGTTTGATCGTCAGGCTCTGCACGCTACGATGCTGCGTCTTTACCACCCCATCAGCGGCATTGAGATGGAGTGGCACGCGCCTATTCCGCAGGACATGGTGGATTTGATTGCTGCCATGCGCGCGGATTTTGAAACCCATAAGGACGATGTCGCCTGGTTATGACCAAACTGATCCTCCCTGAGTGGCCGCAGCCGAAAGGCGTGGCGTCATGCAGTTCAACCCGTATCGGTGGTGTGAGCTTGTCACCTTATCACTCGCTAAACCTCGGCGCCCACTGTGGCGACGATGCGGAGCATGTGGAAGAGAATCGCAAACGAATGTTTGCCGGGGGAGGGCTGCCTTCAAAACCGGTATGGCTTGAGCAGGTACACGGTACCGACGTACTGCTGCTCGATGGTGGGCCTTATACCTCTAAACGGGCGGATGCGTCATACAGCAACACGCCCGGTGCGGTTTGCGCGGTGATGACCGCCGACTGCCTGCCGGTGCTGTTTTGCAATCGTGATGGAACCGAAGTCGCTGCTGCTCATGCCGGTTGGCGCGGGTTGTGTGCGGGCGTGCTGGAAAAGACGGTTGCCTGTTTTACCGACCAGCCGGAAAACCTGCTCGCCTGGTTAGGCCCAGCGATTGGGCCGCAGGCGTTTGAAGTCGGCGCAGA
The DNA here is from genome assembly GCF_000280495.2 of Kosakonia radicincitans DSM 16656. Taxonomy (NCBI): domain Bacteria; kingdom Pseudomonadati; phylum Pseudomonadota; class Gammaproteobacteria; order Enterobacterales; family Enterobacteriaceae; genus Kosakonia; species Kosakonia radicincitans. The sequence goes on from NZ_CP018016.1 coordinate 1,330,686, forward strand.
AGTGCGTGAGGCATTTATGGCGCATGATGTCGAGGCCGATCGGGCTTTTCGTCCGCACGGTGAGAAATATTTTGCTGATATCTACCAGCTCGCGCGCCAGCGTCTGGCGTCGGTGGGCGTCCAGCAAGTATTCGGTGGTGAGCACTGCACCTTCAGTCAAAAGGATAATTTTTTCTCATACCGCCGGGACAAGATAACCGGCCGTATGGCAAGTTTTATTTGGCTGATATAACCTAAAGAATCAAGACGATCCAGTTCGCATATGCTTTCTTTTGCATAATTCAGGTCACTCACCTTGAATAATTGAGGGATGACCTCATTTAATCTCCAGTAGCAATTTTGACCTGTTATGGGAGGAGTTATGCGTCTGGATCGTCTTACCAATAAATTCCAGCTTGCTCTTGCCGATGCCCAGTCTCTCGCGCTGGGGCACGACAACCAATTTATCGAACCCCTTCATTTAATGAGCGCCCTGCTGAAGCAGGAAGGCGGTTCGGTTTTTCCTTTATTAACCTCTGCTGGCGTTAATGCTGGCTCGCTACGTACAGCCGTTGAAGAGGCATTGAGCCGTTTACCGCAGGTGGAAGGCACCGGCGGCGATGTGCAGCCTTCTCAGGATTTAGTACGTGTGCTCAATCTTTGCGACAAGCTGGCGCAAAAACGGGGTGACAACTTTATTTCGTCAGAACTTTTTGTTCTGGCGGCGCTGGAGTCTCGCGGTACGCTGACCGATTTACTGAAATCGGCGGGCGCAACTACGGCGAATGTGACTCAGGCCATTGAACAAATGCGTGGGGGTGAAAACGTGAACGATCAAGGGGCTGAAGACCAACGTCAGGCCTTGAAGAAATTCACCGTCGATCTGACCGAGCGTGCCGAACAAGGCAAGCTCGATCCGGTTATCGGCCGTGACGAAGAGATCCGCCGTACCATTCAGGTACTGCAACGCCGGACTAAAAACAACCCGGTGCTGATTGGTGAGCCGGGGGTGGGTAAAACCGCTATCGTTGAAGGACTGGCGCAGCGCATTGTTAATGGTGAAGTGCCGGAAGGGCTGAAAGGTCGGCGCGTTCTGGCGCTGGACATGGGCGCGCTGGTGGCCGGGGCGAAATACCGTGGTGAGTTTGAAGAGCGCCTGAAAGGAGTGCTGAACGATCTCTCTAAACAGGAAGGCAATGTCATTCTGTTTATCGACGAACTGCATACCATGGTTGGCGCCGGGAAAGCCGATGGTGCGATGGATGCGGGTAATATGCTGAAGCCAGCACTGGCGCGTGGCGAACTGCATTGCGTTGGTGCCACCACGCTGGATGAGTATCGTCAGTATATAGAGAAAGATGCTGCGCTGGAGCGTCGTTTCCAGAAAGTGTTTGTTGCTGAGCCGACAGTGGAAGATACCATTGCGATTCTGCGTGGCCTGAAAGAGCGTTATGAGCTGCACCACCATGTGCAGATTACCGACCCGGCGATCGTCGCGGCGGCAACGTTGTCGCATCGCTATATTGCCGATCGCCAGTTGCCGGATAAGGCTATCGACCTGATCGATGAAGCTGCATCCAGCATTCGTATGCAGATTGACTCTAAACCGGAAGAGCTTGACCGTCTTGATCGCCGTATTATCCAGCTCAAGCTGGAACAGCGCGCGCTGATGAAAGAGTCTGACGAAGCGAGTAAAAAACGCCTCGAAATGCTTAACGAAGAGCTGGAAGATAAAGAGCGTCAGTATTCGGCATTAGAAGAAGAGTGGAAAGCTGAGAAAGCTTCTCTCTCCGGCACCCAGACCATTAAGGCTGAACTGGAACAGGCGAAAATCGCGATGGAACAGGCGCGGCGTAATGGCGATCTTGGACGGATGTCGGAGTTGCAGTACGGGAAAATACCCGAACTGGAAAAACAGCTGGAAGCGGCAACCCAGGCTGAAGGCAAAACGATGCGTCTGTTGCGTAATCGCGTGACGGATATTGAGATCGCCGAAGTGCTGGCGCGCTGGACCGGTATTCCGGTGTCGCGGATGATGGAAGGCGAACGTGAAAAACTGTTGCGCATGGAGCATGACCTGCATCATCGCGTGATTGGTCAGGACGAAGCGGTAGAAGCGGTATCGAACGCCATTCGCCGTAGCCGTGCGGGTCTGTCAGATCCGAATCGCCCGATCGGTTCGTTCCTGTTCCTTGGGCCAACCGGGGTAGGGAAAACCGAGCTGTGTAAATCGCTGGCGAACTTTATGTTCGATAGCGACGATGCAATGGTGCGTATCGACATGTCTGAGTTTATGGAAAAACACTCCGTTTCTCGGCTGGTGGGTGCACCTCCGGGATATGTCGGTTATGAAGAAGGTGGCTATCTGACAGAAGCGGTTCGTCGTCGCCCCTATTCCGTCATCCTGCTGGATGAAGTGGAAAAAGCGCATCCGGATGTATTCAACATCTTGTTGCAGGTGCTTGACGATGGTCGTCTGACGGATGGACAGGGCAGGACGGTGGATTTCCGTAATACTGTCGTGATCATGACTTCGAACCTCGGTTCCGATCTGATTCAGGAACGTTTCGGCGATCTGGATTATGGTCATATGAAGGAACTGGTTATGGGAGTGGTAAGTCAAAGCTTCCGTCCGGAGTTTATCAACCGTATTGATGAAGTGGTTGTCTTCCATCCGCTGGGTGAGAAACATATTGCTGCTATTGCGCAGATCCAGTTGCAGCGTTTGTACAAACGTCTGGAAGAGCGTGGCTATGCGGTGACTATCTCTGACGAAGCCCTGAAGCTATTGAGCGCGAATGGTTACGATCCGGTGTATGGTGCGCGTCCGTTGAAACGTGCTATCCAACAACAGATCGAAAACCCGCTGGCGCAGCAGATATTGTCTGGTGAGCTTATTCCAGGCAAAACGGTGCAGCTTGTCGTAAAAGACGATCGTATTGTGGCAGTGCAGTAAGTCACAAAATAAAGAAAACGGGCCCTCAGGGGCTCGTTTTTGTATAAAAACCAGGCAAAAATTACCTTTCAGAGGTCGGTTTGCCTGGAAAGTAATCAAACGATAACTTTTTTGAATTTTATACTTGTCAGCCAGAATTATCTCCCTATAATGCGCCTCCACTGACACGGCACAACGGCATACACACCGGCCTGTCAGGTAAAGAAATCTGAAAATAATCAGTTGACTTCACAGCGGGAAAGCGTAATATGCACACCCCGCGCCGCAGCGAAAACACAGCGGCACTGCTCTTTAACAATTTATCAGACAATCTGTGTGGGCACTCAGGTGACTGGATTCTTGATGTCTTCGGACAAAAAAATGAATACCAAGTCTCACGGGTGAACACGTAATTCATTACGAAGTTTAATTCGATGAGCATCAAACTTTAAATTGAAGAGTTTGATCATGGCTCAGATTGAACGCTGGCGGCAGGCCTAACACATGCAAGTCGAACGGTAGCACAGAGAGCTTGCTCTCGGGTGACGAGTGGCGGACGGGTGAGTAATGTCTGGGAAACTGCCTGATGGAGGGGGATAACTACTGGAAACGGTAGCTAATACCGCATAACGTCGCAAGACCAAAGAGGGGGACCTTCGGGCCTCTTGCCATCAGATGTGCCCAGATGGGATTAGCTAGTAGGCGGGGTAATGGCCCACCTAGGCGACGATCCCTAGCTGGTCTGAGAGGATGACCAGCCACACTGGAACTGAGACACGGTCCAGACTCCTACGGGAGGCAGCAGTGGGGAATATTGCACAATGGGCGCAAGCCTGATGCAGCCATGCCGCGTGTGTGAAGAAGGCCTTCGGGTTGTAAAGCACTTTCAGCGGGGAGGAAGGCAGTCCGGTTAATAACCGTGCTGATTGACGTTACCCGCAGAAGAAGCACCGGCTAACTCCGTGCCAGCAGCCGCGGTAATACGGAGGGTGCAAGCGTTAATCGGAATTACTGGGCGTAAAGCGCACGCAGGCGGTCTGTCAAGTCGGATGTGAAATCCCCGGGCTCAACCTGGGAACTGCATTCGAAACTGGCAGGCTGGAGTCTCGTAGAGGGAGGTAGAATTCCAGGTGTAGCGGTGAAATGCGTAGAGATCTGGAGGAATACCGGTGGCGAAGGCGGCCTCCTGGACGAAGACTGACGCTCAGGTGCGAAAGCGTGGGGAGCAAACAGGATTAGATACCCTGGTAGTCCACGCCGTAAACGATGTCGATTTGGAGGTTGTGCCCTTGAGGCGTGGCTTCCGGAGCTAACGCGTTAAATCGACCGCCTGGGGAGTACGGCCGCAAGGTTAAAACTCAAATGAATTGACGGGGGCCCGCACAAGCGGTGGAGCATGTGGTTTAATTCGATGCAACGCGAAGAACCTTACCTGGTCTTGACATCCACAGAACCTGGCAGAGATGCCGGGGTGCCTTCGGGAACTGTGAGACAGGTGCTGCATGGCTGTCGTCAGCTCGTGTTGTGAAATGTTGGGTTAAGTCCCGCAACGAGCGCAACCCTTATCCTTTGTTGCCAGCGGTTAGGCCGGGAACTCAAAGGAGACTGCCAGTGATAAACTGGAGGAAGGTGGGGATGACGTCAAGTCATCATGGCCCTTACGACCAGGGCTACACACGTGCTACAATGGCGCATACAAAGAGAAGCGACCTCGCGAGAGCAAGCGGACCTCATAAAGTGCGTCGTAGTCCGGATTGGAGTCTGCAACTCGACTCCATGAAGTCGGAATCGCTAGTAATCGTGAATCAGAATGTCACGGTGAATACGTTCCCGGGCCTTGTACACACCGCCCGTCACACCATGGGAGTGGGTTGCAAAAGAAGTAGGTAGCTTAACCTCCGGGAGGGCGCTTACCACTTTGTGATTCATGACTGGGGTGAAGTCGTAACAAGGTAACCGTAGGGGAACCTGCGGTTGGATCACCTCCTTACCTTAAAGAACCATCTCCTGAAGTGCTCACACAGATTGTCTGATGAAAAGTAAAAAGCAAGGCGTCTTGCGAAGCAGACTATGTGTCCCCTTCGTCTAGAGGCCCAGGACACCGCCCTTTCACGGCGGTAACAGGGGTTCGAATCCCCTAGGGGACGCCACTTGCTGGTTTGTGAGTGAAAGTCACCTGCCGATGTATCTCAAAACTGACTCACGAGTCATGTTTGAGATATATGCTCTTTAAAAATCTGGATCAAGCTGAAAATTGAAACACTGAACAATGCGAATTGTTCGTGAGTCTCTCAAATTTTTGCAATGCGATGATGAATCGGAAGAAACATCTTCGGGTTGTGAGGTTAAGCGACTAAGCGTACACGGTGGATGCCCTGGCAGTCAGAGGCGATGAAGGACGTGCTAATCTGCGAAAAGCGCCGGCGAGGTGATATGAACCCTTGACCCGGCGATGTCCGAATGGGGAAACCCGGTGCACTACGGTGCATCATCACAGCATGAATCCATAGTGCTGTGAAGCGAACCGGGGGAACTGAAACATCTAAGTACCCCGAGGAAAAGAAATCAACCGAGATTCCCCCAGTAGCGGCGAGCGAACGGGGAGGAGCCCAGAGCCTGAATCAGCTTGTGTGTTAGTGGAAGCGTCTGGAAAGTCGCGCGATACAGGGTGACAGCCCCGTACACGAAAACGCACAGGCTGTGAGCTCGATGAGTAGGGCGGGACACGTGGTATCCTGTCTGAATATGGGGGGACCATCCTCCAAGGCTAAATACTCCTGACTGACCGATAGTGAACCAGTACCGTGAGGGAAAGGCGAAAAGAACCCCGGCGAGGGGAGTGAAAAAGAACCTGAAACCGTGTACGTACAAGCAGTGGGAGCATCCTTCGGGGTGTGACTGCGTACCTTTTGTATAATGGGTCAGCGACTTATATTCTGTAGCAAGGTTAACCGTATAGGGGAGCCGAAGGGAAACCGAGTCTTAACTGGGCGTTAAGTTGCAGGGTATAGACCCGAAACCCGGTGATCTAGCCATGGGCAGGTTGAAGGTTGGGTAACACTAACTGGAGGACCGAACCGACTAATGTTGAAAAATTAGCGGATGACCTGTGGCTGGGGGTGAAAGGCCAATCAAACCGGGAGATAGCTGGTTCTCCCCGAAAGCTATTTAGGTAGCGCCTCGTGAATTCATCTCCGGGGGTAGAGCACTGTTTCGGCTAGGGGGCCATCCCGGCTTACCAACCCGATGCAAACTACGAATACCGGAGAATGTTATCACGGGAGACACACGGCGGGTGCTAACGTCCGTCGTGAAGAGGGAAACAACCCAGACCGCCAGCTAAGGTCCCAAAGTCATGGTTAAGTGGGAAACGATGTGGGAAGGCCCAGACAGCCAGGATGTTGGCTTAGAAGCAGCCATCATTTAAAGAAAGCGTAATAGCTCACTGGTCGAGTCGGCCTGCGCGGAAGATGTAACGGGGCTAAACCATGCACCGAAGCTGCGGCAGCGACGCTTATGCGTTGTTGGGTAGGGGAGCGTTCTGTAAGCCGTTGAAGGTGGCCTGTGAGGGTTGCTGGAGGTATCAGAAGTGCGAATGCTGACATAAGTAACGATAAAGCGGGTGAAAAGCCCGCTCGCCGGAAGACCAAGGGTTCCTGTCCAACGTTAATCGGGGCAGGGTGAGTCGACCCCTAAGGCGAGGCCGAAAGGCGTAGTCGATGGGAAACAGGTTAATATTCCTGTACTTGGTGTTACTGCGAAGGGGGGACGGAGAAGGCTATGTTGGCCGGGCGACGGTTGTCCCGGTTTAAGCGTGAAGGTGTGTGCTCCAGGCAAATCCGGAGTGCTTTAACACTGAGGCGTGATGACGAGGCACCACGGTGCTGAAGCAACAAATGCCCTGCTTCCAGGAAAAGCCTCTAAGCTCCAGGTAACACGAAATCGTACCCCAAACCGACACAGGTGGTCAGGTAGAGAATACCAAGGCGCTTGAGAGAACTCGGGTGAAGGAACTAGGCAAAATGGTGCCGTAACTTCGGGAGAAGGCACGCTGATGGTAGGTGAAGCGACCTGCTCGTGGAGCTGAAATCAGTCGAAGATACCAGCTGGCTGCAACTGTTTATTAAAAACACAGCACTGTGCAAACACGAAAGTGGACGTATACGGTGTGACGCCTGCCCGGTGCCGGAAGGTTAATTGATGGGGTTATCCGTAAGGAGAAGCTCTTGATCGAAGCCCCGGTAAACGGCGGCCGTAACTATAACGGTCCTAAGGTAGCGAAATTCCTTGTCGGGTAAGTTCCGACCTGCACGAATGGCGTAATGATGGCCAGGCTGTCTCCACCCGAGACTCAGTGAAATTGAACTCGCTGTGAAGATGCAGTGTACCCGCGGCAAGACGGAAAGACCCCGTGAACCTTTACTATAGCTTGACACTGAACATTGAGCCTTGATGTGTAGGATAGGTGGGAGGCTTTGAAGCGTGGACGCCAGTCTGCGTGGAGCCAACCTTGAAATACCACCCTTTAATGTTTGATGTTCTAACGTGGACCCGTAAACCGGGTTGCGGACAGTGTCTGGTGGGTAGTTTGACTGGGGCGGTCTCCTCCTAAAGCGTAACGGAGGAGCACGAAGGTCAGCTAATCCTGGTCGGACATCAGGAGGTTAGTGCAATGGCATAAGCTGGCTTGACTGCGAGCGTGACGGCGCGAGCAGGTGCGAAAGCAGGTCATAGTGATCCGGTGGTTCTGAATGGAAGGGCCATCGCTCAACGGATAAAAGGTACTCCGGGGATAACAGGCTGATACCGCCCAAGAGTTCATATCGACGGCGGTGTTTGGCACCTCGATGTCGGCTCATCACATCCTGGGGCTGAAGTAGGTCCCAAGGGTATGGCTGTTCGCCATTTAAAGTGGTACGCGAGCTGGGTTTAGAACGTCGTGAGACAGTTCGGTCCCTATCTGCCGTGGGCGCTGGAGAACTGAGGGGGGCTGCTCCTAGTACGAGAGGACCGGAGTGGACGCATCACTGGTGTTCGGGTTGTCATGCCAATGGCACTGCCCGGTAGCTAAATGCGGAAGAGATAAGTGCTGAAAGCATCTAAGCACGAAACTTGCCCCGAGATGAGTTCTCCCTGACCCTTAAAGGGTCCTGAAGGAACGTTGAAGACGACGACGTTGATAGGCCGGGTGTGTAAGCGCAGCGATGCGTTGAGCTAACCGGTACTAATGAACCGTGAGGCTTAACCTTACAACGCCGAAGATGTTTTGGCGTGAGAGAGAATTTTTCAGCGTGATACAGATTAAACCGGTGTGCCGCTGAGGCATGGCGGTGAACAGAATTTGCCTGGCGGCACTAGCGCGGTGGTCCCACCTGACCCCATGCCGAACTCAGAAGTGAAACGCCGTAGCGCCGATGGTAGTGTGGGGTCTCCCCATGCGAGAGTAGGGAACTGCCAGGCATCAAACCAGTGAAGAGGCCATCCGGAAGGATGGCCTTTTTGCGTCCGGGCGGAAGAGACAGGAAGCCCCGTGCCCCGGCACGGGGCTTTTTTGCTTTATTTATTTTCCTGGTCAGGTCATATTCTTAATTGCTTATCCTGCTAAGCTAAAACGTGATTGTAATCACGATTTGATTATAACAAATATGTAACATTTCTATCTTTGCGCAGTGGTGGACAAGGATACTCACCATGGGCAAGTAACCTCTGGCTCTGGCAGGAGTATCATTCGAATGGCTGAAAGCAGCATAACAACGCGTGAATCGCTCACCAGCAGCGATACTCGTAGAAGGGTGTGGGCGATTATTGGTGCTTCATCGGGCAACCTGGTGGAGTGGTTTGATTTCTATGTCTACTCCTTTTGCTCTCTCTATTTTGCTCATATTTTTTTCCCGGCAGGCAACACGACAACCCAGCTATTACAAACCGCAGGCGTATTTGCCGCCGGTTTTCTGATGCGTCCTATTGGCGGATGGTTATTCGGTCGAATCGCCGATCGCCGCGGGCGTAAAACCTCAATGCTGATCTCCGTCTGCATGATGTGCTTTGGATCGCTGGTCATTGCCTGTTTACCAGGTTATGACGCAATCGGCACCTGGGCTCCGGCACTATTATTGATTGCCCGTTTGTTCCAGGGGCTTTCTGTCGGCGGCGAGTACGGCACCAGTGCGACCTATATGAGCGAAGTCGCCGTGGAAGGGCGTAAAGGTTTTTACGCGTCATTCCAGTACGTTACGCTGATCGGTGGGCAACTGCTGGCGCTACTGGTTGTCGTGATCCTGCAACAGATCCTTGATGATGCTGAATTACGCGCATGGGGCTGGCGTATTCCCTTTGCTATTGGAGCAGTGCTGGCTATTGTCGCTCTCTGGCTACGCCGCCAACTGGATGAAACATCGCAGCAAGAAGTTCGGGATTTAAAAGAAGCTGGTTCAATGAAAGGATTATGGCGCAACCGTAAAGCTTTTCTGATGGTGCTTGGGTTCACGGCGGGAGGATCGCTGGCATTTTACACCTTCACCACTTATATGCAGAAATACCTGGTTAATACGGCGGGTATGCACGCGAATGTTGCCAGCATCATCATGACTGTAGCTCTGTTTGTCTTCATGCTGATCCAACCGATTATTGGTGCTTTATCTGATAAGATTGGGCGCCGCACATCAATGCTGCTCTTCGGCGGTCTTTCAACGGTGTGCACAGTACCGATTCTCAGTGCATTGCACAGCGTCACGTCGCCATACGCGGCATTTGCTCTGGTGATGCTGGCGCTGGTGATCGTCAGCTTTTACACCTCAATCAGCGGGATCCTGAAAGCAGAAATGTTTCCCGCACAGGTACGCGCTCTGGGTGTCGGTCTTTCTTATGCCGTGGCAAATGCGTTATTTGGCGGTTCGGCGGAATATGTGGCGCTGTCATTGAAGTCATTCGGTGTAGAAACCGCTTTTTTCTGGTACGTCACTGTGCTGGGAGCGTTAGCATTTCTGGTTTCGCTTATGCTTCATCGTAAAGGGAAAGGCATCCGTCTTTAGTGATTTGCCAGTTGCCACACGGTATAACCCGTTGTGGCACCGGCAACATCCCATGCGAAATCTTTCCAGCTCCAGCCACTCCCCGCCGGACGGCTGTCCCAAAGCTCCTTCGATGCGCCAAGGCTAATTGAAAACATCAGCCCTACCATTGCGCTACGATCGCGGCTATATCCCTGATGTTGCGCTACTTCGTTACCGGCGGCAGAAAGCATGGCGGAGCCCAGAAAATGCTGCGCCTTATCCTGCCCACTCCAGCTATCATTCGCCATATGGCTACAGCCTGTCAGTAGCACCACACTTGCTATCATCATGTATTTCATCAGCAGACCCGAAAAAAAGCCCCATCGCAGAGACGGGGCTTAGTTTTAAAGAATACGGCTTATCAGCTTATCGATGCGGATACGGCGCAATCGGCGAATAAGTTTGCGTACCTTTACCGGATAATCCGCAATGCTTTGCAAATCACGATAATGATTCACCACGGTCGTATGCGTGCGGATAAGCTCCAGCTCTTTGTCGCGCTGGGCCGCCAGTTCATGTTTCGGATCGTGGATCAGGATGGCGTTTTCCAGATCCAGCCGCCAAGCGCGGGGGTTCAGGTTGTTACCTGTCAGCAGGATCCATTCGTCATCCACCCACATTCCTTTCAGGTGATAGCTGTTATCATCATCTTTCCATAAACGCACAACTAGCTGATCGGTGTTAACGTAATACTGTAGCCGGCTCAGGAAACGACGCAGATTGATTTCATACAGATAAGGCAGCGCGCCGATGATTTTGAACGGTTGATCTTCCGGAATGAAAAAGTCATTCGCCGTTTTGTCGCCAACGATAATTTCCACTTTTTTACCATCGCGCAGTAGCTGGATAATGTTACGCACCAGCACCGCAGGCAGGTTGAAGTAGGGGGTACAGATCGTCAGCTTGTGCTCTGCACACGGCATCAGATGGAAAATAGTTTTGTTCAGCAGGCTGGATTTACCCAGACCGACCAGCGGCGTGACCGCCAGCTGATCGTTATCCGCATTGCCCTGGAAATGGTATGTGGCATCGCGTAGCTCCTGACGGAACAGACGAATATCGTTTTTGATTTCCGGGCTTTTCGGACGCTGAGCATTATCAAGACGATTTACGCCGCGCCCCTGAATCAGATTCTGATCGACCCAGTTACGAATGATATCCGCCATTTGCGGGTTGCGGATCAACTGATAGCGGTCATAGCGATATTTATCGTGCTGATGCAAATAGACATCATTGAGGCTTGCGCCGCTGTAAAGCACGCTGTCATCAATGATAAATCCTTTGAAATGCAGCACGCCGAGCGCTTCACGCGTATTCACAGGAACGCCATAAACCGGGACCACAACGTCCGGATTTTCCTGAGCAAGGCGGCAGTACCAGTCGGCGTTGGTATTGGATGCTGCTGCGCCAATGCGGCCACGCTGGGCGCGGTGCCAGTCGACAAGCACACAGACATCCAGTTCCGGGCGTTGGCGCTTGGCTTCATACAGCGCATGCAGAATTCCTTTCCCGCCATCGTCCTGTTCCAGGTACAGGGCGATGATATAGATCCGGCGCGTAGCACTGGCGATTTTCGCCAGCAGCGTCTCCCTGAAATCAGCGGGTGAGTAGAAAAACTCTATGTCATCAACTGACTGAGCAATCTTGGGGAGTTGGGCAAGGTGTTGTTGATGTTTATTACGCTTAAATTTTGACAACATCACAGTGCGTTTCTTCTCTGTTTATTGAAGGGTCTTCTGTACCATGCAGACGACATAAGCGGGCAATAATAACACCGTGCCTGCTAAAGTAGTCAACATTTCCAGTACCTTACTCAGGATTCATCCGTCTTCATGAGTTGGAGAGACAATCCCACAATGCCATCTTCCAGCTGAATATCAACGTCAAATCCCAGTTTACGCGCCAGCGTCACCATGCCGCGATTGTTGGGCATAGTAATACCATTCAAGCGCTTAAGTCCGTGATCCCGGGTATAACTGATAAGCTTCTCAAGTAAACGTCGACCAAGCCCGAGCCCTTTCAAATCGGAACGAACCAGCACAGCAAATTCAGCGTCGATATTATCCGGGTCGGAAATCGCACGCGTAACGCCCAGAATTTCTTCACCTTGATCTGTGCGGCGTACTGCAACAAATGCCATTTCCCGATCGTAGTCGATCTGCGTCATATTCGCTAAATCATCATGGGTAAATTCGTTGATCTCGCTAAAGTAACGGTAGTAAAGATCCTCTTTTGTCACCTGGGCGATAAAGCGCTGTAGCTGAGGCTCATCTTCCGGAAGAATCGGGCGGAACAGGCACCGCTCGCCATTTTTCATCTCCACCTCTTCTTCCAGATGCTGAGGATAGGGACGTATAGCGAGACGCGTTTCACCGTTTCCGGCGGCGGAGGAAATGGCCATGGTTACATCCAGCGCGGTAAATTCGCTACCGGAGGCAAGTAAAGGATGAATATCCAGCCGCTCAATTTCCGGGCAATCAACAATCAGATTCGAAACCTGCACCAGAAACTGGCTTAAGCCGGCAATATCCAGCGAGCGTAACGCGCTGCGCCCGCGGATCTTTTTACTTTTAATCGCCTGGATCACCAGATAACGGGCGAGATTCATATTCAGCGGCGGTAGCGCAACGGCGGCCTGATCTTCTGCCCGCCACTCAACGCCGCCTTCGCCTAACATAATCAACGGGCCGAACACAGGATCATGTTCGACAACCACTCGCAGTTCCTGCGCCCCCGCGCGGTTTGCCATGCTTTGCACCTGCAAACCGTGAATACGCGCCTGCGGCCAATTCATTTTCACACGATCGATAATTGCATCCGCTGCCTGCTGCACCTCGTTCGCTGTGCGCAGATAAAGCATCACCCCCTGAACTTCGGATTTATGAGGAATATCCGGCGAACGCAATTTTAAGGCGACCGGGTAACCGATCTGTTCGGCAATGTGCACGGCTTCAGCGCTGTCACTGGCAATCCATGTCGGCAGAGTTTGTAGCCCCCAGGCACCTAAAATCGGCTGGACTTCATGAGTATCCAGCGTCGTTGCGCCCTCCATCAACGCTTGCTGCAACAGATGATGCGCTTCGGCGGTATTCGCCGTCATGCTGAGGGATATCGCGGGTGTTTCGCGGAGTTGTTTCTGGTTGCGTCGATACTCCACCATGTGCATGAACGCCGTAATGGTGCCTTCAGGCGTGCGGTAAGTGGGTAAACCCGCTTCGCTAAACAGGCGTCGCGCTTCCTGCGAAGAAAATTCGCCGCACCAGTTGGTCAGCACCGTCACATATTTCCCGCGCGGATGTTTGTTCAGTGCGTCGATCAATGTTACTGCGCTTTCACTGCCCGGCGCGGCGGCGCTGGGCGCATGGATCACCATCAACGCGTCGTAATCCTGGCTGTCGAGCAAAATATTAAGCGCTGCGACATAACGCTCATTACCGGCATCATCGCGTAAATCAAGCGGGTTACCGGGGACGACGTAATCCGGTAATGCTGTGTGCAAACGGGCCAGCGTCTCTGCGCTGAGCGCCGCCAGTTTGCCATTACGCAGCCAAAGTTCATCCAGCGCCAGCGCTGCCGGCGCGGCGCCATTACTGACGATCATCAGGCGCTCACCACGCAGCGGACGCATATGGCTGAGCGTTTCTACCGCGGAAAACAGTTCATGTGTATCCTGGACACGCAGCAAGCCAGCTCGCTGAATCGCAGCATCCCAGGCGGGATCAAGACCAGAATGCACCTGCAATAATCGCTGCGCTTCCGGGCTGCGGCCGCTTTTGATAACCAGAATAGGTTTATTTCGTGATGCGCTGCGGGCGGCGGAGACAAAGCGACGCGCGTCGCTTAAATGTTCCAGATAGAGCAGAATGGCGCTGGTTTTACTGTCCCGCGCGAGAAAATCCAGCAATTCGTCAACATCGATATCCAGGCTATCACCCAGCGCGATGAAGTAAGAAAATCCCATCTCGCGCTGTTGCGCCCAGTCGAGGATTGTATTCGACACTGCCGCTGACTGGGAGATAAACGCCAGTTTGCCGCGCGTAATCGGCACCGGCGAAAAACTGGCGTTCAGCCCCTGCCACGGAGCCAGTAAACCGAGGCTGTTCGGGCCGAGCAGGCGCATCTGATAGCGTGCCGCGCAGGCCAGAAGAAGCGAATGCTGTTCGGGAGGCGCCGAGAGAATAATGCAGGTTTTGCAGCCTTTTTGCCCCAGAGCATCAAGCAGTTCAAGGTTGCGTTTGGCGTGCGTGCATAGCACCGCCAGATCGGGCGTAAACGGCAGGCTGGCGACATCCGGCCAGGCCAGCACGCCCTGAACCGCTTTATAAGCGGGCGTGACCGGCAATACCGGCCCGGCAAATCCTCCCGCCAGTAAATTGCGCATCATCAGAAAACCTGCGCGATCCGGCTTCATTGACGCGCCCACCACCGCAATCGATCGGGGACGTAATAACGCTTCCAGCCCTCGTTGGCTCATACCGGCCTCCGCTTAAGAGAGATCCGATGATTCTAAACGTTTTCAGTTGCGTTTGCTGTGATAGCGGATGGATGGCGTGTTTTACCTGCCAGATAACGTTCGCGAAAGAGCGCGAAATGTTCGCCGAGTGCCTGTGCGGCTGCGTTGTCGCGCGCGATATCCAGCAGCGCAATCGCCACTTCCGCAGTGCAATATTGGTCGTCGGCATGCGCTTCCCGCAGGTGGTAAGCGGAAACTCGCGAGAGATCCACAGAGATAACCGGCAGCGCATCCAGATAAGGGCTTTTGCGGAACATTTTACGCGCTTCGGTCCAGGTACCGTCCAGCATAATAAACAGCGGTGGTTTGCCTGACGGCGGCGCGCTCAGCACCTGGCGTTCGCTGCCCGCATAAGAGGCGGGAAATACCACCATTGGCTGATGCGTCTCACTGCGGCAGAGATCGATAAGTGCCTGCGGCGGTTCGGTGCGCGACCACTGAAAAGCCAGCGTATCGGGTAACACGTCGGCGATCAGCCTTCCGGTATTGCTCGGTTTCATCGGTTCGGTATCGAACATCACCAGGCAGAAACGGCTGTTGGCGGTTGCGGGTTTTAACGTCTCGCACAGGCACTGGCGCAGCGGCAGCAGGCAACGCTGGCAGCGACGGATACGGTTACCACGGGCAAGAAACGGACGCGTCGAACGGGCAAGGCGTTCGGCACGGAGTCGAAGAACAGCGTTTTCGGTCATGGGGATTGCGCAATAAAAACGCCATTGTCGCAGAGCTGAAAACGGGGCACAAGATGCGCCCCGACGGGATCACAGTGATTCGTTGAGCCAACTGTCGAACGGTGCTTTTGGCACGGCACCGCTGAGCATGTCGACAACTTCACCATTTTTGAACAGCATAATGGTTGGAATACTGCGAATGCGGAAGCGCGCGCTCAGTTCACGTTCAGCTTCGGTGTTCACTTTGACAAATCGCACTTTGCCGCTGCGTTCTTCCGCCACATCTTCAAAAATCGGCGCAAAACTGCGGCACGGGCCGCACCATGGCGCCCAAAAATCAACGACCACGGGCAGATCGTCTTTCAGTAATTTATCCAGCGTTTCACCGGTAGCGTTGATCACATCTCCATCGAACAGCTCGTGTCCACAGCGTCCACATTTTGCGCCGTCGTTCATTCTCTCTTCGGGAATGCGGTTCAGCGCCTGACAGCTTGCACATACGGTATTCATAACTAACCTCAGGAAAAGCGATGGTACAGAGCGGCATGACTGCCGGTATGTTTCTACTATGTTACATATTATTAATAAGAAGGTTTTAAACGACAATGCGTTTTGTTCAATGAATACAATAGTCGATAGCTTTTGAACGAATTAATGGCGAAGCGCAAGGACATCAGGTAATCTGCGCGCTTCGCGCAGCGCTGGTGGAGAAAAGCATGAACGATGAATTAAAGAACAAAAGCGGCAAGGTCAAAGTGATGTATGTCCGCAGTGATGATGATTCCGATAAACGTGGCCAAAACCCGCGCACCGGGAAAGGGCCAGCACGTGCAGGATCGTCGTCTCGTGCCGGAGATGACCGTCGTACTGCCCGCGATGATCGTGGCCGCCCTGGCCGTGATGACAGGGGCCGTTCTGCTCGCGACAACAATAGTCGCCGCCCGCAGCGAGACAATTACAGTGAACGTGGTGATTCACCGTGGCGTACCGTTTCCCGCGCACCGGGCGACGACACGCCGGAGAAACCGGATCACGGCGGTATCAGCGGTAAAAGCTTTATCGATCCCGAAGTGCTGCGTCGTCAGCGCGCGGAAGAGACGCGCGTATACGGCGAAAACGCCTGCCAGGCGCTGTTCAGCAGCCGTCCTGAATCCATTGTTCGCGCCTGGTTTGTGCAGAGCGTAACACCGCGTTTTAAAGAAGCCCTGCGCTGGATGGCGGCAAACCGCAAAGCCTACCATGTGGTGGATGACGAAGAACTGGAGAAAGCGTCCGGGACGGAACATCACGGCGGTGTCTGCTTCCTGATTAAAAAACGCAATGGTCTGAGCGTGCAGAAATGGGTGGCGAACGCCGGTGAAGAGGATTGCGTGCTGGCGCTCGAAGATGTCGGCAACCCGCATAACCTCGGCGCGATTATGCGTAGCTGCGCGCACTTTGGCGTCAAAGGCGTAGTGTTGCAGGATGCTGGGGTGATTGAATCTGGCGCTGCAGTGCGTACCGCAGAAGGCGGAGCCGAACACGTTCAGGCAATTACTGGCGACAGCTTTGCTGATGCGCTGGAAGATTTCCGTCAGGCCGGTTATGCGCTGGTAACGACTTCCAGCCACAACGGCACGCCGCTGTTCAAAGCGACGTTACCGAAAAAAATGGTACTGGTACTGGGCCAGGAGCGCGATGGGTTATCTGATGCGACGCTTTCCCGCGCGGATCTGAGCGTCTCGATTGAGGGTACCGGCAACGTTGAAAGCCTCAATGTTTCTGTGGCAACCGGCGTGTTGCTGGCAGAATGGTGGCGGCAGAACAAAGCCTGACGTTAGCCAGCAGAGTAAAAAAGCCAGCGCAATGCTGGCTTTTTTTTATTCGGTTTCCGCGGGCAGAGTCGGCATCCAGTCGATCGGCTGCTCTCCATGCCGCTCCAGCCACTGATTTGCCAGCGCAAAGTGATTGCAGCCAAAGAAACCGCGATGCGCAGAGAGCGGCGATGGGTGCGGTGCGCGCAAAACATGGTGGCGGGATTTGTCGATAATCGCCCCTTTCTTCTGCGCATGCGAACCCCAGAGTAAAAACACGACGCCTTCCCGATGTTCATTAATCAGTGCGATCACTTTGTCGGTAAAGGTTTCCCAGCCGAGACTGGCATGCGAATGCGCCTGGCCGGCGCGTACCGTCAGCACGGTGTTGAGCAGCAATACGCCCTGGCGCGCCCAGCTCTCCAGATAACCATGCTGCGGCCGCACGAAGCCCGGTATGGTGTTTTCCAGCTCTTTATACATATTCAGCAGGGAAGGTGGGATGGCGATACCGGGGCGCACAGAAAATGCCAGGCCGTGTGCCTGACCAGGACCGTGATAGGGATCCTGCCCCAGAATCACCACTTTAACGTTGCCCAGTTCGGTAAAACGGAAAGCGTTAAACACATCTTTCTGCGGTGGGTAGATGGTCATTCCGGACTGCCGCTCAGCCGCAACCGTACTGAGAGTGTTAATAAAGTAGGGCTGCTGTTTTTCTTCTGCCAGCACATCATGCCATGTTAATGAGGTGGTCATCCCGCTCTCCTGCGAAGTTGGTTCCCCGTAGCTTAACTGCTTCTTTCGGCAGAACAAAATTCACCGTCGGCTTTTGCAGAATTTACTCAAAAAAATTTGAAAATTTACAAATGTTTTAAGATGGTCCGAAACGCGTAACTTGATATAAAACAAGTATATTCCCTAATCACCATTTTTAGTGTGTGGTTTTTATTGATTTAAATCAAAGAATGCGGGGTGTCAGACTGGTATATAAACAATCAGACAACAATGGTTTTACCAATTGGCCGGGAAAACCGGCTGATCGAATAATGTGCCGAAGGGAGGCAAATCATGATTACTGGTATCCAGATTACTAAAGCTGCAAACGACAACCTGTTGAACTCGTTCTGGCTGCTTGATAGCGAAAAAGGCGAAGCACGTTGCGTCTGTGCAAAAGGTGGTTTCGCGGAAGATGAAGTGGTTGCGGTCAACAAACTGGGCGCTATCGAATATCGTGAAATTCCGATGGAAGTAAAACCGGAAGTGCGTGTGGAAGGCGGTCAGCACCTGAACGTGAACGTTCTGCGTCGTGAAACGCTGCTTGATGCCGTTGAGCATCCGGAAAAATACCCGCAGCTGACCATTCGTGTATCCGGTTATGCAGTACGTTTTAACTCGCTGACGCCGGAACAGCAGCGCGATGTTATTGCTCGTACCTTTACTGAAAGCCTGTAATTTCAGGCTGATATAAAAAACGCCGGGATATCCCGGCGTTTTTTTATTCTTCTGTTTTTTGCTGCTCGCTGTTTGCAGCACTGGGTTTGCGTCGCTTACCGATGTTTTTGGTATCGCGATGGCGTTGCTTCACGCGCGGCTTCTCTTTCTCTTTTTTCTTCTCTTCGCGTTTGGCCAGCACTTTTTTCGACGGCTTGCCTTTCAGCTTCTCGCTTGGCACTCGTGTTGTCGGGCGCAGTTCGTCCACGACGCGGGCTTTCAGCGGCTCTTCAACGTAACGGCCTACTTTGCCCAGCAACAGATGATCGTGCGCTTCAACCAGGGAGATAGCTGCGCCTTTGCGACCGGCGCGGCCGGTACGGCCAATACGGTGCAGGTAGGTGTCGCCACTGCGCGGCATATCGAAGTTAATGACGTGGCTGACATCCGGAATGTCGATACCACGCGCAGCGACATCGGTGGCGATCAGCACATTGACGCGACCGTCGGTCAGACGTTTGATCGCTTCGTTGCGCTTCACCTGTACCATCTCGCCTTCGAGATAGCAGTTATTGATGCCCGCTTCGCGCAGCCAGCCTGCCAGCTCATGCACGCGTTCACGTTTACGCACGAAGACGATAGAACGGCTGACTTCCGGCTGTTTTAGCAGGTGTATCAGCAGTGCAGTTTTGTGTTCAAGGTTGTCGGCGCGGTAGTACCACTGGTGAATTTTCTTACGTTCGCGCGTTGACGGTGTGGCGGAGACTTCGACGGGATCTTCCAGCAGACGTTCGGCGAAATTTTTGATCGCGTCGCCTTCAAGCGTTGCGGAAAACAGCATCGTCTGTTTGCGCCAGCGAGTTTCACCCGCGATGTGCTCGATATCCTGCGCGAAGCCCATATCCAGCATGCGATCGGCTTCATCGAGGATCAGCGTTTCTACCGCACGACAGTCGAAGTTCTCTTCTTTAATGTATTGCAGCAGGCGACCGGTGGTGGCAACCACAATATCCTGATTTTCGCTGAACACTTCAGCGTGGTTCATATAGGCGACGCCGCCAGTAATGGTAGCGATATCCAGATGGGTATTCGCCGCCAGTTCACGGGCATGATCGGCAACCTGCATTGCCAGCTCGCGGGTTGGCGTCAGGATCAGAATACGCGGTGGGCCGGATTTCTTACGTGGAAAGTCCAGAAGGTGTTGCAACGCTGGCAGCAGATAGGCCGCCGTTTTACCGGTACCAGTAGGCGCAGAACCAAGGACGTCACGCCCCTCAAGCGCAGGCGGAATGGCAGCTGCCTGGATAGCGGTTGGGCGCGTAAAGCCTTTATCCTGGAGCGCGTCCAGCAGGCTGTCGTCAAGTTCGAGTTCGGAAAAAGTCGTTACAGTCATGATCTACCTCTGTGTGGGGCGCTGATTATAGACGTTACGGCTGGAATCTTCATCTGTTGTCTGCTTATCGCTTTTCCGGCGCTTTGCTTTCACCTATGCTACGCCTGTTTCCGTATTGAGGTTGTAAAGATGTCCCAGCCAAAGGCTCAGTTGCGCCGTGACGGCTTCACGTTTAAAGAATTCTTTGTTGCACACGATCGTTGCGCCATGAAAGTGGGCACTGATGGTTTGATGTTGGGTGCCTGGTCGCCAGTATCGAAAGCTCGGCATGTGCTGGATATCGGCACGGGCAGCGGTCTGTTGGCGCTGATGCTGGCGCAGCGGACCGGGCCGACGGTGACCATTGATGCCGTCGAGCTTGATGAGCAGGCTGCTTCTCAGGCGCAGGAAAATGTGCAGGCATCGCCGTGGGCAGATCGTATCACCGTTCACGAGGCTGATATTCGCCAGTGGAGCAGTGAGAATACTGCGCGTTACGATCTGATTGTCAGCAATCCTCCTTATTTTGACGAAGGGGTAAAATGTGCGACGCCAGAACGCGATCGCGCGCGTTATACCACCACTCTGGATCATCAGGCATTGCTGGAAATTGCCGCTACACTGGTGACGGAAGAGGGTTTTTTCTGCGTTGTGCTGCCGATTGAAGCCAGCGAGCTTTTCACGCAGAAAGCGCTGGGTATAGGCTGGCATTTGCGTTTGCGAACCGATGTGTCAGAAACGGAAAGCCGTTTGCCGCATCGTGTCCTGCTGGCCTTCTCGCCGCGCGCCGGCGACGTGTTTGCCGACCGGCTGGCGATTCGTGGGCCGGATCAGCGCTATTCTGACAGCTACACCGCGCTGACCCAGAGCTTCTACTTGTTTATGTAACTGCGCGGCGAGAGTACCGTCGGGCCGGATTCCGCAAGCTGATCGGGGTAGTCCAGCGTGTAATGCAACCCGCGGCTCTCTTTGCGCTGCATCGCGCAGCGTACAATCAGCTCGGCTACCTGTACCAGGTTACGCAATTCCAGCAGATTATTGGAGACGCGGAAATTGGCGTAGTACTCGTCAATTTCCTGCTGCAACAAGGTAATGCGGCGCATTGCGCGTTCGAGTCGTTTTGTGGTGCGTACGATACCCACGTAGTCCCACATAAACAGCCGCAGTTCGTGCCAGTTATGTTGCAGGATAACCCGCTCATCGGCGTCGTCGACGCGGCTTTCATCCCAGGCGGGCAGCGCCGGAATGGCATGTGCATGTGGCATGCGGCGAGCAATGTCTTCCGCCGCCGACCAACCGTACACCAGACATTCAAGCAGTGAATTTGATGCCATGCGGTTTGCGCCGTGCAGGCCGGTGTAGCTCACTTCGCCAATGGCATAGAGACCGTCGACATCGCTACGTCCGCGATCGTCAACCATCACGCCGCCGCAGGTGTAGTGCGCAGCAGGCACAATCGGCACAGGCTCTTTGGTCAAATCGATTCCCAGACCCAGCAATTTTTCATAAATCATCGGGAAATGATGACGAATAAATTCGGCAGGTTTATGGCTGATATCGAGATACATGCAGTCCACGCCGAGGCGCTTCATTTCATGATCGATAGCGCGGGCGACGACATCACGCGGTGCCAGTTCGCCACGCGGATCAAAGTCCGGCATAAAACGCGTACCGTCCGGACGTTTCAACCAGGCTCCTTCACCGCGCAGCGCTTCGCTGAGCAGGAAGCTGCGCGCCTGCGGATGAAACAGCGCGGTGGGATGGAACTGGTTAAACTCCAGGTTCGCCACCCGGCAACCGGCACGCCATGCCATGGCGATGCCGTCACCGGAGGAGATATCCGGGTTGGTGGTGTATTGATAGACTTTCGATGCACCGCCGGTCGCCAGCACCACTGCCTTTGCCTGGCAGGTTTCAACCTGTTCTTTATTTCGGTTCCACACCCATGCGCCTACAACGCGACGCGTACCCGGCAGGCCGATTTTGTCCGAAATAATCAAATCCACCGCATTGCAGCGTTCGAGTACGCGAATATTCGGGTGGTTGATGGCCTTGCTGACCAGAGTATTTTCCACCGCTTTACCAGTGGCATCGGCGGCATGAAGAATGCGGCGATGGCTGTGCCCGCCTTCGCGCGTCAGATGGTAGCTGGACTCGCCATTTGCGGCGACCTCGGTGTCAAATAACACTCCTTGATCGATAAGCCACTGTACGCAGGAGCGCGCATTGCTGGCGACAAATTCTGCCGCGTGACGTTCAACAATTCCTGCGCCAGCAATCAGCGTATCTTCCACATGGGATTCAACGCTGTCTGTTTCGTCAAATACGGCTGCAATGCCGCCCTGAGCATAAAATGTTGAGCCTTCACTGATTGGCCCCTTACTTAAGACAATAACGTTGTGCTGTTGTGCTGCCAGACGTAATGCCACGGAAAGGCCAGCGGCGCCGCTACCGACCACCAATACATCACAGGAGAGTTCAGGCGTTGTTTTCATGATCTGTGTTTAATTTACTAAACAAGGTTCGCTGAGCATAGCACCGCATCTGGCGAAAGATCACTATTTTTTGCAAGGGTTGTATTAATGGCTAAACAGAAACTTTGCGCATGCAGGTGCCATCAACGGAAAAAATATTAAGAAGCAGATTGTTAGTGAAGGTGTATTAGAGATGAAAAAAAACCGCTATTGCGTTACTCTCTGGCGATCTTAAGGTCTTTTCTTTGAGAAAACACAGTGTTCAGCGTTTGCAGACTTATAATGAGTGATAATGATTTTTTGCGAACGATACACAAAAACAATGGCGTAACGGAACTTTACTGTAAACCTGGGCTCTAATTGGCTGCTTGCTCATATTGCAGTATTGGAGTGGCGTTCTGGATACGCGTGGAAATTGGTTTTGGGGAGATTTTACCTCGGATGAGCGAGCAGTTAACGGATCAGGTTCTTGTCGAAAGGGTCCAGAAAGGAGATCAGAAAGCGTTTAACTTACTGGTGGTGCGCTACCAGCATAAAGTGGCGAGTCTGGTTTCCCGGTATGTCCCTTCGGGCGATGTACCTGATGTCGTACAAGAATCATTTATAAAGGCCTATCGCGCGCTTGATTCGTTCAGGGGAGATAGTGCTTTTTATACATGGCTATACCGAATTGCTGTTAACACAGCGAAAAATTATCTGGTCGCCCAGGGGCGCAGGCCGCCATCCAGTGATGTGGACGCTATTGAAGCAGAAAACTTCGAAAGTGGCGGTGCACTGAAAGAAATTTCGAACCCTGAGAACTTAATGTTGTCAGAAGAACTGAGACAAATAGTTTTCCGTACCATTGAGTCGCTCCCGGAAGATTTACGCATGGCAATTACGTTGCGGGAGCTGGATGGCCTGAGTTACGAAGAGATTGCGGTCATCATGGATTGCCCGGTTGGTACAGTGCGTTCACGTATCTTCCGTGCGCGTGAAGCTATTGATAATAAAGTTCAACCGCTTATCAGGCGTTGACGATAGCGGGATACTGAAAAAGGTATTAGGCATGCAGAAAGAACAACTTTCCGCTTTAATGGATGGTGAAACGCTGGATAGCGAGCTGCTCGCAGAGCTGGCCCGCGATCCTGAAATGCAGAGAACCTGGGAGAACTATCACCTGATTCGCGACTCTATGCGCGGTGATACGGCCGATCTCCTCCATTTCGATATCTCCGCCCGCGTGATGGCCGCGATTGAGAACGACGCCGTTGAAACTGCGACGCCGTTGATTCCCGAAGCGCAGCCTGCGCCGCACCAATGGCAGAAGATGCCGTTCTGGCACAAGGTTCGCCCGTGGGCAAGTCAGCTTACCCAAATGGGTGTAGCGGTATGCGTATCACTTGCTGTTATTGTTGGTGTCCAGCACTATAATGGCTCAACTGAATCAACCCAACAGCCCGAAGCGCCAGTGTTTAATACGCTGCCGATGATGGGTAAAGCCAGTCCGGTAAGTTTGGGTGTTCCTTCTGATGCATCATCGGCAAGCGCCGGTCAGCAACAGCAGGTGCAGGAACAGCGTCGTCGCATTAATGCGATGTTGCAGGATTACGAACTGCAACGCCGTCTGCACTCCGAACAGCTTCAGTTTGAGCAGGCGCAAACGCAGCAGGCCGCTGTACAGGTGCCGGGAAATCAAACTTTAGGAACGCAATCGCAGTAATGAAGCAACTTTGGTGTGCCATGTCTTTTGTGGCTACTGGCCTGTTCTTCTCTGTCAACGCCTCGGCTGATGTTTCATCCGGGGCGTTGTTACAGCAAATGAATGTGGCGAGTCAGTCACTCAACTACGAACTGTCTTTTATCAGCATTAATAAGCAGGGAGTAGAGTCTTTACGCTACCGTCATGTGCGTTTGAATGACCAACCGCTTGCACAGTTATTGCAGATGGACGGTCCGCGTCGGGAAGTGGTGCAGCGGGGCAGTGAGATCAGCTACTTTGAGCCTGGTCTTGAGCCCTTTACGCTCAACGGCAACTATATTGTCGATTCGTTGCCGTCACTGGTTTATACCGATTTCAAACGTCTTTCCCCTTATTATGACTTCATCTCCGTAGGCCGTACGCGCATTGCTGACAGGCTATGCGAAGTGATCCGCGTTGTGGCGCGCGATGGTACCCGGTACAGCTATATCGTCTGGATGGATGAAGAGACGCATCTGCCAATGCGCGTCGATCTGCTCGATCGCGATGGCGAAACCCTTGAGCAGTTCCGCGTCATCGCCTTCTCGGTCAATGGTCAGGTTGCCAGTAATATGCAGACGCTGGCAAAAGCCAGTCTGCCGCCGCTGCTGTCATTACCGGCTGGCGATAATGTGGATTTCAACTGGATGCCATCCTGGGTGCCGCAGGGCTTTGAGCAAGTCGCCAGCAGCCGCCGTAAATTGCCAACGCTTGAGATGCCGGTTGAATCGCGTCTCTATTCTGATGGGTTATTCAGCTTCTCGGTTAACATTAGCCCGGCTAATCAGAACAGCGCCGAGCAGTTACTGCGCACCGGTCGACGCACCGTGATGACCACGGTTCGCGATAACGCGGAAATCACCGTTGTCGGCGAACTGCCACCGCAAACCGCAAAACGTATTGCGGACAGCCTCAAATTCAAGGCCGCACAATGATTAAAGAGTGGGCGACCGTCGTTTCCTGGCAAAATGGTAACGCGCTGGTCGAATGTGATGTCAAAGCATCCTGTAGCAGCTGCGCTTCCCGTGCAGGTTGCGGTAGCCGTGTGCTGAATAAACTGGGGCCGCAAACAACGCACACCATTGCTGTTCCTTGCGAACAACCTCTGGTGGCGGGGCAAAAAGTGGAACTGGGAATTGCTGAAGCCAGTCTGCTGAGCTCCGCAATGCTGGTCTATATGTCGCCGCTGGTGGGGTTGTTTGCTATGGGCGCCATTTTCCAGTCGCTGTTTGCCGCCGATATCGCGGCGTTGTGCGGCGCGGTGCTGGGTGGGGTTGGCGGCTTTTTACTCGCGCGCGGGCTGTCGCCAAAGCTGGCTACCCGCAGTGAATGGCAGCCAGTGATCCTGAGCGTTGGCTTGCCGCCAGAGATGATTCGCGTCGATAGCACAACTGCTGAAAATCGTCCGTAATTTCCCTTTTCGCCTTGCGGTAATGGCGTCACTTTCTGGCATTTCCCCGCATTGTGGTTGTAGTGTAGAATGCGGCGTTTCAGTACATTTGACGTCAGGCGCGAACAGGCCTCTTAGCTACTCGTAAGGCATAAAATCTCACTCTATGAAGAATATTCGTAACTTTTCGATCATCGCTCACATCGACCACGGTAAGTCGACGCTGTCTGACCGTATCATCCAGATTTGCGGTGGTCTTTCCGATCGCGAAATGGAAGCCCAGGTTCTTGATTCGATGGATCTTGAGCGCGAGCGCGGCATTACTATCAAAGCGCAAAGCGTGACGCTGGATTACAAAGCTAACAATGGCGAAATCTACCAGCTCAACTTTATCGATACCCCGGGTCACGTTGACTTCTCCTATGAGGTTTCCCGCTCGCTGGCTGCCTGTGAAGGGGCACTGCTGGTAGTGGATGCCGGGCAGGGCGTGGAAGCGCAGACGCTGGCGAACTGCTATACCGCCATTGAAATGGATCTCGAAGTGGTGCCGGTACTGAACAAGATCGACCTGCCGGCTGCCGATCCTGAACGTGTTGCGGAAGAGATTGAAGACATCGTCGGCATCGACGCTACCGATGCGGTGCGCTGCTCGGCGAAAACTGGCGTCGGTGTACCGGACGTTCTGGAACGCCTGGTACGCGACATTCCGCCGCCGGAAGGCGATCCGGATGCGCCATTGCAGGCGCTGATCATCGACTCCTGGTTCGATAACTACCTCGGCGTGGTTTCCCTGGTGCGTATCAAAAACGGCACCATGCGCAAAGGCGACAAAATTAAGGTGATGAGCACCGGGCAGGTCTACAACGCTGACCGCCTCGGTATTTTCACGCCGAAACAAATTGACCGTAACGGACTGAAATGCGGCGAAGTAGGCTGGCTGGTCTGCGCAATTAAAGACATTCTCGGCGCGCCGGTCGGCGATACCCTGACCACAGCCCGTAACCCGGCAGACAAAGCGCTACCAGGCTTTAAAAAGGTGAAACCGCAGGTTTATGCGGGTCTGTTCCCGGTCAGTTCCGACGATTATGAAAACTTCCGTGACGCGCTCGGTAAGCTGAGCCTGAACGATGCTTCGCTGTTCTATGAGCCGGAAAGTTCCACTGCGCTGGGCTTTGGCTTCCGCTGCGGCTTCCTCGGTCTGCTGCACATGGAGATCATTCAGGAACGTCTGGAGCGTGAATACGATCTGGATCTGATCACCACGGCGCCGACCGTAGTCTACGAAGTGCTGACCACCAACAAAGAAGTGGTTTACGTCGACAGCCCTTCCAAGCTGCCGCCGCTGAACAATATCGACGAACTGCGCGAGCCGATCGCCGAATGTCATATGCTGCTACCGCAGGAATACCTGGGCAACGTCATTACCCTGTGCGTCGAAAAACGCGGCGTACAGACCAACATGGTTTACCACGGTAACCAGGTGGCGCTGACCTATGAAATTCCGATGGCGGAAGTCGTGCTGGACTTCTTCGATCGTCTGAAGTCGACCTCACGCGGTTATGCGTCGCTGGACTACAACTTCAAACGTTTCCAGGCTTCAAACATGGTACGTGTGGACGTGCTGATTAACGGCGAGCGTGTTGATGCGCTGGCGCTGATCACCCACAACGATAACGCGCCGTACCGTGGCCGCGAGCTGGTGGAGAAGATGAAAGAGCTGATCCCGCGCCAGCAGTTTGATATCGCGATTCAGGCGGCGATTGGCAACCACATTATTGCCCGCTCAACCGTGAAACAGCTGCGTAAAAACGTACTGGCAAAATGCTATGGCGGTGACGTCAGCCGTAAGAAAAAGCTGCTGCAGAAACAGAAAGAAGGTAAGAAACGTATGAAGCAGGTCGGTAACGTCGAACTGCCGCAGGAAGCGTTCCTTGCCATTCTGCACGTAGGCAAAGAGAGCAAATAACCTAAAGGAGTTGGCATGGCGAACATGTTTGCCCTGATACTGGTGATCGCGACGCTGGTGACGGGAATTTTATGGTGCCTTGATAAGTTTATTTTTGCACCGAAACGCCGGGAACGTCAGGCCGCCGCGCAGGCTGCGACAGGTGATGCGCTGGATGCGAAAACGCTGAAGAAAATCGGCCCGAAACCGGGCTGGCTGGAAACGGGCGCTTCTGTATTCCCGGTGCTGGCGATTGTTCTGGTCGTGCGTTCGTTTATTTACGAACCGTTCCAGATCCCGTCAGGTTCGATGATGCCGACGTTGCTGATTGGCGATTTTATTCTGGTGGAGAAATTTGCCTATGGCATTAAAGATCCGATCTACCAGAAAACGCTGATCGAAACCGGTCATCCGAAACGCGGCGATATTGCTGTATTTAAATACCCGGACGATCCGCGTCTTGACTACATCAAGCGTGTAGTTGGCCTTCCGGGCGATAAAGTCACGTACGATCCGGTGAGCAAACAGGTTACCGTGCAGCCGAATTGTAGCTCTGGCCAGGCATGCGGCAGCGCGCTGCCGATCACTTACAGCAATGTGGAAGAGAGCGATTTTGTGCAGACTTTCGGCCGTCGTACCGGCGGTGAAGCGAGCAGCGGTTTCTACCAGATGCCGAAAGGGCAGAGTATGGACGACGGCGTGCGTCTGGCCGAACGTAAAGAGACGCTGGGTGATGTGACGCACCGCATTCTGACCGTGCCTATTGCGCAGGATCAACTGGGGATCTACTATCGCCAGTCGAACCAGCCGCTGGCTACGTGGGTTGTGCCGCCGGGTCACTACTTCATGATGGGCGACAACCGTGACAACAGCGCGGACAGCCGTTACTGGGGCTTTGTACCGGAGCAAAATCTGGTGGGCCGGGCCACGGCAATCTGGATGAGCTTCGAGAAACAAGAAGGTGAATGGCCGACAGGCATACGCCTGAATCGTATCGGCGGAATTCATTAATTAGCCGGGGCGCAATCATTACGCTTGCGCCCCGAATTATTTCCAAGATTATTCCCATCTGACTAACGACAACCCCGGTCGTTGCGTATAGAATATTCCCCCGAAGTTAGGACTGGTTCCCACAAGAGCCACGGCACACGAAACCGCGTTGGTTTGTTTTCAGGTCGGTTTCGTGTGCTGCATTGTTGACGCATTTATTTATTGGTATCGCATGAATCCCATCGTAATTAATCGGCTTCAGCGGAAGCTGGGCTACACTTTTCAACATCAGGATCTGTTGCAGCAGGCATTAACCCACCGCAGCGCCAGTAGCAAACATAATGAGCGTCTCGAATTTCTCGGCGACTCTATTTTAAGTTTTGTGATTGCAAATGCGCTTTATCATCGTTTCCCGCGCGTGGATGAAGGTGATATGAGCCGTATGCGTGCGACGCTGGTGCGCGGAAATACGCTGGCGGAAATCGCCCGCGAATTTGAACTGGGTGAATGTCTGCGTTTAGGGCCGGGTGAATTGAAAAGCGGCGGTTTTCGCCGTGAATCTATTCTGGCGGACACCGTTGAGGCATTAATTGGCGGAGTATTTCTCGATAGCAATATCCAGACCGTCGAACAATTAATCCTGAGCTGGTATCAGACGCGTCTGGACGAAATCAGTCCTGGCGATAAACAAAAAGATCCGAAAACGCGCCTGCAGGAGTTTTTGCAGGGTCGCCATCTGCCGCTGCCTTCCTATCTGGTAGTGCAGGTGCGTGGCGAAGCGCACGATCAGGAATTTACTATCCACTGCCAGGTCAGCGGCCTGAGTGAACCGGTGGTTGGCACGGGTTCCAGCCGTCGCAAGGCGGAACAAGCTGCCGCCGAACAGGCGCTGAAAAAACTGGAGTTGGAATGAGCACTGAAACTGAAAAAAGCTACTGCGGGTTTATCGCTATCGTTGGGCGTCCTAACGTCGGCAAATCCACTCTTCTGAACAAGCTGCTTGGGCAGAAGATTTCGATCACTTCCCGCAAAGCGCAGACCACGCGTCACCGTATCGTCGGCATCCATACCGAAGGGGAATATCAGGCGATCTACGTCGATACCCCCGGGCTGCATATGGAAGAGAAACGCGCCATTAACCGCCTGATGAACAAAGCGGCCAGCAGTTCTATCGGTGATGTTGAGCTGGTGATTTTTGTTGTCGAAGGCACCAAATGGACGCCGGACGACGAAATGGTGCTCAACAAACTGCGTGACAGTAAAGTGCCGGTGATCCTCGCGGTCAACAAAGTTGACAACGTGCAGGAAAAAGCGGATCTGCTGCCGCACCTGCAATTCCTGGCAAGCCAGATGAATTTCCTCGATATCGTGCCGCTCTCTGCGGAAACCGGCACCAACGTCGATACCATCGCCAGCATCGTGCGTAAGCATCTGCCGGAAGCGATTCATCACTTCCCGGAAGATTACGTGACCGATCGTTCCCAGCGCTTTATGGCTTCTGAGATCATCCGTGAAAAACTGATGCGTTTCCTCGGCGCCGAGTTACCTTACTCGGTAACCGTGGAGATCGAACAGTTCGTCACCAATGAACGCGGCGGTTACGACATCAACGGGTTGATCCTGGTTGAGCGCGAAGGGCAGAAGAAGATGGTGATTGGTAACAAAGGTTCCAAAATTAAGACCATCGGTATCGAAGCCCGTAAAGATATGGAAGAGATGTTCGAAGCCAAAGTTCACCTCGAACTGTGGGTGAAAGTGAAATCCGGCTGGGCCGATGACGAGCGCGCCCTGCGCAGTCTCGGTTATGTAGACGATCTCTAAGCGTGCCATCTCGATGAATTTCGGGTTGCAGGCAGGCGGCCAGGCCGTAAGTCTTGAAGTCAGCGGCTGGCTTGCGCATCTGCAACCTGAACGCCGGACATAACATCATGGAAGGCTGGCAGCGCGCATTTGTTCTGCATAGTCGCCCCTGGAGCGAAACCAGCCTGATGCTGGACGTCTTCACGGAAGAGTCAGGCCGTGTGCGCCTTGTCGCCAAAGGTGCACGTTCGAAACGCTCCAGTCTGAAAGGCGCTTTGCAGCCTTTTACCCCTCTGCTGGTTCGCTTTAGCGGGCGCGGTGAAGTTAAAACCCTGCGCAGCGCAGAAGCGGTATCACTGGCGCTGCCGCTGAGCGGTATCACGCTCTACAGCGGTCTCTACGTCAACGAACTCATCTCCAGAGTGCTGGAGCACGAGACGCGCTTCTCAGAACTCTTTTTTGATTATCTGCACTGTATCCAGGCGCTTGCTGGCGCAACCGGCACGCCGGAACCTGTCCTGCGCCGCTTTGAGCTGGCGCTGCTCGGCCATCTCGGTTATGGCGTGGATTTTCTCCACTGCGCGGGCAGCGGCGAGCCGGTGGAAGATGCAATGACCTACCGCTACCGTGAAGAGAAGGGCTTTATCGCCAGCGTGGTGATCGATAACAGCACTTTTACCGGGCGACATCTGCGCGCGCTGGCGGAGCGGGAGTTTCCGGATGCTGACACCCTGCGCGCGGCAAAGCGCTTTACCCGCATTGCGTTAAAGCCGTATCTTGGTGGCAAACCGCTGAAAAGCCGCGAGCTATTCCGGCAGTTTGTTCCCAAACAATAGCGGAAAAATTACAGGCCAGGCGGGGCGAAGACCGCGCCGGAACCCATAAAAATACGAGGATTGTCATGGCTGAATTACTGTTAGGCGTCAATATTGATCACATTGCCACACTGCGTAATGCGCGCGGGACCGCATACCCGGATCCGGTACAGGCGGCGTTTATTGCCGAGCAGGCGGGTGCTGATGGCATCACCGTGCATCTGCGTGAGGATCGCCGTCACATTACCGACCGCGACGTGCGCATTTTGCGCCAGACCCTGCACACGCGTATGAATCTGGAAATGGCGGTCACCGAAGAGATGCTGGCGATCGCCTGTGAAACTAAACCGCACTTCTGCTGCCTGGTGCCGGAAAAACGCCAGGAAGTCACCACTGAAGGCGGGCTGGACGTTGCCGGTCAGAGCGAGAAAATGCGTGATGCCTGCCAGCGCCTGGCGGCTGCGGGTATCCTTGTTTCGCTGTTTATCGATGCTGATGATGAACAGATCAAAGCCGCCGCTGAGGTTGGCGCGCCCTATATTGAGATCCACACCGGCTGCTATGCCGATGCCAAAACCGATGCGGAACAGGCAAAAGAACTTGAACGCATTGCCAAAGCGGCAACCTATGCTGCGAGCCTGGGGCTGAAAGTGAATGCTGGTCACGGTTTGACGTACCACAATGTGAAAGCGATTGCTGCACTGCCGGAGATGCACGAGCTGAATATCGGCCATGCGATTATCGGCCGCGCGGTAATGAGCGGTCTGAAAGAGGCGGTGGCCGAAATGAAACGCCTGATGCTGGAAGCGCGCGGCTAATGGCGATTCTGGGAATTGGTACGGATATCGTTGAGATAGCCCGCATCGAAGCGGTGATCGCCCGTAGCGGCGATCGCCTTGCCAGACGGGTGCTGAGCGCGAATGAGTGGGAAATCTATCAGGCGCATCAGCAGCCGGTTCGCTTCCTGGCAAAACGCTTTGCTGTGAAAGAAGCAGCAGCGAAAGCATTGGGCACGGGGATCCGCAACGGGCTGGCATTTAATCAGTTCGAAGTCTTTAATGACGAACTGGGCAAACCGAGCCTGCGTTTATGGGAAGAGGCGCAGCGTATGGCGGAAAGAATGGGTGTACGCAGTATGCACGTGACGCTGGCGGATGAGCGCCACTACGCTTGCGCGACGGTGATTATCGAGAACTAGATTTTATCGGCGTGGTGCATCAGGACAAACTTGTCCCACAGTTGTTCTTCGCTTTCCACATGCGCGGGATCTTTGAGGATCGTATTGGGGATCGGGCACACTTTCTGGCAGGTCGGGGTTTCATAGTGTCCGACACACTCAGTACAACGGTCGCTGTTAATTTCATAAATGCTGTCGCCCATCGAAATCGCCTCGTTCGGGCATTCCGGTTCGCACATATCGCAATTGATGCATTTTTTGGTAATTAACAGCGCCATCAGGAAAATCTCAGAAACATCACGAACAGGGCGGGCATTATACGATCATTCCCTGTTCAAACCAGTTTTTTTACCAGCTCCTCGCTGTGGCGAATACGCTCCGGCGCATGCTCCAGATCCTGCTGCACCAGCGCCATAAACAGTAAATCCGTCAGCATCATTTGCGCGCTGGTGGAGGAGATCGCCGCGCTGCGCGTCGCCTGCTCTTCGGCAATGGTATAGAGGCAATGCGTCGCGCGTTGTTGCAGCGCGTTAGGCGTAAAACCGGTAATCGCCAGAACTTTACCGCCCACGCGCAGCGTCTCATCTACGGCCATATTGATCTCCCGCCGTTCACCGGTATAGGAAACTGGCAGCAGTAGATCGCCTGGCTCCATGGCCTGTACGGTCGCCAGCAGGGCGTGCATATCCTGCTCGACGACGGCGTTAATGCCGATTTTCATCAGCTTCCAGCCGAAGTTGCGTGCAACCAGCCCGGATGCGCCAATCCCCGTCAGGATAATGCGCCGCGCGTCGCGCAGCAGGCGTACACTTTCCAGCAGCTTCTCTTCGCTGTTGACATCCAGCGAGGCATGCATGGCGCTTTGATACTCATTGATCAGCTTTTCCCCAACGACCCGCAGCGGATCGTCGCCGCGAATTTTGTTATGTACCGGAATCGAGTAGGGGTTCGGATTGCTGGCCAGCGCTTCGCTGATCGCCAGCTTCATCGCCGGGAAACCTTTAAAATCCATCTTCTGCGCGAATTTCACCACGCTCGACTGGCTGACGCCCGCTTCAGCGGCCAGTTGTTGTGAGCTTAAATGGCGTGCGCGATCAGGGTTTTCCAGCAGAAATTCCGCCAGTTTTTTATCGCTCTGCGCCAGGCCAGGGTAACGCTGGCGAATGCGGATCAAACAGTTCATAACGTCTCCGGGAGGTATCATCAGCCGCTGTGGCCGCACCAGGCTAAGCGGGCGAAAGAATTTAATATTCCATTAATAGCATATAATTATGAATTAAAAATTCTATTGATACAAAATATCAATGACCAGCTTTTGACCAGGATCAGGCCGATCACAGCGCGTGGATGAGATATCGTCATTGTGGCTGTGGGTTATGGTTGTGTGCTGGCAGTGCGGAGCACAACAGCATCTGCTTATTATCAGAGGCGGCCGTTACCGGAAATGTGAGGTTCTATCTGTTAGGCTATGAAAGAGTGATCGCCATAACCGGAGGCTGGCGGTCAGGGATAAACCAGGCAGAGGGATAACATTTGGCTACCACTGAGCGCCGCGTCGTTTTTTTTGACCTTGATGGCACACTGCATCAGCAGGATATGTTCGGGACATTTCTGCGCTATTTACTGCGCCATCACCCGCTTAATGCCTTACTGGTATTGCCGCTGTTGCCGGTGATTATCGGCGGATTATTGATCAGAGGGCGTGCCGCGCGCTGGCCGATGAGCTTGCTGCTGTGGGGATGCACGTTTGGTCACAGCGAGCGCCATTTGCTGGCGCTCCAGCAGAAATTTGTCACCTGGTTTCGCGGGCACGTAACGGCATTTCCGGTTGTCCAGGCAAGGCTGACCAACTACCTTGCGGCAGCCGATGCGGATATCTGGCTGATTACCGGTTCGCCGCAGCCGCTGGTGGAGCAGGTCTATTTTGATACCCCCTGGCTGCCGCGCGTGAATCTGATTGCCAGCCAAATCAAACGGCGTAACGGCGGCTGGGTGTTAACAATGCGCTGCCTTGGCCATGAAAAGGTTGCGCAGTTAGAGCGTAAAATCGGCACGCCGCTGCGCCTGTACAGCGGCTACAGCGATAGCAAGCAGGATAACCCGCTACTCTATTTCTGCCAGCACCGCTGGCGCGTTACGCCGCGCGGTGAGCTGCAACAACTGGAGTAGTGCCTGACCGGGGCGCTGTGTATAATGCGCCCCGCCTGAATCACTGGAGTACTTCCCTTTGTCCAACCCTGAACTGAATCACGAGTACTGGATGCGCTATGCGCTGACGCTGGCAAAGCGAGCCTGGGATGAGGGCGAAGTCCCCGTTGGCGCGGTACTGGTTTATAACGACCAGGTGATCGGCGAAGGCTGGAACCGGCCGATTGGCCGCCACGATCCGACCGCCCATGCTGAAATCATGGCGCTACGCCAGGGCGGGCTGGTGCTGCAAAATTATCGTCTGATCGATACTACGTTATATGTCACGCTGGAGCCGTGCGTGATGTGCGCCGGTGCCATGGTGCATAGCCGCATCGGGCGGCTGGTGTTTGGCGCGCGCGATGCCAAAACGGGCGCAGCGGGATCGCTGTTGGATGTGCTGCATCATCCGGGTATGAATCACCGGATTGAAATGGAAGAGGGTGTGTTGCGCGACGAGTGTGCGGCTATGCTGAGCGACTTTTTCCGCCAGCGCCGGATAGAGAAAAAAGCGCTGAAGAAATCGCCGCCGGACTCGCCAAATCTCCAGGCCGGATAAGGCGAAGCTGCCGTCCGGCAATTCACGCCGACCGAAAAACTAGCGATTGACTTTAAGCGGATTTTTTACCAGCGCTTCGGGCACCAGTAACGGGTTACGCGGGAAGGCATCGTTGGCCGTCAGCGCGCTGAAGGGCATCACGCCGTAATCCGGGCGATTAAGTTCATCTGTCGAAACTGCCGGATAACTCTGCGCCAGTTGCAGGGCTTTGGCGGCTACTTTCTCTTTTTCCAGCAGATAACCCACCAGGCTAATTTCGTACTTACGAATATTTTCCACATAAGCATAAGCTTCATGACCACGGGCGTAACCGTAAGTCAGCTTACTGTAATAAGGTTTCTGGCTCAGCAGCGGCAGCCGCTGTTTGACGTCGGCCCAGCTATCGGGATTGCCTTTGGTTTTCGCCGTCAGCGCGCGGGCATCAAGCATATGCGCGTAACCCATATTGTAGGCCGCCAGCGCAAACCAGATTTTCTCATCCTGCGGCACGCTATCCGGCACTTTGCTCATCATATCCAGCAGATAACGGGCGCCGCCGCTGATGCTTTGTTCAGCATCGGTACGATCGCTTAAGCCAAGGCTCTGCGCCGTGTTTTTGGTCAGCATCATCAGGCCGCGCACGCCGGTGGGCGAGGTGGCCTGCGAATCCCAGTGCGACTCCTGGTAAGAAATGGCCGCCAGCAACCGCCAGTCGATCTCCTGCGCGTATTTTTCAAAGATCGGCTGAAGATCGGGCAATACGCTGTCCACTGCGCGCAGGAAAGTGCGCGTATCCACATAGTCAAAATCGTCGCCGTGGCCGAGGTATTTCTCTTCCAGCCGGGCGAGCGTGCCGTCTTCATTCATATTGTTGAAGAAGTCGAGCATCGCCGCTGACAGCGTATTATCGTCGTCACGCTTGCTGAACCAGGTCACCGGCTGTTCATCGGTGATATCCAGCGCGACGGCCAGTTCCGGATGAACGCGCTGGAACAGGCTGATTGCCACTGAATCGGCCACGGTATAACTCAGTTTGCCCTCGACAACCTGTTCTAACAGCGCTGTCGTGCCCAGTTTTTCGTCCACTTTCCAGCTTAAATCCGGGTACTTTTTCTCTTTAAGTTCGCGCAGATCATCCAGCGCAACGTGGCCGGGGGCGATGGTTAATTGATCGGCGGTGATCGATTGCAGAGAGCGCGGACGATAGCTGCCTACCCGATAAACCAGTTGCTGCGAAACCGAGTAGTAGACCGGACCGGTCTGGTAGTTCTTGATTCGTTCGCTGTTATAGACAAGGCCAGCAGCAAGCATATCGGCGTCATCATTATCGAGATCGTCGAAAAGCTGGCTGATGTTCTGCCGTACGGTCACTTTCAGTTTGACGCCGAGGTAATCGGCAAAATGCTGTGCCAGATCGTAATCCAGCCCGGAGGTTTTCCCGTCAATGACGGCATAGCTCAGCGGACTGGAAAGCGTACTGATGCGCAATTCCCCGCGTGCTTTGATCGCCGCGATGCGATTGTCGGCTTTACCGAACCAGGGAATGGAAGGCCACAGGGCCGCTGCCAGCAGCAGGGTGACAATGCCGATGAGCAGATAATTAATCTTAAATTTTTTCAATTAGTTAATTCTCTGCGCAGTGCTTTGCTTCAGAATATTTTTTACCGTGGTAACAACAGGGTTTGTCGGTGATTGAGCGGCATTTTGCGCAACAAAACGCCAGTTGGCAACTAATTAGAGCAGTCGGCGACAGCTATTGTTAAAAAATCAGACGTGGTTTATTTCGACGCAAACGGTTTCGTCGCCGCGCACTATTCTCTATAATGACGCCCGTTTTCCCCCTGGTGCACACTTAAAGCGTCCCTGACGCTTCGAAGACGAGAGACTTATGATGGAAATTCTGCGTGGTTCGCCTGCATTGTCCGCTTTCCGTATCAACAAACTGCTGGCGCGTTTTCAGGCGGCCAACCTCCCGGTCAGTAATATTTATGCCGAGTATGCCCACTTTGCCGATCTGAATGAGAGCCTTACTGACGAAGAGTACGCACGGCTCCAGCGCCTGCTGAAATACGGCCCGAGCCTTGGCAGCCATACGCCGACCGGAAAATTACTGCTCGTCACGCCTCGTCCTGGCACCATCTCTCCCTGGTCTTCCAAAGCGACCGATATCGCCCACAACTGCGGACTGAATAAAATCAATCGCCTTGAGCGCGGCGTGGCGTATTACGTTGACGCGGCGGGTCTGAGCGATGCCCAGTGGAATGAGGTCGCCGCCGAACTGCATGACCGCATGATGGAGAGTGTGTTCACCTCGCAGGCGGACGCTGCGCGTCTGTTTGAGCACCATCAACCGGCACCGGTGCAGAGCGTTGATCTGCTTGGCGAAGGCCGCCAGGCGCTGATCGACGCGAACCTGCGTCTTGGCCTGGCGCTGGCGGAAGACGAAATCGATTATCTGCAGGATGCGTTCACCCGTCTGGGGCGTAACCCGAACGACATCGAGCTCTATATGTTTGCCCAGGCGAACTCCGAGCACTGCCGCCACAAAATTTTCAACGCCGACTGGGTGATTGATGGCAAGCAGCAGCCGAAGTCGCTGTTCAAAATGATTAAAAACACCTTCGAGCAAACGCCGGACTTCGTGCTGTCAGCCTACAAAGACAACGCGGCGGTCATGGAAGGTTCGGAAGTGGGGCGCTTCTTCGCCGATCGCGGGGAAGGCCGTTACGATTTCCATCAGGAACCGGCACATATCCTGATGAAAGTGGAAACCCATAACCACCCGACGGCGATTTCACCGTGGCCAGGGGCGGCGACCGGTTCCGGCGGCGAAATCCGCGATGAAGGTGCGACCGGTCGCGGCGCGAAACCGAAAGCCGGGCTGGTGGGCTTCTCCGTTTCCAATCTGCGCATCCCGGGCTTTGAACAGCCGTGGGAAGAGGATTTTGGTAAGCCAGAGCGTATCGTTACTGCGCTGGATATTATGACCGACGGCCCGCTGGGCGGCGCAGCGTTCAATAACGAATTTGGTCGTCCGGCGCTGAATGGTTACTTCCGTACCTATGAAGAGAAAGTAAACAGCCACAACGGCGAAGAGCTGCGCGGCTACCACAAACCGATCATGCTGGCGGGCGGGATCGGTAACATCCGCGCGGATCACGTACAGAAAGGCGAGATCACCGTTGGCGCGAAACTGATCGTGCTGGGTGGCCCGGCGATGAACATCGGTCTCGGCGGCGGCGCGGCGTCTTCTATGGCCTCCGGCCAGTCTGATGCGGATCTCGATTTTGCTTCCGTACAGCGTGACAACCCGGAGATGGAGCGTCGTTGCCAGGAAGTGATCGACCGCTGCTGGCAGCTGGGCGATGCCAACCCGATCCTCTTTATTCACGACGTGGGCGCGGGCGGTCTGTCGAACGCCATGCCGGAGCTGGTGAGCGATGGCGGACGCGGCGGTCGTTTCGAGCTGCGTGATATCCTCAGTGATGAGCCGGGCATGAGCCCGCTGGAAATCTGGTGTAACGAATCGCAGGAGCGCTATGTGCTGGCAGTTGCCGCCGATCAACTGGCGCTGTTTGACGAGCTTTGCCGCCGCGAACGCGCGCCGTACGCGGTAATCGGTGAAGCCACCGAAGCGCAGCACCTGACGCTGAATGACAAGCACTTTAACAACCAGCCGATCGACATGCCGCTGGATGTGCTGCTGGGTAAAACGCCGAAAATGACGCGTGACGTAGAAACCCGTCAGGCGACCGGCGATGCCTTCAATACGCAAAGCATCTCTGTGGCTGATGCGGTAAACCGCGTGCTGCATCTGCCGACCGTGGCGGAAAAAACCTTCCTCGTCACCATTGGCGACCGTACGGTGACCGGTATGGTTTCCCGCGATCAGATGGTTGGCCCGTGGCAGGTGCCGGTCGCTAACTGCGCGGTCACCACCGCCAGTCTTGACAGCTACTACGGCGAAGCGATGGCGCTGGGCGAACGTGCGCCGGTTGCGCTACTCGACTTTGCTGCTTCCGCTCGCCTGGCGGTGGGTGAAGCATTAACCAATATTGCGGCGACGCAGATTGGCGATATTAAACGTATCAAACTCTCCGCCAACTGGATGGCGGCAGCCGGTCACCCGGGTGAAGACGCGGGCCTGTATGCGGCGGTAAAAGCCGTTGGTGAAGAGCTTTGCCCGGCGCTGGGGCTGACCATTCCGGTGGGTAAAGACTCCATGTCGATGAAAACCCGCTGGCAGGAAGGCAGCGAGCAGCGCGAGATGACCTCGCCGTTGTCGCTGGTGATCACTGCCTTTGCCCGCGTGGAAGACGTGCGCCACACGGTGACGCCGCAGCTTTCAACGGAAGATAACGCCTTGCTGCTGATCGATCTCGGCAACGGCAACAACGCGCTGGGCGCGACGGCGCTGGCGCAGGTTTACCGTCAACTGGGCGACAAACCTGCGGATGTGCGTAACGTTGAGCAATTAAAAGGCTTCTATGATGCGATTCAGGCGCTGGTGGCCGATCGGAAACTGCTGGCTTATCACGACCGTTCCGATGGCGGTTTGCTGGTCACGCTGGCTGAAATGGCCTTTACCGGCCACTGCGGCGTGAATGCTGACATTGCGGCGCTGGGCAGCGATCGTCTGGCGGCGCTGTTTAACGAAGAGCTGGGCGCGGTGATTCAGGTACGTGCCGCCGATCGTGAGGCGGTGGAAAGCGTACTGTCGGCCTACGGTCTGGGTGACAATGTTCATTATCTCGGCCGCGCCGTTTCCGGTGACCGCTTTGTTATCGAGGCGAACGGCCAGCCGGTGTTCAGCGAAAGCCGAACCACGCTGCGTATGTGGTGGGCAGAAACCACCTGGCAGATGCAGCGCCTGCGCGACAACCCGGAATGTGCGGATCAGGAGCATGACGCGAAAGCGAATGACGCCGATCCGGGCCTGAACGTAAAACTGTCGTTCGATATCAATGCCGATATCGCTGCGCCGTTTATTGCCACCGGCGCGCGTCCGAAAGTGGCGGTGCTGCGTGAGCAGGGCGTTAACTCCCATGTGGAGATGGCGGCCGCTTTCCACCGTGCCGGGTTTGATGCTATCGACGTGCATATGAGCGATCTGCTGGCCGGGCGCAGTGGACTGGAAAACTTCCACGCGCTGGTAGCGTGCGGTGGCTTCTCTTACGGTGACGTATTGGGCGCGGGCGAAGGCTGGGCGAAGTCGATTCTGTTCAACGACCGCGTACGCGATGAGTTTGAAACCTTCTTCCATCGTCCACAGACGCTGGCGCTGGGCGTATGTAACGGATGCCAGATGATGTCTAACCTGCGTGAGCTGATCCCGGGTAGCGAACTGTGGCCGCGCTTTGTGCGTAACCACTCCGATCGCTTTGAAGCGCGCTTCAGCCTGGTTGAAGTGACGCAAAGCCCGTCGCTGCTGCTGGCTGGCATGGTTGGTTCACAAATGCCGATCGCGGTTTCTCACGGTGAAGGTCGTGTCGAAGTGCGTGACGCGGCGCATCTGGCTCAGCTTGAGAGCAAAGGGCTGGTGGCGCTGCGTTATGTCGATAACTTCGGCAAAGTGACGGAAACCTACCCGGCTAACCCGAACGGTTCGCCGAACGGTATTACGGCGGTAACCAGCGAAAGTGGTCGCGTAACCATCATGATGCCGCACCCGGAGCGCGTGTTCCGTACAGTCTCCAACTCCTGGCACCCGGAAAACTGGGGCGAGGACAGCCCGTGGATGCGCATCTTCCGCAACGCCCGTAAACAACTGGGTTAATCGGCTGTTGCAGACAAGCCCTCTTCCTTCGGGAAGGGGGCTTTTTTTTGCCCGCTCAACTGTCGGTATTTCCCGACAACAGATATTCCTTACTGTCTCTAAAAGGAGACATTTAATCTATTGATTATTAATAAGTTATTTTTGGTGATGAATGGGTGTTGCTAATTAGCGACAGGTTGGTGAAATGATAAACATTTTTGTTTTACCGGCAGGTGATAAAAATTCATTAATAATCAATATATTAAAATAATGATTTATACATTGGCATAATACATGCATAATAACAGGCAGTGGCTCATTCACCTTCTTATGTCAGCCCCTTCGGGACGCGCTACATAAACTCAGAATGACGCACTTAAAGGTGCCTGCCGTCCAACTGCTGATCATTGCGTAGCTTTATCAGATATCGGGCGAAACGTCGAGTTAGGCACCGCCTAATTTTTAAACAGAGCCGGGTTAAAGCCCGGCTTTGTTGTTTCTGGCATTTACTAAATCAGTTAGCATTCCGGTATCTTTTTCTGTGAGAGTACTGCATTGAAACGCTGGCCTGTTTTTCCCCGCTCGCTGCGCCAACTGGTCATGATGGCGTTCCTGCTGATTTTATTACCGCTGCTGGTTCTGGCCTGGCAGGCGTGGCAAAGCCTGAACGCGCTTAGCGCGCAGGCGCTGCAAACCAACCGCACCACGCTGATTGATGCACGTCGTAGCGAAGCGATGACCAATGCGGCGCTCGAAATGGAGCGCAGCTATCGCCAGTATTGCGTGCTGGATGATGC
This sequence comes from Kosakonia radicincitans DSM 16656, assembly GCF_000280495.2. NCBI lineage: Bacteria > Pseudomonadati > Pseudomonadota > Gammaproteobacteria > Enterobacterales > Enterobacteriaceae > Kosakonia > Kosakonia radicincitans. The sequence continues at coordinate 1,372,020 of NZ_CP018016.1, forward strand.
AACGCTGGCGCGGGTTTACCAGAATCAGCGTAAACGCTACAGCGAAATGCTTGATGCGCATGCTGGCGTGCTGCCGGATGACAAACTCTACCAGGCGTTACGTCAGGATCTCAGCGATCTTGCCCAGTTGCAGTGTAAAAACAGCGGCCCGTCGGCAGCGGCTTCCGCGCAGCTTGAAGCCTTTGCCGCCGCCAATACGGATATGGTGCAATCCACCCGCGCAGTGGTGTTCTCGCGCGGGCAGCAACTGCAACTGGAGATCGCTGAACGAGGGCAATTTTTCGGCTGGCAGGCGCTGGTGCTGTTCCTGGTAAGCCTTGGCCTGGTGCTGCTGTTTACCCGCATGATCATCGGCCCGGTGAAGGGAATCGAACGCATGATCAACCGGCTGGGAGAAGGGCGATCTCTGGGCCATTCCGTGGTGTTTAAAGGGCCGCGTGAACTGCGTTATGTGGGCGAACGCATTATCTGGCTCAGCGAAAGGCTGGCCTGGCTGGAATCCCAGCGTCATCAATTTTTACGCCATCTCTCCCATGAACTTAAAACGCCGCTCGCCAGCATGCGCGAAGGGACGGAACTGCTTGCTGATGAAGTGGTTGGGCCGCTGACGGCAGAGCAGAAAGAGGTGGTGGAGATCCTCGATGCCAGCAGTCGCAATCTGCAAAAGCTGATTGAACAACTGCTCGATTACAACCGCAAACTGGCGGATGGCGCGGTCGAACTGGAACAGGTGGAGCTGGAACCGTTGATTGATATGGTGATCTCCGCTCACAGTTTGCCAGCGCGAGCTAAAATGATGCATACCGAGATCGCGCTGGATGCGGCAAGCTGCCTGGCCGAACCGATGCTGTTGATGAGCGTGCTGGATAATCTTTACTCCAACGCGGTGCACTATGGTGCTGAATCCGGTACCATTTATCTGCGCAGTTTTACAGCCGGTAACCGGCTTTGTATTGAGGTGGCAAATACCGGTACGCCGATCCCTGAAAGCGAACGAGAGATGATTTTTGAACCTTTCTTCCAGGGAAGCCACCAAAGGAAAGGGGCGGTGAAAGGAAGCGGGTTAGGGTTAAGTATCGCCAGAGATTGCCTCCGCCGTATGCAGGGTGAACTGCAGCTGGTGGCGGACGGCAAAGCCGATGTCTGTTTCCGTATTGAGTTACCGCTTAATACGCCGGAAAAATCCATTTAATGAATCTATATCTGGTGAGTATGTCGCATCTCTTTTCCCGCGTGGTTAACGCGGTTACACAGCAAAACGTCTGGCTTCGTGCGCTTCCCTGTCTGTTACTGGCGGGCTGCGTGGCGCAGAAGCCGCAAAGCGCTATTCATGACGACCAGGAAGTGAGACTCCCCGATCATCAACTGGCGGATTTTCTGGCAACGGACTGTGAGGATATCTGGTCGTTATCGGGACCGGACGTTGACAATAACCCACTCTACTGGCTGCGCAGTATGGATTGCGCCCAGCGTTTAGCGCCAGCGGCAGCGCGTGCAGAAGCGCGTTCATGGTCTGATGAAAGCTGGCAGGCCACTTTCCGGCGCGGTATTTTGCTCTCCAGCGCGAAGATTTCGCCGCTGGAACGTCGGGAGTATAACGACAAGCTGGATGCCTTAAGCCCGGTTATCCCGGCGCAGGTTCGTCCGATCTTCCAGCTCTGGCGCGACGGCGAAGCCTCGAAATTGCAGCTCGCCGATGAGAGCAGCCGCTACGGTAAACTTCAGCAATCCACCGACAGCGAGCTGGACAGCCTGCGACAGCAACAACAGTTCCTGCGCGAGCAACTGGAAACGACCACGCGCAAACTGGAAACTCTCACTGATATTGAGCGCCGCCTTTCCACGCGTAGCAAACCTGCTGCTACCGATCTGCCCGATAATGTTCACACGCCGAAAACGGATGCGACTCAGGAGGATGTGAAACCATGACCAGCCGTAAACCTGCCCACTTGTTGTTAGTGGATGACGATCCTGGATTGCTGAAACTGCTGGGGTTGCGCCTCACCAGCGAAGGCTACAGCGTTGTCACCGCAGAAAGCGGACAGGAAGGGTTGCGCATTCTCGCGAGGGAAAAGGTCGATCTGGTGATCAGCGATTTGCGCATGGATGAGATGGATGGCATGCAGCTTTTTGCTGAAATCCAGCGTGTGCAGCCGGGAATGCCGGTGATTATCCTGACGGCGCACGGTTCGATCCCTGATGCCGTGGCCGCCACCCAGCAGGGCGTTTTCAGTTTCCTGACCAAGCCGGTGGATAAAGATGCGCTGTATAAAGCCATCGATGATGCGCTGGAACATAGCGGTTCCGCCAGCGACGATCGGTGGCACGAAACCATTGTCACCCGCAGCCCGCTAATGTTGCGTCTGCTTGAGCAGGCGCGTATGGTGGCGCAATCGGATGTGAGCGTGCTGATTAACGGCCAGAGCGGAACCGGCAAAGAGGTGCTGGCGCAGGCGATCCACAATGCCAGCCCGCGTAGCAAAAGCGCGTTTATCGCCATTAACTGTGGCGCGCTGCCGGAGCAGTTGCTGGAGTCAGAGCTGTTTGGTCACGCGCGCGGCGCGTTCACTGGCGCGGTCAGCAGCCGTGAAGGTCTGTTCCAGGCCGCAGAGGGCGGTACGCTGTTTCTTGATGAGATTGGCGATATGCCGATCCCGTTACAGGTCAAGCTGTTACGTGTGTTGCAGGAGCGCAAAGTGCGTCCGCTCGGCAGCAACCGCGATATTGATATTAATGTACGCATTATTTCGGCGACGCACCGTGATTTGCCGAAAGCGATGGCGCGCGGTGAATTCCGCGAAGATCTCTACTATCGCCTGAATGTGGTAAGCCTCAAGCTGCCAGCGCTGGCCGAGCGTGCGGAAGATATTCCTCTACTGGCTAATCACCTGCTGCGCCAGGCAGCGGATCGGCATAAACCCTTTGTGCGCGCCTTTTCTACCGATGCGATGAAGCGCTTAATGACCGCCTCCTGGCCTGGTAACGTGCGCCAGTTGGTGAACGTGATTGAGCAATGCGTGGCGCTGACCTCATCGCCGGTGATCAGCGACGCGCTAGTCGAGCAGGCGCTGGAAGGTGAAAACACCGCGCTGCCGACCTTTGTTGAAGCGCGCAACCAGTTTGAACTCAACTACCTGCGCAAGCTGCTGCAAATCACCAAAGGTAATGTGACACATGCTGCCCGTATGGCGGGGCGCAACCGCACCGAATTCTACAAATTGCTCTCCCGGCATGAGCTGGACGCCAATGACTTTAAAGAGTAATGGCGAAATGATTATGCTACTGTGAGCAACCGATTACGATGCAGCAGACTGGTAAGAGCGTGTAAGGAAAGACCATGAAAAAAATTGATGCGATTATTAAACCTTTCAAACTGGATGATGTGCGCGAAGCGCTGGCGGAAGTCGGCATCACCGGGATGACAGTGACCGAAGTGAAAGGTTTTGGTCGTCAGAAAGGGCACACCGAACTTTATCGCGGCGCCGAGTATATGGTGGACTTTCTGCCAAAAGTGAAAATTGAAATCGTGGTGACTGACGATATCGTTGATACCTGTGTGGATACCATTATCCGCACGGCGCAAACTGGCAAAATCGGTGACGGTAAAATCTTTGTCTTTGACGTGGCGCGCGTGGTGCGCATCCGTACTGGCGAAGAAGACGACGCCGCGATTTGATGTTTCTCCCTCACCCCATGGGGTGAGGGAAACTTACTTACAACACCTTATGCGGGCCAAAGCATTCGTAGTGAATCTTCTCTTTGGCAATGCCGAGCGCCACAAGCTGTTGGGCGGCAAACTGCATAAACCCGACCGGGCCGCACAGATAAAATTGCATCTCCGGATCGCTAAATTTCCCTTCCAGCGCGCTTAAATCCATTAATCCTTCACTGTGAAAACGACCGCAATCGGCCGCCTGCGGCTGCTGATACCAGACATGCTGGTAGAAACCGTTGAGTGAAGCGCCAAGCTGGCTGACTTCATCAGCAAAAGCATGAACCTGACCATCAAGCGCGGCGTGGAACCAGTTAACCTGCGCACGATGCTGCGTTTTGGCCAGGTGATCCAGCATTGCCAGCATCGGTGTCTGGCCGACACCGGCAGAAATCAGCGTTACTGGCGTAGTGGCCGGAATAGCCATAAAGAAATCCCCGGCAGGCGCGGCCAGATGAACGATATCGCCCGGTTTGGCTTCGTCGTGCAGCCATTCGGAAACCTGACCGCCTGCTTCGCGTTTCACGGCGATGCGGTACGTTTTGCCATTCGGCTGGCGGGTCAGCGAATACTGACGAATCTCCTGGTGGGCAAAACCTTCCGGCTTCAGCCAGATGCCGAGATATTGCCCCGGCTGATAATCCGCAACCGGCAGACCATCGACAGGTTCAAATTCAAAACTGGTGATCAATGCGCTCTGCGAAATTTTCTCACGCAGACGGAAAGCGCGAGTGCCTTGCCAGCCGCCGGTTTTTTCGGCGTGCTCGCTGTAGATTTGCGCTTCGCGATTGATAAAGACGCCCGCCAGCACGCCGTAGGCTTTTCCCCAGGCATCCAGTACTTCCTGGCCCGGGCTGAACATCTCATCCAGCGTTGCCAGCAGATGCGCGCCAACGATGTTGTACTGCTCTGGCTGGATCTGGAAGCTGGTGTGTTTCTGGGCGATTTTTTCCACCGCAGGCAGCAGGGCGGCGAGATTATCAATATTGCTGGCATATGCGGCAATGGCATTAAACAGCGCTTCACGCTGATCGCCGTTGCGCTGGTTGCTCATATTGAAGATCTCTTTCAGCTCCGGATTATGTGTAAACATACGGTCATAAAAATGGGCGGTCAGTTTCGGGCCGGTCGCGGCCAGCAGGGGAAGGGTGGCTTTTACCGTTGCGATGGTTTGGGCGTCGAGCATGGGGACTTCCTTTTGGTTAATCTTTAAAGTTGTATTTTAAATGCATCTTATAGCGCGGCGCACTGGCTTGTAAAGAGCCGACAATGTAAAGGGATTTGAACGTGAATAACTTGCATCACAAACCTGAAAAGAAATCCGTTTTCTCGCCGGATGGCGTTATCGCTCAAACCCTTGTCTGGTGCGGAGCCAAACGTTTGCGTAAAAACCTTTGTCAAGACCTGTTATCGGGTTATTAATCAGTTATACTGTGAGCCGTTCCCCAAATTGGGCCTTCGAAAAGAGTTGTTTTGTTAGCTGAGTCAGGAGATGCGGATGTTAAAGCGTGAAATGAACATTGCCGATTATGATGCCGAATTGTGGCAGGCTATGGAGCAAGAAAAAGTACGTCAGGAAGAGCACATTGAACTAATCGCCTCCGAAAACTACACCAGCCCGCGTGTGATGCAGGCTCAGGGTTCTCAGCTGACGAACAAATATGCTGAAGGCTATCCAGGCAAGCGCTACTACGGCGGTTGCGAATATGTGGATATCGTTGAGCAACTGGCTATCGATCGTGCAAAAGAGCTGTTTGGCGCCGATTACGCTAACGTGCAGCCGCACTCCGGTTCGCAGGCGAACTTCGCGGTTTACACCTCTCTGCTGGAGCCGGGCGACACCGTGCTGGGTATGAACCTGGCGCACGGCGGCCACCTGACTCACGGCTCTCCGGTGAACTTCTCCGGCAAGCTGTACAACATCGTACCTTACGGCATCGATGAAACTGGCCATATCGATTACAACGATCTGAATGAACAAGCGCAGAAGCACAAACCGAAAATGATCATCGGCGGCTTCTCTGCTTACTCCGGCGTGGTTGACTGGGCGAAAATGCGTGAAATTGCCGACAGCATCGGCGCTTACCTGTTCGTCGATATGGCGCACGTTGCTGGCCTGGTCGCCGCAGGCGTTTATCCGAACCCGGTTCCTCATGCACACGTTGTGACTACCACCACGCACAAAACCCTGGCGGGTCCGCGCGGCGGCCTGATCCTGGCGAAAGGCGGTAGCGAAGAGCTGTACAAAAAACTGAACTCCGCCGTCTTCCCTGGCGGCCAGGGCGGCCCGCTGATGCACGTGATCGCCGGTAAAGCGGTGGCGCTGAAAGAAGCGATGGAGCCAGAGTTCAAAGCCTACCAGCAGCAGGTCGCGAAAAACGCCAAAGCGATGGTTGAAGTGTTCCTGAGCCGCGGTTACAAAGTGGTTTCCGGCGGTACGGACAACCACCTGTTCCTGCTGGATCTGGTAGACAAAAATCTGACCGGTAAAGAAGCAGACGCTGCACTGGGTCGTGCGAACATCACCGTTAACAAAAACAGCGTGCCGAACGATCCGAAGAGCCCGTTCGTTACTTCCGGTATCCGTATCGGCAGCCCGGCAGTCACTCGTCGCGGCTTCAAAGAAGCGGAAGTGAAAGAGCTGGCTGGCTGGATGTGTGACGTGCTGGACAGCATCAATGACGAAGCGGTTATTGAGCGCACCAAACAGAAAGTGCTGGATATCTGCGCACGCTTCCCGGTTTACGCGTAAGCATTAGATCTGAAAGCAAAAAGGCCGCATTGAGCGGCCTTTTTTACGCCTGTCGCCTGGCAAATGCGCATTACTGTAAGCTGGCGTAACCGTGAATGCCCATATACATTCCGACCAGCGCGATCAGCGCGCTGGAGAAGTAAGGGGCTTTACGGGCGATCGTATTGAAGCCGGACCAGCGTTTTGCCGCCTGCTGTACGCTAAAAGCTGCACCGACGCCGACTGCGACCAGCGTCAGCGCAAGGCCGATACTGAAACAGATTACCAGCGTGGCGCCCAGCGTCAGCGCTTTGAGCTGAATACAGATCAGCAGAATGGTGATCGCCGCCGGGCAGGGGATCAGCCCGCCGGTCAGACCAAACAGCAGGATCTGCCCATTGGTCACTTCCGTCCCGTTAAAGCGACGCTCAATATCCCTGGCATGCGCCCGTTCGTGCGCATCCTGATACTCCTCTTCTTTCACCACCTTACGCACCGACAGAATGGCCGGCTGCGCCAGACTGACGGCCTGAACAGGCTGGAAGATCAGCCCGCGGCTGTGATGCGAATGCTCATGATCATGGTGGTGATCGTGAGAATGATGGTGGTGATGATCGTGGTCGTTGTGATGATCATTTTTCCAGGCGTGCTCACCCTGCCAGGTGCGTAAAAACATCCATGCTGCGGTACCGATGATGATGACCGCAGAAACCATTTGCAGCCAGGGCTCCACAGATTGCGCCGTGAACTTGCCGCTGAGATACATGCCGCCCAGCGCAATCAGCCAGACGACAACCGTATGCGACAGCGTGGCTGCCAGCCCCAGCATCACCGCCTGTTTGACGGTGCCTTTGATAGCGATGATAAAGGCTGCCATCATCGTCTTTGAGTGGCCCGGTTCCAGGCCGTGCAACGCACCAAGCAGTATCGCGCTGGGGATAAAAAACCAGGCATTCCCTTGCTGAAAAAGAGTGGTGAAGTCGTTCATGAGAATAATTCTCGATAACATTTTGTGCGCTTTAATCTACTCCCCCCCAGTAAAAAATACTATCCCCCAGTAGAAATAAACTCCCCCCCAGTTAATGCATGGTATGCTGATATCCGTTACGCATGAATGAGTAGAGGGCTGTATGTCGCATACCATCAGGGATAAACGAAAGCTGAAAGCGCGGGCCAGCAAAATTGAAGGGCAGGTAGCGGCGCTGAAAAAAATGCTCGACGAGCCCCATGAATGCTCGCAAGTCTTGCAGCAAATCGCCGCCATTCGTGGCGCAGTAAACGGCTTGATGCGCGAAGTGATCAAGGGGCATTTGACGGATCACATTGTCCATGAAAACGATGAAATCAAGCGCGAGGCCGATCTCGATGTCGTGCTCAGCGTACTCGATTCCTATATCCGTTAATAAGTTGCGCGAGCGCGCGTGTTATCTGATTGTTACTTGCAAGCCTTGCCATTTGCCTCCAGACTATCGCCACCATTCAGGAGGAAATCATGGTCTTGCAGTCCACGCGCTGGCTGGCGCTCGCTTACTTCACCTACTTTTTTAGCTACGGTATTTTCTTACCCTTCTGGAGCGTCTGGCTCAAAGGCGTTGGCCTGACGCCGGAAATCATTGGCATGCTGCTTGGCGCAGGGCTGGTGGCTCGTTTCCTGGGGAGCCTGCTGATTGCTCCGCGCGTGAGCGATCCTTCTCGTTTAATCACCGCACTACGTGTGCTCGCGCTGGCGACATTACTGTTTGCGCTGGCGTTTTATGCTGGCAGCCATGTTGCGTGGTTGGCGGTGATCATTGTCGGTTTCAACCTCTTTTTCTCACCGTTAGTGCCGCTCACCGATGCGCTGGCGGGCACCTGGCAAAAACAGTTCCCGATGGATTATGGCCGGGTCCGGTTATGGGGATCGATCGCCTTTGTGATTGGCTCGGCGCTGACCGGTAAGTTGGTGAGCCTCTATGATTATCGGGCGATTCTGGCGATGCTGACGCTGGGCGCCGCCTCAATGCTGCTGGGGATGCTGCTGCGCCCGTCCATTCTGCCGCAGGGTGAAAGCCGCCATCAGGAAGGTGCTGGCTGGTCAGCCTGGCGCGCGCTGTTTGTGCAAAACTGGCGTTTTCTGGCGTGCGTGTCGTTACTGCAGGGCGCGCATGCTGCCTACTACGGTTTCAGTGCGATTTACTGGCAATCGGCCGGTTATTCCGCCTCGACGGTGGGCTACCTTTGGTCGTTAGGCGTGGTGGCTGAAGTGGTGATCTTCGCCCTCAGTAACCGGCTTTTCCGCCGCTTCAGCGCCCGCGATCTACTGCTGCTTTCCGCCGTCTGCGGGCTGGTGCGCTGGAGCTTGATGGGCTGGACCACAGAGTTACCGTGGCTGATTGCCACACAAATCCTGCACTGCGGAACCTTTACCGTTTGCCATCTTGCGGGTATGCGTTATATCTCCGCCCGTAAGGGCAGCGAAGTGATCCGTTTACAGGCGATTTATTCCGCCGTGGCGATGGGCGGCAGTATTGCCGTGATGACCATGTTTGCAGGATTCCTGTTCGAATATCTGCATCAGGGGTTGTTTTTCGTAATGGCGCTGCTGGCAATCCCGGCACTGTTCCTGCGACCGAAAGTGGCCGCCCAGCAGCCGGTTGCCAGCTAACCTTCCAGCATGGTGCGAATATGCTGTTGTTGCTGTGAACTCAGCGACTCGACGGCATGGATGAGCGGCGGGGAAAAGAGCGGCAGCGGTGTGGTGTAAGGGGTGATGACTAACGACACATCCTTTGGTGCGCCCACATTGCGAAACTCCGCCAGCGGCAGGTAGTTGATGGTCAGCGGCAGCAGCGTTAACTCGCGTAGTTGCTGCTCAATCTGCTGCTCGCGCGCCGTGTCATCGCCGGTAAGCAACACCACCTGTTTCTCATGCAAGTCGGTCGCCTGCATCAGCCAGGCGCCGAAAATCACCGCGACCAGCCCCGCTTCTTCATCGCTAAAGCGCAGTGCGTATTCATCTTCCAGCTCCTGTAATGCCTCACGCGTGGTGCGCATTAGACGTGGGTAGAGGCGATGGATCTCTTCCGGCAGGCTGTTATCAATGCCGATGCCAAACAGACAGCGATCCAGCGCCTGCGCCAGATGAATATAAAGCTGCGCGGTTAAACCTTGCTCATCACTAAAACGTAACCCGGCAAGCTGGTGAAAGCGGGCAATCATTCGGGCAATCGCCTGTTGCAGACGGCGATCCTGCTGATGCTGGTCGCGAAGCGGATCGGGCGTGCGCACCAGCATAAAGAGCAGCGACAGAAACAGATGCTCATTTTCCTGCGGCACTGCCGCTACCCGGCGCTGCCAGTGGCGCACAATATCGTGCGCGACCAGGTATTCGGCGCGCATTTGCGCCCAGGTTTGTTGCACTGGGGTAAATTCCGGCGTCTGCCCGTGATGGTTTTGTAACAGACAATACTGCAAGTAGAGGCAGAGAAACTGCATATCCCGGCACTCAATCGAGCGTTGTAAACGACGGGCGCAGAGGTTAATTAAGGCGCGCAGATTGGTGTCGTCATACAGGGTTCGGGCAATGCCTTGTTGTTTAAGCGCTGTTTTTAACAACGGGGTAAACTGTTGCGTGATAAATTGCGGGCACAGCCGCAGCGCGCGACGCAACCAGTGCAGCAGGCATAAGCGCTGGTCGAGGGGAGCGCCTTCAATCCGATAGCTGCCGTTGTGCTGGCGCACGATGGAAATCCGGTGGTAACGCTGGATTTCACTGTTGGTCTCGTCAATATCCTGCCGGGCTGCGGCATCATCAACGCCATTCACGGCGCTGATATGTTCCAGGCTGACGCTTTGCCCCGGCAGGGCAAGCATCAACAGCACCTGGCAGCGGCGCTGCGGACTGGAGAGCGCAGATGGCGGTGTCATTACAATAGTCATCTGTCAGATTCCAGTTAGGGTGTTTGATAAGCGTAGTTAAAGGTATGCTCAGCGATAGCGAAGCCGCGGTGCTTTCATTCAGGATTGCCGGAGAGCATCACAGAATTTTTCACGTGAGGAACAGATGCAAGCAGTTAAACAATGCGTCACGGGCGTGTTTCTCGCGCTTTTATCGTTTACGGTAAGCGCGCACCCGCACAGTTTTATCCAGCTGAAAACACAAGTATTAGCAGAGAATGGTCACTTCTCCGGCCTGAAAATGCGCTGGACAATGGATGAGATCACTTCAGCGGATCTGCTTTATGATGCGGGCAATGCGCAGCCAGGCGATGAGGTGTGGAAAAAACTGGCGGCGGAAGTGATGGCGAATGTACTTGGTCAGCACTATTTTACTGAGGTCTGGCACAACGGGCAGAAAGTAAAATTCCTCAACCGACCGACGGAATATGGTATGGAGCGGGAAGGGCATCAGGCGGTGTTGACGTTTATCCTGCCGCTCGCCGAGCCGCAGCCGCTTAGCGGCCAGCAATATACTTTTTCTACCTTTGATCCCACCTATTTTGTCGATATGAGTTACGACAAAGCGAGCGATGCGTCTCTGCCTGCAGAGTTGCAGAAATCCTGTAAGCTGGCCGTTCATACCCCTAAACCCGGCGAAGAGGTGCTGAATTATGCGCAGTCGCTGGACAAAGCCGATGCGCCGGAGGAAGACATGGAATTAGGCAAACAATTTGCACAAACGGTAACCCTCTCATGTCAGTGATATCCGGTGTTCGTCCCCGTTCCCGCCGCCTGCTGGCATGGTGGCCGCTGCTGCTGTTTATGCTCTGTGCGCTTATTGCCGGTTTTTGGTTGTGGCAGGTGTGGCCGCAGGTGATGATCAAAAGCGCGATCTGGCAGCGCAATGTGAATATACAAATGAGCGCATTGCTGAAAGCGGTGGCGGAAAACCCAACCAAAGCGGGCGGTTCGCTGCTGTTGTTCAGCTTTGTCTATGGCGTGTTGCATGCGCTGGGGCCAGGACACGGCAAAGTGGTGATCGCCACCTGGCTTGCCACGCATCCCTCTAAATTGCGTTCCGGTATTATGCTGACACTGGCTTCCTCGCTGTTGCAGGGGCTGGTGGCGGTTACGTTAGTGGTGGTAGTGCTGAACATTCTGACGTTACCTGCACGGCAACTGCATTTAAGCGGTTACTGGCTGGAGAAGGGCAGCTACCTGCTGGTCGGCGTGCTGGGGCTGATGCTGTGCTGGCGGGCGCTGAAAAAGTTGTTTGCTCTGCGGCAAAAACCAGTATTTCGCACGTTTACGCCACATCATGTACACCACGAAGGCTGCGGCTGTGGGCATCAGCATCTGCCGACTTCTTCGCAACTGCAAAGCGGTGAAGACTGGCGAGCCAGGTTGATGATTGTGTTATCCATGGGGATGCGCCCGTGCTCTGGTGCGATCATGGTGTTGCTGTTCAGCAAAGTGATTGGCGTTTTTGCCTGGGGCGTGGCGTCAGCGTTGGTGATGGCGGCGGGCACGTCACTGACCATCAGTGCGCTGGCGCTACTGGTACATGGTTTTCGTCAGTTAGCGGTAAAACTCAGCGGCCAGCAGACGCCGGTATTATGGCGACAGGTAGGCTGGACAACGCTGGCTCTGGCGGGAGGGGTGTTGTTGATAAGTGCGGCGGTGGTGATGTGGGTCAGCGCGTTACCGCCGGGCGGCGGTTTGCGGCCGTTTTGATAGTGCCGGATGGCGGCTTACGCCTTATCCGGCCTGGGCGACATACACGAACCATGATGGAATACGTAAGCTGTAGGCCCGATAAGCAAAGCGCCATCGGGCAATAAACATCTCAGCGTTTCAGCGCGTCGCTCAGTTCTTCGCGCATGTTTGCCAGCATGGCTTTTACGACACGCGGGTTACCTGCAACGATGTTGCCAGTCATCATGTAGTTGTGGCCGCCGGTGAAATCACACACCAGACCACCCGCTTCACGCACCAGCAGCTCGCCTGCGGCGAAATCCCACGGTTTCAGCCCGATTTCAAAGAAACCATCAACGCGGCCTGCGGCAACATAGGCCAGATCCAGCGCGGCGGAACCGGTGCGGCGGAAGTCCGCGCATTCGGTAAACAGTTTGCCGACAACGTTAATGTAGGTCGTCGCGTGCTGTTTTGCTTTGAACGGGAAACCGGTCGCCAGAATGGTACCATCCAGATCGCGGGCATTGCTGCCGCGCAGACGGTAGCCGTTAAGCTGTGCGCCCTGGCCACGGGTTGCAGTGAAAAGTTCGTTACGCATCGGATCGTAAACCACCGCAACTTCAGTGCGGCCTTTAATACGAACGGCGATAGATACCGCGAAATGCGGCAAACGTTTGATGAAGTTGGTGGTGCCATCCAGTGGATCGATAACCCATTGCACATCCTGGTCAGTGCCTTCGTGCTCGCCACTCTCTTCGGTGATGATGGTGTGTTGCGGGTAAGATTTGCGGATGGTGTCAATAATCACTGCTTCAGCAGCTTTATCAACGTTGGTCACGAAATCATTGCTGCCTTTCTGGCTGGTTTCTACGGCATCGGGAGTTTCGTAGTTTTTGGCAATTAAATTACCCGCCTTGCGCGCAGCACGCACGGCGATGTTCAGCATCGGATGCATCGGTCTCTCTCACTGGATGTTAAAGAACGGAAAACGGCGCACATAATAGCAGCCAATTCGGAATATGTCTTCGGTTTATGATAATATGCACGAATATTCTTTAGCCGTTGAAAATCTATGCTGCAAAATATTCGAATCGTACTGGTGGAAACCTCCCACACCGGCAACATGGGCTCTGTTGCCCGTGCAATGAAAACAATGGGGTTGACGAATCTGTGGCTGGTTAACCCGCTGGTTAAACCGGATTCACAGGCCATCGCTCTGGCGGCAGGTGCCAGCGATGTCATCGGCAGTGCGCACATTGTCGATACGCTGGATGAAGCATTAGCTGGCTGTAGCCTGGTGGTTGGCACCAGCGCCCGCTCACGTACGCTCCCATGGCCGATGCTCGATCCGCGCGAATGCGGATTAAAAAGCGTCGCGGAAGCAGAACACGCGCCGGTGGCGCTGGTGTTCGGCCGCGAGCGTGTCGGCCTGACGAATGAAGAACTGCAAAAGTGCCATTATCACGTGGCGATTGCCGCTAACCCGGAGTACAGCTCGCTGAACCTGGCGATGGCGGTGCAGGTTATCGCTTATGAAGTGCGTATGGCCTGGCTGGCGACGCAGGAGAGTGAATCTTCTGCAGAACATGAAGAGACGCCGTATCCGCTGGTCGACGATCTTGAGCGCTTTTACGAGCATCTGGAAAAGACGCTGCTGGCGACCGGTTTTATCCGCGAAAACCATCCCGGCCAGGTGATGAACAAGCTGCGCCGTCTGTTCACGCGTGCGCGCCCGGAAAGCCAGGAACTGAATATCCTGCGCGGTATTCTGGCCTCTATTGAGCAGCAGCATAAAGCGTGATTTGCTGGCGCTCATCAGTCTACAAGCCCCGCGCCAGTAGGCCGGAAAGGGCAACGTGCCACCCGGTATTTATGTTAAGCACGAAAAGTCAAATACCTGACTAATTTAGTCAACTAAATAGTTGACCAATTTAGTCGGGAATGTCAGACTTGCAACCGCTATGCAACATTAACATATTAAATAATATAGCCCGGGCAGGGGCGAGTTTGAGGCTTGTAAGACATGAGACTGACATCGAAAGGGCGTTATGCCGTGACCGCAATGCTGGACGTTGCACTCAACTCCGAAGCGGGCCCGGTTCCGTTAGCTGATATTTCTGAGCGTCAGGGAATTTCCCTGTCCTATCTGGAGCAGCTGTTCTCCCGTCTGCGTAAAAATGGCCTGGTGGCCAGCGTGCGTGGTCCTGGCGGTGGTTATCTGCTGGGCAAAGATGCGAGCAGCATCGCCGTGGGCGAAGTGATCAGCGCTGTTGACGAATCGGTAGACGCAACCCGTTGCCAGGGTAAAAGCGGCTGCCAGGGTGGCGATAAGTGTTTGACCCATGCGCTGTGGCGCGATCTGAGCGACCGTCTGACCGGTTTCCTCAACAACATCACACTGGGTGAACTGGTCAATAACCAGGAAATTCTCGATGTGTCCGATCGTCAGCACAGCACTGAATCCCATCGCACCACCCGCGCACAAGACGCTATCGACGTTAAACTGCGCGCATAATAAAAAACAGTATTCAGAATTGGGCCGGGGCACATCGATGTGCCCCGTTAACACGGTCGTACATCCAGCCGGTTGCCTGATTCCTTGCATTAGAGCGATGTACGGAGTTTAAAGAGCAATGAAATTACCGATCTATCTCGATTACTCCGCAACTACGCCGGTGGATCCGCGTGTTGCCGAGAAAATGATGCAGTTTCTCACTCTGGACGGGACCTTTGGTAACCCAGCCTCCCGTTCACACCGTTTTGGCTGGCAAGCTGAAGAAGCGGTAGATATCGCCCGTAACCAGATCGCTGAACTGGTGGGTGCCGACCCGCGCGAAATCGTCTTCACCTCCGGCGCGACCGAATCCGACAACCTGGCGATCAAAGGTGCTGCCAACTTTTATCAGAAAAAAGGCAAGCACATCATCACCAGCAAAACCGAACACAAAGCCGTGCTGGACACCTGTCGCCAGCTTGAGCGCGAAGGGTTTGAAGTGACTTACCTCGCCCCGCAGCGCAACGGCATTATCGATCTGAAAGAGCTGGAAGCGGCGATGCGTGACGACACCATCCTCGTCTCCATCATGCATGTGAACAACGAAATCGGCGTGGTGCAGGACATCGCAACCATCGGCGAAATGTGCCGTGCTCGCGGCATTATTTATCACGTTGATGCTACTCAGAGCGTCGGCAAACTGCCGATCGACTTAAGCCAGCTGAAAGTGGATCTGATGTCCTTCTCCGGCCATAAAATCTATGGGCCGAAAGGTATTGGCGCTCTGTACGTACGCCGTAAACCGCGTATCCGTATTGAAGCGCAGATGCACGGCGGCGGTCACGAGCGCGGTATGCGTTCCGGTACGTTGCCTGTTCACCAGATCGTTGGCATGGGCGAAGCTTACCGTATTGCCAAAGAAGAGATGGCGAGCGAAATGGAGCGTCTGCGCGGTCTGCGTAGCCGTCTGTGGAACGGCATCAACGATATCGAAGAAGTTTACCTGAACGGCGATCTTGAGCACGGCGCACCGAACATCCTCAACGTCAGCTTTAACTACGTTGAAGGCGAGTCGCTGATCATGGCGCTGAAAGATCTGGCTGTTTCTTCCGGTTCTGCCTGTACTTCCGCAAGCCTGGAACCGTCCTACGTGCTGCGCGCACTGGGTATGAGCGATGAGCTGGCGCACAGCTCCATCCGTTTCTCTTTAGGTCGTTTTACCACCGTTGAAGAGATCGACTACACCATCGAACTGGTGCGTAAATCCATCGGCCGTCTGCGCGAACTCTCTCCGCTGTGGGAAATGTTCAAACAGGGCGTGGATATCAACTCCATCGAATGGGCTCATCACTAATAACGGTTGCGGAAACAGGAGAATTTAATCATGGCTTATAGCGAAAAAGTAATCGATCACTACGAAAATCCGCGCAACGTTGGCTCGTTCGACAACGGCGACGACAGCGTCGGTAGCGGCATGGTTGGCGCGCCAGCGTGTGGCGACGTCATGAAGCTGCAAATCAAAGTTAACGATAAAGGCATCATCGAAGACGCGCGTTTCAAAACCTACGGTTGTGGCTCGGCGATCGCTTCCAGCTCGCTGGTAACTGAGTGGGTGAAAGGCAAGTCACTGGACGAAGCGCAGGCGATCAAAAACACCGATATCGCTGAAGAGCTGGAGTTGCCGCCGGTGAAAATCCACTGCTCTATCCTGGCGGAAGATGCGATCAAAGCCGCGATTGCGGACTACAAAAGCAAACAAGAAGCGAAATAAGGCAGGAGGTTGTTGTCATGTCCATTAGCCTGAGCGACAGTGCTGCCGCGCGAGTAAATACCTTCCTGGCCAACCGTGGCAAAGGGTTTGGTCTGCGTCTGGGGGTCAGAACCTCCGGTTGTTCTGGTATGGCCTACGTGCTGGAGTTTGTTGACGCGCCGACTGAAGAAGATACGGTGTTCGAAGACAAAGGCGTGAAGGTAGTGGTTGACGGCAAAAGCCTGCAATTCCTCGACGGCACTCAACTGGACTTTGTCAAAGAAGGCCTGAACGAAGGGTTTAAATTCACCAACCCTAACGTCAAAGACGAGTGCGGTTGCGGCGAAAGCTTCAACGTCTGATCGCCTACCCATTGACCCCACCGCAGCATGCTGCGCGTGGGGTTTGCTTCGATTGCACACCCGGAATTGTTATGGATTACTTCACCCTCTTTGGGTTGCCGGCCCAATACCTGCTTGACGTTCAGGCGCTGGCGACACGTTTCCAGGATCTGCAACGGCAGTTCCACCCCGATCGCTTTGCCAGCCGCCCGCAGGCGGAACAACTGGCTGCGGTCCAACAATCCGCTACCATTAATCAGGCGTGGCAAACCCTGCGCAATCCGCTCTCCCGCGCGGAATATTTGCTGTCGCTGCACGGCTTCGATTTAGCTTCTGAACAGCACACCGTTCGCGACACGGCCTTTTTGATGGAGCAGCTTGAGCTGCGCGAAGAGCTGGATGAGATCGAGCGTGCGGAAGACAGCGGCCGTCTGGAAGCGTTCCAGAAGCGGGTAAAAGGGATGTACGACGCCCGCCACCAGCAGATGGTGGAACAACTCGACAATCAGACGTGGGACGTCGCGGCGGATACCGTGCGTAAACTGCGTTTTCTCGATAAACTGCGCAGCTCAACAGAACAACTCGAAGAAAAACTGCTCGGTTTTTAATTTTTTTTGGAAGCACATAATGGCCTTATTACAAATCAGTGAGCCGGGTCTGAGCGCCGCGCCGCATCAGCGTCGTCTGGCGGCGGGCATCGATCTCGGCACCACCAATTCGCTGGTTGCCACCGTGCGTAGCGGTCAGGCGGAAACGCTGGCCGACAGCGCCGGGCGCCATTTACTCCCTTCAGTGGTTAACTACCAGGCTGACAGCCACGTTGTCGGCTACGATGCGCGCGCCAATGCAGCGCTGGATTCGGTCAATACCATCAGCTCCGTAAAACGCCTGATGGGCCGCAGTCTGGCGGATATTCAGGCGCGTTACCCGCATCTGCCGTGGCAATTCCAGGCCAGTGAAAACGGCCTGCCGATGATTGTGACGCGCGGCGGCGTGGTCAACCCGATCCGCGTTTCTGCCGATATACTGAAAGCGCTGGCTGCCCGCGCGCAGGAGACGCTCTCCGGCGAACTGGATGGCGTGGTGATCACTGTTCCTGCCTATTTCGACGATGCGCAGCGTCAGGGCACGAAAGATGCTGCGCGTTTAGCCGGGTTGCATGTGCTGCGTCTGCTCAATGAGCCGACCGCGGCGGCGATTGCCTACGGCCTGGATTCCGGCAAAGAAGGCGTTATCGCCGTTTATGATCTTGGCGGCGGCACTTTTGATATCTCCATTCTGCGTCTGAGCCGCGGCGTGTTCGAAGTGCTGGCGACCGGTGGTGATTCCGCGCTCGGCGGCGACGATTTCGACCACTTGCTGGCAGATTATATCAGCGAGCAGGCAGGCATTACCGATCGCAGCGATGCGCGTCAGCAACGTGAACTTCTGGATGCGGCGATTGCCGCCAAGATTGCGCTGAGCGATGCCGACAGCACAACTGTTGATGTGGCTGGCTGGCAGGGCGTGGTAACTCGCGCGCAGTTTGAAGAGATGATCTCAACGCTTGTCAAACGCACTCTGCTCTCCTGCCGTCGTGCGCTGAAAGATGCGGACGTGGAAGCGCAGGATGTGCTGGAAGTGGTAATGGTGGGCGGTTCCACTCGCGTACCGCTGGTGCGTGAACGCGTGGGTGAATTTTTCGGCCGCACGCCGTTAACCTCCATCGACCCGGATAAAGTAGTGGCAATTGGCGCGGCGATTCAGGCAGACATTCTGGTCGGCAACAAGCCGGACAGCGAAATGCTGCTGCTGGATGTTATTCCGCTGTCGCTGGGGCTGGAAACCATGGGCGGACTGGTGGAAAAAGTTATTCCGCGCAACACCACGATTCCGGTGGCCCGCGCCCAGGAGTTCACGACCTTTAAAGATGGCCAGACCGCAATGTCTATCCATGTAATGCAGGGTGAGCGGGAGCTGGTGGCGGATTGCCGTTCGCTGGCGCGTTTTGCTCTGCGTGGCATTCCGGCGCTGCCGGCGGGTGGGGCGCATATTCGTGTCACCTTCCAGGTAGATGCTGACGGTCTGTTGAGCGTCACTGCGATGGAGAAATCCACCGGCGTGGAAGCCTCCATCCAGGTGAAACCCTCTTACGGTCTGACCGACGGCGAAATCGCCAATATGATTAAAGACTCCATGAGTTTCGCCGAGCAGGACGTGAAAGCGCGCATGCTGGCGGAGCAGAAAGTGGAAGCCGCGCGCGTGCTGGAAAGTTTAACCGGCGCGCTCGCCGCTGATGCCGCGCTGTTAAGCGCCGCAGAGCGCGAGGTTATCGACGAGGCAGTTGCACAGTTGCGCAGCGTGGCCGACGGCGATGATACCGACGCGATAGAACAAGCCATTAAAAATGTAGATAAACAAACCCAGGAATTCGCCGCGCGCCGTATGGATCAGTCCGTGCGTACCGCGCTGAAAGGCCATTCCGTCGACGAGGTTTAATATGCCTAAAATTGTTTTTCTGCCTCATCAGGATCTCTGTCCGGATGGCGCAGTTCTGGAAGCGAAGAGCGGTGAAACCATTCTTGATGTTGCCCTGCGCGGCGGTATCGAGATTGAGCACGCCTGCGAAAAATCATGTGCCTGCACCACCTGCCACTGCCTCGTGCGTGAAGGGTTTGACTCTTTGCCGGAAAGCAGCGAAGACGAAGACGACATGCTGGATAAAGCCTGGGGTCTGGAGCCGGACAGCCGTTTAAGCTGCCAGGCGCGCGTCACCGATGAAGATCTGGTGGTAGAGATCCCGCGTTACACCATTAACCACGCGCGGGAGCACTGATATGGGATTGAAATGGACCGACAGCCGCGAAATCGGCGAGGCGCTGTATGACAGCCGCCCGGATGTGGACCCGAAAACCGTACGTTTCACCGATATGCATCAGTGGATCTGCGAGCTGGAAGAGTTCGACGACGATCCGAACGCATCGAATGAAAAAATTCTCGAAGCGATTCTGCTAGTCTGGTTAGACGAAGCATCATAATCATCTCACGGGCTGCCTTCGGGCGGCCCGTTTTCATGCATACGTAGGCCGGAAAAGGCAACGTTGCCATCCGGCGCCTGCCGATAAGGATAAATATAATGACAGAAGCTATGAAAGTGACACTCACCACGCAAAGCGCGGATGCGCGTTGGGGTGAAAAAGCCTCATGGAGCATCAATAACGACGGCATCGCCCTGCATCTGAATGGAAAAGACGATTTAGGTCTGATTCAGCGCGCCGCGCGCAAAATCGACGGCCTGGGCATTAAACACGTTGCACTGAGCGGCGAAGGCTGGGACGCGGATCGTAGCTGGGCGTTCTGGGCCGGTTACAAAGGGCCGAAAGGCACACGCAAAGTGGAGTGGGCGCCGCTGGACGAAGCCGGGCAAAAAGAGCTGGATAGCCGCCTGAAAACCATCGACTGGGTACGCGACATCATCAACGCGCCGGCAGAAGAGTTAGGGCCGGAGCAACTGGCGCAGCGCGCGGTCGATCTGCTGCACAGCGCGGGCGGTGAAAACGTCTCTTACCGCATCACCAAAGGCGAAGATCTGCGCGAGCAGAATTACCTTGGCCTGCACACCGTTGGTCGCGGTTCTGAGCGCCCGCCGGTATTGCTGGCGCTGGACTATAACCCGACCGGCAACCCGGATGCGCCGGTATATGCCGCGCTGGTGGGCAAAGGCATCACCTTTGACTCCGGCGGTTACAGCATCAAACCAACCTCATCAATGGATTCAATGAAATCCGATATGGGGGGCGCGGCGCTGGTGACCGGCGCGCTGGCGTTCGCCATCACCCGCGGGCTGGATAAACGCGTCAAACTGTACCTCTGCTGTGCCGACAACCTGATCAGCGGTAACGCCTTTAAACTGGGCGATATTATTCATTATCGCAACGGCAAAACCGTAGAGATCATGAACACCGATGCTGAAGGGCGTCTGGTGCTGGCGGATGGCTTGATTGATGCGTCTGCGCAAAAACCGCAGTTTA
The DNA here is from genome assembly GCF_000280495.2 of Kosakonia radicincitans DSM 16656. Lineage (NCBI taxonomy): Bacteria > Pseudomonadati > Pseudomonadota > Gammaproteobacteria > Enterobacterales > Enterobacteriaceae > Kosakonia > Kosakonia radicincitans. The sequence goes on from NZ_CP018016.1 coordinate 1,392,671, forward strand.
TCATTGATGCCGCAACGCTGACTGGCGCGGCGAAAACCGCGCTGGGTAACGATTACCACGCGCTGTTCAGCTTTGACGATGCGCTGGCTGGCCGTCTGCTCAACAGTGCGACGGCAGAAAATGAACCGTTCTGGCGTCTGCCTCTGGCGGAGTTCCACCGCAATCAGCTGCCGTCCAGCTTTGCAGAATTGAACAACACCGCCAGCGGTTCTTTCCCGGCCGGGGCAAGCACGGCTGCCGGGTTCCTGTCGCACTTTGTTGAAAACTACCAGCAGGGCTGGCTGCATATCGACTGCTCCGCCACCTACCGCAAAGCGGCAGTGGAACAGTGGGCGGCCGGTGCGACCGGGCTTGGCGTACGCACCATCGCGAATTTATTGACTGCCGGGTAAGCGTCATTGTAGGCCGGATGGCATTATGCTCATCCAGCCTACAAAAGGCATGGACTACAACGAATCAGAGAACCTATGTCCGAAAGCAAAAACGAATTAGAAACCCTGCTGGAGCAGGCGGCGACCGAGCCCGCTTATCGCCCGGCTTTTTTCCGTACGCTGCTGGAATCAACCGTCTGGGTGCCGGGTACGGCGGCGGAAGGTGAAGCGATTGTCGAAGACAGCGCGCTGGATTTGCAGCACTGGGAAAAAGATGACGGTAACTCGGTCATTCCGTTCTTTACCTCGCTGCAAGCCTTACAGCAGGCCGTTAGCGAAGAACAGGCATTTGTGGTCATGCCTGCGCGTACGCTGTTTGAAATGACGCTGGGAGAGACGCTATTCCTCAACGCTAAATTACCCACCGGCAAAGAGTTCACGCCGCGCGAGTTAAGCCATTTAGTGGGCGCAGAAAGCAGTCCGCTCAGCCAGCAGGAAGTGCTGGAAGGCGGTACGGCGCTGCTGCTTTCCGAAGTAGCTGAACCGCCTGCGCAAATGGTCGATTCACTGACCACGCTGTTTAAAAGCATCAAAACCGTTAAACGCGCGTTTCTCTGCTCAATTAAAGAGAAGGCCGACGAGCAACCCAACCTGCTGATTGGCATTGAAGCGGAAGGGGACATCGAAGAGATCATCCATGCAGCGGGCAGCGTCGCGACAGATACGCTGCCTGGGGATGAACCGATCGATATTTGCCAGGTGGTGGAAGGCGAGAAAGGTATCAGCCACTTTATGCTGGCGCATATCACGCCGTTCTATGAACGCCGCTGGGGCAGTTTCCTGCGCGATTTCAAAAACAACCGCATTATCTGATGAACAGGCGGTGCGAAATGTACCGCCCGTTTATTGCGTCGCTTCCAGCAGCAACAGATCCATTAACAGCACCAGATTCGACTCAAACGACGTAATGCCCGCCGCTTCGGCAGCAAAGTGCACCGCTTCGTCATACAGCGCAAAATGCACATCCGCCAGTTCCGCCAGCGTGTTTGCTGATGCGCGGGTAAAGGCGACGACCGTCATGCCAACCGTGCGCGCAATCCGCGCTTTATCCAGCACCTGCTCGGTTTCACCGCTGCGCGACACGGCAATAAAGACCTGATAACGCGCGGCATTGCTGAGGAAGATATTGCGGCTGTCGCCAGGCCCGGAGATAAACGCCGTCTTGCCCAGCACCTGCAACCTCTTGGTTAAATACTCGGCGAAGAGATAAGAGAACCCCGCGCCATAGAGAAAAAAACTCTCCCGATCGCGCAGCAGCGCGGCGAAGCGGTGACGCTTCTCTTCCGTCACCCACTGGAAGGTGCGCTGGTAATTGGCCATAAACTGCGGGAACAGCGCCGGTAGCTGGTCATGCCCTTCATGATGTTGCTGAGCAATATGCGGTGTGTCGGACAAAAGCTGTTTGCAGTGCCAGATAAATTCGCTGTAGCCGCTGAAGCCAAGTTTCTGACAGAGCCGGATAATGGTGGCGGTGGAAACGTAAGTCGCCTGCGCCAGCTGACGCACGGTGATATTACCCACCAGCAACGGATGTTCCGTCAGATGTGCAAGCACACGATATTCCGCGCGGGTCAGTGACGCCCCGCGCGTCAGCAAGGGCGCAAGCCGGTTGTCCATTCAGGCCGGTTCGACAGGCAAATCGTCGCGCGCGCCCCATTCACTCCAGGAGCCGTCATACAGTGTCACGTTATTTGCGCCCAGCGTCGTAAGCGCAAGGATCACCACGGACGCCGTGACGCCGGAGCCGCAGCTGGCAATGATCGGCTGGTTCAGGTCAACGCCCTGGCGGCGGAAAATGGCGGCCAGTTCATCGGTGGTTCTCAGTTCACCATCGACCACCAGATCAACCCACGGCACGTTCAGTGCGCCGGGAATATGCCCGCGCTTCAGGCCCGGACGTGGTTCATCGACTTCGCCGGAAAAACGCGGGGCTGGGCGCGCATCGACAATCTGCGCGGTGCCTTCGTGGCTTGCCAGCAGTACATCGGTCAGCTTTTTCACCACGGATGGATCGAAGTTGGCGTTAAAGTCGGATTCCGGCAGCGGCACCTCGCCTTTCTGCAACGGCAGGGCGTCGCGCTGCCAGCCAGCCAGACCACCCTCGAGAATCGAGACATTCTCCACGCCGTAATTGCGCAGCATCCACCATGCGCGCGGCGCGGAGAACAGCGTGCCTTCGTCATACACTACCAGGTGTTTATCCTGGCTGATGCCCAGCTCGCGCATCGCCACGGCGAACGCTTCCGGGCGCGTCAGCATGTGCGGTAAGGATGTGCTGTGGTCGGAAAGGGCTTCAATATCAAAAAACACCGCGCCGGGAAGATGCCCGTCACGGTACTCCGCACGCATATCGCGATGCTCCTGACCCACTGGCGCCATGCGGGCGTCAATCAACTGGATTTCAGGATCATCGCTATGCTCTATCAGCCAGTCGGCCGCGACAAAAAATGAGGTGGACATGGGGTTCTCCGTGTCATCAATAATTACTCTGAATTGTTAACGTTTTTTCATCACCCTACAAGCCACCTTCGCTAAACCCGCGAGCCAACTCGGTATTTTTATACCGCTTTGCCGTTTTCCCACGCTTTTTGCAGCGCAGGCCAGTAGTCGCGGTTAGCCTCAATCATCTCATCGAGAATCGCTTTGGCATGCTGCATGGTCGGCACTGTGCGGTTCAGGGTAAACGCCTGGAGCGCTTTTTCGTAGCTGCCTTCAATGGTGGCTTCAACCAGCAGTTGCTCCGAGGCCAGTTGCTGCATTAACAGCGTCTGGTGGAAGAGCGGCACTGCACCCATGCGTACCGGTTCCGGGCCGGAGGAAGTGATGTAAGCCGGAACTTCCACCATTGCGTCATACGGCAGATTGGCGATCGCACCTTTATTTTCCACAATCACCAGGTGGCGCTGGCGAAGATCAAATGCCAGCGAGCAGGCCACATCAACGATAAACGCGCCATGGACGCCAACATGAAACGCATCGGGCAGGACTCCGCTGCGTTGATACTCCTGTGCGGCGGCAAACAGTTTCTTTTCGCGCCCGTTCATCACTTCATTGGCGCGCGTGTAGTCAGGATCCTGGTGCGCGACGATCTCGTTTGGCATCAGGTAATACTGCAAATACGGGTTCGGCAGATACTCGGGGAAGTGATCCATAATCGGCTTGATATTGCGCCAGGTTTTCACCCATGACGGATCGGCGTGCTGCGGATCCGTTTGCGCGGCGTCTTCGGTCAGCAGGCCAAAGCGGGCAACGTGTTCGCGCAATTCCGGCAGGCGATCTTCGCCATCCACGCGCACCTGCGTAAACCAGCCGAAGTGATTCAGGCCAAAATAATCGACTTCCAGCTTGTGGCGGTCGACGCCGAGGATCGCCCCCATATTGCGCATCGCGGCGACCGGCATATCGCAAATATTCAGCACCCGCGCCTGCGGACGCAGCCGACGCACCCCTTCAGCGACGATCGCCGCGGGGTTAGAGTAATTGACGATCCACGCTTTCTCATCTGCGTAGCGCGTAACCTGATCGATAAGCTCGACCATCGGCAGAATGGTGCGCAGGCCATAGGCCAGCCCGCCGGGGCCGCAGGTCTCCTGGCCTACGACACCATGACGCAGCGGAATCTTCTCATCCTGTTCGCGCATCTTGTACTGACCAACGCGCATCTGGGCAAAGACGAAATGCGCACCGCTGAATGCCGTTTCCGCATCATTCGTTACGGTAAATTTGATGCGCTGGCTGTGGTCGCGGATCACTTTTTCCACCACCGGCGCAATGGTGTTTTGCCGCGCTGCATCGATGTCGTAGAGACGAATTTCCGCCAGCGGGAATGCTTCCAGCTGAACCATCAGGCTTTTCACGATGCCCGGTGTATACGTACTGCCGCCACCGGCGATAGATAAAATAAACGGGGGTTTAACCATTTCTGGACTCCTTCAGAGAAACATCTCAACGGCTTCTCGCATTTTTTTGACATGCAGCCCGTAGACCACCTGAACGTTATTACCTTGTCTGATCACGCCCTTTGCACCGGTCGCTTTCAGTTGCGGTTCGTTAATCACCGCCGCGTCTTTCACCGTGACGCGCAGGCGGGTGTAACAGTTGTCCACCACCTCAATGTTGGCGCGTCCGCCCAGCCCGGCGATAATCGCTTCGCCCATCGCGTCGTTATTGCCTTTCGCCTGGTAATCCTGCTTGCTGTAAAGGCGTGTCTCTTCGTTCTCTTCCTCGCGGCCTGGCGTTTTCATATCGAAGTGCAGAATCAAAAAGCGGAAGATCACAAAGTAGAGGGCGAACATAATGACGCCGACAAGGATATACATCGGCCAGTTAGACTTCTGGATACCGAGCGGCAGGTTGTAGAGAATAAAATCGATGATGCCGTTCGCGCCGATGGCATGAACGCCGAACAACGAGAACAGCATCATGCCGATCCCGGTCAGCACTGCATGCACCACAAACAGCAGCGGCGCAACAAAGAGGAAAGAGAATTCAATCGGTTCCGTCACGCCGACCAGCAGCGAGGTGAGCGCGGCGGGGATCAAAATTGCTTTTGCGGCCGCTTTGCGTTCCGGTTTTGCCGTAACGTACATCGCCAGCGCGGCGGCAGGCAGGCCGAACATTTTACTGATCCCGCGCGCATCCCAGACTACCGTGCTGCTGAGTTGCTTCACGTCAGGACAGGCGATTTCCGCGAAGTAAATGTTTCGCGCACCCTGATAGGTGCTGCCGCAAACATCCGCTGTACCGCCCAGTTCGGTATAGAGAAACGGCGTATAGACCAGATGATGCAGCCCGGTCGGCACCAGAATGCGCTCAAGAAAACCGTACACCGCCACGCCAAATGGCCCGGCGCCTTTAATTGCCAGCGCCAGCGTGCTGATACCGTGCTGGGCGAAGGGCCACAGCTCACTCATTACCACGCCAAGCACCATCGACACCGGCAGCATAATCATCGCTACAAAGCAGTGGCCGGAGTAAATCGCCATCGCGCCGGAAAACTGCACGCCGGAATGTTTGTTGTACAGATAACCGCTAAGCGCGCCGGTCAGGATACCGGCAAATACGCCCATTTCCAGCACCTGTACCCCAAGCACCATGCTCTGACCAGCCGCTTTCATCTGAGCGGCTGGAGCCAGCGCGCCCTGCATTTGCAACGTCACGTTCATGGCATTGATGAACACAATAAACGTCACCAGACCAATCAGCGCGGCGTAGCCTTTATCCCGCGAAGCCAGCCCGACCGGGATACCAACGGCAAATACCAGCGCCAGGTTGGCGAGCACGGAGACAGCGGATTTAGCGATTAACTGGCCGATGTTCTGAATAAGTGGGTGACCGAGGAATGGCAAATATTCGGCCAGATTGCCATTGCCAAAAATATTCCCGACGGCAATAAACAGGCCGACGATGGGCAAAATGAGTACCGGACCAAAGAGGGACTTACCAAAATTTTGTAGGGCATTCACGGCTCTGGACATAATGATCTCTCTTATTAGAACCGCGCACAAAGGTGCACAGACAGCGTAACGTTAGCAGTCTGAAGTAATATTTATCCAGCTATCTTATTGTTTTAAAAACAAATGACTCGCAACGTTACATGTTACGTTACGACCTGTGATCCCCGTAACAATGCCAGCATGATGAGAACGCCGCCTTTGCGAGGCGCTTTCCAGAATTCATCAGACATTTTGTAATTCATGCGGCTGCGCATAATACTAGGTGGGCCTCTTTCAACAGGTTAATGAACCAGGGATAACGAATGAAACCGCTACGTATTGCGGCGCTGACTGCTGCGCTGCTGACCACCCTTACGCTTGCTGGCTGCGATAACAACGATAAACCGAAAGCCGCCAGCGCGCCTGCTGCGTCTTCCACTAGCGCTGAGCAAAAAACGCTTCCTGCCGCGCCGGACAAAGAGAAACTGGCTCAGCTTGCCGCCCGTAGTGAAGGCAAGCCGCTGACGCTGCTGGATGCTTCTGAAGTGCAACTGGATGGCTCCGCCACGCTGGTGCTGACTTTCTCGGTCCCGCTCGATCCTGCGCAGAATTTTGCCTCTACCGTGCATCTGGTGGATAAAAAGAGCGGCAAGGTGGATGGCGCATGGGAGCTGGCACCCAATCTGAAAGAGCTGCGTCTGCGGCATCTGGAGCCGAATCGCGAACTGCTGGTATCGGTCGATCGTGGGCTGGTGGCGCTGAATAAAGCCACCTTCGGCATCGATTATGAGAAAACCATCGCCACGCGCGACGTTCAGCCAAGCGTCGGTTTTGCCAGCCGGGGTTCACTGCTGCCGGGTAAAGTCGTGGAGGGGCTGCCCGTCATGGCGCTGAACGTCAATAATGTTGATGTTAACTTTTATCGCGTGAAGCCGGAGTCGCTGGCGGCATTTATCAGCCAGTGGGAGTATCGCAACTCGCTTTCGAACTGGGAGTCGGACACGCTATTAAAAATGGCCGATTTGGTCTATACCGGCCGCTTTGATCTCAATCCGGCGCGCAATACCCGGGAAAAACTGCTGTTGCCGTTAAGCGGTATCCAGCCGTTGCAGCAGACTGGCGTCTATATCGCGGTGATGAATCAGGCCGGGCACTACAACTACAGCAATGCCGCCACGCTGTTCACCCTCAGCAATATCGGCCTCTCGGCGCACCGTTACCATAACCGGCTGGATATTTTCACCCAGGGGCTGGAAAACGGTGCAGCACTCTCTGGCATTGAGGTGTCGTTACTGAATGAGAAGGGGCAAACCCTGGCGCAGGCGACCAGCGATGCTGATGGGCACGCTACCCTGAACACCGATAAAGAAGTAGCGCTGGTGCTGGCGCGCAAAGACGGTGAAACCACGCTGCTGGATCTAAAATTACCGGCGCTGGATCTGGCCGAATTCGCTATTGCCGGCGAGCCGGGCTACAGCAAACAGTTCTTTATGTTTGGCCCGCGCGATCTGTATCGTCCTGGTGAAACGGTAATCCTTAATGGCCTGCTACGTGACAGCGACGGTAAACCGCTGGCGGAGCAGCCGGTCAAACTCGAAGTGGTCAAACCGGATGGCCGGGTGGTACGCACAGTGGTCAGCCAGCCGCAGAATGGCCTGTATCACTTTACTTACTCGCTGGATGCCAGCGCGCAAACGGGAATATGGCATTTCCGCGCCAATACTGGCGATAACCTGCCGCGCGAGTGGGGTTTCCACGTTGAAGACTTTATGCCGGAGCGCATGGCGCTGAACATTACGCCGCAGCCAACGCCGGTGGATCCGGCCGCAGATGTGGTGTTCAACGTGAATGGTCACTATCTCTATGGCGCCCCCGCCAGCGGCAATACGTTGCAGGGGCAACTGTTCCTTCGCCCTCTGCGCGACGCGGTAGCCGCGCTGTCTGGCTTCCAGTTTGGCGATATTGCTGAAGAGAACCTGAGCCGCAGCCTGGATGAAGTGCATCTGACGCTGGATAACGAAGGTCAGGGCGCGGTCAGTACGCCGAGTCAGTGGCAGGAGACGCACTCGCCGTTACAGGTGATTTTGCAGGCCAGCCTGCTGGAATCGGGCGGGCGTCCGGTTACGCGCCGTGCGGAACAGGCTATCTGGCCTGCGCAGTCGCTGCCGGGGATCCGTCCGCAATTTGCCGCTAAAGCCGTTTACGACTACCGCACCGACACCACCGTCAATCGGCCGATTGTTGATGAAGGCAGCAACGCGGCGTTCGATATTGTCTATGCCGATGCCGCCGGGACGAAAAAGGCGGTTAATGATTTGCAGGTGCGCCTGATCCGCGAACGGCGCGACTATTTCTGGAACTGGTCGGAAAGCGAAGGCTGGCAGTCGCAGTTCAACCAGAAAGATCTGGTGGAAGGTGAGCAGAGCCTCAGCCTTGCGGCGGATGAAACCGGCAAGGTGAGTTTCCCGGTGGACTGGGGTTCTTACCGCCTGGAAGTGAAAGGGCCAGATGACACCGTCAGCAGCTTGCGTTTCTGGGCCGGTTATAGCTGGCAGGACAACAGCGACGGTGCGGGCGCTGCGCGGCCTGACCGCGTCACCATGAAGCTGGACAAACCGGGTTATAAACCGGGCGACACCGTGAAATTGCACATCACCGCGCCAGCCGCAGGTAAAGGTTACGCGATGATCGAATCCAGCGAGGGACCACTGTGGTGGAAAGAGATTGATGTGCCAGCCGACGGCCTCGATCTGAGTATTCCGCTCGATCAAAAATGGCAGCGTCACGATCTCTACCTCAGCACGCTGGTGATCCGCCCGGGCGATAAATCGAAATCCGCCACGCCAAAACGCGCGGTCGGTTTGCTGCACTTACCGATGGGCGATGAAAACCGCCGACTCAACATTGCGCTGGATGCGCCACCAAAAATGCGTCCCAACCAGCCGCTGACCGTCAAAGTGAAGGCGACGGTGAAAAACGGCGAAACTCCGAAACAGGTGAATGTACTGCTCTCCGCCGTAGATAGCGGCGTGCTGAATATTACCGACTACGTGACGCCGGATCCGTGGCAGGCCTTTTTCGGGCAGAAACGCTACGGCGCGGATATCTATGATATTTACGGCCAGGTGATTGAAGGGCAAGGGCGGCTTGCCGCGCTGCGCTTCGGTGGCGATGGCGATGAAATGAATCGCGGCGGAAAACCGCCGGTCAATCACGTCACTATCATTGCCCAGCAGGCGCAGCCGGTACAGCTGGATGAAAACGGCGAAGGCTTGGTGACATTACCGATTGGCGATTTCAACGGTGAATTGCGGGTAATGGCACAGGCATGGACGGCAGAGAATTTTGGTAGCAGTGAAAGCAAAGTGGTGGTGGCCGCACCGGTGATAGCCGAACTGAACACGCCGCGTTTCCTCGGCAGCGGCGACACGTCGCGCCTGACCCTGGATCTCACCAACCTGACCGATCGGCCGCAAACGCTCAATGTTGCCCTCAGGGCCGGGGGATTACTGGCGCTGGAAAGTCAATCGCCGGAGCCGCTCACTTTGTCAGCGGGTGAACGCGCCACCGTGTTTATTCCGGTACGGGCGCTGGATGGGTTTGGCGACGGCGAAATTAACGCGCAAATCAGCGGATTGACGCTGCCAGGCGAAACCTTCGCGCCGTTACAGAAGCAGTGGAAAATCGGTGTGCGCCCGCCATTTGCTGCACAAACGGTCAACAGCAGCGCAATGCTTAAACCTGGCGAGAGCTGGCACGCGCCGGAACAACATCTGGCGGGCATTTCATCGGCCACACTTCAGGGGCGCCTGCTGTTGAGCGGCAAGCCGCCGCTCAATATCGCGCGCTACATTCAGGAGCTAAAAGCCTATCCGTATGGCTGTCTTGAACAAACCGCCAGCGGGCTATTCCCGTCGCTTTATACCAATGCCGCGCAGCTTAAAGCGCTCGGTATTAAGGGCGACAGCGACGAACAGCGGCGCGCAGCGGTGGATATTGGTATCTCCAGACTGCTGCAAATGCAGCGCGACGACGGTGGATTCTCGCTGTGGGATAAGAGCGGGCCGGAAGAGTACTGGCTGACGGCGTATGTTACCGATTTTCTGGTCAGCGCCTCGGCGCAAGGATACAGCGTTCCGACGGAAGCGCTGAACAACGCGAATAACCGCTTGCTGCGTTACCTGCAGGACCCTGCAACGATGGCGGTGCGTTATAGCGACGATCTCCCGGCAACGAAATTTGCAGTACAAAGCTATGCCGGGCTGGTGCTGGCGCGTCAGCAAAAAGCGCCACTGGGTGCGCTGCGTGAAATCTGGCAGCGCCACGACCAGGCCAAAGCCGGGTTACCACTGATGCAGTTGGGCGTGGCGTTAAAACTGATGGGCGACGCGCAACGCAGCGAACAGGCGCTGGCTCTGGCATTGAAAACGCTGCGAGCGAAGGATAATCGCTGGCTGGCGGATTATGGCAGCGATTTGCGTGACAACGCGCTGATGCTGGCGCTGCTGGAAGAGAATACGTTGCTGGAACAGGAGCAGACGCGCCTGCTGACGACGCTCTCGGAACAGGCTTACGGGCAGCGCTGGTTATCGACGCAGGAAAGCAATGCCTTATTTATGGCCGGACGTAATCTGCAAAATGCCTCCGGGGCGTGGCAGGCGCAAACTTCGCTGGAGACGGCGGCGCTCAGTGGCGATAAAACGCAAACCCGTAACCTCGATGCCGATCAACTGGCGGCATTGCAGGTGACCAACAGCGGTAGCTCACCGTTATGGCTGCGCCTGGACAGTAGCGGGTACCCAATGCAGGCACCTGCGCCTTTTGACAACGTGCTGCACATTGAACGCACGGTGCTGGGCACTGACGGACGGAGCAAATCGCTCTCATCGCTGAAAAGTGGCGAGCTGGTGCTGGTCTGGCTGGAGGTGAGCGCCAGCCAGAATGTCCCGGATGCGCTGGTGGTGGATTTACTGCCTGCCGGTCTGGAGCTGGAAAACCAGAATCTCGCGAGCAGCAGCGCCAGCCTCCAGGAGAGTGGTAGCGAAGTACAGGAACTGCTTAACCGGATGCAGCAGGCTGACATTCAGCATATGGAGTTCCGTGACGATCGCTTTGTGGCTGCCGTGCCAGTGAGCGAAGGCCAGCCGGTGACGCTGGTTTATCTGGCGCGCGCGGTAACGCCGGGGACGTATCAGGTGCCAGCGCCGCAAGTGGAATCGATGTACGTTCCGCAGTGGCGGGCAACCGGCGCGACCCGTAGCCCGATGATTATTGTCCCGTAACGTGAAAAAGCTTCTGTTACATACCCGCTGGCGCTGGCTGGCGGGAGGGCTGTTGTTGCTGATTCTCGGCGTTATTGCTGCGGACAGAATCTGGCCGTTACCGCTGAATGAAGTCGCTCCCGCACGGGTGGTGGTAGCGGAAGAGGGAACGCCGTTATGGCGTTTTGCCGACGCGGAGGGCATCTGGCGCTATCCGGTGACCATCGAAGAGGTTTCGCCGCACTATTTACAGGCGCTCATTCAGTATGAAGATCGCTGGTTCTGGGCGCACCCCGGCGTTAATCCGTTTTCCGTTTTGCGGGCCGCCTGGCAGGATTTGCGCGCCGGACGGGTGGTATCTGGCGGCAGCACGCTGACCATGCAGGTCGCCAGGTTGCTGGATCCGCACCCGCGCACTTTTGGCGGCAAAATCTGCCAGCTATGGCGCGCGATGCAACTGGAGTGGCACCTTTCCAAACGCGAGATCCTCACCCTGTACCTTAATCGCGCGCCGTTTGGCGGCACGTTGCAGGGAGTTGGCGCGGCGAGCTGGGCTTACCTGGGTAAATCACCGGCGAAACTCAGCTATTCCGAAGCGGCACTGTTGGCCGTTTTGCCGCAGGCACCCAGCCGATTGCGGCCGGATCGCTGGCCGCAACGCGCGCAGGCGGCGCGCGACAAAGTGCTGGATCGCATGGTGGCGCAAAAAGTGTGGCCTGCCTCGCAGGTGCAAGAGTCGCGCGAAGAGCCGGTGTGGCTGGCTCCGCGACAGATGCCGCAACTGGCCCCATTATTTGCCCGGCGCATGCTGGCATCCAGTAAGGCGTTGAAGATAACGACCACGCTTGATGCCAGCCTGCAACGGCAACTGGAAGAGATGGCGCTGGGTGTAAAGTCGCGTTTACCGCCGCGCAGTTCGCTGGCGATAATCGTTGTCGATCACACCAACATGAAGGTGCGTGGCTGGGTCGGATCGGTGGATATTAATGATGACAGCCGCTTTAGTCATGTTGATATGGTCAGCGCGGTCCGTTCGCCGGGGTCGGTATTAAAACCCTTTATTTATGGTCTGGCACTTGATGACGGTCTGATTCATCCGGCCTCGCTATTGCAGGACGTTCCGCGCCGGGTGGGAGATTATCGCCCCGGTAATTTCGACAGCGGTTTTCATGGCCCGGTGAGTATGAGCGAAGCGCTGGTAAGATCGCTGAACCTGCCTGCGGTACAGGTGCTGGAAGCCTATGGCCCGAAAACCTTCGCCGCTAACCTGCGCAATGCCGGTCTGCCGTTGATTCTGCCTGCCGGTGCAGAACCCAATCTGGCGATGATCCTCGGTGGCGCAGGAGCGCGGCTGGAGGATATCGCAGCGGCCTACAGTGCCTTTGCCCGTCACGGCAATGCGGGAAGATTACGCATGACGCCGAATGCTCCGCTGGAAGAACGCCGGTTGATGTCGCCGGGCGCAGCGTGGATCATCCGCCGTATTCTGGCTGGCGAAGCACAGCCGGTACCGGATGACATGTTGCCGCAGGTGGTGCCGCTGGCATGGAAAACCGGTACCAGCTATGGCTACCGCGATGCGTGGGCGATAGGTATTAATGCTCGCTATGTGATCGGCATCTGGACGGGGCGGCCGGACGGTACACCCGTTGCCGGTCAGTTTGGTTTCGCCAGTGCAGTGCCGCTGTTGAATCAGGTTAACAACCTGCTGCAACCGCGCTCGGCAATCGAACAATCCCGCCTGCCGCGCGATCCGCGTCCAGCTTCCGTAAGTAGCGGCACCATTTGCTGGCCGGGAGGGCAGAGTCTGCCAGAGGGAGACAGCAATTGTCGCCGCCGCCTGGCAACGTGGTTACTGGACGGTAGCCAGCCGCCAACGCTGCTGATGCCGGAGCAGGAAGGGTTGCACGGCATTCGCTTTCCGCTGTGGTTAAACAGCGCAGGGCGCAGAGTGGCGGCGGATTGCCCGGATGCGCAGCAGAAAACCTGGATTGTCTGGCCGCGACCGCTGGAACCCTGGTTGCCTGTCAGTGAACGTCGCGCTGCGCGCTTGCCTGCCGCCGATCCCCGTTGTCCTCCGCGCGATGATAACGCACCGCCACCGCTGTTACTAAGCGGCGTGCGGGAAGGCGCAGTGATCAAACGCGTTCCGGGACAGGCATTTGCGCTGCTGCCGTTGCAAAGCAGTGGTGGAGAAGGGGAGCGCTGGTGGTTTTTAAATGGCGAACCGTTAACGATGCATACGAGTTTATTGAATCTGCGGCTTGATAAAGCCGGTGAATATCAGTTATTGGTTATGGATGATGCGGGACAGGTTGCGACAGTGCAGTTTACTGTGCAATAACCGCGCAAATGGCGAGTTTGGTGAACGGTGTTGCTAAAACTCGTCTCATTTTAAAAAAATGTTACCTTCATCCATAGGCAACGCCCGCGTTGCTCTTTATAATCCGCGCCACACCTATTCAGGGCAACAGAACAACTTACAGAGGTAAACATGGCTATTGAACGTACTTTTTCCATCATTAAACCGAACGCGGTGGCAAAAAACGTTATTGGCAGCATCTTCTCTCGCTTCGAAGCGGCTGGTTTCAAAATCGTTGGCACCAAAATGCTGCACCTGACCGTTGAGCAGGCGCGCGGTTTCTACGCCGAGCATGAAGGTCGCCCGTTCTTTGACGGTCTGGTTGAGTTCATGACGTCTGGCCCGATCGTGGTTTCTGTACTGGAAGGTGAAAACGCTGTGCAGCGTCACCGCGATCTGCTGGGCGCAACCAACCCGGCGAATGCGCTGGCTGGTACTCTGCGCGCTGACTACGCAGACAGCTTCACTGAAAACGGTACGCATGGTTCCGATTCCGTAGAATCTGCGGCCCGCGAAATCGCTTTCTTCTTTGCTGAAGGCGAAGTTTGCCCGCGCACGCGCTAATCGTGTAACGAGTTTTACACTTTTCTTTGGCAAATGCCGCGTGCAAACGTGGTATCTGTGCGTCAGAATTTGTACAATACTGCGCCCCAGGATGAGCAGATGCTTGCCTGGGGCGCTTCTTTTCAACCCTCCACGGGCCATAACGTGTAATAACGAGGCCGGAATAAAATATGTCTGAACAAATTGCCATGCCTGAGAACAACGCTCTCACGGTTCCAAACAAAGACGCAAAAATTAACCTGCTGGATTTAAATCGTCAGCAGATGCGTGAATTTTTCAAAAACTTAGGTGAAAAACCCTTCCGCGCCGACCAGGTGATGAAGTGGATGTATCACTATTGCAGCGACGACTTTGATGAGATGACCGACATCAACAAAGTTCTGCGCAACAAATTAAAAGAAGTGGCTGAAATTCGCGCCCCGGAAGTTGTGGAAGAACAACGTTCTTCCGATGGCACCATCAAATGGGCGATTGCCGTTGGCGATCAGCGCGTTGAAACCGTTTATATCCCGGAAGAAGACCGTGCAACGCTCTGCGTCTCTTCACAGGTGGGATGTGCGCTGGAGTGTAAATTCTGCTCTACCGCGCAACAGGGTTTTAACCGCAACCTGCGCGTTTCCGAAATCATTGGCCAGGTGTGGCGTGCGGCGAAAATTATCGGCGCAGCGAAAGTCACCGGCACTCGCCCGATCACCAACGTGGTGATGATGGGCATGGGCGAGCCGCTGCTCAACCTGACGAACGTGGTGCCAGCAATGGAGATCATGCTGGATGATTTCGGTTTTGGTCTTTCTAAACGTCGCGTCACGCTCTCGACTTCAGGCGTGGTTCCGGCGCTGGATAAGCTGGGCGATATGATTGACGTTGCGCTGGCCATCTCCCTGCATGCGCCAAACGATGAAATTCGTGATGAAATTGTACCGATCAACAAAAAGTACAATATCGAAACCTTCCTCGGCGCTGTTCGTCGTTACATTGGAAAATCCAACGCCAACCAGGGCCGTGTGACCATTGAGTATGTGATGCTGGACCATGTAAACGATGGAACGGAGCATGCACATGAACTGGCCGAACTGCTGAAAGATACGCCGTGCAAAATCAACCTGATTCCGTGGAACCCGTTCCCGGGCGCGCCGTATGGTCGTAGCTCCAACAGCCGTATCGATCGTTTCTGCAAAGTGCTGATGAGCTATGGCTTTACCACCATCGTGCGTAAAACGCGCGGTGATGATATCGACGCCGCTTGTGGTCAGTTGGCCGGCGATGTGATCGACCGCACCAAGCGTACAATGCGTAAGCGTATGCAGGGTGAAACGATTGCGGTGAAGGCGCTGTAAGGCTGCTATGCAGCGCGAAGAATGTGCTGCATTTTATACAAATGTCGAATATTTGGCCTGTACGTATGCAGGCTAATAATAATTACGGTGCGTTTCTCCTGACTTTAAGGCAGTATGTAGTGATGGAACAACGGCTTAGCAAAAAGTGCCTAAAGCTGTTCTGTTATGACGAGCCTGACAGTCTTATACTGTGGGTCTACGTTTAACTGACCCGGTTATTTCGCGGCGCGTGTGGGCATTGTGGCCACACGCGCCTGAATGTTTACTTTTCACGTACCAGTAGTTGTAGCGAATGAATACTGAAGCCACTCAAGACCAAAACGAAGTACAAACCACTGGCGTTCGTCTGCGCAGCGCCCGTGAACAACTTGGACTCAGCCAACAGGCGGTTGCAGAACGCTTGTGTCTGAAGGTCTCCACGGTACGCGATATCGAAGAGGATCGATCGCCTGCCGATCTGGCATCGACGTTTGTGCGTGGTTATATCCGCTCATATGCCCGCCTGGTGCACATCCCCGAAGAAGAATTACTGCCGATGATCGAGAAGCAAGCGCCGGTCAGAGCGGCGAAAGTTGCTCCGATGCAGACCTTTGCTTTAGGCAAACCGCGCAAAAAACGCGATGGCTGGTTGATGAGTTTTACCTGGCTGGTGCTGTTTGTGGTGGTGGGGTTGACGGGTGCCTGGTGGTGGCAGAATCATAAAGCGCAGCAGGAAGAGATCAGCACGATGGCCGATCAATCCTCTGCGGAACTTAATGCCAGCAACAGCAGCAATAACGCGCAAAGTGTACCGTTGAACAACGATCCTGCCACTGCTGCCGCGACGGACGATAACTCCTCTACGCCGATTGAAGCCCCGGCTCCGGCAACCACTGCACAGGCGCCGGCTACTGCGCAGCAAGCGCCGGTGAATACCGCCAACCAGAACCAGGTGGTTTCTCCGTCTCAGGCGAATGTTGAATCAACTCAGCAGCCTGCTGCAACCGCGAACAATGGGCAACTGCCTACCGATCAGGCTGGTGTTGCTGGCGCTGTCGCCGATACCAATGCGCTGGTGATGAGTTTCAATGCCGACTGCTGGCTCGAAGTGAGCGATGCGACCGGTAAAAAACTGTTTAGCGGCCTGCAACGTAAAGATGCCACGCTGAATCTGACCGGTCAGGCGCCGTATAAATTGAAAATTGGCGCTCCGGCAGCAGTACAGATCCAGTATCAGGGAAAACCTGTCGATCTGAGTCGTTTTATCAGAACTAACCAGGTTGCGCGTCTGACCCTCAATGCCGAACAATCAGCAACACAGTAACAGACGGGCAACGCGGGAGATTTTTCATGCATAACCAGGCCCCGATTCAACGTCGGAAATCGAAACGGATTTACGTGGGGAACGTGCCGATCGGCGATGGGGCTCCCATCGCTGTGCAATCAATGACCAACACGCGCACCACGGATGTGGAAGCGACGGTCAATCAAATCAAGGCGCTGGAGCGCGTCGGCGCGGATATTGTCCGTGTCTCTGTCCCTACGATGGATGCGGCAGAAGCCTTTAAACTTATCAAACAGCAGGTGAGTGTTCCGCTGGTGGCGGACATCCATTTTGACTACCGCATTGCGCTGAAAGTGGCCGAATATGGCGTTGACTGTCTGCGCATCAACCCCGGCAATATCGGTAACGAAGAACGTATCCGCACGGTAGTTGACTGCGCCCGCGATAAAAATATCCCAATCCGCATCGGCGTTAACGCCGGTTCGCTGGAAAAAGATCTGCAGGAAAAGTACGGTGAACCGACACCGCAGGCGCTGCTCGAATCGGCAATGCGTCATGTCGATCACCTCGATCGTCTTAACTTCGATCAATTCAAAGTCAGCGTGAAAGCCTCTGACGTATTCCTCGCCGTTGAATCCTATCGTCTGCTGGCGAAGCAGATCGATCAGCCGTTGCATCTCGGGATCACCGAAGCGGGCGGTGCCCGTGCAGGTGCAGTGAAATCCGCTATCGGGCTTGGCTTACTGCTCTCTGAAGGCATCGGCGATACTCTGCGCATTTCGCTGGCCGCCGATCCGGTAGAAGAGATCAAAGTCGGTTTTGATATTCTGAAATCACTGCGTATTCGTTCCCGCGGGATCAACTTTATCGCCTGCCCGACCTGCTCCCGCCAGGAGTTCGACGTGATCGGTACGGTTAACGCGCTGGAACAGCGGCTGGAAGATATCATTACGCCGATGGATGTCTCCATTATCGGCTGCGTGGTGAACGGCCCTGGTGAAGCGCTGGTCTCCACGCTCGGCGTGACGGGCGGTAATAAGAAAAGCGGCCTGTATGAAGACGGCGTGCGCAAAGATCGCCTTGATAACGCAGATATGATCGCTCAGCTTGAGGCCCGTATTCGCGCAAAAGCGTCAATTCTGGATGAAGCGCGCCGCATCGACGTGCAACAGGTAGAAAAATAACGTAGCTGGGAAGCGACTGGCTTCCCGTGTATGATGAACCCGCCCGGCGCGACCCTGACTCGTCGCGGCCCTGAGGGTTCATTTTTTGTATTCATAAAGAGAATAAACGTGGCAAAGAATATTCAAGCCATTCGCGGCATGAACGATTATCTGCCTGGCGAAACCGCCATCTGGCAGCGCATTGAAAGCACCCTGAAAAACGTGCTCGGCAGCTACGGTTACAGTGAAATCCGTTTGCCGATTGTAGAGCAGACCCCGTTATTCAAACGCGCGATCGGCGAAGTAACCGACGTGGTTGAAAAAGAGATGTATACCTTTGACGATCGCAACGGCGATAGCCTGACGCTGCGTCCTGAAGGTACGGCGGGCTGTGTACGCGCCGGCATCGAGCATGGTCTTCTGTACAATCAGGAACAGCGCTTGTGGTATGTCGGGCCGATGTTCCGCTACGAGCGTCCGCAGAAAGGGCGCTATCGCCAGTTCCATCAACTGGGTGTCGAAGTGTTTGGTCTGCAAGGGCCGGATATCGATGCTGAGCTGATTATGCTTACCGCCCGCTGGTGGCGTGAGCTGGGCATTGCGTCTCACGTTGCCCTTGAACTCAACTCTATTGGTTCGCTGGAAGCACGCGCAACTTACCGCGATGCGCTGGTCGCATTCCTTGAACAGCATAAAGATAAGCTGGACGAAGATTGCCTGCGCCGCATGTATACCAACCCGTTGCGCGTGCTGGATACTAAAAATCAGGACATCCAGACTCTGCTGAACGACGCGCCGAAACTGGGTGATTACCTCGACGACGAATCCCGCGAACATTTCGCCGGGCTGTGCGCTTTCCTTGATGACGCCGGTATCGCGTATACCGTTAACCAGCGTCTGGTGCGCGGTCTTGACTACTACAACCGCACTGTTTTCGAATGGGTGACAACCAGCCTTGGTGCGCAGGGAACCGTCTGCGCAGGCGGTCGTTATGACGGTCTGGTTGAGCAACTTGGCGGTCGCGCGACCCCGGCGGTTGGCTTTGCGATGGGCCTTGAACGACTTGTTTTGTTGGTTCAGGCAGTTAATCCGGAATTTAAAGCAGAATCCGTTGTCGATATATACCTGGTGGCGTCAGGCGCCAATACGCAGTCCGCTGCAATGCAGTTGGGCGAACAGGTACGCGATGCGTTGCCTGGCGTGAGGCTGATGATGAACCACGGCGGCGGCAATTTCAAAAAGCAATTCGCTCGTGCAGATAAGTGGGGCGCTCGCGTCGCACTGGTGCTCGGCGAGTCTGAAATCGCCGACGGTAATGTTGTGGTGAAGGATTTACGCTCTGGTGAACAGAGTACGGTAACGCAGGATAGCGTTGCAGCGCATTTGCGCACACTACTGGGCTAATCTCGCCGGTGAATTATCGTTAAGGAGAAGGATTGCGTGGAAATTTACGAGAACGAAAACGACCAGGTTGACGCTATCAAGCGCTTCTTTGCCGAAAATGGCAAAGCGCTGGCTGTTGGGGTTGTTTTGGGTATTGGTGCGCTGATGGGCTGGCGTTACTGGAACGGCCATCAGGCAGATACGGCGAGAGCTTCATCGCAGGCCTATGAAAACGCGATTTCCGCGCTTCAGGCTGATAAGCCAGAGTCGTTCACAGCTGCGGAGAAATTTGCCGCTGACAACAAAAACACTTATGGCGCGCTGGCTTCACTGGAACTGGCACAGCAATACGTAGAAAAAAATGAACTGGATAAAGCAGCCGCGCAATTGCAACAGGGGCTTGCTGCGACCAGTGATGAAAATCTGCAGTCGATGATCAACGTTCGTCTGGCCCGTGTTCAGGTGCAGCAGAAGCAGCAAGACGCTGCGCTCAAAACGCTGGATGCCGTTAAAGGCGAAAGCTGGTCGGCAATTGTTGCCGATCTGCGCGGTGAAGCGCTGTTGAGCAAAGGCGACAAACAAGGTGCGCGCACCGCATGGGAAAACGGCATTAAAAACAATGCTTCTCCTGCGCTCAGCGAAATGATGCAGATGAAAATTAATAATTTGTCCATCTAAGAGGGACCCGATGCAATTGCGTAAATTACTTCTGCCAGGGCTGCTTTCCGTGACGTTATTGAGCGGCTGTTCCCTGTTCAATAGCGAAGAAGATGTTGTCAAAATGTCCCCGCTGCCGGTGGTTGAAAATCAGTTCACCCCGACAACCGCGTGGAGCACTTCTGTCGGCAACGGTATCGGCGATTTCTATTCTAACCTGCACCCGGCATTTGCTGACGGCGTAGTGTATGCTGCCGATCGTCACGGCGTGGTGAAAGCGGTCAGCATTGAAGATGGCCATGAAATCTGGTCGGTCAATCTGGCAGAGAAAGACGGCTGGTTCTCCACGCGCGCTGCGTTGCTTTCCGGCGGTGTAACCGTTTCTGGCGGTCATGTGTACGTCGGTACTGAGAAAGCGCAGGTTTATGCCCTCAATACCAGCGATGGTTCGAAGGCCTGGCAGGCAAAAGTTGCTGGTGAAGCACTTTCCCGCCCAGTAGTGAGCGACGGTCTGGTGCTGATTCATACCAGTAACGGCCAGTTGCAGGCGCTGAATGAAAGCGATGGCGCGGTGAAATGGACGGTCAACCTGGATATGCCTGCGCTCTCCCTGCGCGGCGAATCTGCGCCGACTACCGCCTTTGGCGCAGCGATTGTTGGTGGCGATAATGGCCGTGTGAGCGCGGTACTGATGCAGCAGGGCCAGATGATTTGGCAGCAGCGCATCTCCCAGGCGAATGGCCCGACCGAAATCGATCGCCTGAGCGATGTGGATACCACGCCGGTTGTGGTTGACAACGTCGTTTATGCACTGGCTTATAACGGCAACCTGACGGCGCTTGATCTGCGCAGCGGCCAGATCATGTGGAAACGTGAGCTGGGCTCGGTGAGCGACTTCGTTGTTGATGGTAATCGTATCTACATTATCGATCAGAATGACCGCGTTCTGGCACTGACCACCGACGGTGGCGTGACCCTGTGGACGCAAAGCGATCTGCTGCACCGTAACCTTACCGCTCCGGCGTTGTATAATGGTTACATCGTGACAGGCGATAGTGAAGGTTATGTTCACTGGATCAACGTTGAAGACGGGCGCTTCGTCGCGCAGCAGAAAGTCGACAGTTCCGGTTTCCTGACCGAGCCAGTCGTAGCTGGTGGCAAGCTGCTGATCCAGGCGAAAGACGGTACGCTGTACGCACTCTCGCGCTAACTGCGCTGAGTTTGTCGTTTCCGAAGACGGCTCCTGTTGCAGGAGCCGTTTTCCTGTTTTTAAAACGCCGCGCAAATTGCGACGTTTTGCTAATGAATTTCCTGTAATGAGGCTTTAAACATGGTACCTGTGGTCGCGCTTGTCGGGCGCCCTAACGTTGGAAAATCCACGCTATTTAACCGCTTAACACGCACCCGTGATGCGCTGGTGGCCGATTTCCCGGGTCTGACTCGTGACCGTAAGTACGGTCGTGCTGAAGTAGAAGGCCGCGAATTTATCTGTATCGATACCGGCGGTATTGATGGCACTGAAGACGGTGTGGAAACGCGCATGGCGGAACAGTCGCTGCTGGCGATTGAAGAAGCCGATGTTGTGCTGTTTATGGTGGATGCCCGCGCGGGTCTGATGCCAGCAGATACGGCTATTGCTAAGCATCTGCGTTCACGCGAAAAACCGACTTTCCTCGTCGCTAATAAAACCGACGGTCTGGACCCGGATCAGGCAACCGCGGATTTCTACGCGCTGGGCCTCGGTGAAATTTATGCCATCGCCGCTTCTCACGGTCGCGGTGTCACCAGCCTGCTGGAGCACGTGCTGATGCCGTGGATGGACGAACTGAATCCGCCGGAAGAGGTGGATGAAGACGCCGAGTACTGGGCGCAGTTCGAAGCCCGTGAAAATGGCGAAGAAGAAGAGCCGGAAGAGGAGTTCAACCCGCAGGATCTGCCGATCAAGCTGGCGATTGTCGGTCGTCCGAACGTCGGTAAGTCTACACTCACTAACCGCATTCTCGGCGAAGATCGCGTGGTGGTGTACGACATGCCGGGCACCACGCGCGACAGTATTTACATTCCGATGCAGCGCGATGAACGTGAGTACGTACTTATCGACACCGCCGGTGTGCGTAAGCGCGGTAAGATCACCGACGTGGTGGAAAAATTCTCCGTTATCAAAACCCTACAAGCGATTGAAGACGCCAACGTGGTATTACTGGTGATTGATGCCCGCGAAGGCATCTCTGACCAGGATTTGTCGCTGCTGGGCTTTATCCTTAACAGCGGCCGCTCGCTGGTGATTGTCGTCAACAAGTGGGACGGCCTGAGCCAGGAAGTGAAAGAGCAGGTTAAAGAGACGCTGGATTACCGTCTCGGCTTTATCGACTTTGCCCGAGTGCATTTTATCTCTGCGCTGCACGGCAGCGGTGTTGGCAACCTGTTCGAATCCGTACGCGAAGCTTATGACAGCTCCACACGTCGCGTCAGTACCGCGCTGTTGACCCGTATTATGAATATGGCTGCGGAAGATCATCAGCCGCCGCTGGTGCGCGGTCGCCGCGTGAAGCTGAAATATGCCCACGCCGGTGGTTATAACCCGCCGATTGTGGTGATCCACGGCAACCAGGTAAAAGACCTGCCGGATTCCTATAAACGCTATCTGATGAACTACTTCCGCAAATCGCTGGACGTAATGGGTACGCCAATCCGTATTCAGTTCAAGGAAGGGGAAAACCCGTTTGCGGATAAGCGCAACACCCTGACGCCGAACCAGCTGCGTAAGCGTAAGCGCCTGATTAAACACATTAAGAAGAGTAAGTAATTACTCGCTTTAAACCCGCAAATCTGAAGCGAACCCCGAAAGTTGGATAGCCAACGAGTAGGGGTTTTACGTTTTAAGCCCAGGCAAATTATAAAGTGTATTTGAAGCGGTAGTGATGCTTCACGGCGGCACCGGCTATTTTTCCCTTCACCGGTTGGGCGCATGGCGCCTCAGATGAAATTACTTCCAGATCGTAACCCGTCACATTTTTCAATTTATATAACAAGGTCTTCCGAAACGAGGAGGATATGTCTGCAATCGTTTAAAAGAAAAAAACTTCCTGTTAGGATTAATCTCATCATTTACAGATGAGATAGGGATATGAAAAAAACGGTTGTAGCAACATTGGTGGCATTAACTCTGTTGACGGGGTGTGGCCCTAAAGAATTGACCCCTGAGCAGAAACAGGAAGTCACAAATCTAAAAAATGAATTATCACGCACGGAAACTGAAATCTCTGCTGCGAATGAGACAGGTAAGCAGTTTGCGGGCGGGCTAATTAAGAATCTGGTTACGGCAAGGCTGGAAGTTTTAGGAACCAATAAGGCTCTTTTGGAACAGCGTATTAATGCGATTGAAGCAGGGGCGAAGATTGAAATAGCCGTCAGTAGCGTAAAACCTGATCCGGAACTTGCCAGTTCGATTAAAGCCGAAATGGACACTCTTAATACCAGAATCGATGAAGCGAAGGCCGATGCTAACCAGTACACTGGCGGATTAATCCAGGCTTTGAAATTGTCGACTGTTGCGACGCAAGAACAAAGTATGGCGATGCTACAGCAGAAATATTTAATCGCTAAATATGGCCTGGCTGAGATCAAAGTTGATTCACAATCAATAAGTAACACAAAAGTCGACAAGGAACCCGCACAGCAAAACAGTCCGGTTCAACAATCACCTAAAATGCCTCCGGCAGAAGGACCATTTGGGTTAGAAGCTGGATTGTCAAAACAAAATATTGAAGATATGACTGGCGTTGAACTTAAGCCTTTAGAAAATAGCGTTAACCTTTACACTACGTCGAAATTGCCTAAACAAAATGCTGATTTCGAGGTGTTCGGGCTTCAGATCTCCCCCAAAGCTGGACTCTGTCAAATACGCGCAGTAGGTAAAAGCATTAATACGGACAGTTATGGAATTGCTTTGAAATCGAAGTTTGAGGAGTTAAGTAACGCCTTAACCTCTATCTATGGTAAAGCCGACAAAAGCGATTATCTTCTGTCTGGTTCTCTCTGGAAAGAACCACAAGATTGGGTGATGGCATTAAATAAAAAAGAACGCTTTTTATCTGCGGAGTGGAAAGGAGAAAAAGGGTCTCCATTAAAAAACAATCTCAGTATGGTATCTCTCGACGTACGGGCGACAGGTACAGATACCGGGTATTTATATCTGCAATATAATTTTACTAATGATAGCACTTGTAAAGAAGAGGTTGAGGGAGCGAAGAAAAGTTCGCTTTAAATTCCGCTTCAAATCCTGCCCCTGCATAAGGGGCTATTCTTGTATGAAAAATAACGTCTAAAAACAAATATAATAGTGAGTGAAGTTTAATTGAGTATATTTTTTAGCATGGGTTATTGCGAAGCTCTTTAGCTTTCATTGCCAAAAATAACTTTCACAATTCCAAATCAGATTCTTTAGGTTTAATTCGCGGAAGTGTTACGAATTGGCTGATGAACTGAATCCGGCAGGTTTTGTCACTTAAGGTGTATGATAAGGGCAGTGAAAAAATAAACGAGGAGAGCGTTATGGATCTCAAATGCCCAATCTGCCACAACCCGCTGGAACTGGTGGGAACGCATGCGCATTGCGACAGTTGCGACAATGATATTGAAGTACAGGCAAACTGCCCGGAGTGCCATCAGCCTCTGGAAGTGTTAAAAGCCTGCGGCGCGGTGGACTTTTTTTGCCAGCACGGCCACGGGTTGATCTCTAAAAAACGCGTCGAATTTACCCCGCTTTAAGGCTTGCAGATGCAGGCTTCGCCATCGCGCCACAGTTCCACCAGCGACGGTGGCGCTTTACTTTCCGGGATCAGCAACAGCACATCGGTCTGCTGCGTGGTCCAGGTTATCTGCAAACGGTAAAAACGCTGATCGCCGCGCCCCGGTGAATCCGGCTGCCCGGGCGGTTGCCCGAGCGGCAGGGTCTGATGCAGGATACTGACCAGGCGCTGGCGCTGTTCCGCGTTAAGCTGAGCAATCACGATTTTTCGCGTGCCGCTCAGCTTCGGGATATAAGCCAGCCCGCCTTCGCGGGCGACTTCGACCACAGCATCATCGGTCAATTCGGGTTCGTTCATTACAACACTCCAACCTCTTTCCAGGCCTTCTCGATAGCGTCCGCAACCTGCTGGCCCGAGCGTTTTTCGCCGTGCTGAATGGTCAGTTTCGCAAAGGCAGCGAAATCGGCATTTTGCGCCAGCGCCTTATCGCAGACGGTATCGTACCAGGCGTAACCGGCTTTTTCCCAGGCATAGCCGCCAATCGCCGTCGCCGCAAGGTAAAACGCGCGGTTGGGAATACCGGAATTCAGATGCACGCCGCCGTTATCTTCACGGGTTTTCACAAAATCTTTCATGTGCGCAGGCTGCGGATCTTTACCCAGCAGCGGGTCATCATAGGCGGTGCCGGGATGAGACATTGAACGCAGGCCTTTGCCATTAATTCCTTTTGCCAGCAACCCTTCGCCGATGATCCAATCGGCCTGATCCGCCGTTTGCTGCTTGTGGTACTGCTTCACCAGCGATCCAAAAACATCCGATAACGACTCATTAAGCGCACCAGATTGTTCAAAATAGATCAGCGCGGCTTCCGTTTCTGTGACGCCGTGGCTGAGTTCATGCGCTACTACATCAATCGCGATGGTAAAGCGATTGAAGATTTCACCGTCGCCGTCGCCAAACACCATCTGCTGACCATTCCAGAAAGCGTTCTGATATTGCTGACCATAATGCACGGTACCGCTCAGCACCATTCCCTTATTATCTAGGGAGTTACGCTGTAAAACCTGCCAGAAAAAGTCGTGGGTAACACCGAGATAGTCGTAAGCTTCATCCACGGCAACATCACCATTCGATGGCTGGCCTTCGTAGCGTACCTGCTTACCGGGCAGGCTCTCTTTTTGCTGCGCATCATAAATATCGCGTACCAGCTCGCCGGGTGAGGTGACCAGCGGCGCGCTGGGTTTGCCGTGGCTGTGCGCCATCAGCGTCTGCACATGGGTTAATGTTTGTTGTGCGCAACGCTGCTGCATTTCTGATCCGTGGTCGATAATGCGGCGAAGAATATAGGGTGGGATAACGCTGCTAAACGGGCGTGTTTTCATGTCGCTCTCCTTGATGAAAAGAACAACAAAAGTATAGGGGCAGCTTATAGATTAATCGTACAAATTAAGATGATTTACGCTGGCGCGGTTTCTTTACGGGCGTCACGTTGCTGACTTCACTCTCCACCCAGCCGTCATTCAGGCGGGTGGTAAGCTTATCGCCGACTTTCACCTGGCGGGTTTTTTTCAGAACTTCGCCAGCCGGAGAGGTGGTCACGCTGTAACCGCGCGCCAGCGTCGCCAGCGGGCTGACGGCTTCCAGATGCGTAATAGCAGAACCAAAACGTTCGCGCGTGGTGCTTACACGGTCGCGAATGTTCTGGCTAAGGCGATATTCCAGTTGCTGCACGCGGCTTTGCGCGCGATGAATCCGCGGCTGCGGGTTTTGCTGATTCAGACGTTGCATCACGCGCTGCTGACGGGCAGAAGCGCGTTTTAACTGTGTATCCAGCGCGTTTTGCATGCGCTGCTGCAGGCGCTCCAGCACCGTTTGCTGGCGTGCCAGCCGTAACTGTGGGTGCTGCTGTTGCAGGCGATGGTTCAGCAGGGCAAAGCGGCGGTTGCGGCCAGCCAGGTAATAATCCATCGACATCTCTAAGCGCTGCTGCATCGCCTGTACCTGGCGCAGCAATTCAAGCTGGTTGCGGCTGACAATTTCCGCTGCGGCCGAAGGCGTTGGCGCGCGCAGATCGGCAACAAAATCGGCAATCGTGACATCGGTTTCATGACCGACGGCGCTGACCACCGGAATGCGACTTGCGAAAATCGCACGTGCGACGCGTTCGTCGTTAAAGCTCCAGAGATCTTCCAGCGAGCCGCCGCCGCGACCAACAATCAGCACGTCGCACTCCTGACGTGCGTTTGCCAGCGCAATGGCACGTACGATTTGCTCCGGCGCGTCTTCGCCCTGCACCGCCGTTGGGTAGATGACTACCGGCAGCGACGGATCGCGGCGTTTCAACACGTGCAGAATATCGTGCAGCGCCGCGCCGGTTTTCGACGTGATCACACCCACGCAGTGCGCAGGCGAGGGGAGAGGCTGCTTAAGCTGCTGATCAAACAACCCTTCAGCAGCGAGTTTGGCTTTTAGCTGCTCATACTTCTGCTGCAACAAGCCTTCGCCGGCCGGTTGCATGCTTTCGACGATAATCTGGTATTCCCCGCGCGGTTCATACAGTGTGATGTTGGCGCGAACCAGCACCTGCTGGCCGTGTTGCGGGCGGAATGTAACGCGGCGGTTGCTGTTGCGGAACATCGCGCAGCGCACCTGAGCGGTATCGTCTTTTAAGGTGAAGTACCAGTGGCCGGAAGCGGGCTGGGTAAAATTGGAGATTTCCCCGCTGATCCACACCTGACCGAGTTCGCGTTCCAGCAGTAAACGCACCGACTGGTTCAGGCGGCTGACGGTATAAATTGAGGGGGATTGGAACGACGACATGTGAGCCAGATCAAATTCTAAATCAGCAGGTTATTCAGTCGATAGTAACCCGATACGAGGGGATGGCAAGTTTTTTCTCAAAAAAGTGTGGATGCAATCGGTTACGCTCTGTATAATGCCACGGCAATATTTAACCCCCCAGGTCAGAGATATTGCCCATGCTACGTATTGCTAAAGAAGCACTGACGTTTGACGACGTCCTCCTCGTTCCCGCTCACTCCACCGTTCTGCCGAATACTGCCGACTTGAGCACGCAGCTCACCAAAACCATTCGCCTGAACATTCCTATGCTCTCTGCGGCGATGGATACCGTGACTGAAGCGCGTCTGGCGATTGCGCTGGCACAGGAAGGCGGCATTGGCTTTATTCACAAAAACATGTCTATCGAGCGCCAGGCGGAAGAAGTTCGCCGCGTGAAGAAACATGAATCCGGTGTGGTTAAAGATCCACAAACCGTTCTGCCGACCACCACCCTGCGCGAAGTAAAAGAACTGACCGAACGTAACGGCTTTGCCGGTTACCCGGTTGTCAACGGCGACAACGAACTGGTCGGCATCATCACCGGTCGTGACGTGCGTTTCGTCACCGATCTGAGCCAGCCGGTCAGCGTGTATATGACGCCGAAAGAGCGTCTGGTGACCGTTCGCGAAGGGGAATCCCGCGAAGTCGTATTCGCCAAAATGCACGAAAAACGCGTTGAAAAAGCGCTGGTCGTTGACGAAAGCTTCCACCTGCGCGGCATGATCACCGTGAAAGACTTCCAGAAAGCAGAACGTAAACCGAACGCCTGTAAAGATGAGCAAGGCCAACTGCGCGTTGGCGCGGCAGTCGGCGCTGGCGCCGGTAACGAAGAGCGTGTTGACGCGCTGGTTGCTGCAGGCGTTGACGTACTGCTGATCGACTCCTCTCACGGCCACTCCGAAGGCGTGTTGCAGCGCATTCGCGAAACCCGTGCTAAATACCCGGATCTGCAAATCATCGGCGGTAACGTCGCAACTGGCGCAGGTGCTCGTGCCCTGGCTGAAGCTGGCGTGAGCGCGGTGAAAGTCGGTATCGGCCCAGGCTCCATCTGTACTACCCGCATCGTAACCGGCGTAGGCGTTCCGCAGATCACTGCGGTTTCCGACGCGGTTGAAGCGCTGGAAGGCACCGGCATTCCGGTTATCGCCGACGGCGGTATCCGTTTCTCCGGCGACATCGCCAAAGCCATCGCCGCAGGCGCTGCCGCAGTCATGGTTGGCTCTATGCTGGCCGGTACTGAAGAATCCCCGGGTGAAATCGAACTTTACCAGGGCCGTTCTTACAAATCTTACCGCGGTATGGGTTCTCTGGGCGCGATGTCCAAAGGCTCTTCCGACCGTTACTTCCAGAGCGATAACGCTGCCGACAAACTGGTGCCGGAAGGTATCGAAGGTCGCGTTGCCTATAAAGGCCGCCTGAAAGAGATCATTCACCAGCAGATGGGCGGCCTGCGCTCCTGTATGGGTCTGACCGGCTGTGGTACTATCGACGACCTGCGTACTAAAGCGGAATTTGTACGCATCAGCGGTGCCGGTATCCAGGAAAGCCACGTTCACGACGTGACCATCACCAAGGAATCCCCGAACTACCGCATGGGTTCTTAATGATTTCCGCGCCCGGTGCTTTCACCGGGCGCTGACTTTCATACTCTCTGTTCAGGTTCAGCCTGCAAGACGACGAGTATATTCATTGCCACTTGCCTCGGAAGTAACGTCAATGACGGACAACATTCATAAACATCGTATTCTCATCCTCGACTTCGGTTCTCAGTACACCCAGCTGGTTGCGCGCCGCGTGCGTGAACTGGGCGTTTACTGCGAACTGTGGGCGTGGGATGTCACCGAAGCGCAGATCCGCGACTTCAACCCAAGCGGCATCATCCTTTCCGGCGGCCCGGAAAGCACCACCGAAGAGAACAGCCCGCGCGCACCGCAGTATGTGTTCGAAGCCGGTGTTCCGGTGCTCGGCGTGTGCTACGGCATGCAGACCATGGCGATGCAGCTTGGCGGCCACGTTGAAGGTTCTAACGAGCGTGAATTCGGTTACGCACAGGTTGAAGTGCAGACCGACAGCGCGCTGGTTCGCGGCATTGAAGATTCCCTGACCGCCGAAGGCAAAGTGCTGCTTGACGTGTGGATGAGCCACGGCGACAAAGTGACGGCCATTCCGTCCGATTTCGTAACCGTTGCCAGCACCGAAAGCTGCCCGTTCGCCATCATGGCGAATGAAGAAAAACGTTTTTACGGCGTGCAGTTCCACCCGGAAGTGACCCACACCCGCCAGGGCCTGCGTATGCTGGAGCGCTTCGTGCGCGATATCTGCCAGTGCGAAGCGCTGTGGACCCCGGCAAAAATCATCGACGACGCGGTTGAACGCATTCGTCAGCAGGTTGGCGACGATAAAGTGATCCTCGGCCTTTCCGGTGGCGTGGACTCCTCCGTCACCGCAATGCTGCTGCACCGCGCCATCGGCAAAAACCTGACCTGCGTATTCGTTGATAACGGTCTGCTGCGCCTGAACGAAGCCGCTCAGGTGATGGACATGTTCGGTGACCACTTCGGTCTGAACATTGTTCACGTTCCTGCAGAAGATCGCTTCCTTTCAGCACTGGCTGGCGAGAACGATCCGGAAGCAAAACGCAAAATCATCGGCCGCGTGTTCGTGGAAGTGTTCGACGAAGAGGCACTGAAGCTGGAAGACGTGAAATGGCTGGCGCAGGGCACTATCTACCCGGACGTGATCGAATCTGCCGCATCCGCAACCGGTAAAGCGCACGTTATTAAATCTCACCACAACGTGGGCGGTCTGCCGAAAGAGATGAAGATGGGCCTGGTTGAGCCGCTGAAAGAGCTGTTCAAAGACGAAGTGCGTAAAATTGGCCTGGAACTCGGCCTGCCGTACGACATGCTGTACCGTCACCCGTTCCCGGGGCCGGGCCTTGGCGTTCGCGTACTGGGCGAAGTGAAGAAAGAGTACTGCGACCTGCTGCGTCGTGCCGATGCGATCTTTATCGAAGAGCTGCATAAAGCCGACCTCTACAACAAAGTGAGCCAGGCCTTCACCGTATTCCTGCCGGTCCGCTCCGTTGGCGTGATGGGCGACGGCCGTAAATACGACTGGGTTGTCTCTCTGCGTGCAGTAGAAACCATCGATTTTATGACCGCACACTGGGCGCACCTGCCGTACGATTTCCTCGGTCGCGTTTCCAACCGCATCATCAATGAAGTCAATGGTATCTCCCGCGTGGTGTATGACATCAGCGGCAAACCGCCAGCAACTATTGAGTGGGAATGATTTAGTTCCTGCTGGATGTATCGAATATTTCAAAGCCCGCGAAAGCGGGTTTTTTTATAGAGAATAATTTTAGAGAGCTTATTGCTACTTTAATCCGCTATCCATCGTTTGACACGCTTACAGTGTTAATTCCGATCCTCGCTGATAGCGTACGGGCGTAGTTATGTGCCAAAGGCTGACATTGCTAAATTCATGCTTACCTTAAAAAGGGGAAAGCCCTATTGGCAATTCCCCATTTAAGAAAGACAAACTAGCTTTGTTGACAGAAGCGGAGTCGGTTGCCAAACGGATCGTGGACTTCCATGACGTCTCCCCAGTCTTGCTTAACTATTTCCGGGCGACCGTATCCATATTGTTTGCCGTGGAGTTCATTTCTCAACAACGCAATATTTTTTACTGGAATAAATATCGTTGCACCCGGACTGGCGTCACCGTGATGCTCAGAAAGGTGTAACTGTAACCCTTCTCTGGCAATGCCCATATACAGCGGTAAACCGGGCTCGAACCGGTGTTCAAACTCGACGCTGAATGACAGAAATTCAAGATAGAACTCCTGTGCTTTTCGGACATCAAAAATTCGTAGGATGGGTATGGGTTTGCTGAATTGAATTTGAGACTGGGGGATCTGCGGAAGTAACGTTGCTGCCGCAGTGTTCCAGTCTCTGAAGCCTAACTGGTGTGCAACCGTTTCGAGCGCAATGGAATAAGAAATCTTATGTTCACGTAATTCAAGAGAGGCTTTTAACTTTGCAGCCATTTGTTTGGCTTGCTCGATAGAAAACATATTTTCTCCTGTTGTCAGGAAATGGTGGGGCTCGCATTACCACATCCCGACCGTCAAGAGTTTCAAAATTAATGAGGTTGAGAATAAACATGCTTTCACCTTTTCCCTTCAGGAAGCGAGCGGCGGGCAGCACGGGCCATGAATGAGAATACACAGGCTCGTGAAACGCCACAAGTTTTCAGGCTCGAATGAAGGGGGGGGCTACCAATTCAAGTGGTTACGATTAATGGACGCCTGATGGAATAAGTATCGCGTCCGCTTTTCGATCACTGCGGTCCCTCATCTTCGTTAGCCCGTCCGCTCGGTTCCAGGAGCGGATATTGTATGAACGTTAGTGATTTAGCAGACTCATCCCCTTTATCTAATTTCTTGCATATCTCCTTAGCAGCACCTGAAGGGGACGACAAGGGGGGAATGATTGTCCTTAAGGGACATAAATCCAGCCTGGCCGTCACGTCACTGATATGGCATACCTTAAAGATGCCTGCGTCGCTCGTTTCATTCACGTCAGAGTCTTAATCCTGAACCGTGAGAATGACGCTTCCTGTTGTATGACCCGCCTCCAGAACCCGGTGTGCTTCTGCTGCGTCGGTAAGGGTAAATTCAGCGCCAATATGACTTTCAAGTCCTGCCGACAGTGCTGACATAAGGTCGGAGGCCCCTTTCCTGTAAAGCGCAGCATCATCTGTATAGGCGAGTGAACTTGGTCGCATCAGTGCTATAGATCGGGCAAATCCCAGTTCTTCCACCCGCACCGGAGGTATGGGGCCGGCAGGCTGTCCAAGACTGGCAACAGTGCCAAAAGGGCGGACCACGCTGAGCGTTCTGGACAGCATTGTTCCTCCGATACCGTCGATGGCCAGATGCACGCCATATCCTTCCGTGATGTCGCGGACTTTCTCCGGCCATGCAGCTTCTGTATGGAGCAAAACTTCACTCGCGCCAGCAAGGCGGGCCGTTGCCACTTTTTCCGGTGAGCCCGTTGTACCGATAACCCTGGCACCCTTCATCGTTGCCCAGCGGGTCACTATCTGCCCCAGCCCTCCGGCAGCAGAATGAACCAGTATCCAGTCGCCAGCCCTGACTTCCCTTACTTTGTTGAGCAACATATGTGCGGTAAGGCCCCGAAGCATCGCACTACCGGCTGTACGGGTGTCCACACCATCCGGAATCCTGATGAGGCGGCTGGCATGTATATTGCGGGATTCAGCATAAGCGCCCATCGGATTTCCCGTATAGGCAACGCGGTCTCCAGCAGCAAAGGCGCTGACGTTACTGCCCGTTGCTGTGACTACTCCGGCCCCTTCAAAACCAGGCACCGCCTGGGGATATGGCTGAGGGTAGAGTCCTGAGCGAAAATAGATGTCAACGAAATTCACGCCGATTATTTCGTGTCTGATACGGACTTCATCGGGACCTGGACTGACTGGCTCTCTTTCCACCGCTTTAAGAACCTCAGGGCCACCCGGCTGGCTGATAATCATTGCTAACGACATTATTTTTTCCTCACTCATGAAGTGAGAAAACTATAAATGAGTTTATTACAGGAAGAATACAGGTATAAAAGCACCATACATGTGTAAAAATGCACAAGAGGTGAGGTATGGACTGGCAGGATTTACATTTTTTTTTCGCTCTTTCCCGGTGTGGTTCCCTGTCTGCCGCAGCCAGGGAGCTTGGCGTGGATCACGCCACTGTAAGCCGCCGGATTACAGCCCTTGAAAGTTCGCTTGGGCTCAGGCTCACAGAGCGCTTGCCACGCCGTACCACGCTTACTGGACACGGCCGGATTATCGCCTCCGGCGCTGACGAAATGTACCGCATTGCAGACCGTATTCGAATCCAGGCGAGGTCATTGTGTGCCGAACCGGCCGTGCCTATAAATATCAGCGCGTCACCTGCCGTTGCAGCACACCTCATTGCGCCTGCTATAGCAGGCTTCACCCGGAAACATCCGGGTATCACGTTGTCATTATCCGGCGTTTCGCACCATGCTCTTCTGAATAAAAGTGAGGCTGACATTGCGGTTCGCCTTGAAAGGCCTGACGATCCAGACCTGATGACAAGGCGTATAGGTACTATGCGCTTTGGTCTTTATGCTTCTCAGTTCTGGCAAGAAATTCCTCAGGAGGACTGGGTGTTTATTGCTTATGACAGCACGCTTGCACATGTCACGCAGCAGCAATGGCTGGAATCACTGCTGAACGGGCGGCGTGTTATCTTTCGGGCAAGCGATTTGATGGCGCAGCAACAGGCTGCCCGGAAAGGATTGGGCATCGTTACTTTACCCTGCTTTATGGGTGATAATGACAGCGAACTGGTAAGGCTGCAGGAAAATCTGCCTTCGCCCGTGAGGAACATCTGGCTGGTTGCCTACCCTGAACTTAAGCGTGATCACTCTGCTGTCGTGGTAATGGATTTCCTTGCTGAAATCATTGGCCGGTCCTGCCCGCCTGGCAAGAATATCTGAGTTTTTTCTTATTAATTTCTCATGTCATATGACTGACAGTGTTTCCCGTTAATTAATATCGGTGCGATTTGAGTTATATCTCCGTCAGGCATGATTAAAACTTACCTGTTCGCTTTTCACCCTTAGCGGGCACTATCTGATGCAAACGTCCGCAGAGAGCTGTGAGTTCAACTGATGGATGCAACACATTGGTTAAAACGCTCTGCGGGTGATTCATAGTCTAGCGTTTTTCTTGGCCTCTCGTTGAGCTGCCTGGCAACACTGTTTAGTCTTTGCTGGCTGTGAACCGATAAGTCAGTTCCTTTTGGAAAATACTGCCTGAGTAATCTGTTTGTATTTTCATTTGAGCCGCGTTGCCAGGGGGATTGAGGATCGCAGAAGTAAACCTGAATATCTGTGGCTACGGTAAACCGGGTATGGCTGGTCATTTCAGCACCCCGGTCCCATGTTAATGTTTTATAAAGCTCAGCAGGTAATTCCCGGGCTTGTCTGATGAGTGCAGATATAACCGTTATGGTCTTGTTGTCCCTGACTTTGGCCAGCATAACAAAACGGGAATGACGTTCTACAAGGGTGACGATACAGGAGTTTTTCGAGCCCTGGATCAGGTCACCTTCCCAGTGACCTGGTATGGCTCTGTCAGCTGCTTCAGGTGGCCTTTCGCTTATAGAGATCGTATCCGGGATTGACCCTAATCCTTTCCCTTTAAGCGATGATGTTCTGGATCTACGCACGACTCTTCCGCTTCTGAGGCATTGCTGCAGTTCTTTTTTTAACGCCCCCCGGGTTTGTATAAAAAGCGTTTTATATATCGTTTCGTGTGACACATGCATTTCCTGACTATCCGGATAACAGCGTTTCAGCCAACCGGCGATTTGTTCCGGCGACCAGTCCTGATGCATCTTCTCTGCGATGATTTTACACAAAGTGGGGCTTTCGATTAGCTTGCAGGGTTTTGGTCTCAGGGCACTTTCCCATGCAGTGGCATCCGCTTTTGCTGCACGATATTGTTTTGCACCTCCGTGCCTATTGATCTCGCGACTAATCGTTGAGGGAGCTCTTGATAATTTGGCAGCGATGTCCCTGATGCTGCGTTTTGCTACCAGCCCTCTGGATATCTCCTCTCTTTCATCAAGCGAAAGCGCTAACGGGTGCCGCTTTCGGACAGGGGGACGGTATCCACCAGTCTGGTGGATAGTGGGCATGATAGAAGAATGATATCTGTCGAACATTCTGGCGATATCATGCAGGGAATCACCTTGCTTATATCTGTCCTGGATAATCGCTTTCTGTTCTGGCGTGTAGTAAATGCGCGTTCTTCGTTTCATGGCAACGTCCCCCTTCGATTAAGGATAGCGTTGCATCGACCCGTTGAACTCACAGCCAAAAGCGGACTTTGCAGACATCACTGTTTTAATTAGAGGATAACAGGTCATAAGATGTGGACTTCATTGACTGAGTTCCATCAATTCAAGCGTCTGACCATCAGGGCTTTGTAAATATATTACTCTGGTTCCCTGCATGGGGCCTGACAACACTGTCTGAGGTTTACCCGGCGTCTTCCAGCCATAGTCCGATACTTTGCTCAATAGCGTATCAAGATCCTCAACTATAAAAGCAAGGTGAGCGTAGCCTGGGATATAGGGTGCTGAAGGTTCTTCTGGCTGCTCAATGTTATTGTATTGTAGTAATTCAATCTTAATATCAGCCAGTTCAAGCAAAGCCATTCGTACATCGGCTCCCCTTGCACCTGTGACTTCATCGATTATAGGGCCAGACATTTTTCCTTCGCGTAATAACTCACCTCCGAGGATCTGAGTCCAGAAGAATAATGAGTCTTCAATATTTTTAACTGAAAAACCAACGTGATTAGCACTTAAGATCATGCGATTACCTGCTGAGTTTTGAAAAATGAGCATCCAACTATCTGAAATCCCTGTTTTACCACTTCACGATAAGTGCGAGGGAATTTATTCAGGAAAAAACACAGTTAAGTGTAGTCTGAATAATATATTAATGATTCATCCACCGCGACAGCTATGCAAGTTACCTGCTCCCTATTGAGAAAAACGCTACTGCGTCGCAAGCCTATATCAATTATAGAAAAAGTACGAATGTCTGCTCATCGCTCAGGCTGTGTGAAAACTCCTGATCACTTTTTGGTCTAAGCGATGGTTTCATATGATCAACCATTCTTGATAAACCCATGCGACGGAATGACTTTTTCATTAAAATTATAAGCATACAAATGAATACTGCGGATACCGACATGGTCCATCACATTCAAGGACAAGACAGGCATCAGGTGACATTGCTCCCTGATACACTGGATGATTTTGTCACTGAAGATAACCCCGTCAGAGTGGTTGATATATTTGTAGATGGATTAAAGCTTGATTCTCTTGGTTTCAGCAGAGTTGATGCAAAGCGAACTGGACGGCCCGGATATCACCCTGCCACCCTACTGAAGTTGTACATTTACGGATATCTCAACCGAATTCAGTCCTCCCGTAGACTGGAAAAAGAGGCCCATCGGAACGTTGAACTGATGTGGTTACTTGAACGATTAACGCCTGACTTTAAAACCATTGCAGACTTCAGAAAAGATAACGGTGAAGGTATCAGGAATGCCTGTCGGGCCTTTATTGGCCTGTGCCGGCAAATGCAAATGTTCACTGATGTCGTTGTTGCCATTGACGGCAGCAAATTCAAAGCAGTAAACAGCAAACCCAACAACTTCACATCCCAGAAAGCCAATGACCATATTGAGCGCGTTGAGCAAAGTATTACTTATTATTTAAACAAGCTGGATGAAGCCGACAAGTATACTGAGCCCGATGCAAACACAAAGTTAACAGCCACTAAACTGGCTTGGCTAAAAAAGCGCTTACGTGAGCTTCAGGAAATTCAACAAGCAGTCGCACAACAGCCAGATAAACAACTCTCTTTAACCGACCCTGACTCCCGGTTGATGAAAACAAATAATATGAACCGGCAAGTTTGCTACAACGTTCAGACAGCTGTGGATACGAAAAACCATTTGATTGTTGCGCATGAAGTCACCAACACAACAGATAATGGACAACTTGGTTCAATGGCAACACTGGCTCAGAAAGCTGTTGGCCGGAAAGACATAACAGTACTGGCCGACAAAGGGTATTACAGTCGCAGCGATATTAAAACAGTTCTGGATAGCGGAGCAGTGGCTTTGGTGCCAAAGGGAGATACCTCTGGTGCTGAACGTAAGGGGCTCTATAACCGCTCAATGTTCAGATATAACAGGGAAAAAGATGTTTATGTATGCCCAATGGGCAATGAGCTTCAGAATCGATTTACCTCAACAGAGGACGGACTGGAGCAACAGTTGTACTTTAACAATATTGCCTGTCGCGATTGCAGCCAGCGCTCCAGATGCACTACATCAAAACGCGATCCAAGGCGTATACGGCGTTGGGTTCATGAAGCTGAAATGGAAGAAATGCATGCGAGGCTTGAGTCATTTCCTCAGGCGGTGGTCATGCGAAAGCAAACGGTAGAACATCCGTTTGGGACAATTAAAATGTGGATGGGTGCAACGCACTTCCTGATGCGGAAATTTAAAAACGTCAGTACGGAAATCAGTCTACATATATTGGCTTATAACCTGAAAAGGATGCTATCGATATGGGGTACTGCAGGATTGATAATTCAGCTGCAGGAACAATACGGCTAACGGTTCCAGCCGTTTTATCCTCCAGTAACAACAGATATCAGGTTCTTCCCCGCAATAAAAACTTCTGAGTCATCCGAATAAAATCACAGATTACCTCGTCAACTTAAACGACATTCTTAAAACACAGATGAGAAATATTGTTTGGCTAATTGAAGCTATGAGTTTTCACACAGCCTGCGCTCACTGCGGACATTGAGGATATGTTTGCGCTGCCGATGCCACTTTTGTTCTGCATTTTCTCACTCAAAGAAACATGAATCGCCACGGATAATCTAGACACTTCCGAGCCGTTGATAATACTGGTTTTCATATTCTGTCGGTGACATCTGTTCGCTAGAACCATGCCGACGCTTACTGTTATAAAACATTTCGATGTAATCAAAAATATCACTGCGGGCTTCTTCCCGCGTTCCGTAGATCTTTTTCTTTATCCGTTCACGTTTCAACAACTGGAAAAAACTTTCTGCAACCGCATTATCATGGCAGTTACCGCGACGGCTCATGCTACCCTCCAGGCCGTGTGATTTCAGGAACGACTGCCACTCATGGCTTGTGTACTGACTGCCCTGATCCGAATGAACCAGCACCTGTTTTTCGGGATTACGCCGCCATACAGCCATCAGCAGTGCGTTCAGGACAATGTCCTTTGTCATCCGGGATTGCATGGACCAGCCGATAATTTTGCGTGAGAACAGATCAACAACAACGGCAAGATACAGCCAGCCTTCGTGGGTCCTGATGTAGGTTATGTCCGTTACCCAACGCTCATCAGGAGCATCCGGATTGAACTGTCGCTGGAGCCTGTTGGGTGACACGATACTGGCCTCGCCTTTACGTGCCCGCGGGCTTCGGTATCCGACCTGAGCCTTTATTCCGACACGTTTCATCAGTCTCCAGACTCTGTTTACTCCGCACTGTTGCCCGCTGTCACGCAGATCCAGATGGATTTTGCGATAACCATAGACGCATCCCGACTCCAGCCAGAACTGTTTAATCTGTCCTGTCAGTCTCAGGTCTGCCTGATGGCGTTGTGAATGCGGCTGCTGAAGCCAGGCGTAAAAACCACTGGGATGAACATCCAGCACCCGACAGAGCAGGCGAACAGGCCAGCAACAGGAGTTGTCACGGATAAAGGCGTACCTCAGTCGGACAGCTTTGCGAAGTACGCCGCGGCTTTTTTTAATATGTCCCGTTCGTCGGTAACCCGTTTCAGCTCTTTCTGGAGACGGCGGATCTCGGCCTGAGCATCTGACTGTTCTTTATTAGTGGAAGAATCCGGACCGTACTTCTTTATCCAGGCATAAAGGCTGTGGGTGGTGATATCGAGACGTGTTGCAACGCTGGCAACAGAATAACCGCGATCAACAACCTGTTTGACTGCTTCAGTTTTAAACTCTTCGGGATAACGCTTACCGCTCATGGGCACCTCTCTTTAAGCCATCTTAAATGACTCTGAGGTGTCTGTTAAACCCGTGGCGATTCAACATGATGCTCTTTAGCATCTTTAAAGAGCGCCTCTTTTAATCAGTGCTAGTTTTAGTTCTTGTCATGACAGTTGATCGAAAAAGAGAACAACCATGAAACATCCGGACTGGCATAAAGCAGATATTATTGCGGGCTTAAAGAAGAAAGGAACATCGTTGGCGGCGCTTTCCCGTGAGTCGGGGCTGGCTTCATCCACACTCGCTAATGCCTTAACCCGCCACTGGCCGAAAGGGGAGCGGTTAATTGCTAAGGTTCTGAATACCCAGCCAGAAGTCATCTGGCCTTCGCGTTATCAAGGCCATAAAATTGAGAACTTGTCCGGGAGAGCAGCAGGGCGCATGAGTGGTAGGGACACCACAAATTACTAAGTTCGTATAAGTACGCAATGTCGTTCACTTAAGCGAACGACATTGCGCCTTGCGGCTGAGGATTTATCGCGATCCAGGTGTGTAATCG
This sequence comes from Kosakonia radicincitans DSM 16656, assembly GCF_000280495.2. NCBI lineage: Bacteria > Pseudomonadati > Pseudomonadota > Gammaproteobacteria > Enterobacterales > Enterobacteriaceae > Kosakonia > Kosakonia radicincitans. Next base: position 1,432,321 of record NZ_CP018016.1, read on the forward strand.
ACCTGTACCAGAACAACGTTTATTTCAGGAACTGCGCTGACGACAATATCTTCAGTTGGATCTTTACCTTTCCAGCATACGCCTTGCACCATGCAACTCTGTTGCTTAACGTAGCCAAGCGAATTCAGATATGTATCTATCTGGCTGGTATCCGTCGTGCCGTGGAATGTCAGGCTGTTTCCCACCGAGCCAGGACCGGATACAGTATGGTAATCAAACTCGTAATTAGCTGTTATACGTGGCATTTTCTTTAAAATGTCAGGCGTGAAGAATCCGTATACCTGGCGATCGTTTTCAGTGTATTTACCGCCATCTTCGAGGCCAAATTTTATTACGGGCTATTTCCAGGCAAGCAAAAACGCAATGATGGCGATAGCAATAATGGCAATTAGCCCAATTTTTTTCCCAATACTCATACGATTAAATCCTTTCTATTGCCGCCTTGTATGAAGCCGTCATTTGCGGTTTCTATGCCTATATTTCCAGATGTCAAATGCGGCGCTACCATCTCTTGCATTGAACACTGCTCTGAAAAGTAATATTCCAGGCTTCAGTCTCATTCCCACAAAACTGCAACCACCATTAGCCATAGCTTTACGGATTGTTTTCCGCAACGTTAAGGTAACGGGGAATATAAAAGCAGGGGAAAAGGCTATGCAAGGAACACGGCTACTGGGCGACGGCTATGAGCCGCAGGTCTGGCTGGAAGGCGAGCGGCTGACTTACTCGCTACCGGTTGATTCCGGGTTTGTCAGTTTCAACTTCACCTTTGATATCCGTCAGCGCGATCTGGATGTTCTGCGTACCGATAATTTCCGGCGCGCGGTGCTCGAAATCGTCGCGCACACGGTGCTTCAGCATTCCACGCTGAAGGGAAATCCCCGTTTGACCCAAAGCGATTTCGACAATCTTGTGGCTGATGTGCTTCACTCCACCAGCGATGCTCTCCAGGCTTTTATTACGCGGATCGGTCAGCAACATAACATCGCAATTGAGCACTATGTAAAAGAAATCCTGAAACGCCTCGCGATGAACTGATCGGATATTGAAACCTGGTGCATAGCCTCACTAACCCCTCGTATTTAGTGGCTTTTCTTTAGACGCGGCGACGGTTAAGGTCTACGCTGATACAGCCAAAAACCCACCAACCGACAAGGCAAACGCCATGTTTAAACGCCTCCTTTCTGCCATTAGCGGCAAAAAAACGCCGGAAACCGAAACTCATTCTCCTGAACCACCGCAAAGCGATGAGCTGATCGTGGCGTACGACGCCTACGGGCGGGAGATGCACATCCCGCGCAGCGAGTGGCGCGAGAAGGTGTTTCTGCCGTCGCTGGAAGAGAAACGCAATGATGCCGCCGAACTCTATCAGGCGATTATCGGCGGGCTGAACGATAGTTTTGCCGCGGATTTGATCCCTGCCGCCGAACGCCTGGTGGAGATTGACTATCTTCCCGAGCGCAGTCACACCATCCAGGGCATCGTGCTGATGAAAAATGGCGAGCTGGCGGCGGCGGAAAATACGCTGCGGGCGGGCATCGCCAAAGTGGGCGAAACCGGCACATTGCTGACCAATTTAGCCAAAGTGTTTGCCGAGCGCGGTGAAGAGCAGCGCGCGGAAGAGACATTGTGGCAGGCGATTCAGGCCGATCCGAATCAGGACAACGGCCTGTTATGGTGGGTGAGCATTCAGCAGGAGCGCGGCGGGGAAAACGCTTATGTTGCCGCGCTGAAAATCGCGTCTGCACTGCCTGGTAGCTGGCGTGCGCAGTTATGGCTGGCGCGTCATTATCTGGAACATCAGGATATTGCTGCTGCCCGCGCGCTCTATCAGGAAGTCCTGAGTGCCGGTCTGTATGACGGCAGCGCGCTAATGATGATTTCCGGCGATCTCGGCAATAACGGGCAGATCCCGCTGATTGCTGAGCTGGTGGCTCCGGTGTATGACGAGCATCGCCACGAGCCGATGGCTGGTCTTAATCTGCTGCGAGCCTGGCAGACGCTGGGCAATGTCGAGGAGGGCGAAAAGCTGCTGGCACGGATGTACGCGCTGGGGTATATGCCGCTGAAACAGCATCTTGATGAGTTCGCCAAAGCCTTTCAGGAGATGCAGAAACACGCGGCTACTTCCACGCCTGCTGATGCTTCCGAACTGAAATTCAGCACGCTGTCGCTCACTCAACCGATCTGGCATTACGGCCTGTGCAACGCCAACTGGCTGTTCACACAGAAGCCGGAAGGGGCGCCGACCATTGGTTTCTTTGCCCTGTCGAAACTCTACGACGGCCCTGAACGCAGCGAATCACAGCGCGAGGATGATATTGGCCGTCTGGCGCGGGCTATCCCGCTCTATTTTGCCGAAGCGGCACACTACTGGAGCGATTACGCCAGCCGTTTTTATGTACAGGTTGTCGAAGGCGGCGGGCCGGTACTGATTGGCGGTGAAATGGATGGCAACGTGTTGTTCGATATCGTCCCGCCAGCCATGAATTACTTTGTTACGGGGGCTGTAAGTTGCAGCGGGGAAGGTGAACAGCGCGAGTGGCACATCACGTTGAGCCTGTGGGACTGCGCAACGCGTACGAAAAAAGCTGCCGAAGCGGGCCGTAGCAAACAGGCTGAGCTGGGCGCGCTGGTGCTCGATCTTGAACAGCGTCTGCTCGCTGTAATTGGTCTCACGCGCCAGCAACCGCTGGATGCGTTTTATCTGCGCCCGTCTGCGGAGGCGATGGAGATTTATCTGGGCGAGCTGGCGCAGGCGTTTACGCTTACGCTGGTGGTGAACAAAACCACGCCGCGCGAGGTGATGTGGGGCGAGCGGGCGATGCTCGACTGGCCGCTGCATATGGCGCTCCAGTGGCCGCAGGTTGAGGTGCCGAAACTGATGTATCTCTCCGGGCTGGGAAAAGCCTTTGATTATCACTCGGAGGCGTTGGCCGAATACCAAAGCCGTACGCTGGAGTTGCTGCGCGAAGCCGAACGCAATAATAGCCCGGTGGCGCGTCTGACGCCGCTGGTGTGGAAAATCTTCGGTATGAACGAGGAATTTGCCGCGCACCGGCAAAATCTGCCAGCGGATGCGGGCAGTGCGTATGGCGACTGGCTGGCGCGGGTCGCGGAGAAGTAGTTGTTTGAAGCTGTGTCGGGAAGGCGTTGATAAATCTAAGGGGCAATAAATGGCCAATAAACTACGCGTGTTCATTAGCAGCACGATGAAGGATCTGCGTAACGAGCGACAGCAGGTGGTCGAGCGGTTAAATTTTCTTGGTTTTGAGCCGGTGAATGCCGAAGAGTTTAGCCCAAACGGGCAGACCAGTTGGGAAGTGATTGAGCCGAAAATCCGCGATTGTCACCTGTTTGTCCTGCTTCTTGGCGACAGCTACGGCTGGGAGCCGAAGAGCGGTTATGGCGGTGGAGAGGGGAAATCCGTCACGCATCTTGAATATGACGCCGCTCGCGCGCTGAATATTCCCGTGTTGCCCTTTATAAAAAAGCTGGAATATGGAAGCAAAGAGGACAAGCTGCGGGATGCGTTTCGCGAGGCCGTGGCCGCGTGGGATACGGGGCATTTTCGCGCGGAATTTGAGTTAGCGAAGGATCTTGCAGATAAAGTGGCGAAAGCGCTGGTGGATTTTTGTACCCAGACGGCGCTGAAAGAGCTGCTGCGCCTGCGCGATGTGCAGTTAACGCCGCCGCCTGCCGCTGTGCAATCAGCCGAATCACTTCCGGTGCATGATGATGATAAATGGGTGCTTCTCGGTGGCGCAGGGCTATCGATATCTGCCGGTTATCCGACAGCGAATCTGATTATCAGTAGCCTGGCTGCGCAGCTCTGGCCGGATGTTGCGGCCAGCGACATTTACACCCGCTACTCATTTGACGAAGTGGCGGAGTATTACGAAAGCCAGCGCGGGCGCGAGGCATTGCTGCAGGATGTTAAAGCGTTACTGGATACGCCACAGAAGGTCTGGCCGACCGGAGCCCATTTTGAGGCAGTGAAGAAATTCAAAACCATCCTCACCACCAACTATGATCCACTCTTCGAAATCGCCTGCATGACGAGCAGCATTCCGTATGTGGTGATCACGCCGTCCGATCCGAAGCTACCGGAAAAGGGCAAAGTCTCGATCATTAAGCTCAGCGGAACCCTCTCCGAACTGGAAAGCCTGCGGCTGACGGCGAAGGATCTCCAGGATGTGATGGCCAATGAGGCGTTCTTTACGGTGATCAAACAGAGCCTCGCTGGCCGCAAAGTCGCGGTTGTCGGACATGCTTTACGCGATGCTCATGTGTTAAAGGCGCTGACCGAATCCGGCGTATCCGGGCCGGGCGTCTATGTGAGCCCTAATCCGGGGCCTGCGGCGGATATCATCCTGCAACGCTTTAACCTGCAAGCGAAACCGCAGAAAGCCGATGCGTTTCTTGCCAGCTTCGATCCCGACAGCGTGATGTAAACGCCATCAGGCGCAATGTGTCCTTTTATCGTCAGCAATATCAAACGATTTGCTGGCGATTTTTTTGCAGTTTTTAAAGGGCAAGCGCAAACCCACGCGTCTGAGCGTGTACAAAAAACGGGTTAAATCTTAACGTTGTGCGGTGGGATCGATAGTCTGGCTGATTTGTTGCGACTGGACTTTATCCTGATGATGATACCAGGCGCCAATGGTGGAATAGACGAAACGGCCGAAGAAAAAGACAAAGCTGATGAGAAGTACGATACGGGTCATGCGACTGTCAAATCGATGTCGTTTTCGCATACTGGTTGCCTGACTCACTGTGGTTCCTTTAGGAATACCCGATTAACGGGCGACAAGGCTATTAAGGCACAGTCTCCGGGGAAGGTCAATTAAGCCTGCAGCCCGTTAAAACATATATTGGGATTATATAAGAAAAATTAAATATTTACGCTGCGAATATAAAAACAAAAATACAGACAAATCACATGGAAATAAAACCCGCCGATACGTTTATTTTGATTTATATCAACTTTCGCTTACCGTGCAGAACTAAAATTTCACCCTGTTACTGCGAGTGCTTTCCCCTTGTGTCTTGTTAAGCCAGGCTGGATGCCTGGCTTAAATTTCAGCCCGGATCAGGCTACCGTCTTTGAGCGTCTATGTCATTAATTAACAAGTATAATTCCCTAAAGGATAAATGGTGGGCATTGCCGTTCGTTCTTCCCGTTATCTTTTATCCATTATTTAGTCTGGCTAATGTATTTACTTCGATTTACGGGCAGAACGTTATTCTCTATTACCTGCCAATGTCGCTCTTGATCGGTCTGATGATGTTTTATGGCTGGGCCGTGCTGCCAGGCATGATCGTTGCGTTAATCTGGCATAACTGGCATTTGGGGCCATTGGGTATGCTCCTGAAAAGCGTGCAAGAGCTTATTCCTGTCCTGTTTAGCTGGGTCGGTTATCGAATATTTGTCACTCGCCGACATCTGGTCACATATGGTACGTCATCGCTGATTTATCAGCGCATTCTCTGGCACGTATTATGCCCTGCAACGCTATATCTGCTTCTTCTGGAACTAGGGAACTGGCTGAATCTCTTCGGCAAGCACTCGAGCGAGTCGTCGAGGATGGTGCTGGATATGTCGCTGTTGATCACCTGGCAGGGGCTGTTAGCGGGGGCGGTAACGGGGGTTACATTAAGTTATTTATTGATCCGCATTATTCGCCACCCACGCTATGCGCTTTCATGGTTTTCCCAGCTGCGCATGGAATTTGATCCTAAAGTAACCTGGCTGGAACTGTGTGTCTGGTTCTCTCTGGTGTTGGGGTTGCAGTACCAACTGTTAATGCCTTCCACCAGTTGCAGCATTATCTTTAACACCAACTATACGCTCTCGCTGCTGCTGCCAGTGATGCTGTGGGGATCGATGCGTTACGGCTTCCGGTTTATGTCGTTTGTCTGGTCGCCGCTGCTGATTCTGACGATCCACTATTTTTATCGCAGTTTGTCCTGTTTTACCTCCAGAGATGTGCAGATCGCTATCATCTCTTCCCGTTACCTGACGTTCACATTCATGATCCTCGTGCTGGCAGGAATCGCGAGTCGGCGGCGAGCGGTGTTTAACCGAACCCGCCGGCTGGCGTCGGTCGATCCGATGACGCATTTACCGAATCTGCGGGCGCTAAGCCGCGAGCTGGCGAATACCCCATGGTCGGTGCTCTGTTTCCTGCGCATACCGGCGCTTGAACTTTTAGGACGCAGCTATGGCGTGATGTTTCGCATCCAGTTTAAACAGCACCTGGCTAACTGGTTAAAGCCGTTATTACAGAAGGGGGAGGCTGTTCACCAGCTTTCGGGCCACGATCTGGTGATTCGCCTGAATACCCACGCCTGGCAGACGCGTATTGATGAACTGGATGCGCACATCAAACAGTTTCGTTTCATCTGGGACGAGATGCAGGTGCAGTTACCCGTTGGTATCAGCTATTGCTATGTCCGTTCGCCTGTTCAGCATCTTTATCTGCTGCTTGGCGAGATGATCACCACGGCCGATATTTCGCTGGTTACCAACCGGCCGGAAAACCTGCAGAACCGGGGCGTGGCAAACCTGCAACGTAGTCTGAAAAGCAAAGCCGAGATGATGAATCGCCTGCAAAAGGCGCTGGAAGCGGATCATTTTCTGCTGATGGCGCAGTTGATTTCCGGCGTGCGCGGCGATAGCTACTATGAAATTCTGCTGCGCCTGGGCGAGGATCCGCAACATTGTATCCGACCGAGTGAGTTTTTACCGGTAGCGCAGGAGTTCGGTCTGTCGTCGCGGATTGATTTGTGGGTGATTGAAAATGTGCTGCGCTTTATGGCGCATAACCGCAAGACGCTGCCAGCACAGCGTTTCTCGATCAACCTTTCTCCGGCCTCTGTCTGCCGTGCGCAGTTCGCGCAGGAGGTAAAAACCCTGCTGCGGGATTACGCTATCGAAGCGTGGCAACTGATTTTTGAAATCAGCGAAAACAGCATGATGCCGAATATACAGCAGGCCGGGCAAACGCTCGCCCAGTTACAACAAATGGGGTGCCGGGTTGCCATTGATGATTTTGGTACCGGTTATGCCAGCTACGCCCAGTTGAAAGATGTGAACGCCGATATGCTGAAAATAGACGGCAGTTTTATCCGTAATATCGTCGCAAACAGCCTGGACTATCAAATCGTGGCATCTATCTGCCATCTGGCGCGGATGAAGAAAATGCAGGTCGTGGCGGAGTATGTTGAAAGCGAAGAGATACGCAGCGCGGCTGTCGCGCTGGGTATCGATTATCTACAAGGTTATCTGATTGGTAAGCCTGCTCCGCTGGATACGCTGGCCAAAGAGTAAGTGGAAGGCGGCTCAGGCCGCCACTTCCGGAGCTTGTTCTTCTTCGATTTTTAACCGCCAGCCGGTGACCGCTTCCCAGTATTCCTGCTCTTTTTCCAGATCCAGCAGTACCAGTGCGTTCTGGCTGAACCAGTCATGCGGGAAGCGCAGCGTCCAGTGATTCTCATCGGTTTTCAGAAACAGCGTTGGCGGCGTAGTGGTCGCCTGACGCTGATTATTCAGCAACACGCCAAGGCGCAGTAACTGAACCAGCGGCAAAAATTGCTTCTTCTTGAACAGCGTAAAGCGCGGCAACTCGTCGAGTTTGATCGCTTTGCGATGACAGCGCACCAGGGTCGCCATCATCAGCTGCTGTTCCTGGTTGAAACCGGGCAGGTTGCTGTTTTGCAGAATGTAGGCCGAATGGCGGTGCATGCCGCTGTGGTTGATGTTCAGCCCCACTTCATGCAGCATCGCTGCCCACTTCAGCAGCGCCGCCAGTTGCGGGTTGTTGAGCTTGGGATTTTGCGCCTGCCACTGATCGTACATCTGCGTGGTGGTTTCCAACACGCGGCGAGCCTGTTCACGGTCAATATTGTACTGGCTGGCAAGGCTTTGCGCCGTACGGCTGCGAATGTCCTGATGACGGAAGCGACCTTCCATCTCATACAACACGCCCTCACGCAGCGCGCCGTCGGAGAGACGCAGTTCGCGGATCGCCAGCGCATCGAATACGCCGCACAGAATGGCGAGGCCCGGCACGAACACCGCTTTACGTTCCTCAGAAAGCCCTGGCAGGCTCAGTTCGCTGAAGTTTTTATACTTCAGCACTTCATCGACCAGTTTTTCCAGGCGCTCCGGAGTAATAAACCCGTCCTTCTCGCCTGAGGCGATCAGCACTTCATTCGCTGCTTTGATACTGCCGGACGCGCCCAGCGCCACATTCCAGCCCTGAATGCGGAACTGCCAGGCCAGCGATTCCAGCTTTTGCGTGGCGGAAATGCGCGCGCGGCGGAAGTTTTCACCATTGATGGTGCCGCCGGGAAAGTACATCTGCGCAAAGCTGACGCAGCCCATGCGACGGCTTTCTACCAGCTTCGGTTCGAAATCTTCGCCAATAACCAGCTCCGTCGAACCGCCGCCGATATCAATCACCAGCTTGCGACCTTTCTCCGGCTGCGTATGTTCCACGCCCATAAAAATCAGTCGCGCTTCTTCGTTGCCCGGAATGATTTCAATAGGGTAGGGGATCACTTTTTCGGCACGTTTGAGAAACTCCGTGGCGTTCAGCGCCTGGCGTAACGTGTGCGTGCCTACGATGCAGACGCTGGAGGGATCGAACCCTTGCAGGCGCTCGGCAAACAGCGACAGGCAGGCCAGCCCGCGCTCCATTGCCTCTTCGCTCAGCATGTTATTGCTGTCCAGACCATCTGCCAGATGCACACGTTGCTTCAGGCGGCCGATGATTTGCATCGCCCCGTCCACCACGCGTGCAATCACCATATGGAAACTGTTGGAACCCAGGTCGACCGCGGCGAACTCCTCCGGGCGGGGCATCTTTTCTTGTATCGGCATAGATTAATCGGGCTGCTCGAGTGATTTGATGTAATCGTAAATCGCCAGCTGTGCGCGTACTTTGCGACGATTGCCGCGCGGCACGTAGCGATTGCTCAGTTCTTTATCAATGTACCGGGCTTTTACCGTATCACTGAACAGAATGTCAATGATATCCAGAACGCGCTGTTTAAGCCGTGGATCGAGCAGCGGTGCTGCCACTTCGATACGGTAATCAATATTACGGGTCATCCAGTCAGCGGAAGAGAGCCAGACTCGCTTATCGCCGCCGTTCTCAAAAATATAGATGCGATCGTGCTCAAGATAACGGTCAACGATGCTAATCACGCGAATATTTTCGCTGATGCCTTCAAGCTCCGGGATCAACGAACACATACCGCGCACCAGCAGATTCACCGGCACGCCGGAGCTGGAAGCGGTATAGAGGCGATCCACCAGCCCTTTGTCCACCAGGTTGTTCAGCTTCAGCGTAATGCCGGAAGGCTGTCCATTCTGCGCGTTGGCGATCTCGGCATCGATCATGTCATACAGCAGGCGGCGCGAGTTTTGCGGCGACACCAGCAGGTAATCGAAATTCACCGGGCGATACGGGTTCTCAATAAAGTTAAACACCCGGCGCACTTCATTGGTAATGCGCGCATCGGCCGTAATCAGCGAGTAGTCGGTATATAGACGTGCAGTTTTCTCGTTAAAGTTCCCGGTACCGATATGCGCGTAGCGCACCACTTCTTCACCTTCCATGCGGGAGATGAGGAACAGCTTGGCGTGAATTTTTAAACCTGGTGCCGAGAAGATCACCTGCACGCCCGCTTCCGTCAGCCGTTTCGCCCAGTGGATGTTGGCTTCTTCATCGAAACGCGCCTGCAACTCCACCACCACGGTCACTTTTTTGCCGTTGTGCGCCGCATGGATCATCGAATCAATAATGCGTGAGTCTTTCGCCACGCGATAGATATTGATTTTAATCGCCAGCACGCTCGGGTCGAAAGACGCCTGGCGCAGCAGCTCCAGCACGTGCTCGAAGGTGTGGTAGGGGTAATAGAGCAGTACATCGCGTTCGCGAACGGCATCGAAACCGTTGCGGAATTTGTCAAACCAGAGATGGCGCAGACGCGGCATCGGTTTGTTGACGAGGTTGGCTTTGCCGACATTCGGGAAGCCAATAAAGTCTTTAAAGTTGTGGTAACGCCCGCCGGGGATAATGGAGTCATAACGGGAGATGGTCAGCTTCTCACTCAGCATTGCCACCATTGCGTCGGGCATATCGCGCTGGTAAACAAAGCGTACCGGTTCGGCGGTCAGACGCTGTTTCAGGCTCGACGACATCAGCTCCATCAGGCTCGATTCCATCTCGTGCACCAGATCGTATTCGGCATCACGGGTCATCTTCATCGAGTAGGCATTCAGCGAATCGTAATCGAAGAAGCCTTTAAAGATGTCATCAAGGCAGTAGCGCAGAATGTTGTCCAGCAGGATCATCGGTTTGCGGCGACGTGGCGTTTCCGGCGGCAGATTCACGAAACGCGGTACTTTGTCCGACGGGATCTCCAGCAGGGCGTAACGGATATCGTTGCCGCGAATGATCTCGACCGCCAGATAGGTGTAATCATCTTTTAAGAACCGCACCAGGTTGGTTTCACGGTTTATCAACGTCGGCGTAATGTGCTGGCGCAGATACTGCTTGAAGTAGTTGCGCAGCCAGCTTTGCTGGTTTTGCGACAGTTGCCGTTCGTTGATCAGGAAGATTTGGTTGCGTGCCATCTCCAGCAGCAGGTCGTTGTACAGGCTGTCGAATTCCTGGTCGGCCTTCAGCACGCGGGATTGAATTTTGCCCAGCAGATGACGTGAGTTGGTAGTGGTGCCTTGCTCTTCGCTGATGATCAACCGGCGTTTCAGTTCGGCAAAACGCACCTTATAAAATTCATCGAGGTTATTGGAATAGATTCCCAAAAAACGCATGCGCTCGATTAGCGGGTTACTTTTGTCTGCCGCTTCCTGGAGAACACGTTCGTTGAAGCACAACCAGCTTAGTTCTTTTTCGAGATATAACTTTTCCTGACCCATTCCTGTTTACACTCCGGTTCTTACTCGGGACACAGCAATATCTTCTCACTCTTACGGTGTCCGCGACTGACAGGTGAACGTTGCTGGCGTTCCTTCGTATAACACAACTTATTATGGCGAGCTTAGCCCTAAGATGTCCAACTGTGCCAAAAAAGTATGACAGTAATCTTTTTTCTGACTTAAGGTGATGAAAATACTGCGGGGATAAGAATACATTGGGCGCGTTTGACGCCGGATGGCGGCTTCGGCTTATCCGGCCTGATATCGGCCCAGGAAAACAGCGTAGGCCGGATAAGCATCGCGCCATCCGGCAGCAGAACAATAAAGGGGGACGATTATTCGTCGGCCGCATAGCCTTCAGGAGGCAGACAGACGCCATCGAGCCACGCGCTGTTATTCTCCATCTTCAGGCGGCCATCAACGAACCAGCTCACCACCAGCGGATAAATCGCGTGTTCCTGCGCTTGTACGCGGTCGGTGATCTCTTCTTCCGTGTCGCCGTCAAACACCGGGACTTTGGCCTGCAAAATGACCGGGCCGCCATCCAGCTCTTCCGTCACAAAATGCACGCTGGTGCCGTGTACTTCATCGCCATTTTCCAGCACCTGGCGGTGCGTGTTCAGGCCTGGGTATTTCGGCAGCAGTGAAGGGTGAATATTCAGCAGACGTCCGGCGTAATGGGCAACAAATGCCGGGCTGAGGATGCGCATGTAACCTGCCAGCACCACCACATCCGGCGCGTAGGCGTCAATTTCATGCATCAGTTCACGATCGAAGGCATCGCGGCTGGCAAACTGCGAGGCAAGAAGGGCATGCGCAGGAATTGCCGCTTCCCGCGCACGTTCAAGGCCGAACGCGTCGGCCTTGTTACTGAATACTGCCCGCAGGGTGCCGTTGATTTTCTTCTGTTTGCAGGCGTCGATAATCGCCTGCAAATTGCTTCCGTTACCGGAAATCAGCACCACAATGTTTTTCATTCAATGACCACACGCTCACTGGAATCGGATGCTTTGATAATACCGATTTTCCACGCGTTTTCACCTTTGGCATTGAGCAGGGCGATGGCTTTATCCGCTTCCGCGGCAGGCAGCGCGATAACCATACCGACGCCACAGTTGAAGGTGCGGTACATTTCATGACGGCTGACGTTACCGGCGCTTTGCAGCCAGTTGAAGACCGCCGGCCACTGCCAGGAGGATTCGTCGATAACTGCCTGGGTGTTATCTGGCAGCACGCGCGGGATATTTTCCCAGAAACCGCCGCCCGTCAGGTGAGCGATAGCATGTACATCAACGTTTTCAATCAGCTCCAGCACCGATTTCACGTAAATACGCGTCGGTTCCAGCAGGTGATCGGCCAGCGGTTTGCCTTCCAGTTGGGTGGTCAGCGGATCGCAGCCGCTTACTTCTATCACTTTACGCACCAGCGAGTAACCGTTGGAGTGCGGACCGCTGGAAGCCAGCGCCACCAGCACGTCGCCGTCGGCCACTTTGGAGCCGTCAATAATTTCTGCTTTCTCTACCACGCCCACGCAGAAACCGGCCACGTCGTAATCTTCACCGTGATACATGCCCGGCATCTCTGCGGTTTCGCCGCCAACCAGCGCACAACCGGATTGCAGGCAACCTTCGGCGATGCCATTGATCACGCTGGCGGCGGTATCCACGTCCAGCTTGCCGGTGGCGTAATAGTCGAGGAAGAACAGTGGCTCAGCGCCCTGTACCACCAGGTCGTTTACACACATGGCGACCAGGTCGATACCGATGGTGTCATGACGTTTCAGATCCATTGCCAGACGCAGCTTGGTGCCAACGCCATCAGTGCCGGAAACCAGTACCGGTTCACGATATTTTTGCGGCAGAGCGCACAGCGCGCCGAAGCCGCCCAGACCGCCCATCACTTCCGGACGGCGGGTCTTCTTCACCACGCCTTTGATTCGGTCAACCAGAGCATTGCCTGCATCAATATCAACACCGGCATCTTTATAGCTGAGAGAGGTTTTATCGGTCACTGCTTCAGTCCCCACGCGTTTTCTTGCGGTAGAAATAAAATTCGGCGCAATTCTAGCAGCCCAGGCAAACGTTTGCGAGCCTATTATTGCCGGGCGTACCTTATAAGTTCCGATATACTATTTTCCAGCCTGATTGATCGCGATCAAGCGGCTATCTGTAGCGCAACGGAAAAAAAGCGGTATAATCCGGCGATTTTTTTTGTGGCTGCCACCTGTCAGGGGAAAGGAGAAGAGTATGAAGGTCGTGGAAGTTAAACACCCACTCGTCAAACACAAGCTTGGGTTGATGCGTGAAAACGATATCAGCACCAAACGCTTTCGTGAACTCGCCTCAGAAGTGGGCAGCCTGCTGACGTATGAAGCGACGGCTGACCTCGAAACCGAAAAAGTCACCATCGAAGGCTGGAACGGCCCGGTGGAGGTTGAGCAGATCAAAGGTAAAAAAATTACCGTGGTGCCGATTCTGCGTGCCGGTCTGGGCATGATGGAAGGCGTGCTGGAGCACGTGCCGAGCGCGCGCATCAGCGTGGTCGGTATCTACCGTAATGAAGAAACGCTGGAGCCGGTACCGTACTTCCAGAAACTGGTGTCCAACATCGACGAGCGTATGGCGCTGGTGGTTGACCCGATGCTGGCGACCGGTGGTTCAATGATTGCCACCATCGATCTGCTGAAAAACGCAGGCTGTCACAGCATCAAAGTTCTGGTGCTGGTTGCCGCGCCGGAAGGTCTGGCGGCGCTGGAGAAAGCGCACCCGGACGTTGAGCTGTATACCGCGGCGATCGACAAGGGCCTCAATGAGCACGGCTACATTATTCCGGGCCTCGGCGATGCCGGTGACAAAATCTTTGGTACGAAGTAACGCATGACAAATCGAAAGCCGACTTTGATAGTCGGCTTTTTTTTGGATTCATAAACTGCCCGCCGCAAAGGACGGGGAGATAAACAACAACACTCAGAGGAAAAACATTATGACGCGCCGTGCTATCGGGGTGAGTGAAAGACCGCCGCTTTTGCAGACGATCCCGCTTAGTTTGCAGCACCTGTTCGCCATGTTTGGCGCGACCGTGCTGGTGCCAATCCTGTTTCACATTAACCCGGCCACCGTGCTGCTGTTCAATGGTATCGGGACGCTGCTTTATCTCTTCATCTGTAAGGGGAAAATCCCGGCTTACCTCGGTTCCAGCTTTGCGTTTATCTCGCCGGTGCTGCTGCTGTTGCCGCTCGGTTATGAAGTGGCGCTGGGCGGTTTCATTATGTGCGGCGTCTTGTTCTGCATCGTCTCCTTTATCGTTAAGAAAGCCGGTACCGGCTGGCTGGATGTGATGTTCCCGCCTGCGGCAATGGGCGCTATCGTGGCGGTTATCGGCCTGGAACTGGCGGGTGTGGCGGCGAATATGGCCGGTCTGTTGCCGGCTGAAGGCCAAAGCGCGGATAGCAAAACGGTGATCATTTCGATGGTCACGCTGGGCGTAACGGTGTTTGGTTCCGTGCTGTTCCGTGGCTTTATGGCGATTATCCCGATCCTCATTGGTGTGCTGGCGGGCTACGCGCTCTCCTTCGTCATGGGCGTTGTCGATACCACGCCGATCGCGCAGGCGCACTGGTTTGCGCTGCCGACATTCTATACGCCGCGTTTCGAGTGGTTTGCCATTTTCACCATTCTGCCTGCGGCGCTGGTGGTGATTGCCGAGCACGTGGGGCATCTGGTGGTGACGGCGAATATCATCAAAAAAGATCTGATTCGCGATCCGGGCCTGCATCGTTCGATGTTTGCTAACGGTTTCTCGACGATCATTTCCGGCTGCTTTGGCTCCACGCCGAATACCACTTACGGTGAGAACATCGGTGTAATGGCCATCACCCGCGTTTACAGCACCTGGGTTATCGGCGGCGCGGCTGTTATCGCGATCCTGCTCTCCTGCGTCGGCAAACTGGCGGCGGCGATCCAGATCATCCCGGTTCCGGTCATGGGTGGTGTATCGCTGCTGCTGTACGGCGTGATTGGCGCATCCGGTATTCGCGTATTGATTGAATCGAAAGTCGATTACAGCAAAGCGCAGAACCTGATCCTCACTTCCGTCATTCTGATCATCGGCGTCAGCGGCGCGAAAGTGCACATTGGCGCGGCGGAACTGAAGGGCATGGCGCTGGCGACCATTGTTGGCGTTTGTCTGAGCCTGATCTTCAAACTGATTAGCGTACTGCGCCCGGAAGAAGTGGTGCTGGACGCGCAGGACAACGACGCCGCGAAGGGTTAATGCCTGCTGTTTGAGCCGGGTTTCGCGCCCGGTTCAAACTTTGCCATGTTTTATGGTAAACTCGCTGCGTTTTTTGTAAGCCCTGTTGAGGTCCCTCTGAACACACCGGCACAGCTCTCTTTGCCATTATATTTACCCGACGATGAAACCTTCGCGAGTTTCTGGCCGGGTGATAACCCCTCTTTACTGGCGGCGTTGCAAAACGTTCTGCGCCAGGCACACAGCGGATACATCTATTTCTGGTCGCGTGAAGGCGCCGGGCGTAGCCATTTGCTGCACGCCGCCTGTGCGGAGCTCTCCAGGCGCGGCGATGCCGTTGGCTATGTGCCGCTGGATAAACGCACCTGGTTCGTACCGGAAGTGCTGGAGGGTATGGATCAACTCTCGCTGGTGTGTATCGATAATATCGAATGCATTGCCGGTGACGAGCCGTGGGAAATGGCGATCTTCAACCTCTATAACCGAATTCTTGAACAGGGCAAAACCCGTCTGCTGATCACCGGCGATCGTCCGCCGCGCCAGTTGAATCTTGGGCTGCCGGATCTGGCTTCGCGGCTGGACTGGGGGCAGATCTACAAGCTGCAACCGCTCTCCGATGAAGACAAGCTACAGGCGCTGCAGCTGCGTGCGCGCATTCGTGGTTTTGAGTTGCCGGAAGATGTGGGCCGTTTTCTGCTCAAACGGCTGGACAGAGAAATGCGTACGCTGTTCGATACTCTCGATGTGCTGGATCGCGCTTCCATCACCGCCCAGCGCAAGCTGACCATCCCGTTTGTGAAAGATATTCTCAAGTTATAAATCATGGCCGGATGGCGGTTACGTCTTATCCGGCCTGCACGGTTTGCAGGCCCGGTAAGCGTAGCGCCACCGGGCAATCAAATTTAACCGATAATGTCTAAAACCTGCTCCGGCGGACGGCCGATACGCGCTTTACCGTTTGCCACCACAATCGGGCGCTCAATCAGCTTCGGGTTATCCACCAGCGCCTGCACCAATTCCTGTTCGGATAATGTGTTATCACCAAGGTTCAGGGACTTATACAGATCCTCTTTCGTGCGCATCAGTTCCCGTGCGCTGGACATGCTGAGCATCTGCAGCAGTTGTTTGATGGTCGCCGCATCCGGCGGCGTCTCCAGATAGAGCACCACCTGCGGCTCGACGCCGTTCTCTTTCAGCAGGTTCAGGGTTTCACGGCTCTTTGAGCAGCGAGGGTTATGGTAGATTTGCACCGCGTCTGACATCTCTTCTCCTTGTTACATCTTCTGATACGGTTTGAAGCGCTGCTGCAACTGGCGCAGCTGATCAATACGCGCATCATAACGTGCCTGTTGCAGGCTGCCGAGTTTCACCTGCGAACTGGCGCTGCTCAATAATGTGATGGCTTGATCCAGTTTGCCCACCAGCGCCAGGCTTTCCGCGCGGGCGGCCAGTTCCTGGTCGCGATTGCCGAGCGCGGCTTCCGCCTGCGCCAGCAGATCCCAGCCATTCACATCATCTTTATAGGTAAAGGTGTAACGGTTGAGGATTCGCGCCGTTTCCGCCGGTTGCCCGCCTTCCAGGTAGGCGTTCGCCAGGTTGAGCTGCAACACCGGGTTGGTTTTCAGCTCGCTGGCGGCGTTCAGGCGCTTAATCGCATCGGCGCTTTTGTTCTGCCCCAAATCGATATCGGTCGCCAGATCGAGATACCAGGCGTTATTCGGATCGGCGCTCAGCAACGGTTGCAACGCTTTCGCCGCCTCAGGGAATTTTTTCGCTTCCATTGCCTGCAGGGCGCGGCCATATTGCGCGGCGCGCTGCTCGCGCACATTGCCTTTCGACCAGCCATCCAGCAAGTCATCGGTCAGTTGGTTACGCCCGGAGTTATACATGCCGAGCGCTCTGACTTTGGCCATGTAGAACGCTTCCGAAGACTGAACCACCACCGGACGCATCTGGTTAGCGCGGTTACGCGCATCGGCAAGGCGGCTTTCCGGCAGGGGGTGCGTCAGCAGAATTTCCGGCGGACGGGTTGAATAGCGTGACTGATCGAGCAGTTTTTCGAGGAATGTCGGCATTGCCTGCGGGTCGAAACCGGAACGCTGCAGCACCTGGATGCCGATACGATCCGCTTCCTGTTCGTTCTGCTGGGTAAAGCTGATCAGGCCCTGTTGCGTGCCCGCCAGCGTCCCGGTAAGCGCCGCCATCCCCGCTTGCGGGCTGGCCATCGCTAACAGGATTGAACCCAGCGCGCCGGCCCAGGTGAGCGGGGCGCTGCGTTTTTGATCTTCCATCGCGCGCGCCAGGTGGCGCTGCGTGACGTGGGAAATTTCGTGCGCCATCACCGAGGCGAGCTGGCTCTCGTTGTCCGTGTAACGGAAAAGCGCAGAGTGCAACACGACATTGCCGCCGAAAAAGGCGAAGGCGTTGATTTCGTCGTTATTGACGAGGTAGAAGTGAAACGGGGTTTTTACGGAGTCAGCATGCGCCACCAGCCGCATGCCCAGTGCATTAATGTACTGCACCAGCAGTGGATCGTTAATCAGCGGCGCGCTGCCGCGTAGCTGGCGCACATAGTAGTCGCCCATCTGCATCTCCTGTCCAATGGAGAGCGTACTGCCGGCGGACGTGCCCATATCTGGCAGGTTGTCTGCCGAATCGGCCCATGCCGGAATAACCGTACCTGCCGCCACTGTAGCGATAAGGGTTGCGACCAGCGTTCGTTTCAACTGCCTGAACATAACCTCACCTGTTTGTTTGGAAACACCTGTATGACCGGATTTTTCTTGCTTCGTTCCGGTAAACGCCTGGCAAGTTTAGCGGTCTTCGCCGCGAAAAAACATCCCGAACGACCGCATGTTATGTTTCTCGTAAAGCGTACGAAAAGCGAAGTCTTTTTTGTGACATTTCGATACAATTCCACTTCTTACTCCTCAGCCCACAAGGCTTATGAAGGAACGTTATGCTTGAAATGTTGATGCAGTGGTATCGCCGTCGCTTCAGCGACCCGGAGGCGATTGCGCTGCTGGTCATTCTGCTTGCCGGATTCTGTATCCTCTTCTTCTTTAGCGGCCTGCTTGCGCCGCTGCTGGTGGCGCTGGTTATCGCTTACCTGCTGGAGTGGCCAACCGTTCGTCTGGAAAGAATCGGCTGTTCGCGCAACTGGGCGGCGTCGATTGTGCTGGTGCTGTTTGTCGGCATTCTGCTGGTGATGGCCTTTGTGGTGATGCCGGTAGTCTGGCAGCAGGGGATTTACCTGATCCGCGACATGCCCGGCATGTTGAGCAAACTCTCTGATTTCGCCGCCACGCTGCCGCGCCGTTATCCGGCGCTAATGGATGCGGGCATCATTGATGCGATGGCGGAAAATATGCGCTCGCGCATGCTGACAATGGGCGATTCGGTGGTGAAATACTCCCTCGCTTCGCTGGTCGGGCTGTTGACGCTGGCGGTCTATCTGGTGCTGGTGCCGCTGATGGTCTTTTTTCTTGTCAAAGACAAAGAGCAGATGCTTAACGCCGTGCGCCGCGTCTTGCCGCGCAATCGCGGGCTGGCGGGACAGGTGTGGAAAGAGATGAACCAGCAGATCACCAACTATATTCGCGGCAAAGTGCTGGAGATGATTGTCGTCGGCATCGCCACCTGGATTGGTTTCATTCTGTTTGGCCTTAACTATTCGCTGCTGCTGGCGGTGCTGGTCGGTTTCTCGGTGTTGATCCCTTACATCGGCGCTTTTGTGGTCACCATTCCGGTGGTCGGCGTGGCGCTGTTCCAGTTTGGCCTCGGCACTGAGTTCTGGAGCTGCTTTGCGGTGTATCTGATTATTCAGGCGCTGGATGGCAATTTGCTGGTGCCGGTGCTGTTCTCCGAAGCGGTAAACCTGCATCCGTTGGTGATCATTCTGTCGGTGATCATTTTCGGTGGGCTCTGGGGTTTTTGGGGCGTTTTCTTTGCCATTCCGCTCGCCACGCTGATTCAGGCGGTGATCCACGCCTGGCCGGATTCGCCTGCCATCGAAGAGTAGCGCCACCGGGCGGCGCACGCATTGCCGCCCGGCATCGGGCTTAATGTCCGGCATGGTCATTACGCAGATAGATAATCCAGTACGTCACGCCGACTAACACTCCGCCGCCAATGATATTGCCAATCGTGACCGGAATCAGGTTATCCGTAATTACCCTGCCGAAGGTTAACGCCGGGAAGTTATCCGGCGAACTGTGCACCGTCGCCCAGAAACTTGCCGGGGCAAAATCGCGGATAATGACCGCCAGCGGCAGCAGAAACATATTGGCAATGCTGTGTTCAAAACCGCTGGCGACAAACATGCCGATCGGCAGCAGCATCGCCATAATTTTGTCCGTCAGCGTATGGCCGGAATAACTGATCCACACCGCCAGGCAGACCATCAGATTACACAGCGTCCCGAGGCACACCGCCTCAATAAAGGTGTGATGCATTTTATGATCGGCGGTTTGCAGCACGTTCAGCCCCCACAGGCCGTTGCTGCTCATCGTCTGCCCGGCAAACCAAATCAGCGCGACAAAAAACAGCGCACCGACCAGATTGCCGAGATAAACAATGACCCAGTTGCCGATCAGTTGCCGCCAGCTTATCAGGCCGCTGGCTTTCGCCATCACCGTCAGTACGGTTGAGGTAAAGAGATCCGCGCCGCACACCACCACCAGAATAAGCCCCAGCGAGAAACAGACGCCGCCCGCCAGTTTTGCCAGCGCGGTGGCAGGCGCAGGCCCGCTGGTGACGGTGATATAAAAGACAAAAGCAATCGAGATAAATACGCCCGCCGTTACCGCGAGAAAGAACGACAACTCTTTCTTCTTGCTGACTTTATACAAACCTGACTGTTCGGCGACTTTTGCCATTTCCGCAGGAAGTCGCAGGTCAAACGCGTTGCCGGTATCCATTTGATTCTCCTGATGCAATGTCAATGAAGGCGTGGCTTCAGGCCACTCGCCGTCATATGCATAGCCCGTACCAGCCGGGGCAGGAGAATCAGCGGGAAAGTGTCAACCCGTTCACAAAAATGATCACAGCACTTCGCGTACCGCAATACCGAGGCGCTGCATGCGTGATAACAACGTGGTGCGCTTCATACCAAGCCGCGCAGCCGCACCGCGAGGGCCAGCGACAATGCCGTTGGTTTCGCGCAGTACCTGAATAATGCGTGCCCGTTCCTCTTCGTCATTTTCCGGCGGTTCGGGGTGCATCATCTCCGCCACTTTCGGCAGCGGGAAGGGAAAAGGATCGTGAACCACCGGCTGCACCATACTGACTGGCTGCGCATTGAGGTGCAGATTCAGTGTGTTATCGCGTGAAAGCAATACCGCACGTTCAATCACGTTCTCCAGTTCACGCACGTTGCCGGGCCATTCGTAGCGCATCAACTGGCGGAGAGTCTCTGCCGGGATGGTATCAATGGTGCGGTTCAGGCGACGCGCCAGTTTTTGCGTGAAATAGCGTGCCAGCAGCGGAATGTCATCCGGGCGCTCGCGCAGCGGCGGCAGCACTAGCGGGAAGACATTCAGGCGATAAAAGAGATCGTTGCGAAACTCGCGGTCGATCACCATCTGGCGCAGATCGCGGTTGGTGGCGGCAATCACCCGCACATTCACCGGGATGGTCCGGTTGCCGCCGATGCGTTCGATCTCGCGCTCCTGCAATACGCGCAGCAGCTTGGGTTGCAGTTCAAGCGGCATATCGCCGATCTCATCGAGGAACAGCGTACCCTCATCGGCCATTTCAAAGCGTCCGCGGTGCGTGTTAATCGCGCCGGTAAAGGCACCTTTATCGTGACCAAACAGTTCGCTTTCCAGCAGGCTGGAGGGGATCGCGGCACAGTTGATTTTCACCAGCGGTTTATCTTTACGCGGGCTCATCTGATGCAGCGCGCGGGCGATGATCTCTTTCCCGGTGCCGGTTTCGCCGAGGATCAGCACCGTGCTGTCGCTCAGGGCGACAATATTGACCTGCTGGAGCACGTCGCGCATCGCCTCGCTCTGGTAAATAATGTCGCCGAAACTCTGGCTGGAGGCGATCTGCTCGTTGAGCTGGCGGTTTTCGCTGTTCAGATTCTCTTTCAGATGGATAACTTTGCGGTACGCGTCGGCATTATCGACGGCGATACCAATTCTGTCGGCGATCTGCTGTAGCAATCGACAATTTTGTTCAGTGAAAACGGATGCCTCATGGTGCGCCAGTAGCAGCACGCCCGTGGACTGGTGGCTGTAGGCCAGCGGCAAAATAAACACCGTGTTCAGCCCCTGCAGCGCCAACTGGCTGAGCACCGCATCGCTGTGCCACAGCGCCGCATCCTGATCCTGCTGGAGCAGCGCGCCGCGATGTTCGTTCAGCGCGGCCAGCAAAACCGGGCTTTCACTGCGTAGCGGGAATCGCTCTGTTTCCGGCGGGCAACTGGGAAAATGGGTGACATGGCAGTTAAGCTGGTGTGAATGCAGCGTATCGCGCAGCACCATGCGAATATTATCGATGCCGAAAAAGCGGTGGATCTCCTGCGAAACATCCGCCACCAGATCGTCAAGATCGAGATGCGACAGCACCGAGTTAGTGATGTCCACCAGCACCCGGTGGTGATCGCGCTCTTCGCGCAACGCCGTGACTGACTGGCGGAGTTTTTCGCTCGCCAGCATCTCCTCCAGCGCCTGCGTCGCCAGCCGCGTCAGCCAGGCAAACAGCGCATTCTCTTGCGGGCTGAAAGTGCCGCCGTCGGTGCGCACAAAGCGCAGTTCTGCCACATCGCTGCCTTCCAGCAGCACCACGTGCAGCGAGCTGTCGCTGATTGTGTCGCCGTATTCGGCCGTGCAAAACGCCGCGCTGCCATCATCAAAACAGCGCCAGAAAGGGGCGTTATTGAG